>NC_013204.1:752500-1952500 GCF_000024265.1 Eggerthella lenta DSM 2243 | reverse complement strand
CGACCTCACCTACACCGAGATGGTGTCGGCCAAGGGTCTTTCCTACGCGAACGAGAAGACGCGGCATCTGCTGCGCCTCGCGCCGGGGGAGGACCAGGTGGCCGTGCAGCTGTTCGGCCACGAGCCCGACACGATGGCCGCCCAAGCTGCGTGGATCGAGCGCGAGATGGGGCAGTCGCTGGCCTACCTCGACATCAACATGGGCTGTCCGGCCAGAAAGATCGTGTCGAAGGGCGACGGCTCGGCGCTCATGAAGGATCCGGCGCTGGCCGCCTCCATCGTGCGCGCGGTGCGCGCAGCGGTGAGCCGCCCCGTCACGGTGAAGTTCCGTCGAGGGTGGGCCGAGGGCGACGAAACCGCCCCCGAGTTCGCTCGGAGGATGGAGGACGCGGGCGCCTGCGCCATAGCCGTGCACGGGCGCTATGCCGAGCAGCTGTACCGCGGGCGCGCCGAGTGGGGCGCTATCGCGCGGGTGAAGGAGGCCGTGAGCGTGCCCGTCGTGGGCAACGGCGACGTGAGAAGCGGCGCCGACGCCGTGGCCATCACGGAGCGCACCGGCTGCGACGCCGTGATGATCGCGCGTGCCGCCGAGGGAAACCCTTGGCTGTTCGCCCAGGCCAAGGCTGCGCTTGCGGGCGAGCCGGAGCCTGACGGGCCCACCGTGGAGGAGCGCATCGCGCTCGCGCGCCGCCACGCGCGGCTGCTCAGCGCGCGTGAAGGCAGGAACATCGTGCGCATGCGCAAGCACGCTATGTGGTACCTGGCGGGGCTGCCCGGCGCCGCCGCCGCGCGCGGCAGGATCAACGGCTGCGTGTCCGTGGAGGATTTCGACGAGGTGTTCGACGAGCTGCTGGCATGCGCGAGGGAGCATGCCGCCGCCCACGAGTGAGAAGAGAGGCGCTCATGCCGCACGATCCGTACAAGGCGCTGTACCTGCATCTTCCGTTCTGCGTGAAGCGGTGCGCCTACTGCGACTTCGCCACGGCGGCCGTGCCCGCCGGCGCGCCCGAGATCGAAGCGTACGTGGAGGATCTCAGCCTTCAGATCCGCCGCAAGGCTAAGGAAGGCGAGCTGGGGGCGGTCGAGACGGTGTACCTCGGCGGCGGCACGCCCAGCCATGTGGGGCTGGCGGGCCTGTCGATGCTGCTGTACACGCTGTCGCTGTCGATGCACCTCACCGACGAGGTAGAATGCACGATGGAGGCGAATCCCGAGAGCCTCACCGAGCGCATGGTGCGCGACATCTGGGCGCTCGGCGTGAACCGTCTGTCCATCGGCGTGCAGAGCTTCGACGACGACGTTCTGCGCACGCTCGGCCGCGCGCATTCCTCCGATGACGCCCGCCGTGCCATCGAGGCGGCCCGCACCCGGTTCGAGAACGTGAGCGTCGATCTCATGTGCGGCATCCCCGGCCAGAGCGCGGAGGGCTTCGAGGCGAGCGTGCGCGAGGCCGTGCGCCTCGGCGCGACGCACGTGAGCGTGTACCCGCTGACCATCGAGCCGCACACGCCCTTCGACGCCGCGGTGCTGGCGGGCGAGCTGGAGGAGCCCGACGACGACGTGGAGGCCGCGCACATGCAGATCGCCGCGCGCGTGCTGGATTCGGAGGGCTTCGAGCGCTACGAGGTGGCCAGCTACGCCCGCCCCGGCTTTGCATGCCGCCACAACATCGCGTACTGGACGGGCGTGCCCTACCTGGGTCTGGGCCGTTCGGCTGCCACGATGACGCAGAACGCGCAGCGTCGCATGCGGGTGAAGGACGGCCAGGTGACCGACGACCTCGACCCGCGCCAGATGGCCGCCGAGAACCTTATGCTGGGCATGCGCATGACCGCGGGCGTGTCCGACGAGCACGCCGCCCGCGCCGCGGAGTTGCTGCCCGAGGCGACGACGGTGCTGGCCGACTTGGAGCGGCAGGGGCTCGTCGAGCACGAAGGCGGCCGCTGGCGGCCCACCGAGCGCGGCTGGCTCTGCGGCAACGAGCTGTACGGCGCCCTATTCGATCTGGCCGACTGACGCGCGCCCGCTCCTTGTGCGTCTCCCGTCGAGTTTCTCCATAATTTCCGCCTGTTGTTAGCACTCTCGGCTTTCGGCTGCTAATATGATGCGTTACTATGGTTCAGGTAAGCCGACTGGCGAGAGAGGTAGGTGGAGGAGCGTGCTTTCGGATCGAAGGCAACGGGTGCTGAGCGCCCTCATCGAAGAATACGTCGCGCGCGCCCTACCCGTGGGGTCGCGCACGTTGACGGAGCGCTACCAGTTGGGCGTCAGCCCGGCCACGGTGCGCAACGAGCTGTCCGTCCTCGAGGACGGCGGCTACATCACGCAGCCGCACACGTCCGCCGGGCGCATTCCGACCGACTTCGGCTACCGTGCGTTCGTCGACAACCTGCTGGCGTCCGATCTTGCCGGCGACGACGAGCGCTACCGGCCTGTGGTGGACCAGCTGCGCCGCAGCGCAAGCGAGCTGGACGCGCTCCTGGAGCAGACGTCGTCGGCTCTCACGCGCCTTACCGACTGCCTGTCCATCGTGCTGGCTCCGTCGGTGCTGAACCTGCACATCAAGCAGCTGTCCCTCATCTCGCTGTCGCCGTACCGCGCCCTCGTGGTGTTGGTCACCGAGGACGGCCAGGTGTTCAACCGCCAGATGGACTTCGCCGAGGAGGTGTCGCCCGACGAGCTGGCGCGCGTGCAGCGCTTCCTCGCCGAGGTGATGGGCGGCAAGTCGCTTCAGGAGATCGAGGACGGCCTGGGCGAGGGCATGGCGGAGGCGTTCCGCGACCCGCTCGTGCGCATGGCGCTGGACGAAGTGCTGTCGTGTTTGCAGGAAGGCGACGCGTCGCGCACGCATCGCCTCGGCGTGAGCTCGCTTCTGACGAAGCCCGAGTTCAGCCAGTCCCAGGCGCTGCTGCCCGTCATGCAGGTGCTCGAGGACGACACGGTGCTGCTGCAAATCCTCGACGATGCCGCCCGGCAGGGCTCGGGCGCGCCCAGCGTGCGCATCGGACGCGAGAACGACGCGGCTGCGCTAGCGGGCGTGTCGGTGGTGGCCAGCCGCTACGGGCGAGGCGCGTCGGCGGGGGTCGTCGCCGTGGTGGGTCCCACGCGCATGGATTATTCCAAGGTTATACAGGCGGTGCGCATCGCGAGCGCGGCGCTGGAGGACGTGTAAACGACATGGGAGGCGGCGCGTCCTGCGCCGTCTATGAGGAAAGGTAACGAGCGTACAATGGCGAAGGATCTGTACGAAGTTCTGGGCGTGTCCCGCGAGGCGACCGAAGACGAGATCAAGAAGGCGTTCCGTCGGCGCGCGCGCGAGCTTCACCCGGACGTGAACAAGGCGCCCGATGCCGAGGACCAGTTCAAAGAGCTGAACGAGGCCTACGACGTGCTGTCCGACGCGCAGAAGCGCAGCGCATACGATCGCTTCGGCACGGTTCCCGGCGCGGCCGGCGGCGGCAGCCCCTACGGAGGCGGCGGCTACGTCGACTTCGAGGACCTGTTCGGCGGCGGGTTCGGCATGGGCGACATCTTCAGCTCCTTCTTCGGCGGGCAGGCCGCCGGCCGCGCGCCTATGCGCAAGGAAGGCCGTGACATGGGCGTGGGCCTGCGCCTGACGCTGGAGGAAGTGGCCGCGGGCGCCAAGAAGGAGATCGTGTACGATCGCCTGGCGCCGTGCCCCGACTGCGAAGGGTCGGGCCTCGGCCCCGACGGTCGCGAGATCACCTGCCCCGATTGCCACGGCCAGGGCCGCGTGGTCACCATCCAGCACACCTTCCTCGGCGACATGCAGACGGCCACCACGTGCAAGACCTGCGGCGGCACCGGCCACACCATCGAGAACCCGTGCCCCGAGTGCGAGGGGCAGGGCCGCGTGCCCGACCGCCAGCGCGTCACCGTCGAGGTGCCCGTGGGCATTCGCGACGCCCAGCAGCTGCGCCTGTCCGGTTTCGGCGAGGCCGGCATGCACGGCGCCCGCCCGGGCGACCTCATCGTCACGTGCCGCATCCAGCCGCACGAGTTCTTCGAGCGCGACGGCGACAACCTGCATGCGCGCGCGAACGTTTCCATCGTGCAGGCCACCCTCGGCGCCGAGATCGAGATCGACGGCATCTTCGAGGACGAGAAGGTGCAGGTGCGCATTCCCGAAGGCTGCCAGAACGAGCAGGTGGTTCGCGTGAAGGGCTTCGGCATGCCGAAGTTCCGCAGCGAGTCGCGCGGCGACATGTACGTGCACGTGAACGTCGTGGTGCCCAAGAAGGTGACGAAGAAGCAGCGCGAGCTGCTGGAGAAGCTGGCCGAGGAGCTGGGCGAGGACGTGGCCGACGAGCGCACCCCGCTTCAGAAGCTCCGCGACGCGTTCAACTAGCGGGTCGCCATGTCCCTGCAGCATTTCTACCTGCACGACCAGGTGCTTGCCGACGAGGGGGCGCCGACTTTCCCGCTGCGTTTGTCGCCGGACGACGCGAAGCACGCCCGCGTGCTGCGGCTTGCGCCGGGCGAGCATATCGCGGTGGTGGACGCCGCGCAGGACTACTTCGAGTGCGAGATCGCCGCTTTCGACGATGCGGTCCCGGTGGTGCGCATCGCGCAGCGCCTCGACGACGAGGAGCGCCCCCTCGTGATGCTCGTGCAGGGCCTGGCCAAGGGCGACAAGATGGAGACGGTGATCCGCCACGCCACCGAGCTGGGCGTTTCGGCGTTCGTTCCGATGTCGTGCGAGCGCTCCATCGTGAGGCTCGATGCGAGGAAGGCCGCGGCGAGGACGCAGCGATGGCGCGCCATCGCGAAGAGCGCGGCCATGCAGTCCGGCCAGCGCGCGTGTCCCGAGGTGGGCGAGCCGATGGCGCTGGCGGATGTGTGCGCCTCCTTGGCGCACGCCACCGCCGTGCTGGTGTGCTGGGAGGAGGCGCTGCTGGACGCGCGCATCGAGAAGGCGCTCGAGCGCGGCCTCCGGCTCGACCGCGCGCTTCCCGAGAACGCGCGCATCGCCGTGGTGGTGGGCCCCGAAGGGGGCCTTTCGCGAAGCGAGGCGGACGCGCTCCTGGCCTGCAACCCGCGTGCGTCGCTCGTGTCGCTGGGCTCGTCCATCCTGCGAACCGAGACGGCCGGCATCGTGGCTCCCGCGCTCGTCCTGCACGAGCTGGGCCGCATGATGCACGACGCGCGCGAAGCGCAGGAACGCACGTCCGCCCATGTCGAAAGCCGTCGCGAGGAAGCCGGGGACGCGTGCGAGGCAGGCGGGCAATCGTGAATTTCGCCGTCGTCAACCTGGGATGCAAGGTGAACCGCGTGGAGTCGGACGATGCGGCGGCGCGCCTCGCCCTGCGCGGTGTCGAGACGTCCGAAGCGTCCGCCGACCTCATCGTGGTGAACACGTGCACGGTCACGGGGGAGGCCGAGAAGAAGACCCGCAAGGCCGTGCGCCGCGCCCTGCGCGCGAACGACCATGCCCGCGTGCTGGTCACCGGCTGCGCCGCCGCCATCGACGCCGCGTTCTACGAGGCGCTCGACGAGCGCGTGAGCGTGGTGGGGAAGGCCCAGCTGGCGCAGGCCATCGATGCCCTGTTCGACGAGGCGCCCTTTTCTCCCGGCGAGGACGCGCCCCTCCATATCGGATCCGGCTTCCGCACGCGCGTGGGCGTGAAGGTGCAGGACGGCTGCGACAACGCGTGCACGTACTGCATCGTGCACGTGGCACGCGGGCGCGCGACCAGCCGTCCGGCCGACGACGTCGTGCGCGAGTGCGCGTCCTATGCCCGCGCCGGCGCGCGGGAGATCGTGCTCACGGGTATAAACCTGGGGTCGTACTGCGACGGAGGACGGCGCGACCCCTCCGCGATCAGGCTGGCCGCTCTGCTGCGACGCCTGCTCGACGAGACGGCCGACCTGCACGCGCCCGGCGAGGCCCCGGCGCGCTTCCGCGTGTCCAGTATCGAGCCGCGCGATGTGGACGATGCGCTCATCGACCTTCTGGCTTCGGCGGACGGCCGCGTCTGCCGTCATCTGCACCTGCCGTTGCAGGCGGGAAGCTCGAAGGTGCTGCGCGAGATGGCGCGCCCCTACGACGCGGAGCGTTTCGTCGCGCTCGTGGAGCGGCTCTACCGCCGGATCCCGCAGCTGGCGCTGTCCACCGACATCATCGCCGGCTTCCCCGGCGAGACCGATGCCGAGTTCCAGGAGACGCTCGACGTGGCGCGCGCCTGCCGCTTCGCGAAGATCCACGCGTTCCCGTACTCGCCGCGCATCGGGACGCCCGCCGCCGAGCGCGCCGACCAAGTGCCGCCCGCCGTCAAGGAAGCCCGCGCCGCCATGCTGCGCGCGCTGGGCGACGAGCTGCGCGCATCCGAGCGCGCCCGCCGCGCCGGAACCGTCGAGCTCGCCTTGGTGGAGGAGGGCGGCGTCGCCATGACGGAGAGCTACTTCGAGGTGCCCGCCCCCGCCGGCGCCGCCCCGGGCGCGCTGGTCGAGGTGACGCTGTAGTCGGTCGCGCATCGCCCCCGAACCGGCGCGCCAAGAGCGGGCGAGCGGCCTGTTTGCGCGAAGGATCGCCATGGGCGCGCGATGCTCAGAACGGGCTGCGTCAATCTTGGTTTAACGGCGGGGCAGTCGTTTTCCGGCACGGGAAGCTCTTCACGGAGAGCGCGTATTGGAACAGGTCGCGTATGCTCACCCCGAGTCCTCGGGCAATTTCGGAGAGCGCGTCGATGTTCGGGTTTTCGTATCTGCCATGATGGCAGCCTCTCTTGTTTTCTGAACCCCTGCGGCTGCTGGCCCTTTCTTGAATGAGGCGATTCGAAATGCCTCTGTTTTCCGATAGGCTGTATACTAGTCAGAATAGCGATTTAAAACGGGAGGCGCGAATGGGCGACGACGAGGCGCGCGAGCGGGCGCGCAGGAGGCTCGAGGAGCGCAAGGCGCGCATGCGCGGGGAAGCGCCCACCGGCCGCGATACGCACGGCGTGCATGACGCGCGCGAGCCGATAAGCTCGGGTCGTCTCCGTTCGAGCCGTCCTGGAACGGGCAATCGGCACTCATGGGAGGCGCACGGCTCGGAGCTCCTGTTCGCCTTCTCCGAGGCTGCGACGAACCTCGTGCGCGCCGTCGGTCCCAAGCGCCTCGCGATCGCGGCGGCCGCGATCGTGCTGGTCGTCGTGCTTGTCGCGGGCGTTCGCGGCTGCATGGCCGCCGGCGCTGCGACGCAGGCGCCGGACGAGGCTGACCGGGCTCCCGTCCAGCAGCAGACGCAGCGCGATCCTATCGACGAGGCCAAGCTCAAGGCCGTGCTCGGCGACGATTTGGCCGCCCAGCTCGTCCAAGCGGCTTCGGCGAGCGACGACGCGGCATGGATCGCCGCCCATCCGGACGCCTACGCCGTGGACGGCGAAGCGGTGCAGCGCAAGCTGCTCAAGCTGGCCGCCGTCGAGCCCGAGGCCGTGCCCTTCGTGCGCACGTTTCCCGACGCCTATCCGGCCGAGAGCGCCCTCGGTACGGACGACCCCGCCTCAGGCGAGGTGCCGCGTCTCTACCAGTGGGATCAGCGCTGGGGCTCCACCGTGTACAGCTCCACGACGTTCGCGCTGACGGGATGCTGCCCCACGTCGCTTTCCATGGTGTACCAGGGCCTCACCGGCAAGGGCGATCTGTCGCCCTACGATATGGGGAAACGTGCGAGCGACGGCGGCTTTGAGACGGCGTTCGACGGCACCGACTCCTCGTTCCTCGTGAGCGAGGCAGCCTCGCTCGGCCTTTCCTGCGAGGCGCTCTCGGTCGATGCGGGCAGCGTGCGCGCGGCGCTCGAAGGCGGCGCCGTGCTCGTCTGCAACGTCGGCCCTGGAGACTTCACCGACAACGGCCACTTCTTCGTCGTCACCGGCATCGACGGCGACGGGAACCTGCGCATCAACGATCCGTACTCGGCCGAGCGCTCGAACAGAGCCTGGAACGTGGACACGGTGCTCGGCCAGACGAAGGCGCTGTGGGCCTACCGGCTGGCCTGAGGACGCGGGTGCGCGTGCGGGCAATGCGTCTTCGCCCGTAACACACGGAAAACGACCCTGAGGCGTGTTTTCGGAGCGAAGATGCGAGGCGGGAGCGGCGCGACCTCGAACCGCCTCGCCGTTCCCGGCAGATCTTGATCACCTGCACTATATTCCCTTGTCGGTTCGATGACATCGAAGCGCGCGCCGGCCGTGCGTGGTACAATGCCCCCATGACTGACCAAACCCAAATCACCCTCACGGCCCCCCGAAGCGTGAACATGGCGCTCATCGTCGGCCCTGCGGACGAGATCCTCCATGTCGTGCAGGATGCGTTCGCCTCGCGGATCACGGTTCGCGGCGACACGGTCGAGCTCGTCGGCGATCCGCTGGAGGTGCAGTCGCTCACGGCGCTGTTCTCGGATCTCATCAAGCTCGTGGAAGGCGGCGGCGAGCCTACGCTCGAGTACGTGCGGCACGCCATCGACCTGTTGCGCACGGCCGAGTTCAGCCCGCAGGCGCTGCGCGAGGACATCCTGCTCACGTACCGCGGCCGGGCCATCCGTCCGAAGACGGCGGGCCAGAAGCGCTACGTCGACGCCATCCGCGAGCATACCATCACGTTTGGCATCGGGCCCGCGGGCACCGGCAAGACGTACCTCGCCATGGCCATGGCCGTGGCTGCGCTCAAGCGCAAGGAGGTCGGCCGCATCATCCTCACGCGCCCCGTGGTGGAAGCGGGGGAGAGCCTGGGCTTTCTGCCCGGAACCCTCACCGAGAAGGTGGATCCCTACATCCGCCCGCTTTACGACGCTCTGTTCGACATGACCGACATGGAGCGCGCCACGCAGCTCGTCGAGAGCGGCGTCATCGAGATCGCCCCGCTCGCGTTCATGCGCGGGCGCACCCTGAACGACAGCTTCATCATCCTCGACGAGGCGCAGAACACCACGCCTGAGCAGATGAAGATGTTCCTCACGCGCCTGGGCTTCGGCTCGAAGATGGTGGTCACGGGCGACGTGACCCAGCTCGACCTGCCGCGCGGCGTCTCGGGCCTCAAAGGCGTGCGGGCCATCCTCGAGGACATCGACGATATCGCGTTCTGCGATTTCACCGGCAAGGACGTGGTTCGGCATTCCCTGGTGGCCGCCATCGTCTCGGCCTACGATCAGGCAAGCAGAAAGGCTTGAGGTATCATGGATATCCAGATCAACTACGACTACCGCAAAGAAGACCTCGAGAAGCTGCCGCTGCACGAGCTGACCCAGTTCGTGCTGGCGCGCGAGGACAAGCCCTTCAACACCGAGGTGTCCATCAGCTTCGTCACCGACGAGGCTATCGCCGAGCTCAACGAGCGCTACCGCCACAAGGAGGGCCCTACCGACGTGCTGTCCTTCGAGTGCGACGGCGTGGACGACGACCTGTCGGCTATGACGCTGGCGGAGGATCCCGTCTACGAACTGGGCGACGTGGTGATCGCCCCCGACGTGGCCAGCCGCCAGACGCGCGAGTTCGGCACCACGTTCGAGGAGGAGATCAGCTTGCTGCTCGTCCATGGCCTTCTGCACCTGTGCGGCTACGATCACATCGAAGATGACGAAGCCGAGGTCATGGAGAAGCGCGAGGCCGAGATCCTCGAAGCCTGGTCCAAGCGCTGAGATCGGGGGAGGGGCTGGATTGCATGAACGCGACTGACGCCATGGGCGAAGGCGAACGCACGGAGGGGAAGCCGTCGCCGGAGGACGGTGCGGCGGACGGCGTGAGGTTCGTCCGCAACCGTGCTGGCAAGGATTCGCGCGCCCGGTTCTCGCTCGGACGCGCGTTCTCGTGCGCATGGGAAGGCGTCGTCTACACTGCGCGCACGCAACGCAACATGAAGATACATTTCGCGGTGGGCGCCGCGGCAGTGCTGCTCGGCGCCGCGCTCGGCATCGACGCGGCGTCGTGGGCGGCCATCGTCATCTGCATCGTGCTCGTGCTGGCCGCCGAATGCCTGAACACGGCCGTCGAATCGGTGGTCGACCTCGTGTCGCCCGACTACGCCGAGCTCGCCAAGCACGCGAAAGACTGCGCCGCCGGCGCAGTGCTCGTGTGCGCGCTGGGCGCGGTGGCGGTAGCCGCCGCCGTGTTCGTCCCGCGCCTTGCGGCGCTGTTCGTCTAACGCATCGGAAACATCGGAAGGCTTTTCATGGACAACATCTATCCCGCAGTCGGCGATTCGTTCAAGTCAGGGTTCGTCACGCTGGTCGGGCGCCCGAATGCGGGCAAGTCCACGCTGATCAACGCCATTATGGGCAAGAAGATCGCCATCACGTCGAACACGGCGCAGACTACGCGCCATCGCTTTCGCGCGGTGCTCACGCGCGAGGGCTTCCAGCTCATCCTCGTGGACACGCCGGGCCTGCACAAGCCGCACGACGCCCTCGGCGAGGAGCTGAACACGTCGGCACTCAAGGCGCTCGAGGACGTGGACGTGGTCGCCTTCCTCGTGGACGCGTCGAAGCCGGTCGGCACGGGCGACGAGTGGGTGGCCGCTCAGCTCAAGCGCGCGCGCTCGAAGAAGATCCTCGTGCTGTCGAAGATCGACCTCGTGGACGGCGAGCAGCTGGATCGCCAGCGCTTCGCCGCAGCCCAGCTGGGCGATTGGGACGCCGTGGTGGAATTGTCGAGCCAGACGGGCGAGCATGTGCAGGATTTCGTCGACGAGGTGGTGGCGCTGCTGCCGCCGGGTCCGGCGTGGTTCCCGACCGATATGGAGACCGACCAGCCCATCGAGGTGGTGGTGGCCGAGTTCATCCGCGAGAAGATCCTGCGTTCGTTCCACGACGAGGTGCCCCATGCCATCGGCGTGCGCGTGGAGGAGATGGAGTACGATCGCAAGAAGGATCTCTACCGCATCTTCGCCATCGTGTACGTGGAGCGCGACAGCCAGAAGGGCATCATCATCGGGAAGAAGGGCGCGGCCATCAAGCAGATCGGCACCGAGGCGCGCCAGGACCTCGAGCAGCTGCTGGGCTGCCGCGTGTTCTTGGACCTGTCGGTGAAGGTGAAGAAGAACTGGCGCCGCGACGCGAACCAGATCCGCCGTTTCGGCTACGGCGAAGGGGCTTAAGGGCTCTGTCTGCCCGGCCGCCGGCGGCCGGAACGGCTCGGCGCTTATCGCCGATCGGCTGCGCCAACCTGGAAGCTCGCCTATTTTCTGCAGGTATTGTCACGAAGCGTGCAAACGGGGCGTTGTCCGGCTGCGCTCGGCCCGTTTTCGGCTACAATCGTCGTATGTGCCATTTGCGCGAGGGAGAAAGCCAGCATGATCTGTCCGAACTGTCAATCTGAGAACAAAGACGGCGCGAAATTCTGCAACGATTGCGGATTTCCCCTGACCGGCCGTATGGCGGCCGTCGCCGCGGCGTCCACGAGCGATGCGACGCTGCGCTCGATCGCGGCTGACGACGGCCCCGAGGATGCGCAGGCCGGCGAGTCCGATCCCGACTTCGAGGGCACGGCATCCGCCGTCGAACCCGAGTCCGCCGGGGAACTCGACGCTTCGGGTCCGCTCGATCGTTCGAGCATCCCCGCCATCGACGTGGCGGGCGTGAACGTCAACGAGAACGGCAACGCGTTCGACTTCGGCTCCATCGGAGACGACGAGGCCGCGCGCGCTGCCGACGATCTCACGCCGTTCGTGCCCCGTCGCCCCGACGAAGAGCCGATCTCCGGTCGCTCCGATTTCTCGGGCTTCGACGAATGCCTCGTCGATGCGGGCTACGTGCCCCCGAAGAAGTCGTGGGGGCCGGGCGATACCATGGAGATGCCGCGTATCGAGGGCCAGGCCGCGCCCAAGCAGAAGGAGTTCCGCGCACCTGATGCCAACCAGAGGAAGGGCGGCAAGGGCAAGATCGTGGCCATCGTGCTCGTATGTCTGCTGGCCGTCGGCGGGGCGGCCGCGGGCGTCACGTACTATCTGGAGCTATGGGGCGGCAAGATGCTGCCCGACGTCGTGGGCATGACCCAGTCCGACGCCGTCTACGTTTTGGAGTCCAAGGGCTTCGCCGTGCACGAGGAGAAGATCAAGTCCGACGACACCGAGGGCGTCGTGCTGCTCATGGATCCCGTCGCCGGCTCTCGCGAGGAGGAGGGCACCGAAGTCACCATCCATGTTTCGGAGGCGCGCACGATCCCCGACGTCGCGGGCAAACAGCGCGACGAAGCGGCGGCTCTGCTCGAGAAGGACGGGTTCGAGAAGGTTTCCTTCGTGACCGAGAAGTCGAACGAGCGTGAGGGCCTCGTGCTGGGGATAGCCCCCGAAGCGGGGTCGAAGGCCGCTGCCGGCACCGAGATCACCGTTACCGTTGCCGTCCCCTTCACCGTGCCCGACGTGAAGGGCAAGACGTGGGACGAGGCTTCCAAGATGCTGACCGACGAAGGGTACGAACCGGTGGCGAGCTACGTCTACGACGACAGCGTGCCTGCCGGTACCGTGCTCGGCACGACGCCCGAAACCGACGCGAAGGCCGACTCCGGCTCTACGGTCACCGTGTCGGTCGCCTTGTCGCGCGGCGCCGAGTTGGAGCAGGCGGCGCTGTCGTATCTCGGCGGTTTGCGCGATTCGGGCTCGACCGTCACGGTCGGCGGCACGGCCTATCTGGTAGAGTCGGTGGATGCCGTGAAGTACGAGGGAGGCGAGACCACGTCGTTCACCATCACGGGCAAGGCGGTGACCTCGCTCGACGGCGAAACCGTGTACGGCTCCTCCAAGCAGAAGAGCGGTGCCATCGTTTGGACGAGCGACAACGCCATCGCCAGTATCTCGTAGCGCGCGTGTCCCAGCCTACCTACGACGCGCGCGCCATCGTGCTGCGCAAGACGAAGCTCGGCGAGAGCGACCTCATCCTGGCGCTGCTCGCCGAGGACGGCTCGCAGATACGGGCCGTAGCGAAGGGCGCGCGTAAACCCGCCAGCTCGTTCGCGGCGCGCCTCGAGCTGTACTCGGTCGTCGACTTGCTCGTCGCGCGCGGGCGCAGCCTCGACATCGTGAAGGAAGCGCGGCTCGTCGAGAGCAACGAGCGTCTTCGCCGCGACATTGAGCACGCTGCCGGGGCTGCGCCCATTGCCGAACTGCTCGACCGCGTCACGCAGATGGGTCTGGAGAACCCGCGGTTGTTCGCGCTCACGCGCACGGCGCTGTCCAGCCTGGGTCGGGTCGATCCCGCGCAGGTGCCGGCCGTGTGCGCGGCGCACTTGCTCAAGACGCTTGCGTTCGCGGGGTTGCGCCCCAGCCTCGATGTGTGCGTCTCCTGCGGGCGCGACGTGGAGGCGGTTCCCGAAAGCGGACTCATGGCGCTCTCGTACCAGGAGGGCGGGGCGGTGTGCGCCGCATGCCGGTCGAGCGTGGAGACGGTGCTCGTCCCTGCCTCTACGGTCGCGTGGTGCCGGGCTCTGCTGAGCTCCACGTTCGCCGAGATCGAGATTCTCGAGGCGGATCCTTCCGCCGCGTTTTCCGTGCTGCGTTTCTGCCAGCAATGGGTGAGCGAGCACGTCGGGGCAAACTTGAAATCGTTGAACTTCCTGTTCACTTGCGGATTGTTCTGAAAGATGCGGGCGGGACCCGCGAAGAGGAGGAGAGAGGCATGTACCGTTACACCCCGCGCGGCGTATGCTCGCGCGCGATCGATATCGACCTCGACGGCGACAAGGTGGCGCGTGTTGAGTTCGTCGGCGGCTGCGACGGCAATTTGAAGGCGGTGTCGAAGCTCATCGAGGGCATGACGGTGGAGGACGTCGCCGCGGCGCTTGAGGGCAACACGTGCGGTCGGCGCGCAACTTCGTGCGCCGACCAGCTGGTGAAAGGGCTGCGCGAGGCGCGTCAAGCGGCCGTGTAGGCCCAGATCGCGCGGCATTGGCCGAGCACGGTGGCGAAGTCCCAAGCCTTTCCCGTGCGTTCAGGGCTGTTGGGGTCGCGCACGAGCAGGCGGCCCTGTTCGTCGATGCCTGCGAGCACGATGAAGTGGCCCGTGCTGGTGAAATCGCCCGGTCCCACGCTGCAAATGACGGGGGAGCCGGACAGGAGAGCGCGGCGAACGCTCTGCTCGTCTGCGGGCACTTCTTCGGCGACGAGGCCAAGCTCGGCCGCGCCTTCGGTCATGAACGTCCAGGCGGTGCCGTCGGGGGTCGCGCATCCGAGGCGCTCGGAGAACGCGCCCATGTCGGCCGGTGTCATGTCGGTGCGGCCGGTCAGCGCCACGTACGCCATGGCCATGCACGTAGGCCCGCAACCGGTGGTTCCGAAGTCGTCTTCTGCGTAGGTTCCGTCAGCCCATGCGGGATCGCGCTGGTACAGCGCGGGCACCTCGCCGGCCTTCCAGGCGCTTTTCGGCGTCGATTGCGGGCCTGTGGAGAGGGATCCGCTGGCCCGCGCGCCGTCGACGAGGCCCGTCAAGGTGCTCACCGCGTACCAGCAGGCACCTCCGAGGGCGATCAGCAGCGCCAGAACGACGGCGAGCTGCGGCAGCGATCGCGAAGGGATGCGCCGCACGTCGGATGCGGCGTGCGTGCGGCTTTCGGGAGCACAAGCGCGGCGTAGGGGCCGAGCGCGATAAACGGAGCGGTTCGGGCGAAGCCTTGCATCGAAGGAATTGGTGTACGGCACGGGGAGCCTCCTCGAAAGCGTTGGATACGGGGATAGCGAGGCGTCGCCCGGGACTGCGCCCCGGGCGATCTCCGGCAGCGCTCGCGGCTCGCCGTCCTCGCCGTCAAGTATCCCTCGGGCGCGCCCCTCCCGTCCCAGAAGAAACGTCAACCGATTGCTTAAGTTTTCCTGAAGTTCGACAGCCCCTGACCTGGGATTGCTCGGATGCAAGCACCCATGCGAAAGCAGCCATCTGACAAGATGGCTGCTTTCGCATGGGCATGAATCTGTTATAAGCCGCGGTATACGTCTCGACGATGTCCGATCTTGAATACCTCGATCGTTATCCGGCTACCGTCGACTGTGCCGAGAACACGATACGTTCCGGAACGCCAGCGCCAACCGTTCTTCACCCCTTGGAGCTTCTTCGCGTTGGGGAGCATGCAGGGGTTCTCGCATCCGTCAAGGCGCTCGATCAGTTCCGATACCAGCAGAAGGGTTTTGCGATCGAGGCTTTGCAGCTGCTTCGCCGCTCCGCTCGTCAACTCTACCGAATAGCCCAATCAAATCGCCAGACCGAGATCGGACTTGACCTTGCTCCAGGAAATACGCGTGCCATCGTCTTCTTCGATAGCTTGCGAAAGGTCCCGAGCGTCAAGTTCGTCCTCAAGGCGTTCGAGCGTCCACTGGCGCACTTGCGCGGAAAACGTGGAACCGTTCATCTCGGCAAACGCTGCAATCCATTCCTTCTCATTCGGCTCGAACCGAATAGCCGATGCCGTCATCGCCATAGAGACCTCCTTCCATGAGTTTACGTTGTCGACTCAGTATGTCGTAAAGCGTTTACGTTGTCAACGGTACTCGAGACCAAACGGGTACCGTATGCGTAGATGGCCGGTTCATGGAATTCTAGCCGGTGGGGGTGTTATCTTTCGCCGTATAGATCGCATTCTTCGATGACCTGCATAGGTACGCCTTTCGCTTGCCAGTCGAGCGCCTTCTTGACTTTACCGCCGTAGCTGCCGAGGGAATACGCCTCGCTGCCGCATCCTCCGATGACCACATAATCGCATGTTTTGGTGACGTTCTGCAGCACCTCACCGCCGCGCTCTTGAATGAATGCGGACACGTCGTCTTTGGTTCCGTGATTGAATGAGCCGGTCAGAACAAATTTTCTGTTGGCGAAATCCACGCTGTCTTCAATGCTGCTAGAGGGGTTTACGATGTGGGAGATGAGGTTGGCGAGCTCGTTTGATTCGGCTTCGTCGACCCATCCGTCAGCGATAGCGTTTTGAAGCAAAGCGACTATGGGCGAAAGCGCCGGATCGGACGTTAGTTCTTCGTGCAGCCCGAAGAACTCCAAGACTGCCTCGGCTTCGAACGTCGACACCTTTCCGTTGGACACGACTTCCCTTAGCAACGGTATAAGCCATTGCATGGCTTTGGTCTTGTCGGAGATGCTTCGGTATCGCCCCCCGCTTTTCTTGCAGCTTTTAGCGCCTGGCTCGTATGCTATGAAGCTCGGCATGCAGCCGGCCATCCCGACAAGTGTCCAGAATACGCGCATGCATGCCGTGGCATCGCTTTCGGCTTGATGATGTCTCTCCAGCTCGATGCCTAGAGCCTCGCATACGTGCGGAAGCTTCCCTCCGCCTATAAAGTCGATTTTCTTCGACATGTCAAGAGTGCATGCGTAGCTCATCTTGGGTGAGGGGATATCATATGAGACCAGTGTTTTGGTCAAGACGCTGAGATCGAACCGCGCGTTGTGTGCAACCACGCCGTCGACCGGGAAGAATGCGGACAAAGAGTCGTACCAAAGCTCCGGGAATGTCTTCGCGTTGCGGACGTCGACCGGGGCGATACCGTGTATGCGAACGTTGATGTCGTCGAAGCTCGATTCCGGGTTTACAAGATACGATTTCTTTTCTACGACAGTGCCGTCTTGGTCGGTGACGACGGCTCCTATCGAGCAAATACGATCGTTGCGTCTGTTCGGCGTCTCCACGTCGAAAAAGGTGTACAGCATCTTCCCTGTCCTTTACGAAGTTAACCTAGTCGATGAATTTCGTCGGTGAGGACAGCGCGGATTTCGAGAACGCCCCCTCGGCGATTACACAACCGTTGCATACCCGACACTCCGAGAGGCTCGAACACTCTCTAAACGCATGCTCTGCAATGGAGGAGAGTCTTTCGCAGGAAACCGACTGTAGCGAAGAGCAGCGATAGAACGCCCCTCGACCAATCGCTTTCAGATTGCTGAAGGTCACGCTGTCGAGGCTTTCGCAACCGGAAAACGCGCATTCGTCAACAAAGACTAAGGACTCGATTTTGCGTTTAGCAGAAGGGGATAGCTCGGGCGCTATCCGGCGTAAAGAAGAGCAGTTTTCGAAGGCTCCTTCTCCTACCGTCACGATTTCTTCGACCGCGACCTCCTCAAGGGCGCTGCATTCGTAAAATGCTCCAGCGTGTATATGCAGTACATGCGGCATGATGGCCCTTGTCAGGTTTTTGCATTTCCAAAACGCCGCTCCGGAAACGGAAACAACTCCCTCATCCACGATCAGTGTGGCGATTTCGTTTTTTATCGGATTCCACGGATTGTCGTCAAAGCCCCCCGACTCCTTGTTCTGGGTGAACCTCGGCATCTTTCCCGTTCCCGATATCCTGAGCGTTCCGTCGAATTGGTTGAATTCCCAGTTGATGGATGAGTCGAGAACGCTCTTTTTCATCCCTGTCTCCTTGCTCGCCCTATTTCGAACTGATTCAATCATAGTAACAGCCGTGAGAGGCGAATGGAATATCATGCGGCGCTTTTACGGCTGCGGTCCCGCCGTTTCGCTAAAGGGTCGGCGCGATACGCTTCATTGCTTAAGTTTTCCTTAATCTTGCCTCGTCAGGGGCGTGATCGCGCACGGGGCTTATACAATGGGAGAGACGGCGCGCCCGAGCGGGCGCGGACAGCCCGATGGGCAGCGGAGTGCGAGGAGGAACGCGTGGAATCGAAGATGCGCATCGCCGTATGCGACGACGAGCAGGCCATCGCCGATTTGGTGGGGCAGCTGCTTGTGGAGGCCGGGTTCGTCCCGACGGTGTTCTACGCAGCTCCCGATCTGCTGGCCTGTCAGGCGGACGATCCGTTCGACCTTGTCATCCTCGACATCATGATGCCCGGCATGGACGGGTTCGCGTGCTGTCGCGAGCTTCGGCGCACGAGCTCGGTTCCCATAATCTTCCTCACGGCGAAGGACGAGGAGGTCGACAAGGTGGTGGGCTTCGAGCTGGGTGCCGACGACTACGTGGTGAAGCCCTTCAAGCCGCGCGAGCTCGTGGCCCGCGTCCGCGCGCGCCTGCGCCGCGCTACCTCGAACGACGTCGCAAGGGAGGATGGGCCGGGTATGCTCGAATGCTGCGGCATCGCGCTCGACGAGAGCGCCTACACGGCCACGCTGCACGGCGAGGCGTTGAGCCTCACCCCGAAGGAGTTCGCCATCCTCGCCTGTCTCATGCGCGACCAGAGCCGGCCTGTGGCCTCGCGCGATCTGTTCGAGACCGTCTGGGGCGAGATCGCCAACGCCCAGAGCAACAACACGGTGATGGTGCACATCCGGCATCTGCGCAAGAAGCTGGCTGCCGTCGACTCGTCCCAGGAGTTCGTCGAGACCGTCTGGGGCGTCGGTTACAAGCTGGGCTAAAAGGAGGAAGACATGGAGGAACCCGTACGCTCGCAGGCGCGGCTCGACCAGACGAAGCGGCTCTCGAACGCCATCCTGCGTCGCACGGTGGTGAACGTCGTGCTGTTCATCGTCGTGTACCTCGTGCTGTTCGCCGGCTTCATGACCACGCTCGGATCGGCCGTGTCGAACTTCGTCTACGAGCTGCTTGGCTACGACTACGCGCTGCACACCCTTGCGTCGAACCTGTTCCTGGTCTTGACGGCTATCGGCTTCGTCGCGGGTATCGTGCTCGTGGTGCGCTCGGGCATCAACCGGGCGCTGCGCTACTTCGACCTCTTGCTCGATTCGGTGTCCGACATCCTGGCCAAAAGCGACGGCCCGGTCATGCTGCCCGGCGAGCTTGCGCCCACCGCTATGGCGCTCAACACCATCAAGGCGACGTCCGAGCAGAACGAACGCGCTGCGAAGGCCGCCGAGGATCGCAAGAACGAGCTGGTGGTGTATCTGGCGCATGATATCAAGACGCCGCTCACCTCCATCATCGGCTATCTTACGCTGCTCGAGGAGTCTCCGGACCTGCCGCTCGAGGTGCGTGAGCGCTACACGGGCATCACGTTGGACAAGGCCTACCGGCTCGAGGAGCTGCTCGACGAGTTCTTCGAGATCACGCGCTACAACCTGCAGACCATCCCCATCGAGCGTTCGCGCTTCGACGCCGCGCTGTTCGTGAACCAGGTGGTGGACGAGTTCTTCCCCCTGGCCGAGGGGCGGCGCCTGAACCTCGTGTACGAGGGCCCCGCCGAGCTGTCCGTGTTCGCCGACGCGGGGCGCGTGGCCCGCGTGCTGAACAACGTCATCAAGAACGCGGTGGCCTACGCCGACCCGGGCACGGACGTGAGGGTGCGCACGGGGCTCGTGACGGCCGCCGACGGCTTCGTGTGGTGGGAGCTCACGGTGAGCGACCAGGGACGCGAGCTGTCGCCGCAGCACCTCGAACGCATCTTCGAGAAGTTCTACCGCGCCGACGAGTCGCGCGGGTCGGCAGCGGGCGGCGCAGGGCTGGGGCTGGCCATCTCCCGTGAGATCGCCCGCGCCCACGGCGGCGACATCTACGCTTCGAGCGACGCGGGCCTCACGTCGTTCACCGTCTGGATCCCCCAGGGACCCAGTGTGGCGCGCTCCTGACGGAGGCCTTCTGCAGCATGCGTCTGTCCTGATGGGGGCGCGGCTTCGAAGCGTCGGCGCTTTGTGCGGAACCTGTGGGCGCCCCGCGTCCCGCTTGCCGCGCACCGTGCTTGCCGTTACA
Source organism: Eggerthella lenta DSM 2243 (assembly GCF_000024265.1). Taxonomy (NCBI): domain Bacteria; kingdom Bacillati; phylum Actinomycetota; class Coriobacteriia; order Eggerthellales; family Eggerthellaceae; genus Eggerthella; species Eggerthella lenta. Next base: position 1,932,913 of record NC_013204.1, on the reverse strand, counting down.
ATAGGCGGGCTGCGAAAACGCAGGCACGTTCCGCTTGGTCCGCATGTTCACCGCATGCCTACCCAGAGGGACGCGCATACGACGCGTGCAGGCCCGGGCCGGGCAGGCGCGCAGGAGGCGGCGTCCGACGAGGGCGCTGCGAACGAAAGGTGGAATAGCACATGGCCAGCAAACTCAGCATCAGCAAAGAGCGCACTGCCGAGCTCGTCAAGGAATTCGGCAAGGGCGAAGGCGATTCGGGCAGTCCCGAAGTGCAGGTGGCGATCCTCACCGAGCGCATCCGCAACCTCACCGAGCATCTCAAGGTGCACAAGAAGGACAACCACACTCGTCGAGGCCTCATGATGCTCCTCGGTAAGCGTCGCGGTCTTCTGAAGTACATCAAGAACCGCAACATCGAGGAGTACCGTACGCTCATCAAGCAGCTCGGCATCCGCGACACCATCTAGCGTATGAAAGCCCGCCTTGGCGGGCTTTTACATAGAGGCGGTCGGAAGCGCAAGGGCGCATCCGCTCGCGGCGGCGGGGGAACGGTAAGTACCCCGCGCCGAAGAAGCTGGGCGGCACTAGGGTCGTTCAGGTGAAGAGAAAGAAAGCAGCATATGAAAAAAATCGTCGAATCCTTCGAACTGTACGGGAAGCAGTACCGTTTGGAGACAGGCGAGCTCGCCAAGCAGGCGACCGGCTCGGTCGTCGTCACGCAGGGCGACACGACGGTGCTCGTTACGGCCGTCATCTCGAAGGAGGAGAAGGACTACGACTTCTTCCCCCTCACGGTCGACTTCATCGAGAAGATGTACGCGGTCGGCCGCATCCCGGGAGGCTACCTCAAGCGCGAGGCGCGTCCTTCCGACAAGGGCACGCTGACGGCCCGCATGGTGGACCGTCCCATCCGTCCCGGCTTCGCCGACGGCTTCAAGCGCGAGGTGCACGTCGTGTGCACGACGCTCGTCGTCGACAGCATCAACCCGCCCGACACCATCTGCGTCATGGGCGCCAGCGCTGCCCTCATGCTGGGCGCGGCTCCCTTCGACGGCCCCGCCGCTTGCGTGCGCATCGGCCGCGACGTGGAGACGGGCGAGTTCATCGTGAACCCCACGTTCGAGGAATCCGAGAACTCGGATCTCGAGCTGACCATCGCCGGCACGGCCGACTACATCTCCATGGTGGAGGCCGGCGCCGACGAGATCTCCGAAGAGGACATGCTGGCCGCCATGACGTTCGGCCAGGAGGCCATCGCCGCGTTCTGCGAAGCCCAGCAGCGCTTCCTCGACCGTGCGAACATCGAGCCGGTCGAGTGGCCCGTCCACGTCGCCGACCCGGCCATCGCCGAGCGCGTCGCGCCGTTCATGGCCGAGATGTCCGCCGCGTTGCGCGATGCCGACAAGCTTTCGCGCATGGGCAAGGTGGAAGAGCTCAAGGCCCGCATCAAGGAGGAGCAGTTCTCCGATGAGGAGCGCGCCGCATGGAAGGGCGACATCGCCGCCGAGCTCAAGAAGCTCGAGAAGAAGGCCATGCGCGCGATGGTCATCGAGACGGGCGAGCGCGCCGACGGCCGTCGTCCCGAGGACATCCGCCCGCTGTACATCGTGCCGGGCTACCTGCCCCGCGTGCACGGCTCGGGCCTGTTCCAGCGCGGCCAGACGCAGGCGCTCTCCGTCTGCACGCTCGGCATGCTGAACGAATGGCAGCGCCTCGACACCATCGACCCCGCCGAGGGCAAGCGCTACATGCACCAGTACAACTTCCCGCCGTACTGCACGGGCGAGACCGGCCGCATGGGCGCTCCGAAGCGCCGCGAGATCGGCCACGGCGCGCTGGCCGAGCGCGCGCTGATCCCGGTGCTTCCCAGCGAAGACGAGTTCCCCTACGCCATCCGCGTGGTGTCCGAGGTCCTCGAGTCGAACGGCTCGTCGTCCATGGCCTCCACCTGCGGTTCGACGCTGGCTCTCATGGACGCGGGCGTGCCTATCAAGGCGCCTGTTTCGGGCATCGCCATGGGCCTCATCAAGGAGGGCGACGACGTGGTCATCCTCTCCGACATCCAGGGCATCGAGGACTTCCTCGGCGACATGGACTTCAAGGTGTGCGGCACGGCGAAGGGCATCACCGCCCTGCAGATGGACAACAAGGCCCGCGGCCTGTCGGTCGACATCCTCGCTCGTGCGCTCAAGCAGGCCAGCGAAGGTCGCGCCTACATCCTAGACGCCATGCTGGAGACCATCGCCGCGCCGCGCGAGGAGCTCTCCGAGTTCGCACCGCGCATCGAGACCATCCACATCCCGGTGGACAAGATCCGCGACGTCATCGGCTCGGGCGGCAAGGTCGTCCGCGGCATCCAGGAGGAGACGGGCGCCAGCATCAACATCGAGGAGGACGGCACCATCCACATCGCCGCCATCGAGGGCCCGGCCGGCGATGCCGCGAAGGCCATGATTCTCGGCATCGTCAAGGAGCCCGAGGTGGGCGAGACGTTCGACGGTGAGGTCGTTGGCATCAAGGACTTCGGCGCGTTCGTCAAGCTGACGCCGGGCAAGGACGGCCTGCTGCACATCTCCCGCGTTGCCAACGGCCGCGTCGGCAAGGTCGAGGACGTGCTGAACCTCGGCGACATCATCAAAGTCGAGGTGCTCGAGGTGGACCCGAAGACGGGCAAGATATCGCTCGACCGCCTCGACAAGCCGGACGCCCCCGAAAGCAGCGCTTCCAACGGCGAGCGTCGCGAGCGCGGCGATCGCAACGGCGGCCGCGACAATCGTCCGGGTCGCAGCGGACGCGAGGGCAACGGAGGCGGCAACCGCACGCCGCGCCGCCGTCACGACGCGTAAGCGGTTTTGATTCGAGCGAAGGGGCCGAACGCGGCCCCTTCGTCGTTGCGGGAGGACGGATGGCCGACGAATCGTGCCGGCCGGGTAACGGCGGCGCAAGCGGCGTATATCCGCGTGGTAGGATGTTCGGGTACATGAAGCGAAAGGCAGGCAGCGATGATCAAGGTGGCAGTTGCGGGATGCGCGGGCCGTATGGGCAGGACCGTATGCGACGCGGTGCGCGCGGCGAACGATATGGAACTGGTGTGCGGCATCGACCCGCACAGGCCCGAGGTCGACTTCCCCGTGTACCCGACGGTGGCGGCCGCGCTCGAGTCTTGGACGGCCGATGTGCTCGTCGACTTCACCCAGCCTTCCGTCGTGGCCGACAACCTGCGCGAGGCGCTTCCCGCGGGAGTCGACTGCGTGGTGGGCACTACCGGCCTGTCGAACGAGACGTTGCAGGAGCTGGCCGCGCTCGCGCCCGACGGCACCTGTCTGTTCTACGCGCCGAACTTCACGACGGGCGCGGTGCTCATGATGGAGTTCGCCAAGGCCGCCGCGCCGTACTTCCCGGAGGCCGAGGTCATCGAGTTTCACCACTGCAACAAGAAGGATGCTCCTTCGGGTACCGCGGTGCGCACGGCGCAGATCATCGCTGAAGCGCGTGGCGGGCGCGCGAGCGAAGCTCCCGGCAAGGAGACCGAGATCGAAGGCGCCGAGGGCGCGCGCGGCGCGCTCGTGGACGGCGTGCCGGTGCATTCCGTGCGCTCGATGGGCTACGTCGCCAGCCAGGAAGTGATCTTTGGATCGCTCGGCCAGACGCTGTCCATCCGTCATGACTCATGGGACCGTACGTCGTACATGCCGGGCGTGCTGTTGGGCATTCGTAGCGTGGGTTCGTGCGACGGGCTGGTTGTAGGTTTGGAGAACTTCATGGCCTGAGGGCTCATCTCGTGGGATAATAGCCGTTCAGGCACTTGTTTTTGTATGTTGGATGCGCAAGCGGCACGGGTCGCGCGCATGGAAGGTGAGGAGTCAGAGCATGTCGCAGCCTCGGTTCGGCCGGATGATCCCGGCCATGGTCACGCCCTTCGATGAGAATCGCGAGCTCGATCTTGACAAGGCTCAGGCGCTTGCCGCGCGCCTCGTCGACGGCGGCAGCGACTCCCTCATCATCAACGGCACGACGGGGGAGAGCCCGACCGTGTTCTACCCGCAGAAGATGGAGCTGTTCCGCGCTGTGGTGGAGGCTGTGGGCAACCGCGTCCCCGTCATCGCGAACGTGGGCGACAACTGCACGGCCGACACGGTGGGCTTCGCCCGCGACGTGGCCGAGTTGGGTGTCGACGGCTTTATGTGCGTGGTGCCCTACTACAACAAGCCTCCCCAAGAGGGCATGTACCGTCACTTCCGCACCATCGCCGACGCGGTGGAGCTGCCCATCATCCTGTACAACATTCCGGGCCGCTGCGTGGTGAACATGGAAGCCGAGACCACGCTGCGCCTCGCCCACGACTGCGACAACGTCGTGGCCGTGAAGGAGGCGTCGGGCAAGATGGATCAGGTCGAGGCCATCGTCGCAGGCGCTCCGGACGGCTTCGTCGTGTACTCCGGCGACGACTCCGCCACGCTCGACGTCATGAAGCGAGGCGGCGCCGGAGTCATCTCCACCATCGGCAACGTGTCTCCCGCTCGCATGAAGGAGATCGTCGAGCTGGCGGCTGCAGGTGACTGGGAGGCCGCCGAGGCGGCCAACGAGCGCTTGATGCCGCTCATGACGGGACTGTTCGAAACGTCGAACCCCATTCTCGTCAAGGAAGCGCTCAAGCTGCTGGGCTTCCCCGTGGGCGGCGTGCGCCTGCCGCTCGTGGATGCCACGCCCGAGCAGTCCGAGCGCCTGGCCGCCACCATGCGCGAGGTGGGCGTGCTGTAGCCGTTTGCCATCCTGAGCGGAGCGCGTAGCGCGGAGTCGAAGGATCCCGTGCGACGATAGCAGGAAGTACCCCGGCTGGCGCCGAGCGGAATCCTTCGACTCCGCACCAACGGCGCTCTGCTCAGGATGACGACATGAAGAAGGACCGAAGCGCCGCGCATCGCGGCGCTTGATATAACCGCGACGTGCGGGCTTGCAGGCTCGAGCGAATTTCAGCCTGCTGCGAGACCAGCCGGGATACCCGGCTCCTCGTGCATGCGCCCCCGTCGCCTGAGAAAAAAGGAACGATATGGAAGAGAAGAACCCGCGCGTCCAGCGCGGAAGCGATCGCGCACGCACGGAGAACCGCTCCGGCGGGAGCCCGCGCAGGGGAGAGAAAGCGCCCCGCGCGAACGGAAACGAGAACGGCCAGGGCAACAAGAAGACCCGCACGTACAAGCACGTGCAGCTCGAGCACAAGCGCCCGCAGCTGTCGAAGGCGGGGGAGGGCGGTCAGCGCGCTGCGTCCAACCGCGGCGACCAGAGCGCGCGACGCAACTTCGCCTCGCCGAAGAAGGATCCGAACGCCACGCTCAAGATCATCCCGCTGGGCGGTCTCGACGCCATCGGCAAGAACATGACGGTGTTCGAGTGCAAAGGCGACATGATCCTCGACGACGCCGGCCTGATGTTTCCCGACGACAACCATCCGGGCGTCGATCTCATCCTGCCCGACTACACCTACGTGCTGGAGAACGCCGACAAGCTGCGCGGCATCGTCATCACGCACGGCCACGAGGACCACACGGGAACCCTCCCGTACCTCATGAAGGACCTCGATCGCAACGTGCCCATCTACGGCACGAAGATGACGCTGGGCCTCATCGAGGGCAAGTTCGCCGAGCATAAGATCAAGAACGCCAAGCTCGTCGAGATCAAACCGGGCGACCAGATCAAGCTGGGCTGCTTCACGGCCGAGTTCTTCGCCGTGAACCATTCCATCCCGGGCGCCGTGGGCGTGTTCTTCCAGAGCCCGGCCGGAAACGTGCTGCACACGGGCGACTTCAAGCTCGATCAGACCCCCATCGACGGCGTGACCACCGACTTCGGCGCGCTGTCGAAGTTCAGCGAAATCGGCGTCGACCTCATGATGAGCGACTCCACCAACGCCCAGAACCCCAACTTCACGCCGTCGGAGGCCGAAGTCGGCAAGGAGCTGGCGAAGATCATATCGCAGGCGAAGGGTCGCGTCATCATCGCGTCGTTCGCCAGCCATATCCACCGCATGCAGCAGATCTGCGACGCCGCCGTAGCCAACGGCCGCAAGGTGGTGGTGACGGGCCGCTCGATGATCCAAAACACCGATATCGCGCGCCGCCTGGGCTATCTCAGCATCAGCGACACGGACCTCATCGACGCATACGACCTCAAGGGCATTCCGCCCGAGCAGGTGGTCATCATGTGTACGGGCAGCCAGGGCGAGCCGCTCTCGGCGCTGGCGCGCATCGCCAACGGCGAGCACCGCACCATCCAGATGGACGAAGGCGACACGGTCATCGTGTCGGCCACGCCGGTTCCGGGCAACGAGAAGGCGGTCACGCGCGTCATCAACGGCCTGGCGAAGATCGGCGCGGACGTATACGACAAGAACCGCGCGCGCGTGCACGTGTCGGGTCACGCCGGCGCCGAGGAGCTCAAGCTCGTGCTCTCCATCGTGCAGCCCAAGGCGTTCATGCCGGTGCACGGCGAGGCCACGCACCTGCGCGCGCATGCTCGTCTGGCCGAGGCGACGGGCGTGCCGACCGACAATGTTTTCATCTGCGAAAACGGCGAAAGCCTTGAGCTGACGTCGCAGGGCGTCGTTCGCGGCGAGACCGTGCAAAGCGGCATCGTGTTCGTGGACGGCCTGTCGGTGGGCGACACCTCGCAGGGCGTGCTCGACGAGCGCAACGCTTTGGGTTCGCAGGGGTTTGCGGCCATCGCCGCCGCGGTGTCGCCGAAGGGAAAGAACGTGGTGGGCAACGTGCAGATCGAAATGCACGGCATCACGGGCGGCGACGACGATTTCCTCGTGCGCGAGGCGCAGGGCACCGTGAAGAACGCGCTCGGGCGCGCTATGGGAAAGGGCGGCGGCCAGAAGGAGTGGAAGAAGGCCGGACGCGACGCCTTGCTGTCCCTCCTGTGGGAACGCACGAAAACCCGTCCCATGGTGATTGTGAACTTGCTCGAGGTTTAAGCTATAATGGCCGCATGCGCCCTCGCGGGGGCGCATGCGGCCGCAGCATAGGCTGAAACAAACCCATGAAACGCAGATCAAACGCAGCATAAAGGAGTAGGGCGTGGCCCGACAGTCATCCAGCACCGCGAAGCCGAAAGCGTCTTCGGCGACGAAATCGAAGGGCAAGGCGGCCTCGCCCGCCGAAAAAAGGGCGAAGCAGGCCAAGGGCGCGCGCCCGCAGGCGACGGAGGAGCCCCGTCTGCTTGACGAGCGCACGCGTCGCGATATCACCGGCGTGGCTTTCGCCGTGCTCGCGGTCGTCCTGTTCGTGGCGGCGGTGCTGCCTACGAACGCCGTGGTCACCTCGTTCGTTTCCACGGCGCTGCACCTCTCGCTGGGTCTAGGCGCCTATCTTTTGCCGTTCCTCTTGCTGATCATCGGAGCCAGCTTCCTCGCGCGTTTCGACCGCGAACGCGTACCGGTGCGCGTGGCTGTGGGCCTTGTGATGATCTTCGTCGCCGCGCTCTCCCTGCTGGCCCTCTTCACGCCCGAATCCGCGCCCGATTCCGTCGACCGGCTGTTCCTGTCGGACGAGCTCGCCGCGCGAGGCGGCTATCTGGGCGCCGGCATCGCATGGGTTGGAATCAGCCTGTTCGGGCAAGCGGTGACGTGCATCATCATGATCGGGATAGTCCTGGCCGGGCTCGTGATCATCGGGTTTTCGGTGTCGAAGCTGGTTGAACGCGTACAGGACGCCCGTCGGGCGCTTGTCGCCGACGATGCGGACGACGACGTGCTGGCGGCTCCGCCCTACGCCCGCATGAAGCGCTCGACGGGCGCGAAGGTTCCCGTGGTGCCCACGACCGGCGAGGTTGTGGAGGCGGGTGCAACGAACGTCCTGCCGCGCGCCAAGGATGCAAAGGGTCGACCGAGCAAGCCCCGTCGTGCGTCGCAGTCGCTGGTCACTCAAGCGATCGGCAACCGTGCGGCTTCTACCGAGGAAGGGGGAGGCGAGGCCCCGCAAACGCTCACGCGCAAGCTCGGCCGCAAGCACGACAAATCCGATAGCTCCCCTGCGGCTCCCAAGCCGTCCGCGAGCTCCACGCCCCTGGCCTCTCCTCGTCCGGCGGACGGTTTCGTGCTACCGCCCGCGGACCTGCTGGCCGTGTCGAAGAACTCCAAGAAGGACCGCGCTTCCGACGCCGAGCTGGCCGACACCGCGGCCTGTCTCCAGGAGACGCTCGAAAGCTTCGCTATCATGGCCGAAGTCGTTGGCTGGGTCGCCGGACCTACGGTGACGCTGTTCAAAGTCGATCTGCCCGCAGGCGTGCGCGTCAGCCGCATCACGGCGCTCGAGCAGGACATCGCGCTTGCGTTGGCGGCACCGGGCGTGCGCATCTTCGCGCCCATCCCCGGCACGAACTACGTCGGGATCGAGGTGCCCAACCGCACGCGCCAGAGCGTGCTCTTGGGCGACGTCATCAAAGATGCGGACGAGGGCCCGCTGCAGATCGTCATCGGCAAGGACGTCGAGGGCCGCTCCATCGTCTCCGACCTCGCGAAGATGCCCCACTTGCTCATCGGCGGCACTACCGGTTCGGGCAAGTCGGTGTCAATCAACGCCATGATCATGTCCATCCTCATGCGCGCCACGCCTTCCGAGGTGCGCTTCATCATGATCGACCCGAAACGCGTGGAGTTCACGCCCTACAACGGCATCCCGCACCTGTACGTGCCCGTAGTCACCGAGCCGCGCGAGGCGGCCAGCGCGCTTTCGTGGGGCGTGGCCGAGATGGAGCGCCGCCTGAAAGTGTTCTCGAAGGTGGGTGCTCGCAACATCGGCCAGTACAACGCGAAGGTGCAGGCCGAGCTGGCCGCGCAGCAGAAAGCGATCGAAGCCGGCGAAGAGCCGCCGGCCGGCGAGCTGGGGGCCGAGCTGCCCTACCTCGTCATCATCATCGACGAGCTGGCCGACCTCATGATGAACGTGGGCAAGGAGGTGGAGTTCTCCATCAGCCGCATCGCGCAGCTCGCGCGCGCGGCCGGCATCCATCTCATCGTGGCCACGCAGCGCCCTTCCACGAACGTGGTCACGGGCCTTATCAAGGCGAACATCACGAACCGCATCTCGTTCAACGTGGCCAGCGGCATCGACAGCCGCGTCATCTTGGACACGCCGGGCGCCGAGAACCTCATCGGCCTGGGCGATCTCTTGCTGTCGAAGCCCGAGTTCGCCCGTCCCCAGCGAATCCAGGGATGCTACGTATCGGAAGACGAGATCAACGCCGTGGTGGCCATGCTCAAAGACCAGGGCGAGCCGGAGTACCATTCCGAGATCCTGCAGACGAACCTCATCACGCTGGGCGCGTCGCAACCCGACGGTTCGGGCGGCGGCGTCTCCGACGACGATCCGCTCATCTGGGAAGCGGCGGACATCGTGGTGTCGAGCGGCCTCGGATCAACCTCGAACATCCAGCGCCGCCTGAAGGTGGGCTATTCGCGCGCTGGACGTATAATGGACATGCTGGAGGAAAAGGGCGTCGTGGGGCCGCCGAACGGCAGCAAGCCCCGCGAAGTGCTCGTAGACGCCATGGAGCTCGAGACGTTGAAGGCCTTCGAGGCGCACGACGCGGCGAACCCTGAGGAGTAACGAGGTGGCCAGGTGACATTCGGAACCATATTGAGAGAGGCGCGCGAGCGCAAGGGCTACGATCTCGCGACGGCTGCGCGACGGCTGCGCATCCGACCCGACATCCTGCGCGCTATCGAGGAAGACGATTTCTCCCGCATGCCGCCGCGCGGCTACGCGCGCAACATGGTGAACGCCTACGCGCGCCTCGTGGGGCTCAACCCCACCGAGATGACGCGCATGTACCTGGACGAGGCCTACGCCTACCAGGTGGGACGCGCGCGCAACGGCGCGCAGCCCTCGGGTTTCGATCGAGGAGGATCTTCGCGCACGGGACGCTCGACCTCGCGGCAGGGCGCTCGCCCCTCGCAGCAAGTCGACGAGCGCCCGCCGCGGCAGAATGCGTTCGGGCGTACGATGTACGACGACCGGCGCGACTACGGTCGCGATTACGGCGCGCGCGGGGGTTCGGAGCGCCTCTATTCCGAGGGACGCACGCATCCCAGTCGCCATGCGGCGCTGCCGAACGCCGAGTACACGAACTTCTACGCAGGGCCGAAGGCCTCGAGCGTCGTGCAGTCGAAGCTGCCTTTCGTCATCGCGGGCGGCGTGATCCTCGTGCTGCTCATCGTGGTGCTGGTGCTCGTGTTCGGCAACAACGGCGGGAGCTCGAACGAGGATGTGACGAAGCTGCCGGTGACGGGGCTCGCCGACCCGACGCAGGACGGCAGCGGCACGGAAGGCGGCGAAACCCCCGCGCAACCGCAGGCCGAGCCTGTTGAAACTGCTCCGACCAGCATCAAGGTGACCTACACGATCGCCAAGGACACCCCGGTGTACGCGGTCATCACGAAGGACGGGACGTCCGAAGACCAGATGTTCTCGGGCGGCGAGGAGGACACCGTTGAGCTGGCCGAGGGCGACGTGTGGACGTTCGCCGCTTGGGCGAGCGACGGCGTGACGATCAAGGTGGACGGCGAGGCGGTCAAGTTCGACGGCTCCGATCCGGCTACCGGCATGCCCATGGCCACGGTCGATTTCGACGCCTACCTGGAGAAGTGGTACGAGGATCATCCGGATGCCAAGAAGAAGGGGTCGGCCGACGCGGACGCCGCCGACAAAGCAGCCGAGGATGGCGCGAAAACCGGGGATGGAACATCCGCCGCTTAGGGGTTTCCGCCGGTCGGAGAACCCGTTCGTCATGGAGCGCCTCTGAAATTGCCGGCTTGGGCGCGAAAATGCGCTATGCTGTGCGCAAACGAAAATTCGAGCGGCCCGCCAGTGCGGGCCGTGTCGCGCGGAAAGGAACGTTCCATGGCCAAGGAATCCAGCTTCGACATCGTGTCCACGGTCGACATGCAAGAGATCGACAACGCCTTCCAGCAGGCGAAGAAGGAGCTCGCGCAGCGCTACGACCTGAAAGACTCGGGCGCCGAGATCACCCTCGACAAGGCGGGCAAGTCCATGACGGTGGCGGCACCCGCCGATTTCGTGGCCAAGCAGGTCATCGACGTGATCGGCTCGAAGCTCGTTCGCCGCGGCATCGATCTTGCCGCTGTGCAGTGGGCCGATCCCGAAGCGGCTGCCGGCCAGAGCGTTCGTCAGAAGGCCACCATCGTCGAAGGCATCGAAAAGGACGTTGCCAGCAAGATCAACAAGGATATCAAGGCCGAGAAGTTCAAGGTGAAGGTCCAGATCGAGGGTGACAAGCTGCGCGTCAGCTCTCCCTCGCGCGATGCGCTGCAGGAGGTCATCGCCTTCCTCAAGGGGAAGGACTACGGCCAGCCGCTCCAGTTCGTCAACTACCGCTAGGACGGTCTCGCCATATGGAACGCTCATCTGACGCGGCGCTCGTTGCGCCCTGCGTCGCTTTCGTCACGCTGGGATGCGCGAAGAACGAGGCTGACACGGCGCGCATGCGCGTGCGGTTGGCGGAGGCCGGGTTTCTGATAGAGGACGACCCTGCCGAAGCGGACGCCGTGGTGGTGAACACCTGCTCGTTCATCCAAAGCGCCACCGAGGAGAGCATCGAAGCCGTTTTCGATGCGGCCGGGATGCCCAACGTCGCGGCGGGCGCGCCGCTCATCGTGGCCGGCTGCATGCCCGCCCGCTACGGCGAGGATCTTGCGGACGAGCTTGTGGAAGCGCGCGCGTTCGTGCCATGCAGCCGCGAGGACGATATCGCCGCTATCGTAGCCGACGCGCTTGGCGTCGACGCCCCGGGCGGGGGAGCCGCCGCCTCCGTGACCCTGAGCGCAAGCGGCGGAGCCGCCGAAGTCGAAGGATCCCGTGCGGCGCTTGCCGCCCTCCCGGCCGCGCCGTTCGCCTACGTGAAGATTTCCGACGGTTGCGACCGGTTCTGCACGTACTGCACCATCCCGTACATCCGCGGGCGCTATCGCAGCTTCCCGCTCGACGACGTGCGCGCAGACGTCGCCGCCCAGGTGGCTGCCGGCGCCCGCGAGATCGTGCTCATCGCCCAGGACACGGGGCGCTGGGGCGCCGACTTCGACGAGCCGTCGTCTTTGGCGGCGCTCGTGGCCGCGTTGGCCGAGGAGTTCCCGCAAACCTGGTTCCGCATCATGTACATCCAGCCCGAAGGCCTTTCCGACGAGCTGCTGGATGCCGTGGCCGCGCACGACAACGTATGCGACTACTTCGACATCCCGCTGCAGCACGTGGACGCGGGCATCCTGCGCGCCATGAACCGCACCGGCTCGCGCGAGGAGTTCCTGGCGCTCGTCGACCGCGTGCTCGCGCACGTGCCGGGCGCCACGCTGCGCACGACGCTCATCGCGGGCTTCCCGGGCGAGACCGAGGAGCAGTTCGAGGACCTGTGCTCCTTCGTCGAGGAGGGGCTGTTCGACTACGTGGGCGTGTTCCCGTACTCGCGCGAGGAGGGCACGCGCGCGTTCGACCTGCCCGGCCAGCTGGACGAGGACGAGAAGAACGACCGTGCCCAGCGCCTGCGCGACCTGGCCGACGCCGTGTGCTGCCCGCGCATCGCCGCGCGCGTCGGACGCGAGATGGACGTGCTGGTGGAGGGCGTCGAAGAGGACGGCCAGCTGTTCGGGCGGGCCATGTGCCAGGCGCCCGAGGTCGACGGCGTCACGTACCTCGACGCCGGCGAGCCGGGCGAGATCCGCCGCGTGCGCATCGTCGACGCTCTGCTTTACGAGATGGAAGGGGAGTGAGCCCGATGGCGCAAGGTGCCGTGCACGAGAAGCTGTGGACCCCGGCGAACGTGGTGACGCTGCTGCGCATCTGCCTCGTTCCCGTGTTCGTGGTGGCCATCATCAGCCCTTGGCCGGAGTACTTCCCGTTCTGGGCGGACGCCGAGGCGTCGAAGCCTTGGATCGCCGCCGGCATCTTCATCCTGCTGGCCGCCACCGACGGCCTCGACGGGTACCTGGCGCGCAGCCGCGGCGAGGTGACGAACTTCGGCAAGTTCATCGACCCCTTGGCCGACAAGATCCTCGTGGCCGCCGCCCTGCTCGCGCTCATCGAGCTGGGCGTGCTGCCCTCGTGGGTAGCGCTCGTCATCCTCACGCGCGAGTTCATCGTGTCGGGCATCCGCATGGTGGCCGCCAGCCAAGGCGTGGTCATCGCCGCCAGCTGGTACGGCAAGGCGAAGACCGTCGCGCAGATCGTCGCCATCGTGCTGTTCATCGTCAAGGACAGTGTGGTGATCACCGATCCGCAGGGCGTGCTGCACAACCCCTTGTACCTCGTGTCGTGGCTGGCCATGCTGATCGCGCTGGCGCTCACCGTGATCTCGATGCTCGACTATTTCGTGAAGGCCAAGGAGATCCTCGGGTTCGCGCCGTCGGGCAAGCGCGCGAAGCGCCGTGCGGGTGCCGGAGAGGCCGCGGCTGCCGATGCGGGAGAGGACGAAGCGGGAGGGCGCGCGCTCAGCGCCCAGGAGGCCGCGAGCATCTCGCCCGAGGCGCTCGACGAGCTGGCCGGGCGCGTGCTCGAGGCGGCACGTGCCGCCGGCGCGACCGTCGGCACGGCCGAGAGCCTCACGGGCGGCCTCGTCGCCGCGACGTTCACCGACGTGCCGGGCAGCTCGGACGTCGTGCGCGGTGGCATCGTCAGCTACTCCTCCGACGTGAAGCGCGACGTGTTGGGCGTGGGCCGCGAGACGCTCGCCTTGATCGGGGCGGTCAGCGAGGAGACGGCATGTGCCATGGCCGAAGGCGCCCGCGCCGCGCTCGGCTGCGACGTGGCGGTGTCGGCGACCGGCATCGCCGGCCCGGGCGGGGCCGAGCCGGGCAAGCCGGTGGGCACCGTGTGGATCGGGCGCGCGGACGCGTCGCTCACCTGCGCCCGCTGCTGCCATTTTCCCGGCACGCGCGAAGAAGTGCGCCTGCTCGCCGTGCGTGCGGCGCTCGAGTTCGCGCTCGAGGCGCTGGAAACGCGCTAGAACGACGTAGAAGGCGCGTGGAATCCGCATGTCTTCGGCGTGGAAAACGCGCTGGATCGGGAGGTGCTGCGCGCTGGATGCGCGCCATCGGGACGTGAGCCGGCCGCGCTATACTGGGGTTGCAAGCTTCTTTCGCGAAAATGCTTGACCAACAAACATATGTTCGTATAATGGTAAGCGGCAAACGCTCAGCGTCTTTGGCGCTCGCGGCAGGAAGAGAAGGAACCGCATGAACGAAGAAAAATCGAAGATGCTCAAGCTGACCACCGATCAGATCGAGACCAAGTTCGGCAAGGGCTCCATCATGAAGTTCGGCGAGGGCGGCCACGACCTCAACATCGGGGTCATCCCGACCGGCGCGCTGCCGCTCGACGCGGCGCTCGGCATAGGCGGCGTGCCGCGCGGCCGCATCGTGGAGGTGTACGGCCCTGAATCGAGCGGCAAGACCACGCTCGCGCTGCAGATCATCGCGGAGGCTCAGGCCATGGGCGGCATCGTGGCCTTCATCGACGCCGAGCACGCGCTCGATCCCGTCTATGCCGCGCGCCTGGGCGTCGATATCGACGAAGTGCTCATCTCGCAGCCCGACACCGGCGAGCAGGCGCTGGAGATCTGCGACATGCTGGTGCGCTCGGGCGCCATCGACGCCGTGGTCGTCGACTCGGTGGCCGCGCTCGTGCCCCGCGCCGAGATCGAAGGCGAGATCGGCGACACCACGGTGGGCCTACAGGCGCGCCTCATGTCGCAGGCGCTGCGCAAGCTGGCGGGCTCTCTGTCGAAGTCGAACACCACGTGCATCTTCATCAACCAGCTGCGCGAGAAGATCGGCGTGATGTTCGGCAACCCGGAGACCACGACGGGCGGCCGCGCCCTCAAGTTCTTCTCCAGCGTGCGCATCGACATCCGCCGCATCGACTCCATCAAGAAGGACGGCGAGATCGTGGGCAACCGCGTGCGCGCCAAGGTGGTCAAGAACAAGGTGGCCCCGCCGTTCCGCCAGGCCGAGTTCGACCTCATGTACGGCGAGGGCATCTCGCGCGAGGGCTGCATCGTGGACATGGCCGTCGAGGCGGGGGTCGCCAAGAAGAGCGGCGCCTGGTACACCTACGGCGAGGAGCGTCTCGGCCAAGGGCGCGAGGCGGCGAAGCAGACGCTCAAGGAGAACCCGGACCTGCGCGAGGAACTCGAGACGAAGGTGCGCGAATCCTTCGAGATCCCCATCATCACGCGCTCGACCGAGGAGGCCGACGCCATGAGCCCGGTCGCGAAGCCTGCGAAGAAGAAGTAGCATGCCCGAATCGCCCGAACAGCTCCGCGCGCGCCTGCGCGCGGAGATCGCCGCGATCGAGAAGGGCGTCCCGAAGCCTTCCAGGGCGCCCGACCTTCCCCACGTTCGCGAGGAGCGGGAGGATCGACGGCCGAGCCGCGCTTCGCGCTCCCTGTCTGCCAGTGCGGCCGGCGGACAGCCTTCCCGCCATGACGCCGGCGAAGTCGACGAGGATGTGCGGCTCTCCGATCCCGACGCCGCTTTCCGCAAGATCGAGCGGCTCTGCCTCGTGCGCGAGCGGGCTTCCGAGCAGCTGCGCCAGCGCCTTGCGCGCGGGGGCTTCGAGGCCGAGGCCGTCGAAGCGGCGCTCGATCGCGCGCTCGCCTGCGGCCTCGTCGACGACGGGCGCTTCGCCGACGTGCTCGTGCGCAGTCGCCTTGCCCAAGGGCGCGGCAGACGCGGCATCGCCGCCGAGCTCGAGAGCCTCGGCATCGACGCGGACAGCGTCGAGGCGCTGGCCGCTGCCGACGACGACGCGGGGGAGGTCGACCGTGCACTCGCGCTGCTCGACCGCAAGCCGCCGCGCGCGAAGAACCGCCGCGACGCCGCCTACCGCCGCCTCGCCCAGAAAGGCTTCAGCGCCTCGGTGTCATCCTCCGCCGCCCGCCTCTGGTGCGAGGCGAACCCCGTCGAAGGATGAGCGCATCCGCGCCGTCGGCTGCGCCTGCGGCGGCGGCGCGGCCCTGCATTTCAGATTATTTCTTGTCAGGGCTTTTACAATTCGGGCACAACCTTTATCATATGGTATAGCTTGAATGATCGTACCTGATGAGGGTACTTCCTATAGACAAATTCATACGATGCTGCCCGTATCGCGTGCGTTCGTTCATGCCCGGTTTTTCCGGGATTTTTTATGCCTATGTTCTTTTGAATGTAACGCTCTATCGGAAACTGAAACGAAAGGGGGAGCGTATGCCCGAATTCATCTGGCTGATCATCGGAGCCGTCGTCGGCATCGCCCTCGGCTTCGTCGTCACCCGCTACCTGGTCAACGCATCCACGAAGCGAGCGGCGCAAGAGGCCGAATCCGTGGTGAACGACGCGAAACGACAAGCCGAAACGCTGCGCCGCGAGGCCATCATCGAAGCGAAGGACGAAGCTCTCAAGCTGAAGCAGGATGCGCAAGCCGAGAGCAAGGAGCGTCTGCGCGAAGTGCGTTCCGCTGAGAACCGCATCTCGCAGCGCGAGGAATCGCTCGACCGCCGCGTCGAATCGCTCGACGCGCGCGAGCATCAGATCTCATCCATGCAGGGCCAGCTCGAGCGTCGCGAACGCGATCTCGAAGAGGCCACGCGGGAGGTGAACTACCGCCTCGAGCGCGTGGCCGGCATGACGCCGGACGAGGCGAAGGCGGAGCTGCTCGACACCCTCAAGGACGAGGTGACGCACGAGTCCGCGGCCATCATCCGCGATGCCGAGGCGCGCGCGAAGGCGGAGGCCGACAAGAAGGCCCGCTCCATCCTCAGCCTCGCCATCCAGCGCGTGGCGGCCGACCACTCGGCCGAAACCACCGTGTCCACCATCCATATCCCCTCCGACGACCTCAAGGGCCGCATCATCGGCCGCGAGGGCCGCAACATCCGCTCGTTCGAACAGCTGACCGGAACGAACCTCATCATCGACGACACCCCGGA
Organism: Eggerthella lenta DSM 2243; assembly: GCF_000024265.1. Lineage (NCBI taxonomy): Bacteria > Bacillati > Actinomycetota > Coriobacteriia > Eggerthellales > Eggerthellaceae > Eggerthella > Eggerthella lenta. Next base: position 1,915,957 of record NC_013204.1, on the reverse strand, counting down.
GTGCGTGACCATCTCGTGCTTCGATCCGGTCCGTCGCGAGATCGGCCGCGTTACGATGGAGAACCTCGTGGCCGACGGCCGCATCCATCCGGCGCGCATCGAGGAGATGTTCGGCAAGGCCGAGGCGTTCGTGAACCAGCGCGTCCAGGAAGCGGGCGAGCAGGCCACGTTCGACACCGGCATCCACGATCTGCACCCCGAGCTCGTGCGCACGCTGGGCCGTCTGCGCTACCGCACCTCGTACGGCCAGAACGTGCTGAACCACTCGCTGGAGGTGGCCTACCTCTCCGGCGTCATGGCTTCCGAACTGGGGCTGGATCCCATCCCGGCCAAGCGCGCCGGCCTGCTGCACGATTTGGGCAAGGCGGTCGACCACGAGGTGGAGGGCAGCCACGCCGTCATTGGAGCCGACCTGGCCCGCCGTTTCGGCGAGCGACCCGAGATCGTGCACGCCATCGAGGCGCACCACAACGACGTGGAGCCGTCCAGCGTGCTGGCCGTGCTCGTTCAGGCGGCCGATGCCGTGTCCGCGGCGCGTCCCGGCGCCCGCAAGGAGACACTCGACGCCTACGTGAAGCGCCTCGAGAAGCTGGAGGAGATCGCCAGCTCGTACAAGGGCGTGGAGCGCACGTACGCCATTCAGGCGGGTCGCGAGGTGCGCGTGATGGTGGAGCCCGACACGGTGGACGAAGCCGCCACCACGGTGCTTGCGCACGACATCGCGCAGCGCATCGAGAACGAGATGCAGTATCCCGGCCAGGTGAAGGTCGTGGTCATCCGCGAGAGCCGCGCGGTCGGCGTCGCGAAGTAGGGCGCGCGCGGCATGGCCGACGAAGCGCTGGAAGCCTTCATAGAGAACGTATGCGGCGACAGCCATCTCCGGGTCGAGGCCGACCTCGGGGATGGCTTCGTCCGTTTGAGGAGCGCCGAAGCCGAGCGTAGGCAGGCCGCGCACGACATCCGCTCCACCGAGGATATCGTCATCGAGATGCTGCGCAACGCCCGCGATGCGCACGCCAAGAGCATCTTCCTGGCCGTGTCGCGCGAAGGACAGCGCCGCCGCCTCGTCATGATCGACGATGGCGACGGCGTGCCGGCAGCCATGCACGAGCGCATCTTCGAGCCGCGCGTCACGTCGAAGCTCGACAGCATGCACATGGACAAGTGGGGCATCCACGGCCGCGGCATGGCGCTGTACTCCATCGCGGTCAACGCCGAGACGGCCCGCGTCGTCGCCTCTGACGCGGGCAAGGGCGCCGCGCTTTTCGTGGAGACGAACCTCGACAAGCTCGGCGAGAAGACCGATCAGTCGAGCTTCCCCGTGTTCGAGCGCACCGAATCGGGCAGCATCGCGGTGCGCGGCCCCAAGAACATCCTGCGCACCGCCTGCGAGTTCGCCATAGAATGCCGCCACGATTGCACCGTGTACCTCGGTTCGCTCACCGACATCGCGGCGACGCTGTACGCATTCGGACTGTCGTCGCTCACCTCGGCTATGCGCGCGTTCTGCGCCGATGCCTCCGAGCTGCCGGTGGCCAAGCGCTTGTCGGTGGCCGTGGATCCGGCGAGCTTCGCGGACGAGGCCGAGGCGCTGGGCCTGGTCATCTCGGAGCGCTCCGCACGCCGCATCCTGGACGGCGAGATCGCGCCGGTCGAGCCGCTGATCAACCGCGTCCGCATCGAAGGGGAGGCCGACGCGCGGCCGGCCGCGCGGCCGGCGAAGGCGCCGGCGGGAGATGCGCGCGGTCTCAGAATCGCGCCCGAAGACCTCGAATCGTTCTCGCGACGCGTAGCATGCGCGTTCTCGGATTTGGCGCGCGACTACTACCTGGAATCAGCGGTGAAGCCGGACGTGCGCGTAGGCAAGGATGGCGTGCACATCCGCATCCCGGTTGAAAAGCTACGATGACGAACCTGCTCGATAACAGCATACCCGCAGGTTGCGCACCATACCGCGAATAGGTAGAATAGCAAGGGCGTAAGAGTAACCTATCTATAGCACAACGGAATCCTAACGCAGCATACAAGACGAACCACACGGACTACCAACGACAAAGGATAGGCATGTCCACTTCCGAACAAAAGCCAGACGTTGGCTGCTTGAAGGTATCATCGAAGTCGTCGCCCGCCTCCGTTGCCGGAGCGATTGCCGGCATGGTGAAAGACGGCGTAAGCGTCGAGATCCAGGCCGTCGGCGCCGGTGCGGTGAACCAGGCGGTCAAGGCCATCGCCATCTCCCGCGGCTTCCTGTCTCCGATCGGCATCGAGATCGCCTGCGTACCGTCGTTCGCCGACATCGTCATCGACGGCGAGTACCGCACTGCCATACGCTTCACGGTGGATCCGCGCTATACGCGCGGCGTCGCGCAGCCTCTAGGCGACGATGCCCACCGTCCCGTCCCCGAGATTCGCTGAAAACGAGCCCATGCATACACCATTTACGAACTTGACGTTCTGCATCCGCACGTTCGGGTGCCAGATGAACAAGCACGACTCAGAGCGCATCGCCGGCATGCTCGAGGGCATGGGAGCGCTGCAGGTGGACGCCATCGAGGATGCCGACGTCGTGGCGTTCATGACCTGCTGCGTGCGCGAAGCCGCCGACACGCGGCTGTACGGCCAGGTGGCCTCGCTCAAGAACGTCCCCTTGCGCGCCGGCACGCCGCTGTCGAAGCGCATCGTCGCTGTGGGCGGATGCATCGGCCAGCGCGATGGCGAGAAGCTGGTCGACGAGCTGAAGCACCTCGACGTGGTCTTCGGCACCCATAACCTGGGGTCGCTGCCGCGTTTGCTGGAAGCGGCGCTCGAAGAGGGCAGCCATCAGGTGGAGGTGCTCGATGCCGCGTCATCGTTCCCCACCGAGCTGCCTACGGCGCGCGAGCACGAATGGGCGGCATGGCTGCCCATCACCATCGGCTGCAACAACTTCTGCTCGTACTGCATCGTTCCGTATGTGCGCGGACGCGAGAAGTCGCGGCCGTTGGAGGACATCGTGGCCGAGGCCGAGCGCTATGTGGCCGCCGGCGTGAAGGAGATCACGCTGCTGGGGCAGAACGTGAACTCCTACGGGCGCGACCTGTACGGCTCGCCGCGCTTCGCCCAGGTGCTGGACGCGCTCGACCAGACGGGCATCGAGCGCCTGCGGTTCGCCACCAGCCACCCGAAGGACCTCAACGACGAGGTCGTCGGCAGGTTCGCCACGCTGCGCTCGCTCATGCCGGCGCTGCACCTTCCCGTGCAGTCGGGCTCGGATGCGGTGCTTGCGGCCATGAACCGCCGCTACACGCGCGATCATTACCGCGCGCTTGTCGCGAAGCTGCGTGACGCCGTACCCGACATCGCGCTGTCCACCGACATCATCGTCGGATTCCCCGGCGAGACCGCCAAGGACTTCGAGGACACGTACCGCCTCGTGGACGAGGTGGGCTACCACCAGGTGTTCACGTTCATCTATTCGAAGCGCGAGGGCACGCCGGCTGCGTCCATGGACGACGACACACCGCGCGAGGTGATCCAGCAGCGTTTCGACCGCTTGGTGGATCTCGTGCAACAGCGCGCGTTCGAGGCGAACCAGCGCGATTTGGGAAGCACGGTCGACGTGCTGGTGGAAGGCGCGTCGAAGCGCGACGAGCGCCTGCTGGCAGGTAAGAGTCCGAAGAACCAGACCGTCCACGCGCCGGCGCCGGCAGGCGTGCGCGCGGAGGACCTTGCGGGCAGCACCGTGCGCGTGCGCGTGGACGAGGCGAAGACGTGGTATCTCGCCGGCGAGATCGTGGACGGGCCCGATGCTGCGGACGGGCGCTGATCCGACGGGCGGGGGAGCACCGTATCCGCTGAAGGCTCCGGCGGTCTGCGTCGTCGGGTCCACGGCATCCGGCAAGACCGACCTCGCCCAAGCGCTGGCTCTCGAGCTGGGCGGAGAGGTGATCAGCGCCGACTCCATGCAGATCTACCGCGGCATGGACATCGGCACGGGCAAGCTTCCCGCGTCCGAGCGCCTCGTGCCGCATCACGGGTTCGACCTCGTCGACCCGGGCGAGCCCTTCTCCGCGGCGCTGTTCCAGAACTATGCGCGCGATCGCTTCCGTGCCATCGACGCGCGCGGCAACCGCTGCGTGCTGGCCGGCGGTACCGGTTTCTACGTGCGCGCAGCCGTCGACGACTACGACTTTCCCGCAGGCGAGCAGGTGGGAAACCCCGTTCGCGAACGCTACCAGGCCCTGGCGCGCGAGCAGGGCGCCGAGGCGCTGTGGAAGCTGCTGGCGGCGCGCGACGAGGCCAGCGCCTCCGTCATCCCGCCCGCCGACGTCAAGCGCGTCGTGCGCGCCTTCGAGCTGCTAGAGGAGGGCACGACCTACGCCGAACAGCGCGCCAAACTCGCCCACATCCCGCAGTTGGTTCCGGCCGTCTTCTTCGGCATGGCGGTGGATCCCGACGTGCTGTGCGCGCGCATCGACGCGCGGGTGGACGCCATGGTGGAGACGGGTCTCGTGGCGGAAGTGGAAGGGCTGCTCGACAGGGGCTTTCGCGAAGGCGTGACGGCGCCGCAGGCTATCGGGTACAAGGAGATCGTGGAGGCTCTCGACGGGTTCATCTCTCTTGACGAGGCTGTGGAGCGGATCAAGCTGGCCACGCGCCGCTACGCGAAGCGGCAGCGCACCTGGTTTCGCAAGGACGCGCGTATCCGGTGGCTCGATGCGACGTCGCGCGATATCCCGTCGCTCGTCGAAGAAGCGCTCGAGCTGCTTGATGACGGCGTTGCCTGACGGTTTCTCCAGACGAAGGAACGCTTGTGATATGATACGAAGCCACGGGCACACTCCTGCCGTCGAACCGTTCAAGATCGGAGCACCTATCATGCAGACAGCGCACGCCTTTCTCTAGCGGCTCGCCGCCGCTCCCGACTGTCTTCGCACGCCGATGCCGGCGTGCTCGTCTCTGCATCGAAAGGTTGGATCCATGACGGAATTCGAATCAGTCATCACGCGGGGCATGACCCCGATCTCCGAAGAGCGCCGCGAGCGCGCCGTGCTCGTCGGTGTGGATCGCCCCGGCTCCACGTGGCCGCTGGCATCGTCGCTCGCCGAGCTCGAGCGCCTCGTGGATACGGCAGGCGCCGACGCGGTGGCCACCACCACGCAGAAGCTCGACGCGCCCAATCCGCGTACGTTCGTGGGCACGGGCAAGGCCGAAGAAGTGGCCGAGCTTGCGCGCGCCCACGCGGCCGACCTCGTCGTGTTCGACGACGAGCTGACGCCCTCCCAGCAGGCGAACCTCGAGAAGGCGATGGGCCGCGACGTGAAGGTCATCGACCGTACGGCGCTCATCCTCGACATCTTCGCCCTGCACGCCACCAGCAAGGAGGGCCGGCTGCAGGTGCGGCTCGCCCAGAACGAGTACCTGCTGCCGCGCTTGCGCGGCATGTGGGCCCACCTGGCCTCCAACCGCATGGGCGGCGGCGTGGGATCGCGCTTCGGCGAAGGCGAGAGCCAGCTCGAGGTCGACCGCCGCATGGTGCGCAAGCGCATCACGTCCATCAAGCGCGAGCTCAAGCATCTGGCCGAGGTGCGCGCCGTCCAGCGCGAAAGCCGTTACGAAAGCGGCATGTTCAAGGTGGCGCTGGCCGGCTACACGAACGCCGGCAAGTCGAGCCTGCTCAACCGGCTGACGAATGCGGACGTGCTGGCGTACGACAAGCTGTTCGCCACGCTCGACTCCACCACGCGCAAGTTCGAGCTTCCCGAGGGCCGCGAGATCACCGTCACCGACACGGTCGGGTTCATCCAGAAGCTTCCGACCACGCTCATCGAGGCGTTCAAATCGACGCTCGACGAAATCACGGGCGCCGACCTCGTGCTGCACGTGGTGGATGCCTCGTCGGACGAGTACGAGGCGCAGATCGCGGCCGTCGAGGACGTGCTCGGGCAGATACACGCGCAGGACCTGTCGCGCGTGCTCGTGTTCAACAAGTGCGACCTGCTCGGCGAGGAGCGCCTCGGCGCCCTTAAAGCGCGCCATCCGCAGGCTCAGTTCGTATCGGCGGCGACGGGGGAGGGCGTAGGCGAGCTCGTGGAGCACGTTGCCCGCGTCGCCTCGGCGCAAGACGAGCATCTCGACGTGCTGATTCCCTACAACCGCGGCGACCTCGTGTCGGTGGCGCACGAAAGATGCCACATCCTGTCGGAAACCCATGAGGAGCAGGGCACGCGCATCGTCATGCTGGCGGCTCCTTCGTTCGCGAGCATGTTCCGTCCTTACACGGTCGGTTAGAGTAACTCTAAGGTAAGCGAGCCGCCCCGGGCATCGACCCGGGGCGGCTCGCTTCGTCGCAGGGTAGGCGTTTCGTTCTTGCGGCCGGTCTGCGGCGGCGCCTTATCGGACGGCGAAAGCGGGAACCGGCGCAGCGGCACGTTCGGAAAAGCCGGAAAAGCCTTGCCGAAGCGGTCGGATTGCGGCAGGGCTTCGCGGTTCGATCAAGCTGACGACCAGCGTGCGGTTCGCCGCTACAGGCGGCGGAAGACCGCGACCACCTTGCCGGCGATGGCGCAGTCGGTGGTGATGATGGGATCCATCGTGGAGTTCTCCGGCTGCAAGCGGATATGGTCGCTTTCCTTGAAGAAGCGCTTCACCGTGGCCCCGTCGTCGATGATGGCCACGACGATGTCGCCGTTGTTCGCCACGGGCTGCTCCTTGACCACGACGTAGTCGCCGTCGTTGATGCCCGCCTCGATCATGCTCTCGCCGCGCACGGAGAGCAAGAACGACGGGGCGTCGCCCACGATCTCGGTGGGAAGCGACAGGGTGTCGGTGATGTTCTCCTCGGCGAGGATGGGGGAGCCGGCGGCCACGTTGCCCACGAGGGGCACGTTCACGATGTTGCTGAAGCTGGGCTGCACCACGTTGGTGGCCAGCGCGGCGTCTTCGAGCTGGTAGGTGAGGGCGATGGAGCGCGACTTGAGCGGATCGCGCTTGATGAGGCCCTTCTCCTCGAGCGCCTTCAAGTGCACGTGCACGGTGGAGGGGGAGGAGAGGCCGAGGCTCTGGCAGACCTCGCGCACGGTCGGGCCGTATCCCTTCTCCCGAATGCACTCCTCGATGCAGTCGAGCACCGCTTGCTGGCGCTTCGTCACTTTCTCGGCCATAGGTAATCCTTTCGTCGCCTCTACGCCTATCGAACAAATGTATGAAATTTCTATTGACATGAACCTTTGTTCGACCTATTATATACGCGAACAAAGGTTCTACGCAAGAGCAGGAGGCCACAAAATGAAGAATTTTGAGATGAACTGCCCCGTCGAGGGAACGTCGGCCCTTCAACCGAAGCTCGATTCGGCGCCTGCTCGACGCGCCCGCATCATAGCGTTCCCCCAGCATGCGGTTCTGCCCGATCGCGACGGCGCCTCCATCGTTTCGGCCGTGCGCACGGGTTCGGCGCAAGGCGTGGCGTTCGGCCGCGTGCAGCGCTGGCAGGCGGTCGTCGGCGGATGCGTGTTCGCGGCGCTCGCACTCGCCAGCCTGTTCGCAGGGTTCTAGCCGAGACCTTTCCCGGCCCCGCGCGGCCGTTCCATAACCCGCAGATGCTGCGTTTCTGCGGCTGCGTAGCGCCTCCGCCACCCCGGAGGCGCGTCCGTTCGGGGGTTTACGCGCCGCTTGCGGCGTGCTAGACTCGGGCGAGCAGCCAATCATGCCGCGCCGACGCATCCTCATGCGGACGGGCGCTTCGCGAAGGAGAAACGGAACATGAAGCGATAACGAAAGCCCTTTTTCACCCCTTGCATTCATTAATCAGCCGCATCGGGTGCGCTTTCGTCATCGTTCTCGACTTCGCCTCGCGTTTCTTCCTCTTCCGATCCGTGCGGCCTTCCTTCATCGGCATCGCCGAACGCTGAGCAGAGCCACCCGTGCGCCTCTTAAACGGAGGTCGCCATGTTCGTTACCGCCCATCATCTTTCCCATACCTACGAAGGCGCCGACCAGCCTGCGCTCGACGACGTCTCGCTCGCGTTTGCGAGCGGCTGGACGGGCATCGTCGGGCCGAACGGCGCTGGCAAGAGCACGCTCGTGCACTGCATCTGCGGCACCCTGGCACCCGATCAAGGCGCCGTGACGCCCCGCGTGCGCGGCGCGGTGTGCCGGCAATCGACCGCGACGCCTCCGGAGACGCTCGAGGAGTTCGCCTGCGACTACGGTTCGACGGCGGTGAAGCTGCGCTCGCTATTGGAAATCGAGGACGAGCAGCTCTGGAGCTACGCTATGCTGTCCCATGGCGAGCGCAAGCGCATCCAGATCGCGTGCGCGCTTGCCGCAGAACCGCAGGTGCTGGCGCTCGACGAGCCGACGAACCACCTCGATGCTCCCACGCGCGCCCTCGTCGCGCAGGCGCTCTCCTCCTTCAAGGGCGTCGGCCTGCTCGTATCGCACGATCGCGCGCTGCTCGACAAGCTTGTGCGGTCGTGCGTGTTCATCGAGGCCGGCCGAGCGCTCGCTATTCCGGGGACGTACACCCAGGCGCGCCGGGAGCTCGAGCTGCGCCAAGATACCGTGCGAACCGAGCGCCGGCAGGCGCGCGGCGAGCTGGCGCGCATCAAGGCCGAGCGAGATCGTCGCGCCGCCGTGGCCGCTCGATCGGCCGCCCGGCGCTCGGCGCGTCATCTCGACCGGCACGACCGCGACGGGCGGGAGAAGATCAAGCTCGCCGTCTATACGGGACAGGACGGCAAGGCGGGCAAGCTTTCGTCCCAGATGGACAAGCGCATAGGCGTGGCCGAGAAACGCCTCGAGGCGCTCGATGCGAAGAAGGAGCGCCGCGGCTCCCTGGAGCTGGACGCCGCGCCCGCGCCCCGCAAGGTGCTCGCCCGCCTCCCCGCAGGCAGCATGCCGCTCGGCCCGGAGCGCATGCTGCATCATCCCGAGCTGTACCTGGGCAACGAGGATCGAGTCGGGCTCGTCGGCAAAAACGGGGCGGGGAAGTCCACCTTGCTCCATGCCTTGCTTCGCCGGGTGACGTTGGAGGAGTGGGTGGCGTACTTTCCGCAGGAGGTTCCCGACGACGAGGTCCGCGCGTTGCTCGTCGAGCTGCGGGCGCTCCCGACGGCCGAGCGGGGCCGCGTGCTCTCCATCGTGGCGCGACTCGAATCGCCGCCGGCTCGCGTGCTCGACGGCGAGGAGCTGAGCCCGGGAGAGGTGCGCAAGCTCATGATCGCGCGTAGCCTGCTCTCGTCGCCTCGCCTCATCGTCATGGACGAACCGACGAACCATCTGGATATACGCTCGATCGAGGCCTTGCAGGACGTGTTGCGTCATTGCGCCTGCGCTCTCGTGCTCGTGTCGCACGACGAGCAGTTCCTCGACGCGCTCGTGGACGAGCGCTGGGTGTTCGAGGTCGAGCAGGAGAAAGGGGAGGTTGGGCTGGGCGATACTCACGTGCGCGTTGTCCGATAGGAAGGAGCGCTTCTCGTGCAGGTTTTTTGCGCGAATCCGACATGTTGATTGAACCACTATATATTGTATGTTAGGCTGAACCCAAAATCGGCAAAGGAGCAAGTATGCGTTGTCCTTCCTGCGGCAATCCAGAGTCGAAAGTGGTCGACTCGAGGCCTTCCGAAGACGGCACGGCCATTCGCCGGCGCCGCGAATGCCTCGAATGCGGACGTCGTTTCACCACCTACGAACGCCTGGGCGACAATCCGCTCATCGTCATCAAGGCTGACGGATCGTCGGAGGCCTACGACCGTCAGAAGCTCATGCGCGGCCTGCTCAACGCCGCGGCGAAGCGGCCCATCGGGCCCGAGCAGATCGCCTCGCTCATCGACAGCATCGAAGCGGAGCTGCGCAACGCCTCCCGTAACGAGATCGGTTCGAAGGATCTGGGCGATATGGTGCTCGTGCGCCTCGCCAAGCTCGACGACGTCGCCTACGTGCGCTTCGCGAGCGTGTACAAGGACTTCCGCAACGTCGAGGAGTTCGCTGCCGCATTGGAGGGATTGCGTTGATAGAGCGCGTTTCGATTCCTTTGCAGCAGATTGACCCCGACCTGCCCGTACCTGCGTACGCCTACGTCGGCGATGCCGGCGTAGATCTGCGCGCCACCTGCGACGACATCTTGAAGCCCTTCGAACGCAAGCTCGTCCCATGCGGCATCGCCGTGGCCATTCCGAGCGGGTACGCCGGGTTCGTGCTGCCGCGCAGCGGGCTGGCTATCAAGCACGGCGTATCGCTGGTCAACGCACCCGGCCTGATCGACAGCAACTATCGAGGTGAGATCCAGGCCATCCTGGTCAACCTCGATCCGCAGAGCGAGTTCGCGATCAAGCGGGGCGACCGCATAGCGCAGCTCGTCGTCATGCGCGTGCCCGACGCCGCGTTCGACGTGTGCGCGGAGCTGCCGGATACGGAGCGCGGCGCGGGCGGGTTCGGCAGCAGCGGCGTGAGTCTTTGAACCTGATCCTTCCACCCACTTAGAGTTACTCTAAGCAAGAGCGAAAGGGGCATCGATGGACGCGAGCGAGCACGGAGCTCAAGCCGACAACACGCTGCCATGCTTCGGCATCAGCGAAGTCGCCGACATGGCGGGCATCTCCGCGTTCACGATTCGCTACTACGACAAATGCGGGTTCTTTCCCCAACTGGCGCGCGATGCGCGCGGCGTCCGCACGTTCTCGCAATCGGATGTGGCTCAGCTGTACTTCGTCGATGCGCTTCGGAAAAGCGGCCTGTCGATCGAGGGCATCCAGTATTACGTGAAGTTGCAGCGCCGCGGCGCGGCGACGCGCGACGAGCGGCTGGCCATCGTGCGGGCTCAGGAGACGGTGCTCGAGTACCAGCGAGCCGAGCTCGACGAGAGCTTGAAGCGGTTGAGCGCCGCAGGTGTGGAATTGTCGACGGATAGAAAGTCTCGATGACCTTCGTGGTATAGTACTCGCCGAATCCGGTTTGAAGAACCGCGATTTCCATGACCTAGGGCTCGTCCGAAGGCGAAATAGGGCCTTAGAACGGCTCTCAGAGCCTCGTTTGCAAAACCCCAGGTCAATGGCTATGAAATTTTGAGAAATAGGGAAAGAGCGCATGACTGACAACGAACATAGGCCGCCTGAGCCGCCTCAAGGGCGCGATCCCGGGCGCGAGCCTGACGATCGCAGCCGGCAGACGACGCTTAACGGCGTCCCGGTTCCGTCGTCGAACATGAACGACCTTCGCGAGCTGAAAAAGGCTCAGACGATGGTCATGGTGGCGAGCGTGGCCGGACCCGTGTCGCTGTTCATCGGCGGCGTGCTTCTCAGCGGCGTGGGACTGGCCTGCGCCATCATCGCGCTCCGCAAGCTGAACAAGCTCATCGAGAAGCGCACGGACGTATCCGCGCTTGCGCAGCGTCTCAAGCGCTCGGCGATCGTCGGCGTTGCCGTGTGCGGCGTGGCGCTCACGCTCAATGCGATTTCGTTCTATCTGATGATGCCCGTAGTACTCGAGATGATGGAAAGCGGCGATTACGCGGGAGCTGTGACGGATGCCGGGATCGGCGCTGCAGGATCGACCTCGACCTGGGGATAATCTTATCCGCTGTCGAAACCGCATAAAGCGCTGCAGGTTATGCACGGAACCCGCAGCGCTTTGCTTTTTGCTTCCGAATGCTCGCCAGCCCAAACTCCCCCGACCGCTCCTCAATTACCTATTTTATTGATAATATGTCTTATGTAAAGTTATACTGATATTCAGGATTTTTTCGACCAGAAGGGGTTGCCGAGCGATAGGAATTGCTCCCCGAAGTGGTTGTTCAAGATATTGGCGCCCGCGCAGTAGAAGCTGAGGAGCGAAATAACAAGCTCGCTGATCGCGGCGAGCATATGCGTCGCTTCCCGAGCAACCCCGAACGCGCTTAGAGCCAAGCCGACGAACAGAAAATCAATGGCGAGGAATATGAAGAACAGCACTTTCGTGGTACGCAGCGCTCCTATGGTCATAAACGCAGTCAAGATGAGGTACGCCACGAAAGCGGCTCCTGTTTGGCGCGGATCGAACGTTTCGGCCGCATAAGAGCCGAACATGCCGTTGGTCGTCGCCCAGCCGAATGCCATGGCAAGCCAAAACAACCCGTAAGCGATAAACGCGGTGCCGCCGAATGCGTTGTTCTTCCTCAAATCGATCAATCCGGCGATAAGCTGAGCGCATCCCCCGAGGAAAATGGCCCACCCCATGACAGCCGCCGTCCCGTCGGTGATGCCGAGTTTTTGAGAACAGGCCACGAGCGTGACTATCGCCAGCCCGAACAACCCTAGAGCGCTCGGATCAGCCCACGAGCCCCGCTCTTCCTTCTTCATCTCCCCCATGCTCGCAACTCCTTTCGATTAATTCCTACTAAAGTGGTAAATTTTGAGCAATGATACCGGCTTGCGGGCAGCCGAGCACGCCGATGCTTCTTCAGCTACCGAACGTACCTGTTTTGTCGGTGATCGTCCTTTCGCGCATGGGCGAAGGCTCAACTGCGACGTCGGAATAAGCCGGGCAAGCAGTACGGCGGCATCCCGATTTGCCAACGAACGTCTGACGAACCGTCCGCGGCTGGCGGTTCCGGCTTCGTCCGCTCGTAGGATGGCTGCGAGGTGATAGATATGAACGTATTGACGTACGGCGAGTGGCGCGACACGTGCGACACCGTGCATATGCTGCTGCAGATGATGGGAAAAGCGAAGCTGCAATCGATGGATCCGCAACCTGAATGGAAGCAAGTGGTGCTCGATGCCGATGCGAACGGCTTCACCACCGGACTGATCCCGTTCGGCGCGGACGGCTTCGAGATTAAACTGAACATCGCGGATGCCGAGATGGCCGCGATGACCGCGGCAGGCGACTGCGCGCGTTTCCCTATCGAAGAGTGCGTCTCGGTGAGCGAGCTGTACGGCCGTTTCACGGCGATGCTCGAAAACATCGGGCATCCGATAGCCATCAACACCGTCCCGCAGGAAATGCACACTGAGGTTCCGTTCGATCGGCAGAACATCGCGCGCGAGTTCGATGCCGCGGCTGCACGGCGCAGCTTCCGTCAGTTCCTGTTCGCGCGCGGGGCTTTGAGCGGGTTCGCGGCGCCGTTTCGCGGGAAGAAGATCCCGCCTTCGCTGTTCTGGGGCACCTTCGACATGACGACCGTGCTGTTCTCCGGAAAGCCCTGTCCCTTCGAACGCACGGCTTCCATAGTAGAGCGCGTCGCCTTCGACGAGCAGTTCGTGGAATTCGGGTTCTGGCCGGGCGACGATGCTACGAACGATCCTTCCTTCTTCGTACTGGCCTATCCGTTTATCGAGAAAGGGTCGTCGAGCGATGCGAATGTCGACGAGGCGTTCTTCGATGTCGAGAACTCCGAGTACTTTCTGCGGCTGAAGGATGCGTTGCGTTACGACGATCCCCAGGCCGCGGTTCGTCGGTTCTGCTCCTCAACGTTCGCGCGCATCATGGAACGGCAGAACTGGGAACGTCGCGACTGGTTCACCGAGCCGTTGCTGAACGGTTAGCCTCCCCCTCCCCCTGCAGCGGTCGATGCGACCGTCTTAGAGTTGCTCTAAGACGGTCGCTCGCATTATGCCGTCGCCGATCAGCAAGCCGACAAACCGGGATGGACGCGAGGCTCGCAAGGCCTTATGCTGGAACGACGCATACCAGGAAGGGGAAAACGATGAAACCCATTAAAACGATCGTGGCGGCTTGCCTTGCCGCGGTCGCGCTGAGCGTCGGAGCCCTATCGCTCGGCGCCTGCGGCCCGAGCGCGGAGGAAGTGGTGCGACAGGGGGTGGCCGACGAGCTGGAACGCCTGAAGACCCACGACGAGGCGCTGCTCGACGAGCTGGCGGCCGACAGCGGGGTGGACCAGCTGGCAACCTACGGCATCGACGCCAAGTCGTTCATAGCCGCTTATCTCGACGGATTCGACTACCGCATCGACGAGGTGAAGGTGGACGGCGACAGCGCCACGGCGACCGTGGTGCTTACCTGCAAGAAGTTCGACGCGTTCGCCCAAGCGCTTACGGAGGCTACGACGGAGCTGGCAGAAGATGAGCAGACGGCCGAGCTCGATGCCGACCAGATCAACGAGAAGGTCGGCCAGCTGGTGCTCGAAGCGCTCGGCTCGGTGGAACCGACTGAATCCAACCCGGTGGAATTGCCGTTCACGCGCACGGACAACGCATGGGGGCCGGCGAGCGGAGCCGAGCAGGCGCTGTCTACCGCGCTGTTCTCAGGCTAGAGTCCGCGTCATCTGCGGCGGTTACGTTTAGGATACTGCACGGTAACCGATATGAACGCTTTGGTGCGTTCGGTCTGCGGAATGGTATCGTGTGCGCCATGGATACCGTAGGCTCTTTGCAAGGAGGAATCATGGGGTACGTGGTTTCCCTGCTATGCTTCCTAGGCGTGTTGGGATGCGTTTCGCTCGTCCGACGTCTTGCATAACGGGATACGAACGAGAAGGGCCGGCATATGCCGGCCCTTCCTCCGTCTTGGAGCCGCAAGGAAACGGAGGCTTGCATGAAGCGCAGGAAGAGCGTGCTCATCGCATTCGGCACGCGCCCGGAAGCGGTTAAGATGGCGCCGGTTTTGAACGCGCTCGAAGCCGACAAGGCGTTCGAGGTCGAGGCGCTCTCGACGGCTCAGCACCGCGAGATGCTCGACCAGACGGCGGCTGCGTTCGACTTGCGCATCGATCATGACCTGAACCTCATGCGCGACCGTCAGACGCTCGACGGGCTCACGGCGCGCATTCTGACCTCCGCGACCCCCGTGCTGGAGCTCGCGGCGCCCGACGCAGTGCTCGTGCACGGCGACACCACCACTGCTCTCGCGCTGGCGCTCGCGTCGTTCTACCGACAGATCCCCGTGGGGCACGTGGAGGCGGGCCTGCGATCGGGAAACCGGTACTCCCCCTTTCCCGAGGAGATGAACCGTCGTCTTATCTCAAGCCTCTCCACCTGGCACTACGCCCCCACCGAAGGCAACCGAGCAAACCTCCTCGCGCAAGGCGTCGATCCGGATAGCATCCGGGTAACGGGCAACACCGTCATCGACGCGCTCCTTGAAACGGTAAGCTCTTCCTACCGCTTCGAGGAGCCGGCTCTCGAAGCGGTCGATTTCGACGGATTGCGCGTCTTAGGGTTGACGTGCCATCGGCGCGAGAACCTGGGCGAACCGATGGAGCGCATGTTCGCTGCAGTACGCGACACGGCAGACGCCCACGCTGACGTGCGCGTGGTGTACCCCGTGCACAAGAACCCCGCCGTGCGCGCGATAGCCGAGAGGGCGCTGGGCGGGCATCCGCGCATCACCCTCGTCGAACCGCTCGGATACGCCGATTTCTCCAACTTCATGGCACGATGCGCCTTCATGCTGACGGATTCGGGCGGCGTGCAGGAGGAAGCACCGGCCCTCGACGTGCCCGTGCTCGTGCTGCGCGACGATACCGAGCGTCCCGAAGCGCTTGAAGCGGGCTGCGCCGCCCTGGTCGGCACGACGTACGAAGGCGTGCGCGCATCGTGCGAGGCGCTGTTGGGCGATGCGGCGCTGTACGCGCGCATGGCGGCCGCTCCCGACCCCTACGGAGACGGGCATGCGGCCGAGCGCATATGCAGCGCACTCCATGACGCCTTCGACTAGGAGAAACGCGACACGGCGAGGCCCATCTCGCAAGCGATGTCGTCGACCGAGCGGCCGAGATGCAGCGCGTAAGCTAGCGCCATGCCCGCCTGTGGCAGCTCTACGCTCGTCTCCTCCAGAAGCGTCGCCGCCCCGGCAGGTTGCGGAGCTTCCGCCGCGTTGTCGAACGCGAGAGCGCCTTCGAACGCTTCGAGCAGGTCGGCTGTGCTGGAGAACAGGAAGAACGTCGGTTCGCCCAGCAGAAACGCCAGTTCGTCTCGCTCCGCGCAAGAAAGGTCGTCGTCCACGGCGACGATCCATCCTTTTTCGCTCTCGACCAGCGGCAGCGCGGCGAACCGATCCGCCGCGGCGAACGGCATGCGATCCATCAGCTCCAGAAGCACGAGGTCGGGCTGTGCACGCACGTACATCGACTGCTGCTGCAAGGCGTAAGCCTGCGTGAGGTGCCTCTCTTCGACCAATCCCTGCCTCAGCAGCTCCTGCCCCAACCGCACGCCGCGCGCACGCGCCGATCCCACGGCGTCTTCCAGATGCCCTGGCTCCACGAAACCCCTCTCCAGCAGCGCGTCGCCCAGAAGGCGCCGATAGCGTTCGAGCACCGAAGCGGGGAGAAATTCGTGGTCGGTCTTGTTCCATGCGGGACCTTCCTGCGCAGACGTCGCATTCGAGGTTTGCGCCTCGTCTCCGTCCGTTGCAGGCTTTCTTTCGCCCTCCTCCTCTGCCGCGTTGCCCCGATGCTCGACGACCGGCGCGGCGGCCGCCTTGGCCTCTCGTCCGCGCAGCAGCACGTAGGCGATCTTCTGCCGCCATGCGCGAAACGTCGCGCACATGTTGATGAGGTTGCCCCATAGAAGCCTGAGCGGGAACAGCGGCGGCAGCAGGATGGAGAACGCCATCGTCTTCCAGCCGTACACGTTCGCCAGCGCGCGTCCGCGAAGCACCTGCCGTTCCACCATCATGAACAGCAGAAACACGCACATCCACCACGAAGGGCTGTGCAAGGGGTACATGACGGGCAGCTCCAGCTGCGGCGCGAACGTCTGCACGAGGAAGTACGCGAGCACGGCGTAGCCCGGCAGCAGCACGAAGTTCGCGAACTTCGCCTTGAGGCCCTTGTACAGAAACGTGCGCTCGGCGAACGTAAGCTCGCTTTTGCCGAACACATCGGCCATGCTCGCGCTCTGCATCGTGATGCCGTACACCCATCGCGCTTTCTGCCGCACCGCCGCCTTGAACGTCGACGGGAACAGCGAGCGCGTGGCGATGTAGTCCCACACGGTGCGCCCGCGCGCGTCGACGCGCGGCACCTTCTCAAGCACGTAGTGCACGCGGAAGCCGCGCATGCGCAAGGTGAGCGACAGCTTGTAATCCTCGGTCAGGCTGTTGCGCGGCAGCAGGTCCTCGTCGCGAAACGCGTCGAGGACGCGCCGGCCGATGGCGAAGCCCGTGCCCGCCGAAGGAACGAAGCCCAGCTCGTCGCGCATGACCATGGTGCGGAAGTGATGCTCGGCGAACTCGTCGGCGTAGGTGGACGAGGTCAACGTCTTGAAGAACAGCCGCAGCCGCGGCATGCGCTGCAGCGGGAACACGGGGAACTGGAGGGCGTCGTAGTCGTCGATCAAGTAGTTCGTCATCTTGAACTCGTTGGGGTGCACCACGTCCTCCGCGTCATGGATGGTGACGCTCGCGAAGCGCACGTCGCGCTCGGCCTCGTATTCCCGGATGGCCCGCACGGTATGGTTGATGTTGGCGGCCTTCGACGTGGGTCCGGGATCGTCTCCCACCACGCACACCACGGTGCCTCCATGGCGCACCTCGAGCGCGCGAGCCACGGCCACGGTAGCCGCATCGTTGGGGTAGACGCCCAAAAACACCCGGTACAGCGAGCGCGGGTACTGCGCGGAGGCCACGAGGTTGTCCACCACTTCGCCCAGCACGGCGTCCTCGTGCCAGGCGGCGATGACCACGGCCAGCATCTTCGGCGGCTTCTCGTTGATGAGCGACAGCTTCACGCGCTTCTTGCCCGTGCCGCGAAACAGCGCGAACACGTCCCACAGCACGTCGTCCGCGCCGAACACGATGAACGCGAGCGCAACGAAGAAGCCGATCCAATAGACGACCTGCTCGTCCATGCCCGCTTCCGCCTCCTTTCCTCGCCTCAGCTCATCTGCCAGCTTGCCCGCGTGAAAACGCCATCGTTGCAGTTCGTCCTCGGTCGATCTCCGAAGCGAGGCAGACGGCAAGCCCGCGCTACGATGCCGAGAAGCATCCGCGAGGAAGGAGCAGGTCATGGCCGGTAGGAAAGGCGCAATCGCGTTCGGTCTCGTGTACATCCCGGTGGAGCTGTTCACGGCGACGCAGGATGACGCCGTACGGTTCAACCAACTTGCCAAAGATAGCATGAAGCGCGTGCGATACGTGAAGACGTGCCCTGACTGTAAACGAGAGCTGAAACCGGAAGACATCGTGAAAGGCTACCAGTACGAGAAGGGCAAGTACGTAGTGGTGGACGACGAGGAGCTGGACGTCATCAAGACCGATGCCGATCGTGCTATGAAGATCGTGCAGTTCTCCGACATCGACGAGGTGCCGCCTCTCTACTTCGAGAAGCCCTACCAGGTGGTAGCCCAGCCCGGCGGCGAGAAGGCGCTCGAACTGCTTCGACGAGCCATGGTGGACGAAGGCAAGATCGCCATCGGCACGACGGTGCTGGGCAATTCGGAAACGCCCATCGCGCTCATCCCCCACGACGATGACCTGGTCATGATGACGCTGCACTATCAGAGCGAGGTTAAGGACATCCCCAAGACGCTCCAGCACCCCGACGTGGCCGACGAGGAGCTGTCCATGGCGAAGCAGCTGGTGGAGAGCATGACTGCGCCGTTCGATCCGAGCCGCTTCCGCAACACGTACCAGGAGAAGCTCATGCAGCTCATCCAGGACAAGATAGCCGGCAAGCAGATCGTGGCCGAAAGCCAAGAAGCCCAGCCGTCGAACATCATCAATCTCATGGACGCCCTGTCGGCCAGCCTCAAGGCGCGCGACGGCAAGGACGGCGAGCCGAAGAAGCCCGCTCCGGCGAAGAAACCCGCGCGCAAGCGGGCGTCGGCCTAGAGGCTCGCGACGGGAGAGGCCTCTTCGGCAACGCTCTCAGTCTGACGACGATTCGGGCCAGGTCTTCTCCACGAGCCAAACCGAACCGATGCCGACCGCGATGCCGATGACGGCGCCCGCCAGGATATCGGAGGGATAGTGCACGTACAGGTAGAGGCGCGAGAAGGCGATGAGGCATGCGACGGCCACGGCCGAGACCTTGAGCGCCAGCACGCCTCTGCCCTTCCCCGGCAGACAGCACAGCGCCGCGGCAGCGGCGAACGACACCATGGAGTGGTTCGAGGGGAACGAATCGCCCGACGGCGGCGGGATGAGCAGACCGGCGAACTCGTAGGCGACGAACGGCCGTGCGCGCCCGAACAGCGGCTTCAGCACGAACATGCCGAGGATCGCGGTCGCGACGACGGCCAGGAGTACGGCTACGCCCCACCTGCGGTACCTCGGCTGCGCGACGAGCACGGCGCCGGCGACGAGCCACACGAGGGCGAGGTCTCCCAGATGCGTGGCCAGCAGCATGATCTGGTCGAGCAGCGGCGTGCGCAGATGCTGCTGGATGGCGTCGAGAACGGCGATGTCCACGCGAGGCTCCTACGAGCGGGGCGCGCCGGAGTCCAACCACGCGAGAAGCCCCGCGCAACCGGCCAGCACGTCGTCGTACGTGACGTTGAAATCGCCTGTGTACCAAGGATCGGCCACGTCACGCGCGGAATCGGCGAACTCGAGCAGCTTGAAGCAGCGGCCCTCCGCAGCCCGTCCCAGCTGGCGACGCATGTCGCGCATGTTCGCCTCGTCCATGCCTACGAACAGGTCCCATTCGTCAGCATCGGCGCGGCGCAGGCGACGGGCGGTCTTGCCGGAGCAATCGATGCCCTGCGCTTCCAGCACGGCGCGGGTGCCGTGATGCACGGGGCTGCCGATCTCGTCGTCGTGCGTGGCTGCCGACCCGATGACGAAGGCGTTGGCCATGCCTCGGCGCGAGACGAGATCCTTCATCACGAACTCAGCCATGGTTGAACGGCATATGTTGCCGTGGCACACGAATAGGATGCGATGCGGCGCGCTCATCGGCTCTCCCCCTCCTCGGGTTCGAGGACTTCGAGGTAGCGTTCGTACAGCTCGGGCACGGCGCGCTTCAGACTGACCGGCTTGAACGTTTCAGCATCAACGAGGCAATGGGTGCTCCGTCCCGTGCAGCAGGGCTTCTCGATGTCGAGATCCTGGCCTTCCCGGAACACCTCGTAGGCGTATACGGTCTTCGTCGGGCGCGAGGACACTACGCGCGTGCGCACGACGGCCGTGTCGCCGTAACGCAAAGGCGCGCCGTAGTCGCATTCGAAATGCGTGACGGGCGACAGGTAGCCCGCCTGCTCGATATGGTCGTACGGAAACCCGATAGCCTCGAGGAACCGCGTGCGCGCATCCTCGAAGTACAGCAGATAGTTGGCATGGTAGACGATGCCCATCATGTCGGTCTCCGCATAGCGTATGGTGATTGGCGTGCAAACCCGCATGGCTTCGCTGTCCGTCCTTTGCAATCGGCTACAATGTTCGCATGAGGAATATCGTAACGTATATGGCCGAAGAGCAGCGCACCTTCGCGGAATCACCGTTTAACCCCGTCGACTCGCTTGTGTTCGCGACGCTCGCGTACTTCAACTACGAGGTGGCGCCCGGCGTCGACCTCGCTTCCCCCGACGGCGTCCTGCTGCACGACGTGGTGATGCTGTCCGATTGGGAAGCGCTCACCGCGCACAGCTGGATGGAGGACGCGAAGGACACCGAGGCGTTTCTGCACGTCCTGTCGGCAAGCCGCCGCATGCGCGACGTGCGCGCCTCGTTCTATGCCAACGAGCGATCGGAGATCGTGGAAAAGCAATTCTCCGCCGTCACGCTGACGTTCCCCGCCGCCGACGGCGAGGTCGCCTACCTCGCGTATCGCGGCACCGACGGCAGTTTCGCCGGTTGGAAGGAAGACTTCAACCTCTGCTTCAAGGAAGTGATCCCTTCCCAATGCACGGCGGCGGCGTACCTGTCGGGCGTGGCGTCGGCGCTCGCCTGCCCGCTCATCGTCGGCGGGCACTCCAAGGGCGGCAACCTCGCCGAGTATGCTGCGCTCGTAGCCGACGAGAGCGCCTTCGAGCGCTTGCGCGGCGTGTTCAACCACGACGGGCCGTCGTTTCTGGACGATCCTTCGCCGCGCATCGACGACGATCGATTCCACGCCCTGCTGCACAAGACCGTGCCCGAGTCGTCGGCGTTCGGCATGATCCTCGAGCGCCGCGCCGACTACCGCGTGGTGCGATCCTCGGCTATGTCGGTGTTCCAGCACGAGCCTTTCACCTGGTTGACCGAAGACGACGACTTCGTGTACCAGGAGGCGCTCAACCCCTCCGCCGTGTTTTTCGACGAGGCGCTTGACGCGTGGCTGCGTAGCAAAGCTCCCGACGAGCGCGAGCGCTTCATCGACACCATCTACGAGCTGTTCGCCTCCACCGAGGCCGGAACCTGGAGCGAGTTCCAAACCAAGCTGTTCGCGAACACGAGGCAGCTTTTAGGTGCGCGCTCGAAGCTGGACGCGGAGACGAAGAGCTTCATCTGGCAGACGCTGGGCTCGCTCGGAGGCATACTCAAGGACGAGACCGTCAAGCGCTTCAAGCCCGCCCCGCCCACCTGGCTTCCCCGACGCCGCGAAACGTACGACCCCGAGAAAGGAACCGAAGCATGACCGCTAGCGCGTACGGACGACTGACCCCCCGCATGGCCTGGCAGCTGGCCGCGCCGCATACCTGGCCGGCCGCCATCCTGCCCGTGCTCGTCGCCGCCGCGGCGGCGGCCGTTACCTCCTTCAGCATCTCGGCGACCATGGTATGCGTGCTGCTAGTCATCTGCGTGCTCATGCAGTCGGCGGTGAACACGTTCAACGACTACTACGATTACGTGAAGGGCGCCGACTCGGCCGACGACAACGTCGACCCGACCGACGCGGTGCTGGTGTACAACAACGTGAACCCGCGCGCGGCGCTGGCTCTGGCCGTCGGGTTCCTCGCGGCGGCGTTTCTGCTGGGGGCGTACGTGATCTGGATCGCCGGATGGATCCCGCTCGCCATCGGCGCGGCGGGCGCCGTCGTCGTGGTGCTGTACTCGGCGGGCAAGACGCCCATCTCGTACCTGCCCATCGGCGAGCTGGTCAGCGGGTTCGTGATGGGCGGGCTCATTCCGCTGGCGTGCTACCAGGCGCTTTCCGGCACGTTCGACCTCCGTGCGCTCTTGTGGGCCGTGCCCACCATCCTGGGCGTGGGGCTCATCATGTTCACGAACAACACGTGCGACGTTGAGAAGGACGTGGAATCGGGACGCCGCACGCTGTCGGTGCTGCTGGGACGCGAGCGGGCGCGCAAGCTGTATCACGGCGTCGTGTACGCCTGGGTGGCCGCCATCGTCGTGCTCGTGGCTGCGTTCTTCACGAACGGGCTTCTGGTGATGCCGTTCATGCTGCTGGCAAGCTATCCCCTGCTCAAGGCGCTGCTGGGCAACCCGTTGGCGCCGCAGGCCCGCATCGGCGCCATGGCGCAGGTGTGTAGCGCGAACATCGCATTGGGCGCGTTCTACGCGGCGGCCATCCTGGCAAGCGGCATCGCGGTCGCGCTCTAGCGGAAGGAACGGGATCTCATGGAAGCGACCGTCGCGGCGGGGCTGTAGCGACTCGGGCCGATCTGCCTCGCTCGAAGCACGACGACGCGAGCTCCCTCGACGGGACTGCGGCGATTTCTCGGATCGCGAGGGCAAGCCGCTTCTTTCCGCTTGTGCCCTTCCGAGCAGCCCGCCGTCCTCGAAAAGGCGAGAACACATCGAATTCGGAAGAAATCGCGTACCCTGCAAGAAAGCGAATTCGATGACAAGAACGGATCTTTCCATTGAACAGGCCGTATGCGGAAGCGAGCACGCCAACACGTCTGCTATCCGTTTGAAAACTTCCGAATCCGATGATTTTTCGCCAACGGAGGCGCTTTCGGATGCACCGAGGGGAGGACTCGAGATGCTCGGCGGGAAGGCGCCTCCGACGCGAGCCCCCGAAACATCGTGCTCGCACGACGCACCGTGCGAGAGACCCTTCCGCTTTCGGGACATCTCGCGTCACGTGGTGGTCGGAAGGGCCGTGCATGCCGTATACTTCCAAGGACGTGAAAACGACGAGGCGGGAGACGCCGCCCGGGGCTGCGGCTACGATGCGGCAACGGCGACGGACGCCGCTTGCGAGGAACAAAGGAGAATGCGGATGGAGATCGCTCGTTTGGTTCTAGGCGTGTTGCTGCTGGTCGCGTTCGCGCTGCTGACGGTGCAGCTGTACAACGGGCGCTGGCTGTTCCTCATCGCCAAGCCCGAGAAGACGAAGAAGGGCACGTTCTTCCCCGAAGGAACCGCTAATACGGGAAAGCGCGCGGCATGGGTGATGGTCGCCTGCTTCGCCGTGACGGCCACGCTCATGGCCTACGAGATGAGCAAGATGACCGGCGTGCCGGCGTTCGCGCAAACCTCCTCCATCCTCAACAACATAGCGCTGGTGGCGTTCTGCCTGAGCCTGCTTTGGACGCTGTTCGCGGGTCGCGACGAGCAGAACTATCGGGATCGCTTCAAGAAGGACGGCGCGCGCCTGCTCGTCTTGCTGCTGGGAGCCTGCGCCGTTATGACCGCGCTCTCGATTCTGTTCGTCTGATCAGCGCTCCTGCGTACGTTCGGTGGCGCGGTCGACGAGGTCGATGAGCTCTTGGCGCGAATGGATATCCAGCTTCGCGTACACGTTGCGGGTGTGGGTTCGCACGGTATTCCACGACACCTGAAGGCGCTTGGCTGCGGCGCCGGCATCGTAGCCCATGGCAAGGCAGCGCAGCACGTCCTTCTCGCGTCGCGACAGCCCCGCCTGATCGGCTAGCGCATCGATGGCCAGCCCGAAGCGCCCCTTCTTGTTCGTATGCGCGTCAGCGTCGTCGGGGCGCATACCGGGCAGCTCGTCGCCCAGCAGGTCGTTGAGCGAGGCCTCCCCCTCCCCTTCGGGCTTGAACAGACGATCGAACTCCTTCTCCGAGAACAGCACGAACGCGCAGGCCAGCACTGCGAACGCCAGCACGAGGTACAGCACGATCGAGTTGCCCGTGGCTGCTATCTGCGGAAACACGTGCACGCCCGCCAGCCATCCTGCTCCCGACCCCGCCATGAACGCTCCGTAACCGAAGCCGAACACGAGTACGGCCGAGATGTGGCGTTGGTACACCACGAACGCGAGGATGCACCACAGCACGAATTCGAAGACCGCCGAGAGGAACGTGACGAGCGCGCTCCATCCAAGGTGCGTGACGCCAACGATGGGACAGAACGCGATGAGCGCTACGACGGCGGCCATGATGACGGAGTAGATCTTTCCGAAATCGAACCGCTCGCCCTCCACGCCGATGGCGGCCGCTGCGAAGACGAGCGCCATCGCCATGCGCAGCAGCATGACCAGGCGCGTGTTGTCCAACGTGACGTCGATCGGCGACACCTCGACGAGCATCGAGCGCAGGGCAACCACGACGAACGAGAACGCGAACGTGACGGCTGCCAGCTTCCAGAACGAGCGCGGGAAGCGGGAGCGGCTCTCGGCGCGCTCCGCCTTCTCGCCCAACGGTGCGATGAACGACAGCGCGGCGGCTCCGGCTGCCGCAAGCGGCATGCCCACGAAGGCGAGGATGCCCGCGAGCGACGGCCCGCCGGGCACGGGCTGCCATGAGGGCGATCCGATGACGGTGAAGTAGATGACTGCGATCGCCACGTGCGACAGCGCCGTGTACAGGATGGCCTTGCGCGGCGCGATGGCGCCGTAGAGCTGCCCGCACTTCAAGCCGACGACGGCCGTGCCCAGCCCCGTGCAGGCGCTGGCGATGTAGAAAAGAGCGGTGATCAGGTCGTACGGAAGCACCTTCGTGAGGTAGTACGGCCCGATGAGGACGATGACGAGGCAGCCGAGCGAAGCGAACGCGCCGCCGGCGATCACCACGGCGGGGCGTTCGAGCAGCTGCCGTATGCGAGCCGCCCGAAAGGTGGACGCCAAGAGCACGATGCCGAACGTCAGCGTGAACACGATGTACATCGTGGATATATTGGCGCCGTTCATCTCCGTGTCGGAGAGCCATGCCGTGCCGCTGCAGGCGATGTAGGCCCATGCCAGCCAGACGCCCAACGCCAGAAACGGCAGCGACGGACACGCCTTGACGAGCTTTTCGAAAAATCCCTTCATGAAGCCGTCGACTCCCCCTCCCGAAACGGACGACAGCCCGAACCGCGCGCTTCCCCTCGAGCGTCAGACGGCTTCGCGGATACGGCGATCCTTCGCCGCGCGGACGAGCCGCAAAACGACGTATGCCGCGAACACGATCGAGTATACCGCAACGCTTGTCGTCGCCGCAACGCCGCCATGCAGCGCAGACGGGGCCAGCATCAGCAGCAGGTGCACGTACGTGAGCAGGAAGAACGGGTAGGCGAGCTTCTGCACCTTCTTCCAGGTTTCGGTGCGCATGCGCTTCTTCACCAAGTTGAACGACGTGACGCCCAGCACGGCCAGCAGCGCCAGCAGCACGACGGCCACCGCGAACGAGGCGACCACGTTGCCGTTCGTCGCCCCGCCCGTCGCGATCCGCGGCAGGTACGTGGCCCCGTACACGGCCACGTGGCCGAGCGACAGGAGCCAGGCGACGATGGACAGCTCGGCGCGCACGGGCTTGAGCCACATGCACGCGCGCGATCCGCGATCCAGCACGCCGATGTACATCACCACGACGAACAGAGCCAGCGGCAGCAGGCATTTCTGGATAAGGACGAAGAACACGCTCCACACCTCGCGCGGCATGCCCCAGAACGTCCCCGCCACGAAGGCGACGTCCACGAGCAGGGCCGCCGCATAGAACGCCATCGGGCAGGCTTTGAGGGGGTTGCGCAGCGCGAAGCAGGCGGCAACCGTGCATGCGAGCACCAGCGCGAACGTCATAGCCTCTCCAACTCCTCCGCCATATCGGCCAGCACCTCGGCGTCGAACAGGAAGAAGCCCTTGCTCATCTTCAGCACGCCGCGGTAGAAACGCGTTTTCACCAAGTGCAGCGCCAGCTCCTCGAAGTCGTCGAACCACGACAGGATATGGTCGTGCAGCACGTGCTGCGAAAGGCGCACTTGCTCGAGCGCGCATTCCGCATCGTTCGCCTCGAGCGAGCGCACGGCCCGC
The DNA here is from genome assembly GCF_000024265.1 of Eggerthella lenta DSM 2243. Classification (NCBI taxonomy): domain Bacteria; kingdom Bacillati; phylum Actinomycetota; class Coriobacteriia; order Eggerthellales; family Eggerthellaceae; genus Eggerthella; species Eggerthella lenta. The sequence continues at coordinate 1,889,961 of NC_013204.1, read as the reverse complement.
CTCGCCAGGAGAGCCTGGAACTCGCAGAGGTACGACAGGTGGTCGTCGGGGAAGTCGTAGCCGGGGCTTTTCCGCACGCTGTTCTGGCGGTACAGGCGGTACACCTCGTGGTAGGAGTCCTGAAACAGCAGGCCTTCCTCGCTCGTGAACACCGACTCGTAGGGCGTGGCGTAGCGGCCTTTCCACGACGACGTCCCGGCGAAGGCGCCCGTGAAGTCCACTGCCAGCTCCTGGCGCGTGCCGGAGTGCCGCTTTGACAGCGCGCGCTCCATGTCGTGCAGGCCCTCCGCCATGAGCTCTCCCGCGCCGGCGAATGCCGCAAGGCCTCCCTCGGCAATGCGGTCGATCTGCTCTTGGGCGAGCGGTTTGTAGTACAGCGCCGCCACCACGTCGTAGAACGCCGCGCGACCCTCGAGCGCCGACACGAGGCCCGCGCAGGTCTGCGTCTCCATCATCGTGACTCCCCTTTCTCGTTGCTTCTCGACCCCTGGCTTGGACGCGCTACCGTGTCCCGGCAGGCCTTGGGAGGGGTTCGGCCTGCCGGGACGGGTTGCAGCGCGCGGGCTTACGATGCGGACACGCGGTCCGTCGTCACAGGATCGCCCTGCCATGCCGCCGTTGCGGCGGACAAGATGTAGATCGTCGCCGGTTTGAGCCCGTGCGGATCGTCAAGCTGGTGGCAGTTCTCCGCGCCAGCCGCCGCAACAGCCTTCGCAGCGGAGCTGTCGGGATCGTCCAGGTCGCCGAAGTAGCGCGCGCCGCAGCAGCAGTTGTGCACGCAGGCCGGCACCCAGTCCTCCTCCTCATGTCGCTGGAAGCACAACGTGCACTTCTCCACCACATTCGTGTTCGGATTGAGCGTGCGCACATTGTACGGGCAGCCCTTCAGGCACGATTCGCACCCGATGCACTCCTCGGCATTGACCAGCACCACGCCCGTGGCTTCGTCGCGGTACGATGCGCCCGTCGGGCACACTTCGATGCAGCCGGGGTTCTCGCACTGCTGGCATTGCAGGGGAATCCAGTACTGCTCGATGTCCGGGAAGGTGCCCGTGGGTCCCACGGCGTGCACGCGGTTGTAGCACACGCCCAAATCGACGTTGTTCTCAAGCTTGCAGGCCGCAACGCAGCCGTCGCATCCGCTGCAGCGGTCGAGATCGATAACCAGGCAGTTTCTCATCAGAACACATCCTTCGTCTGAGCTTCGGACAGCATTTCCTCAGTCGGCAGGAACGGCGCGAACTCCTCGGGCTCCACCCATACGTTCGCAGGTTTCTGGGACTTCTCGATCTTCACCGTGAAACCGCGGTTCGTGTAGGAGCCGTACACTTCGTTGAACGGGGCGTCGTTCTTCGTGAGCACGTTCACGTTGCACTCGCGCCAGCCGGCCGTCGGGTTCGTCTGGGACTCGTCGTAGCACTCCGGGTTCCAGAAGCGCTCCATCCACACGGTTTTCGGATGCACGCCCTCGGTGAGGTAGGCGCGCGCGTGCACCTCGCCGCGGCGGCTGGTCACCTTCACCCAATCCATATGCTCGATGCCCAGCTCCTTGGCGCTCGCCGGATTGATGCGGATCTCGGCCGTGGGGAACAGCTCGCGCGACAGCGCGGCGTGGCGCATGGTGCCATGGTGGAAGTACGGCACGCGGCCCGACGTGAGCACGAAGGGGTACTCCTCGTCGGATAGCGGGCTCTCCGCCGGCTCGATGTACGAGCAGATGGGGCTGTAGTCCTCGCAGGGCTCCTGCGGCTCCGGATAGCAGAACGGATATCCCGTGCGCGCCAGCTTGAGCAGGATCTGGCAGTACACCTCGATCTTGCGGGACTCGGTGCCGAAGCCGGCAGGCAGGCCATCGTCCACCACGGTTTCATGTTGGTCGTAATGGAAGTACTCGCTGGCCGGCGTGACGTAGGGCACGTACTTGTCGGCGTCCTTCACCAGCTCGTCCCAGCTGGGCGCGTGCAGCGTCTCGGCGACGGAGGCCTTGACCTCCTCCTCGGTGGCGCTGCCCAGGTATCCGGGCTTGAGACCGGGCAGCTCGCCGCCCATCTTCTCCGCGCATTTCGCCACCACCTGCGCGGCTGGGATGGAGTGCGACACCGTCTCGCCGATGTGCACGCACTCGTTCTGCAGCCACTGGGTGTTGAGCTGGGTCATGTTCACCATGGGCTCTTCCAGCCACTCGCGCACGGGGAACACGAGGTCGGCGGCCTCGATGTGGAAGGAGGTGAGCATCGGGTACTGGCCGATGATGTAGTCGACCTCGGGGAACACGTCGTACCACGACTTCGCATTGCCCAGCATGGCCAGCTTGTTGCCCGACATGTCGAACCACACGCGCGGCTTGTACGGCTCGCCGGTGGCGATGGCCTCGCGCACCGTGGGGATATGGCTGTGGCACCATGCGTACAGGCCCTTGTGGTCCTTCATGCCAAGTCGATCGACGAGCAGCTGGTTCGCCAGCTTCTGCTGCGGGTTCTCCTCCCCCAGCTTCTTGGCGCGCGCCTCGTTCTCGGCATCGCTCATGCCGATGACCGCGCCGATGCCGTACATGTCCGAGAACATGCCGTCGAAGCCGTTGTTGTACGTGACCGGGCGCTTCGTCGGCGGCGCGCCGGCGGCGCCGTACTGCGTCATCGTGCAGCCGGGCTTGTTGACGTAGCCCATGATGGAGTCCAGGCCCATGCAGCCCAGCGGCACCTGCGAGGCGGACTCGGTCATATCCGACGCCACGCCGTTGGCGATGCCGGCCACGGAGGCCTCGGCGTAGATCTTGATGGCTTTTTCGATCTTGCCGGCATCGAGCCAGCAGTTCTCGGCGGTGTGCTCGAGCGTCCAGGGATCGGCTTCTTCCTTGTAGATCTGGCCGGCGGTCTTGTACGTCTTCCCTTCGAAGTCGCCCGTCCAGAAGATCTCGGGGTCCACTGCGGCGTCGGCGGGCGCGGAGAACTCGAAGGGCGCCACTGCGTTCGTCTTGAGGTCGTAGCAGACGTAGGCCGGGGTGTTCTCGGGCGTGGTCTGCTGGAAGTCGGGGAACAGCTCCTGCGCCTTCACCGGCAGCTTCGTCTCGGGGTCGATAAGGAAGGGCAGGTTCGTCCAGTACTTCGTGAACTGCTCGTCGTAGAGCTTGTTCTCGAAGATGTAGCGGAACCAGCACAGGAGCAGACCCGTGTCGGTGGCCGGGCGCACCGGCAGCCACACGTCGGCCTTCACCGCGTCGGGCGAGAAGTTGGGATCGACCACGATGGTCTTCACGCCCTTGGCGCGCAGCTCGGCCATTCCGCGACCCGATTCCGCCGTCTGGCTGACGGAAGGCTGGGCGCCCCACAGCACCACGACCTCGGCCTTGTTGTCGGGGTCGGGACGGAATATCTCCTGCACGGCGTTGTCGGCGATGGACTGGTCGTTGCCGCCGTAGAACAGTTTCGACATGCTCCAGCGCGGCAGATAGCACTGGGCGCAGCCGGGCTCGAACACGGTGGGCGACCCGAACGCCATGGGCAGGGTCATGGCCTCCATGAACGAGTAGGCCCCGCCGCCGCCCACGCTGGCGAAGAAGGAATAGGGGCCGTATTTGTCGATGGCGTCGCAGATATGCGTGGCCGCTTCCTCGACGGCCTCGTCCCAGCTGATGACCTCCCATTTGTTCTCGCCGCGCTCGCCGGCACGCCGAAGCGGATGCAGCACGCGGCGGGGGCTGTACATGGTGTGCAGCTGGTTGAGGCCCTTGATGCACAGGCTTCCGCGACTTACCGGCGCGTCGGGGTCGCCTTCCAGCTTTACGACGACGCCGTCCTTCAGATACGCGATAGCCGGGCACATCTGGATGCAGCCGTGGCAGGACGTCTTCATCCTCACGAGACCCTCGTCGGCGCCGCCGCCGGACGGAGCCTGCTCCTGCGGAGCCTCCTGCATACAGCCGGCCATCGAAGCGCCGAACGCCGCCGTCGCGCCCACCAGAGCGGACGCCTTGACGAAGCTTCGACGTGTCAACGTGGTTTCAGCCATGTTCTCCAACCTTTCTCCTTATGATGGTTCTACTCGCTTGCCTTCAGATCCCGTAGAAACGCGTCCCCCTCCTCCGTCAGACACCAACCTTCTTTCCAGACCAAAGCGCCCGAGCGCTCCAGCTTGTCCACGAACACGCTGGGCTGCATGCGCCGCCGCTCGCCGTCGATGACGGTTTCCAGCGCGGGGCGCCCACGCAGCAGTTCCGCGATGTCGTTGTAGGCGCGCGGACGAGCTCGGACGAACTCCAGCAGCTCGATATACACGTCAGCGCGTTCCGGCGCGAGCTGCAGCAACTCCACGAGGCGCGCCCGAGGGCGATGCTGCTCGACGAAGCGCACTCCCGCTTCGGTGGTGCGAAACGCTACGGAACGCACGAGGTCGTCGACGGCGTCCTCGTCGAGCCCCTCCTTGTCCTGTTCCATGACAATGGCGCCGCGCTCGTCTCGCTCGATCCTATCCAGCCCGCCGGCGCGCACGAGATGCTCGGCCAGGCGGTACTGGTTCTGGGTAGCGGTTTCGAATTCGGGCCAGGATGCTGCTTCGCGCTCAAGGTCGTCCAACGCGCGCTCCTCGGCGCAGTACGCGAGCATGCGATAGAGCACCTCGCGGTTGAGCGGATGGCGGCATACCGCGTCCTCGATTGCGGCCAGCCGATCCTCGACGGCTTTCGCGTCGACGACGGTTTCATCTTGCATGGCAGTCATGCGCCTCCCCCTTCGCTGCATTCCTCCGTTGGGCTAACTTTAGGCAGCGAACGATGGCGAAACTATCTGCATTCTGGATGAAATGTGGAGGAATTATGGCGAAAATTCTCACGCAAAATGCGTGAGTGAGGGAATTTCAGCTGAGAAAACAGGGGGTCGGCGAGCGATTCGCCGTTGTGGGCGCAAAACGGCACCCATGGCAATTTGCGCGTGCCGTGCGGGTGCGACGTCGACCAAAGCCCCTGATGGCGAATTTTTCGATATACGATTTCCTAGTGGATAGCCTCAAGAAAACGTCATGGGTGCCGTTTTGCGCCCACGGCAGCGGAGTCGCTGCGGCGGGGCGACTCCGGTAGGCTTACCTCCAGCGCACTTGCACGAGGTCGTCGAAGGTCGTCGGCAGCGCGGCGAGATCGAACGTCGCCAGCAGCTCTTCGGGCGTTGCGGGGTCGCATGTGGGCGCAAGGCCGGTGATGCCGGCGATATGGCCGATGACGGCTTCGGGCGTCTTGAAGCGCGCGAGCAGCGCATCGAGGGCGGCGTCGCGGTCGCGCTTCGACAGGCGCCGGTCGCGCTCGGCCACGAGCAGCGGGATGTGCGCGTAGGCGGGATGCGGCAGACCGAGCAGCTCCTGCAGGTAGAGCTGCTGGGGCGTGGAGCACAGGAGGTCCACGCCGCGCACCACCGAGGTGACGCCCTGAGCCGCGTCGTCCACCACCACGGCCAGCTGGTAGGCGAACGCGCCGTCCGAGCGCTGCACGAGGAAGTCTCCGCAGTCGGCGGCGAGGTTCTGCGCGTAGGATCCCTGCACCTGATCGACGAAGGCGACCTCCCGATCGGGCACGATGAGACGCTGCGCGGGCATGCGCTGCTGCGCGCGGACGGCGCGCTCCCCGTCGCTCAGATGCCGGCAGGTCCCCGGGTACACCGGCTTCTCGCCGCGATGCGGCGCCGATGCCGCATGCAGGTCGGCGCGCGTGCAGAAGCAGGGGTACACAAGGCCGCGTTCGCGCAGCTCATCGTACGCGGCCCGGTAGGCCTCCGTGCGGTCGTGCTGGAAGTACGGCCCTTCGTCCCAAGTCAGCCCCAGCGCTTCGAAGTCGCGCTGCACGGCATCGATGTAGACGGGCTTCGAGCGCTCGGCATCGAGGTCCTCGATGCGCAGCACGATGCGGCCACCTTGCGACTTGGCCACGAGCCATGCCGTCAACGCCGCGAACACGTTCCCCGCATGCATCCGCCCCGTCGGCGAAGGAGCGAACCGCCCCACCACGGGAGCGGACGACGAGGCGGCTTCCACGCGGAACCCTCTACTTTCTCAAATCTTCGACGTGCTTGGTTTTGCCGGTGCTGCGCTCGATGCCGCCGGGCTCGACGAGCTTCGCCTTCACACCCACCAGCAGCACGCCCTTGAGCTTGTCTTCGATGGAGCGGCGCAAATTCTCCATGTCCTCGTACGAGTCCGAGAACGCCTCGGGCTTGAGCTCCACGTGCACGGTCATGCGGTCGAGGCCGCCTGCGCTCTCCACGACGATGCGGTAATGCGGCGTGACGCCGTCGATGCCGGCCAGCACGTCCTCCACCTGCGAGGGGAACACGTTCGTGCCGCGGATGATGAGCATGTCGTCCGAGCGGGCGCGCACCTTCTGCATGCGGGCCGTGGTGCGGCCGCACGCGCACGGCTCCGTGACCACGCGGGTCAGATCGTGCGTGCGGTAGCGCAGCACGGGGATGGCCTGCTTGCCCAGCGGCGTGAGCACGAGCTCGCCCATCTCGCCGTCGGGGACCGGATCGCCCGTCTCGGGGTCGACGACCTCCCAGAGGAAGTGGTCCTCGGCGAGGTGCTGCATGTCGCGCGAGGCCAGGCACTCGCCCGACACGCCCGGCCCCATGACTTCGGTCAGGCCGTAGTTGTCGGTGCACACGATGTGCATGCGATCCTCGATCTCGGCCTTGAGGCCCGGCGGGCACGGCTCGCCGCCGAACAGGCCCACGCGCAGCGGGGACTTCGCCCAATCGTAGCCCATCTTCTCCCCCACCTCGCACACGTGCAGCGCGTAGGACGGCGTGGCCACCAGCACGGTGGTGCCGTAGTCCTCGATCATGGCGATGTGGCGCTCGGTGTTGCCGGAGCCGGCGGGGATCATCATGCAGCCCAGCTTCTGCAGCCCGTAGTGCAGGCCGAAGCCGCCGGTGAACATGCCGTAACCGAAGGCCATCTGCGCCCGATCGCCCGGCACGACGCCCGCCATCTGCACGAGCCGCATGATGCAGTCGGCCCACATGGCCATATCGCTTTCGTTATAGCCCACCACGATGGGCTTTCCCGTGGTGCCTGACGACGAGTGCAGTTCCACCACTTCGTCCAGCGGCACGGCGAACAGGCCGTACGGGAAAGTGTCGCGCAGCACGGACTTGTCCGTGAACGGCAGCATGCGCACGTCCTCGAGCGTCTTGATGTCGGAGGGGGTCACGCCCGAATCGTCCATGCGTGCACGGTACCAGGGCACGCGCTCGTACGTCCAGCGAACCTGCGCGACGAGCTTCTCCAGCTGGATGGCGCGGATGCGCTCGCGCGAGGCGCATTCGACAGCCGGATTGTGGATGGGCAGGCTTGAGAAATCGCCTGCCGCGACGGCGGCCAAAGCCGCTCCTTTCACGGTGATGTCGGTCACGCGGATCACCGGCTTTCCGGCGCGACGGGGCGGGCGAGGTCGTCCTGCCCGATGAGCTCGACGGGCTGAGCCGCCAACAGCTTCTCGGCGCGCGCGATGTCCTTGACGGACAGCGCGATGTAGGTGGAGATGAGCGAATAGCTGTACGTCACGTTGATGCCGCAGTCGGCCATGATGCCCATGACGCGCGCCAGCTCGCCAGGCACGTCGTCGAGACGCGCGCACAGGACGTCGGTCTGCGTGGCCGCCGCGCCCATATCCTGCAGCACGGCGAGCGCCTTGTCGGGCGCATCCACGATGAAGCGCACGATGCCGTAGTCCCCCGTGTCGGAGGCGCTGTAACCGCGCACGCTGACATGCGCGTCCTCGAACGCATCGAGCACGCGGCGCAAGTGCCCGGGGCGGCTTTCCAAGAATACGCTGATCTGTTGAACGCTCACGCCTTAAGCCCCTTCCCCGCCCGCAGCCTCGCGAGCGAACGCGAGGCCCGCGCGAAACGCTGCCAAGTTGGCATCGACGGTCTTGGGAGGCACGCGGCGCGCGACGACGCGCTCCCATGCCTTTTGCGAGAAGTCGAGGCGGGTCGCCAACGCCCCGAGCAGCACCACGTTCACCGACTTCGGCGCGCCCACGCCGACGGCGATGTCTCCGGCCGGGATGAGCGTGGCGCCCGCAGCGGCCAGCGTCTCGCGCGCATGCTCGGGCATGGAAGCGCGCCCGATGAGCACGGGAAGCGGCTGGATGGACTCGTCGGCAACGAGAAGGTAGCCGCCCTCGCGCACGTTGGGAAGGTTGCGCAACGCCTCGGTGGTCTCGAAGGAGACGACGCAATCGGCGCATCCCGGGTCGGACACCATGGACTGCACGCCCGCGCGCCCGAAGCGCACGACCGTGGTCACCGCGCCGCCGCGCTGCGACATGCCGTGGATCTCGGACACCTTCGCGTCGTAACCGGATTCCAGCGCCGCATGGGCCAGGAGGTCGGCCGCCAGGATGGTGCCCTGGCCGCCCACGCCGCACAGAAGGACGGTGACAGTATCGTTCGAGGTCATCATGCGACGCCTCCTTTCTCCCCAGCGGGTTGCGCGATGGCGTTCCAAGCGCAGTACTGGGCGCACTGGCCGCATCCGATGCACTGGGCGGCATCGATGAGCGCGTGGTCGTTCGCCGGATCCTTCGCGATGGCCGGACAGCCTAAAGTCGAGCACACGCCGCATGCCGTGCAGGCGTCGGTCACCGCGTAGGCGGGCTCGCGATGCCGGTCGATCAGCACGCAGGGGCTGCGGAACACGAGCACGGAAAGCTCCTCCGAGGCCACGGCCTCCTTGAGCGCGCGGCGAACGGCTTTGGCGTCGTTCGGGTCGACGGTGCGCACGTCCTCGACGCCGATGGCGCGCACGACGCTCTCAAGGTCGAGCTCGCGCGAGAGGCGGCCTTGCAGCGTCTCGCCGTTGAAGGGGTTTCCCTGGCGACCCGTCATGGCCGTGGTGCGGTTGTCCAGCACGCAGACGGTTCCGCGTCCTTGGTTGTACACGGTGGAGATCAGCGCCGACAGGCCCGAGTGCGCGAACGTCGAGTCGCCGATGACGCCCACGACGGGACGGTGGTCGGTGCCCGCCCAAGCCAGCTCGAAGCCATGCGACATGGAAACCGACGCGCCCATGTCGATGGTGGTGTCCATGGCGGACAGCGGCGGCAGCGCGCCCAAAGTGTAGCAGCCGATGTCGCCGGTGACGACGGCCTTCATGCGGGAAAGCTCCTTGAACACGAGACGGTGCGGGCACCCGGCGCACAACGCCGGCGGGCGGCCCGGAAGGCCGGCGGGCAACGGCTCGTGAGCAGGCTCCTCGAAGCCGAACGCCGCTCTGATGAGGCCGGGGGTCAGTTCGCCGTCGCGCGGCAGCGGGCTCTCGAACGCGGCAACCTCGATGCCCAGCGCCCGCACGCCCTCGTCCAGGTACTCGGAAGCCTCCTCCACCACGTAGAGCGCGTCCACGCTCTCGGCGAAGTCGCGCAGCGCCTGCTGCGGAAGCGGCCAGGTGAGGCCCAGCTTGAACACGGACGCGTCGGGCAGCGCTTCCACGACGTGCTGGTAGACGGCGCCGGCGCACACCACGCCCACGGCGCTCCCCTTGCGCACGACCTCGTTGTAGGGGCACTCCTCGGCCCAGGCGCGCAGCGCGTCGATGCGCGCCAGCTGCACCTTGCGGCGGGGCTTGGCGAACGCGGGCATCATGACCCACTTCGCCGGATCGCTTTCGTAGGGCTTGAGCGCGATCTCGGTGCGCTCGCCGGGCTCCACCGGCGTTTTCGTGTGCGACACGCGCACTGTGGAACGGATGAAGACGGGCACGTCGAAGCGCTCGGACACGTCGTACGCCTCGCGCGTGAAGCGCAAAGCCTCGGCGGAATCGGCAGGGTCGAGCATGGGGATGTGGGCTGCGCGTGCGTACCAGTGGGAATCCTGTTCGTTTTGGGACGAGTACATGCCCGGATCATCGGCAGCCAGCACCACGAGCCCGCCGCCCACGCCCGCGTATGCCGCAGTGAACAACGGGTCGGCCGCCACGTTCACGCCGACGTGCTTCATCGTGGACAGCACGCGCGCGCCGGCGACCGACGCCCCGATGCCCACCTCGACGGCCACCTTCTCGTTGACGCACCATTCGGCGTACACGCCGTCCTTCTTCGCGAACGCCTCGAGCGTCTCCGTCGACGGCGTGCCGGGATAGGCCACGCCGATGCGCGCGCCGGCCTCCCATGCCCCCTGGGCTATTGCCTCGTTGCCTGACATCAATTCCATGAGCGAACCCTTCCGTGTGATAAACCCACTGGGGAATTATACGGCAACGCGCACCGCCCGCCCCGGTCAAACGTCCAAAACCGAGCCGAACGGCGCGCGTTTTGCGCATGTTGCCATCCTGGGTGCAGTGCGAAGCGCGCCTGTCGACACGCGAGATCGCGTCTACTCCTCCTTGTAGACCAGGCAGAAGGCGCCGATCTGGATGACGTCTCCCGAGACGAGCCGGCGCGTTTCCACGCTTTCGTTGTTCACCCATACGCCGTTGAACGAGTTGGCGTCGCGGATGACGTAGCCGCCGTCCGCAGGCTCGACCGAAGCGTGCTCGCGCGACACGGTCATATCGTTGAGGAACAGGTCGCACTGCGGGCTGCGCCCGATGGTGAGCGCCTGATCGCCCAGTTGGTAGGTGACCCCGGTCTGCGGGCCGCGCACCACGTGGAGGGCGGCAGCGGCCTGGGGGGCGGCCGCGACGGGCAGTGCATCGTCGCCGAACGACACCGGCTCGAAACGCTGGGTGGATCCGAGCAGCTTGAACCCGCAATGCGGGCAGACCGGAGCCTGCGAATCGATGGGGTTGTTGCAAACAGGGCACATGCTCATGGCGTATCCTCTCTTCAGTCCGGCGCTACGCTGCGGACGCGGTCTTGTCGATGACGAGCGGCGTCTCGTTGAGCGTGATGGAACGCGCCACTTCCTGGCCTCCGGAGAAGCTGCGGAACAGGCGGTCCCACCACACGCCCATGCCCTCGAAGAAGTCGGGCGCGTCGACGTCCTCGCATGCCACGAGGTCCATCGTGGCGATGACGGTGTTGCGCTGCTTGAAGGTGATCGTGCCCACCTTGTCGCCTTCCTTCACGTTGCCCGCCAGCTCGTCGAACTCGAGCGACTGGCTCACGTTGCCGTTCAAGTCGAAGATGGTGACGGCTGCCGCAGGGTCGCGCAGCGTCGCCTTCACCGTCTTGTCGATCCAGCCGGAATGGGCCACCTCAGCCACCACCGGCACCTCGGTGCCGTTCATCGTGGCGGTTTCGGGGCTGTTCGCAAGCTGGTAGGATATCTCGTGCTGGTACACCCATTCGCAGAGGCTCTCGGCGTCTTTGAAACGCTGCGCCTCGGAGGACGAGTTGATGACGATGGCGTACAGCTCGCGGCCGTCCTTGTTGGCGGCGCCCGCGAACGACGGGCCGGCGAGCAGGGTGACGCCGGTCTTCACGCCTATGGCGTACTCGTAGATGTCGAAGAACCCGTCGGTGGTCTCAAGGTAGATGTCGGCCTTCGCGCCGTCGGCGCGCGTCACCTGGATGGTGGTGCTCCCGCCGCCCACAGCCGCGCGAAACGTGTCGTTGGTCATGGCGTACTGCACCACTTTCGCCACGTCGGCCGCCGTGCTGTGCAAATCGCCCGCGTAGGCGTCGAAATCAAGCCCGTGCGGGTTGTCGTACACCGTGTCGGTGCAGCCCAGCTCCTGAGCCTTGGCGTTCATGGCGTTCACGAACACGGCTTCCGGATCGGACGTGCCCGGCTCCATGAGAGCACCGATCGTCTCGGCGATGGCCACGGCGGCATCGTTGCCCGAAGGCACGAGCAGCGCCTTGAGCGCCGCATCGAGATTCATGACGTCGCCCTCTTGCAAGCCCGCCGACGACTCGCCTACCGCGGCGGCGGCGGCGGAAACCGTGACGGGCGAATCGAGCGACAGGAGCCCGTCCTCCACGGCATCGAGGGCAACCACGCCGGTCATGATCTTCGTGATGGACGCGATCTGCGTGGGGCTTTGGGCGTTGCGTTCGAAGTACACGGTGCCGTCGGCCCCCATGACCATGGCGTACTCGGCGTCGATGCTGGGGCACTGCGCCACGGCCAGGCCGCGTGCATCGACCGTTTGGCCGTATACGACGTCTGCTTTGCGCACGTCGGCGAAGGCGGGTGCCGTCCAAGCGGCGCCCGAAAGCGCCAGCGCGCAGGCGAGCGCGCATGCTAGAAGGCGCGCTCGCCCGACGGATGCGATATGCTCGAAGAAGTTAGTCAATGCGGTAGATGTCCTCCGGTCGCACCGGCTCGAAACCGGCATCGGTCAGCTTCTGCTCCAGGTCGTCCGAACCGTCGGCCTTGAGCACGTCGACGGCGTAGTCCTCGTTCACCGAGAAGCAGTAGCCGTACTCGACGTTGGCGTCCTGCTCGTCCATGAACTCGAGGAGCTTCGCCAGGCCGCCCGGCACGTTGGGAACGCGCACGGCCAGCACCGGGGTGACGGTGGCGCGGTAGCCCTGCTCGCGCAGCGCTTCGGCTGCGGCCTCGGGCGTGTCGGTCAGCATGCGCACCACGCCGAAGTCCGACGTGTCCGCCAGGTTCAGCGCGTGCATGTTGATGCCCGCGTCGGACACGGCGCGGCAGGCGGCCGCGAGGCGGCCCTTCTCGTTCTCGAGGAAAACGGTCAGCTGCGAAATCATGCCTTCTTCCCTTCTCTCAGGTCGATGATGCGCTTCGCCTTGCCCTCGCTGCGCTCGATGGTCTTCGGCTCCACGATCTTGATGTCCACGGCGATCTGCAGGTTGCTCTTGAGCTCGGCGGCCAAGCGGCGTTTGAGGTCCTGGAGCTTGCGGATCTCGTCGAACGGGAATTCGGGCACCGTCTCCACGTCCAGCTCGACGTGGTCGAGCGGGCCCTTCGAGGTGAGGATGATCTGGTACTGCGCCGCGATCTCCGGGAAGCTGACGATGACCTGCTCGATCTGGGACGGGAACACGTTCACGCCGCGCAGGATGAGCATGTCGTCGGTGCGCCCCACGATGCGGTCGATCTTGCGGTGGGTGCGTCCGCACGCGCACTCCTCGGGGATGATGCGCGTGACGTCGCGGGTGCGGTAGCGCACGAGCGGGCAGCACTCGCGCGTGAGCGTGGTGAACACGAGCTCGCCGTACTCGCCGTCGGGCAGGGGCTTGAGCGTATCGGGATCCACGATCTCGGCGTAGAAATGATCCTCCGCCACATGCAGGCCGTGCGACTCCGCGCACTCCATGGCCACGCCCGGGCCCATGACTTCGGACAGACCGTACACGTCGCAGTACTGGATGCCCAGCTTCTTGCGGATGTCCTCGCGCATGCTTTCGGAGGCGGGCTCAGCGCCGAAGATGCCGGCCGAGATCTTGAAGTCGACCGCCGGGTCGTATCCCATCTCGATGGCGGTGTCGGCGATGAGCAGCGCATAGGAGGGCGTGCAAGCGAGAATATCGGTGCCCAGGTCCTTCATCATCTGGATCTGGCGCTTCGTGTTTCCCGAGGAGGTGGGGATGACCGTGCAGCCCGCGGCCTCGCCGCCGTAGTGCGCGCCCAAGCCGCCCGTGAACAGGCCGTAGCCGTAAGACACCTGGATGGTGGAGTCCTCGTTGCCGTTCACCATATGGATGCCGCGCGCGAAGCAGTCGCCCCAGTTCTTGAGGTCGTTCGCGGTATGCCCCACTACGGTGGCCTGGCCCGTCGTGCCCGACGACGCGTGGATGCGCGCCACGTCCTTCTGCGGCACGGCGAACAGCCCGAACGGGTAGGCGTCGCGCATGTCCTGTTTCACGACGAACGGGAACTTCGGCAGGTCCTCGAGGGTCTTGAGGTCGCCCGGCTCGACGCCGGCCTCCTTGAACGATCGCTGGTAGAACGCCACGTTGTCATAGGAGTGCTGCACGGTCTTCTTCATGCGCTCCAGCTGCAGGTCGCGCAGCTGCTCTACGGGCATGGTCTCGATGTCTGGCTGATAGTACACCTTGGATGCTCACCTCTCAATTGCTCGTGACGTTGGATGAAGAACCCTCCGTCGCAGCGTCGCTTTTTCCGTCGCCCGCGACTTTGGGACCCTCGACGACGACCTCCGTTACCGGATCGTACACGGAGCTGAACGGATCTTCGTGCAGAACCTCGCCGGATTCGTCCTTGACCGTACGGATAATGGTGATGGTGCGCCCATCGGTTCCGCGCGTCTTGACGTAGCTCGCGTTCGGCGCGAGCGTATCGTCGATCGTCGTCCTCGTCTCGTACTTCCGGCCTTCGCCCCAGTCGCCCGTCGTCGTGGACACCTTGTATCCGGGGTCGACTCCGTATAGTGTAGCCGTTACGGACCCGTCCACACAAGAAAGACGCACCAAAACATCGCTAGCGGAATCGTTTTGCCATACGAAGTCAAGATCGGGCCAGCTGACCGCCGCATCGCGCCCCGTGGGGTAGCTGGCGATGTAAAGCGAGTGGTTGTGCCTCGTGAGCACGGGGAATCCTGCATCGTACACGGCGTTGAACACGGTGGTGGCCACCTGGCAGATGCCCCCGCCGATGGCGTCGTCGTACTCGCCGTCCACGATGGCGCCCGCGCCCTTGAAGCCGCGCTCCTCGGTGCTGCAATCCCCCGCCGTCCCGTTGAACGACCAGCTGTCGCCGGGCTTCGCCACGGAGTCGCTGAGGTACTGGGACACGAGCGCGATGTTGTGGTTGCGCGCCTCGGTGCCGGGGCCTGTGGCGTACTCGGTGGTGTAGGAGGCGATGGCGCCGATCACCCCGAGATCCATCGCCTCGTCGAACGGCATCGCCTCAGGTGCGGGACCGGAGCCGATGGCCACTTCGACCGGCGCGCCCGCTCCCACGCCGGTACGCGCTTTGCCGTCATCGCCGAACAGCGCGGCATCCAACAGCCCCGTAGCTTCCGCGACTAGCGGAATGGCGCCCTCGCCATCGGTGCGGACGATCACATCGTCGTCTGCGACCTCGAACGACACGTGCACGGGATCCCCTTTGCCCACCTCGGCGACATGCGCCAGCAGCGCAGGCTTCGCCTTGGCGGCGTCGACGAACGCCGCGAGAGACGACCCGTCGATGCGCGTGGACACCCAGCTGCCGACGTCCGAAGCCGACGCGCTCCAAGCGGCGCCTTCGTACGTGAACCGCGCCCCGTCGGCAATGGCCGCGTTCACAGCGTCGCATGCATCCTGCGCGGCGGACTCGTCGATGCGCAAAGGCGCATGCTCGGCTCGGGCGACGAACGACCTGCTACCGTCCTCCTGACCGAGCAGCAGCTCGTCGAGCGTCCGCCTGAGCTCGTCGCGATTCACCATGAAGCCGTCATGGCCTTCGGTGACCGAAGCCGTGCCGTCCTCCACGACGATCCCGTAGTCGACGCGCGGGTCGCCGATGGCCGCGTCGATGTCGGAAGCCAGCGACTCCACCGCCGTCTCCGCATACGCGGCGCGAGGCTTCAGCTCGCGGCCCGTCGCCAACGCAGCGAGACGCGCCAGGATGCCGCCGTCCTCGCGACCCACGGCGAGCGCCTCGGCGGCCAGCTCATCGGAAGGAACGCGCGCCTCGAGCGAGGCCGCGTCGGCCGTCCAAGCAAGCTTGTTGGCGCGCGCCTCCTCCAACGCCAGCTGCTCGGCAAGCGCCGCGTCCTGCGCGGCGGCCGTCTCGTCGGCGATGCGCGCCTCCGCTTCGTCGTTCGCGTAGATGGTCACGCTGCCTTGGGCCAGGCGCGCGCCGTAGACCTCGTCGATGAGGGCGGCCAGCTCGTCGGCCGTCTTTCCGGCGGCGTCGATCTGCCCCACCCGCACGCCGGGGTAAGCTTTGTTCGCGTTTACGGCGAAGTCCGCAACGCCGAAGACGAGCAGCGCCGCGCACACGAAGACCACGGCGAGCGCGATGCGGCTGCGCGCCACGAGAGCCGCGAGCGCGCGGAACAACGTCGCAAGCCCCTTGCCGACCAGGGCGAGCAAGGACAGCAGCACGCCGCCGACTGCGCCGAGCGCTCGGCGCGCGGCTCCTCCTGCGAGATTCGAGCGTGGCGCCTCCTTCGTCCAGACGGCGGGCGTGTTGTAGGAACGGGAACCGCGCGGCCGTTGCGCGGAAGAACGAGTCTGCCGCGACCCCTTGCCCGCGTTCGTCCCGCCGCGGCGGGGCGGCGTCGTCGGAGCGCGCCGCGGCGCGGAGGCGGCGGGACGCTGGGGGGCGCGCTCGCGCATCTCGCGCGCAGATGGCGCTCGGCGAGCAGGATCGGGTCGTCCGGTGCGGCTCGCGTTCGCTTTTCTGGGCGTCCGGGCGGCCATGCGCTACCGCGTGCTCTCCGCCTGCGCATCCTTGACAGCACGCAGCTTCCGCAGTGCCGCAGCGATGTAATACGCGGTAGTGACCAGCCCCAGCGCAAGTCCGGCATATACGAACCAGATGCCCCACGAACAGGGCAGCCCGTTCAAACCCGGCAACCAAGCCGCGTCCACGAGACCGAGTCCCGGTACGAGCGGCCAGTTCAGCAGCAGGCCGGCGAAGCCGACGAACAAGAGCGTCGTGGCCACCTTGCCCGGAAAGATGACGGCCACGCGCACGCGAAAGCGCTTGAGCAGCACCGCGCCGCCCATGAGCAGCAGCAGATCGCGCACGAGCACCACGAGGATGATCCACAGCGGCAGACGTCCCACGAGGAACAGGCCGCACACGCCCGAGATCATGAGGATGCGGTCGACCGCCGGATCGAGCAGCTGGCCCAGACGGGACACGGCATTCGTCCGGCGGGCGATCTGCCCGTCGATCCAGTCGGTGCCCGCTGCCAGCGCGTACAGCAGCGTAGCCGCGACGTTGAAACCGTTGAGAAGCAGCACAAGGAAGACGGGCACGAGGCACAGCCTGACGAACGAGATGATGTTCGGCACGGTGAAGATGCGGTCGCTCACCTGGTCGGCTGCGCAGCCCTCATCCTTCTGTCCCATACGAGCATCCTTCCCTTCCGCGCCGTCTCTCGACGCAAAAACCGGGCCATGCGCTCGGGCCCGGTAGAACGTGTTCCGATTTGCACCATTCTAGCAGGTTTCCCCAGAACCCCGTCCTTGTTCACGTCTTCAACGGGATTTCCATTCGCCCGCGCACCTCGCGCGACGACGGCCAGAGAGTTCCCCTCTGGCGCGTTCGTTTGGTTCATGCACGCTTTTGTCAAGCGAAAGGGATCCATATGCCCGCACCTGGTTGACAAAAGCGTGCATGAGGAACTGTATCCCCGGGGCCGGAAACGAAAGAAGACCCGGGAACCGTCAGGGCTCCCGGGTCTTCGCAGTTCCGACGGGACTCGCCTTACGCCGTTTTCTTGGTCTCCGGAACCTCGAAGGAGTCGACGTGCTTGCTCGTCGCCGGCGGCGTGTACGTGGGCTCCATGGTCAGGCAGTCCTTCGGGCATTCGCGCACGCAGCTGCCGCACTGCACGCAGCGGAAGCGGTCGATGGTCCAGGTGCGCGCCGGCTTGTCCACTACGATTGCGGCGCAGGGGCAGCGCTTCTGGCAGATGCCGCACAGGATGCATCGGTCAACGTCGTTCACCACATGGCCCTTGAGACCCGCGGGAGGGGTTTTCGTCTCGACGGGGTACATGAGCGTCTCGGGCTTCTTGAACAGGCCCCCAAGGGTCATTTTTCCCAGCTTGAAGCTTCCCATGGTCCTCCTACCTTTCCGTGCAGCTGATGCAGGGGTCGATGGTGAGCACGATCATGTTGACGTCGGCCAGGTCGCACCCGGCGAGCGCCGTGGCCATGCCGGCCAGGTTCTGCGACGTCGGCGTGCGCATGCGCATGCGGTCGAGGAACTTCGACCCGTTGCCGCGCGCATAGTAGTAGCATTCGCCGCGAGGCTGCTCCACCACGTTGGCGGCCTCGGCACCGGCCGCAGGGGAGCCCTTCACGTCGACGGCGATGTCGCCGGCGGGGATCTTGGCGATCATCTCCTCGATGATATCGATGGACTGCAGCACCTCGAGCGCGCGCACCTTCACGCGAGCGTAGCAGTCGCCTTGGCCGTCGAGGACAGGCTGGAAGTCGGACAGGAAGCCGTAGCCGCCGTTGCCCAGCATGCGCGCGTCGTAGTTCACGTTGGAGGCGCGCGCGAACGGACCCACCATGCTCTGGGCCAGCGCATCCTCATGGCTGATATAGCCCACGCCAACGGTGCGGTTCTTCACCGAGCTGTCTTTGAGGAACGCGTTGCACAGCTGGCGGTATTCGTCCTTGATGCCCTCCAGCACGCGCTTCATCTCGGCGAACTGCGCGTCATCGATGTCGCGGACCACGCCGCCCACCTTGACGACCGAGAAAATGACGCGCCCGCCGGTGGTCTTCTCGAAGATGTCCAGCACGCGCTCGCGCAAACGCCAGCAGTGCATGAACAGGCTCTCGAAACCGAATGCGTCGGCCGCGAGTCCCATCCACAGCACGTGGGAGTGGATACGCGAAAGCTCGTGCCAGATGACGCGCAGGTACTCGGCGCGCTCGGGGATCTCGACGCCCATGAGCTTCTCGACGGTCTCGGCGTAGCCCATGGAATGCCCGAACGCGCAGATGCCGCAGATACGCTCGGCCACGTAGATGAACTGGTTGTAATCGCGCGTCTCCACGAGCTTCTCGAGGCCGCGGTGGATGAAGCCGATCTGCGGAACCGCCTCGATGACGGTCTCGTCCTCCACCACGAGATCGAGGTGCAAAGGCTCGGGCAGCACCGGATGTTGGGGGCCGAACGGGATGACGGTCGCCTTTCCCATGCTACTCACCTTCCTTTTCTGTTTCCGTCTTCGCCGCTTCGCGCGCGGCCTTGGCTTCCAAAGCGGCCTTCACCTTGGCTGCTTTCTCAGGGTCGAGGTTCGCGATCTTCTCATCGGCGGCCGCCTGCTTCGCCGCAGCCTCCTTCTTGGCCTTCGCGGCGATGGCCGCCTTGACGCGGGCGACCTTCTCGGGATCCACGCCGGCCAGGCGCGCGTCCAGGTCGTCGGAGCCCGAAGGCTTGATGACGTCGCCTGTCGGCTTGGACTTCGCCTCGGGATGGCTCGCCACGTACGAGGCCTCCGCGGCCTTCGCAGCGCGCTCCTTGGCGGCTTTCGCCTCGGCCACCTTCCTCGCCTTCTCGCGAGCCGCCTTCTGCTCCGGCGAGATGATGGTCATGGGCTCTTTCTGCGCGAGCGCGTAGAAGTTGCCGCCGAAGTCGATGGCGATGCCCTCGATGTCCACGCCGAACAGATCGTGCGCCTCGTTCTCGAACACGAACGCCGCCAGGAACTGATCGGTGACGCTGGGTACGGTCGTGCCCTTCTTCACGCCTTTGATCTCATGGTTCGTCAGCACGCCGTCCTTCATGAACGAGTACACGAGATCGATGCCTTCCTCGGTGTTCACGCACAGCATCTGCACGAAGCGCGCGCCTTCCGCCTTCTTTTCCGCTGCGAGCGCCGGCAGGCCCTCGATGGTGAGCGGGATGAATTCCGATTGCAGGGTCACGTTTCTCACGCCCCTTTCTTTTGCGCCTGCAGGGCTTTCGATTTTTCTTCCAGGATTCCGAGTCCCTGCACGACCGCATCGATGATGGCTTCGGGACGCACGGCGCAGCCGGGCGCGTACACGTCCACGGGGATGGCCTGGTCGACGCCGCCGATCACGTTGTAGCAGTCGTGGAAGATGCCGGCCGAGCATGCGCAGATGCCGCACGCGATGACCACCTTCGGCTCGACCATCTGGTTGTAGATCTCCTGGACCACGCCGATGTTCTGCTCGTTCACGCTGCCCGTGACGAGGAAGATGTCGGCGTGCTTGGGGTTGCCCGTGTTGATGATGCCGAAGCGCTCCACATCGAACCCGGGGCACAGCGCGGCCAGCACTTCGATGTCGCAGCCGTTGCAGCTGGAACCGTCGTAGTGGATGACCCACGGTGATTTGGTTGCATACGTCATAGGTGCAGCTCCTTTACAGGTAGGCCAAGAACGCGATGTTCACGCCGCCCGCGACGAGGGCCACGCCCCACGCCGATGCCAGCAGGGCCTGCCACTTCACGCGAGCGAAGTTGTTGTCGATCCAGATCTCAAGGAAGTACACGAGCACCACTACCACGAGCGCCAGCACGATGGACAGCGGGTTGCCCCAAAGGAAGAACAGCGCGGTCCAGCCGAGGAACAGCACGTTCTCGCACCAGTGCATGATCTCCACCTTCGCCAGCGTCTTGCCGCTCATCTCGGTGGTGATGCCCTTGACGATCTCCTGATGCGCATGATGCGAGTACGACAGGTCGAACGGCGACTTGCGCAGCTTGATGGTGAGCACGAACAAAAAGCCCAGGAATACGAGCCAGATATTGGTCACTACGGGCGCGTCGAGGAAGAACACGCCTGCGGAGTTGAAGGTTCCGGCCGCCATGTAGAACGCCACGGCCATGAACAGCACCATGGGCTCGTACGCCATGACCTGCAGCGTCTCGCGGTTCGCGCCGATCTCGGCGTACGGCGAGCGCGTGGAGTACGCGGCCACGATGAAGAACAGGCCCGACAGCGTGATCACGAACACGCTCATCAGCAGGTTGCCGCCGGAGAAGAAGATGCCGCCGGCGATGAGGGTGAACACGAGGGCGCACGTGATGTAGGTGCCCTCGGTGGAGTTCACCGACACGTTGTCCTTCTCGATGAGCTTGCGGACATCGTAGTACGGCTGCAACAGCGGGGGTCCCACGCGACCCTGCATACGAGCCGAGATCTTGCGGTCGAGACCGGCGAGCAGGCATCCCAGAACCGGCGCGACGATGGCGAAGACGAGGGTGCCGATAAGAGCGAAGAGCATTGTCATGTCAGATCACACCCTTTCCTAGAACAATCCCGGAACGCCCACGGCCGCCGCCGCGAATGCGATCACGATGATGACGGTGCAGCACGCGGTGCCGAACGGCGACAAGCGCTTCTCGCCGAAGATGCCCTCGAGGTACCAGTTGCGCGCCGATGCGGTGGACTCGCCCGACAGCGAGTTGGAGAACGTGCGCTCGGCGTTGTCGCGGCTCACGCCTGCCAGGTAGATGTCGACCTTCTTGGCCTTCGAGCGGCCGAGTCCGGCGAACAGAACCACGGCGATGAACGCCGACAGGATGGAGGCGATCCACAGGTTGGACGACGAGATGTCCTGGCCCACGGTGCCGAACACGCTGTAGATGTACGGTTCCACCACAGCCCACGAGATGATGGGCAGTCCAATGCAGCACAGGATGACGAGCACGGCCATGACCATGATGGCCACCCACTCGCTGGAATGCACCTTGGCCTCGACGTTCTCGGGACGAGCGGCGATGCCGGAAAGCTTGCCCAGCCACTTCGCCCAGAACATGAACGTGGCCGCGGAGCCGAACGCCAGAAGCACGATGAGCGCCACCTGACCGGTATCCGCGAAGGAGACGAGCGTGGCCCACTTGGCCAGCAGCATGCCGAACGGGGCGATGAACATGCACAGGATACCCAGCATCATGAAGCGGGCGAGACGCGGCATGCGCTCGAACAACAGGTCCATGTCCTCGATGTCGCGGCTGCCGATATGGTGCTCGGCGGTGCCGACGCACAGGAACAGCAGCGACTTCGCGATAGCGTGGAACAGCACGAGGAAGGCCGCGGCCCAGACCGCCTCGGGCGTGCCAACGCCCGCACAGGCCACGATCAAGCCGAGGTTCGCGATGGTGGAGTACGCCAGCACGCGCTTGGCGTTCGACTGCGAGATGGCCATGAACGAGCAGAACAAGAACGTGAGGCCGCCAACGAGGATGACCATGACGGACGGAACGGGACACGCCATCATGATGGGCGCCAGCTTGATGAGCAAGAAGACGCCCGCCTTCACCATGGTCGAAGAGTGCAGCAGCGCGGACGTGGGAGTGGGCGCCACCATGGCGCCGAGGAGCCACGTGTGGAACGGCATCTGCGCAGCCTTGGTGAGGCCGGCGAACGCGAGCGCCGTGACCGGCAGCACGACCATGCCGGGGTTGGCGATGCCGATCTGCAGGAACTCGAGGAACGACAGCGTGTTGAACTGGATGGCCATGACGTACAGAGCCGCCAGGAAGGCGATGCCGCCCAGCAGGTTCATGATGATCTGGCGGAAGGCGTTCTTGATGGCCTCCTCGGTACGGGTGAAGCCGATGAGGAGGAAGGAGCACACCGTGGTGATCTCCCAGCCGGTGAACAGCCACAGCATGTTGTTCGAGAACACGATGAGGAACATGGCCGCCAGAAAGACGAACATGAGGGCGAAGAACGTCGGCCGGCGGTCCTTCGCGCCTTCCGGCTCGTGCGCCTGGAAGTCTTCCATGTAACCGAGAGCGTACACGCAGATGCCGGAGCCGATGACGCCGATGATGAAAGCCATGAGCAGCGACAGCGAGTCGAGGTACAGCCCTTCGGTCACGAGGACGTCGTGGGCGAAACCGAACTCGAACACAAGCGAGCCGACCACCTGGACGGCTGCGAGCACGCAAGCCCACAGGTTCTTGTACTTGATGCCGAAGTACAAGATGGCGGCAGCGATGAGCACGCTGACGGCCATGCAGACGTAGTCGACCACCGGGGAGTAGAAATCATACGTTATCCACGGAGCTCCCAGATAGGACACGACGAGCCACACCGACGCTAACCCGATGACGAGCGCGGAGGCTCCCACAATCACGTTTCTCGCTCGGTTGTTGCGCACGACAAGCAGAACGCCGGCAACAACCAGCGGGAAAAGGATTAAAAACCCGAGCATAGCCACGTAGCTTCCCCCTTTACCTTTACCGATTGCACTTGAACAATAAAAGCGAGCGATATCGCCCGCCAGGCCACTCTACCAGAGAAAAGTAAACGGTCGGATGACATGGCCCCTCCGGAGGCGATTGCTCGGTAAAAGGGAGCCAACGGCGAACACGGATTCGATCAGCGGCGAGACGTTGAAGGCAAACGGTTTCGCATTGACGAGCCGCTTCTTCTCCGTTACCCGACCGTTATTTCATTGTGCACGCACACAAAACACGAGGGAACGGCTCGAGCCGCTAGGCTCGATGGAGGCCATTCGAGCCCTCCCCCGCTTCCGCAGCGCGCAGGCGCCGCCATTCGAAGGCGAGAAAACCGCTTACGATGAGCGTGGATGTTATATCGGATATCGAGGGCGCCAGCCACACGCTCTCAAGCGCCGTGATGGGCAGCACCTGCGGCAGAACGAGCGGGCAGAACACGAGCAGCGGAATAAGGAACAGGATCTGGCGCGTGAGCGTGAGCACGGTCGCTTTCGCCGCCTGGCCTGTGGCGTCGAAGTAGTTCGAGCCGATGGTCTGAATAGGCAGGATGGGAATGAACATGAGGTACAGCACAAGCGCCCAAGCCGTTTCCTTCATATATATCTCGGGCAAGCCGAACAAGTGCGCGTACAGGTCGGGTGCGAGGACGACCGTTGCCCACAAAGGCGTCGTGATGGCGATGCCCAGCACTATGGCCTGCACGAGCACGAGCTTCATGCGGCCGTAAGCGCGAGCGCCGTAGTTGTAGCCCACGATAGGTTGCGCCCCCATGGCGATGCCCATGGCCGGCATGAACGTGAACAGGCCTACGGCCGACAGCACGCGCATCACCGCAAGCGCTCCGTCCACGCCGAGCGCATCGGCGGCACCGTACAGCACCAACAGGTTGTTCTCTATCAAAGACGACACGGCGAAGCCCAGTTGCGTGACGCACGGAGCGATTCCGAGGGCGCAGACGCGCAGCGCGATGCGCGGGTCGAGCGACAGCGACGGACGGCGCAAAGGCATGGGTGAGCCCTTCTTGAGGAAGAACTGCATCACGAACAGAGCCGACAGCGCCCATGAGCACACGGTGGCCAGCCCGGCGCCGCGCATGCCGCCGTCGAGCACGATGATGAACAGGTAGCCCAGCACCACGTTCGCGCCCGTTCCGACGAGCATGGAGCCCAGCGCTCGGTTGGGGTGCCCTGCCGTGCGGATGAAGTTGTTCATGCCGAACGCGATGAACTGCAGCGGGCAGCCTGCCACGATCACCGTCATGAAGTCGAGCGCGAGCGGCAGCACGGAGCCGTCGGCGCCCGAGTAGCGAAGGATGGGCTCGAGCGCGAAGATGGCGATGCCCCACAGCACCGCCGTGGCGATCAGCAGCAGCACGAAGCTGTTGCCCATCACGCGTTCCGCCACGCCCTTCTTGCGCTCGCCCAGCTTGATCGCCGCCAGCGCGTTGCCGCCCACGCCCACGAGCATGGCCACGGCCACCATGGCCGTCATCATGGGATTCGCGACCGTGGTGGCGGCCAGGCCGTCGGCGCCTACCGCATGTCCCACGTATACCGCATCGATGACGTTGTACAGCATCTGCACGAGCATGCCCGCCACCGCCGGGATGGAGAACTCCAGAAGCAGCTTGAAGGTGCTCTCAGTGCCCAAACGGTCGATCTTCCGATCGCTTCTCGACTTCGGTGCGATCTCGGCGACGACGCCCTCGCCGTCCACAGCCTCTTCGGTTCCGTGCATGATTCTTCGCTCCATACGTGCGCGAGCATGCGGCCCGCCGCTCGGCGCCGCGCGAAGCGGGCCGTCGGATGGGCCGCATGCTCGATGGTTTCCCGGGTTGTCCCGGCAGACGGGCTTGCGGCGGAGCAGCCTGCGAGGGGCTCGACACCTGGCAAGGATCGGGTCATCCCGATCCTTGCCAGTATACGCAAGCCGCCTGCCGAGAACAACCAGCAGATCAGGCGGCGCCGTAGACGAGGACTTGGGCGACCAGCAGGATGCCGCCGAAGATGAGCACGAACAGCACCATAGGCCACACGAACTTGAGCCACTTGGAGTACTTCATGTCCAGCATCGTGAGCGTGGCCAGCACGAGGCCGGTGGGCGCGAGGTACAGCATGGCGTATTGGCCCCACTGGTAGGCGCACACCACCACCGAGCGCGGGATGCCCACGGTGTCGGCCAGCGGCGCCATGATAGGCATGGACAGCACGGCCAAACCCGACGACGACGGCACCACGAAGCCCAGCAGGAAGAAGATCAGCATCATGACCAGGATGAAGACAGGTCCGGTCATGCCATGCACGAGCCCCGACGACCAGAACAGCAGCGTGTCGGAGATGAGCCCCTGCTCCATGATCAGGTTGATGCCGCGCGCGAGCCCGATAATGAGCGACACGCCCACCAGGCTTGACGCTCCGTGGATGAACGCATCCACCACCTTCTTCTCGGCGATGCCCGACAGGAACATGATGATGATCGCGATGGCCAGGAACGAGGCTGCCATCTGCGGGAACCACCAGCCCTGGCTCACGACGCCCCACACCATGATGGGGAACGCCGCCACGAACAGCACGAGGATTGCCTTCTTCTTAAGCGTGAAGCCGGTCGCGCGCGCCTCCTTCGTCTCCCCCGCCTCCACGTTGTACAGTTTGGCGAACTTCTCGCGATCCTCGTAGGTGTAGGAGAACGCCGGGTTCGCCTTGATCTTGCGGCTGTACCAGTACAAATACGCGATGACCACGATGGCGCCCACGACGCATCCCGCGATACGCCATTCGATGCCCTGCGTGAAGTTCACGCCCGCGGCGTTCGAGGCGATGACCACCGAGAACGGATTGATGGTGGAGAACGTCGTGCCCATGGAACCTGCCAGGAAAATGGCGCCGACGCAGATGATGGAATCGTAGCCGAGCGCCAGGAATATAGGCACGAGGATGGGATAGAAGGCGACGGCCTCTTCTTCGAGACCGCACGTGGTTCCGCCGAGGACCATGAGGGCGCTCACGAGGAACACGAGTAGGAACTCATGGCCCTTCGTCTTCTTCGTGAGGGCCATGAGGCCCGACTCGAACGCGCCGCTCGCGTTCACCACGCCGATAAGGCCGCCCAGCACAAGGATGAACACCATGATGTCGGCGGCCTCCACCGTGCCCGACACCATGCTCACCGTGATGTCGGCGATGCCTTTGGGCTGCTGCTCCAGGCGCTCGTACGTGTTGGGAACCGAGATGGGCTTGGACAGCGCGCCCGAGGTGAACTGGTCGATCCCGATGTTCACGCCGATAGCATCGAGCGTCTCCTGCGTGGCGGGCTCTTCGCTCACCGCGCCCTGGGGGCTCGTGATCTGAAGCGTGCCCGCGTCGGCGTTGTACGCGAGCTTCGCGTACTGGCCCGCCGGCACGAACCATGTAGCCGCCACCGCGACGATGGTGAGCGCGAACAGGATGGTGAAGGCGGTGGGGAAGCTGAGCTTCCTCTTCTTCTTAGGCGGGCCTTCCTTGGGCGAGGCGGTGCTGGTGGGCAGTACGGCTTCCGTCGACATGCGCTTGTCCCCTTTCGTCTACCTTCGTCGTTTCGTTCGGCAGGTTCCGGACGTTGTCTTCATCGTGTCGCGCGAACGAGCGCGCGGGCAGTCCTAATCTGGTGGTAGGAGCGGGTGTATTTCGGGTGTAGAGCCGTTTGATCTGGCGCGTTGCGGCGAATCGTCTATACTGTTCGAGATGTGCGCCCGCTTGGGCGCGAGGCCGGCGACTGCGAACGAGGAAGCGCATGGATCTGGGACTGGGTCTTTTCTACTACACGCTCATCGTGCTTTTGGCCGTCATCCTAACGGCGGCGACGTGCCTCGCGTCGTACCTGGTGACGCGCAACAAGACCTACCGCTACGCGTTCGCCGGGTTCCTGTTCTACTTCTTCGATGTGGCGCTCGTGTTCCAGGACGATTTCCTCATGCAGCGAGCCTCCGACGCGTCCGTCTCGCCCTTCTTCATCGGCAGCCCTGTCGCTTCCGTCCTCGTCGGCGGCGGCGCGCTCATATCGTTCTGGCTCGTGCTGTGCGAGTATCTGGAGGAGGATAGGCCGGCGGTACGCTGGATCCCGGGTGCGGCGTTCGTGCTGGCAAGCTTCGCCGTGCTTCTGCTCGCGCCCGAGGGCAACGGCCAGATGTTCCTGTTCTACAGCATGCGCGAGGCCATGCTGTACGCGATGCTCGTCTACCTCGCCGCCCGCTACATCGGCACGCGCGACGACGTGTTACGGCTTCGCATGCGGCGCCATCGTGCTCTGTACGGCGCGCTATGGGCGCTCGTCACCTGCGTCCTGCTTGAGAACGTCGTGTTCCTGCTGGTCATCGACCCGCATGCGATCGCAGGTCAGAGGCTGCCCTTCTTCCCCGAGCGCAACTTCGCTGAGAACGCGCTCGTGCTGTGTTGCGGCTTCGCCGCCTGCACGAGCGCGTGGCGCAGCCTGTCGCTACGACGTACCGAACCGCCCACGCAGGGAGGCGCATCGCTCGAGACGTTCATCGACCAGAATCTCGCAGCCTACGCGGCCGCGCGACAGTTGTCGAAGCGCGAGGCCGAGGTGCTGCGACTCGTGCTGCTGGGCAAGGACAACCAGAACATCGCCACATCCATGCATCTTGCGCCGAGCACCGTCAAGGTGCACATACACCATATCCTCCAGAAGGCCGAGCGGGCTAACCGCAAGGAGCTTATCCAGGATTTTTGGGAATTCTCCTAGAAGATTCGCCCGCGCTGTCAGGATTCGCCCTGCTCGTTCGTATTGCAGGTGAAACGGCGTTGCCCGAAGAACGACAGGAACGGACTCTATGCGCAAACGACAACCCGATACCGAGGCGCAGCGGCTCGTGCAGACGTACGCCGACCTCATCCTGCGACTTGGCTACACGTATCTCAAATCCACGCACGACGCCGAAGACGTCTGCCAGAACGTGCTGATCAAGCTGCTGCAGACCGATCGCGCCTTCGAGAGCGCCGAGCACGAGCGCGCCTGGATCGTGCGCGCGACGGCGAACGCCTGCAAGGACGTGTTGCGCAGCGCGCGACGCCGCACGTCGGTGGCGCTCGACGCCGTCGCGGAGGCGGCCGCGCCCGAGGTTCCCGACAGCGCCGTACTCGAAGCGGTGATGGAGCTGTCGCAGCCGTTTCGGGAGGCCCTGTACCTGCACTACTACGAGGGCTACACCGCGCGCGAGATCGCGGACATGACGGGCGGCACCGAGGACGCCGTGGCGGCCCGCCTGAGCCGCGGACGCAAGAAGCTGCGCGCCCTGTTGGAAGGAGCGGACGATGATCGATGAATACAAGGAAGCCCTCGACGAGCTGCGGTTCTCGCCCGAGGCCAAGCGACGCATGGTGCAGCGCATCGAAGTTGCCGCCGTCGTAGAGCCCCTTCCCCGTCCGACACGGCGCTCGCGCGCCCTTGTGATAGCCGCAGCCGCAGCCGTGCTGGCCCTGGCAGTAGGCTGCACGGCGTATCTTGCAGGAGCGTTCGTGAGCTTGGAAGACTTCGCCGAGGATCTGTTTGGGGGCGCACCGTCGCAGACGGAGGTGATCGACAAGATCGGCCGCCCAATCGGCGCAAGTGCCGTTTCGAACGGTGTTGCGATCACAGCAGATGCGGTGATCGGCGACAACGAACACTGCGTTGCGGTGTTCAGTATCGCCCGAACCGACGGCATGCCGATCGAGGGCGTCGATACGATTTTGGACAAGTCGTTTACGACGGTCTTCACTGGTGCACAGCTGTTCAGAGTGGGAAACACCAAAGTAGGCCCGGAATACTGCTTCTACGACGCCGATCCTTCCGACAACTCCGTGCAATGCATCGTGAAGATGACTTCGTTCATAGGAGGCGACTCGTTCATAGGCAAGATCATGCACGTCGAACTAGGAGATTTGGCGACGGGAGAAATGACGGCAGACGGCAAAACCACTCTCCCGTCCCTCCAGACGGTCATCGAAGGATCTTGGGACATGAGCTTCCCGCTCAACTACGAGGACGCATCGATTGAACTGAGCGCCGGGCAAAGGACGAAGCTCGACGGCATCGACGTCGCAATCGACTCCGTAGTCCTCTCCCCCATCGCCATCGTGGTCGAATACACAGCAGACGAGCCACTCCTGACGAAAGATGAAGAAACGGGAAAGCGCAGAGGCTCCGCAGGCATCGACGTTCCCATAACGGTGAATCTGCGAAACGGCTCGTCTATCGACGTACCGTCTGTCGGCGCCATGAACGATGGAGGAGCCACCAAACGCCGCGCGGACCTTATGTTCGACAAGATCCTCGACCTCGACCAGGTGAAGTCCGTCACGGTCGGAGGCGTTGAAATCCCGATGCCGTGAAAAACGCGAAGCGGCCGGGAACGTTCGATCCCGGCCGCTTCGTCCCGAAAGAGGACCGCCGCCCCGCTTTCGGCTCGTGCGCACAACGTCGCTAGGCGCGCTTGCCGGTCAGCAGGTTGATGACGGCGATGAGAATGATCGAGCCTATCAACGCCACCAAGAACGACCAGAGGTTGAACCCGGTGAATCCCGCGGCGCCGAAGAAGCTCATGACGAAACCGCCGATCAGCGCACCGACGATGCCCGTCACGATGTTCTTGACGAGGCTGCCGTCCGTCTTCATGATCATGTTCGCGATCCAACCGGCCAAGCCGCCGATGATGATCCATACGATGATGCTCATAGCAGTTCCTTTCCTCGAAGCTCATAGGTGATGCTGACGAGGATAGACGAGCGTTGCGCTTAGAACAGCCTGACCAGAAAGCCGTATGCAGCCTGTAGTCGGTTGGATGCCGCCCCGTGAGCGGCGTGACGCCGACGGACATCATCATCGCTCCGAAAACACGCCTCAGCGCACGAGGCGTGTTTTCGGAGCGATGATGATGTCCAGGCAAGGGCAAGGTCGCGGCCACGAGGACTGCGCCGACGGAAGCATGTATTCTCGACGCAAAAAAAGGCTGGAGATCGATCTCCAGCCTTTTCGTTCATCCGATGCTCAGGCGAGCTACTTGATCGGCGGGGTGCCCTCGGCGTTGCCGAAGATGGCGTCGATCTGCACGAGCGCGTCCATGGGCAGCGCAGCGGTGCCGACGGCGCGGAACGCAGGGGTGCCGGTGAAGTAGCGGGCGCACACGTCCTCGACGGCAGCGAGGTCGTCGATGTTCTTCAGGTAGACGTTCACCTTGACGGCGTCTTCCATCACGTGGCCGACGTTCTCGATGATGGCCTTGATGTTCTTGCATGCCTGCTCGGCCTGCTCGGCAACGCCGCCAGCGACGAGCTTGCCCGACGCGGCGTCGACGCCCAGCTGCGCCGAGATGTTGTTGTAGTGCGAGAACGCGACGCTCTGCGAGGACAGCGGGCTCACCGGAGCAGCGTCCGTGTCGTTGGCCTCGATGATCAGGCCGTGACGGGCCTCCACTTCCTGCGGCGGGGTGCCGTCGCCGTGCGACACGACGGCCTCGATCTGCACGAGCGCGTGCATCGGCAGCTCGGCAACCTCGACCACGGTGCGGGCCGGCATGTAGGCCACGGCGCGGGCGATGCCCGAATCGGGGAAGAAGCGCGTGTACACTTCGTTCACGGCATCGATGTCGGAGAGGTTCTTCAGGAAGACGGTGACCTTCACGATGTCATCGAACGGGACGTCGATGCTCGTGAGGACAGCCTTGATGTTCTTGAGGCACTGAGCGGCCTGCTCGGCGACGCCGCCGACCACGATCTGGTTCGACACGGGGTCGATGGGGAGCTGAGCCGAGATGTTGTTGTAGTGCGAGAACGCCACGGTCTGCGTGGACAGGGCGTCGTAAGGAGCGTTGTGCGTGTTGTTCACGTACTTGACGAGGTCGCCGGCCTGGGGCTCGTTCGGGATGGTGCCCTCACCGTTGGTGATGAGCGCCTCCACCTGCACGAGCGCGTCCATGGGCAGCGCCGCAACAGCCATAACCGTGCGGGCAGGAAGATACGTGGTGAAGAAGGCGCGGTACACCTCGTCGACCACGTCCATGTCGCGGATGTCGCGCACGAAGACGGTGATCCTCGCGACGTCGTTCAGCGAGTGGTCGATGCTCTCGACGATGGCCTCGAGGTTCTCGAAGCACTGCTCGGCCTGCTCGAAGATGCCGCCCTCGACGATGGCGCCGGTCTCCGGGTCGATGGGGAGCTGAGCCGAGATGTTGTTGTAGTGCGAGAACGCCACGGTCTGCGCAAAACGGTCGTTCTGAGGGGCCTCGTCCGTGTTACGAGCCAATACTACGTTATCAGCCATTGATCGTATCCTCCTTTTGGGGGCTTCGCTGTACGCTCCTTAAGGAGCGCTCCGTATTCGGAGGGCTGTAGTATAACGTTTTGTGCAGATGCACAAAACGTTTACGCGAAGATTTCCAACCAACGGTAACGCACGCATCAGACCGCTCGCCGCCAATTTTGGAACCCCCTGCGCGCACCATGCAGAAAACAGAATCGTAAGGTGCGTTTCATGCAGGATTATCGCGCCTACCGTTCACCGATTGCTATCCGGCCTTCTCAGCGTTCGTCACACGATGACCACAAGTCGCCACGCATCCCATCGGAAGCGTCAACGCTTCCGATGGGATGCGTTCACGCCGCTGAGCATAAAAAAGCAGGCCACCGGTTTCTCCGATGACCTGCTCTAAGTTGCTGGTCGGGTTGACAGGATTTGAACCTGCGACCCCTTGACCCCCAGTCAAGTGCGCTACCAAACTGCGCCACAACCCGTTGTGCTCGCCCGGTTGCTCTTGCGAGCTTCCCAAACAGCGTTGACTATCTTAACGGTAACCTGCCGGCTTTGCAAGAAGAAATTTATATCTTCTTCAAGCCCGGGGAAAGCCGAAGGCGTTCAGCCCCGTCCATCGCACTTCGCTACGCCAGGAACTGCATGGCCTTGTTGAGAATCTCGTCGGCGAGACGGGTCTTGGACATGCGGGGAAGCTCCTCGACGTCCTGATCGTCCACGAACCATACCACGTTGTCGTCGGCACCGAACGCGCGACCGCCTCCCACTTCGTTAGCGACCACCAGATCGGCGTGCTTGGATACGAGCTTCTTCTCGGCGTTCGCCACCACGTCGTTCGTCTCGGCGGCGAAGCCCACCACCACCTGCTGCTCCTTGCGCTCGCCCAGCGTGGCCAGGATGTCCGGGTTCTCGACGAGGTCGATGGTGCCCAGCTCGGCGTCGGCGATGCCCTTCTTCAGCTTATGCCCGGCCGCCTCGCGCGGACGCATGTCCGCCACCGCTGCCGCGAAGATGGCGATGTCGGCGTCTTCGAAAGCGTCCTCGGCCGCCGCGAACATGTCGCGCGCCGTCTTCACGTGCACCATGTGCACGCCCTGCGGCGCCGCCAGCGACACGGGGCCCGAGATTAGCGTCACGTCGGCGCCGCGCAGGGCCGCCGCGCGCGCGAGGGCGTAGCCGGTCTTGCCGGAGGAGTGGTTCGAGATGTAGCGAACCGGGTCGATGGGCTCAACCGTGGGGCCCGCGGTGATCATGACACTGCGCCCGGCCAGGTCGCGCTTCACGCCCAGCTCGTCCAGCGTTGCCGACACGATGTCGTCCACCTCGGCCAACCGGCCCTTGCCGATGTCGCCGCACGCCAGGTAGCCGTCGCCTGCGTCGATGAAGCGCGCGCCGCGGATATGCAGCTTGCCTATGTTGTAGCGCGTGGCGCCGTTCTCGTACATGTTCACGTTCATGGCCGGCGCGATGACGAGCGGCGCGGTGGTGGCCAGCGCCGTGGTGGTCAAGAGATCGTCGGCGATGCCGTTCGCGATCTTCGCGATGACGTTCGCGGTGCACGGCGCGATGAGGAACACGTCGGCCTCCTGCGCGAGCGACACGTGGTGGATGGGGTCGGACGGGTCGTCGAACAGGCCCACGGCCACCGTCTCGTGCGTAAGCGCACGGAACGTCGTGGGTCCCACGAACTCGGTGGCATGCTCGGTCATGACCACCTTCACGCGCACGCCCGCTTTCTGCAGGCCCCGCACGATCTCGCACGATTTGTAGGCGGCGATGCACCCCGTCACGCCCAAAAGCACGGTCTTCTGCGCGGGGTTTGCCGCGCCTTCGTTCACATTAGTCATGAGAGCCCTCCTCTATATGCGGGCGCAGCACGTCGGAAAGCACTCGAAGGTGCGCGCGGCTGCGGTCGAGGCAGGGCACGTACGTGAAGCTTTCCTCACCGGGCGTGCGACCCGCCTGCTTGATCTGGTCGAAATAAAACGGCTTGAGCTCGTGGTCGATGTCGTAGAGCGTCTCCAAACAATCGACGGCGAAGTTCGGGCAGATGAAGAACACGCGTCCCACCCCGGTTTCCGCCCAGCGCGTCAGCACGTCGCGCGTGTACGGGGAGAGCCATTCGCGGCCCTTGTCGAAACGGCACTGGTAGCCGATGGTCCAGCGGTTGCGGTCGATGCCCAGCTCGCTGGCCACCTGCAAGCTGGTGGCGCCCGTCTGCAGCTCGTAGGTGTCCCCCGCCTCGATGTCCACGAGCGGGATGGAATGGTACGAGAACAGCACTTTATCGTCAGAGTCCACCTTGAAACCGGCATGCTCGATGGACGCAGCGATGGCGCGGATGTAGGTGGGGTCGTCGTGGTAGTTGTCGACGAAGTCGCACGGCACGTCCCAACGCGCCTTCTTGAGCGCGCGCTCCACGCTGTCGGACACCGAGCCGGTGGTCGAGTAGGCGCTTTGCGGGTACAGCGGAAGCACGATGAGACGCGTGCAGCCCGCGCCCTTGAGCTCGCGCACGCAATCGAGCACCGACGGGTCGCTGTAGCTCATGGCGCAGCGCACCGCAACGTCCAGCCCCTCGTCCTCGAACGCGGCCCCCAGGCCGGCCTCCAGCTTCTGATGGGCGATGGTGAACGGCGATCCTTCGTCGGTCCAGATCTTCTGGTATTTCTCGGCAGACGCGCGTCCCCGCTTCGGGAGGATGAACAGATGAAGGACGAACCACCATCCTGCCCGGTTCATCGGCGCGATACGCTTGTCCATCAAGAACTTGGCGAGATATTTCCGCACGGCGCGGGGCTTGGGCACGGCAGGCGTGCCGGTGTTCACTAGGAGCACCCCCGAGCGCTTCCCCTCTGGCACGATGTTCATCACCTTCCCGCGGAGTAGACATGACGAAACGGTTGAATTCCGCCCTGGAAAATCTGTTATAGTTTAGCCCATTGACTATCGACAGGGCAGGTGAATGGAGAAAGAACCGAAAAAATCGGCTGTGGAATCGACGTCGCGACAGGCCGAAACGTCCGATCGGGAACCCGAAGCCGGCTCCTCCCCCTGCGAAAGCCCCGAACCGCATCCGGGCATCCTCCGCGAGATCGGCAAAGAGGCGCGCGAGCAGGTCCGTCCGAACCAGGGATACCTCAAGATCGACTACTTCACGCTGTTCTGGCTGTTCGTCGCAGGCAGCGTGTTCGGCCTCGTAGTGGAGACGGTGTTCCACGCCATCGTGTACGGCGGCTACGAAAGCCGCGCCGGCCTCGTGTGGGGCCCGTTCTCGCCCATATACGGCGTGGGTGCGGTGGTGCTCACGGTGTCGCTCAACCGCTTCTACCACTCGCACAACCTCATCATCTTCCTCATAGCCATGCTGCTGGGCTCGGTGATGGAGTACGCGACGAGCTGGCTCATGGAGGTGCTGTGGGGCGCCATCGCCTGGGACTATACCGGCACGTTCGGCAGCATCAACGGCCGCACGAACTTCGCGTTCGGCGTGATGTGGGGGCTTCTGGGCCTCGTGTGGGTGCGCACGATCCTGCCGTTCATCAAGCGGGTGTTCTCGCACGTGGATGCCAGGAGCATGCTCGCACGCCTGGTCACCGCGGCGCTCAGCCTGTTCATGGCGCTGAACATCGCCGTCACCCTGCTCGCGCTCGACCGCGAGGGGCAGCGCGCCGCGGGCGTGCCCGCCACCACGTGGGAACAGCGGTTCTTCGACGAGCACTTCCCCGACAGCTACTTGCAATCCCGCATGCAGAACATGAGCGTGTACGGGAAGGGATAGGCTACAGCCGCGGCCTCGGGGCGTCTTCCAGCAACGCTCGCACTTCCTCCCCCGCCGTCGTGCGGCCCGTGCTGCGGGAGGCGAGGTCGTCGAGCGCTTCCTGCAGGTCGACGGGCAGGTTGTCCGCGAAGCGCAGGCCCTCCCCCGTGACGGGATGCTGGAACGACAGCTGGAACGAGTGCAGGAACTGGCGGTCGAGGCCGAGGTCGGCCGCAGGCGCGCTCGGCGCGCCCGACGTGTACGCCGGGTCGCCCACAAGAGGGTGCTTCGCGTACTCCAGATGCACGCGTATCTGATGGGTGCGCCCTGTGAACAGCTTGCAGTCGATGAGCGTGTAGCCGTCGTCGCGCGCCCCGTGCTCGAAGCGCTCGAGCACCCGAAACGTCGTGATGGCCTCGCGAGCCGACGGCGTGTCGCGGACGGCCATGCGCGTGCGCTCCTTCTCGGCGCGCGCGATGGGAGCGTCGATCATACCGGTGTCGTGGGCGATCACGCCGTGCACGAGCGCCAGGTAACGTCGGTCGACCGCGCGATCGCGGATGTCCGACATGAGGGCATAGCCCGTCTCGTCGTTCTTCGCCGCCAGCATGAGGCCGCTCGTGTCGCGGTCGAGGCGGTGCACGATGCCCAGACGGTCGTCCTCGCCCTGCACGTTGCACAGGTTCTCGGCGCCGCAGTGGTAGATGAGGGCGTTCACCAGCGTGCCGTCGTCATGGTCGACCGACGGATGGCACACGAGCCCCACCTGCTTCGACAGCACGATGAGGTCTTCGTCCTCGAAGCGTATGTCCAGATCGATGGGTTGGCCGCGCAAAGGGCCGGGCTCTACCGGCTCCTCAACCTGGTACACGATCGTGTCGCCCGGCGCCACGGGATGCTTCTTCGCAACCTCCGCGCCGTTCACGAACACGAGGCCGTCGTCCACCGCGCGCGCAGCCGCGCTACGGCTGGGATACAGACCGCGCGCGGCCAAAAGCGCATCGAGGCGCTGACCCGCGTCGTCGGGTGCTGCGACGTAGCTCAACATGCGGCTCATCGCGCGTCGGTTCCTTCGCCTTCGCCGTCGGACGCGGCAAGCTCTGCGGATAGGCGATCCTCGTGGCGCCAGCTGACGATAACGCCGACAAGGAATAGCACGAATCCGCATGTCACGCCAATATCAGCCACGTTGAACACGGGGAAGTCGATGAACACCGGCTCGATGAAGTCCACGACGTAGCCTAACGCGAAGCGATCGAACGCGTTGCCGAGGCCGCCCGCCACCACGAGCGCCGCGCCCACCACCTGCACGATGTTGGGACGATACGCCAGGAAGAACAGATACACCGTGAGCAGCACGCATACGATCAGCGACATAACGCCCAGAAGGAACGTGGAGTCGCCGAACATGCCCCAAGCCGCACCCGTGTTGTGAACGAGGTGGAACCGCACGAGGCCGAGCAACGGCCCCGTGATCACCTCCCCCATGGAATACGAGCCGTTGAAGTAGTTCTTCGTGAGGGTGTCGAGAGCGAGCCATGCAAGCACGACGATGCCGAACACAAGCGTGTGACGCGAGCGATCGGCCTTCAATTGCCGGGCTTCTTCCTCCGAAAAGGCGGCTTCCTTCGAATCGCCTCGCTCGTCCGAAAGGGTCGGAACGCTTTCGGACGAGGCCGCATCGATTCCATCGACCCGCTCCGGTCGTTCGGGACGACGCGAGGAGGGCTGCTTGTCGGGCGATTCCGTATCCAAGAACCTATTCCCCTTCCGCGAAGCCGATGGCGTCGAGCGCATCGCCGCAGCGCTCGCAGACGGATCCGTGGTTCGCGTTGCCGCCGAGCGCACGGTGGTTCCAGCAGCGCGGGCATTTCTCGGCCTCGGTCTTCGAAACCGTCGCCGCCAGCTCCTCGCCTTCGGCGAACGACACGGACGCCACGATGAACAGCTCCTCGAACACCGCCGCGTCATAGCGCTCCACCGCGTCGAGCACGGCGCGGGGCGCGGTCACGACGACGGCCGCCTCCTGGCTCTTGTTCACGACCTTCTGACCGCGCGCGTCCTCGAGCGCCTTGGTCACGACTTCGCGCACGCCCATGATCACGCCGAAGTCCTCGGACACGCGCTCCCCGTCCGCGGGGATGGCGGGCGCGAAGTCGGACGCCTTGGGCCAACCGGCCAGCTGCACGTTCGTCGGGCGGCCTGCGCGCTCGCGCATGGCCTGGGGGTAGTGCTCCCACACCTCGTCGGTGGTGAACGAGAGCACCGGCGCCAGCACGCGCACGAGCACCTCGAGGATGTTCATCAGCACCGTCTGCACGGCGCGGCGGCGCGGCGAGTCAGGCGCCTCGGAGTACAGGCGGTCCTTCGTCGCGTCCATGTACACGGCCGACAGGTCGTTCACAATGTAGTCATACACGGCGCGGTACACGTAGTGGAACTTGTACGCGTCGTAGGCGGCGCTCACGTCGTCCAGCAGGTGCTTCGTGCGCACCATGGCCCACTGGTCGAGGGGCTCGAGCGCGTTCCAATCGGACACGGCGTCCTTCTGATCGTCGAAGTCATCCAGGCTGCCCAGCAGGAAGCGGAACGTGTTGCGGATGCGGCGGTACGCCTCGGAGGTGCGCTGGAGGATCTCGTCGGAGATGCTCACGTCCTGCGAGTAATCGACGCTGGCCACCCACAGGCGCAGCACGTCGGCGCCGCTCTTCGCCATGACCTCGGCCGGATCCACGCCGTTGCCCAGCGATTTCGACATCTTGCGGCCTTCGCCGTCCACGGTGAAGCCGCAGTGCATGACGGCCTTGTACGGCGGCACGCCGTACGCGCCCATGCTAGTGAGCAGCGACGACTGGAACCAGCCGCGGTGCTGGTCGGAGCCTTCCAGGTACATGTCGGCCGGGAAGCGCAGGCCCTCGGCCTCGCGATGCTTCAACACGCTGGTGTGCGACACGCCGCTCTCCCACCACACGTCGAGGATGTCCTTCTCGGGGGTCAGCTCGGTGCAGCCGCACGTCTCGCATTTCACGCCGCGCGGCAGGTACTCGGACGGCTCGCGCGTGAACCACGCGTCGGCGCCCTCGCGGTAGAACAGGTCGATCACCGCGTCGAACGTCTGCTCGTTCGCCACGGTGGAGCCGCACTTCGCGCATTTGAACACGGGGATGGGCACGCCCCACGAACGCTGGCGCGAGATGCACCAGTCGGGACGGTCGGCCACCATGGATCCGATACGGTTCGAAGCCCACGCGGGAATCCACTCGACGTCGTTCTCGATGGCCTTGAGCGCGTTCTCGCGCAGGCTGTTCTTGTCCATGGACACGAACCACTGGTCGGTGGCGCGGAAGATGACCGGCTCGTGGCAGCGCCAGCAGTGCGGGTAGCTGTGCAGGATCTCCTTTTGGGCCACCAGCGTGCCGCGTTCGCGCAGCCATTCGATGATGACCGGGTTCGCCTCGTCAACGTCGAGGCCCGCGAAAGGGCCCGCCTCGTCGGTGAGAACGCCGTTGTCGTCCACCGGCATGAGCAGCGGCACGTCGAACTCCAGCGCCACGAGGTAGTCGTCCTGACCATGGCCGGGAGCCGTGTGCACCGCGCCCGTGCCGGAGTCCAGCGTGACGTGGTCGCCGTAGATGATGGTGCCCTTGAGGTCCTGGCGGACGGGGCACGTGTAGGTGAGGCCGGTGAATTCGCGGCCCTTGAGCGCGACGGGCTCGCCGTCCTCGCCGCGCACGAGGTCGTAGGATTCCCAGCCCGCGATCTCGGCCACCTGTTCCACCAGCTCGCGCGCCATGATCATGTTGGAGCCGTCCGCCTGGACCATCACGTAGTCGGCGTCGGGCGCCAGCGACACGGCCGTGTTCGCCGGAAGCGTCCAGGGCGTGGTGGTCCAGATGAGCACGTAGGCGTCGCCCGCAGCGCCTGCAGTCTCGAACATGCCGGGCATGATATCCATCTTGAACTTCACGAAGATGGACGGCGACGTCTCGTCGGAGTACTCGATCTCGGCCTCGGCAAGCGCCGTGTGGCAGCGCTTGCACCAGTGGATGGGTTTGCGGCCGCGGTACACCGAGCCGTCGAGGTACATCCGCTTGAACACCTCGACGTTGCCCGCCTCGTAGTTCGGCGTGAACGTGAGGTACGGATGCTCCCAATCGGCGTTCACGCCGAGGCGCTTGAAGCCCTCGCGCTGCACGTCGACGTATTTCTCAGCCCATTCGCGGCAGAGGCGGCGCAGCGTGGGCTGGTCGATCTTGGCCATTTTGTCGGGGCCGAGGGTCTTCTCCACCATATGCTCGATGGGCTGGCCGTGGCAATCCCAGCCGGGCACGTAGGGCGTGAAGAACCCGCGCTGCGCATGGGACTTGTTCACGAAGTCCTTGAGGATCTTGTTGAAGGCATGGCCGATATGGATGGGGCCGTTGGCGTACGGAGGGCCGTCGTGCAGGATGAAGGGCTTGCCGTCCTTGTTCTTCTCGAGAACCTGCTCGTAGATATGCTCTTCTTCCCACTTGGCCAGACGCTTCGGCTCGCTCTCGGGCAGGTTCGCCCGCATCGCGAAGTCGGTCTTCGGCAGGTTCATCGTTTCTTTGTACGTGTTCGCCACGGGTGCCGTACCTTTCCTCAAAGCATGTGCGCTTCTGTCGCCATAAACCGCTATAGTATAGTGGAACGAACGCCGTTTCCGGCGAGCCTGCCCGCACTTTTCAAAATTGCGACACAGGAGCGCGACGCTAAACGGTATACTTTTAACGATCGCATATTCACAGCGGGAAGCTCGGGTTTTTCCGACCGCTGCAGTTTCAAGGAAGGACGCGTCGTATGCCGATGAACTTCGAGATCGTCACCGATTCCAGCTGCAACCTCGTCGAGGACATGATCGACGAATTCGGTCTGCATATCCTGCCCCTCACCTTCATGGTGGACGGCGAGCAGTATCAAAGCTATCTCAAGGGGCAGCACACCGACCTCAAGCAGTTCTACACGATGATGCGCGACGGCAAGGTGATCACCACGTCGCTGCCGAACCTGGCCGACTCCGAGGCGCTCATGCGCGGGCTGCTGGAACAGGGACGCGACGTGCTGTACCTGGGCTTCTCCAGCGGGCTGTCGGGTACCTACGAGGCCGTCGAGCTCCTGGTGAAGCAGCTGGCCGCGGAGTTCCCCGAGCGGAAGCTGCGCTCCGTGGACACGCTGGCCGCCTCGGGCGGCGAAGGCCTGCTCGTGTGGCACGCCGTGCAGCGCGCCCGAGGCGGCGCCTCCATCGACGAGGTGCGCGACTGGGT
The DNA here is from genome assembly GCF_000024265.1 of Eggerthella lenta DSM 2243. NCBI lineage: Bacteria > Bacillati > Actinomycetota > Coriobacteriia > Eggerthellales > Eggerthellaceae > Eggerthella > Eggerthella lenta. Next base: position 1,849,876 of record NC_013204.1, on the reverse strand, counting down.
AGAGCAGCACAAGTTGAACCTGGCGCACTGGTTCACCGTGGACGACCTCATGTTCCTGTTCCGCGGCGGGCGCGTGTCGAAGACCGCGGCGTGGGCGGGCACCATGCTCAACATCAAGCCGGTCATGCACGTGGACGACGAGGGGCGCCTCATCCCCCTGGAGAAGGTGCGCGGACGCAAGAAGTCGTTGCACGCCCTGGTGGACCACATGGAGAAGACGGCCATCGCCCCCATCGACCAGCAGATGGTGTTCATCACGCACGGCGACTGCCTCGAGGACGCCGAGTACGTGGCCCAAGAGGTGAAGGAGCGCTTCGGCGTGAAGGAGGTCGTCATCAACTACGTCGACCCCGTCATCGGCGCCCATTCGGGACCTGGCACCATGGCGCTGTTCTTCCTGGCCGACAAGCGATAGCCTGGCGTCCATTGTCGATTTTTCAACCTGTTGGGGGGGTCGGGGCAGACATGCCGTGCTCAAACAGTCCTGAGCTCGCTCGAAGCGTTCACAGGACGCTTCGGCTCGTGCGGAACTGCGCGCGGCATGCCCGCCCCGACCTCCTCAGGCTGGCTTTCTCGAAGGGTTCGCGGCTGCATATCGCTTGCGTCCGGCTTCGCTTTGATAATGTCTACTTGTAGTCGGCCGGGTTCTTGCTGGCGGAGCCGGTGGTGTTGCCCTCGCCTCGCAGCTCGCGGCCGAAGCGGACCGCGGATTCGCCGAACTTGTCCTTGACGAGGTCGGTTGCCTCGATGAGTCCGCGCCGCTTCGCCTCGTCTTTGATGACGGGGTCCACATCGTCATCGCTGGGAGCAGCCTCGGCGATGTCGAACAGGCTGTCCTGCACGCTTTCGCCTCCGCCGAACCCGGTCATCGCCACGCCGATGAGGCGCACGGGCATGCCGGGGCGCCACAGCTCGTCGGCCATGCGGTACAGAAGCGGCGTGTAGGAAAGCTCGTCGTCGCTGGGCGCCGGCAGCTGACGCTGCACCGAGCGCACGCTGCGGTCGTCGTAGCGCATGCGCAGGCCCAGGGTGCGGCCGCGCAGCCCCTTGCGTCGCAGGCGGCGCCCCACCTTCGCGGCGATGGTGGCGATGGCGCCCTCGACGTCTTCGCGCGTGGTGAGGTCCACCGCGAACGTCATCTCGTTCGACACCGATTTCACCGTGTCGTCCTGCTCCACGGGCGCGTCGTCGCCCCCGTTCGCCCGCACGTGCATGACGCGGCCGTTCTTGCCGAACGCGCGCAGCAGCATTCCTTCGTCCGCATCGGCCAGCTGGCCGAGGGTGCGTATGCCGCGGGAGTGCAGCTTCTCCTCGGCTGCGGCTCCGATGCCGCTCATCGTGCGCACGGGCAGGGGCGCGAGGAAATCCCGCTCGCCTCCGGGGTACACCACGGTCAGCCCGCGCGGCTTGTCCATGTCCGAGGCTATCTTCGCGACGGTCTTCGACGTGCCCACCCCGATGGAGCACGTGACGCCCAGCTCCTCGACGCGCTGCTGGATACGCTGCGCGACGCGCACGGGATGCTCTCGGTTCACCGACGTGGGAGACACGTCCATGAACGCCTCGTCGATGCTGACCTGCTGCACGTGCGGCGTTTCGGCGCGCAGTATGTCCATGATGGCGTTCGACATCTCGCGGTAGCGGTCGAAGCGGCCGTGCGTCCAGATGGCGTGAGGGCACAGGCGCTTCGCCGTGGAAGAGGGCATGGCGCTTCGCACGCCGTACGGGCGCGCCTCGTAGGACGCCGTGGACACCACGCCGTGCTTGTCGGCGTCGCCGCCCACGATGACGGGCTTGCCGCGCCAGGCGGGATGGTCCAGCTGCTCGACCGAGGCGAAGAACGCGTCGAGGTCCACGAGCAGGATGGCCGGGCCCTCCCACGGCTCGAGCGGCATGGCGTAGCCGCCGCCGCTGGCGGGCCGTTCGGGATCGGTCTGTGGTGAATAGGATCGCATTGCGCGAATAAGTCTACCATGCCCTGTCCGGGCGTAATGAACTTGTGCTAGGATATTCATTCCTTGCCTCGAGCCACGAGGTAACATGCGGGGAGGGAGAGACATGACGATGACGCAGCGAGACACCGACGCGCTTCCCAGCGTACGAGCCTGCGTGACCGCGCTGCCCGAGCAGCTGCTGTCTCCTCCCTACGAGATGCGCTCGGAGATGAACTGGATCGACTTCTCGGGCACGGCGAACCCCTTGGGCACGCCCCCTTCTTTCATCCGCGCTATGGAGACCGCGCTCGCCGCCGGCGAGCTGAACTACCCGCCCGACCGCGAGGCTCACGCCCTGCGCAGCGTGCTGGCCCGCAAGTTCGGATTGTCCGTGGAATCGTTTCTCGTGGGCTCCACCGTGGGCGACATGGTGCGCGCCGTAGCCCAGACCTACCAGCCCTGCACCGTGGGTGTGGCCGTTCCCGGCCCTGTGGAGTACGCGCTGGCCGCAGGAAATGCCGGGCATCGCGTGGTTGAGATCGCCAGCCCCGCCGGCTTCACCGTGCCCGATCCGGCCGCGGCCGAGCGCCACGGCATCGTGTTCGACGCCGCCGTGCTGGCGAACCCGGGCTACCCTACGAGCCGCCTGCTGCCGAGGCCGACGCTGCTCGCCTACCTCGACGCCTGCACCTGGGTGGTCGTGGACGAGCGCTCCATCGAGCTCACGCTGGGCGGCGAGAGCATGGTGGCGCTCGTGAACGAGCACCGCAACCTCGTGGTGGTGCGCTCGCTGTGCGAGCCCTTCGCCATGCCGGGCATCCCCATCAGCTACTGCATCGCGCACCCCGACACCATCGCGCAGATCACGCGCTTCTACGACAGCTCGTGCGTGCCGATGTTCGCCGAGGTCATCGGCGAGCTGGCGCTTTCGGAGACGGAGCACCTCGAGCGCACGCGCGACTTCCTCGATTCGGAGATTCCCTGGCTGCAGTGCATGCTGAACCTCATCCCCGGCATCGACATCTTCCCCGCCGAGGCGAACTACGTCATGTGCACGTTCGACGGCGGGCCCGACCTGGCGCTCGGCGTGGCGAACACCGACGAGCTGGCGCAGCGCCTGCAGCTGGCCGGGTTCCTGATCCGCAAGCTCGAGGGCACCCCCGCGCTGGAAGACAGCCGCTACTTCTGCGTGGCCGTCCGCACGCGCGAGGACAACGAGAAGCTCGTGGCCGCCCTGCGGGAGATCATCGCCGGCTGCTAGGGCTTTCGACGGAGGGCCGCCCGCGGCAGCCCTCCTCGTTCCTACTTCACCTCGTAGCCCGCCTCCACCACGGCGGCGGCCAGCGTCTCCTCCGGTACGTCCCGGGCCAGCTTCGCGGTGGCGGTGCCGGCGTCAAGGTCGACGACGGCCTCCTCGACGCCCTCCACGCCTTCGAGGGCCTTCTTCACGTGGGCGACGCAGTGCTGGCACATCATGCCTTCGACGTTCAGGGTCTTCTCCATGACAGTCTCCTTTTCGTTGGGTTCGCTGGGTACGGTGCTATCGATGGGCGCGGACGCGGGCGCGTCCATCGCTGCCGAGGGGAGGTTGGGCTTCCAGCCGCGCAGCCGCAGGGCGTTCGACACGACGCACACCGAGCTCAGGCTCATGGCGGCCGCGGCGATCATGGGGTTGAGGTTCAGGCCCATGAACGACAGGGCGCCGGCGGCCACGGGGATGCACACCGCGTTGTAGACGAGCGCCCAGAACAGGTTCTGCTTGATGTTGCGCAGCGTCGCGCGCGACAGCTGGATGGAGGCGGGCACGTCGAGCAGGTCGCTTTTCATGAGCACGATGTCGGCGCTCTCGATGGCCACGTCGGTGCCGGCCCCGATGGCGATGCCGACGTCGGCGCGCGCGAGCGCCGGGGCATCGTTGATGCCGTCGCCCACCATGGCCACGCGGCCCTGCTCGGACAGGCGGCGGATCTCGCGTTCCTTGCCGTCAGGCAGCACGCCGGCGATGACCTCGTCGGCGCCCACCTCGCGTTGGATGGCGGCGGCGGTGCGCTCGTTGTCGCCGGTCAGCATCACCGTGCGGATGCCCATGGCCGAAAGCGTGGCCAGGGCGGCGGCGCTCGAGGGCTTCACCGTGTCGGCCACGGCGATCACGCCCAGGAGCTCGCCGTCCTGCGCGAAGAAGAGCGGCGTCTTGCCCATGTCGGCCTGCCGCTGCGCCTCCTCGGCGAACGCGCCCACCGCGACGTTGCGGGCCTCCATCATGCGCAGGTTGCCGGCGCATGACGGGCGGTCGTCGACGAGCGCCGCCACCCCTTCGCCGGGCACCTGCTTGAAGTCCTCCACGAGCAGCGGGTAGGCATGACGGCTGCGCGCGTAGTCGCACACGGCGCGGGCGAGCGGGTGCTCGGAGCGGCCTTCGATGGACACCGCCAGCTCCAGCAGGCGCTCCTCGCCCACGCCCGGGGCCGGGACCACGTCGGTGACGCTCGGCGCGCCCTCGGTCACCGTGCCCGTCTTGTCGAACACGACGGTCTTCACGTCGTGGGCGGTTTCCAGCGCCTCGGCCGACTTGATGAGGATGCCGTTGGTCGCCCCACGCCCGGTGCCCACCATGATGGCCGTGGGCGTTGCCAGGCCGAGCGCGCACGGGCACGAGATGACGAGCACGCTGATGGCGTGCGACATGGCCGTCTCGAGCGTCGAGCCACCGAGCATCCACACGGCGAACGTGACGACGGCGACGACGATGACCACGGGCACGAACACGCCCGATATCTTGTCGGCGATCTTCTCGATGGGCGCCTTCGTCGATGTGGCCTCGTCCACGAGCCGGATGATGCCGGCCAGCGTGGTGTCGTCGCCCACGCGGTCGGCGCGCATGGTGAACCATCCGGTGCGGTTCACGGTGGCGCCGGTCACCGCATCGCCGGGGCGCTTGTCCACGGGCACGCTCTCGCCCGTGATCACCGACTCGTCCACCGTCCCCGAGCCCTCGAGCAGGGTGCCGTCCACGGGGACGCCCTCGCCCGCGCGCACCGCCAGCACGTCGCCCGCGCGCACCGCCTCCACCGCGACGCGCTCCTCGCGGCCGTCCACAAGCCGCGTGGCCTCCTTCGGCGCGAGGTCCACGAGCTTGGCGATGGCGCCGGTGGTCTTGCCCTTCGCGCGCGCCTCGAAGTACTTGCCCAGCGTGATGAGCGTGAGGATCATGGCCGCCGACTCGAAGTACAGGTCCATGGCCGCCAGGTGCGCGGCGTGCAGGTCGCCCGCGCCCAGCGCGATGCCGATCTTGTAGATGGCGTAGATGCCGTACACCGTGGCCGCCGTCGAGCCGAGCGCGATGAGCGAGTCCATGTTCGGCGCGCCGTGGAACAGCGTCTTGAAGCCCACGCGGAAGAACTTGAAGTTGACGAACACGACGGGCAGCAACAGCAGGAACTGCGTGAACGCGAACGTGAGCACGTTCTCGTCCCCCAGGAAGAACCCGGGCAGCGGCCAGCCGAACATGTGTCCCATCGACAGGTAGAACAAGGGGATCGTGAACACGGCCGACACGATGAGGCGCATGCGAACATGCTTGGCCTCGGCGGCCGCGTCGGCCACGGGGCGCGCCTGGGCCGCACGGCTCCCCGCGCCCTGCCGGCCGCCGCTCGCGCCTGCCGGGACGCGCGCGGCGGCGCCGTAGCCCGCCTTGTCGACCGCGGCCTCGACGGCGACCGTCACGGCCGACGGTTCCGCGCCGTCGTCGAAGGCGACGTCCATGCTGTTCTTCAGCAGGTTCACGGCAACGTCGGCCACGCCGGGCACGGCCCGCGTCGCCTTCTCCACGCGCGCGGAGCACGCCGCGCACGTCATGCCGGTGACATCGAACGTTTGCTTCACTTCTTACTCCTTCGCAGCCGCCCTCCCCTTCGCGCGAACGGATGTTTCACGTGAAACATCCGCGACAAACGGACGAACGGCCTTGTCTTTCAGCGCGGGTTAGCGCGAGAACTTCTTCAACAGGTTCATGACCTCGTCGATGATCTCCACGTTGCCGCGTTCGATCTGTTCGACCACGCACGTTTCCAGGTGGTTGCGCAGCACCACGGCGGAAATGCTGTGAACCGCGCTTTCCGCGGCCGCCAGCTGCGTGAGCACGTCGGCGCAGTAGCGGTTGTCGTCGATCATCGTCTTCACGCCGCCCAGCTGCCCGATCACGCGGTTCAAGCGACGATGAAGGTCGGCCTGCAGCTCTTCCGAGCGCGGCGTCTCCTTACGGTGGCAGCAGCACGTCGACGCGGGGCGCGACGAGATGGCGGCGTTTTCAGCTTGCGCGTGATTCTCGGTCATGATGATTCCTTCCTTCTATACCCCATGAGGGTATCCAAGCGCGAGTATATACCCCTTAAGGGTATTGTCAACCCCTTCGTCCGCGAGCGCTTGAACGGCGGGAGCGACGGCACGCGTTACGGCGGGCCGCGCCGCCGACGTCGCGGAGGCGGCTCGCCCGCGCTGCAGCCAATGCGAAAGGTAGCGGCGCAGCCGAGCCGGAACGCGGCCGTCACGCGAAGGACACCGCACGGTAGCCCCGCATCGTCGTGCGAACCGCTACACTGGATGCGAGCGGAAACGCGAGGAAGGAGCCGTGGATGTGCCGCCGTTTCATACCGATCGACTGCGACGAAGTCGCCCGCATCGCTGCGGAGATAGAGCGCGACCTGGCCGCGCACGCGGACGAGCTGGCTTCGCTCGACCCGATCGAGGCCTATGAGGACTTCCTCTTCTTCCCCGAATCCGCGCAGCCGGACCGCGCCGAGCAGCGAGCGAAACGCGAAGAGGCGCCTGTGCAGCTCTCGCTGTTCGACGGCGAATCGGACGAGCCGGCAGAAGCCCGCGGAACCGGCGCGATCGGCCGCGCGAACCGCCCCGAGGCGCTTCCCTCGTCGGTCGTGCCGCTCATCGTGGCCGCGGGCGACGGATGCGGCCTCGCGGTAGCCCATATGGCCTGGGGATACGAGGTTCCTTGGAAGAACGGACCCGTGTTCAACACGCGCATCGAGACGGCTCTGCGCAGCGAGGGCAGCATGTGGGCCGAGTCCTTCGCGCGTCGTCGCTGCCTGGTGCCTGCTCGGGGCTTCTACGAATCGCATGCGACCGAGACGGTGCCGAGCGAGCGCACCGGGCGCCCCGTGAAGCGCCAGTACGCCTTCGCAGCGCCCGACGGCGCGCCGCTCTTGCTGGCGGGCGTGCACGATCGCGGACGATTCTCGCTCGTCACCACCGAACCGAACGCCGCCGTGGCTCCCGTGCACAACCGCATGCCGCTCGCGCTGGAACCGGGCGAGGCCGCCCTATGGCTGCGCGGCGTCTACGAGCCGCTGCTCGACCGCGGTGCCGTGCGGCTGACCGCGCGTCCCGAGCGTTGAGCCGGCGAAAGCTTCGACGCCGCAAGGGCCACGACGCCGGAGCGGCGACGGAGCCGACATCCCTCGGCATCGCGACGCGTAGATGTTTCACGTGAAACATCCGTGCGTGTTTTCCATTCGACGAACGATGTTCGGTGGAACCCTTCGCTCGAAGCCGCCCAGTCCCGAGCATCTCCGTGCAGCCGGTTAGACGTGTAATGGAGAAAACATATCGAATTCGGAAGAAAGCCGCGAGCTTCGCGGGGATGAACGGGCGCAATCCCACGGCTTCCCTTCTGCGATCGGGCACTATGCGGAAAGGCAGCTTGCGCTGCGCCTTCGAACCCCTTGCGAACTTCCGAATCCGATGCTTTTTCGCCACCGACGTTGCTTTCGGACGCGTGCGCCGCCTCGTAGCGCGCTACTTCCCGCGCTCGGAAAGGAACAGCCCTGCTATAGTAAGCAGGACTCCGGCGACGACCGGCGGGGTGAGCGGGTCGCCCAGCACGGCGGCCGAGGCCAGCACGGTGAGCGCCGGCACGAGGTAGATGTACAGGCTCGTCTTCACCGGCCCCAGCTCCTTCACCGCCATGTTCCACGTCACGAAGCACAGCGCGCTCGCGCCCAGCCCCAAGAACACGAGGTTGCCCCACATCTCGGGCGCGGCGAGCGAGCCCCAATCGGGCGAAAAGCCCAGAAGCGGCAGCGCGGGAAGCATGAACGCGAGACCCCAGGCGAACGTGCGGCGCGTGACGAGGATGCTGTCGTAGCCGAACGTCGAGAGCTTCTTCGTCACGATGGAGTACACGGCCCACGTGCCCGCCGCCGCCAAGGCCAGCGCCACGCCGATGAGCCCCGCCTGCCCCAGCCCGCCTTCTGCGACAAGGCCGCCCGACGCGCCGCCCGCGAAGCTGACCAGGCACACGCCCGCCATGGCCACCGCGAAGCCGACGAAGAACGGCGCGCGCAGGCGCTCTTTCAGCACGACAGCCGACGCGACGCCGGTGAACAGCGGCGCCGCGGCCACCACCACGCCCACGATGGAGGCCGTGGTGAACGTGAGCGCGATGTTCTCCAGCAGGTAGTACACCGTCACGCCGGTAGCGCCCGCCAGCATGAACCACCGCTCCTCCTTGAAGCCCCGGACGTGCAGGATGCGCGGGCGCAGGAGCGCGAGCGCGACGAACCCGATGACGAAGCGGAAGAACAGGATCTCGATGGGTGCGAGGTGCACGAGCAGCACCTTCGTGGATACGAACGTGACCGCCCACACCACCACGGTGACCAACGCCAGCGCATGCCCGCGCACGGCGGGGCGGCGCTGATCCGCCGGCGCCCCCTCTATGGCCTCGCTTGTTTGAACCGCCATCTCGCTATCCTTCCCGCACCCGCGTGCGCGCCGCCGTTCGGTAGCTGCCGGGGGTGATGCCGTAGAACGATTTGTACACGCGCCCCATGTGCGCCTGATCGGCGAACCCAGACCGCGCGGCGACCTCGGCCGGATCGACGCCCGCCGCCAGCAGGTCGCGAGCACGGTTCGCGCGCACCGCCTGCAGGTAGCGATGCGGCGTGAGGCCCGTCTCCTCGGAGAACACGCGGATGAGGTGGTAGCGCGACACGCCCGCGCAGCACGCGAGGTCGTCGAGAGTGATGCACGAGGCGAACCGTTCTTCGAGGTACGCCCGCGCCCGCGCCACGTTCGCCGCGGAGGGGGCCTCGGGCGCCGGGGGCTCGGCCGCCTCGCTCTCGCAATACCGCGCCGTCTGCGCGAGGAGGGCCCAAAGCGCTTCTTCCTCCTCGAGCGGGTCATGCGCGGAATCGGTCCGGGCGAACGCGTACAGCCGGTCCATGCACGCCGAAAGGGCCGCGTCGCGCACCACCACGGACTTGAAGCGGCAAGCGGGGCCGCCGTCGGGCAGGGACGCGGCGCCGATACCGTGCGATTCGGCGAACGCCTGCGCGAACAGGCCGACGGGCACGACCACGCTGCGGTACATGAGCGGCGCGTCGTCCAAAGGCTTGCAGCCGTGCACCTCGCCGGAGCCGAACAGCACGAAGTCCTCGGGCCCCAGATCGTGCACCTCGCCACGGCACGTCATGCGCCGCCGCCCTCCCACCATCTGGCCGATGGTCCAGAAATCGTGGAAATGGAGCGGGAACGGCTGCACGATGCCCTCGAGCGTGACGAACTCCACGCCCGGGCACGGCCCGAACGGCGCGATGCGCCGGTTCTCGGCGCCCATGTCGGGGTCGGCCAGCCGCGCGCCGCGCACGTCGGGGCGCGCGCTCCAAGATTCGATCGTCTCCATCCAAAACCTTTCGTCCAAGCAGGAGACGATACCACGAACCGCACCGAGCCGCTTGTACGAAATTGCGGGCGGAAGCCGTCGGTGGCGAAGGATCCGCGAAGTCGGCCGAACGGCCGACTTCGTCCGCGAGATGCAGAAGAAAAGCCGCTAACCCTTGATGATCTTGATCTTCTGCGACGCGGCACTTGTAGTTTTAAGAAAGGGTTCGTGGAGATACAGACGATATTTGGCCATTCCGCCGTTCACTTCATCCAGAAGCTCGTCGCCCAGCTCTTCCCTGAACATGCCCTCCAAGGCCTCCCGCACCTCGGAAGGAGCAGCCTCGCAGCCGTTTTCCCGAAGGAAAACCTCCAAGCGGTCGCCCTCCAGCGCCTGCCCGAACGAAGCCCTCAGGTCTTCGTCGTCCAACACCTTCCGGAACAATTCTTCGATGGTCTCCATGTTTGATCCTTTGGTTCGAGGGTATGCGTCCCGGCCGCGGCAAAAGCGCAAAGCCTTGCGACCAGTGTGAACGCGCGCTTCCGAAGCGGTCAAGCCTCGACGAACAAACGACCGCTCTCGCGCAACGAAAGACAACCCGCAAACCATTACAGCCGAAGGCGAAGGAGCTTGTCCGAACAGATATTTCACGTGAAACATCTGTACGGAGGGCTGCGTCGGCGGAAGATCTTCGGCCGACCGCGTCCCCCGGCGAATCGCGGCTTCGCTCGCTAGCGGCGCTCCAGCAGCGCGCCCTTCGTCGAGATCACCGCCACCTCGAACGGCACGTTCTTGCCGCTGCGCTCGAGCGCGGCGCGCGCCGCATGTTCCAGGCCGCCGCAGCACGGCACCTCCATGCGCGCCACGGTGACCGACGCGATGTCGTTGGAGGCGAACAGGGCTTCGAGCTTCTGGCTGTAGTCGACGCCGTCGAGCTTGGGGCAGCCGATAAGAGTGATGCGCCCGCGCATGAAGCCGCGATGGAAGTCGGCGTAGGCGAACGCCGTACAGTCTGCGGCGATCAGCACGTGCGCGCCCGCGAAATACGGCGCCTGCACGGGCGCGAGCTTGATCTCCACCGGCCACTGCGAAAGCTGGGAGGGCGTTTCTTCGCAAACCGGTTCGGCGACGGGGGCGGAAGCGGAAGGCCGGGCGGGCTTCGCCTCAGGATCTTCGGACGCGAAGAAGCGCGAGAGCGATCCGGGACAGCCGCCCGACAGGCGTGCGACCGAATTCTCCTGCGCCGTTCGAGCCTTGACCGCAGCCTCGTCGTAGGCTGCCGCCTCGCGCTCCACGAACGAGATGGCGCCGGTCGGGCACGCGGGCAGACAGTCGCCCAACCCGTCGCAATAGTCGTCGCGCAGCAGGCGCGCCTTGCCCTCCACCAGGCCGATGGCGCCCTCATGGCACGCCGCGACGCACAGGCCGCAGCCGTTGCAGGCCGTTTCGTCGATCTCGATGATCTTCCGCAGCATAGATTCCTCCCGAAACAAGTCGTCCTCTTCGCTATCGTCCGGGAGCATAGCATGGCTCGACAGCGCGCTGCGTTGGAAATACAACAAGCGGGAATTTCCCCTTCGGCCCCTTGACACGAACCTTGTTGTCCGTATACTTATGAACAGTTGATCATATGTTGAGAGGTTGACGGAATGAAGCCAGACAAGATTACCGAAGCGGCACCCGGAAGCGAAGACGCTCAGAACGCGCACGACAACGGCTGCTCGTGCGGCAGCGCCGAGCATGCGGGCGTGCCGAGCCCCGAGTGCATGCCCGACGAGGAGCTGCTGTACGACCTCGCCGACCTGTTCAAGGTGTTCGGCGACACGACGCGCATCAAGATGCTGTACGCGCTCATGGGCCAGGAGCTGTGCGTCGCCGACCTCGCCGAGCTTATCGGCGCCACGCAAAGCGCCGTCTCGCACCAGCTGCGCACGCTCAAGCAGGTCCGTCTCGTGAAGTTCCAGCGCGACGGCAAGAACGTCATCTACTCGCTGTCGGACGACCACGTGTACACGATGCTCGCCCAGGGCATGACCCATATCTGCGAATAAGCCCCGCATCGACCGCGGCACGGGATGCTTCGACTCCGCACCGCGCGCCCCCGCTCGCAACAACGCCGAAACGAAAGGACACCGCCATGCGAAAGGCATTCAAACTCCAGGATCTCGACTGCGCAAACTGCGCCGCGAAGATGGAGAACGCCATCAAGAACATCGAAGGCGTGAAAAGCGCCTCTATCAGCTTCATGACGCAGAAGCTGGTGTTGGAAGCCGACGACGACCGCTTCGAAGCGGTGCTGGACGAAGCTCAGCACGCCTGCAAGAAGTTCGAACCGGACTGCGTCATCCTGCGCTAACTTCGGCTTCGCGTATCCTATCCCCTCATCCATAACGAGCGAAAGCCGATGTCATCCTGAGCGAGCGCAACGTGTTCGAAGGATCCCGCGCAGTGTCAGCCGGCAGACTTCCAGCTACCGCCGCGCGGGATCCTTCGACTCCGCGCTGACGCGCTCCGCTCAGGATGACGAACCCCGAACTGCAAGGTTGGAGATCATGAACAAGAAACAGAAACGCACGAGGAACCGCATCCTCCTCGCCATCGCGCTGTTCGTCGTCGTGTACGTCGTGGCGGAGCTGCTTCCGCTGTCGACGTGGCTCGGCAGCGAGACGGCGGCGCTATGGGCGGAGTTCGCGCTGTTCCTCGTCCCCTATCTCATCGCCGGCTACGACGTGCTGCTGCGCGCGGCGAAGAACATCGGCCACGGCCAGGTGTTCGACGAGAACTTCCTCATGAGCGTGGCCACCATCGGCGCGTTCGCGCTGGTGCTGTTCCCCGACAGCGACCCGCACATGGCCGAAGGCGCGGCCGTCATGCTGTTCTACCAGGTAGGCGAGCTGTTCCAAAGCTACGCCGTGGGCAAGAGCCGCAAATCCATCGCCGACATGATGGACATCGCGCCCGACTTCGCCAACGTGGAGCGCGACGGGCAGCTCGTGCAGGTGGACCCCTACGAGGTGGCCGTGGGCGACGAGATCGTCGTGAAAGCCGGCGAACGCGTGCCGCTCGACGGCGTGGTGCTGTCCGGCACGTCCCAGCTGGACACCGCTGCCCTCACCGGCGAGTCGGTGCCGCGCGAAGTGCGCGAGGGCGACGAGATCATCTCGGGCTGCGTCAACATGACCGGCCTCATCACCGTGCGCGTGACCAAGCCCTTCGGCGAGTCCACCGTCAGCCGCATCCTCGAGCTCGTGGAGAACGCGGCCGAGAAGAAGGCCAAGACCGAGAACTTCATCACCCGCTTCGCGCGCTACTACACCCCGGCCGTGGTGGGCATCGCGGTGCTCTTGGCCGTCGTACCGCCGTTGCTGCTGGGCGGCGGCTGGTCGGACTGGGTGCAGCGCGGGCTCATCTTCCTCGTGGTGTCGTGCCCGTGCGCGCTCGTCATCAGCGTGCCGCTGTCGTTCTTCGGCGGCATCGGCGGCGCCTCGCGCCTGGGCATCCTCGTGAAGGGCAGCAACTACCTGGAAACGCTCGCCGGCACCGAGACCGTCGTGTTCGACAAGACCGGCACGCTCACCGACGGCTCGTTCAACGTGGTGGCCATCCACCCGCAGGCGGGAATCGACCCCGACCGCCTGCTGTCCATTGCCGCGCACGCCGAAGCGTATTCCAACCACCCCATCGCGCTGTCGGTGAAGCAGGCGTACTCGGGGCCCATCGACCAGCAGCGCATCGACGACGTGCAGGAGCAGAGCGGCCACGGCGTGCGCGCGAAGATCGACGAGCACGTAGTGCTGGTGGGCAACGACAAGCTGATGAGCGAATGCGGCGTGGGCTGCCACGAGTGCGAGCTGACCGGCACCATCCTGCACGTGTCGCTTGACGGCGAGTACATCGGGCACATCGTCATCGCCGACGTCGTCAAGCCCGACGCAGCCGAGGCCGTCGCCGCGCTGCGGGCCGCGGGCGTGAAGAAGACCGTCATGCTGACGGGCGACCGCGCCGACGTGGCGGCCGCCGTGGCGAAGGAGCTGGGCATCGACGAGTTCCGCGCGCAGCTGCTGCCGCAGGACAAGGTCGCCGAAGTGGAGAAGCTGCTGGAGGAGACGCATGCGCACGGCTCCGGCAAGGGCAAGCTCGCGTTCGTGGGCGACGGCATCAACGACGCGCCCGTGCTGACGCGCGCCGACATCGGCATCGCCATGGGCGCGATGGGCTCGGACGCGGCCATCGAGGCGGCCGACGTGGTGCTCATGGACGACAAGCCGTCCAACATCGCCCGCGCTATCGGCATCGCCCGCAAGACCATGGGCATCGTGTGGCAGAACATCGTGTTCGCCCTCGGCATCAAGTTCCTCGTGCTGGTCTTGGCGGCCGTGGGCATCGCCAACATGTGGCTGGCCGTGTTCGCCGACGTAGGCGTTGCCGTGATCGCCATCCTGAACGCCATGAGGGCGATGAACGTGAAGAAGTAAGCCGCTTGCGTCATCCGAGCGAATCGCCCGTGCCGCCCCGAGAGAGGCGGCGCGGCACGTTGCAGAAGGGTCGCAGCGTCGCATCATCGCCCGAAAAACACGCTAGAAGGCCGTTTTGCGTGTTTTTCGGGCGATGATGCATCTTTCGATGTCGATGTTTCACGTGAAACATCCGTTCGGACAGGCCTGCGACGTCCGGGGAAACGTCGCAGGCAACGGTACGGTGCCCGTGTCGGGGGTCGGATCGGGGGGCGTGGTATGGTGGGGGCATGGACGATCGGATGCAAGATATCGGAGATGCGAAGCCGCGCATGTCGAAGCGGCGGCGCTTCATCGTGGTCGGGCGCTGGGCGCTGGCCGCGGCATGGGCGGCGGTCGTGTACTTCGGGCCCGCCGTGAGCGCGCCTTCGGCAGTGGCGTACTTCGTCGAGTTCGCGGTGCTCGGCTTCCTGCTGGCGAACGCGCTGTGGCAGCATATGGGACTGCTCACCGCCTGCGCAGCGGCCGTCCTGATCACGTGCATGCTGGGCATCGCCGACGGAGCGGTGTCGCTCATGGTTCCCGACCACCCCTTCAGCTTCTTCGATTGGCTCGTGGGCGCGGGAGGCGCGCTGGCGGGCGGCATCGTGGCCCATCCCGCCCTGCGCCTCATCGACAGCTTCGTCTCGTCCGATCTTTAATTTCGGCCTCGATCCGAGCAAACGCTTTCCAACCGAACGTTACAGCTGCGACTCGCCTCGCCCACGCCGCGCGCCCGCCCGCTGCGCCGACGCGCCCGAAGCGTAAGGTGCCGAGCGGAAGGACAAGCCAAGCAGAAGGAGGCAGCCATGAACGCGAAAGAAGGAAGCGCCCGTCCCGCAGCCCTCGGCCGGGGGCTGGACACCCTCATGGGAAACGAGGAGGAGCGCGACGCGCCCTCAGCGGCGGAAACGCCGGATGGGCCGGAGGGGCCGCATCGACCCGCGACGCCGGACGCCCGGCGATGCCAAGACCCCGAGCATGCCCACGGGAAGAGCGCAGGGCTCGTCGGCGGGCTCATAGCCGGTGGAGCGGCGGGCGCCGTCGCCGTGGCGGCGTTCACGCTCCTCGGCGTGCGCGCGGTGCTGGCGATGGGGCGCCGTCGGTAAACGCAAACAGAGAAAGGCGTATCTTCGCTCCAAAAACACGCTTCGTCCGCTGGGGCGTGTTTTTGGAGCGAAGATACGCCTGATTTTGCACGATGTTTCGCTGATTGCGGTCGTTTCCGGCGGGAAACGCCGCGCACATGCGTCATCATGGAGCGCACACGTTTCGAGGAACACGGAGAGCCCATGCCCGACAACCCCGCAGATCGGCAGCATCCCAACGACCCGCTGCACGGCATCACGCTGGAGACGATGCTCAAGCAGCTGGTGAACAAGTACGGCTGGGACGGCCTGGCCAAGCGCATCAGGATCAACTGCTTCAAGAAGAACCCGAACTTCAAGAGCTCGCTCACGTTCCTGCGCAAGACCCCGTGGGCGCGCAGCAAAGTGGAGGAGCTGTACAAGAACTCGAGGTTCTGGGTGGATCTGTAGATCGACCGGCTGCATGTTTTGACGTAAAACGTCATATTCATATCATTTTGCGTCATGTTTCGGCGTATACTGGGAGCCATCCGATAGCGAGGAGACCCCTATGGACAAGACGCGCGCCAAGATCAAGTCGACCAGCATGACCGCATTCGTCGCGATCCTCGCCATCGCGCTGCTGTTCGGCATTCAGACGTCGATCAATATCTTCGACTGGCTGACGACCGGTGAAGCGCTGTCGAACCCCGACTCCGTGCGCCACGGCATGGGATTGCTCGGGGACGGGCTTCTCGTCGCGTTGGCCGTGTACGTCGCTCTCGTCTTTCTGCGCATCAATCGCGAGGAGACGCCGTTCTTCGCAAACCTGCCGCGCAAGATCAAAGCGGTGGCCGTGCTCCTTTTCGCGACGCTCGCGGTGCCGAAGTGGCTGTACTGGGCAGTCGGCAGCATCCAAACCGGAACGCTGTCCGGCGCTCTCGTGGACGAATCGGTCATGTTCGCCTTCATGCTGGCCGCCATCGTGTTCTGCCTCGGGCAGATCATCGAGTACGGCTATCTCGTCCAAGACGAGAACTTCGAGATCATCTAGGAGGGCAGCATGGCTATCGTGCTGCGCCTCGATCGGATGATGGCCGATCGCAAGGTTTCCCTGGGAGAGCTGGCCGAGAAGGTGGGTATAGCCGACGGCAATCTGTCGAAGCTGAAGAACGGCAAGGTCAGCGGGGTGCGCTTCAAAACGCTCAACGCCATCTGCAAGGAGCTGGACTGCCAACCCGGCGACATCCTGGAGTTCGTCGACGACGAAGAAGGCTGATCCTCCCCTCCCCTTTCCCGCGTTTTCTGCTACCGTGGAGACGATGCACCCGAAGGGAAGGACGCCCCATGCGCATGTTGCTCGTCGAAGACGACGCGGCCATCGTCGCCAGCTTGACGGACCTGCTGCGATCGGAAGGATACGAGACGCGCTGTGCCGACGGCCAGGACGCGGCCGTCGAGTTGCTGCGCAGCGAACGTTTCGACCTGGCGCTGGTGGACGTGGCGCTCGCCCAGGGCAACGGGTTCGCCGTGTGCGCGGCGGCCAAGGCGTGCGACCCGGCTCCCGCCGTCATCTTCCTCACGGCCTCCGACGACGAGTTCAGCACCGTGGCCGGCCTCGACATGGGCGCCGACGACTACATCGCCAAGCCCTTCCGCGCCCGCGAGCTGCTCTCGCGCATCCGCTCGGTGCTGCGCCGCACGAACGCCGCCTCGTCGCTTTTGCGCTTGGGCGACGTGGAGATCGACGCCGGCACCGCGTGCGTGCGCAAGGCGGGCCGCGACCTGGCGCTGACGGCGCTCGAGTACCGGCTGCTCCTGCTGTTCGCGCAGAGCCGGGGCAAGCTGGTCACGCGCGAGCACGTGCGCAACGCCATCTGGGACAGCGCCGGCGAATACGTCAGCGACAACACGCTGAGCGTCTACGTCAAGCGCCTGCGCGACAAGGTGGAGGACGATCCGGCCGAACCCCGCCTCATCCTCACCGTGCGCGGGCTGGGCTACCGGACGGGGGCGTGACATGGGCCTGACGAGGAACCGGGCCTTCGCCTGCCAGTTGGCGCTGCTCGCGGGGGCGCTTGCCGTCTTCGCCGCAGCGGCCGCCGCGGTGGAAGGACCGCGCGCGGGCCTGTGGGTGCTGGCCGCCGGAGCGCTGGCCTGCGCGCTGTTCGCGACGTTCTCGCTGCGGCGTTACCGGCAGATCGCGCGTTTGGCGTCCGAGGTCGACGAGGTGCTGCACGGCGGCCGGCGCATCGCCTTCTCGGACTACCGCGAGGGAGATCTGGCCGTGCTCAGAAACGAGCTGGCGAAGATGGTGGCCGCCCTGCGCACCGCCACCGAGCGCCTCGACGCCGAGAAGAACGCGCTGGCCGACGCGCTGGCCGACGTGTCGCACCAGATACGCACCCCGCTCACGGCCATGGGGCTGCTCATCGGCACCGCCGAGCGCACGAGCGACGAGGCCGAGCGCATCCGCGCGCTGCACGAGCTGGAAACGCTCGTGAGCCGCGTGGGATGGCTGGTCACGGCGCTGTTGAAGCTGGCGAAGGCCGATGCCGGGGCCATCCGCGTGCAGGCTCGCCCCGTGGATGCGGCGCGGCTCGTGCGCGACGCGCTGGCCCCGCTGGCCGGCGCCTTCGATCTGCGCGACGTCGCCTGCGAGACGCACGTCGACGAGGGAGCGTCGTTCAACGGAGACGCCGCCTGGTCGGCCGAGGCGCTGGGCAACATCCTCAAGAACTGCATGGAGCACACGCCCGCCGGCGGATGCGTGCGCGTGCAGGCGTCCGAGGACGCCGTGGCCTTCCGCCTGTCCGTCGCCGACACGGGCCCGGGCATCGCCGCCGAGGACCTTCCCCGCCTGTTCGAGCGCTTCTACCGCGGCGCGGGATCGGAGGGGTTCGGCATCGGCCTCGCGCTGGCCCAGGCGCTCGTGACCGCCCAGGGAGGCACGCTGCGCGCGGGCAACGACCGCGAAACGGGCGGCGCTCGCTTCGACCTGACGTTCCCGAAGGTGGTCGTGTAGGAGGCCCTTCGCCCGGAACGGCGGGCTGGCCGAATATGACAATTCCGTCATGCGGCGTTCATGCCCGCGCAAGCGCGGGATGGCACACTATTCCGTAGACCGTTAGCGAGAAAGGCTCCTCATGGACATTCTGACCATCGACCATCTCACCAAGGTGTACGGAAGCGGCCCCACGGCGCTCAAGGCGCTCGACGACGTGTCGTTCAGCGTGGCCGCGGGCGAGTTCGTGGCCATCGTCGGCTCGTCGGGCTCCGGCAAGTCGACGCTTCTGCACCTCATGGGCGGCGTCGACCGCCCCACCTCCGGCACGGTGCTGCTGAACGGCGCGGACGTGTACGCGCGCTCCGACGAGGAGCTGGCCGTGCTGCGCCGTCGCGACGTGGGGCTGGTCTACCAGTTCTACAACCTCATCCCCGTGCTCAACGTGGTGGAGAACATGACGCTTCCCGTGCTCATGGACGGACGCGCCGTGAACGAAGAGCGCCTCGGCATGCTTCTGGACGGCTTGGGACTGCGCGGCCATGAGCGCTTCCTGCCCAATCAGCTGTCAGGCGGACAGCAACAGCGCGTGGCCATCGGGCGCGCGCTCATGAACGCGCCTGCCGTGGTGCTGGCCGACGAGCCCACCGGCAACCTCGACTCGCGCAACTCGCACGAGATCATGGCGCTTTTGCGCGAGTCGAACAAGCGCTTCGACCAGACGCTCGTGGTGATCACGCATGACGAGGACATCGCCTGCATGGCCGACCGCGTCATCGCCATCGAGGATGGCCGCATCGCCTCCGACGAAAGGAGGCGCTGATGGCCGGCATATTCACGCGTTTCACCCTGCGCTCGCTCGCTCAGAACCGCGTGCGCACGGCCGTGACCGTCGTCGGCATCGCGCTGTCCACGGCGCTTCTGGCCGCCGTGCTGACCAGCGTGGCAAGCGTGCAGCAGGGCTTGCTCGAGCGCACGATGGTAACTGAAGGATCATGGCACGTGTTTTCCCCCGACGTGCCCGCTCAGGGCATCGATGCGCTCGTGGAAAGCGACGCCGTGACCGACCTCGCCACCTTCCGCGACCTCGGATCGGCCGCACTCGCGCCCGACGACGCCAACCGTCTGGGTGCGTTCATCGCGCTGAAGACGACGCCGACCACCGTCAAGGGCGTCGACGAGCCGGGCGGCGCGCCGTACTCCCTGATGCCCGAGCTGGCAAGCGGGCGATGGCCCGAGACAGCGGACGAGATCGTGCTGCCCGACTATCTCCAAGGCGAGGAGCTGGGCGCGGGAGGCGCCGAGGGCGTTGTTTCGAACGGCCCCCTTGAAACGGGTTCCACCCTCACGGGAGGTTTTGGAAACCTCGCAGCCGCCGAAGACGGCGCGCGCCTCGCCGACGGAAACGAGACGCGCGTCGAGAACGCCCGCGAGCGCACGCTGACGGTTACCGGATTCTACAAGCGACAAGCGCCTTTCCTCGCCAACAACTACACGGCCTCTTCCGCGCCCAGCGTCGCCCTCACCGTGGCCGACGCGTCTGAGGAAGGAGCGGCTGCGGGCGCGTATCTGGTCACGCAAGGTCTGGGAACCCTCGACGAGATGAAGGCCTTCTTCGCCGACGCGACCGGATTGGACGATACGGCCGCCACTCTGTACCACACCAGCCTGTTCTCGTACTTGGGCATCTCCGACGGCAGGCCCATCTGGGGAAGCCTCTGGGCGGTTGCCGCCGTGTTGGCCATCGTCATCGTGGCGGCGTCCGCATCGCTGATCTACAACGCATTCGCCATCTCGGTGGCCGAGCGTACGCGGCAGTTCGGACTGCTGGCCTCTCTCGGCGCTTCGAAGCGGCAACTGCGCAGCACCGTGCTGGCAGAGGCGCTGCTGCTGGGAGCCGTCGGCGTGCCGATTGGCCTCTTAGCGGGCGTGGCGGGCACGGCAGGCGCGTTCTCGTCGTCGCAGGAGGCGTTCGCTGCGATGTTGGGATCGGGATCGGCGGGGCTCGCGGTGCACGTGGATGCCGGAGCGTTGGCTGCGGCCGCGGCACTGTCGATAGCCACTTTGCTGGTGAGCGCCTGGGTGCCGTCGGCCCGCGCCGCCCGCGTCTCAGCCGTCGACGCCATCCGCCAAACGCAGGACGTGCGCCTCTCGAAGCGCGCAGAACGGTCGGCACCATCGCACGCGCCCGACGTCGGGCGCGTGAAGCTGGGCATCGCGGGCAGGCTGTTCGGCATCCCCGGGTTCGTCGCACACCGCAACCTGTCGCGCTCGGCGACGCGCGGGCGCACCGTGGTGGCATCGCTCGCGGTCAGCGTGACCCTCGTGGTGGTCGCCGGCAGCACGGCGCTGTACCTCGCGCCGCTGTCCGACCGCGCCAGCAGCTCGCGCGGCGCTGGGAGCGGAGCCGACATCGTGGTGTCGGCGCATCCCGACTACACCACCCCGCGCGAAGGGAACGACCTGTCCGACTACGCCGCCGAATACGACGAGTTCCTGGCGCGGGCGAGTGAGATCGAGGGCTTGCAGCTCATAGGCTCGTGCCGCCAAGGTCAGGCCGAAAGCGTCGTCGACGGTCGCATGATATCGCAAGAGGCGCGCGCTGCTCGGCAGGCTTACAACTCCCAGACGAGCGCCGACTGGGTGCCCGACAGCTTCGGCGAGGACGGCGATTACTACGGGGCCCTGTACACCTTCTTCGTCGACGATGCCTCGTGGCGCGCGCTGCTGGACGAGCTCGACCTGGACGTAGCCGCCTACACCGACCCGGAGAACCCGCGCGCCATCGGCCTGAACACCTATCAGGACAGGATGCCCGACGGCACGTACGTGTCCACGAAGCCCTTCGCGGGCACCGGCGCCGTCGACCTGTACGTCACCGAGGAGCGCGAAGGATTCTCCAACATGGGCTTGCAGGAAGGCCCGGACGGACGGCCCCTGGTGGGGTACCTCGACCGGGAGGCCGGGGTCAGCGGGACGGCCGACATCGTCACCGCCCCGATCGACGAGGCGGCCACGGCTTTCCGCATCGAGATAGGAGCGCTCTGCGACGAGGAGCCGGCCGTGCTGAACGCCATCGCGGCCAACAACCACTTCCCCTCGATCATCCTGCCGGAGAGCGTTGCGGAGAGAGCCGCAGGGCTGGGCGACTACCACTCGAACCCGTACACGTACTCGTTCGCCGGAGCCTCGTTCACGGCGGAGGATCACGCGAAGGCTTCCGACGAGCTGGAGGCGCTGGCGCGCGACTTGGGCGACGTCGTGGTCAACGTCAGCGACATCGAGAATGCGGCGCGCCAGAACCGCCTGATCGCGCAGGCCTTCCAGCTGTTCGTGCTGTGCTTCTCCGTCATCACGACGCTCATCGCCGTGGCCAACGTGTTCAACACGCTGGCGAACGGGATCATCCTGCGCACGCGCGAGTTCGCCGCGCTGCGTTCCATCGGCATGGGCAACCGCGCCTTCGCCCGAATGCTGGCCTACGAGTGCGCGAGCTACGCCCTGCGCGGTTTGGGGATAGGGCTGGCGGCAGCCGTAGCGGTTACATTCGCGCTGTTTGCAGCAACGTCCATGGCGTTCGCCGGCCTCGAGTTCACGCTGCCGTGGGACTACGTGGCTCTCGCCGTGGCCATCGTGGCCGTCGTGCTGGCGCTCAGCGTGGCCTACGCGCTGCGCCGCTCGCACGCCTCCAACATCGTGGAGGCTCTGAGGTCGGACGCGATCTAGCAACGCCCGCGCGCCTTTCCGCGAGGGGCGCGCGGGCCGACAGGACGGCCGCCTTACCGTGCACGCACCGTCTTCACGATGGAGTCCACGGCGTCGATGACGAGCGCCGCCACTACGAGACCGCAGAACGCCGTCTGCGCGTTGGACACCGCCCACAGCACCGGGCCCTCCAGCGCCTTGCCCGACGACTGCATCGCCTGGACGACGGCATGGGAGTCGACCAGCTGGAAGTTCGTCAGCCAGAACACGACGAGCGCTCCCGCTACCAGGTCGCATGCGAACGTCACCGCCAGCACGCGCTTCGTATAGCGGCCTTCCACCAGCTTGAAGCTCTCGCCGGCGACGCACACGAACGTCCACACGACGACGACCCATGCCGAAGCGCGGAAGGCGTCGACGTTGAACGGATCGAACGGCACGCCGTCTGCGCGATGGCTGAGCGCGTTCAGCACGTCGGGGAACAGCAGGAACACAACGGCGCCCACGATGGAGAACACGATGCCGGCAACCGCGTCGCCGCGCGTGGAAGACCTGGTCTCGCGCGGCACGGGCGGCAGGTCGTCGAGCGAGCCCATCGTCTCGACCTCGATGCCCCGGCGGGAGAAGAAGGCGAACAGCAGGGTGACGATCGCGAACGCGAAGAGAAGCGCCCCTATCAGGGATCCGATGCCCTCCAGCACGCCTCCGAGGAGGCTCCCTTCCGCGCCCGTTGCGAGCGACAGCGCCCCGGCGACCAGCATGCCGCCTGCGACGCAGGCCAGCACGATCTTCAGAACGTAAAGGTACTGTGCGTAGTACGGCTGTCCGATCAGGCATTCCCCTTCCCCGCTCGTGTACTTGCGCACCATCTCGCCCGGGGTTCCCAGCTCGGTGAGCACGACCCGGACGTCCTTGGCCGTGGGCGGCAGGCTGCCGCAGCGCTCGTCCAGCATGTCCGAGATAAGCGTGCGCAGCTCCTCGGCCACGTCGGAGCGCTGTGCGCTGGGCAGGTGCCGCGTGATGGCGTACAGGTAACGCTCGATCAGGTCGTTATCGTTCGGCATGTTCCCGATCCTCTCCGTTTGTCTCCAACAGCTTGCCCACCCCGTCGCACAGAACGTGCCACTGGGCCTCCACTTCGCGCAGCACGCGCAGGCCCTCGTCGGTGGTGCGGTAGTATTTGCGCGGCTTCGAGCCGCCGTTGTCCCATTCGCTTGCCAGCAGCCCTTGCGACTCGAGGCGCCGCATCAGCGGGTACAACGTGTTCGCCTCGATAGGGATGCCGTGGTCGGCCAGCGATTTCACCAGCGCGTAGCCGTATGCCGGCTCGCGCAGCTGGCTCAGCACGAGCATGACCAGCGTGCCGCGCCGAAGTTCCAAGACCATGCTCGATACGATGTCGTCGTACGCCATGCGCCCCTCCTTCCAGTGCCGCTTCCCTGCGCCGCAGGTTTTGCGGTTGCGTCGGATAGTGTGTGTCGCACACTATAACATAGTTCACACGATAATGTGCGGCACACAGTACAAATCGTATGGGGTATACTCGTGTCTGCCGGTTCAGCGAACCGGGTGGGCCGAGGGCCCGCGCGCCCGCCGACGAAAGAGGCCGCCATGCACCGCATGACCGACAGCGAGTTCGAATCAGCCGTGGAGGAGGCGCTCGGATGCATTCCCGAGCGGTTCCTCGACGCGCTCGAGAACGTGGCCGTCGTCGTAGAGGACGAGCCGAACGACTACCATCTGGAAACCCTCGAGGAACCCGACTGTCTAGGGGCTTCCGTCTGCGACAACGAGTTGCTGGGGCTCTACGACGGCGTGTCGCTGCCCGATCGCGCCGACGGCTACGACAGCGACGTCCCCGACGTGATCACCGTGTTCAAAGGTCCCCATGAGCGCTGCTTCGGCTCGCGCGCGGAGATCGTCGAGGAGATCGGGAAGACCGTCGTGCACGAGATCGGGCACTACTTCGGCATCGACGACGCTCGCCTCTACGAGATGGGATACTGAGCAGGGCGCCGAAAGAACGAACGACCTGCCTATACACCCGCGCCATTTC
Organism: Eggerthella lenta DSM 2243; assembly: GCF_000024265.1. NCBI lineage: Bacteria > Bacillati > Actinomycetota > Coriobacteriia > Eggerthellales > Eggerthellaceae > Eggerthella > Eggerthella lenta. Next base: position 1,825,942 of record NC_013204.1, on the reverse strand, counting down.
ACGTATAATTTCCTCAGATCATTGCCGAACACGAGGAGGACCCCCGCATGGACCCCAACAAGCGCCCCGAAGACATGGAGCGAATCACCACCCCTGAGCTGGCGAACGCCTTCATCGACGAGCAAATGGACGCGATCCGCGCCCAGATCGGCGACAAGAAGGTGCTGCTGGCGCTGTCCGGCGGCGTGGACTCGTCGGTGGTGGCGGCGCTGCTGATCAAGGCCATCGGCAAGCAGCTCATCTGCGTGCACGTGAACCACGGCCTCATGCGCAAGGGCGAGAGCGAGCAGGTGGTTGACGTGTTCCAGAACCAGCTGGACGCGAACCTCGTGTACGTGGACGCCACCGACCGCTTCCTCGAGCTGCTCGACGACGTGGCCGAACCGGAAGCCAAGCGCAAGATCATCGGCGCCGAGTTCATCCGCGTGTTCGAGGAGGAGGCCCGCAAGGTGGGCGACGAGGTGAGCTTCCTCGCGCAGGGCACCATCTACCCCGACATCCTGGAATCCGACGGCGTGAAGGCGCACCACAACGTGGGCGGTCTGCCGGACGACCTGCAGTTCGAGCTGTGCGAGCCCGTGAAGCTGCTGTACAAGGACGAGGTGCGCGTCATCGGCCGTGAGCTGGGCCTTCCCGAGGGCATGGTCGAGCGCCAGCCGTTCCCCGGCCCGGGCCTGGGCGTGCGCTGCCTCGGCGCCATCACGCGCGACCGCCTGGAGGCGCTGCGCGAGGCCGACGCCATCCTGCGCGACGAGTTCGCCGCGGCCGGCCTCGAAGGCAAGGTGTGGCAGTACTTCGTGAGCGTCCCCGACTTCCGCGCCACCGGCGTCCGCGACGGCGTGCGCGCCTTCGAGTGGCCCGCCATCATCCGCGCGGTGAACACGGTGGACGCCATGACGGCCGAGGTGCCGGAACTGGATTGGGCGCTGCTGAAGAAGATCACGGAGCGCATTTTGGCCGAAGTCCCGGGGATTTGCCGCGTGGTCTACGACCTCACGCCGAAGCCCATCGGAACCATCGAGTGGGAATAGTAATAGAACATTTGTTTGTGATTTTCATACGGTTTCTAGCGGTTCCAATGGCGACCGATGACGACATTTCAGAACGTCCGCACCTGCAAACCGCATGATTCCGAAATCAGATAGAAACTCACAAGGCTCCTCGAAAGAATCGAGGAGCCTTTTCGTTTCCGCAGGTAGACGCATGGTCGGTTGTCACCCCATGGCAAACGGGCATGGGTCGAACGAGCCTGAAACGACTCGAACGGAACCGAAGGGAACCGACGCGAACCGAAGAACCTGCAAGCCGACGAGAGGCAATGATGGCGGGAGGCTTGCAGGTGCCGCCGAAAATCGACGAAACTCAAACGAAACTCACCCGGAAAAACGAAACTCAAGAATGACGGATGCCCCTGGCGGAGAGCCTGGAAGTGTCATTCTCGCAAACTCACGAAGACGGTCGGATTTCGCTATTACTCCTCCCGAGTAGCAGCAGAGGGCTTGCGGGCCAAACTACCAATCCCTGGAAGTGGGCAAGCGCAACCCTTCGAGATCGTCCCTGAATTCTTCGAGCATGCGCTTGAGGATGGGAATCGCTTTCAGCTCGCGGGTGGCTTGGTCCTTCGCCTCCTGGGGATAGTCCTCGGGAAGTCGCTCTGCGCCGTACGGGTCGGGGGCCTCTGACATCTCCTCCTCGAATTCGGAATGACGTTCGCGAAGAAGGATCTCGAAGCCTTTACGTTCTTCCTCGTCTTGGAAGATGACGACGGTTTCGAGGAACCGCCTGCGCGCTATCCTGGCATCGCCGTAGTTCTCGTCGAAGAAGAACTCGTTCAGGTTCCAATCCAAAGAATCCCTTGTGTAGTAGCAATACATGAGATTGAAATCCAGGCTGCGCCGATTCCAGCGCACGAAGGAACGCGACGGGGCGGGCGCGAAATACCTGCCGCCGTCGAGGGCGATGCCGAGAGTGTCGAATATGCGAGTCTGGAAATAGCGGATCTCGATCATATACCAGCTCGGACTAGGGTCTGTCTGGTTCAGCATGTAGTACTCGTAGCCGTCCCGCTCGTCGTCCGAATAATGGCAGACGGTAAACTCCGGAGCGTACAGATAATACTTGTCCTCCGTGCCGACCACCTCGGAGAGAAACCTCCAATGCTCCTTGTCTTCGAGCATCACCTTCACCCTCGCAAGAGGAGATTCGTCGAGCGAGAAGTGATGGCGCCAGATGTCCTCCACTTCGTTCCACGACGCTCCTTCGTCTATGGGCGTGTTCGAGTCGACGCGTCGCGTGTGGACCATATGCGCGCGCACTTTCCCCGACCCTTTCGAGAGGGAATAAGGCATATCCTCCCGCCTGCTCACGACGCATAGGATGTCTATTGTTCCCCCGTCAAGCTCCATTGGCTCCACGACCGCGAAGGGAGGCTGACCGTTGTCCCATTTTGTCTTCGAGAGCATATCGACGATCATCTGGTTCGCCTTCCGTTCGGCATGATCATTGTTCTCGACATCGCACACCGAATAGCCCTCTTCCTCGTCTATGCCGATGAAGAGGTACGACACGTCGCTCTCGAGATTGTTGGCAAGGCATAGTATGTCGTGGATCAGCTCGGAATTGTCTTTGTGCCACTCCTTCTTGAAGTCCCAGTAGGCGCCTTCGCGCTTCAATGCGATGAGCTTCGGAGCCTCTTCTTGGATTCTTGATAGAAGGCTGCCGATAAGGCGCGCCCTCGAAATCCTCCTCGAATCGCCTAGCATCCGCCAATCCCCATCTTCCAGGACTCGTATTCCTCGGGGGTTATCTCTCCGCGGTCGAGCGCATCCACCTGGGATTCCCAGGCCTTGATGGCGGCGGCGAGCTTAGGCGCCTTCTCCGCGCCGGGCGCGACGGCGAGCCTGCCTCCGCCGACGGGCCTGAGCCCGAACTCCTCCTCGATCCTGAAGAGGAGCTCGAGGGCGTCCCTGACGGATTCAGCCTGGACGGGCATGAGGGCCTCGGGGGCGACCCCGAGGGCGCCTGCAATCGCATCCAAGGCGGAGCCCTTCAGCGCCCTCCTGCCCGCCTCGTAGTTTCTGATGGCCGCGTCGGTGCAGCCGGCCCTCTCAGCGAGCTGCCGTTGCGTCATCCCCCGCGACTCGCGCAATGCCCGTATGCGGCTTCCCGTCGTCATCTCTCCTCCTCTGATCGTTTTCCCCATGATACTAGAGAACAAAAACGTTCTCAATTTGTCTTGACCGAACATTTTCGTTCTGTTAGTGTCACGAATTACAGAACGTTTCTGTTCTGTTCATCGAACGAAGGAGGAAGATATGGAGCAGAATTCTAAGCCGGTGATCATGGGCGTCGAGGAGGTCATGCACGCCCTCGGCATCAGCAGGCCCTACGCCTACCGCATCATCAGGATGCTGAACTCCGAGATGGAGCAGAGAGGCTACACCACCATCAAAGGGAAGGTGAGCCGAAAGTATTTCTACGAGCGCTTCCACTGCGGAGACGCCGCCCCCAGACAAGAGGCCCGCTGATGCCCGCCTACATGAACGGGAAGACGGGCTCCTGGTACGTCCAGTGCTACTACAGCGACATCGACGGCAACCGCAAGCACAAGGTGAAACGGGGGTTCGCGACCAAGGGCGATGCCTTGGCGTGGGAGGCTGATTTCCTGGCCTCTGCCGACGGGTCCATGTCGATGCCCTTCGAGGCGTTCGTGAAGAGGTACTCCGAAGACGTGAGGCCAAGGCTCAAGCTCAACACCTGGCTCACCAAGGAGCACATCATCCGCACGAAGATAGTGCCGTTCTTCGGGCCGAAGAGGATGTGCGACATCACCCCCAAAGACGTGGTTGACTGGCAGAACAGGATGGTGGGCTCGTACGACGACGAGGGGAAGCCGTACAGCGGCACCTACCTGAGAACCATAAACAACCAGCTGAGCGCCATCTTCAACCACGCGGTCAAGTACTACGGCCTGGGAAAGAGCCCCGCCACCCCGACAATCAAGATCGGCGAGCGGAAAGGCGCAGAGATGAGGTTCTGGACGAAGGAGCAGTACCTCGCGTTCAGCGAGGAGGTGATGGACAAGCCAGCCAGCTTCTACGCGTTCGAGATCCTGTACTGGTGCGGCTTGAGGGTCGGCGAGCTCCTCGCCCTCGAACCGAACGACATCGACCTTGGAAAGTGCCTCATCCACGTCACCAAGAGCTACCAGCGGATTCGGAGGAGGGACGTCATCACCTCCCCCAAGACGCCCAAATCGAAGAGGGATGTGGTCATGCCGGAGTTCCTCGCGGACGAGCTCGCCGATTTCCTCGGATCCATCCCTGAGGAGCGGCGCGCCTGCCGCATCTTCTGCTTCACCAAAAGCTACCTGCACCACGAGATGAAGCGCGGCTGCGCCGCATGCGGGCTCGAGCCCATCCGGATCCACGACCTTCGCCACAGCCACGTCTCGCTCCTCATAGAGATGGGGTTCAGCGCGATCGCCATAGCGGACCGGCTGGGGCACGAGACCTACGAGATGACGCTTCGCTACGCCCACCTCTTCCCCAGCAAGCAGTCGGACATGGCAGCGGCGCTCGACCAGGGAAGGAGGCCCTGATGTCCAGGCCGATCGTCGACTACAAAGGGCGCCGGCGCAGCAAGACGATAGCGTTCCGGGTCTCGCCGGAGGAGGACGAGGTGATAAACGCCCTCGTCGCGGCAAGCGGCATGACCAAGCAGGACTACATAACCTCCAGGCTCGAGTGCCGCGACATAAACGTCAGCCCGAACGTGAGGGTCTATAGGATGCTGCGCGACCAGATGAAATCCGTCTACGTCGAGCTCAGGAGGCTCAGGAGCGCCGACGGCATCGACGAGCGCCTCATCGAGCTCATGCAGGTGCTGACGCGCGTGTTCGTCGACCTCGGCGCCGACGAGCTCGGGGCGGTCGGGGACGACGTGGCGCAGCAGGACGCGGCGGTTCTCAGGATGGCGAGGGGCTAGCTCCGCCGGGCGGCCCGGCAAGGGCTTCCCCCGAGCAGCCGACCCTCAGACAGCCTCCTGGGGGCATTCGCGGCACGGCGGGCTCCGTTCGATCGGATCGCCTTGCCTCCTCCTTGGGCATCAAAGGCTCGCACAGCCGCCCGATGCGCCCCGCAAGGGTCGCGATGCTTTTCCGATTTCTTTTGCCGCCCGAGAGAAAAGGCGAAAGCGGCAAAACAAAGCGCCCTCCGGGCTTCGGAAAACCAACGGCCCGATGGGGCGAGGAACGCGCCTTCGCTTCCTCCCTTGCGGGGCGCGGCAGGCGGTGCGGCCCCGATGCCACAAGGCGGGGCAAGGGGCTCCGCCCCAACCGAACGGAGGTCACCATGAACACCAATCCCACTCTCCAGGACAGGGCGGTCGAGGCGGCGGCCCGCTTCCTCGAGGTCCGCGGCTACGAGACGCTCGCGACCGGGTGGAAGTCGCCCGAGACGAGAGGAACCATCGACCTGGTCGCACGCGACCCCGAGTCCGACGACCTCGTGTTCGTCGACGTCTCCGCGCGCCCGAACTCCGGCGCCGGCTTCGGCGACGGGAGGAACGATCGCGAGACGATGGAGCTGCTCGCGGTCTCCTGGCTCGTCGAGAACGACTTCGCCGAATCGGTCGGCGTGAGGTTCGACAAGATCAGCATGATTGTCGTCGGAGAGGACCGCGCGCTGCTCAGGCACCACATCAACGCCTTCGGCGAGGCCTAGGACCTCCGGCCCGCCTGGGCAGGCCCCCTCCGGACGGAGGGGGCCGTTTGCAGGCGGCTCGCCCCATGGCGAACCGCCACCCCATGGCGAACGGTCAGTATTAACAGAACGTTTCCGTTCTGTATACTCGGGGTAAACGCCATCGACGATCGCAGAGAGGACGGAGGAAGCATGAGGACGCTCGCGATATCGAACTACAAGGGCGGGGTCGGAAAGACCACCACTGCAGTCAACCTCGCCACCATCTACGCCAGGCGGGGCCTGAGGACGCTCCTGATAGACCTGGACCCGCAGGCGTCGGCCACGGACTTCTTCGGGCTCTACGACCGCGCCGCGGCCGAGCGTCGGGGAGCCGTCGAGCTCCTCTACGGGAACGCGCCCGTCGGCGACGTTGCCTTCGAAACCGAGGCCGATGGGCTCTCCGTCGTGCCCTCGACCATAGAACTCGTCGACCAGAACGAGCTGCTCCTGCGCGAGCAGCGCCTTCGCTTCGCGCTCGACGACTGCGCGGGCGACTACGACGTCTGCATCGTGGACTGCAGCCCCACGATGAAGCGCCTCGCCTTCAACGCCTACCTAGCCGCTGCGGGCGACGGCATGGTGATCGTGCCGGTGAAGCTCGACTCCACCGTCATGCGCGGCACCGCCCTCACGGTCAGCGCCATCGAGTCCATCTCCGACGCGCTGCGCGTGCCCACGCCCGCATGGCGCATCCTGCGCACGTGCGTGCCCGGGCTCATGACCAACGCGGAGGCCACCGGGGCCGACGTGCTCGACGCGTACTTCCCCGACAACCAGTTCGCCACCGTCATCCACGCGAGCTCGAAGGTCTGCGAGGGAAGCTGGCAGTGGCAGCCCGTCGCGGCCTTCAAGCCGAACAGCCGGCCCGCCAAGGACTACGAGGCGCTCGCCGAGGAGGTGCTCCATGGCTAAACCCACGACATCGGGGTTCACCATCTCCGGGCTGCTCGACAGGAGCGCATCGACCCGCAACGACTACCCCGTCGAGAGGATCCCCATCGAAGAGATAGCCGATCACCCCGCCAACGCCGCCTACTCGATGGACGAGGCCGGCATCGCGCAGCTCGCGAAGAGCATCGAGGAGGAGGGGCTCACCGACCTGCCGCTCGTGCGCAAGCTCGACGACGGCGGCTGGCAGATGGTGAGCGGGCACCGCCGAAAGGCGGCCTACGCACTCCTCGCGAAAGAAGATGAGAAATACGCCCAGATCCCCTGCCGCGTCATCCGGGGCATCACCGACGAGCAGTCGGTCATGCTGCTGCACGCCGCCAACTACTTCGTGCGCAGCCTCACCGTGACCGAGCGCGCGGCGGCGAGCCGTGCGCTCGGCGTGGAGGTCGAGCGCATGCGCGCCGAGAACCCCGAGCTTTCCGGCGTGCGCACCGAGGACATCAAGGCGGCGATCATATCCGAGCAGACCGGACGCAAGGTATCGGGCAAGACCATCCAGCGCCAGGAGTCGCTCGCGCGCAAGATCGAGGAGAGGCTCACGCCCCAGTGGCGCGAGGCCGCGCTCGCGGACGCGCTCTCGGCGGACGCCGTGGGGATCCTCGCCGATCTGGATTCCGATGCGCAGGACCGGCTCCATGCGACATGGCGGGCGCAGCCCCTGGGCAAGAAGGAGACGACCGAGTTCCTCAAGAAGTCGACCGCCGAGCCCGCCGCCGAAGAAGACGTGAAGGGCCCCGCGCCCAAGCCCGCGGCGGCGCTCGCAAGCGCCCTTCGCGCGCTCAGGCGCTACGAGTCGAAGGCGGAAAACCCGCCGAGCGGGCTGGACAGGCAGGTGCTCGAGAAGATCTCGAGAACGGCCAGCAGGCTCCTTGGACGCATTTAGTCCCATGCAGGCGCCCGAAGGGGCTCCTGCACCGTTTCCAGCAAGTAGCCTATCTCGTATACACGAGATAGATGGCGGCCTGGGCGCACGGCGCACCCCGCCCCGGAGCCCAGAGCCCGAAGCGGAGGCGACGCCGCCGGGCGCGCGAAGCTGCCGCAAGCTCCCCGGCCCGCGCCATGCGGGGGATGCCCCGCGCCCCTGGAAAGAGCGCCGCCCGAGCCTCCACCGCATCGGGGCGGCGGAGGATGCGAAGGATGGAGAAGATGACGAAGGTCTTGAGATACGACAACGTGCTGACCGCCCGCGTGAGCGACGCGGACTTCCGCGCGGTCTGTGAGCGCGCCGACGAGGAGGGGCTCACCCGCTCCGAGTACCTGCGCTACGTCGCCCGCATGGTCGCGGACGATGCCGAGAACGCGAAGCGCGGAGGCGTGCTGCTCGACGGACTCTCAATGCGCAGGCTCTCCCGCGAGCTCGTCAGGTGGGGGCACCACTACAACCAGGGCGTGCACGCCCTCAACTCCATCAAGTTCGCGCTGGACCACGGAAGGGGCGACCTGGAGTGGGTGTCCAGCAAGCTCGACGAGTGCGCGCTTCTGCTCGCGCAGGTCGACGAGGGTCGCTGCGAGATGGCGGGCGAGCTTGCCTCGCTCGAAGGCCGTGCCATAGTGGGCGGAGACTAGCATGCCGCTGCTGAAGCCCATAGCCGGCCACACGGGATGCGCCGGCATAAAGCACTACCTCGAGAAGGGAGGGCGCGCCCTCGGGATCATGGTCATGAACTTCGCATGGCAGGAGGAGCGCGCCTTCGAGGACGTCTCGGCCGCCCCGGCCGGGTTCGACTGGGCGGACTCGATGGACGCGACGAGGCGCGCCTGCGGCAACGACACCCCGTATCGGGGCAAGCCGGCGAGGACCTTCAAGCATTTCGTCATGTCGCCCGATCCTCAAGACGGCTTGACCGCAGACCAGGTGGCGGAGCTCGCGAGCGCCTGGGCGCTCAGGCACTTCGCCGACTTCGAGGCGGCGATTGTCCTGCACGACGACAACGAGCGCAGGATCCCCCACGCCCACATCGTCGTCAACAACACCAACCTCGCCACCGAACGCAGGCTGCAGACCCCCGACCCGCTGGAGCTCAACCGCAGCCTTCAGGATCTCGCAGAGGAACGCGGATATCGCTTCATGCGCAACGACACCGTGAGGGAGGAGGACGAGGGGCAGACGCGCAAGGCGACGCCCGCGACGCTGCAGAGCGTATACATGCGGCGCGCCGAGCGGGAGATCCAGAAAGAGGGTGGCTACTCGTGGGTCGCAGACATCCGCAACCGGGTCACGGTGGCCAAGGCGCTCGCCCGCAACGAGGACGAGTTCATGGCCGTGCTCGAGGCGCTCGAAGTGGATGTTTCGCAGAACTCGGAGAAGTCGTGGCGACGTGACTGGATCTACTCGCTTTCAGACCACCCCACCTGGCGCATCGGAGGCGAGAAGCTGGGGCTCTCCTTCGGCCAGGAGGCGCTCAGGCGGCGCTTCGACAGGATCGCCGCCTGGCACCCAGCCCCGGCGGCATCCCGACGGATACTCTCCGAAGCCGAAAGCGCCATCGAGCTGAACGACCTGTCGGAGCTGGAACGTCTCGCCGGCGCGATAGAGGCGTTCATGTCCGCGAACGCGCACAGCCTGGCAGACCTCGACAGGAGGATCGAAAGGCTCGAAGGCCGCGCCGACGGCGATTCCGCCGAACGGGCGGAAGCGCTGCGCGAGGTGCGCGCATACGCGGCGGCGAACAGGCTCCTGCCCGAAACCGCGCAGACAAGGCGGCAAAGGCAGCCGCAGGGCGAGGAAGCGCCCGTCAGGCGCGGCGACGCGAAACCGCGTAGCCGCGAGACGCAGGCACAGCAGGAACGGCGGCGAGAAAGGAGGGAGCTCCGATGAGGGTGGAGGTCGCCTACCGCGGGCGCATCGAGGCGTTCGACACCGACCGTTTCACCGAGGCGCAGCCGTTCTCGGGCAAGAGCATGCTCGCCGATCTCACGCTCGACTACGCAGACGTCGAGAAGAAGGGCCTCTGGCTCACGGCGCACTGCTACGCCGCGAACGAGGCCTACCGGACAGACGGCGGAGAGGCCCCCGAGGCGAGGCGCGAGAAGGGCTGGAGGTTCCAGCTCGCCACCCCGAGAGAGGCCGCCGGAATCGAGAGCGTCACCCTGGACGGCTCGACGGTGCTCGCGAGGCTCTTCGGCGAGCTCGTGGACGTCGCCAGGGTAGATCGCGCTTGCGCCCTCTTCGTCGGGCCCGGAGGGTCGCTCGCCAGCCGCATCGTGAGGCTGAGCGGCTACCTGGCGAACGACGACGAGAGGCTGGCGGCAAGCCAGGCGCTCATGGCGGAGGCGGTCGGCGTCACTCCGCTTACACTCGAAAGGGCGGTCGAGGCCGAAGCGGCACAGGAGGTGCCAGCAGACGACATGGAAGACGATTGGATGGAAGGATTCGGAAATGATTAAAGCGGTGTTCAGGGGAATCGGGGCGTTCGTCCGCTGGATGTTCAAGGCGGTGTTCCGGTTCATGTAGGCAAGGCGCACCTTCCAATCGCCGTTTCACGCGCAATTGCATGCGAAAAGAAGGATAATTGAGAAACGGCGCGCATTCCGTCCCTCGAGACCGATCCCTATCCAAGCACGAAAGATCGAAGCTATGAACGAAATCGCAGAAGATAATAAAAGAAAGCCCAAGCTCACCGTCGAGGAGCAGATAGAGCACCTGAAGTCCAAGGGCGTGACCTTCGAGCTGTGCGACGAGGGAGAGGCCTCTCGCATCCTCTCCGAGCAGGACCACTACTTCCGCCTCGCGGCGTACCGCGTGCTCTTTCCCAAACGGGTGGGCGGCAAGCACGACGGCGAGTATGCCGAGCTCGACTTCGGGCAACTGGTCGACCTCGCGGGGATAGACCAGGAACTGCGCAGGTTCCTGCTGCCGCTCACACTCGACGTGGAGAACGCCGCCAAGACAAAACTCGTCGAGAAAATAACCGACAATCGCAACGAGGACGGCTACTCCGTCCTCGCCGACTACCTCACGCACCTCAACCACGCCGAGCGCAACAGGCGCGAAGGCGAGATCTCGCGCTTGGAGAACGACGCCTACCTCGGACCGCTCGTCGAGCGCTATCCGCTAGACGAGATGCCGGCATGGGTGTTCCTGGAGCTGTCGTCGTTCGGCGCGTTTGCCAGCTTCTACCTCTTCTGCGCAAACCGATGGGGCGATACGGAAATGAGAGATGACCATTACCTTCTCAGGCGAGCGAATTCGCTCAGGAACGCCGCTGCCCATTCGAGCGCCATCATCAACGGCTTGGGTATCTCCTCGGCCACGTCGACGAGATACCCCGCATCGGTCGCGAAAGCGCTCGGCGACGCAGGTGTCTCGAAGCGCCTGAGACGATCCAAGATGCGCAATCCGCGAGTGCTCCAGACGACGGTGCTCGCCTATGCCTGCAACCGTTTCGTCACCCGAGAAAGGCAGGCGAGAGCATACGACGGATTCCTGGCATTTAGGCAACGTGCAGAGGAGAACTCGGATTGGTACAGGGGGAACACGACTATCATCTCGGCATACGACTTTCTGTCAAAGGTCTTCCAGGCATGGCTGAGCCAACGGTGATACTGGTAAATCCTATATGCTCGATTTGACAAACGGGCCGCAATCACGATAATTATAGCCAGACAGAAACCTTCGGGTTTGCGGGGCGGGATCGCGAAAGCGTTTCTGCCCTATTTTTTTGGGGTATGTAAATATACTGGTTGAGTTCGTTAAATCAGTGGTTGGTGATACCACTTACCAGATTTGTTGAACAATTGGTTGGCCATTAACCCAAATGAGGGACCTAGGTTGTAAAATACATGGTGGGTTATAGGCAAGAAAGTGTGTCCAGAGCCTAATCGTAATCCATGCGATAAGGGCCGCTTGCATGCAGGTCATTCCATTGCACAGCAGTGCCCCAGCGCCCCACCGCTTCATCTTTTTCGCTAGCTTCGGCAGCTGCTCGATAAAACTCAGCAATCAGGACGTCCGTCGGCATTTCCTTCAGGATCTCTTTCGGGCTTGCACGGGCTTCAAGGTCCATATAGCACCACCAGAACGCCGCCTTGACGCGCCTCGTCAGCCTCAATCCCCGATGCTCTCGCAGCATGTGGCGGATCTGGGCGTTCACGCCGCCTTCGATCCTGTTCGTAGTCGCCGGAACAGGTCCTCCCTCGAGCAAGCCTTCGTCGAGATAGGTGAATAGGGTACCGGCCCTACAAAGCTTCAGAAGCCCGCCGCGCGCAGTGCGCAGCCTCTCGTGCTTGTAGCGGATCCGCCCGTCAACCACCTCTTTTTCCTTTAGGAATCCTTCCCATGCCGTGCACCAATTAGAGAAGCCCGCAAGCCACTCCGCAGCTTCGTTGAGGCTACCTATGCGCATGAGCTTCTTGGCGATGCCATAGAGCTCAACGCCCGCCTGGAGCCGCGGCCTGGTCGTGGTCTGGCGCTTCACCTGACAGAACGCATGGAAGACGCAGCGCTGCACGCGTGTGTTCGGCCACACGGCGCGTCTCGCCTTCTCGAACCCCTTTCCGCCATCGGTAATCACGACGTCGGGAGGGGCTATGCGCGCCATGAGCGCCGCCCACGCCTGCGCGTTCTCGCTTCTCGCTAGATGCCAGCCGATCACGTGCTTCTCGGTGCAGGCGATCATAATCACGACGTCGCGCCCCAGCCAAAGGCCATCCACCTCCACCACGTGGTGGACCTCGTCACAGACAGGAGCCACGGGCCACAGGTCCCAGAACTTATTCGTGAGATGCCGGAAGGTGCGTCCGGGCATGCCGAACTCGCCTTGGGTCTTTTTCGAGAGCAGCCACCTCAGGAACAGCTCTAGCAGTTTAGGCTCGTTGTCGTAACGTTGCGTGGTGGATGCGCCGCATGCCTTGCAGCGCCAACGAGTCGCCCCCGACGAGGTCTTCCCGTTGCGTTTCGTGTCGCCCCCGCACGCAGGGCACAGTATCTTCTTCATCCCGTGATTGAACCACGGAATTTAAGAGGGCGGTTTACGGCCTCTGACCTGCGGTGTCAAGTCGAAAGCGGACACACATTCTTGCCAGGCACTTAAACCTGCCTCCGAAATTTAAACGATGGTTTATCGAGGGTTTGACCTGCCCTTACACCCCTAAAACGGACACACTTTCTTGCCTATAACCCTACATGGTTGGGAATGTATTTTACGCAGAGAGGTCCGACCATGGCCGATAAGACCGCGTTCGACTACGTTAATGAGATATGGAGCATCGCGAACTACGTGCGCGACGTCATCCGCCCCGCCGACTACAACAAGCTCATCCTTCCCTTCGCTGTGCTGAGGCGCTTCGAGTGCGCCCTCGAGCCTACGCGGGCGGCCGTGAGCAGACAGGCCGCCAAGGGAGTCTGGGACGACGACGACCCGAAGTACTGCGCCCTCTCCGGCCACTGCTTCTACAACGTCACGAGCTTCACGCTCTCCAACCTCGGGGCGACGAAGACCTGTGACGCCCTCATGGCCTACATCAACGGCTTCTCCGTGAACGCCCGCGAGGTCCTGCAGCGCTTCGAGATGCGCCAGACCTGCGAGAAGCTTGATGAGAAGGGCATGCTCTACGAGGTGTGCACACGCTTCTCGGGCTTCGACCTCGGGCCCGAGACGGTCTCCGACCGCATGATGACCGACATCTACGAGCACCTCATCCAGCGATACGGCGAGGAGATCTCGCAGGACGCCGAGGACTTCATGACGCCGAAGGACGTGGCGAGGCTCGCCACGGCGCTCCTGTTCGCGAACGAGGACACGCTCCTCAACGCCGACAACGGCGACATCCGCACGCTCTACGACGGCAGCTGCGGCACCTGCGGCTTCATCTGCGACGCGCTCGACCAGCTCGACGAGTGGCACGACAAGGGGCACTTCAAGAGCCCAACCAAGATTGTCCCCTACGGCCAGGAGCTCGAGGACGCGACCTGGGCCATGGGCAAGGCCGCGCTCATGCTGCGCAATATCGCCGGGGGCTCGGGAGACGTGCTCGACCAGATGACCGACCTGTCGGCCGGCATCATGCTCGGCGACACCCTCGACGACGACAGGTTCGAGGGACGCACCTTCAACTACCAGCTCACGAACCCGCCCTACGGCAAGGAGTGGAAGAAGGAGAAGGACGCCGTCCTCGAGGAGATGGGCCGTGGGTTCGATGGCAGGTTCGGCGCCGGCAAGCCCGACATCGACGACGGCAGCATGCTCTTCATGCAGAACGTCGCGGCGAAGATGGCCCCTCCCAAGGAGGGCGGCGGGAAGGCCGCCATCGTGCTCTCGGGCTCCCCGCTGTTCAACGGGGATGCCGGCAGCGGGCCATCGGGCATCCGCCGCTGGCTGTTCAGCGAGGACCTCGTCGACTGCATCGTGAAGCTGCCGACCGAGATCTTCTACCGCACGGGCATCGCAACCTACATCTGGGTGCTCAACAACCACAAGCCGGAGAACCGCAAGGGGTACGTGCAGCTCATCGACGCCTCGGAGGAGAAGACCGCCCTGCGCAAGAGCCAAGGGAACAAGCGCTACGAGATCGGCGAGGACCAGGCCGCGTGGATCGTGCGCACCTACGTAGACGGGCACGACCACGGCAGGTCGGTCATCGTCCCGGTCGAGAACTTCATGTACCGCAAGGTGACCACGCAGCGCCCGCTGCGCGTTGTCATTGAGCCCTCGGTCGATGGGCTGGATGCCCTCTTTACCCTCAGCAAGCCCATGGAGAAGCTGTCGGACGCGAGCCGCGCCGCCATTCGCTCCTGGGTTGAGAAGAACGAGGGCGCCTCGCTCACATACAGCGAGGTCCTGGCTGCGACCGAGAAGCTTCACAAAGCGATCGAAAAGCCCAAGCCACAGAAGGCCGCCCTCGCCGACGCCCTCGTCAAGGTCTTCGGACGTCGAGACCCGTCCGCGACTCCCGCAATCGATGCGAAGGGCAATCCGGTGTTCGACCCCGAGCTCAAGGACACGGAGAACGTTCCAATCGGCATGGAAATCAACGACTACATGGCGACCGAGGTGCTGCCCTACGCTCCCGACGCCGTGGTGGACGAGTCCGTAAAGGACGAGCCGAAGTACGACGCCAAGAGCGGGCTCACGGCCAACCCGCTCGGCGACGGCGGGGTTGGCGTCGTCGGAACGACCATCTCGTTCAACAGGTATTTCTACAAGTACGAGAAGCCTCGCGACCCGCAAGTCATCGCTAAGGAGATCCTCGAGCTCGAGGACGGCCTCGGCGAGCTCATGAGGGGGTTCCTGGCATGAGGGAGACGAAGGACAGTGGCGTTGACTGGATCGGCGAGGTGCCGGTCAACTGGGAAATCGTTCCGATAAAGGCGGATGTTTCAATTGGACATGGCTCCGACCCCACAACGCCTGGTGATATTCCGGTTTGGGGCAGCGGGGGCGAACCCTTTAAAACCTGTGGCGAGCATAAGAATGGGCCAGCGGTGCTTCTTGGACGAAAGGGAACATTAGATTGCCCCCAACTTGTTACCGGGCTCTACTGGAACGTCGATACAGCTTTTGATGCGAAAATCACAAGTAAAAAGCTCTCACTGAAGTTCTTCTACTATGCTGCAACCTGTGTTGACATTAAGCCATATATGACCAACACGGCTAAGCCGAGTATGACTCAATTTGACTGGGACAATTCGAGAATCCCCCGCCCTCCACTTGCGGAGCAGCGACGAATCATCTCATACCTCGATGAGCGCTGCGCGGCCATCGACGAGGATGTCGCGAAGCGTCGCGATGTCATCGGGAAGCTCAAGGAATACAAGAAGTCACTCATTGCGCATGCCGTGACGAAGGGCCTCGACCCGAACACAGAGATGAAGGACAGCGGAGTCGACTGGATCGGCGAGGTGCCGGCGAATTGGCGTCTAACGAAAATCGGACAGGTCTATGACCTGCGCAACACGAAAGTCAGCGATTGCGATTACGAGCCATTGTCCGTAACCATGCAAGGCATCGTTCCTCAACTTGATAGCGCTGCCAAGACCGATGCGCATGACGATAGGAAGTTGGTTATGGAGGGAGACTTCGTAATCAACAGCAGGTCAGATAGACGTGGATCATGCGGAATAGCAAGACAAGATGGCTCCGTATCCCTTATCAATACGGTACTTATCCCCCGAGAACATATGGAGCCACGCTTCTATGACTGGTTGTTTCACACGACCCTATTTGCTGATGAGTTTTATAAGAACGGTCACGGAATAGTAGACGACCTTTGGACCACAAAATGGGCAGAGATGAAGGGCATCACCATAGTTGAACCCCCATTTGAAACGCAAATAACCGTCGCGAACTACCTCGACGAGCGCTGCGCGGCCATCGACGAGGCAATCGCCCGCCAGGAGCAGCTCATCGAGAAGCTCGGCGAGTACCGCAAGTCCGTCATCCACCACGCCGTGACCGGCAAAATCGACTGTATGGAGGCCTAACCATGACAAAGGTCGATATGCATATCCCAGGCAAATCCGATCTCGACGTCAGTTTCGACGGCAGCCGGAAGATCCATCAGGAGGCGCCGTTCGAGCGCTACATATCTCGCAAGGTCGCAGGGCTGGAGCATTCGGGCTGGGCCCTCTCACCTGACGATACGGGGTTCGACCCGAACGACGCACTCGTGTTCGACGACTTCGTCGCCTGGCTCGAGGCCACCGCGCCGGAGAAGCTCGACAAGATGCGCCGAGAGAAGGGCGCCCGCTGGGCCGACCAGCTGAAGCGCGCCCTGGTGAAGAGTCTCGAGAGGAACGGCACCGTCCTCACGCTGCGCAAGGGCTTCCAGATGGCGGGCTATCAGACCATCGAGTGCATGGCGGGCTACCCGGACGACGAGCGCGTGCCCGGGGCGAGGGAGCGCTACGACGCCAACATCCTGCGCTTCATGCACCAGGTCCACTACCAGACCGCCGGGAGCAAGTCTCTCGACTTCGTCCTGTTCGTCAACGGCATCCCCGTCGCCACCGGCGAGGTCAAGACCGAGCTCACCCAGACCGTGCGTGACGCCATCGACGAGTACGCCGACGAACGTAAGCCGGTGGAGCCCGACGGCGGCAGGAAGAACCCGCTGCTCATGTACAAGAGGGGCGCCGTGGTCCACTTCGCCGTCTCCGAGGACGAGGTCTGGATGTGCACGAACCTCGGCCCCTTCCCGAGCAAGTCGGCGAGGCCCCGCTTCCTCCCGTTCAACCTGGGACGCGACGGCGGGGCGGGCAACCCGGACGCGCCGGAGGGCGAGTACAGGACCCACTACCTCTGGGACACCATCCTCCAGCGCGACAACTGGCTGTCCATCTTCGACCGCTTCGTCTTCGAGGAGGTCGAGGACAGGCAGGACGCGAGCGGCCGGTGGCGCAGACAGGCGACCCAGATCTTCCCCCGCTACCACCAGTTCGACGCCGAGAGGAAGGTCCTGGCCGACGCGCGCGAGCACGGGGCGGGGCGCCGCTACCTCATCGAGCACTCGGCCGGCTCCGGCAAGACCGAGACCATCTCATGGGCTGCGCACGACCTCGCGAGGCTCCGCCGCGCGGACGGCGAGAAGATGTTCTCGAGCGTCGTGGTGGTCACCGACAGGCTGTCGCTCGACCAGAACATAAAGAAGACCATCTCCCAGCTCTCCAAGGTGACGGGACAGGTCGTCATGATCGGCCGCGACGAGAGGGGCAACGCCGTCTCGGACGGCTCAAAGAGCTCCCAGCTCGTCGAGGCCCTGCGCCAGAAGAGGGAGATCGTCGTGGTCACCATCCAGACGTTCCTCTACGCCTGGCCGGACATCGCGGTGCTGCCCGAGCTCGACGGCGCCGGCTTCGCGGTGATCGTCGACGAGGCGCACAGCTCCCAGGAGGGCAGCTCGGCGGCGTCCCTCAAGACCGCCTTCAACGCGGCGGCGGACAAGCTGAAGTTCGAGAGGATGCTCGACTTCGACGACGACTCGGGCGACGACGGGTCGGTCATGGACGCCTACTTCGCCCAGATGCAGGCGAGCAACCTCATGCCGCCGAACGTCTCCTTCCTCGCGTTCACCGCGACCCCCAAGGCCGAGACCAAGACCCTCTTCGGCACGCCGACGGGCGAGGAGGACGAGGACGGCAACCCGGTCATGGGCAGCTTCCACCTCTACCCGATGCGGCAGGCGATCGAGGAGGGCTACATCATCGACCCGCTCTCGGGATACGTGCCCTTGAAGACCCTCACGAGAATCGAGGACGAGTCCGAGGACGCCGACGGGAGACTCGTCGACGAGCGCCGCGCCAGGAGGAAGATCGCCAAGTGGCGCTCGCTCCACCCGACGAACGTCATGGAGAAGGCCAAGTGGATCATCGACCACTTCGTCGACAACGTGGCGCCGCTCCTGAACGGCGAGGCCAAGGCCATGATCGTCACCTCCGGGCGTCCCGAGGTCGTGCGCTACAAGTACGCGATAGAGGCGTACCTCCGCGCCCGCCCGGACCTCGACCCCGCCAAGGTCGAGCCGAGGCTGCGCTTCAAGGTGCCCGGCGAGCCGCTCGTCGCCTTCTCCCAGAAGGTCCTGGGCGACAGGTGCGTCCTGCCCGAGGACGAGTACCTCGAGGACAACCCGTTCGCCCTCATCGAGCGCGGATACGAGTACACCGAGGCCAACATGAACCCGACCGGGCAGGGCCCGGTCGAGAGGGCGTTCGACCGCCCCGAGAGCAGGCTGCTCATCGTGGCCAACAAGTTCCAGACCGGGTTCGACCAGAAGAAGCTAGTCGCCCTCTACGTCGACAAGCCGCTCGGCAACGCCATCGAGATCGTGCAGACCTACTCGCGCGTCAACAGGACGTGCTCCGGCAAGGACAGGGTCTTCGTCGTCGACTTCGTGAACGACCCCGAGACGGTTCTCGCCGCCTTCAAGACCTACGACAAGGGCGCGACGATGAGCGCGGCCCAGGACCCGAACGTCGTCTACGACCTGAAGGACGCCCTCGACGCGGCCGACGTGTTCGCGACGCGAGACGTCGAGGGGTTCAAGGAGGCGCTCTACAGGTCCAAGGGCCTCGCAGCCGGCGGGGAGAGCGATGCCTACAGGACCGCCCTCTACTCCGCCGTCTCCGGGCCCGCCGAGATCTTCCGCGAGAGGTTCGCGGCGGCCAGGGACTCCTACGAGACTTGGCTGGAGTGCGCCAACCGGGCGGAGGCGGCCGGCGAGGCCGAGGAGGCGGAGAGGGCCAAGAGGAGCGCGGACGAGGCGGCGGGACGCGTCGCGGAGCTGATGACCTTCAGGAAGAAGCTCTCCAAGTACTGCTCCGCCTACACGTTCCTGTCCCAGGCGCTCGACTTCGGCGACCCCGACCTCGAGGTGTTCTACAGCTTCGCAAAGCTGCTCGGCCACAGGATCGCGGGCACCTCGCTCGACGACGTCGACGTGCGCGGCCTCGTGCTCCGGGACTTCCGCATATCGGCCCAGAAGGTCCCCGAGGGGGTCGAGGGCGGCGAGCTCATGCCGATGGGCGCGGGCGGCTCAGGCGCCGCTCCCAAGCGCGACACCATGGCGAGGATCGTGGAGAGGCTGAACCGCACGTGGGGCGACGAGGGCGACCCCCTCGTGAAGGCCCGAGCCGTCAATGCGGTCTCCGACGCCGTGGCGGCAGACCCCGTGACCAACACGCAGATCACGAACACGAGCAACACGAAGGAGGCTGTCCTCGCGGACGGGCGCCTGCGCAACATCGTCATCAGGGCCCTCATGTCGATGATGAGCAACGAGCTGGGAGACCTCGCCGAGCAGGCGCTCGACGACCCGCAGGCGATCGAGCCCCTGGCCGACCAGGTGTACGACCTCATCTCGCAGGGGAAGCGCTACGACATCGCCGAGCTCGCCTCCTACCTCTCGAAGGGGGAATAGATGGGCGCGGCGGGCTACGTCGAGGAGCTGCTCGGCGTCCGGGGCTGCGAGCTCATCGGCAGTGCGACCAAGGTCGATTGCGGCAGGAGGCTCCAGCAGTTCGACCTGAGATACCGCGGGCCCGTCCCCGCATCGTGCCCCGAGTGCGGCGGGACGCTGCACAGCCACGGCGCGAGGACCGTCGGCGTTGTGTCGACGCCACACTTGGGCATCCCGACGAGGCTCGAGATAGGGTTCCCGCGGATGCGATGCCCGGAGTGCGGCTACGTGTGGCGCCCGGCGATAGGCGGGGTCGACGCGGGTCACCGAATGACGGAGGCGGCATACGCCGACATCGCCCAGCGCTCACTCAGGCTCACCTTCCGCGAGGTCGCCGAGGAGTACCCGCTCTCGCACGTCACCGTGAAGAACGTCTTCGAGGACTACGTCCGCGAGAACGCCTCGAGGCTTCGCTTCAAGGTGCCGGCGTTCCTGGGCATAGACGAGAAGAACCTCAAGAGGGTCGGCATGGTGACCGTGATCACCGACCTCGAGCACAGGACGGTCTTCGACATGGTGCCCGGCAGGACGCAGTCCGACCTCGACGCCTATTTCTCCTCGTTGGAGGGCCTCGAGCGCGTACGATGGGTCTCGAGCGACATGTACCGGCCGTTCTGGAGGAGCATAGCCAAGTACACCCCGAACGCGACATGGGTCATCGACCACTTCCATGTCGTGAGGGGAGCCAACGAGGCCTTAGACGCGGTCCGCAAGGGCCTCCAGGGAGCCCTCGACAGGAAGGGCCGCCTTGAGCTAAAGAAGGGCCTCGCCTACGCCCTCAGGAAGCGGACACGCGACCTCAGCCCCTACGAGGCGTCGGCCCTAAGGGCGCTACGGGAAGACCCCTCCTACTCGACGCTGATGACCGCGTACGACCTCAAGGAGGACTTCTTCGGCATTTACGACGACCATCCGTCCTCACGCGAGGAGGCTGAGGCGGCGTTCGACGCCTGGATTCGGGAAATTCCCGATGGCAGGGAGTTCGATCCGTTCAGAGCCCTTGCTCGGACCGTCCAGAACCACCGCGAGTTCATCTTCAACTACTGGGAATGCCCCAGCCGCATCTCGAACGGCTACACCGAGTGCGCGAACCGGCTCATCAACGAAACGGACATGAGAGGGCGCGGATACTCGTTCGAGACGCTTCGGGCAAGGACCCTCTACCGCAGGCAGAACCTCGACCGCATCATCGCGAGCAACGGGCTCACGATCGGCCCTCGCATCGATGCTCCCGGCCCGCTCTTCGTGACCGAGCCCGACCGCGAGGACGAGGCCGTGGACGAGTTCATAGACCCGAGGTCGGGAGTGAAGGTCGACGCAACGACTGGGGAGGTCCATTAATGGGGAGCATATTCACCGAGCATGTATTTCCTAGATACGTGGGGCGTCAAGTGATGAAGCCCCAGATGAACGGCTTTAACGACCCCACCCTGAGGGATTTCTCCCTGCTCGACTCATCCGTCTTGATGAAGGAAAAACTCAAGGGCGAGATGTTCGAGGAGGAGTTCATCCGCTCGTTCCTCAACGCCGCGAAGGAACTGGCGGCCGCCGGAAGAAGGGCCATCGACCGACCTGGGATGTACGTGATGCTGAAGCACTCCTATGCGATCCCGGTCCTGTTCCTCACGAGACACTGCATGGAACTAGCTATCAAGAGGGTGATTAGGAAGTGCGGAGTCGAGCCCAAGAGAGAGCACAGCCTCACGAAGCTGTGGAGCTCACTGCTCTCGAGGTTCCCAGGGCAGAGGTGCCGTGAGGACAACAGGGCCATCAAAAATATGGGCGCATTCGTAGAGGCCGTAGCCGACATCGACGACAACGGCATCAGTCTTCGCTATCCGCAGGACAGTTCAGGAAGGCTCACGCAGGATAGGCCGCTCTTCGTGAATGACGAGGAAGTCGCCTCATATCTAGAGAAGTTCGTAGAGCAACTAGAGCTGATTGACTTCGACATGATACATAGAGACGTTAAATAAGTGGTTGGATTATTGCAGCTCCAGCTGTTAGAAAGATGGTTGGATGAGTTGATTTAGACTCAACAGCAACCAACCAGAGATTTACCAATTTCCAACCACTTGTTTTACATACCCTTTTTTTGCCGAAAGCAGCCTAGGGTTCCCGCTTGCCCTCGGCGAGCATTTCCTCACGTTCGCTCATGGCGCCCACCCGAATGCAGGCGTACCCCACGATCGCGCACGCCATCATCGCCATGCCGATGAAGAAGCATATGGTCGATTGCATCACACCACCTCCTCCCGCGCATACACTATCGTCCTCTCGTGCCCGTTCCACCTGCCGTAGCTGCAGGTGCAGAACGCCTTGACGCTATCCGCCTCAACGTCGACGTCGAGCACGACGTCCGCTTCGGCCAGCAGCCTCTCGAGCCAAAAGCCGAGCTCTCCGTCGTCGGCGAACTCCAGGCGCTTGTGCTCAGCGTTCGAATCCACGACGTCCGCCGCGATGACATTCAGGCGAATGTCCCTCTCGGGTGTCTGCAGGAGAATCTCCTGATGCTCCTGCGCGAACCCCCTGTCCGAGTAGTTCGCGAATGCCGAGAACATGCTGCCGTCGTTCATGTGGTGGCCGAACATGAGAGCGAGCGGGCTGTCGATTCCCCGCCCCGCGCAGCCGGCGTCGAGGTAGGGGCATCCGTAGGGGTTCCAGCCGCGGTAGACGTCGTGGTCGAGGTAGAAGGTCGGATCGTCGGCGCTCGCCTGTACCACCGGATAGTCAATATCAGTCCCCGGGACGCTCACCCACGCCACGATGTCGGGGTTCACCGACAGCCAGAATTCCCAGTCGACCGTCGGGGCGCCATCGGATGCCGCATCGCTTCCCGAAGCATCTGCCAAGATAGGAGAGGGGTCTACATCTGCCGCCCTGTCATGGATGCTGAAGAGCCACAACCCCAACGCCGCAGCACCGACCAGCGCTGTCACCGCCACCATGATTGCAAATCGCTGCTTGATATTTGTGCTCACTTGAACCTCCAGGAAGACGGGCGGGGAGGCTCATCGCCGCCCCGCCCTCTTCGATCGACCGGGACCCGGCTACTTCTCGGGACCCTCGTCAGTGGATCCCTCGCCAACTGATGCGTTTCGACGGATGCGGCCGCGAAGCGCGTATGCGCCCGCAGCGCCGCCGCAGAGGATCAAGGCGCTGATCAGAACCCATACGGGAAGCAGGTCGCCTCCCGTCTTGTCGTAGGGGGTGCCGAGAGTCTCGGGGTTGTCGACGACCACGGTCTGCCCCTCGTCCTCGAGGTCCTGATGTACCGCGATGACGTTCCCGTTCACGTCGAGCACCTCCTCGAACGCCACGAGGGAGGCGCCCTCCTCGAGCTGGAAAGCATCGAACTCGAAGGTGATCTCTACGGTTCCCTCAGAACTTTCCGCCACGAACTCCGCGGTTGAGGTCACCGGATTGCCTTCCGAGTCCTCAAGGGGCATGCCAGTCGCCTTGTCCATGATGGTGCCGTGGGCAGTATAGGTTTCTCCTGCGACGAGCCCCTTGTACTCGACGGTATCCACGACGGTGACCGTCCCGTTCTCGACCATGTGGTCGCCGTCGGCGGCGTCGACGAGCGTGGTGCCGATCTCGACGACCGTGACGGACTGGCCCTCGTCCTCGATATCCTCGTGCACCGCGAGGACGGTGCCTTCGGCGTCGAGCAGCTTCTCGAACACCACCAGGCGGTGACCGCCGAGGCCGGAGGAATCGAATGAGAGCTCTACCGTCTGGGTACCCTCGGCAGCTTCGGGCGTGAACTCGACGGTCGCGGCCACGTCAGTCGCGAGAAGCCCCTCGCCGCTTTTCAGCGGCTCGCCCGTCTCGGCATCCATCAGCGTCGCCTCGAGCGTATAAGAGCCTCCAGGGGTCAGACCCTCGAAGGCCACCTCGTCAGCGATGATGACCTCGGAGCCCGTCACGAGCTTGTCGCCGTCGGCGGCGTCGGCCGCCGTGGTGCCGATGTCGACGAAATGGACCGTCTGGCCCTCGTCCTCGATATCTGCGTGGACTGCTACCTCGATGCTATCCTTCACGAGGCTCTCGAAGGCCACGACGTCCTCGCCCGCGAGCAGGCTCGCGTCGAAGGTGAACTCGATGTCCACCGACCCGTTCGTGTTGTTCGCCGTGAACTCCTTGGTGGCGGTCACGGGATTGCCCTCGGCGTCGAGCAGCGGCTCGCCGGTGGACTTGACCATGAGCGTGCCCGTGAGGGTGTACGTGCCTCCGAACTCGAGGTTCTCGTAGTAGACGGTATCCACAATCGTCGTCTGCTCGTTTGCCTGGGCGATCTGGTCACCGTCGGCCACTTCGGTTGCCCGCGTTCCGATCCTCGGCCCCTCCTGGTCGTCGAGCGTCATCCAGACGGCCTCCGCCACGCCGGAGTCGCGCTCGATCCAGAAGGCCTTGGTCACGAGCTCGTAGCCCTCGTTCGCCTCGCAGGGAAGCTCCTCGAGCGTGTACTGGCCGTACGGCAGCGCGCCGAGCGCGTCGTTGGCGGGAGCCGACGAGCCGTCCTCGCCCAGCCCGAACCAGATGCCCGCCGACGGGTCCATCATACCGGCCGTGATGCGGTCGGCTTCGAGCAGGACGTCGTTTCCGTTGGTGTTGGCGGTGTGCCTGTTCCAGCTCGCCTCGGTCGAAGCCTGGCCGTTGCGGTCGGTGACCAGCACGTGCGTCTCGCCGGTCGCCACGTTGGAGATGGCGAAGGGAACCTGCAGGCTCGCGTTGGTGTCCTCGGCCTTCTTGGAGAGCTTGAGGTCGTTGCGGACGACCTGGTTGTAGAAGGTGAGCTCGCCGCCTTCCGCGTCCGCCGTCACGACAAGGCCGTCGGTCCGGATCTCGAAGGTCTTCGGCTCGCCGTCGGTGAGCAGGTAGGAGTCGTTGGTCGCGGTCTCCTGGATGGTGTAGGTGCCGTAGGGCAGCGCGTCGGGCGCGGTCTTCGCGATGTAGGAGCCGATTTCCTCGTCCCACTCGGTCTCGATGGCGGCGACGACCTCGCCCGGCTCGTACCAGGCATCGCCTACGAGGACCTTGTTCTCGGAGGCGTTCGTTATGGCGAACTCGATGCCGGAGAGCGTCGTGCCGACGCCTTCTGCTGCATGCCCGTTCCCGCCGACCGCCTCGGACTCGCCGAGCTCCGCGTCGGCCTTGGTCACCTGCACGCCGCCGCGTATCGCGTCGTCATGCACGGGGTCGCCGGAAAGGTCGACGACCTGGCCGTCGCCCTCGATGGCGAACCCGAGCTCGCCTTCCCAGGGAAGGTAGCCTTCCGGAGCGTTCGCCTCAACGATGCGGTAGGTGCCGCACGGCAGCGCGTCGCTCGCGGTCTGCGCGGTGTAGGCCGAGCCGTCCCAGGAGGTGGAGATGGTCATGACCGTCTCGCCGTCTGCGTAGCTGTGGCCGTTCACGTAGGAGTTCATCCCCGATGCGTTGACGATGGCGAACTCGGCGCCCTCGAGCGAGGCGTCGCCCTGCTCGCCTGCGCCGGCTTGCGCATCGACCTTGGCGATCTTCACGCCGCCGCGCTCCCACGTGAAGCTGGCGAGCGTCTGGGCGTCTGATCCCGCATGGATCCTGATGGCCGAGAATCCCGTGGAGACCTCGTTCGCACGTGCGTTGACCTGGCTCCACACGTCGCCCGCGATCTCGCGCTCCGCCCAGGAGGCGAACTCGGCGCTCGTGCCGTAGGTCGCCTCGGCGGCAGATCCCAGGTTGGCGTACGAGAGCAGGATGTGGCTCGCCACGCGGTACTTGTCCTCGTCCATGCCGCTTCCGTCGTACCAGGAGCTGGGCCACATGGACGCGTCGAAGCCGGGTGCCCCATAGGAGAACCACATGGCCGCCGCCAGATCTCCCGCCTCACTCGTCGGATAGGTTCCCGCATCGGGCGTGGAGCGCGACGGCTCGATGCAGTAGGCGTCGTTGCCGTTGGCGCTCATCTGGGTCGTCTCGTATCCGGCATAGGGGATGCTCTTGCCGATCGAGACGTTCACGTTCCCGGAGGCATATGCCTTGGTCGGGACGATGGCGACGGACAGCACGAGCGCCATCGCCATGGCGACCCGCACGATTTTCGAGGAGGTTATCCTCTCCATCGTCTTCTCTTTCATTTCTCGCGCACCTCCTCCTACATCGCGATGCTCTCGCGGCTCTGGGCGGCGCGCCTATCGCCGTTTCCCAGGCGCTCCGAGCCCTCGCGCGCGCCGCGCGCCTTCTCGGAGAGGCTCTGCAGGTACTCGCTGCGGTTGCGGTCGAGCGCCTCCTTGATCTGCGCCGGCATGACGCGCACGATGTCCTTGGCGGGCTTTCCTCGCTCGTCGAGCACCGGCTGGCCGTCCTCGTCGAGCACGCTTTTCTTGAGCCACACCTCGCGATCCGTCAGAAGCGGGATGTCGCGGTAGTTCTCGCCGCGGTAGCGGGATTCGTTTACGAACATCGGGCTGAACTGGTAGTAGCTCACGTCAACCCCGTCGACCACCGTGCCCTTCGGCAGCGTCACGGAGTTGAAGGTGCGTACCTCTCCGGTCTCCCGGTCGGTGTACTCGATGTCGGTCCGCACGAAGTTCTTGTGGAGCGTGAGGTAGGTGTTCTTCTTCTCAGGCATTCCATGCCCCTTTCTTTGCATCCTCGCAGGCGGTTGTCGATGTGGAAGCCCGCCTGCCTGTCCGTACCGTCGAAAGCCCCTCAGCCGTCCAAGGCGATCACCCCCTTTCAGAGATCCTTCCGACAAGATCAAACCCCGGATACGATGTCGCGCGCCCAAGCGCCGCTCTTGACGAGCGACAGGATCAAAAGCACGCACATCGCCAGGTACTGGAGCGCGTAGGTGAGCCCGGTCGCGATGCCGTCGATGGGGGTTCCCGTCGAGGTGCTCGCCCCGGTGAGCCCGCCCAGGATGAGCGGGAAGGCGACGAGCAGGATCAGGATGATGAGCCCCGCCAGGCACACCGCGGTGAAGTTCTTCAGGTAGCCGATGCCTATCTGGCGCGTGTCGTCGAGCGCCATGAGCGAGAGCGGGATCGGGCCGAACGCCGCCATGACGTAGAGCTGGATGGCGCGCGCCCAGCACACGACGAGCGCCACGATGTAGGCCCCGAGCACCACGACCCAGCTGATGACGGATACCAGGAGCAGCGCGATGAGGGCCGGAACGTCGTCGTCTTCGGTCACCACGCTCACGGCAGAGAGGTCCATCGCGCCGCCCGCGCCGAAAAGCGCCATCGTGCGGTCGATGGCGAGCCCCACCACCGAGTAGATCGCCTCCATGAGCTCGAAGCTGTTCTGTATGAGGAACAGGAACACCGCGAAGAAGACCAGCAGGAAGACGACCTCCTTCACGCCGGGGAAGGAGGCGTTGCCGTCCATGCGCTGGCTTATCTGGATGAGCTTCACCGTGAACACCAGCCCGAGCACCCCGCATCCGATGGGAAGCACTGCGGCGTCCCAGACCCCTCGCGCGATGTCGTACATGGAGACATCTCCTGCGGTCGTGAGCATCTGCGAGAAGTCCGCGCCGATGATGCCCTCGTAGCCGATGCTCGAGAGCACCGCCACCTGGTTGGTGAACATCCAATTGCACGCATCCCGCAGAAGCCCGGCGAGCCATGCGTTCACGTCGTCGGCGATGCTCGCGTAGGCGGGAGACGCCGGGACGAGCATGAGCGTCGCGAAGAGCAAGGTGGAGGCGAACGCGATGCGGAAGCGCCTGTCTGAGATCATCGTCGCCACCCGCCTCATAGCGCGCTCAGCTCCCCGCTCGCGCGGTCTAGGGAGAGCTGAACGATCGTCGATGCTGCGTCGTTCAGGTGGAAGGACGTTGTGAGGACGTCCTCGTTGCAGTCGATGTAGACCTCGCCGTCCCAGGTGGCGAGCGTCGCCGTCGGGGATGCGATCGACGCCCTCTGCGCGATGGCGGAGGCGATCTCGGGATCCTCGGCATCGAGGAGGTCGTTTAGCTCAGAGGGGTGCGCGGCAAGCTCGAGCCCGGCATCGGAGCCTTCGGCGATGAGGTAGTTCTTCGACAGCGAGAACGCGTCGCAGGAGATGCTCTTTCGGCC
Organism: Eggerthella lenta DSM 2243; assembly: GCF_000024265.1. Taxonomy (NCBI): domain Bacteria; kingdom Bacillati; phylum Actinomycetota; class Coriobacteriia; order Eggerthellales; family Eggerthellaceae; genus Eggerthella; species Eggerthella lenta. Next base: position 1,798,290 of record NC_013204.1, on the reverse strand, counting down.
TCCCGCATCGCTTATGGAGAGCAGTGTCTGGGAGGCGGCCTCACCCGCCGAGCGCGTGAAGGATATCTGCGCCGAGACGCCAGCGTCGGCGGACTCCTCTGAGAGCACCTCGTAGTACATCACCTGCACCCCGGCCTCTCCAGACTCGACGATCGTCGAGTCGGAAAGCGTGAGCGTGCACGCTCCGTCCTCGCTTTCCCAGGTGGTGCCCGCATAGCCCGCGAGCGACTCGTCCGCCTTCTCTATCTTCTGGCTTCGCTCCTCTACGGGAACGACGGCCTCGGGTTCGCTCGGCTCTATCGCGCAACGCGCGAGCCCTGCCCCTATCAGGATCGCTGCGGCGCCCGCGGCGCATATGGCCATCAGTTTCGTCTTCTTGTCCATCTTCTTGCTCCTTGTCTATCGATACGACAGGGCGCAGGTGAAGCTCGAGATCCCGCTTGCGATCTTCACGACCTCGCCCCGATGGGGCGCGTGGATGTAGCGGTCGCCCCCTATGTAGATGCCGACATGCCCCATGCGGTAGAGGATGTCGCCGGGCTGCGCCTCCGAGAGCGCGATCTTCTTTCCCTGCGCGTACTGGGCCTCGGTGTTGCGCGGTATCGAGATGCCGGCCTGCTTGTAGCAATACTGGGTGAGCCCGCTACAGTCCAGGCCGACGCCCGGGGTCGTCCCGCCCCACACGTAGGGGACACCGAGCTGGCTGTAGGCGGCGGAGACGATCGCATCTGCCAAGACCGCCCCGGACCTGAAGTCCTCCAGGCTCATGCCGTCGAAACGGTAGAGGTTGTAGGTCTCCATGGTGGATTTCAGGCTCTCGACGTAGCTCGAGCTCGTCGCCCATCCCGCGTCCTTGAGCCCCTCGGCCATCTTGTCCGAGTCGTGGTTCGCAATCGCCTCGCGTATGAGCGCGTTTGACGCGTAGCGATCGGCCTGCAGGAAGACGCGGCTGCGGAAGCGGATGCACTCCGCGTCGCCGACGAAGCTGATGAAGTCCGCCGTGATGGTGACCTGCTCGCCGCCGTACTCCTCGCCGGTCCTCCACGAGCTCTTCCCCGCGACCTCCTCGCACAGCGCATACGAGCTCGACCACTTCATGCCGAACAGGTTGTGGTCCTGCGTGGCGAGCCCCGAGAGGTGGTCGCCCTGCCCCGACTCGACGATGATCTGCGCGATCGTGCATCCTGCGGGGTGCCCGTACTCCTCCTGACACGCGAGCGCCTCCTCGACCATCTCGTAGGTGATGTAGGGCGGCAGCCCCTCGAGGGAGGCTTTGGACGCCTCGTTTTCCCAGAACCCGAAAAGGGCGCTCACGATCTGGGAGATTGCGAGCACGGCGAGCAAAAACGCCATGATCGCCGCGAGCACGCCCGCCACGGGGACAGCAACCGACGAGCCCGCGCTCACGACCGCGCCCTTGCCGCCGGCGGATGCCGCAGCCTTCGCAGCCCCGGCAGATGCCTGGCTGACGGCCGCATGCCGGGCCTTCGCGGCAGCGCCTTGACCGAAGGCCCCCGCCTTGGCATGCTTTGCGGCCCCTTTCAGCGGGCCTTTAGGCTTCGAGGCGGCAGTAGCCTTCTTGGAGGCGGAATGCCGTGCGATGACGGAGCGTGCGCCGCGGAAGGTGTTGCTCGCCTGTCCGATGCCGGAGAGCTCCTCGGAGTCGTCCGCCTCGGACGCGGCGGCATCGGCGATCGCGCGCTTGAGGTTCCCCTTGGCCTGGGCGGCGAGGCGGGATTTCACCTTCGGCCTGCCCGCACCGACAGGGGAGGGTTCGGCGAAGTCCGCCCTGCCCCGCCCCGGAGATTCGCCCTTCGATGAGAGCACCTCGCCCGCGCGCTCGGTCGATCCTTTCACGATCCCCGCCGAGATGGCGTCTGGCCGGTCGTCCATCCCGAGCGCACGCGCCTGCTCGCGGCTTGCCGCCTCGAGCCGTGCCGATCCGTCCGAGTATGTCGCCGCGCTCTCAGGCATCGCCGCCCTCCCGGGCCCGCGCGAACGCCTGGGCGCGCTTTATCTGGGCGATCTCCTCGGGCTTGGTGTTGAACAGGTCGTAGAGCGCGCCCTTCGGGAAGTCGTCCTTGAGCGGCACGCGCACGCCTCCCGCCACCAGGAGGCCCTCGCCGGCCTTGATCGAGTCGTCGATGTAGCCCTCCTCCTGGGCCGAGAGGGCCAGCAGGTCGACCCAGCTCTTGCGGTCGAGGTGGCTCTGCTTGTGCAGGAGCACGAAATCCGAGTTCAGCACCATGTTGCGGGCGTCCTCGTGCTCGAGCATGTAGGTCGAGTTCTGCGTGATGCCCGTGCAGATCAGGTTGAACTTGCGGCCCTCCGCCCAGAACTTGGAGAAGTAGCTGATGATCGCCGGGTGCCCGAAGAGGCTCTGCACCTCGTCGATGTAGAGCCAGGTGGTCACGCCGCGCTCGAAGTTCGCGTACATGCGGTTGCGCACCGCTTCCAGCGCCGTGAGCATGCCGAAGACCCTCATGTTCTGCGAGAGGTCCTTGAAGTCGACGTTGGTGATGCGGTTGGTGAAACCCACGTTGCTCTGGTGGTTGAAGAACGAAAGCGCCCCCTTCACGTAGCGCTCGTAGCGAAGCGCGATGTCGCGCGCCTCGGGCTCCTCCTGCTCGAGCAGCAGCTCGTAGAAGTCGCCGAGGACGGGCAGGCGCCCCTTGCCCTCACAGCGCATGTAGGCAAGCTCCACGCAGCGGCTGATGATCGACTTGTCCGCCTCGGGCAGCCCCTCGCGCCCCTCTGCCATGGTCGCGCTCGAGAGTGCCAGTATCGCGTCGATCTTGAAGGCGAGCTGCGCCTGGTTGGCCTTGTCGGCGACGTCGGAGAGGTCGAAGGGGTTCATGAACGTGTCGGTGTCCGGCGAGAAGCGTATGCAGGTCCCGCCCGCGGGCTCCACGACCGGCGCGTACTCGCCCGCCGGGTCGAAGACGATCACCTCGTCGTCGGGATAGGCCAGGATAGTGTTCATGATCTCGCGCTTGACGCTGAAGCTCTTGCCCGAGCCCGGCTTGCCGCAGACGAACCCCATGGGGCTCGCGAGCTTCTTGCGGTTGCAGATGACGAGGTTGCCCGACTGCTTGGACTGGCCGTAGTAGCCGCCGCCTTCCTGGTTGAGCTCCTGGGAGGCGAAGGGCATCTGTATGACGATCTGCGCGGTCGTCATGTAGCGCGAAACCTCCACGTGGTTGAGCCCCAAAGGCAGGATCGAGTTCATGCCCTGGCGCTGGCGGTACGAAAGCGGCTCCACCTCGATGGAGCGCTGGCGCGCCGCCGCCATGATCTGGCGGGTCTGGTGGTCGAGGGCCTCTGCCGTGTCCGCGTAGGTGAACACGAGCCCCGTGTAGGTGAACAGTCGCTGGTTCTTGTTCTGGAGCTGGTCGAGGAGCTCTTCGGCCTCCTCCTTGGAGTGCGAGAGCTCGGGAGGCAGGATGGAGAAGTCGTAGCCCTTCTTGACCGCGCTCATCTGCTCGTCGATGACCTCCTTGTCCATCCAGGCGATGCGCTTCTTCACGTAGGCCACCGCGGCGGCCTTGCCCATGGGATGGATGTGGAGCGTGACGTTGAGCGGCATCGGCAGGTCTACGACGTTGGCGATGCAGTCGTCCTCGAGATCGCTGCCAAATCCGCGGAAGACCAGCACGCGGCACCAGGTGCCGTCCGCCCGGTAGCAGTCGGCGCGCCCGTCCGGCTTGAAGTCGAGCACCGAGGGCGCAATGAGGTCCTTGGTGCGAAGCCCGCTTAGCTGGGACAGTTTGTCCCACGAGAAGGTGAACTCCGCTTTCGGCCGCAGCTGTGACTGGACGAGCTCGAGGCGCTCTGCCCCGTCGAGCATGCGCGCCTCGCAGCGGATGCGGGCGAGCGTCTGCATGCAGTCGCCGCGGGCTCGGGCGAGCCTGGGCGCTGCGGCATCGAGGTCGTCCGCCCCCACGAGGAAGGTGAGATAGCGGTGGCGCACGAGGTTGGAGACCCCCTCGCGCATCTTGTCGTTGAGGATGCGGTTGTACTCCTCGACGTACTCGTCGACGCGCGGGTCGCTCTTCTCGAAGAAGCGCTTGCGCCCGATCTCGCGCTCGGGTATGGGAGTGTTGGTTATGGTGAGCTGCACGGAGGTCTCCGAGCCGAAGTAGTCGTAGAGCTCGCTCATCGCCGCGAACACCGACTGCTGGTTCTCCTCGCGCGCGGACTGGTAGCTGATGTCCCCGAACTCGATGGTCTGGCTGAAGAGGCCCTCCTCGACCTGCGCGGTCCCGTCGGCGTACATGGCGTCGTAGCCGATCGCGGAAAGGACGTCTTTGGCCTCGGCTCGCGCGCGCCTCTTGCGGCGCGCCGCCTGCTCGACTTTCTTCTCCTCTTCCTCGAGCCTCGTCGTGCGGGCATGCGCGCCGCGCACGGGCAGCCTGCCCTTGCGTGCCGCCGCCTCCTTTTCCTTGGGTTTCTTATTGGTCTTATCGAACAGCAGCATTCGCCTCCGCCCCCTTCCTCTTCGCCTTGCGCTTGGCCTTTCGCGAAGGGCGTCCCGGCACGGGAGAGGTCTGCGCACCCTCGAGCACGGGTGTGGAGCGGTAGAGGATCCTCTGGTCCTCGAGCTTGAAGTCGAGCCAGAGCGGGACGAACTTCTCGAATTTCATGTGATGGGGCCGCCAGAACCCCGCGAGCCAGAACGGCATGGATGCGCACATGACCGGCAAGGCTGCATCGCGCACCTCGATGCCGAGGGCGAACTGGCAGAGCGCCGCGGCTCCGACGGCGGAGGCGAGTCCGCCTGCGAGGCACGCGAGCGTGCGCGCGGAGAGCTTGCCCACGATCTTCTCGGTGTACTCGCCGATGTCCTTCTGGACCCTTACGGATAGCATTTGCACATCCTCCTTCCCTTAGGCGGGGAGCCAGGACGTGTCGAGCTGGCCGAAGTAGATGGCGGCGGCGATTATGATCGCCCCGCCAGCGATGGTCGAGATCGCGCTGGCGATCTGAGCGCCTCCCTGCTGCTCTCGGATGGCGAGGCCGAGCGACACCGCGCCCCAGACGATTAAGAAACCCCCTAGGAACGTGACGCAGCCGGAGACGAGTCCGATGATGTTTGAGAGCATCTTGGCTCCTTTGCATGTCTTGCTTGTGGGCGGCCGCAACGGTTGGGTTTGAGGCGGCCGCCCCGGTTGGTACAATTGGTCGTGGAGCGCATCTCGCGCCCCTTTGCATCCGGGACGGCGCGCGGCGGGCTTGTGTGGAAGCTGGCCGCGCCGCGCTTGTCAAGGGAGTGTCGGCTCCCGCCGTCCCATCTCTCATCTCATGGGCGCATCACCGCCTCTCCTTTCCCGGTACTCCTTGAAGTCGAAACGCTCCTCGTGCCTCGCGCCCGCATGCCCGGGGTCCACCTCGGGATAGGAGGGATGCTCCTCGATGCGGTACTTCGCGCCCTTCAGGGGGTAGGTCCCGCTGATGAGCACGATCGACTCGTCGCGCGGGAGCCTTCCCACCTCGTCGGGCGTCATGAGGTCGCGTTCGATCACGTTGTAGTTCTGGGTGGTGGAGCGGTTCGCGCCCCTCGAGTCGCTTTCCGTGAGCACCTTCACGGTCTGCTTGCCGACCATCTTGGAGATCATCTCGTTGGTCTCGGTCGACTTGCCGCCGAGAAACACCACGGTGTCGCAGCAGTCCAGGATGGTCTTCGCGCCCTCCTTCTTGTAGGCGCGCTCGAGCTGGCTGGCCGACTGCAGGATGATGCTGAAGCTCACGTTGCGCGAGCGGGCCGTGGCGATGACGCGCTCGAAGTCGGGCACCGTGCCGATGTTGCCGAACTCGTCGAGCAGGAAGTGCACGGGGCGCTTGAGCGAGCCCCCGAAGCGAGCGAGAGCCGTCTTGTAGAGCACGCTCGTGGCCTGCCACATGAGCAGCGCGAAGAGGAAGTCGAAAGTCGAGTCCGAGTCCGACATGCTCGCGAAGATGGCGTGGCTGCCCTCTCCCGAGCCGAGAGAGTCGAGCGCCATCTCGTCGTATGCGACGAGATCGGAGACCGCATCGACCGAAAGGGGCTTCAAGCGCACGTTGCAGCTAATGATGATCGACTTCAGGGTCTTCCCGGCCGCCACCTTGAAGGCGCGGTAGTTTGACAGCGCGAAGTCCTCCTCCGGGTCGCGGGGCTCGGCGATGCGGACCCAGCCCCAGTCGCCCCCGTCGTCGAAGGGGCGCTCTTCCCGCGCCTCGCGCCCGCGCCCGCGCTCCATGAAGCGCATGCCCGTCTCGAGCTCCTCGAATATGAGGTCGAGCGGGCTCATGTAGGACTCGTCCTCCTCGCGCGCCTCCGCGAGGCTCAGTAGCAGCATGAGGGAGTTGAGGTCCCTCTCCTCGGGTCGCGCGTGGTAGACGAGGTAGGCCACCAGCGCCGTGTAGAGCAGGCGCTCGGAGTTCTCCCAGAAGGGGTCCGACCCCTTGCGGTCGTCGGGCGTGGTGTTCTTGATCAGGCACTCCACGAAGACGAGGATGTCGGCCTGGTCCTTCACGTATGAAAGCGGGTTGTAGTGCATCGAGCGGGAGAAGTCGGTCGTGTCGAAGGTGCGTATGTCGTATCCGGCGTCCTCGAGCATCCAGCCGACATCGCCGAGGAGGGTTCCCTTGGGATCGGTGACGAGGAAGTCGGCGTTTGCCTGCATGAGGTTGGGCTTGACGTAGTAGCGCGTCTTGCCCGATCCGGGGCCGCCGAGCACGCAGACGTTGCGGTTTCGGTCGTGCTTGAGGTCGAAGCGCTTCGGCTTGAGCGCGAGCGCGAAGTCCCTCGAGAGCAGGATGTTGTTCGCCTTGTCTTTCCTGTCCATGAACGCTCGTCCCTCCTTGAGGGTTCCCCAGCGGGCGGAGCCGTGCTCCTCGCCCTGGCGGTACGTGCCCGCGCGCACGAGGCTGCGCGCCCAGACCGCCCAGGGTATGCATGCGGCCATGAGGCCCACGGCAAGCGCCATGGGCTCCGCCGCGAGCCCCGTTTCGGGAATCGCCGACAGCAGGACTGGGGCGTCGCATGCGGGGAACCCCGACGCGGCGGCCGCAGCCGCGAGCGCGTCTCCGGCGCAGAAGCAGGCGGCGCTTGCGGCACCCGCCGCGAGCGCCTGCGCAAGCGGCCTCATTTCGCCCTCGTCTCGACGCCGCGCGACATCTCGCGCGACTTTCCCTTGGCGGCCTCCAGTCGGGATGACGCCTCCCTGGCGCGCGCCGCCTTCTCCGCGATGGGTTCGCCCTTGATACGCTCGCGCATCTGCGAGAGTTCCTTTCCCGCGCGCTGGGCGGATGCGCGCGTGGTCTTCTCGAGGTCCTTGAAAGCCTCGTTCACTGCGGGCGCATCCTCGACCATGAAGACGAGATGCTCGCCCTCCGGCATGGGCGCGAACTCGTGTCGGATGCCCTCGCGCGAGAGTTTCTCGTCGATGGCCTGGCGGATGGTCTCGTACTCGGGAAGCGCTGTGAATTCGGACAGGTCGAGCTTTGCCCACTCGGCCACGCTGCGGCCAGGTTCGGCCCCGCCTTCGATTGCGTCTTCGCCGCGGGCGCGCCTGAATGCCGATGCGAGCCGCTCGCCGCTGGCCATCATGGCCGCCTCGCCGGCATCCTGACCTATGCGGATCATCCAGTCGACGAGTTTCTCTCCGGAGTCGTCGCCGAAGTCGTTTGTCATGCTTCTTGTCCCTTCCTCTTGGTGGGACAGACTGTCCCAGTCGCTTTCCGAAAACAGAGAAGGCGGGGTGAACCCGCCTTCGTAAGTGTGTTCAGCGAAGCTCCGCCCGCGCGCCGCGCGTGGGCGTCATCGCCGTTTTGTTCAGTTGCTGGATGGAATCGCGTGCGCGTCTGGCGGCATCCTCGATGCTCGGAACCGCCTCCATGTACTCGAGGCGCTTGCACTGCTCTGGAGTTGCGCGATGCATGCACTCTATCGCATGTGAGAACCTCTCGGGCTCCTGCACGATGCGGCCGAAGGACCAACTCTCGAAGGCGAGCCAGCCGGAGTCGGTGCGCTTCAGCGTCCACCACTCGTCGCCGCCGTCGACCTGCTGCACGAAGGCGAGATCCTCGTACACGATCCCCTGGCGCAGCGCCCAGTTTCCGTGCGCGAAGAAGCCGCGCAGCTCTTCCACGCTGCCGGCCTTCGCGAACTCGTAGGGGTATTCCTCGAGGTAGGGGTCGTCTTGCCAGGGGTATCCGCCCCGCCTGAGCCAGCCGTTCTCCTGGCATTTGTCGGCGAGCTCCCGCTTGGTTCTCTCGTCGGCTTCCTTCAACCTGCCCGTCATCGTTCCTCCATCGCCTTCCGGAGTCGGCTGCCATCCGCACGCCGACTGCCCTCGATTCTTGTCGCGATTTACTCACAGACTCGCCGATGGCGTCGGCGGGAGAAGGCGCCGTCGTCCCGGCAAGTCCCGTCGGTCACATCCTTGACGCAATCCTCATATCCGGCCCCGTGAGGTGGATGGGGATGGTGGTCTCCGAGAGCCGGCTCGCGATAGCCTCGGCGGTCTCCGTCTCTCCCTTCCTTCCAAGCCTTTTCGATAGCGCCTGGGGCGAGTAGTTCGAGGTGAAGATGGTCGGCCTCATGTTTTCGTATCGGGCGTTTATCACAAGGAACATCATGTTCGAGGACCACTCCTTGGCATCCTCTTTGCCGAGGTCGTCGAGGACGAGGACGTCGCATGCAGCGTATCTGGAAATGACCGAATCGGTCTCCCCGTTCCCCGAGAAGCTCGCCTTGATCCTCTCGAGCATCGCCGATGCCGTTGTGAACACCGTGCGGTAGCCGGCGTCCACGAAGGCGTTCGCCAAGGCTGCGGCTGAATAGCTTTTCCCCCTTCCGACCGAGCCGTATATGTAGAGGCCTCGCCCTGCGCTGCCCTCGAACGACTCGAGGTAGTCGATGAGGTCCTGGTGCTGGACGGTCGCGCCGAGGAACCGCTTCGGGATCCCCGCGCGCTTGCGGCGCTCGGCCAGGCGCGCTTCCCTCTTCGCGGCTTCCATCCTCTCGGCTCGCGCCCTTTGCCCGCGTGCGCCCTCGCAGTCGCATTCGCGGAACCCCGCGACGATCCGCCTGGCGCCGAACTCGACCACGCATGGAGCGAGGGGGCGCCCGCAGTATTCGCAGCAAGCCTCCGAATGCGTCGGCTTCGATTCGCCCATGGCACGTCCTATCTGTAATCTTTGTTTTCCGTCTTTGTTATTAGCTGGCAAGGCGTCAGGGGTCGGCATGGCGTCTGGTCATGCAGAAGGCGGCACGGGCGCGGCCCGCGGTCATCCGATGGCATTTCGCCATGCGTCGACTGGCCGGCCCCCTCGATTGCCCCCTTCGCCCTTCGGGCCGCCTCGAAGTCTATGCGGTAGACCTTCGTCTCCCTCCCTTTGGAAAGCTCTTGGCGGCCTACCTCGAACACAAGGCCCACCTCCTCGAGCTTCCTCACCGCTCGGACAACGCTTCGCGTGTCGACTCCGAGAATCTTGCCCAGATGCGCCTTGCTCTCGAAGTAGGGGGATCCGCTTTCGCAGAAGCCGTAGATCCGGGCGTACACAAGGAGGGGGAGGCCTGTGAGGCCGAGCCCCCTCGTCATGAACTCCCTTACGATGATGAAAGCCTCGTCGCTACGCTCCGCCATGCCGGTCGTTCCCCGCGTCCCTAGACCGCATTGCGCTTGCTCCACTCGAGGAGCTCGTCGCGATAGGCGAAGAACCCGCGCTTCTTGCCGTTCATGCGCCTCAAAGGCAGGGGGTCGTCCTCGCGCTTGTGCCACTCGTAGACGCTGTTTCGGCTTACGCGGAACAGAATTGCAATCTCCTCGACCGAATACGTGTCCTGGACAAGGACGGGCGTCTTGACGAAGACGCCAGATGTTTTTCTATCAGAAATCATATCGAGTGCTCCTTCCGAAGGCGGCGGAACGCGGCAGCGCGCGCAAGAGCGCCGTCAGCATGCCTACCGCCTTCCAAGGGCCCGGTCGACAGCTTCGATATCGAAGCGAATGGTCTTCGCGCTGAGCCTCACGCAGGGAATCGAGCCCTTGCGGGCCATCGACAGCACCCTTCTGGGCGTTATTCCGAGATGCCGGGACACTTCCTCCGCATCAACGAGGTCGGACAGCGATTGGCTCGATCCTCCGAATCGCCGAAGGCCTCTGATGCCGTCTTCCGATACGTCCATGGGTTTCCTTTCGTCTCCACAAGGCGCTCTTAAAGCGTTTCGAGCACCGATAGCTCCAATAAAGTCCTTTCGGTCATGTTCGAGCCGGAGTCGAATGGGGTCAAAACGGGAAAAGCGGGCTTGTCCCGCTAAGTCCCTGCATGTCATTCGTTGACGAAATCTGCGCAATCCGCCGCAAGCGCCACCCAGGTAGTAGTTTTGCTTTATGTGCCTTGATTTTCGGGATGCGTCCTGCAACTTGAAGGCCTTGGCCGCAGATAATCGAGATGATGAGGTGGGGACCTGACAAGGAAGAAGAGAACGACATAGCAAAGCGGCCCCGTCCAATTCGGAGGGCCGCTTTGCTGGTAGGGGAACTCACCAGATGAATCGGGGCTATCATGAAAGATAAGCCGACTCCGCATTGCCGAAGGCGATGAGGCCGGTCGCTTGGTGATGCTGATCCCTTATCGAAGGGAATCCTGAATCCGCCCTAGGTGGGAGGAGAGCTTCTCGAAAGAATCCGTGGAGATGCAGTGCTCCATGCGGCATACCTCTTTGGAGGCAACTTCCGCATTCACCCCGGCGTTGGCGAGCAGACGCTCGAAGAAGCGGTGTTTAGATAGCGTCTCCTCGGCAAGGTGCTTTCCAGCTGCGGTCAAGCGAACGTCGTGATCGACCACCTCGACAAGGCCCTTACGAGCCAGGTTGCCGAGCGCCTTGGTGACGCTCGCCTTCGAGAAGCCCAGGCGCTCGGCGATGTCCACGTTGCGGCACGACCCGCGCAGGCGGCGGATCACGAGGATGGCCTCGAGGTAGTCTTCGGACGACTTGGTTGTCGCCCTGCTCCGTGAGCCGCGGCTCGCATCGGCTTCATCCCTCATTCAAATCATCCTCTCGTTCGCCTAGTCCCTGCAGGCGACACGGCTTCGCGAACAGTCCGCCGCACGAGCCGACCCCGCATCGGCGAAGACGATGGGGCCGGCCGATTGGCGATGCCGATCCCTCATCGAAGAGAATCCTCGATCCGCTCCAGGCAGGAGGAGGGGTTCTCGAAAGAATCCGTAGATGCACTGCTCCATGCGGCACGCCTCTTCTGCCATCCGGGAAGGGACGTGGAATCGGCTTCCGCTACGTCGAGTGAAGACAACTAGCGAACGCACCCCATGAACCTAAGGACGCTTTTGCTGGATCCGGGCGCCCGCAGGTCGACCTTCTCGCAGCCGTCTCGCCCCACCATCAGAGCCGAAGTGCAGACCTTGAACAGGAACTCAAGGTCATGGGTGATGACGGCCACGGGACGGCCTTTGGCAAGCTCCTCGATGAGCCCGGCAATCCTCGCCATGTGCATGAAGTCGAGTCCCGATGTCGGCTCATCCAGAACGACAATCTCCTTGCTGCTCAGAAAGGCGCAAGCCAGCGCCAAACGCTGCTTCTGGCCTCCTGATAGGTTTTGCGGATGCTCGGTCCTCTTGTCCCATAGGTCGATGGCCTTGACGATACGCGCCACCTCGTTGAGACGGTTGTCGTCGATGCTTTTCTGGTCGGTCAGGATTTCGTTTTCCACCGTGTCGAAGAACAATTGGTAATCGACGTCTTGCATCATGTAGTACGATCGGCGAAGCCTCTGCCGAGGCCGAACTCCCCACGAGAAGGCCTGTCGACCGCCCGCAAGGCCGCACATCGCCCGGGCGAGCGTGCTCTTTCCGACTCCGTTTGCCCCAAGGACGCCCATAACCTCGCCCTCTCGCAAAGAGAGCGTCAAGGGCCCGATCAGGGCTCGCCCGCCTGCGGAGACCGAAACGCCTTTCATTGAAGCGACCTCCGCCCCGAGCTGACGGTGGTTTTCCGGGTTCAGGCCGTGTAGATCGAGCGCGCGAAGTCCATAGCGCGCGCAATCCTCCGCGCGAAGCCGACCCGCTGCGAACGAATCGACGATTTGGCCGCCCGCCATGACGTGGAGCCTGTCGTAGAGATCCGCCAGAAAGTAAAGCCTGTGCTCGGCGATGACGACGGTCTTGCCGAGGGCCTTCAAATCGGCGAGGATTCGGCGAAAGTCCTCTATCCCTTCGTGGTCGAGGCTGGCGGACGGCTCGTCGAAGAAAATCACCTGGGTGTCGTAGACGAGCGTCGAGGCTATGGCGACGCGCTGCTTCTCTCCTCCCGAGAGGCCTATGAGGTCCTTGCCCGCCAGATGCGCGATTTTCATGCTCTCGAAAGCCGACTCGACCCTTTCGATCAGCTCCTCGCGAGGCATGCCCAGATTCTCGCCGACGAGGGCCACCTCGTCGGCCGCCTTGCGGGTGAAGAACTGATCGGTCGGATTCTGGAACACGTTGCCGATCGTGCGGGCGAGCTCGCCGGAGGAGAACTCTCCCAGGCTTTTCCCGAGAAGCTCGATTCTCCCATCGAGCTCGCCTTCGTACTGATCGGGAATCAAACCGTTCATGGCGCGCAGGAGAGTGGTCTTCCCGCACCCGGAGTTGCCGGTGAGTACGACGAGCTCGCCGCGCTCCACCGAAAACCGCACGTTCTTCAATGCCGCGAGATCTTCTCCCTTGTATGAGAAAGACCGAATGTCGACGTCAATCACATCCATACCGCGACCCCCAAAAGAACGACTCCGACGCCCAAGGCGGCTCCGTCAAGCAGACCGAAGGAGAGACTTCGGTAGCTCGTCTTTTCGCAATTCGCTTCGATTCCTTTCGAAATCACGGAGGAGACGAGCGTCTCGCTCACGTGCAGGCACTTGTACACAAGGGGAACGAAGTAGAGCTCGAAGGCGTGCACGGGACGAAGCGGGCTCGGGCGCAGCCCGCGAACCCGCATCCCGCGCTTTATCTCCTTCACGCGATCGCCCATCTCGTCGAGGAAGCGCAACCCTATGACTGCGCCGACTGCGGCTCTGTTCGGAACGTGCAGCTTGCGCATGCTCGCCAGAAGCTTCGAGGAGCTCGTCATCATGAGGGCGCAACCGATGTTGACGACGGGGAAGACCCTCACCACCAAAACCGCCACGCCCAGGAAGATGCTCGTGACATAGCCGATGTCGACATGCAGGATCAGCTGCACGACCCCGCATGCCACCGCAAAGAGCGCGAGCTGCCTCAAGAAGGACGCCGGCGAGACGTCCAAAAGGACGAGAAACGACAGCGCCAGAACGAGGGCATATACCAGCTGATTGGCGAGAAACGCTTGGATGAGCGCCAGAAGCGTCAGCGCGAAGAGCGTCAGCGGGTGCAGATGCCCCTCGCGCCCGCTGTCGAGCAGACCCGTTCGCCCCATCAACCCAGCCTGCTTTCCTTCGCGCCCTTTTCGAAGAACTTGTCGTTGATGAACATTCCGAAACGCCCGGCCAGAAGCTCGGTCACAATATTGATCAGCACGCAGATGACCATCATATCGACCGTGTACATCGCCACCATCTGCTGCGCCTGTTCAAGCGAGATGCTCTCGACGAAAGTCGCCAGCCCATCGGATCCCAGAACGAGCACGAACACTATCATGTGCATCGAGTAGATGAACATCGATGCCGAAAACGACAGCCACACCCTCTTCTTGTTTCCGTAGTCGCCGGCGATGATCTCTGCGACGATGCCCGCGATCAGGCACAGGGGCGTCGCGACGGCGAAGCCCATGATCGCGTAGAGCACGCCGTAGATCAACCAGAAGCAGAAGGCCGTCCCCCGTTTTTGCACCTTGCGCGCCATGATGGTGTAAACGGGACCGACGAAGAAGGCCGCGAATCCCGCCGAGACGTACATGGAAAGCGCGCCGAACATGCCTGTTATCATGCCGACGCCCATCCCGAGGGCGAATCCGATCACTCCCAGTACCGCTATTGTCGCGATGTCCTTCAGTTTCATGTGAGCCTCCTTTTGCTCTGTTTGCTAGACCAATTGCCACTGGGAGCTCGCGTTGCGCTTGTCCCAGAAGTCTTTGTATTCTCCTTCGAGGGCGATCAGCTCGTTGTGCGTCCCTGTCTCCGCAACCTTGCCCGAGCTATCCATGACCACGATCTTGTCCGCCATGCGCACGGTTTCGAGCTTGTGCGCGACCACGATGAGCGTGGAGCGCCGTTTGAGCGTCTCTATTGAGCGAACGACGTTCTTCTCGTTTTCCGCATCGAGAGCCGACGTCGCCTCGTCCAGGAGCACGATGGGGGCTTGCTTGAGAAGCGCGCGGGCTATGGAAACGCGCTGCCGCTCGCCGCCGGAAAGCGAGCGACCCCCTTCGCCGCACAGCGTCTCCCAGCCCTCAGGAAGGCGCTCGACGACCTCCGTCACCCCGGCAAGGTCAGCGACCGCGCGAAGCTGCTCCTCCGAAGCATCCGGGTTCGCCATAAGGACGTTGTTTCGCAGCGTGTCGTTAAAGAGATAGACGTCCTGGAAAACGAAAGACACCCGAGCGAAAAGATCCTCTGTCGTCATATCGCGGACGTCTACGCCGCCGATCCTGACCGCTCCGTCGTCGACGTCGTAAAAACGCGCGATTAGCTTGAGCATGGTCGTCTTGCCGCAGCCAGACGGGCCCACGATGGCGACCATGCTGCCTTCCGGAACGTCGAGATCGACTCCACGAAGGATTGGCTTCTCCTTCACGTAGGAAAAGCGAACCTCTCCCATCCGGACGCTTGCGTCGGTCGGACAAGCTTTCGACGCGTCCACAACCGGCAGCTCGGCCGCTTCGACGACCTCGTCCATGCCGTCGAGCATTGCCCGACGGTCCTCCATCCCGAATAGGGCTGAGGCGATCTCGTTGAGGAGCGTGGTGAACCTTAGTGCGACGCCGATCATGACCACTGTTTCAAGCGCCCCGATGCTTCCGCTTGCACCCAAGTAGCTCACCGCGATGATCATGCTCACAACGAGCATCTGCACGCTCGCCCCGGAAAGGATTTCGCCGAGGGCGCTCCACCACAGGCCGCGGACCGACCGCTTTCTGCCTTCTACGAAACTATCCTCAAGCTCCGCATAGTCGGCACCCGCACGGCAGGCGCGCAGGGCTCCCTGGCATCGTGCGAACTCGACTATCCTCGCGGCGATGTCCCGCTCGGCGGAATCCTCTAACCCGTTTCCTTTTCCGACGCATGCCTGTGAAACGCGCAGAAGAAGGAAAAGGATTGGGATGGAAAGCGTCAGCATGATTCCAATTTGCCAGCTCCAAAGCCACACGGCAGCACAGAACACGATTGCGGCGGCAGCGTTTTTTATAAGCTGGCCAACATAAAGAGCAGCGGCCTGTCCGGTCGAGATCATTTCCTGCGTAACCATGCGCGAAAGCCTTCCGGCACTATCCGCCTTAAACCAGCCAAGTGGCAAACGCGACACCTTGTTCCCGATGACCACCTGCATATTGCGCATGAAGCCTAACCCCGCTGCATAGCTGAGCTTGGTACCGAAGAACGAGGCTGTTGAGCCGACGACTGTCACCGCCGCAAGCGCGACTGCCCAGCCCCAAAACGTCAAGCCCCATTGGGGGTCGCCGGACTGGAGAGCCATGGTCGCCGGCATCATGATGGCGAGACCGATGCCGCACATCACGCCGGAAAGGGCGTAGAGCAAAGTTCCCAAACGGTGCTGGCGCCTATCACCCTCGTCCATATAACGACGAAGTCTCGGTAAGAAGCGTTTGGAATTACTCATCTGCATCGCCCTCTTCTTCACTGCCGCAGAGGCCTCCTTGCTTGAGAAGCGCCTGATAATGCTCGTTGTCTTGAATCTCCGCATGCGTTCCAAGGGCGACGATCTTACCTTCTTCCAACACGGCAATTTGATCGGCGCCTAGGATTGCGTTGAGCCGGTGGGCGATGGCCAGAACCGTTCGGCCTTCGACCAAGGAACTTAGTGCTTTCTGGATCTCGAGCTCCGAATCTGGGTCGGCAAAAGCGGTGGCCTCATCCATGATGAGGATCGGCGTGTCGGCTAAAAGGGCACGCGCTATACTCACGCGCTGGCTCTCGCCGCCTGAGAGCGAGCAGTCCGTTCCCAAAACGCTGTCGTATCCCTTGGGCAGCGACATGATGAAATCGTCGATCTGCGCCGTACGGGCAGCCTCCCGAATCTCCTCCAGGGAAGCCTCCGGCTTAGCTAAAGAAATGTTTCTTCCGATGGAGGCGTTGATCAGCATCGGGTCCTGGAGCACGAACGAAACCGTGTTGTAGAGGTCACGGGAGGAGATGTCTCTCAGATCGACGCCGCCGAGACGGATGGAGCCGCTTTCCGGGTCGTCGAAGCGTGCAATGAGTGTGGCGAGCGTCGATTTACCCGAGCCTGACGGGCCGATGAGCGCCGTCGTGGTACCGGGATTAAGGACAAGACTGACACCGCGCAAGGCCTGGGTATCGCCGTAGGAGTACGATACGTCGTTCACCTCAACGACGACCCCGTCGGGCTTCTTTGGGGTTTTCGGCTCGGGAATCGACGGCGTGTCCAGAATCTCGCACAGCCTGACTGCGGCAGCGCCGGCCATCTGGTACGACCACGTGCTGTTGGCGACAGCGCTGATGGCGGTCGGAAGCACGATGGCTATCAGCGCGCACGCGAGAACCTGGGGGAGGCTGGCCAACCCTGCCCCCATGACAAGCGCGCCGCCGCAGAGGTTGATCAGCAGCAGCAAGGGGGAGGAGATGAGCTCGCCGGCAATCGAGCAAAGCCCGATGAGCGGGGCGCACCAGTCCCAGTACGACTGCGAGAATGCCGATGCGGCGTCCGCGTAATTACGATGCGCCTCTCCTGTTTTTCCGAACGCTTTGACCACCTTGATGCCGGACACGAGCTCGACCATCGTCGAGGACACTTGTGCAAGGTGCCCGTTCATCTCGGCGGTTTTCGGTCCCATATCCTTCATAGAGAGCGCCTGCAGCAGGAAATAGAAGGGGATCGTGGCGATGCCGATGAGCGCCAAGCGCCAATTGATCCAGAACATGAAAGCCAGAAGAACCATCGGCTGCAAAACGCCGTTAAGACGGTCGACCGGTCCGTGTGCGATGACGGTGTGGACCGTCTTCGTGTCATCCTGCACAGCGCTTCTGACCTTGCCGGATTCCGTAGCGCTAAACCAAGCAAGAGGCGCGCGGCTCAACCGCTCAACGATACCCTTGCGAATGACGTAGCGCAGTTTCATATCGGCAAAATGCGTGATGATGAGCGCAAGAGCGCGAAAGAACAGCTGCGAGAGGAACGCCATGACGAGGAGGAGGGCAATTTCGTGCACCTTGGAGGCATCGGCCTGCGCGAGCGGGCCTTCCCCCGCCAGAAATAGGTCTCCCAGCCATACCAAAGCCAAATACGGGGCAAAGGATAAAAGCGCCGAGAGCACCGTGAACGCCTGCGCCAGCATGACGCGTCCCTTGACGGGGCAAGACAGGCGCCTGATAGCCTCCCGCCCCGCTTCATCCCGTTGCCGGTCTTGTTCGCTTGTCTCTGCCATGGGCACCACCTCAAGTATAGTTTCGGTTAATAATGACTTAGTTATCTTTGACGCAAAAAAAGAAAGAGCCGTCAAAGCGTGCGATATTTCTCCCAGCCCGCATTGAAGAACGTTGAAATGACCTCGGTCGTCGCGTTGAGCTCCTCGACGCTCTTCGCGTGGATGATATTCTCGGAAAGGGCGCTGTAGAACGCGTGGTTGACGATGTGGAGAGACTCTTTCGAGATGACGGTTCGAGCCTTCTCTGCGCCGTGGATCAGCTCGAGAACGCGGAGGGTGGTCCTGTCCTCCTCGTCGACGAGCCAGTCAAGGAAGTGCTCGTAGGGGGTGCCGTAGGAGCGGAACACAAGGAGCTCGTAGATGTCGCGATGGGAGTACAGCATCGCCGTGGTCGCGAGCGTCCCCGCCGCCTTGGCCTCGAGCGCGGCGCGCACCTGCTCCGGGGTCACGGGCTTCCCTTCGTCGTACCCGGCGAAACCTCGCTTCTCGCCTTGGGCGTAAGCTTTGCGAATCATGCTCGCCAGCGGCTCGACCAGCTCCGAGAAGAGCGCCTCCTTGTCTTTGAAATGCTTGTAGAACGCCCCGGTGGTCACGCCGGCAGCCTTGCAGATCCTGCGCAGGTTCGCCTTCTCGAACCCCTCTTCCAGAAACGCCGCAAGGCCGCTCTTCAAGATGCGCTCGTGCGTCTCCTGGTAGTTGCCGTTGCTCACTGCAGTCACCTCCCTCCAATAATAACTTAGCTATCTTTCGTGTTGGGAATTCTGCCACCAAAGTTAGTCACTGTCAACTCTTATGCTCATGATATCTCAGTAGAAGCGGCCTTGGCTTGATAGACGGAGGAGCCTCGATGAACCGCCTAGTTAATTTGGGCGGGAACTATCTCTACTCGAATCGAAGCGGGGCGTCCTGAAAGGTTCTGTCTGACTACAATCACGTCGCGTGCCGTTTGCTCCACTCGAGGAGCTCGTCCCTGAACGCGAAGCGCCCCCTCTTTCTGCCCATCATCCTCCTCAGTGGCAGGGGGTCGTCCTCGAGGAGGCTCCATTCGTAGACCGCGTTCCTGCTCACACGTAAGAGTATCGCTATCTCCGCCACCGAGTACGTGTCCTGTATCGGCACGGGGATCTTGACGTACGGGCATCCTGCTGATTCGACTGCCATGCGTCTGCTCCTTCCGGAGCGGCAGACGCTGCACCTCGGCGTCGCGGGGCTTGGCGGCGATGGCGCGATGCTCGTTGCCATCGCCGCCGCTCGATATCGTCCCCTCGCTCAGCGAGGAGTTGCCTAGTGGGCGGTATCCGAAACTGAGCCAGTCGCCCAGTCTGGCCTGCAAGCCGCCCTCCGTTTACCCGCCATCGCCCTCGTCTCGTCGGCTCCCGAGATAGGCCGCGAAACGTCTGTAGGAGTCCTCTGACAGGCAGTGCTCCATGCGGCAGGCCTCCGCCGAGGCGGTCTCGGCGTCCACGCCTGACTCGACGAGCAGCCGCTCGAAGAAGCGGTGCTTGTCGAGGGTGGCCTCGGCGAGGCGCCCGCCCTCCTCGGTCAGCCGCACGTCGCGGCCGACCACCTCGGCGAGGCCCCTGCGCGCCAGGTTGCCGAGCGCCTTGGTGACGCTCGGCTTGGCGACGCCCATGCGCTCGGCGATGTCCACGTTGCGGCACGACCCGCGCAGGCGGCGGATCACGAGGATGGCCTCGAGGTAGTCCTCGGAGGATTCTCGCCCGCCCATCCGCTCATCTGCCCGTCGGGACATCGGCGGCATCGCCCCTGTCGGCGGGAACGGTCCACGACGAGCTTTCCTGCTGGAGCCTCCACAGCCTCGCGTACAGCCCGTCCTCGGCGAGCAGCGTCTTGTGGTTCCCCTCCTCCGCCACGCGCCCGCTGTCTAGGACGACGATCTTGTCCGCATTGGCGACGGTCCTCAGTCGATGGGCGATGACGATCACCGTTTTGCCTGCGCACAGGGTTCCGACCGCTCTCTGGATAAGCGTCTCGTTCTCGGGGTCGAGCGAGGCGGTCGCCTCGTCGAGGAGCACCACGGGCGCGTCTTTCAGGAGAGCCCTCGCAATGGAGAGGCGTTGGCGCTCCCCGCCCGAGAGGGAGGCGCCGTTCTCGCCCAGCACCGTGTCGAACCCCTGGGGAAGCCTCTCGATGAACTCCAGGCAGTGCGCCGCCCTTGCAGCCTCGGCCACCTCTTCGTCGGAGGCGCCTTCGCGGCCGATGCGAATATTGTTCGCAACCGTGTCGTCGAAAAGGACCACGTCCTGGAAGACTATGGAGACGTGCGCGAGCCACGATTCCTCGGAGAACTCGGCGATGTCCTTTCCAGAGCAGAGGACCCTGCCGCTGTCGGGCTCCCAGAATTTGGCCGCCAGCTGGGCGCAGGTCGACTTGCCCGAGCCGCTCGGCCCGACGAGCGCGGTGACTTCCCCCTCGCGCGCGACGAAGCTTACGCCGTGGAGCACCTCTTCGTCGCCGTACCCGAACCGGACGCCCTGGAAGGACAGGTCGTGGCCGGGCACATCCGCCGAGGCGGACCCCCTCGCTTCGGGCTCGTCCATGACCGCCTTGATGCGGGCGGTCTTCGTCGAGAGGTTGAGAAGGTTGGGCAGCTGCGAGACGAGGGCGAGGATGGGCCCGTAGACGCGGGAGACGATGAGCAAGAACATGAGCAGAACCATGAAGTCCACGCCGCCGGAGGCGAGAAGCACCGCCCCGACGCAGGCGGTCAAACCGACTCCCGAGCGGAGGATGGCGCTCGCGAGGGAGACGGAGACGTCGACGGCGAGCTCGACCCGCATCGTCACCCTCTTGAGCTCGAGCATCGCCTGCTCCATGGCGGCGGAGTCCTTGCCCACCGCCCTGCAGGCCCTCATGTCCTTGATGCCCTCGAGGTAGTCCTGCACGCACGCCAGCGCATCCAGGCGGACGCGGTTCTGCCTTTCGAAAAGGCGCGACTGATGACGGCGGCTCAAGGCGATGACCCCTGCCGAAAGCGGAAGCGTGACCATAACGCAGCAGGCGAGCCGCCAGTCGAAGAATGCCAGCATCGCGCAGATGACCACGGTCGACACGATTCCGGCGATGAGCTGCGGGAGCGTCGACGAGAGCATGGACTCCTGCGCCGTCACGTCCCCCATGATGCGGTCGGCCACGTCGGTCGTGTCCCGGCGGTTGAAGAAGCTCATGGGCAGCTTCCTCAGGTGGTCGGCGAGGCGCAGGCGGGTGCCTTCGGACTCGGTGTACGCGGCCACGTAGGTTTTCTTGTAGTCGTTTCTCGAAGCGACGAAGACCACCACCATCCCCGCAAGCCCCACGGCGAAGATCGACCAGAGCGCGGCGGCGTCGAACGGCTCGCCCGCAAGGGTCCCCACGAGAGCCGCGAACGCGGCGACCGTGCAGACGAAGGGGATCATGAGCGCCAGATCGCTCAAGGTGCAAGCAATGGCCGAGCGCTTGAGGCCGACGTAGCCCTCGTCGGAAAGGTTGAACGTCCTCTGAAGCCAAGGCGCCCTGCCGCTCGACGGCTTGCCGGGTTTCTCCGCAGGGTCGTACTCCTCGGCGGAGACGCCCTGCGTTGCATGCGGGGCGGTCGCTTCGGAGGATCGGGTGTCGTCGCGCGGGGCCGCTTCGATGCCCCATTCGACCGCTTCCGTGTACTGCCTCCACATCTTCGCGTACGTCCCCGATGCGGCGAGGAGCTCTTGATGGGTGCCTTCCTCGACTTTGCGCCCGCCGTCGAGCACGACTATCTTGTCGGCACCGACGACCGTGGAGAGCCTGTGGGCGACCATGATCACGGTCTTGCCGGCCATGAGCCTCTCGAACGCCTTCTGGATCAAATGCTCGTTCTCGGGATCGGAGAACGCGGTCGCCTCGTCCAGCACCACGATGGGCGCGTCCGAGATGATCGAGCGCGCGATGGCTATCCGCTGCTGTTCGCCGCCGGACAGGTGCACGCCTTCGGAGCCTATTACCGTGGCGTAGCCATGGGGAAGGCCGTTTATGAACGCGTCCGCCTGGGCGGCCTTCGCGGCCTCGACCACCTCGTCGTCGGTCGCCCCCGGCCTGCCGCGCCTGATGTTCTCCGCGACGCTCTCGCGAAAGAGGTGGGAATCCTGGAACACCAGGCTGAGGCTGCCCATCAGCTCATCCTGGCCCATCTCGCGGACGTCGACGCCGCCGACGAGAACCTGGCCCGAATCGACGTCCCAGAAGCGGGCGACGAGGTTCGCGAGGGTCGATTTGCCCGAGCCGCTCGGCCCGACGACCGCGCACACCGTGCCGGCGGGGATTTCCAGCGAGACGTTGCGCAACGCCGGCTCCGCGTCGTCTTCGTAGGAGAAAGTCACGTCCCGAAGGGACACCGAGGCGTCCTTCGGGGCTTTCGGCGCCTCGGGACAAGAGAGCTCTTCGATGCCGAGCACGGAGTCGATGCGGTCGATGTTTGCCTGGGCGAGCATCCCGTCCTCGCTCACGTAGAGGATCTTCGTGAACACGCTCGATATCGAATGCACGAACAGGAGGTAGAAGACGAGCGAGAGCACGAACGTCGGCCAGTCCTGCGCGCCCGGGGCGAGGAGTATGCCGACGGGCAGAACGAACAGGTACGCGTTGTTGAGGACCGCCGTGAAGCCCGGCATGGAGTTCCTGAAGAAGAGCGTGACGTCGAGGGAGAGGCCGGTGTAGTCCTTTATCGCGTCGGAGAGGCGCTTGAACGAGCGCGCCGTCTGGCCGAAAGCCTTCACGACGCGCATTCCGCGGACGTACTCCACGGAGGCGTTGCCCATCTGCTCCTTGACTTCCTGGTAGCGCCCCATGCTCGCCATGACGCGCTTGTCGGCATAGCCGGAGAACTGCACGACGCATGCGACGGCGACCGCCGCCAGCGTGGCGACGCCGAAGCGCCAGTCGAAGACGAAAAGCAGCGCCGCCAAAACGACGGGCGCGGCGGCGGTGGCCGCCAGGTCCGGGATGGAATGGCCGATGAACTGCTCGATCCCGCCGACGCTCTCGTCCATGACCTTCGAGATCCTACCCGTGCCGAGCCGCGCTATGTGCCCAAGAGGGATCCTCCCGAGATGGGCGGCGATATCGAGCTTCGTGCGGTACTGCGCGTCGAACGCCGCGGCGTGAGAGCACAGCAGCGCGGCAAGATAGCACCCCACGTCAACGACTATGCCTGCCACCGCCAAGCCCGCGTAGCCCGTCATCGCCGAAACGTCGACGGCGGCCAGGTTCGGATAGACCCCGACCGCATCCCTAATCATGAAGTAGATCGCCACGTATGGGACGAAGGACGCCGCCGCGGATAGGACCGCCAGCGCCATGGAGGCGAACACGAGGGGCTTTCTTCTCCCCGCGAACCGCAGGCAGCGGGAAAGGGCCCCCGGCTTCCTTCCTTTGCTTTCCTTGCTCATTGAATACCTCTTCTCTCATGTTGCTTTGAAAAAGGGCGCTAGGCGATTCCCGCGCGCTCGAGGTGCTTCTTGAACACCGCCCGTCCGACCAGCGAGCCGATGATGCCGCCCGCGAAGGTCACGACCGCGATGATCGCGAACGTCTCGGGAGTCACCGTGGACAGAAGGGCTTCCATGTAGGCCGGGTCGATGCTGTTGGACCCCATCAGCTCGCGGTAGTAGTCCTGGGAGGCGAACATGGGAACGAAAAGGCCCGCCGCCCAGCAGGTCTCGAAAAGCGCGTACCCCACGGCGACGCCTGCGAACCTCCCGTACCCGAGCGCTTTCCGCGCCAGCTCGGAGACGGCGCCGCCGACGGCGAGGCCGAGCGCCACG
This sequence comes from Eggerthella lenta DSM 2243, assembly GCF_000024265.1. NCBI lineage: Bacteria > Bacillati > Actinomycetota > Coriobacteriia > Eggerthellales > Eggerthellaceae > Eggerthella > Eggerthella lenta. Next base: position 1,774,914 of record NC_013204.1, on the reverse strand, counting down.
GGCCATCCCGACCCGATGACGAAGATGACCACGGCGAAGACGAGGGCCATGATCAGCGAGGTTCCTGCGCGCGGCACGCGCGCATGCATGTAGACCCAGACGATCCCGGCGGGTATCGCCGCGATGGCGCAGCAGCCGCAGTACGCCACGACGCTCATGGAGGTGATTCCCACGACGAGCATGCTCACCACCATGAACAGCAGAGAGAAGACGCCGAGGGCTATGAGGTCCCTGGAGCTGAGGCTGCCGCTTTCCTTCTGTTTTGCTTTTGCTGTCATTTCCAAATCCTTTCTTTCATAGGAATCCTTCTCAGTCTTTGCAGGCCGGCTCACTCGATGAGCACGATCTGGTCGCAGGCCTTAGACAGGAACTCCGTGTCGTGGCTGACGACCGCCACCGTCTTCCCGCAAGACGCCTCTTCGCGCAAGATGAGCGCGAGGCGCTCCATGTTCCGGAAGTCCAGGCCGCTCGTGGGCTCGTCGAGGAGAAGCGCCTGCGCTCCCGATTCCGACGCGATGGCGCAGACGCACCGCTGCTTCTGCCCTCCCGAGAGCGATGCGGGATGGCGGTCGGCGACATCTCCCAGGCCGAACTCCTCCAGGACCGCTTCGAGACGAAGTTCGTCGACGTCGGAAGGAGACGGGGCCGCGGATGCCAACTCGTCGCGCACGCTCGGGCGAAAGAGCTGGTAGTCGGGGTCTTGCATGACCAGAAACGCATGATTGGGTCTTCTCTTGGGAGGGACTACCGAGCCTTGGAACCGGACATGCCCGAGCTCTTCTTTCTTGATCCCCGCCAGGCACTTGAGCAGGGTTGACTTGCCTGCCCCGTTTCGCCCGACCACGCCGACGACCCTCCCGGGGTCGAACGAGACGGTAATCCCCTCGAGGACCGGCACACCCCTCTCGTACCCCGCATAGATTCCCCTCGCCTCGACGGCGGGAAAGGCGGAGGCGGGACGGGAAAGGCGCTGCATCAGGTCGGCGAGCTTCGGCGGCTCGGAGGATCTGAGCCCGCAGGACTCTCGCTCCGCGTCGGACAGCCCCAGGAATCGCTGCGCGTCCCATTCGGCGGCGACGGAACCGCCTTCGAAGAGCAAGTACCGGTCGGCGACGCTCGCGAGGTAGGAGAGCCTGTGCTCGGCGATGATCACGGCAGACCCGCTCGACTTGGCTTTCGAGATGAAGGAGGCGAGCTTCTCCATGGAGGGAGGGTCCAGATTGCTCGAAGGCTCGTCGAGGACGTAGACGCTCGGCTTGCAGGCCCATGCGCTCGCGAAGGCCACCGATTGCATCTGGCCCCCGGAGAGCTCGAAGATGCCTCTGCCCATCAGGCACTCTATGCCGAGCTCGCGCACGACGTCGCGCACGCGCCTGTGCATCTCCTTCCTGGGAACGCCGAGGTTCTCCATGCCAAACGCAATCTCGCCGGTCGTGTCGAGGTTGAAGAACTGGGTGCGGGGATTCTGGAAAACGCTGCCCGTCAAAGACGAGAGCTCCCAATCCTCCAGGTCGTCGATGTCCCTGCTTGCTACAAGGATCTCCCCCGTCCGGCTGCCCTCGTAGAACCCTCCCGCCAGCCCGTTGACGATCCGGGTCGCGGTGGTCTTTCCGCAGCCAGACTCCCCGCAAAGAACGATGCATTCGCCCGGTGCGACGGCAAGGCTCACGTCGTCGACCGCCGGGGCATCGAACCCCGCATAGGTGAAGGAGACGCTTCTGAGCTCGACGGCGTTTTTCGTCACAGCAGGCCTCCGATCCCCTGATTGACCTTCACGGCTACGAGAAGCGAGCAGCAGATAACGAGGAACGCGAGCGACAGGAAATCGACCCGTCCGAACCGGGGCGCGTTGTAGGAGGTCTTCCTCCCGGGCCGGTCGATGCCGCGCGCAACCGCCGCAGCAGCGAGCTCGTCTGCGATCTTGGCGCAGCGCAGCATCACGGGCACGACCGCGGATTCGAACATCAGCGCCGGCTTCGAAACGAGATTCTTAAGCGAAAGGGCGAGCCCCCTCACCCTCATCGCGTCCGCTACGGCAGAAGACTCCTCCTTGAGCGTCGGAAAGAACCGCACCGCTATCACCAGCGGAACGACAACCGTCTTCGGCAGCCTCATCCCGTAGAGGGCGGCCGTGAGGTCGCCGATCTTGGTGGTAGTCGCGAAGACCGCCGCGAACAGGCAGATGGGCATGCAGGTGCGGCAGGCCAGGGCGAACGAGCCGAGGGCTCCGGCGGCGTTCGGCGGAAGCATCGTCGTGACCCAGAAGATGCCCATGAGAAAGAGATAGGCGAAAGAGAAAGAAGCCGCCATCCTTCCGCGCCCGATTGCGAAGGAGAGGAGGACGACGACGGCAAAGAGGACCGAGCCCAGAACGTAATCCTTCACGATAGCCCCGGTCGCTATGAGCACGACGAGCATGGCCACCTTCGTTCTGACATCGATGTCCTCCGCGAGTGTTTTCCGTGTTCTTCTTCGCAAAACCAGAGAGCCTTTCTTTTATCGCTATAATTGACAAAGAAATGTTAGCCTTGGTTAATATGAATCAGGTTGCACCTGGAGGGAAAAGTCCGAGCGCGCAAGAATTGCGTCCGAACGCGAATAAAAGGATCGGAAGATGTACGACAGGGAAACGATGTTCTCCCACGCCGCCCAAGCCGCGGCGGAGACCTTTGCGGCCTCGCTTGAGCCAATCGGCCTCGTCTTGGCGGACGGTTGGAACGGCGAGGGAGCCCTCTTCGAAGGCGACGGATGCCGATGCGAGGGGTGGTACTGGGCGTGGGAGGCGCGGCGGTTCTTCTCCGTCGTCTGCTGCGATTTCACTTTGAAAGAACCCCTGCCCTTCTGTTTCGATTCTGGCGGTTATTTCGCCGTCCGCCGCGAAAGACATGGCCTCATGCCGCAATCAAGCGTTTCCGCCTTTCTGGAAGCAAAGCCCAAGACAAGCTCGATCCTGCTTCCAAAAGAAGCGAGATTCTCTTACACGGAGATCGAGTACTACGACGAATACTGTCAAAGCGTCTTCGGGGAAAGAATCGACAAGGCGCTAAAACCGCTAGCGACCAGCCTGAAGGGTCTTAGGAACCAGGCTTCCTGGGATCCGGAAATAGCGGAGATGCTCGGCGAGATAACTCCAAGGGAGATCCCGGGGCCGGAAGCGAGCCTCCTGTATTCCGGAATCGCGAACTTGGTGATGGCAAGGCTGCTCAGGATGGGAGAGAGCCTGTGCGAGGGAGTGGCCGAGCAGGACCGCCTTTCGATCGCGAGAGCCGTATCGTACATCGAGAACAACCTAGGCGGTGCGATCAGGCAGAAGGATCTGCTCGAGGCCGCGAACATGGGGTCAACCAAATTCAAGAAGACATTCAAGCAGGTGACGGGATTGACAGTGACCGAGTTCGTCTCCTCGGAAAGAATCGAGCTGGCGAAAAGACTGCTCACCGACCATGATATGAGCATAGACGAGGTAGCGCATCGTTGCGGGTATGCACGAGCAACAAGCTTTTCCGCCCTCTTCGCGAAATCGGTCGGCATGCCCCCACGCAAGTGGAGATCGATCGCGAAGGTCGCTTTCGATGACGACCCGGAATCGAAATTACTGGGTGTTCTCGCAAGCGGGCGCTCCTGCGTCAGCGAGGCGGAATCTCATTCTTAGCTATCTTCGGAGACGTCGTGAGTTTGCCCTGAAATGACAGCGAAATCCTTCTGAAGAGCGAACTTGCCCCCTTTGAGTTTCGATCAGAATGATGCTTGGCAAGCCGACTCGAAATGAAGGGCATCAAGAACCCTTATCGTAGTCGCGTTCTCGATGGGTGTTTCATTCGAAAGAAAAGGATTCAATCGAACGGGGATAGCGGGTTTTCGCAGGCCGCGCACCAAATCCATCCTTCGTCGAAACTCAGGCGTAAAACTCACGAAATGGCAAAATGAAAAGAGCTGAGTTTGGGATGAGTTTTCTCTGAGAGAGGCTAACCGAATACAGCTGACAACGAGAAAAAACCACGGATAAAACGAGGACAAAATCGTAAAAATGAAACACTATTGTTTTATCGAGTGGGAATAGTTTTCGGGGTCTGACGCTTCGGAACACTCGGTAACAAGAACTAACATACCCCTAGGTCAACAAAAGGCTTCGTCCTATTTGGACGAAGCCTTTTGTCATACTCCAAGACACTTGAAACAGGATATTCGTGGCACCTTTTGCGACACCCGAGAGAACCAGGAGAATCCAGGCAGACGCGTAGGGAGGGGTTCAAATGACCGAGGATTGGGAAGCTCTAAAGGACGCGGAGGACCTCGCCTACTTTAGGGCGGAGCTCGCGGAGGTCTCCCCGGGGAACTACCCCCTTGAGGAAAAGATGCGAGTCCTCGAAGACATGCGGGAGGTCTCGTCCGAGATCGAGAACGGGATGCGCGAGGACTTCGCGAGGCTCGACGAGGTAACCCAGACGATGTTTCTCGGCAGACTTGGCGCATCAGGCTACCGCGACCGGGACCGGTGGCGCCGCATGCTCATGGATGGCCCGCGGCAACGGGAGATGCCCACGTTTTGGCAAACCAAAGCTTTCTTAATTTCCACAGAAGACACCGCTCTGACAGATGAGGCTGGTACTTCACTGCGGCTTTCCAAGAACACAACACGCGTATAATGCCATATATAATATCTGCGTTCGCTATGCTGCAAGGGAGGGAAAGCGTGGCTGCTTCTAAAATTCAACTACTACCCGGTGAGAAGATCCTCCTAAGGGGTTCTTGCGTTAGACATGGCTTTTGGGACGCATATACGGACGAGCTCGTGCTCACGAACATGGCGTTCGTGCATATCAGTCGTGGCCTGTTCGGAAACTACAAGGACACGGTGCGCTACCCCTTCGACTCGGTAAGCCAGATTGTGGTTGGCGAGGCTTCGAACGGAGAAAAGCAGCTTGAGGTTTATCACCCTGGCGGCCAAGACGACTTCGCTTTCCAGTCGGGGAACAAACGAGTGATGAAGGTCTGGGAGCTCGCGATAAACGACCAGATGTCAGACAGTGGTAGCAGCTATGACTCCGCCTACTACAGCGATCTCCCTGATCTGGCGGAAAAGGAAAAGGATAACGAACAGACGGAGCGCGTTGACGAGAACGGCGTGGACGCATCGTTCGTTGGCAATGTAGCGAAAAGCGTGCTATCGTCCGGAGACCTTTCTATGAACGGGGTGATGCGCGGAGTAAAGCGAACCGCGAAAAAGCAAGCATTCTCCAAGGCGGCAACTGGAATAATTGGGGGTCTTGGAGTAGGTGGAGGCGATTTGCTAAGCGGTTCGGATATGCGCGCTTCGATGGGGTTCCAACAGCGTATGGAGCAAGCAAAGATGGAACGTAGGGTGCTCAATGATATTCAAGGAGAGCCTGAAGAGCCCGATAGCTCTACATCGAGCATGACCAAAGGAACGATGTTCATGCAAGAGCAATTGGAGTTGCTGAAGAAGTTAAAGGAACTGCTTGACATGGGCGCACTTACCCAAGAGGAATTTGATAAAAAGAAGCGGCAAATCATGGAAATGTAACAGCGCAAATCAGTAATGCCAACTCGGCTCCTCGCATCCACCAGAAGGTACGGGGGCGCTCTTACGAACGCCTTTGCGAAATCGCGAGAGGCGAGCTACCGTTCGGGTTCCTCGCTGGCATCGGCCTGCTGACAGTGTCTGACGTTTCGAGATTAGGTAAAATTCAACAGCAAGAAGACGATGTGGTTTTGACAAAGTCGAAAACGCGGGAAGGAAAACAGGATGGAAGATGAGTTGTCGCACTCCGGTCAAGAGATAGTCAAGGCGATGATGAGCCTCGAAGTCGTACCGTACTTCCCCGTCGAGCAGTTGGACAAGCAGAGGGCGGTCAAACTTCCACTGGCGGAGCTCGCCTTGGCCGGCGGCGCGCTCGCCAGCATGTCCGAAACCTTCAGGACGGTCACCCAGACCATCAGCATCCCGAACGATGGCCTCTTCCGCTTCGACAGCAGGGGCTTGGCCGGCCACGTCGCTCAGATGAAGGACGGTAGCGGGCAGCTCACAGCGATAATCCAAGACGGTAAGGGCATCATCGGCAACGGCGTCTACGTCCCGGCGAACCCGACAACAACAACCTCGACTGCGTTAATGGCCGTCGATCCGATGATGCTCGCCATCGGCGTAGCACTCGCAGATGTCTCGGCGAAGCTCGATAACATCAAGGAGATGCAGGAGGAGATCCTCGGCATCCTCGAAGAGGAGAAGAAAGCCTCCCTGAAAGGTAACATAAAATTCCTCGCGGACACCCTCAGTAACTTCAAGTACAACGTCGATAACGAGAAATGGCGATCCACGAGGCAGCAAGAGGTAGTCAGCATCGAGCGAGAGGCCGAGAAAGATATTGAGTACTACCGCGCGCAAGTAGCGAAGCTCGACAAAAACAAAGGGTTTTTCCATGGGGACCGCGACATCGTCAAAGTATCCGCCAAGGCCGACTCGTTGCTCGGCCAATACCAGGCGGCGCTCTACATGCTGGGCTTCGCCACCTACGTCGACGTCATGCTTACCGAGAACTTCTCAGCAGACTACCTCAGGAATATCGAAGACAAGCTTGAATCGTACTCTCTTGATTACAGAGCCCTGTACACCGACGCTTACAACAAGATCGAAGAGCTTGCATCGAGCTCTGTCGAGAACGCACTCCTCGGCGGAGTTTCCGCTTTCGGCAAACTTGCCGGCGGCGCAATTGCCAAGATTCCCGTCATCAGCGACGGTCCGGTCGATGAGGCCCTCATAGACGCCAGTAACCTGATCGGGAACGCCAATGACGATAGGCGCAAAAAAGCGAGCGAGCGGATTTTAGCGAGGAGAGACAGCTGCGTCGACAGCTTCCGTCACGAGATAACGAAAGCGAACGCCCTGTTCAACAAGCCTCAGGTGTTCTACTTCGATGACGAGAACGTTTACTGCGCTCCCGCCTTGTCGACAACTTTGCATTCGCCAATCGAAAGATAGGCAAAAAATGAAACACCTGAAGATGACAAACGCAGAGGAAAAAAGTCCATTGTCGTTTTTTTCGATTCTAGGGATTTCAAGAAACTGAAGGCTTATCCGAACAAGCCTCGTCAGTACTTTGCCTCTTTGCCGAACTTCGCAGACCTGAAAATGGCTGCACGAAAGAGAGCTACGTCCGACATCACCAAGATGGCGAACCAAATCGCACGCGAGACGATAGCCCTCTAGATGAGGGGACCCCGGAACAGCTCGTCGTGACTGCCCATACGGACGAGCCTGATGATCGGGTTCGACTTATGGGGCATTTAGAGCACCACGACATCGACCACGCCGTCCGAGAGGTGAAAGTCTATGTGCCCGTTGTAGTTCTCGCCAGGATTGCTGAGCTCGTGCGGGCCGTACTCGTCCGGCACCGCGCCGGTCCTCATGAGCTCCGAGACCGCCTCCTTGAATTCGCCCCTCAAGCGGGGGTGCCGTTTCATGACGCGAGCGTAGTCCGCCTTGAAGGCCGACTCGACCTTGATCTCGTACACGGGCTACTCCTTCTCGAGGAACGCCACGAGTCCGTCGATATCGTCAAAGGCAGGCGCGTCGTCGGGGATGAGGCCGAGCTCCTTCGCCTCCGCGGCGACCAGGGCGCGGCGGGTCTCCTCGTTCGGGACCCCGCCCGCCGGAACGATCTCGAAAGGGATCCTGCACTGGTTCACCAGCTGGTGCGTCGCCATGACAACATAGGTGTTGTAGCTCAACCCGACAGATCCGAGGATCTCGTTCGCCCGGGCCTTAAGATTCTCATCGACGCGGATCGTTGTCGGTTTAGCTGCAGTGGCCATGCCGTGCCTCCCTTCCTTTTTGGAACGATTGCACCACTGAGTTTAGAGTGATGCCGTATGACATCTATATGCTATACAAATCTGCATGAATTGTTCTTTCTCCAGATATCACCGAACTGGAGATATCCTCTCTCGCCCTTCTCCTTGAACAAGCCCCAGCGAACCCATCCAAGAGAAAAACAAAGCATGCAAATCAACCAGCCCTCAACGCGAGCCGTCAACGTACTTCTCGAAGTAGCCCCTGTCGCGGAAGGCGTATTCCCTGCTCATGATGCGAATAGAGAACGCGAACGGAACGAGGATGAGGAATACGGCGATCCCCAGGAATATCCCTATGCCGCCGACTACCTCCCACACGGTCGCCCCGCAGTCGACGAGCCATCTGAGCGCCACGGCAGCCATCGGGACGAGCACGCACCAAGACGTGACGAGGCCGGGACCGTAGACGGTTCGCTTTCCCCGGTCTTTGAACTTGCGGTACATGAGGATGCCGCTACGCGTGTGATTCACGGTCTCCCCCAGCGCGAAGAAGACCACCAGGCTCATGACAACCGGTTCGATCGTCGCAGCGTTGAGCGCAACGGCGATTATGACGATCTCGGCTCCTAGGTTCGTGATCATGTTGGTGCAGCGGTTCTGAGGATAGACCATGGGTTCTTTCGAACCGAAGCCCATGTTGTTCATGTAGAAGAAACCTCCGGGGAACGTGTTCTCCTCGAAGACATGCAAGGGAACCGCAACGGCCAGCATGCAGGCGAGTTTCTGCGGAAGATCGAACGCTGCCCAATTCCACAGCAGATAACAGGTCATCGCAACCCCGAGAAGATAAACGAGGTAAAGCCACATCTGGTCGCACCAGCGACTGAAGGGGCTTTTGAACATGATTTTCATCCTCTCACTCCAAAAGAATCGGCTCCCAACGCGTTCCGCCTAAACGATTCTCACGTACCCGTCTTTCCGGGGTTTCGGCTCGGGTGCAGGGCCGTCGCCGTAGCCCAGAATACAGTTGGCGACGCCCACGTAATCACCGTCGAGGCCCCACTCCTTCAAAAGCGCCCGACCCTCGTCGGTCTCGAAGACCTCCTTGGCACGATAGATGAAGCACGAATCGACTCCGACGGCATGCGCCGCGTTCAGAAGGTTGCCCGCCACAAGACAAGCGTCTTCGAACCAGGTAGGCACAACGTCCTTGTGGCCGAACACGATCGCGACCGCAGGAGCCCCGTAGAAGGGATCGGTGTCGCGCCCCATCGCCCCCGCGTTGAGGGCGGCTACCTTGTCCCTGGTCTCCTTGCTCTCCACCAGCACGATCACAGGCGACTGAGCCCCCATTCCCGTAGGCGCATAGGTTGCAGCCTCCAAGATCGCCTCGAGCTTCTCGCGCTCCACGGGCCTATCTGCATAACTCCTCACCGCGCGCCGAGTTTCCAGGCTTTCGATGACCGCGTTTCCCGACATAAGGGGCCTCCGTTCATCCTTCGCGGAGCTTCTCGCTCCACCCGCTCTTATCCCGTCGTGCAACTTTCAAGTTTTCGCGATTCGAATATAATGAGCCCGCTGTGTCAATTAAATAGCCAATTGCGAGAATCAGGCCAATTAAGGACTCGCAAGAAGCGATCGATCGTTTAACGACTCAGGTCAAAAGCACGATGCCGATCGAAAAGGGACAGAGGAAACGGACTAGGCGACTGCGTTGGACGGATCCCGGGTTTCCCCGATTTGTTGCCCTCTTGTAATCTTGCAGTATAATGACGAAGCGCAAAATCGAATCCAACCGCATAGTATTCGCTTGCGTTCCGCCCGGTCGATCCGGGCGGAACGCTTTTTCGCGCGCACTGAGCAGAAACGACGACATGGAAGAGCAGAGCATTGCAACGCGACAAGATCAAACCGATACTTTTCAGCATCATCAAGCACACCGACAGCGAAGAGCTCAAACGACAGCTTCCCAAAGACGTTGTTTCGGGCGTCATGGTGGCCGTGGTGGCGCTGCCTCTTTCCATCGCGCTGGCCATCGCTTCGGGCGTGAGCCCTGAGCAAGGCCTTTACACGGCCATCGTCGCCGGGTTCCTCATCGCGTTCCTCGGCGGCAGCCGCGTGCAAATCTCGGGCCCCACGGCGGCGTTCGCCACCATCGTTGCAGGCATCGTGGCAACCGACGGCATGGACGGCCTCGTCGCAGCCACCGTCATCGCCGGCGTGCTGCTCATGCTGATGGGCTTCTTCAAGCTGGGATCGCTCATCCGGTTCGTTCCCTACACCATCACCACGGGCTTTACGGCAGGCATCGCCGTGACCCTCGTCATCGGCCAAGTCAAAGACTTCCTCGGCCTCGCCTTCCCCGCCGGCGCGCCCACGGTCGAGACTATGGACAAGCTGCAGGCCGTCGCCCAAAGCATCGGAACGGCCAACTGGCAAGCGTTCGTCGTGGGAGCGGTCTGCCTCGCCATCCTGTTCGCCTGGCCTAAGGTCAGCGAACGCATCCCCGGATCCCTTGTCGCGCTCATCGTGGGAATCGCCCTGGTCAGCGGCTTCGGCATGCAGGTGAGCACCATCGGTGACCTGTACGCCATCAGCAGCGACCTGCCCGAATTCCGCATTCCCCAACTCAACGTCGACCTGCTGGCCGACCAGCTTCCCAACGGCATCACCATCGCCATCCTGGCCGCGATCGAATCGCTCCTGTCCTGCGTCGTCGCCGACAGCATGATCAGCTCGCACCACCGCAGCAACATGGAGCTGGTTGCGCAGGGCGTGGGCAACATCGGCTCGGTACTATTCGGCGGAATCCCCGCAACCGGCGCCATCGCGCGCACCGCCGCGAACGTGAAGAACGGAGGCAGAACGCCCGTCGCCGGCATGACCCATGCGCTCGTGCTGCTGATCGTCCTCGTGTTCTTCATGCCCTACGCGGCTCTCATCCCCATGCCGACCATCGCGGCCATCTTGCTGCACGTCGCCTACAACATGTCGGGATGGCGCAATTTCGCACACTTGTGCAAGACGGCCTCCCGAGGAGCGGTGGCCACGCTGCTGCTCACCTTCGCGCTGACCGTCGTGTTCGACCTGGTGGTGGCGATTGCCGTGGGCATGTTGATCACGGTCGTCCTGTTCATGAAGATGGTGAGCGAGGAGACCGAGGTTCGCGGCTGGAAATACTACTGCGACGAGGATTCCGAGGTCACGCACCTGCGCGAACTCCCTGAAAGCGTGCGCGTGTACGAGATCAACGGACCCATGTTCTTCGGCATGACCGACCGCATATCCGACATATCGGTGAAATCCTTCACGAAGTACCTGATCATCCGCATGCGAGGCGTGCCATCGCTCGATTCGACGGGCATGAACGCGCTGGAGAACCTCTACGGGTACTGCCGCGAGAACGGCGTCAGCCTCATCTTCTCGCACGCCAACGAGCAGCCGATGAAAACCATGCGCCGCGCTGGTTTCGTGGACATGGTGGGAGAAGACCATTTCCGCAGCAATATCGACGATGCAATCGCTTACGCGCGCAAGCTGCTGGACGAAGAGGGGGAAACGGCATCGGCCTAGCTTTCAAATGCCCGCCACGACGACGGAGGCCGAACCATCCTTACGACGTAAGCTCCCGGTACGCATAGCAATCGACCACGTGGTCGTTCACGATGCCGATGGATTGCAGGTAGGCATACACGATGGTGGAGCCGACGAACTTGAAGCCGCGCTTCTTGAGATCCTTGCTGATGCGGTCGGAAAGCGGCGTGGTCGCCGGCACGTCGGCCTGGGTTTTCCAGCGGTTCACGATGGGTTCGCCATCCACATAGCCCCAGATGAACGCATTGAAGCTTCCGAACTCGCGGGCCACGTCCAGAAACAGCTTCGCGTTGGTTACGGCCGCGTTGATCTTAAGGCGGTTGCGCACGATCCCCTCGTTAGCCATGAGCTCTTCAACCTTGGCCTCGTCGTAGAGCGCCACCTTGGCAGGGTCGAAGCCGTCGAACGCTTCGCGGTACGCCTCGCGCTTCTTCAGGATAGTCAGCCACGAGAGGCCCGCCTGCGCGCCCTCCAAAACCAACAGCTCGAACAGCATGCGATCGTCATGGGTGGGCCTTCCCCACTCGTTATCGTGGTAGTCGACGTACACGGGTACGTCGCCCGCCCACGAGCACCTGCGCTTCTCGTCCATGGCGCCTCCTAGCGAAACGTCATCCGGTATTCCAGCACGGCACGCTCCCCGGGCGCAAGCGTGCGCACGCCGGGCTTCTCGGACAGCTCACGTGGGGAGAAGCGTGCGTCGGGCAGCGCGGACCAGGGCTCTATGCACAGGTATCGGGCATCGTCCTGGCCGGCCTTCGTCCAAATGCCCAGATAGGGAAAATCGGAAAACTCCACCGTCACCTCGTAGCCGTGCGCGACACTAGCCAGCGTCGCGACGCTGCCAGGAACGTTCTCCAGCACGACGGTGTCGATACCCAGCTGCTCGGGCGTCTTGGTCAAGCGGCCGTCTTCCAGCGGCACCTCGACCTTCGGCAGCGTCAGTATCCCAGCCTCGTCCATCCCGAACATCTCGAGCACATCGACGCCTTCGAAGCGCACGAAATAGTCGGACATGCGCTCCCCCGGCAACAAGCGCGTCGCATACGCCTCGTGGCCTCCCAGCTCGAACGGCAGGGGGACGTCGCCCTGGTTCTCAACGGTGTGCGACTTCACGATCGAGGAACCCTCGAGCGTGAAGTCGACGGTCAATCGGAAATCGAAGGGATAGACGGCCCGGGTCCGCTCGTCGGAAGCCGTCTCGAAACGGACGCGCACATCCGAAACCTGCTCGGCGGAAAACAAGCGGTCGCGGCAGAAACCGTGCATCGGCGCATCCACCCGTCGGCCCCCGTTCGCGTACCAACCGTCGCGCAAGCGCCCGATCAGCGGGAACAGCAACGGAGCCCGACGACCCCACACCGCAGGGTCGCCCGACCACATGCGCTCGACGCCGCCGCACACGACGCTCTGCAGCTCCGCGCCCACGGGCGAAACGCGCACGGACAGCGCATCGTTCTCCAGCACGCATGTCGGCAACTTCCTCATTGGCACTCCTTCGTTTCGAAAGCGCAAGCCTTCTCAAGCAGGAAACGCATTATCGCGCTTGAGAAGGCTTTTCACGAAACAGCCTATTCCTTCTCGGAAATCGCGCCGCACCGGTAGGCTTCCAGCAGCTCTTCCAAGTCCGCTATCTGCTGCTTGAGCACCGCGCCGTTGTCGGTGTCGGCCACCAGCGTGCGCTTGTCCACCAGCTCGACCACCTTGCGCGACGAATGGATGTCCAGCTCGTTCACCACGGCGGCGCGCATCGACTCGAGCGGCTCGTGAGCCGCCAGCACGAAGCCGTAGGAGTTCGAGATCAGCGTGTAGCCGGCGATGCCGGTGGTGGGCTGGTAGGCCTTCGAGAAGCCGCCGTCGATGGTGAGCACGCGGCCGCCGCACTTCACCGGATCCTCGCCGTCCTTCACCTTCACCGGCACGTGCCCGCACACGATGCGCGACGTCTCGGGATCCATGCCGAAGTCCTCGAAGATGCCGCCCATCACGTGCTCGTCGTCGAGATAGGAGTAGAACGGGTTCTTGACCTCCTTGCGCGCCTCCTTCTCGGCGATCAGGTACAGCTCGAACGTGGCCATCTTGCTCTTGGCGAACAGGGGCGATCCCTCGCCTAGCCACATATACCACAAAAGGTCGCGCCCGCGCTTGGCGAGCTCCGGGTCGGCGTCGTCGAACGCCGCGCGCACGTAGCGCTCCATGACGTCGTACAGCGCACGGCCCTTGTACGTCTCGCCGAACACCTCCGTCTCCATGAGGGAGCCGTCGGCGTTCAGCGGCACGCATGCGTGGAACAGCAGGTTGCCGTTGCAAACCTTGTACAGGCTGCCCGCGTCCAGGAAGAAGCGCATGTGGCGCTGCAGCTTCTCGCAGCCCGTGAACGCCTGCTCGAGGCGCTGCATGACCTCTTCCTCCTCGGGCGTCAGCCGGTAAGGGTCGGCCGGATCCACCGTGGGGAACACCGTGTCGGTCAGCTCGTAGGCGACGCCGTCCAGCATCACCGTGCCGTTCTCGTAGTCGATCTTGTCGAGCAGCTTGCGATCCTCCAGGCCGAAGCCGGGGTTCTCGTCGATGAGCTGCGCCTCCACCTTGAACTGGATGATGGCCATGGCCTTCTGGATCTTGACGTTCATCTCCAGCTCCTGCGGCGGGAGGTCCGGGTTGCCCTTGAGGCCGAAGGCGACGCACGGGTCGTCCTTGTACGCCTCGAGCGCGAACGAGGCCAAGGGCAGGATGTTGATGCCGTAGGCGTCCTCCAGGATGGACAGATTGCCGTAGCGCGCGCAGTTGCGCACGACGTGCGCGATGCAGCCGCGCTGGCCTAGCGAGGCGCCCATCCACACGATGTCGTGGTTGCCCCACTGGATGTCGAGGGAGTGGTGCTCCATGAGCGCGTCCATGATGATGTGCGGATACGGCCCGCGGTCGTAGATGTCGCCGACGATGTGCAGGCGCTCGATAGCCAAGCGCTGGATGAGCAGGCACAGCGCCTCGACGAGCGCGCCGCCGCGATCGGTTCGGATGACGGCGTCCACGATGGCGGCGTAGTAGGCCTGCTTGTCAACGCCGTGGCGGTTCTCCGTCATCAGCTCCTCGATGATGTAGGCGAAATCCTTCGGCAGCGCCTTGCGGACGCGCGAGCGCGTGTACTTCTGCGCGGCGCGCTTGCACACGGCGACGAGGCGCTGCAGCGTGACGGCGTACCACGCTTCGGCATCGTCCACCTGCGACAGCACGAGCTCCATCTTCTCGCGCGGATAGTAGATGAGCGTGGCCAGCGAACGCTTCTCGTTCTCGCTCAGCGAATCGCCGAACACGTCGTCGATCTTGAGCCGGATGGAGCCCGAGCCGTTCCTCAGGGTGTGGGAGAACGCCTCGTACTCGCCGTGGATGTCGGAGGCGAAGAACTCGGTCCCTTTCGGCAGATTCAAAATGGCGCTGAGGTTGATGATCTCCGCCGAAGCCTTGTCCGCAGAGGGAAACAGCCGGGATAGAAGTTCCAGATACCGCATATCGGTCGCGTCCACGATACAACCTCCTCGTCGAATTCTACAGCATGGCGCTCATTCTATACTATCCCGCCCGAGCGGGCTCGAATGCCGTGAAGAAACCGATCGGCGCGCCCCGTCAGCAAAGCGTTCGCTCGGCGACATCCGGATGCGCGAAGACGCATGGCCGATCACTCCCACGTCTTCCACACGTCGGGAGCGTAGCCGACCGTGGCCTGCTTGCCGTTGCGCACCACGGGCTCGGCCAGCACGTGCTGGTTCTCCAGCAGCTTGTCGAACTTCTGATCGGGCGACAGGTACGCGAGCAGCGACACCGTGTCGGCATCCTTCGCCTTCGGATCGACTAGCACATCGATGCCGCCGACCGCGCGGGCGACCGACTCCAGCTCGCCCTTGCTCATACCCTTCTCCTTCAGGTCGATGAACTGGAACTTCACGCGCCGCTCTTTGAAGTAACGCTGCGCCTTCTTCGTGTCGAAGCTCTTCTTCGTTCCGAACACCTGGATATTCATCGCGCTCCTGCTTTCCGTCCGCTCGTCTATAATGACTGAACACGTTATCACCACCTGAAGCCAAAAGCGAGATATTCACCCATGCCATCCATCCAAACCACCATCGCCCGGGAGCTGAACCTGACCGCCGCGCAGGTCGCGGCCGTCATCGACCTCGTAGACCAAGGGAACACCATCCCGTTCATCGCTCGCTACCGCAAGGAGGCCACCGGCGGCATCGACGATGCGACGCTGCGCGATCTGGACGAGCGCCTGACCTACCTGCGCAACCTCGAGGCTCGCAAGGACGAGGTGCTGCGCGCCATCGAGGAGCAGGGCAAGCTCACGGCCGACCTGCGCGCGAAGATCGACGAGGCCACGGTCATGCAGCGCGTCGAGGACCTGTACAAGCCTTATCGGAAGAAGCGCGCCACCCGCGCCTCGAAGGCGCGCGACGCCGGGCTCGAGCCGCTCGCGCTGCTCATCCTCGCGCAAGACCGCAGCGCCAAGGACCCGCTGGCCGTGGCCTCCGGCCTCGTGAACCCGGAGGCGGGATACCCCACGCCTGAGGATGCGCTGCAAGGCGCGCAGGACATCGTGGCCGAGGTCGTCGCCGACGACGCCGAGCACGTCGCCTGCCTGCGCGCGGCCACCAAGCGAAACGGCGCGCTTTCCGTCGAAGCCGTCGACGCGTCCGAGAAAACCGTCTACGAGGCGTACTACGACTTCTCCGAACCCCTGTCGCGCATCCCCAACCACCGCATCCTCGCCGTCAACCGCGGCGAGAAGGAGAAGAAGCTCAAGGTGAAAGTGCGCACCGACGCCGATGCGGCCATCAGCCAGCTGGAACGCCGCATCCTGCGCGGCGACGGTCCCTTCGCAGCCCCTTTGAAAGCCGCAATCGCGGACGGCTACAAGCGCCTGATCGCGCCGTCGGTGGAGCGCGACCTGCGCGCCGAGCTCACCGAGCGCGCCGAGACCGATGCCATCCGCGTGTTCGCCAAGAACACCGAGAACCTCCTGCAGCAGCGTCCCGTGCGTGGGGCGCGCATCATCGCGCTCGACCCCGGCTACCGCACGGGCTGCAAGGTGGCCGTGCTGGACGAGTACGGCAAGCTGCTCGACCACACCACGGTCTACCCCACCCCGCCGCGCTCCCAGGTAAAGGAAACGCAGGCCCAGCTGGCCGCCTACGTCGAGAAGCACCGCATCAACGTCATCGTCATCGGCAACGGGACGGGCAGCCGCGAAACCGAGGAGGTGGTGGCCGACTACATCGCCCGGTCGAAGGCGCCCGTGCGCTACACCATCGTGAACGAGGCCGGCGCCTCGGTGTACTCGGCCTCCAAGCTGGCAAGCGAGGAGTATCCCGACCTCGACGTCACCACGCGCGGCGCCATGAGCCTGGGGCGCCGCCTCCAGGATCCGCTGGCCGAGCTCGTGAAGATCCCGCCCCAGGCCATCGGCGTGGGCCAGTACCAGCACGACCTCAACCAGGCGGCGCTCGAGCGCGCGCTGACGGGCGTGGTGGAGAACGTGGTGAACCGCGTGGGCGTGGACCTCAACACCGCCAGCGCGAGCCTGCTGGGCTACGTGTCGGGTATCAGCGCCGCAGTGGCCAAGAACATCGTCGCCTACCGCGAGGAACACGGCGCGTTCACCGACCGGGGTCAGCTGAAGAAGGTGCCGAAGCTGGGCGCGAAGGCCTTCCAGAACTGCGCGGGCTTTCTGCGCATCTCGGACGGCAAGAACCCGTTGGACGCCACGAGCGTGCACCCCGAAAGCTACGCCGTCGCAAACGAACTGCTCAAGCGCGCGAAGGTGAAGCCCGAAGCGCTCGCCGACGGCGGCGTCCCCGACTTCGCGAGCCGCCTCGGCGACGTGGACGCGCTGGCGGCCGAGCTGGGCGTTGGCGCACCCACGCTGCGCGACATCGTCTCCGAGCTGGAAAAGCCGGGCCGCGACCCCCGCGACGATGCGCCGGAGGTCGTGTTCAGCGAGGGCGTGCGCGACTTCGACGACCTGACCGTGGGAATGGAGCTTACCGGCACGGTGCGCAACGTCGTCGACTTCGGCGCGTTCGTGGACGTCGGCGTGAAGCAGGACGGCCTCGTGCATGTCTCCAAGATGGCCGACCGCTTCGTGCGCCATCCGAGCGAAGTCGTGGCCGTGGGCGACACGGTCACGGTGTGGGTGACGGGCATCGACAAGGATCGCGGCAGGATCTCGCTGTCCATGGTGAAAGGCAAGGCGTAGGCGGGCGCCCTCACGCTTGCCGGTAGCGGCTCAAGAAGTCGCCCAGGTCGCGCATGGCGTCGCCCAGCACCTCGATGCGCGGCAGGTACACCACGCGGAAGTGGTCGGGCTTCTTCCAGTTGAAGCCGCCGCCGTGCACCACGAGCAGGCGCTTCTCGTGCAGCAGGTCGAGCGCGAACTTCTCGTCGTCCGTGATGTTGAACTTCTTCACGTCGAGCTTCGGGAAGATGTAAAAGCCCGCCTTGGGCTTCACCGCGGTCACGCCGGGGATGTCGTTCAGCGCGTTGTACACGTACTCGCGCTGCTCGTACACGCGCCCGCCCGGCACGATGTAGCTCTGCACGCTCTGGTGTCCGCCGAGAGCCGTCTGCACGATGGACTGCGCGGGGACGTTCGAGCACATGCGCATGTTGCACAGCATGTTGACGCCCAGGATGTAGTCGCGCGCCCGCGCCTTGTCTCCCGAAAGCACCATCCAGCCGATGCGGTACCCCGCCACCATGTGCGACTTCGACAGGCCGCTGAACGTGACGCAGAACACGTCGGGCGCCATCGAGGCGATGGAGATATGCTCCAAACCGTCCATGACGATGCGGTCGTAGATCTCGTCCGAGAAGATGATGAGGTCGTGCTCGCGCGCGATGTCGACGAGCTCCTGCAGCACCTCGCGCGGGTAGAGCGAGCCGGTGGGGTTGTTCGGGTTGATGATGACGAGGGCCTTCGTGCGGCTCGTGATCTTCTTGCGGATGTCGTCCATATCGGGATACCATTCCGCCTGCTCGTCGCACACGTAATGCAGCGGCGTGCCGCCGGCAAGCGTGACGCACGCCGTCCACAGCGGGTAGTCGGGCGAAGGAACCAGCACCTCGTCGCCGTTGTCCAGCAGCGCCAGCATGCTGAGATTGATGAGCTCGCTCACGCCGTTGCCGGTGTACACGTCATCGATGTCCACGCCCTGAATGTGCTTGAGCTGCGCGTACTGCATGATGGCCTTGCGCGCCGAGAACAGGCCCTTCGCCGACGAGTAGCCCTCGCATTCGGCCAGCTGGCGGCTCATGTCGAACACCATCTCCTCAGGCGCGCGGAAGTCGAACGGCGCCGGGTTGCCGATGTTGAGCTTCAGGATGCGCGCGCCGGCCTCCTCCATGCGCTCGGCTTCCTCCACCACCGGCCCGCGCACGTCGTACAGTACGTTGTCCAGCTTGGTCGACTTCTTGATCTCGCGCATGGTATCGCTCCTCGGTTCGGTACGGTCGATGATCGGCGTCGCGGAGGCGTCCGCGTGCGCCCCGGCTGCGGGGGCCGCTCCCCCTGCGCCCTGCGATGCGCTTGCCGGCCTGCTCACGCCGTCCGCGGTGCCGCGGGACACGGTTTCAGGTTCAATTTCCCCCGCGCCCTCCATCAGCCATGCGGCGGGCACGCCCAGCACGTCGGCCAGCACCTCCCCCACGGGCCTGCGGGGCACCGTTTTGCCGTTCGCATATTGGCTGACCTGGCTTTTCCCAAGCTTCATGCCGCGATCTCCCGCGATGCGGATGAGATCGGCCTGCTTGTAGCCTTTGGCTGCCATCGCGCGGGCCAGACGCTCGGCGAACGTTTCCTGCTTCTCGGTCATCATCGCTCCGTAAGTTCAATTTCGCTCCGGATAAATTGAACTCATTAAAGCAGGTTCTTGAACTCTTTACCATACTTGAACCGAAAGTTCATTTTTCCGGCACGTTTCCGAGGGCCGATGGTCAACAGGGGCTAAATGTTTCGGCTGCGAACCGTCGCCAACCGATGCGCTCCTCCGCATCCGCGGCACGCGAGCCGACCGCGCTCGTGCTACCATACGCTTCGACGAAACGCAGAGCCGAAAACGGCGACGACACCCGACGAACCCCAAGAGGCGCACCATGGATCAACAGAGCGCGACGGCGGCCGACGCAGGCCGCGACCTGCACGGCCCCGACCGCATCGAGGTGCGCGGAGCGCGCGTGCACAACCTGAAGAACATCGACGCCAGCATCCCGCTGAACCGGCTCGTCGGCATCGCGGGCGTGTCGGGGTCGGGCAAGTCGTCGCTCGCCCTGGGCGTGCTGTACGCCGAGGGGTCGCGGCGCTACCTGGAAGCGCTCTCCACCTACACGCGCCGCCGCCTGACGCAGGCGGGCCGCGCCTCCGTGGACGAGGTGCTGCACGTGCCCGCCGCGCTCGCCCTGCACCAGCGGCCCAGCGTGCCCGGCGTGCGCAGCACCTTCGGCACGTCCACCGAGCTGCTGAACAGCCTGCGCCTGCTGTTCTCGCGCGCCGGCAGCCACGTGTGCCCGAACGGCCACCGCGTGCCGCCCACGCTGAACGTCGCCGCCGAGCGCCCCATCACGTGCCCCGTCTGCGGCGTGGAGTTCTTCGGCCCCGGCGCGGAGGACCTGGCCTTCAACAGCGGCGGCGCCTGCCCCGAGTGCGACGGCACGGGCATCGTGCGCACCGTGGACCTGGACTCGCTGGTGCCCGACGAGGGGCTCGCCATCGACGAAGGCGCCGTCGCGCCCTGGAGCACGCTCATGTGGGACCTCATGAAGCAGGTCGCGCGCGAGATGGGCGTGCGCACCGACGTGCCCTTCAACCAGCTGACGCCCGCCGAGCGCGACATCGTGTTTTCCGGCCCAGCCGAGAAGAAGCACATCCTGTACAAGGCGAAGAAGACCGACACCTTCGCCGAGCTGGACTTCACCTACTACAACGCCGTCTACACCGTGGAGAACGCGTTGGCGAAGGTGAAGGACGAGAAGGGTCTGGGGCGCGCGGCGCGCTTCCTCAAGCAGGGCGTCTGCCCCGAGTGCGACGGCACGCGCCTCTCCCCGGAGGCGCGCCTCCCGCAGGTTGCGGGCATCGACCTGGCCGAGGCGTCCGCGAAGACCCTCGACGAGCTGGTCGCCTGGACGGACGCCGTGCCCGAAGGCCTCACGCCCGAGATGCGCCCGATGGCGCACAACATCGTCGAGTCGTTCCAGCACACGGCGCGCCGCCTCGTCGATTTGGGGCTGGGCTATCTCGCGCTCGATCGCGCGGGCTCCACGCTGTCCACCGGAGAGCGCCAGCGCGTGCAGCTGGCCCGCGCCGTGCGCAACCGAACCACCGGCGTGCTGTACGTGCTGGACGAGCCGTCCATCGGCCTGCACCCCTCCAACATCGACGGGCTCGTCGAGGTGATGCGCGATTTGCTCGCCGACGGCAACTCGGTGGTCATGGTGGACCACGACACGCGCATCCTGGCCGCCGCCGACTGGCTCGTGGAGATGGGGCCGGGCGCGGGCGCGGACGGCGGAAGGATCGTCGCGCAAGGGACGCTGACCGAGGTGGAGGCGAACCCCGCCTCGTTGATAGGCGGTTTTCTC
Organism: Eggerthella lenta DSM 2243; assembly: GCF_000024265.1. NCBI lineage: Bacteria > Bacillati > Actinomycetota > Coriobacteriia > Eggerthellales > Eggerthellaceae > Eggerthella > Eggerthella lenta. The sequence continues at coordinate 1,753,878 of NC_013204.1, read as the reverse complement.
TCCGGCGCGGAAACCGTGCGCGTGCGCGAGCGCATTCCCGCCGCCGACGTGTTCGCCCACGGAAGCATCGAGCTGGCCACCGAGGCACTGCACACCGTGAAGCCGCTCGAGGTAGCCGTCCCGCGCGGTCGCTTGACCGCCGTCACCGGCGTGTCCGGCTCGGGCAAGACGACGCTCGTGCTGGAAAGCCTCATCCCCTCGCTCGTCGCGAACGCGAGCGGCGCGAAGCTTCCCGCCCACGTCAAGCGCATCGAAGCCGCGGGCATCGAGCGGGCGAACCTCATCGACGCCACGCCCATCGGCTCGAACGTGCGCTCCACCGTGGCCACCTACGCCGGGGTGCACGACGAGCTGCGCCGCGCCTTCGCGCGCACGCCCGAAGCCAAGGCGGCCGGGCTGAAAGCGGGCGACTTCTCCTACAACACGGGGAAGCTGCGCTGCCCCGAATGCGACGGCACGGGCTCCATCAGCCTGGACGTGCAGTTCCTGCCCGACGTGGACATCACCTGCCCCGTGTGCGGAGGCTCGCGCTACGCCCCGGAGGCCTCCCGCATCCACCGCGCCGCTGAGGGCTGCGAGGATCCCGGCTGCACGCTGCCCCAGTTCATGGCCATGACCGTGGACGAGGCGCGCACGCCCGCGTCCGGCTTGAAGAAGGCGCGCGCCCGCCTGGACACGCTGCACAGGCTGGGCTTGGGCTACCTCACGCTGGGCGAGGCCACGCCGGCGCTGTCGGGCGGCGAGGCGCAGCGCCTGAAACTCGCCAGCGAGATGGGCCGGGCGCAGGACGATGCCGTGTTCGTGTTCGACGAGCCCACCATCGGCCTGCACCCGCTCGACGTGCGCACCCTCCTGGGCGTGTTCGAGCGCTTGGTGGAGCAGGGAGCGACGGTCGTCGTGATCGAGCACGACCTGGACGTCATCGCCAACGCCGACTACGTGGTGGACCTCGGCCCCGGCGGCGGCGCCTCCGGAGGCCGCATCGTGGCCGTCGGCACTCCCGAGCAAGTGGCCGACAACCCCGAGAGCGTCACCGGAAGGTACCTTTGATGCACCATCGCACGTGCATCATCGCCCGAAAAACACGCAAAACGGCCTTCGAGCGTGTTTTTCGGGCGATGATGCGTCACGCGTCCGTCCGGATGTCCGCGATGTCGTCGAGGGGGATGCGGGTGCGGACGACGGTGACGGTGCGGGCCGCGAGGTCGATGTCGCTGACCAGGCCGCGCGCGGTGACGTACGCTTCGCCGTCGTAGTGGACGATGCACGCCATCTCGCGCCGTTTCAGCTGGGAGAGCTTTCGCGACAGCTCGAGCGCCTGCTCGTCGGTCAGCTCGCGCTTCGGCTCTGCCACGCGCTCGCGCTCGCGGATGAGGTCGTAGTAGCCTTTGAGCGCGGCGAACGGCATGAACTGCTGCGCGCGGTCGGCGCGGGGTCGGCGCTCAGGCATGGTGCCCTCCGATCTGCTCGTTGCGCTCGCGCGCCGTGGCCTTCTCTTTCAAGCTGGTGCCGCGCAGAAGCGCGTTCTTGCCGAAGCGCCCCTTCACGGCCAGCACGGCCTGCTGCAGGCGATGTTCCTCGGCCTCCGCTTCCACGTCCGAGAACAGGTCCATCGTGGCGAACTCCTCGGGGAGCACCCCGCCGACGCCCACGTTGATGCGGCGGATGGGCGCGTCTTTGCGCGTGGTCTCGTCGAACAGGTCGAGGAACCGCGGCATGAGCTTCGAGTAGAGGTTCGTGCGATCCGCCTGCCTGCGCGTGGAGCCGGTGTGAGAGAAACCGCGGCGGCCGCTTGCGGGGCGCCTGCCGTGGCCGCCGTCGAAGAACGCGCCGTCCGATTCGCCCGCACGCTCGCCTGGACCCTTCGCGTACCCCACGTACAGCGATATCGATCCGGCGACCAGACGTTTCTCCACGAGATCGAGCACCAGCTGATCCACCATCTCGCGCAGCACGTCGCGCGCTTCCTCGAACGAGTAGTCGCACGGCAGCACCTGGCCGTTGCCCAGAGAATGCCCGCTCGGCTCGTAGGCGTGGATGTCGGCGATGGTGCACGGCTCGACGCCGTGGGCGTGGTCGATCAGATACTCCGCGTTCACGCCGAACTCGCGGTACAGCGTGGCCTCGCTCATCTCGCATACGCCGCGCAGGTCGTACACCGCGTACTTCGCCAGGCGCCTCGCGATGCCCGGGCCGATGTTCCAGATATCGGTGATGGGCCGGTGGGTCTGGATAGTGCGCTCGAACTCGGCCTGGTCGAGAAAGCCGATGCAGTCCCGGGCGTGCTTCGCCGTGATGTCGAGCGCCACTTTCGCCAAGAACAGGTTCGGCCCGACCCCTGCCGTGGCGCGCACGCCCGTCTCGGCCAGCACCGCCTCCATGAGCATGACGGCGAACTCCCGGGCGCTCGTCCGGTACAGCGACAGGTACGGCGTCGCATCGATGAAGCATTCGTCGATGGAATAGGGATGGACGTCCTCGGGCGACACGAAGCGCAGGTAGATGGAGTAAATGTCGGCCGACGCCTCCATGTAGCGCTGCATGCGCGGCTTCGCCATGACGTAGTCCACGTTCTCGGGGATCTCGAACACGCGGCAACGGCTGGACAGGCCGAGCGCCTTCATGGACGGCGTGATGGCCAGGCAGATGGTCTTCTCCGTGCGGTCGGGATCGGCCACGACGAGGTTCGCCGTCAGCGGGTCCAGCCCGCGGTCGACGCATTCGACGCTGGCGTAGAAGCTCTTCAGATCTATGCACACGTACGTGCGCTCCATCGCGCCGACCCCTCCCCCGTTCAACTAGCACACTTGTTCGTTTAGTATAGCACGTCCAACGCGGAGCCGGAGGAGCCGCTACCGCTTTCACACCGAGATCGGCTTCGTTGCGGGCCCGTCGAGGACGTTGCCGTCCGCGTCGAAGCGCGACCCGTGGCAAGGACAGTCCCACGAGTCCTCGACGTCGTTGCGCTCGAGGCTGCATCCCATATGCGAGCACCGCTTCCCCGGCTTCACCAGGTTCGCCGTCGAGGTGCCCAAATTGGAGAACAGCGCGACGTTCAGCATGGAGCGCTGCGGGAAGAACAGGTCCTCGACGGGGCTCTCGCCCGTCGCGATCAGGTCGGCAATGGCCTTCGCCGCCACGTACGACCCGGTCATCCCCCACTTGCTGAACCCGGTTGCCACATACCAGCGGGGGTTCTCACGTCGGTGCACGCCGATGTAGGGCATGCCGTCCAGGCTCATGCAGTCCTGCGTCGCCCACGCGCAGCACTCGACGCAACCCGGGTACGCCGCGTCCGCGAACGTGCGGATCGCGCGGTAGCCTTCCTCCGACCCCGGCCCCTTGCCCGTGCGATGGCCCCCGCCGCCCACCAGAAGGAAATCCTCGTAGGTGCGGAAGGAGAAGCCGCCGCCCTCGCCGATGAACATGCCGTCCACAGCGGGGGCGTCCTTGAGCGCAAGCGCGTAGGAACGCTCCTGGTGGAGCTTCATGAAATAGAGTCCCGGGATGTTGACCAGGGGGTAATGGGTCGCGAACACGATGTGCTCGGCAGTGATGGAGCCCTCTTGCGTGCGCGCCGTGGTTCCCGACACCTCCGAGACGAAGGCGTTCTCGTACACGTCGACCGACGGCGCCAGCCCGTAGAGCAGCTTGAGGGGGTTGAACTGCGCCTGGCGCTCCATCCCCAGCGCTCCTTTGTTCGCGATCGGCACCGGCGCGCTCGGCAGGACATGATGCGGGATGCCCAGCTGCTCGTAGGCGGCGAGCTCGCGCTCCAGACCCTCCGTCGACTCCTCGGCGTACACGTAGGCGGTCTTCTCCTCGAAATCGCAGGGGAAGGCGTCGCTCAGCTGCCGAAGCCCCGCCACGGCGGCCTGGTTCGCCTCGTAGTACAGCCGCGCGTTCTCGGCGCCGTGCTCCCTGATCAGCCGGTCGTACACGAGGTTGTGCTGCGCGGTCACCTTCGCCGTGGTGTTCTGCGTGACGCCCGACCCGACGAGGCTCTGCTCGACCACCGCGCACGAGCAACCGGCCCGGCCCAGCAGGTAGGCGCACAGCATGCCCGCCATGCCGCCGCCGATGACCAGCACGTCGACGGATACGTCTCCGTCGAGCGTTTTCGCGATGCCGTCGGGCCTCGGGGTGCGCTCCGCCCATAGAGAGGTCATGGTAAACCCTTTCGCTTCGGTTTCGTCTATTTGCCCGAAAACGATAGCCCGCAACGGCGGCGGATCGGCCGTTCGGGCGCGAAGCGTAGGGCGCTCATTGACGAAGGGTTGACCGCGCGAAGCACAGCCTCCCGCGCAAGGACTCCCCTCCCTCGCCGAGCGTCACTCCTCTTCCAAATACGCCCCCGTCTGGCGGCTCCAGAGGTTCGCGTACTCGCCGCCCTGCTCGATGAGCTGGGCGTGCGGGCCGTCCTCGGCCACCTTGCCGCCGTCGAGCACCACGATGCGGTCGAGGCTGGCCACGGTGGACAGGCGGTGTGCCACCACGATGGACGTGCGCCCGCGCATGAGCGTTGCCAGCGCGTCTTGCACCAGCTGCTCGCTTTCGGAGTCGAGCGCGCTCGTGGCCTCGTCCAGCACGAGCACCGGGCAGTCGGCCAGAAGCGCCCGCGCGATGGCGATGCGCTGACGCTGGCCGCCCGACAGCTTCACGCCGCGCTCGCCCGTGACGGTGTCGAAGCCCTGCGGCAGCCGCTCGATGAACTCCAGCGCGTTCGCCTGGCGCGCCGCTTCGCGGATCTGCTCCATCGTGGCGTCGGGCCGCCCGTAGGCGATGTTCTCGGCGATGGTGCGATGGAACAGCAGCGCCTCCTGCGGCACGTAGGCGATCTGGCGGCGCAGCGACTGCTGCGTCGTCTCGGCGATGTTCTGGCCGTCGATGAGGATGCGCCCCTCCTGGATGTCGGACAAGCGCAGCAAAAGCTTCGTGAGCGTGGTCTTCCCCGCCCCGCTCGTGCCCACGAGGCCCACGCGCTGGCCTGCGGGGATATGCAGCTCGAAGTCGTCGAACACGTGCGTGCACGCGTCGCCGTCGGTGTACCAGAAGTCGATGCCCTCGAAGTCGATGGCGCCCTCGCGCACCTCGAGCTCCGGCGCGCCGGGCTTGTCGTCCACGAGGCGCGGCTCGTCAAGGATGACGGTCATGCCGCTCGCGTCGCCGAACGCGCGGTTGAAGCGCTGCAGCCCGTTGTTGATGAAGTTGAACTGGTTCGTCACCGTGTAGGTGTAGGTGAACATCACCACGAGCGTGCCGGGCGTGATACCGTACCACGCGTTGCCGCCCGCGATGAACACCGCCACCACGCTCATAATGGCGATGGTGATGCACGCCGTCACGATGCCGCGCGTCAGCGACGCCCACATGCGCTTCGAGTCGCGCGCCACCACCTCGCGGTTCGCCTGGTCGAACAGCCCCCGCTCGTAGTCCTCGCGCCCGTAGGTCTTCACCGCCAGGATGTTCGCCACCGAGTCGGACAGCTCGCCCGACAGCTGGTTCTGCGCGCTGGCCGCCTGCTCGTTGAGGTGCAGGATGCGCTTGTACATGTAGTACGACACGCCCGCGTACACCGCCAGCAGCACCATGAGGATGGCCACGTACACCGGCACGCGCGGCGCGAGGATGGCACAGGTGAACACCACCGAGCAGATGACCGGCAGAAACGGGAACGTGATGGTTTCCAGCAGCAGCTGGTAGGCGCTCATGAACTTCGTCGTCTGGCTGACCAGCGTGCCGCCGAAGCGGTTTGAGTGGAACGACATCGACTGGTTCGACAGCGCGTCGAACGACATGGTGGCCAAGTCGTAGGACGCGGCGATCTCCAGCCGGTACATCGTGTAGTCCTGCACCTTGCTGGCCGCCTGGCCGGCCACGTTGATGAGGATGAGCGCGGCGATGTAGGGGCCGAACACCGAGAACACCTCGTCGGGCGCCACCGAGCCCGCGCTCACGCGATCCACCACGAGGCTCATGACGTAGGGGTTGCCGTACGAAAGCAGCGCCACGAACAGAAACGTCGCGGTCATGAGCGCGGCGAACAGCCCGATGTGCTTACGGGTGACCAGCCAGAAGTAGTAGAGCGTGCGACGCGTCGTCGACGGAGCACCGGTTCGTGCCATGCGGGATTCCTTTCTCTTTTCTCAGCACGATTATGCCACAAGAAGGCAAGGCCGGGGGGCGTGCCGCGGGCCTTGACAAGGAAGCCGCAGGCCCTACCCTACGAGCTTGGACGACTCTACCTGCTCGACGTACCAGGTCATGAACTTGGCGAGGGGTTTGCGCAGCACGAGGCCGATGAGCGCCGCGGGGATCAGGAACAGCAGGAGCAGCCCGATCTCCGTCCAGAAGTCGGCGCCGTAGGTGCCGAACATGGCCGCCCGCATGGCGTTCACCACGTGCGTGGCGGGAAGCCAGGGGCTCAGGGCCTGCACGAACGGCGGCAGTAGCTGCAGCGGGAACGACCCGCCGCACCCCGTCACCTGGATGATCAACAGCAGCACCGCCACGGCCTTGCCGAGGTTCGCGAACGCCGCCACCAGCGCGTATATCAGGAACGTGAACACGAGGCCGGCTATCCAGAAGCACAGCATGAACAGCGCGGGCTCGGCAACCTGCACCTGCAAGAACAGCAGGTTCCCCAAGCCCATCACCGTGGTCTGCGCGAGCGACAAGAACGCCAGCACGCCGAAGCGCCCCATGAACAGCTGGCGCGGCTGCGGGTCGGACAGCTGCTCGCGGGTGCGGTCGGAAACCGTCGGCTTCACCACCACGAGGATCAAAAGCGACCCGATGAACAGGGCGAGCGTCGTGTACAGCGGGGCCATGGCCGAACCGAAGTTCTCAGCCGGGAACACGGCCTCGCGCTCGATGCCCACCGGCGCTGCGAGCGCCTTCGACAAGAGCTGCGCGTCGGCGCCCAGCACCGCGCGCAGCGCGTCCGCGTCGCCCGCGACCAGCGCCTCGTCCACGCCGTCGGCGAGCGTATCCAGCTCGCGCGCCGTTTCGCGCAACTTCTGCGCCGCCTCGTCCACCTTCGCGCGCGCATCGCCCAGCACGTCGGCGGCCGACCCTGCGGACGCGGACAGATCGGCGCCCGACGAGCGCAGACCGTCCAGGCCGTCTCCCATGTTAGCCGCAAGCACGCCCGCGCTGTCCGCGAGCTGCTGCAAGCCCGGCTTGAGCCCGCTGTCGAACGAGGCTGCGAGGTCGTCGGAGGCCTGCCGCGCCTCAGCCGCAAGCCGTTCGACCTCCGCGCGCTGAGCCTCCACGTCGGCGTTTCCAGCCTCCAGCCTCTCGGCTGCGGCGCCCAGGTTGTCGCGCATGCCCTCCATAAGCGAGACGACGGCGCTCATGCGCGCGATGACGGCGTCGAGCGCCTGCTGGGCATCGGAAGGCAACGAGCCTCGCAGCTCCTCGAGCTGCTCTATGGCGCTACGGTACCGCGCGATCTGCGCGTCCACAGCTTCGGCCTGGCCCCGCAGCCCTGCCGCGCCCTGCGCGGCACCGGTCGAGGCGGCGTCGAACAGCGCCCCTGCGGAGGCAGACACCTCGTCGAAGCGCGCGGCAGCACCGTCGAGTGCGCCCGCAAGGTCGTCGACCGACCCTTTCACGGCCGTCACCAGGTCGGAGGCCGACGTAGAGCCCTGAGACGATGCGGCGTCGAGGCCATCGACCCCGTTTTGCGCTGCGACTACCAGCTTGCCCGAGTCGCTCGCGAGCGTCTGCGCAGCGCCGGCCAGCGACGAATACAGTTCCAGCACCGACGCCATCCGTTCGGCTTGCGCTCCCATGTCGCGCACTTTCCCCGACACACCCGCAATGCGCCCGCCCACGTCTGCCTCGTCGGCGTAGGCGGACATCGACTCGGCGATGCCCAGCGCCACTTCTGACAACGTCTGGGCGAACACCTCGTTCACCTGGTACGATACCGAATCGGCACCTTGATCGGTGATCTTCGGCGCAATAGCGCTCTTCTTCTCGTTGGCGTAGTAGACGATACGGGCGTGCTGCACGTCCTCGGAGTAGAACGTCAGCATATCCTTGCTGAACCCCGCGGGGATGACCACGGCCGCGTAGTAGCGTCCCGACCGCGCGCCGTCCACCGCGTCCTCCTCGGTGGTGAACGTCCAGTCGATCTGGTCATTTGCTCGCAGAGCCGACACCACCCGCTCGCCGATGTTCACGCGCAAAGGCACGAGATCGCTCTCGTAGCCGTCGTCGACGTTCGCTACCGCCACCGTCAGGTTGCCCGTGTTGTCGAACACGTTCCAACACGCGATGACGTTGTACCACGCGAAGATCGACGGCATCACCACGAGCCCGATCACGATGATCACGCTCATCGCGTTCGCGAACAGCCGCTTGAAGTCGCTGCGCACGATGCGGATCACGTTACCCACGGACGACGCCCCCTTCCGCATCCTGCGCTTCATGCGCGTCGGAGGCGCAGGCCGCGGCGGGCGCCGGATCACCGGACGCCTCGTCGTCGGACGAGCGCACCATGCGGTCGCGCGCGCCGCCCAGCTCCAACAGCCCCTCGTCGCTCATACCTTCGAGCCTCATCTGGCGTTCGAGCCCCGCGCGCAGGCTCTCCACCACCACGAGGAACACGAACACCACGACGAGCCAAACCAGCCACGCCGTGAGCAGCTGCACCTTCTCGGCCGGCGTGAGCGAGAACACCACCGCAAGCGCCACGGGCACCGAAAGCCCCAAGGCCAGCGCACCGCGGATGAGACGCGGGTACCATCGCTCGAAGCGCTCCATGCGCGCCCGCAGCTCCTCACGATACTCCTCTTTGTCAGACAACGCTCTGAACAGCTGCGACACGCGATAGGGGCGCGCGGGGATCTCCACGTCCTCCCCGTTGAAGATGCCGCTCTCGCGCACCTGGCAGGCCACCATGCGGTTGACGTTCGCCATGAGCGGCCGCACGAGGATGCCGAACGCCATGAACAGCGCGAAGAATAGCGCGAGCATCCCCAGGGCGTCGACGTACTGCGATCCGTAGAAGCCGAAGATAGCCTCGCGCATGGCGGCGATGCCGTAAGTGAAGGGGAAGAACGGGTAGACGGCCTGGAAGAAGCTCGAGGTCATCTCGATGGGATACAGCCCCGTCGCGCCGGGGATCTGCGCGAACACCAGCACGATGCAGATACCCTTGCCGATATGCTGCAGGGTAACCGACAGCGCGTAGATGATGCTGAGATAGGAAAGGGAGGCCACGATGGCAGCGAAGAAGAGCGCGGGAGCGTTCGCCGCCTGCACCCCGATGGCCAGCACGCCGGCGCAGCAGATCGCCGCCTGCAGCACCGCCATCGCGGCCAGCAGCAGGAAGCGCCCCAGGTAGCGCTGCGTGACGGTGAGCTTGCGCACGCCTTCACCGTCCACTTCCTGCTTCATGATGACCAGCAGCATGAACGCGCCGATCCAGAACGTGAGGTTCATGAACAGCGGAGCCATGGCCGAACCGTACGCGTTCAGCTCGTACAGCTGCTCGGTGACCAGTTCGGTGGGCGAGCCCATGAAGTCGGCGATTTTGGCCGCGTCGAGGCCGTCCTCGCCGAACGCCTTCGCGAGCGCTCCCGATTCGCCGAGCGACAGCACGTCGGTCTGCACGGTGGACAGGCTTTCCTCCAAATCGGCAAGGATGCCGTCGGTCTGGCCGAGCGCCTCACGCGCGGCGACGAGCGTGGAGGTCAACTGGCCGATCGCCAACTCGGTCTGGTCGATCAGCAGACGTTGGTTCGACACGGCGGCCGCGAGCGAAGACGAAACAGCGCTCAGCTGCGCGAGGCTTCGGTTGACGGTGGGAACCGTATCGCCGAACAGGCCGTCCGCGTACGCCCCCGCTGCATCGGCCGCGCCCTGCACCGATCCGTCGAAGGACGTTCCCGCTTGGGACACCGCGCGCGCGAGATCGCCCGCTTGCCTGTTCGCCGCGTCGAGAGCGTCGAGCGTCGCCTGCGCGTCGGCCGCACGCTGGTCGAGCGCATCGGCGACCGCGACGAGCGGCTCTTTGGCCGCATCGCCTTCGGGCAGCGCCTGAGCCGCCTGGCGCACCTGGGCGGCCAGCGCCTTGCTCTCCTCGGCGGCGGCGCGGCCCTGCGCGATGGTCGCGCCGATGCCCGCCTGCGCCTCGCCCGCCGCCGCGGTCATGCTGCCGACGGCGCCGTTCGCTTTCGAGGACGCTTCCGACACCGTGCGGATCGTCTTGTTCACGGCGGGCATCGCCGCCGAGGAAAGCTCCGCGGCCTCGCCCTGCAGCTGGGAGGTCAGGTTCGCGATGGCCGCGAGGGCGTCGCCCGCCGCGGCGATGTCCTCGCGCGCCCGTCCGAGCGCGTCTTTGGAGCCGGCAGCCTTGGCCTGAGCTTCGTCGGTGGCCGCGACGATCCCGTCAAGCGTGGCGCGCGCCTCGGATATCGCCTGCACCGCGCCCGCCACTTTGACCGCCGCCCTCGCCTTCGATGCGTCCAGCGCGTCGTTCGACTCCGCCAACGCTCGGTCGACCGCGCCCACGGCCACATCGCTCACCGTAGAGACGAAGGTGGAGTTGATCGTCTCGTCAAGGGTGCTCGCGCCCGTGTCGGTGATCTTCGGCGCCACGGGCCCCGTCTTCTCGTTCACGTAGTAGGCCAGCTCGGGCTGCACGAAGTCGCCGGTGGTCAGCGACAGCAGCCGCTCGGTGAAGTCTTCGGGTATGACGAACGCAGCGTAGCTCGCGCCCGCATCGAGCTCGTCCATGGCGGTGGCGCGATCGACGAACGCCCAGTCAAGCTGCTCGTTTTCGCGCAGCTCCTCCACGATCATATCGCCCACGTGCAGCTCGCCGGTCAGCTCGCTGGAAGCGCCGGCGTCCTCGTTCACCACGCACACGCGCAAGTTGCCCGTGTTGTCGTAGGGGTTCCAGAAGCCGACCACGTTGTACCAGGTATACACTGAAGGCAGCACGAGCAGCGCGATCACCACCACCAGCGCGCAGGGCGCCTTAAGCAGGCGCAGCACATCGCGCTTGAATACGCGCAGTACGTTACCCATTGCCCGTCGGACCCCTCTCATCGCTCGCTCGAAAACAACCCGAACAATGATACCTCCTCCGTTGACACTCCGTCAGCCCCGATTGACGATCCAACCCCTTCCGTCAATCGCACGCCGCGCCACGTGCGGCCGAGGACGCGTTCGACAAAGAACGCCAAGGCGTGCGATATCGAGCAGGCGACCGGCGAGCCTCCCGTCTGCGGCGCAACCGGCATGGCAACCCCACAGGTGCGTCTAGAGCCGCGATACGCTGGAATCATGGGGCTCGCAAGCGCGCGGTACGACCAACGACCCATGACCGAGCGGGCCCTGGCTCCATGACCCGCAGCCACAGGCATCACGCCCCACGGCCCGCAGGCTTGCGCGCTTCGATGACTTGGCTGCGCAAGCCCGACGTCCGATTCTGGCAGGAATCGACGTGATTCCGTCGCGTGGGGCCTCGGCCGTTTAATCTTGTTTGCTTGAAAACCGTTGACCTGGGAAAACATCGACACGCTCTCATCGCGTCATCTCCACATTGGGACAGGCGCTTCTCCAGCGACGGAATCCTGTCGATTCCTGCCAATTTCGACATGATCCATCGCGCGCCTGGCCGTCGGCTCCTCGGCACCCGCAAACGATACCAGTTTTTCATGCGAATCCAACGCCGTTTCCACGTGCGTCACCTCTCGATCCAATGCCGATTCCACGCGCGTCGCTCCTCGATCCAGCACGGATCGCATGCGGATCTTGTGCCGTTCCAACGCGGTTGCCACGCCCGAAAATAGTTGTATCATCTGGTATAACTCCGTGTTACACTCGCGCCATGCGCATCGTGCTCGCTTACATATCGGCTCTCGATTTCTGGCGCTCCGCCCTCAGCGACGAGGGCTCGGCGCGTATGGCATGCCGAGCCCGGATCCTTCCCGATCGCGCGCCGCACGCGTTGGCGGTACAATCCCATCCGCTTGCACAGAGCGGCGCTTCGTCTTTCCCCGTGCACCTGCTCGCGCACGGAAGCCAGAGGAAAGCGTCGGACATTCTCGTCGTCCACCAAGCAAAAGACCTGCCCGACGGATCGCTGCGTCAGATCGTGATTCCCGGCAGCGACGAACCGCTTCTTACAACAAGCCCCGAACTGACTTTCGTCCATATGGCGTCCTTGTTGAGCTTTCCCCGCACGGTTCACCTCGGATACGAGCTATGCGGAACCTTCGCCCCGGACGAAAGCAAGCCGTACGGGGTCAGAGACCGAAAGCCTCTCACTACGCCGGCTAAATTGGCCTCGTATCTGAACAAGGCCGAACGCATGAAAGGCGCGAAACGGGCGCGATCAGCGCTTCCCTACATCTTGGGCATGTCGGCCTCCCCGCGAGAATCGACGCTGGCCGAGCTGATCACGCTCCCCTGCCATCGTGGAGGAAGCGGAATCGAAAACCCCGAGATGAACGCCGTCATCCCTATCAGCTCAAGCAACCGCTGGGCCACCGATCGCTCCTCGTTCCGATGCGATCTCCTTTGGCGCGATCAGGGTGTGGCCGTCGAATATGACAGCACTCTGTGCCACACCGGCGCCGAACGCATCGCCAACGACGCCTCGCGGAGAAACGCGCTGGAATCCCTCGGCCTCACGGTGGTAACCGCAACCTGGCGGCATGTGACGAACTATAAAGAATACAATCGATTCGCACGCATTCTTGCGAAGCACCTAGGGACGAGAATACGCCCGAACTGCCCCGATTACCCGAACAGGCAGCTCGCCCTCCGCTCAGAGCTTCTTCGCTGAAGCGAGGCGAGCGGCAGGATCGCAACGTTTCGGCAGGAATCGACGGGATTCCGTCGTTGAAGGAGCGCCTAACCCGGCACAGGGACCCAATGATGGGAGCGCTCTCCCGTTTTCCCAGGACGACCTTTTCATGCTTGCACAAGATAAGCCAGCCGGCGCTCCCTCGCGACGGAATCCCGTCGATTCCTGTCAAAATCGGGCATCGAGCTTGCGCTGTCGAGCCATCGGGGGTATGCACCCTGCCCACATGCGCGCCGGCTGCGCCGTGCACGGCGAACCCCCTTGCACCGGCTCCGCGTCCGAAAACGGAAGCGGCCCCGACGTGTCGTCGGGGCCGCAGGAAGAGACCTTGCGCGATACGCAAGCGTCCTTTTCCGCCCTACGCCTCCAAGCGTTTCGCGATGGCCAGAATGAAGTCGCGGGTGCTCAGCTTCTTCGGGTTCGGCAGCGTGGTGATGAGCGCGAGGTCGCCCGTCATCTCGCCGGCCTCGATGGTGTCGAGCGTGGCGCGCTCCAGCTTGTCGGCGAACGCCACGAGGTCGTCCAGGCCGTCCAGCTCGCCGCGCTTGCGCAGCGCACCCGACCACGCGAAGATGGTGGCCACCGAGTTCGTGGAGGTCTCCTCGCCCTTGAGGTGCTTGTAGTAGTGGCGCTGCACGGTGCCGTGCGCGGCCTCGTACTCGTAGTAGCCCTGAGGGCTCACCAGCACCGACGTCATCATGGCGAGCGAGCCGAAGGCGCTCGACACCATGTCGCTCATCACGTCGCCGTCGTAGTTCTTGCAGGCCCAGATGAAGCCGCCGTCGGCCTTCATCACGCGCGCCACGGCGTCGTCGATAAGCGTGTAGAAGTACTCGATCCCGGCTTCCTCGAAGCGCGAGGCATACTCGGCGTCGTAGATCTCCTGGAAGATGTCCTTGAAGCGGTGGTCGTACTTCTTCGAGATGGTGTCCTTCGTGGCGAACCAGATGTCCTGTTTGATGTCGAGGGCGTACTCGAAGCAGCTGCGGGCGAAGCTCTCGATGGACGCGTCGAGGTTGTGCATGCCCTGGGCGATGCCGGGGCCGTCGAACTTCTGCACCAGCTCGCGCGTCTCGGAGCCGTCTGCGGCGGTGTACACGAGCTCCACCGTGCCGGGACCGGGAACGCGCAACTCCGTGTTCTTGTACACGTCGCCGTAGGCGTGACGCGCGATGGTGATGGGCTTGACCCAGTTGCGCACGCACGGCTCGATGCCCGCGACGGTGATGGGCGTGCGGAACACGGTGCCGTCCAGCATGGCGCGGATGGTGCCGTTAGGGCTCTTCCACATGCTCTTGAGGTCGTACTCGTCCATGCGCGCGGCGTTCGGCGTGATGGTGGCGCACTTCACGGCCACGCCCAGGCGCTTGGTCGCCTCGGCGGAATCGACGGTCACCTGGTCGTCGGTGGCGTTGCGATGCTCCAGGCCCAGGTCGTAGTACTCGGTCTTCAGATCGATATGCGGAAGCAGCAGCTCGTCCTTGATCATCTGCCAGATGATGCGCGTCATCTCGTCGCCGTCCATCTCCACGAGCGGCGTGGTCATCGCTATTTTCGCCATAGTCAACCTTTCCGTGTCCAAAGGGCCGTCTCTCCCCCGTTTTCCCATACCCGCACATGATACTCGTCGAAGCGGGCGCACGACGCGCGGGAAAGCGATTTCCAGCGCAACGCCAAAAAGGAAGCCTCTTCGCCGCAGCAGCACTACATCAGGCCCTCGCCCGATCGTCGGAGGCCAGCGCCATGTAGCCGTCTTCGAGGGTGGGCTCGACGGGCTGCGACCCCGCGGGCGGCGCGGCGCTCACGATGCGGTAGCGTGTGCCCTCAGCCGTGGTGGCTGCGTTCACCACGACCGCGCCCGTCGGCGGCGCCATGAGCGGCGGCGTGAGCCACGTGCGTCCGTGCGCGCCGTCGATGAGGCCCGCCGTTGCGCCGTCGTAGCACAGTCGGCCCGATCGCAGAACGCACACGTAAGGGCAGGTCTGCGCCACGTCGTCGAGGATATGGGTGGACAGGATCACCGTGCGGTCGGCTCCCAGCGTGGCGATGAGCGTGCGGAATCGCATGCGCTCCTCGGGGTCGAGCCCGGCCGTGGGCTCGTCCACCACGAGCAGGCGCGGGTCGCCCATGAGCGCCTGCGCGATGCCCACGCGCCGCCGCATGCCGCCCGAGAAACCGCCGATGCGCCGGCGGCGAACATCTGCCAGCCCCACGCGCTCGATAAGCTCGTCGGCCTGGCGGCGGCGCTCGCGCTTGTCGTCCATACCCTTGAGGATGCCCACGTAGTCGAGGAACTCCGGCGGCGTGAGGTTCGGATAGGGCTCGATGTCCTGCGGCAGGTATCCGAGGGTCTTCTTGAGCGCGCGGCGGTTGCGCGGCTCGGCGATATCGCGGCCGTCAACCAGCACGTGCCCGCGGGTGGGGCTCACGATGCCGCACAGGATGCGCATGAGCGTGGTCTTGCCGGCGCCGTTGGGGCCGATGAGCCCGATCATGCCCGAAGGCAGGTCGAGCGTAAGGTCGTCGAGGGCGCAGGGCTTCTTGTCGAAGTCCTTGCCCAGGCGGTCGAGGGAGATGAACATGGGAGTCCTTTCTATGCGGAGCGGAGGCTCGTCAGTGACGGCGGTACGAGCGCCTGCGGGCGACGGCCGCGGCCGCGGCCAGAAGCGCCGCCGCAACGGCGAACTAGAACACGAGCAGGGCCAGCGCTTCGAAAGGCGCAGCGGCGGGAGCCGGCCCCTGATAGTCGAGGAGCGGCTGGGATCCGAAGAACGCCTGCGCGAGCGGGTCGCTCGCGATATGGAACTGCACGCCGCCGCCGGAAGCCGGAACGCCCTTGAACGAACATGCGAACAGCGTACCCAGCCATGCGGCGACGGAGACGATGCGCGCGACGATCCTCGGCAGTAACGAGCCCGCCAGCGCCGACAGCGCCGCAGCAACAAAGGCAGCGGGAAGCACCACCCCGGCGAACAGGACTATCGCCTGCAACGGAGCCCAAACGTTGCCGTGCAGCATCTGCCCGGCCGCACAGAACAGCAACAAGGCGGCCGAAGGCGATGTCATCACGGCCAGAGCGCCCGCAACGCGTGCGACCGTCAGCTCCATCGGCCTTACGGGGGCGGAGGCCTCGACTTCCGAGATGCCCAGCCGCTCGGGCTCGGCGGCAAGGTCGGTGAAGGCGGCAGCGTAGGCGACGGGCGGCAGCATGGCCAGCATCTGCGCCAAGAACACGAGGTCGGCGACGTCTCCCGTCTCGAAAGGAAGCCCGGTATTCACCGCCACTCCCATCGACAGCAGCGCCAGCAGCAGCGACGCAACCCATATCGCGCGCTGCCGGGCAGCCATGCGTGCATGGATCACCGCCAACGACAAGAATCTCATCGCGCACCTCCCAGCTTCCTCCACACGCGCTCGGGCGAGCCCAAGGCGCGCCATGCGCACGCGCCGACGGCGAGCAGCACGAGCAACGGCAACCCGCGCTGCAGCGCCGGCATCGACGCCGTGTTCGGATCCCATATCAACGCGAAGAACAGCCAGACGAGCATCACGACGAGCGTCGTCGCGCGCGTCGACCCGGAAAGCGCCGCCGCATACGCGACCAGCACCATGAGAGCTGCCCCGCCCGCCGGCGAAAGCGCGCCGACCCAGCCGGCGTCGCCGTAGATCGCACCTGCGAGATGCAACGGCGCGAACAGCGCGAAGCCGCCGGCAACGGCCGCGACCAGCAGCACGGCCGCGCGCAAGGTCTGCACCGCACGGAACTCCGTCGGCGTGGACGCATGCAGTTCCACGAGCGCGTCGCCCGTGAACACGGCCGCTGCGCACATGCCCGCGGCGGCGGCGTAGAGCGGCATGATCCCCAGCATGGCGAGCGCGGCCGACGCCGGTCCCGCCGCCAGCGCCCAGCACGAACCCGCGATCGCGACAAGCGCCGCCGTCGCGAGCGGCACCGCGATCCCCACGACCCTCACGCGCCGCGCCTGCGCGTCCAACAGCGCCCACCATGCGCCCGATGCCGAGCCGCCGCGAGCGGCCCTATCCGAAGCACCCATGCGAAACCTCCTAGAATACGTCTCTCGCCCACCGAGCATCATGCCGACTCCAAGCGGGCGATCGTCGCCCGTCGCGCCGTGGCAACCGCCGCCGCCAGCAAGGCGCAGCCCGCGGCCAACACGACCTCGGGCCCGATCGCGCTCTGCAACCCGGCCAGCGCCGCCGCCATCCCTCCGTCGGCCGCAGCGCGCCCGACCGGCGCCGCCAAGGCCGCTGCCGCAGCGCCCGCGACGCCCGCCGCCCATGGCGAGCCGGTCCACACGGAGACGAAAGCCGAGACGCCCGCGACGGCGGCCAGCGGCGCCAGCCACGACAGCACCACGGCGCCGAAGCCAAGCGGCGCGCCCCACCAGGCGAACGCCGCCGAAGCCGCAAGACCCGCGAGCGCATCGACGCCCAGCACCGTCGTCAAGCGAGCGAGCAGCACCGTCTGCGGCCCCAGGGGCATGGCCAGCGCCAACGCGTCGGCCGCGTCGGTCGAGAGCGCCGCCGTCACGGTGATCGCCACGCCCAGCAGCAGAAGCGTCGAGAACCACCAGGGAGCCGCGCCTGTCGCGCCGGCGGACACCGCGAAGCACGCCGCGCCCGCAGCCGCCGCAGCTATGATCAGCGCCGCCGGCAACACCGCGCGCGGCACCACGCGCACCTGGGCCCTCGCCAGATCCGCCGCAAGTCGCGCGCTCTTGAGCACCGACCAGGCGGGCGCGTCGAAAGCCGACGGCTCAGCCGCGATGCGCGCCGCGATACGCGCGAACGAAGGCGCGCCAGCGGCGCATTCCCGCTCCTGTCGGCTCAGCGCCTGTTTCATAGCGGCGCTCGCCACGTCCGGCCGTTCTTCCCTCAAGCTCATAGCCGACCTCCCAACGTCTCCTGCATCAGCGCACGCGCACGGGACACGCGCGACTTCACCGTGCCCACCGGCACGTCGGTCACCTGCGCGATCTCCGCATACGGAAGCTCGTGCAGCCAGGCAAGCCGCACCGTCTCGGCCAACGCGGCCGGAAGCGCGTCCAAGGCGGCCATGATCTCGCCGATTCCCGCCTGCGCTATGAGCGCGTCCGACGGGTCGCCAGCTTCGTCGGCCAGCTGCGTCAAGTCCTCGTCGAGCGGAAGCTCCTCCGGCCGGATCCGCCGCATGCGCATGCACGCCTGACGCTTTGCGATGCCCAGCAGCCACGTGAGCACCCGGCTGTCACCCCGGAACGCCGCGGCCGAGCGCCAGCATCCCAGCCATACGTCCACCGCCGCCTCTTCGGCCGCCCCGCGGTCGCCCAGGCGCGCCGAGACGAATGCGAACACGGCGGGCGCGTACAGGCTATGCAATTCCTCCAACGCGCCTTCGTCCCCGCGCGCGATGCGCGCGAGCGCCGAGCGCGCCAGCGCATCGTCCGCATCCTGCTCGCCCATGCCACCGCCTTTCGTCTTGTCGCTGCCGATCGCCTTCAACCCCTTAGTAGCGCCGAGAAGCCTCGAGGTTCACCAGTATGGGATGTTTTTCGAAAAAAGGACCCGTCCTGCGGAAACCGACCGCTCCAAGACGCGGAACGGGCCCGGAACAACCGTTCCGGGCCCGTTCCGGAGCCCTGCAGGGAAATCGCGCTCATCCAGAGGCATCTATCGACGCGCCTTCATTCGCCCAGCTCCTCGAAGAAACCCACGCGGAAGTTTTTGAACACGGCCTCGCCCTCTTCCTGGGTAGCGTCGAGGTCGACGTCGGCCTGGATGGCGAAATCGTGGTCGCCCTCGGGATCGCTGAATATCTGGCGCACATGCCACACGTGCTCGGCCTGCTCGTCAGCTTCGTCGATGGAAAGGAAGGCTGCGGAGCGCGCGTCGGCGTCGATGGCGATCTGCCCGTGCGCCTCGAAGTACGCGTCGAGGGCACGCTGCCAGCGCGGCTCGCCGCAGCCCCATTCCGCATCGAGCCTGCCCAGCTCGGCCGCACGTCCCTGCGAGGCCAGCCGCACGCGCTGGAACAGCGCGTTGCGCACGAGCACGGTCAGGCCGCGACGGTCGTGCACCACGACGTCGCCCGCCGTCGGCGGCGCGACGTCCACGGCCGCGCCCGCGCTCTCCCACTCGTCCACGAGGCTCGAGTCCACCGAGCGCACCACGAAGCCGAGCCACGCGATGACGTCCGCCAACCGCTCGTCGCGCTTGTCCGCCGGCACCGTGCGATCGAGCACGCGGTAGGCGTCGGACAAGTAGCGCAGAAGCGTCCCCTCCGAGCGCGCGATGCCGTAGCGCTGCACGTAGCCCTTGAAGTCCGACGCACTCTCCAGCATGTCGCGCAGCACCGACTTCGGCTCCAGCTGGAA
Organism: Eggerthella lenta DSM 2243; assembly: GCF_000024265.1. NCBI lineage: Bacteria > Bacillati > Actinomycetota > Coriobacteriia > Eggerthellales > Eggerthellaceae > Eggerthella > Eggerthella lenta. The sequence goes on along the minus strand of NC_013204.1, from coordinate 1,734,675 downwards.
GTCGCGCGCCCACGGCACCTCCTGGCAGTAGCGCTCGAACGCCGCGTCCAGCAGCTCCTCCAACGGGCGCGGGTACGTGATCTCGGCGAGACGCTCCAGGCGCTCCTCGTACTCGACGCCGTCGGCCTTCATATCCTGCATGGCCTTGTCGCGCGCGGCGCGCTCCTGCGCGCGCAGCACCTGCCGCGGGTTCTCCAGCGTTGCCTCGGCCATGGAGATGACGTCGAGGGCGAACGAGTCGCTCTCCGGGTCCAAAAGCTCCAGCGCCGCCAGCAGAAACGGCGACAGCGGCTGGTCGAGCGCGAAGTCCTCCGGCAGGTCCACCGTGCATGCGTACTCGACGACGCCCCCTTCGCCCTCCACCTGCTCGATGACGTCGGCGCTGGTCAGCGTGTCGAATATCTCGTCCGTGCGCACGACGAGCGCCCGCTTCTCCTCGTCGGTCTGAGCCGAGTCGTCGATGAGCTTGCGCACGCGGCCGTACGCGTCGCCACCCTGCACGACCTCGGACAGCACCATGGAATGGGTGATCTTCATGCGCGGCTTCAACGTCTCGGGCACCGCCGCGATGAGGCGCTCGAAGGTCTGCTTGTTCCAGGTGACGAAGCCCTCGGGCGGCTGCTTCTTCTTGACCTTGCGGATCTTCTTCGGGTCGTCGCCCGCCTTCGCCATGAGCTTCGCGTTCTCGATGTCGTGCTCGGGTGCCTCGGCGATCACCATGCCCTCGGTGTCGAAGCCCGAGCGCCCCGCGCGGCCCACGATCTGATGGAACTCGCGAGCGCGCAGGCGGCGCATCTTGTAGCCGTCGAACTTCGTGAGCTGCGTGAGCACCACGGTGTGGATGGGCACGTTGATGCCCACGCCCAGCGTGTCGGTGCCGCAGATGACGGGCAGGAGGCCCTGCTGGGCCAGCTTCTCCACGAGCAGTCGGTAGCGCGGCAGCATGCCCGCGTGGTGCACGCCCACGCCGCTCGCCAGCAGGCGCTTGAGCGTCTTGCCGAACGCCGTGGTGAAGCGCGTACCCTTCACGGCGTCCTTGACGAGCTCGCGCTGCTCCTTGGAGGCCACGCCGTAGCTCGACAGTGCCTGCGCGGTAGCCAGCGCCGCGTCCTGCGAGAAGTGCACGAGGTACAGCGGCGCCTCGCCCTTGCGCAGGGCCAGCTCCACCGTGCCCTCGAGCGGCATCTCCACGTACTCGTACGACAGCGGCACCGGGCGCGGCGCGTCGGCGACGACGTCCACGTCCGTGCCCGTGCGCTCCTTGAGCGACGCCGCGATGGCGCTGACGTCGCCCAGCGTGGCGCTCATGAGGAGGAACTGCGTCTTCGGCAGCGTGAGCAGCGGCACCTGCCACGCCCAGCCGCGATCGGCGTCGCCGTAGAAGTGGAATTCGTCCATGGCCACGCAGCCCACGTCGGCGGCCTCGCCCTCGCGCAGCGCCTGGTTGGCCAGGATCTCGGCCGTGCAGCAGATGACGGGCGCCTCGGCGTTGATGTGCGCGTCGCCCGTGATCATGCCCACGTTCTCGCGGCCGAGCACCTCCACGAGGTTGAAGAACTTCTCACTGACCAGCGCCTTGATGGGCGCCGTGTAGTACGAGCGCTTCCCCGTGGCCAGCGCCATGAACTGCATCCCCAGCGCCACGAGCGACTTGCCCGAGCCCGTGGGCGTGCCGAGGATCACGTGGTCGCCCACCATGAGGTCCATGAGCGCCTCCTCCTGGTGGGACCACAGCTCGATGCCGCGCGCGGTCGTCCAGTCGAGGAAGCGGTCGAGCGCCGCGTCGGGCGAAAGCCACGGCTCGGGCTCCGGCTCACCCTCGGCAGGCTCCCACCACGCGGGCGCGAGCCGCCCCAGCGACCCGTGCGCGAAAGCCGCGTCCTCGGGTTCCGACGTTTCTTCTGCTGCGCGCTCGACCATGCGGGAACGACCTCCAGAAATCAGGGATGACGATAAGGTTCCATTCTACCCGCAACCGCCGCCTTCGGACGGCCGCGAACGGGAAAAGAACACGCCGCGCTGCAGGACGCTTCGCTCGCTCGGGATGGCAGATCGCGGCTGCGTCTTTGGTGTCCTTTCGGTGTGGATCCTCCAGCTATGATGGGCGCATTCGGAACGCGAGGAGAGGAGCCGCCCATGCAAGCGACGAACGAGATCAGGAACATCCTGGCGAAAGGCCAGGCGAAAGCCGGAGCGAACCCGTTGGCCGTGCTCGACGGCATCATGAGCGGCGACCCGCTGGAAGCCGTCGCGGGCGGCATCGGCATGGGCGACTCCTCGGCAGCGTATGCCAAGATGGCCAAGCTGCGCACCGAGACGCGCGTCGTGGAGCTGGGCCGCTCCGGCAACGAAGCCTACGACAGGCTGCGCAGCGCGGCGGCGCAGATCCGCAAAAGCCTGATCACGCTGCACGAGGCTCCGACGGGCAACCCCTACGTCGCCTACTTCAACAAGGGCATCGTCGCGAACCCCGCCGTCGTCGTCGCCGAACTCGTGTCCACGGGCGGCGGCGCGCGCATCGAGCTCACAGCCTTCACCGCGAAGGTCGGCTTGGTGCAGGGGCACTCGTGCAACGCGGCCATCGACAAGCTGGCCAAGCTGCTGTAGACTCGCCGGCGCGCGAAGCCCGCGATGCGGGCGAGTCCTCCGAAGCCTTCGCCTCGTCGCCGTGTATAATCGCATGCGAACGAAAGTAGCCGGACGTCCTCAGCCGGCCTTGGAGAGAAGGCAGCCCATGAGCTTCGCATTGAACCCCTACACCGCTCCCGACTTCCACCGCGAGCCGCTGGCCGGCGCGCCCGACGCCGTGCTGCTGCCGGCGCCGAAAGACGGCGTGGCGCCAGAAGGCTACCACGCGATGAGCATCTACCCCGAGTACTTCAAGATCGACGGCGCATGGCTGCTCGCGGAAGACAGCCGCATGGACTGCGTTCCCGTCTGCGAGGACGGACGCATCTTCGTGCGCGAGTTCCGCCACATCCGCGCGGGAGATGCCATCGTGTGCGGGCGCACCGAGTCGGGAGAGCAGGGCATCTACGTCCACACGACCGGGTTCGACCCCGCGCCGGACGGCGAAGGCGAGCTGGCCGACGCAGGGCGCCACGCCGACAACTTCGCCTTCCGCTTGGGGCGCTCGCGCGAGACGGCGTTCTCCCGCGAGTACGACGAGCTCTACGAGCTGCTGAAGCACGAGCGCGAACACGGCTACGTCGTGTGGGTGATGGGGCCGGCGTTCTCGTTCAACGGCTTCTCGCGCACGGCGTTCTCCAAGATCATCGAGGCGGGCTACGTCGACGCGGTGTTCGCCGGAAACGCGCTGGCCACGCACGATCTGGAGGGCTCTTACTTCCACACGGCGCTCGGCCAGGACATCGAGACGCAGGAGAACCGCCCGCTCGGCCACTACAACCACCTGGACACCATCAACCGCGTGCGGCTGTACGGCTCCATCGGCCGGTTCATCGAGGAGGAGCAGGTGTCGGGCGGCATCATGCACGCGTTGGAGAAGAAGGGCGTGCCCTACGTGCTGGCCGGCTCCATCCGCGACGACGGCCCGCTTCCGTGCGTGCTGGGCAACGCCTACGATGCGCAGGACGCCATGCGCTCCCACCTGCGCAAAGCCACCACGGTCGTGTGCATGGCCACCATGCTGCACACCATCGCCACGGGCAACATGACGCCATCGTACCGCGTGCTCGCGGACGGCACCGTGCGCCAGGTGTACTTCTACTGCGTGGACATCGCCGAGTTCGCGGTGAACAAGCTCATCGACCGCGGCTCTCTGGCCTCGCGCGGCATCGTGACGAACGTCCAGGACTTCATCGCCAACGTGGCGAAGGGCCTGGGGTTGTAGGAAAAACCGCCACGAATCCGGAGTCGGGCGCTCACGCCCGTCGCGCGCGCCGCCTGCGCTCAGCGAGCGACCATATCGCGCCCGCCGCCGCGCCCGCGATGGCGACCACAAGCCATCCGAGGCCCGCGTCGGCAAGCGGAAGCGCATCGAGGGGCAGCCACGCGCCCGGCGCGAACGCGTCGCGCAGGCCCACGGCCACGCTGAACGCCGCCGTCGCCAGCACGGCGCAGGGCCACATGCGCGGCAGCCGGTCGCAGCGCCCGTGCGCGAGGCCCATGACCACCAGCACGATGGCCGGCGGATAGAGCGCGCCCAGAAGCGGTGCGGAAAATGCGAGGATGGCATCGAGCCCCACCAGCGACACCGCGCAGCTGAACGCGGCGAACGCCGCCGCCCACGCCGGAAGCGGGATACGCGGAAAAGCCTCGGAGAAGTACTCCGAGCAGCACGAGATGAGCCCCGTGCATACGTTGAGGCAAGCCAGCAGGAAGATGGCCGCCACGATGACCGTACCCGCCGGGCCGAAATGCGCGCTGGCCGACGCCGCGAGGATGGAAGCGCCGTTGGCCGCGTCGGGCATCGTCGAGCCCATCGCCGAGCCCACGAACGCCAGCCCGCAGTAGATGGCCATCATGAGCGCTCCGGCGATGAGGCCCGCGCCCGAAATGGAGCCCGCCACGCGCTTCGGGTCGCTCACGCCCAGCTCGCGAACGTTCGCAGCCACCACGATGCCGAAGCACAGCGCCGCCAGCAAGTCCATGGTCTGGTACCCCGTGAGAAAACCGTTCGACAGCGGGCTCGCGTCATAGGGCGGCTGCGGAGCCGTCGGCGCGGGCGCGCCGCCCAGCACGGAGGCGCCGACCACCAACACGATGAGCAGGATGAGGGCGGGCGCAGAGAAACGCCCCAGCACGCGCGACAACAGCCCGGGTCGCAGCGCCAGCGCGAACGCCACGCCGAAGAACGCGACGGAGAACGCCGCCGTTGCGACGCCCAGGCCAGCCGCATCGGTTACGGGCAGCAGGGGCCTCAGCATCTCGAAGGCGGTCGAAGACGTGCGCGGAATGGCGAGAAACGGCCCGATGGTCAGGTACATGAGCGCGATGAACACCGAGGCGAACAGCGGGCTCACGCGCCCGGCCAGCTCGCGCACGCCGCCGCACACGGCCACCGCCACGATGCCGAGCACCGGCAAGCCGATACCCGCGATCAAGAAACCCGTCATGGCGGGGATCGCCTGATCACCCGCCTGCAATCCCAGAAGCGGGGGCAGGATGAGGTTGCCCGCACCGAAGAACATCGAGAACAGCATGCCGCCCACGGCCAGCAGCTGACCCGGCCGCAGCGCGACTGCGCGCCGCCCGCTAGACACCGAGCACCCCTTGCGAAACGAGCAGCCACACGAGCGCCGCCACCCACAGCACGGCCACGACGACGCGCACGGGATTCGGCACGCGCAGGCTGGCTGCCGGGATCATGAACATGGCGACGAGCCCGCCAAGCGCCCCTCCCAGATGCCCGCTCACGGAGATATTCGGCACGAGCAGCGTGTACGCCACGTTCACGGCGATGACCCCCAACATGCCCTTGCTGTACTGCGTGAAGAGCGAACGGTTCCCCTTATGCAGCACGGCTAACAGCGCCACGGCCACGAACAGGCCGAACACGCTGGTCGAAGCTCCGGCGCTCACCGCGGAGCCGCCGCCGAGCAGCACATCGGCCGCATAGGACACCGCATTGCCCGTTATTCCCGCGATGAAGTACAGCGCAAGATAGCTTCCCTTGCCCAGGGTGCGCTCCAACACCTCGCCCACGCTGTACAGCGCCACCATGTTGAAACCGAGGTGCATGAGGTCCATATGAAGGAACATCGGCGTGACGAAGCGGTACAGGTCGGCCGGCGACTGGACAAGCGGCGCGTACATCGCGCCCATGTCCACGAGGGTGCGCGTGGAAATGTCGATGCGCATGCCGGACAGCACCGCCTCGAGCGCGAACACGGCGACGTTGATCGCGATGAGCGCGAGCGTGACCAGCCGATAACGGTTGCGCTCGAAGAAGCTCGGCTGGCTGTCCGCCATCATCCGTTTCAGCTGGTCGTCATCGATGACCGCCCTTTGTTGCGGTTCCACCGGCTCGTTCACCTTGTATGGCACGTCTTTCTCCTCGAACGTCGTATATCGAAAGTCGGAACATACTACCACGAGGATAGAGCCGGTCGATGATTCTGCACTTCACGTCCATTCCTCCCGAAAGCGGAAAGGCTGCGCTGCGGGCCGAGGATGCGCCTGAAAGGATCGCTTCGACATGGCGGAGGCGCGGGCAAAGGAGGGATGACACGCACCGACGTGCGCCGCCTTCTGGTTCCCAACGCGCCAGAACCGTCACCTGAAGCCGTCGCCCAGCCGCCTTCTTCGCCGCGAACGCACGGTTTCGACGCCTTGCGTGCAGCGAAAGCGCCGGTTTGGCAGTCCCGGCTCGATCGGACGGCGCATCCCGGGGTGGCGACGGAACGCCACCTGGGATTACGCCTCGCCAATGCTCGGGAAGGAGCGTCGAGCGCGGTCGAAGGCCGCCGAGGACTGCCAAACCGGCGATTTCGCTGCACATCGTCTTGCGAACCCCTGCAGCGAGGCGTCGCCGAGACAGCCGAAAGAGCGAGGTTGGGCGCGAACCGCGCGACAAAAGGAAAGGGGGCGAGCCGAAGCCCGCCCCCCCACGTGCAACGCCAAGCGGTTTCTCCGCCTAGGCGGCGACCGTCTCGCTCTTGTCCTTCTTGCCCGGCACGAGAGCGGCGATGCAGGTCAGCATCGCGCCGACCGCGCCCACGATCAGGAGCGGCAGGCTCCCTGCGTTCCAGGCGCCCGCGTCCAGATACAGGATGGCGCGGATGCCCTCGCTCATGAAGCGCTGCGGGGCCCACGGGTACACCCAATCCTGCCAGAACGCCGGCAGAGCCTCGAAGGGGAACGTGCCCGTCATCATGCCCAACGCGAACCCGACGAGCGCAAGCAGGCCGCCAAGCGCCGTGGAGATGTTGAACGCGCCGATGAACACGAGCATCACGCAGAAGCTGGCAAGCCACATGAACGGTACGATGGCGTCCATGGGAGCCTCGATACCGGCGATCCACAGCAGCATGCAGAACGCGCACAGGCTGACGATCAGCGAGGCCACGACCGCGTAAGCCGCCTGGATCCCGATGGACTTCCAGCGCTCCGCGCTCGTCGCATCCGTCTTCTTTCCGAAGATGCGGCTGAGGAACAGACCCGTCATTATCGACACCATGAACAGCGGCATGATGGCAAGCTGCAGCGACACCATGCCGGACATGGGATTGGCCGCCGCTCCATCGCCATCGGAAGCCGACCCTTCGTGAATGGTCTCCACGTCCACGTCGACGCCCATCTGCTGGAACATCGAGGGGATGCTCGCGCCCATCTGGCTGGCCACGAGCGGGCTCTTCGCCTTGTCGATGAGCACCTTGAGAGCCGGAGCCTCCACTTCCTCAGCCTCGGAAGCCCCGTCGTCTTGCGCGGCGGCGGCCAAAGCAGCGGCCTGAGCCGCATCGCCTTGCGCGGCCGCCGCCGCATCCCCTCCCTGCGCCGCAGCGGCGGCAGCCATCGCTGCAGCCTGGTCGCCACCCGCAGCCTCCCCGCCTGCGGCGGCAGCAGCCATGGCCGCAGCCTGGTCGCCACCTGCGGCAGCTTCGCCGCCGGCTGCGGCTGCTTGGGCCGCCGCAGCGGCCTGGGCCTGCGCCTGCGCGGCCATCAAAGCCTGGGCTTGCGCGAGCGAGGCCTTCGTCTCAGCCTGCTTGACCGCCATCTGCTGGGCGCTGAAATCAGCGGGAACGATGATCGCGCCGTAGTATTCGCCGTTCTCGAGAGCTTCGTCCAGCTCTTTCTGGCTGCCCACCTTCGTCCAGGCGATGGGTGATTCCTCGCCGTCCTCCGCAGCCGTCGCGGACGTGATGTTCTCGACCAGGGTATCGCCCACGTTCATATCGCCCTGCGGCGTCTCCACGCCCTCGTCGAGCGACAGAACCGCGAACGGCAGCCCCTTCATCTCCATATTCGCCATCGGGTAGAACATGACGGACATGACGCATGCCGCCACGATGCCGATGAGCAGCGGCACTACGTACTTCGCTTTCCCGAGTTTCTCGAACACCGGGAGCCTCCTTCCGAATGCGTCGCCGGCGCTTGACCGCGCCCGCAGCTTGATTTATTCTCAAGAGGCAATTTTATTGGTCGCAACGTCTAATAAAAATGGTGAATATTGTTCCTGTTGACTAGTTTCGAGGAGAAGACATGGCGCGCCCGCGTAAAGACCAGGAAGGCCCCACCGCCGTCGAGCGCATGGAGGAGGCGTTCTGGGAGATCCTCGCCGAGAAACCGTACGCCCAGATCACCGTCGGCGAGATCGCCAAGCGGGCGCAGGTCAACAAGAACGCGTTCTACTACCATTTCGACGGCTTGGGCGCGCTTGCCGCGCAGGCGCTGGACAGCATGCTCCCGCGCGAGATGGCGCGCATGTTGCTGATGAACGGAGGGCCTTCGAAAGGCATCGACGAGATCGAGGCGAACGCCTTGCTGCGCAACCCCGACCTGAAAAAGCGGATCGACCGTGCCCTTCTGGTCGTCGGCAAGAACGGATCGAGCGAGCTTGTGGCCACGCTGAAGAACCTGGTCATGCATACCTGGTTCGACCTGTTCCATGTCGATGAAACGCGTTTGAGCAGCGAAGCCATGGTGGTAGTGAGGTTCACCTTGGGCGGCCTCGTCGAGATCATGAGCGACGAAGCCTGCCGCGGCGACCACGCGAACCCGCTCCAGGCCATACTGAGCTCGGGCGTCGCCACGAGCGCTTCGTCGAACGTCGTGGCGACGCTGCGCGCCGCCGCCGACGAGCACCTGCGCGAAAACGCCGATGCCGCAGGCGACGGCGAACGCAGTTAAGCCATAGCCTGCTTGACGGCGGCGAGCAGGTCGTCGTATTCCTCGAACGCGGGCAGATCGGTGTTCTCGGCCTTGATGGAATCGGGGCTGCGGAACAGGAAGCCCGCCTTGCTGGCTCTGATCATCCCCAGGTCGTTGTGGCTGTCGCCCGCCGCGATGGTGTCGAAGCCGCAGGACTGCAGCGCGCGCACGGTGGTCAGCTTCGATTCGGGGCAGCGCATGCGAAAGCCCGCGATGGTGCCGTCGTCAGCCACCTCCAGCTCGTTGCAGAACAGCGCCGGCCAGCCCAGCTTCGCCATGAGGGGCTGGGCGAACTGGGTGAACGTGTCGCTGATGATGACGGCCTGGGTCGTGGCGCGCAGCTCGTCGAGGAAGTCCTTCGCCCCCGGCAAGGGGTCGATGCGCGCGATGGTCTCCTGGATCTCCTTGAGGCCCAGGCCATGCTGGCGCAGGATGTCCAGACGGAAGTCCATGAGCTTGCCGTAGTCGGGCTCGTCACGAGTCGTGCGCGTCAGCTCCGGAATGCCGCTCTCCTCGGCGAACGCGATCCAGATCTCGGGCACCAGCACGCCTTCCAGGTCCAGGCAGGTGATGTACATCGTGTCGTCTCCCTTCGGCCGCGCACGCGGCATCTCGCAACAGGCTTGCAGCAACGCCATGCCATCATACCCGCAACCGCCGCGCAGCGCATCCCGCAACGCTTTGTTTCTTTACGGCGGGGCCGACGCCGTGGTTCAATGGTTGCGCAAGCCAACGACGAAAGGACCCCCATGGCCATCGGAGACGTGCTCGTCCGCATCCGCAAGGAGCGCAACCTCACTCAGGAAGACCTAGCGCGCAAGCTTTACGTCACCCGCCAGGCCGTATCGCGCTGGGAGAACGGGGAGACCACGCCTGGCATCGACATGTGCAAGCTCATCGCCGCCACCTGCGATGTGCCCGTCGCCCTGCTTTTGGAGATGCCCGACGGCGCCTACTGCCAAAGCTGCGGCATGCCGTTCTACCAGGAGAAGGATCATGGCACCGAGGCGGACGGCTCTCTGTCGGCCGACTACTGCTCGTGGTGCTATGCGAACGGCGCGTTTCTGGAAGACGAGACGCTCGAGGAGCTGATCGAGCGCTGCGCCCCATTCATGGCCGAGTCGTGCCACATCACGCGCGACGAAGCCGTTTCGTTCATGGGCGCCCTGCTCCCCACGCTCAAACGCTGGTAGCGGCACGAACGCTGCGTTCTGCGAAGCGAACGCGGCATCTGCCTTTCCGAACGCGCCTTCCGCCGGTCTGCCGAGATATACTGGACGAACTGTGCGCGCAACGCCATCGGGGACGCGCGCCGCAAGCATAGATCCGTCGAGCGTGATTGGAGCCGCAGCCCATGGCGAAAGACTTCAGCAACCCGAAGAAGCTCGGCTTCATGCGGGTCCTCCAGTTCTTCTTTGCATTCAACGTCATCGTCACCATCTCGCTGTTGGCGTTCCTGATCAAAGGCAGCTACGAGCTGGAATTCTCGAACATCCTCGATTTCGTCAACCTGATATTCGACAGCATCAGCTTCTGGCTCATCTGGCAGCGCAAACGCCTGGCGCGCCATTTCATCATCGGGTTCAGCTTGTTCAACATCTTCATCGGAACCGCCTTCAACATCGCGACCGGTCACTTCAGCCTTGTCGGCCAGCTGTTCTCGTGCACGCCCGACCTTATACTGCTCGCGTACTTCCTCACGTCGAGACGCGCGAAAGCCGTGCTGACGCAGCCCTTCGACGCAGAGGTCAAACAACGCGAGCTCGCGAAGGACCTGGACTGCTACCAGCCTCGGACCTGGGCGTTCTGGCGCAACATCATCATTTACTTCTGCGTGTTCAGCGTGGTGGGACACTGGATGGAGGCGGCCTATTGCACGCTCATCCGCTTCGGAATGATACCCGGCACCTACGACCCGAACTCCCAGATCTGGTCGGATTGGCTCTACCCCTTCATCGTGTACGGATTCGGAGCCGTGGCGTGCGTGCTTCTGCTGTACCCCGTCAAGAACTTCCTTGAAAAGCGCATCCGCAGCCGCGTGGTGCCCTTGCTCATCAGCTTCGTCGTTAACGCGCTCGTCTGCACGACCATCGAACTGGTCATGGGCCTCATGGTCAACCAGCCCGGCCCTGACGGCAAGCTGCCCTTATGGGACTACTCCGATATGTTCTGCAACTTCATGGGCCAGGTGTGTCTGCAGAACGCCATCGCCTTCGGCGTGGTGGCCACGCTCATGACCTGGGTGATCTACCCGGCGCTCGAGCAGCTGCTGAGCAAGGTCCCCCGGGACGGCATGAACATCGCCTTCATAGCCGTGACCGTCGGCTTCTGCATCCTGATCTTCCTGTACTACGTGAACGTGGCGCTTCCCGACCTCGACGACGCCGACGATGCCGGCTCCTCGGACGCAACCTCGATCGAGCTCTCGTCCAGCTACGATTCTGAAGCGGCCGGCTAGGACGACCCAGCGTCCATGCCCATTCTCTCCAAAGAAGACGAGCGGTACGGCTACGAGCCCGGCTCCTTCGCGTTCTGGCGGAACCTGGCCGTGTACTTCTGCGTGTTCAGCGTGCTGGGACATTGGATGGAGATCGTCTACTGCTCGTTCATGAACGTATTCGGCATCGTCGATGCCGATTCGCTTGTGTGGGACGACCCGATGTACCCGTTTCTCGTGTACGGCGTGGGCGTCGTCGTCTGCGCGCTCGTGCTGATGCCGCTCAAGACGGCGCTGGTCGCCCGGCGCGCCACCCTCGTCAGCGCCGGGATCCAGTTCTTCGCCGTCACCGTGGTCGTGTGCATGCTCATGGAACTGGCCATGGGGTTCATGCTGAACCAGCCGAACGCCGCCGGCGAATACCCGTTGTGGGACAACTCGCAGCTGCCGTTCAACATCCTCGGCCAGGCATGGCTCGTAAACGACCTCGCGCTGGCGGCCGTGGCCATGCTGTACACATGGATCGTCTACCCGCTGTGCCAGAAAGCCCTCGGGAAGCTCCCGCTGCGCGTGATGAACCTTTTGGCAGCTGTCGTCGTCATCGGGTTCGTCGTCCTTTGCGCCGTCAAGTTCGCCTGAACGCGGCGAGGCCCCGATGCCGTTCAGCTCCGGGGCCTCGAATGCATGTCGCGTATCTGCTAGTCGCGGGTGAGCTTGCGGTGGATGCGGTGCGGACGCGCGGCCTCCTCGCCCAGGCGCTCGACGCGGTTCTTCTGGTAGTCGTCGAAGTTGCCCTCGAACCAGTGCCAGTTGCCCGGGTTCTCGTCGGTGCCCTCCCACGCCAGGATGTGCGTGGCGATGCGGTCGAGGAACCAGCGGTCATGGCTGGTCACCACGACGCAGCCGGGAAATGCCAGCAGCGCCTCCTCCAGGCTTTCCAGCGTCTCGACGTCGAGGTCGTTCGTAGGCTCGTCGAGCAGCAGGAGGTTGCCGCCCTGCTTGAGCGTCAGCGCCAGGTTCAGGCGGTTGCGCTCGCCGCCCGACAGCACGCCGGCCGGCTTCTGCTGGTCGGGCCCCTTGAAGCCGAAGCTGGCCACGTAGGCGCGACTGGGAATCTCGGTGTCGCCCACCTTCATGTAGTCCAGGCCGTCGGAGACGACCTCCCACAGCTTCTTGTTCGGGTCGATGCCCTCGCGGTTCTGGTCGACGTAGGAGATGCTCACCGACTCGCCGATCTCAAGCTCGCCGCCCGACAGGGGCTCCAAGCCCACGATGGCTTTGAACAGCGTGGACTTGCCCACGCCGTTCGGGCCGATCACGCCCACGATGCCGCCCTGGGGCAGCGTGAACGACAAGTCGTCGATGAGCACGCGGTCGCCGAACGCCTTCCTGATGTGCTTGGCCTCGATGACCTTCGCGCCCAGGCGCGGCGGCACGGGGATGGTGATGTCCGACACGCTGGCCTTCTCGAACGAGCGTGCCTCGGCCGCCATCTGCTCGTAGCGCTCGATGCGGGCCTTGCTCTTGGCCTGGCGCGCCTTGGGGCTGGATCGCACCCACTCCAGTTCCGAGCGCAGGCGCTTCGCCAGCTTCTCCTCGCGCTGGCCCTGGCCCTCCAGGCGCGCGGCCTTCGTCTCGAGGTAGGTGGAGTAGTTGCCCTTGTACGGGAAGAGGCTGCCGCGGTCCACCTCGCAGATCCACTCGGCCACGTTGTCCAGGAAGTAGCGGTCGTGCGTGACGGCCAGCACCGCGCCGGGGTAGGTGCGCAGGAACTGCTCCAGCCACAGCACCGACTCGGCGTCCAGGTGGTTGGTGGGCTCGTCGAGCAGCAGCAGGTCGGGCGCCTCCAGCAGCAGCTTGCACAGCGCCACGCGACGGCGCTCGCCGCCGGATAGCACGTTCACCGGCATGTCGGGGTCGGGGCACTGCAGCGCGTCCATGGCCTGCGACAGCTGGCTGTCGAGATCCCACCCGTTCGCCGCGTCGATGGCGTCTTGCAGCTCGCCCATCTCGGCCATGAGCGCGTCGAAGTCGGCGTCGGGCTCGGCCATCTCCTCGCCGATCTTGTTGAAGCGGTCGATCTTGGCCTTCACCTCGCCGAACGCCATCTCGATGTTCTCGATGACGGTCTTGTCGTCGTCCAGAGGCGGCTCCTGCTGCAGGATGCCCACCGTGTAGCCGGGCGTGAGGCGCGCGTCGCCGTTCGACACCTCTTCGAGGCCCGCCATGATCTTGAGCAGCGTCGACTTGCCCATGCCGTTGGGTCCCACGACGCCGATCTTCGCGCCGGGGTAGAACGACAGGGTCACGTCGTCGAGAATGACCTTCTCGCCGTGCGCCTTGCGCGCCTGATACATTTGGTAGATGAATTCCGCCACGTGATGCTCCTCTGTTTTCCGGGAAGTTCGCTCTATTGTCTCATACACCGCGTCCGCGGGGAAGCGGGCGCGGCGGCAGGTTGCAGGATGGGACCGCGGGACCTCTAGCGGTTCTCGATGTGGCCGATGTTCTTGAGCTCGATGTTGATGAGGCCGTTCGGGCCGCTGACGAACTCGATGAAGTCGGGGTTCTCGCCGTACTCGGCCGGGAACGTGATGTCGATGCCCGTGTCGGTGCGGATCTTGTGGCTCTTCGCCACGCGCTTGGCCACGTTCTTCTCCACGACCACGCGCTCGGGCAGCGCCTCGTCGGCAAGCGCCTGCTCGAAGCGCTTCTGCAGCGGCTCGTCCTCGAACACCTCCTCGCCCAGGTCCCACGGGGCAAGCTCGTCGGACTCGTCGGCGTTCTCGGCCACGTAGGCCTTCGCCTTCGACACCGCCACAGCCGCGTTGGCGCCGTACTCCTCGGCAACCTCCTCGACGATGCGCGTCACGGCGTCGAACACCTCTTTGCTGGACGCCTCCATCGAGCATTGCAGCAGGCCGTCGGGGATGAGCCAGCGGTTCTCGCCCGCGATGGCGCGCTCCTTGTCGCAAAACGACACCGACAGCGTCTTCGACTCGATCACCGCGAACGACGCCACCTTCTGCGACGGGTTCGGCAGGATGGCGTGATGGCGCGCGATGTCCACGCGCTGCGCGCCGCTCTCGCCGTAGCCCACCTCGTGCATGTAGGCCTGCTTGGCCTCCAGCAGCATGAACGCGAAGTAGCGCTTGCCCTCGCCGCGATACGCCGCCTCGGCCTCGTCGTCGGTCATCTCCCGCACCGTGTTGTCGGGATCGTCCTCGAAGTCCATCACCAGAAGGTCGGCCGACTCGGTCTTCTCCATGCGCCCCAGCTCGCCGGCGATGAACTCGGCCACCTGGACGGACAGGTCGACGAACTCGCGCTGACCGCGGAAGTAGCAGCGCAGCTCCTCGGCGAACATGCTGTTCTCGGCGAACTCGCCGCGCTTGCTGTCGATGTTGCCGAGCGCCTTCTTCGCGTGGCTCGTCACGTAGCGCTTGGCGTTCTTGCTCGAAAGATCGAGCTCCTCCTGGGCGTACACGTTGACGCACGAGACGAAGTCGAAAACGTGCAGGATCGCGTGGTTGATCTTCATGAAGCCTCTCCGCTGCTCTCGTAATCCGGAATTGTCGCGAACGTTCAGGATACCGGAAGCCGGAGCCCGGCGGCGCGAAGAACGGAGAATCCCCAGACGCCATCCCTTCCCGCCCCGCAAACGGGCGCTCGATCGAACAGAGGCTTCCAAGTTCCCAACTTATGCGCCCTTTCAGCATCGAATATGCTCGAAAATCACCATGTCCCCGACTTATGCGCACGCTTCCAGCCGACTCGCACGTATAAATTTCCCATGTCTAACTACTGACCTGCGGTTTCGAGAAGAGAAACGGGCCGAACACGTCCCAAACGGGCAATCCGACGTGACGAAGGTGCGCACAAGTCGAGGACATGGGAGAAAAACCCCGTTTTCAATGCAAGAGCCCGAGAATGCGAGCGCCCTGCCAAGCGCCGAACGCGCGAAGGCCGACTACATCGTAACGCGCGACAAAGGCCTGCTCAGGAGATCCACCGTGTGCGCGCTCGCGCCCGAGGACGCAACCGCCCTTCTGCGCGCCCGCGGCTAGCGGCCCGCCGCCTGCCCGCGGTCGAAGGCCAGCAGACGTCGGTAGCGCTCGCTCGTGCGCGCGAGCTCGTCCGGCGCGCCGTCGAGCGCGATGCGGCCGTCCTCCACGAACACGACGCGGTCCATGGCGTCCACGCCGGCCAGATGGTGGGTGATCATGATCACCGTCTTGCCCGCCAGCGCCTCGAACAGGTCGTCCAGCAGCGCGCGCTCGGTGATAGGATCGAGGCCTACCGTGGGCTCGTCCAGGATGACCACGGGCACGTCCTGCAGCAGCACGCGCGCGAGCGCGACGCGGTGGCGCTCGCCGCCCGAGAAGCGCAGGCCGGCCTCGTCCACCAGCGTGTCCAGGCCGTTCGGCAGCCGCTCGGCCATCGACCGCAGCCCCACCCTGCCCAGCGCGTCCCATACCTCGTCGTCGGTCGCGTCCTCGCGCCCGATGCGCAGGTTGTCGCGCAGCGTCATGTTGAACAGGTAGGTGCGCTGCTGGATGACCCCGATCCACTTCGCCGCCTCGTCGCCGAGGTCGGCCGTGGGCGAGCCGCCCAGCGTCACGCCGCCCGCATCGGGTCGTATGTCGCCGCGCACGAGGGACGCCAGCGTGCTCTTGCCCGCGCCGCTGCGGCCCAGCACGGCCACGCGCTGGCCCTGCGGCACCGTCAGGCTCAGGCCGCGCAGCACGTCACGCGACGTGCCGGGATAGCGGTACTCCGCCCGGTCAACCCGCACGTCGAACGGCGCCTCGGGCACGCGCGCGGACGGCTTCTCCTCGCCGGGGGTCGGCAGGTCGTTCAAACGCGCGATGGAATCGCGGTAGGCGCCGGCCTCCACCGCCGCCGACGACAAGGGCGCGAACGCGTCGATGAGCGGGAAGAAGCCCAGCACGAACGCGGCGATCCAGTTGGCCGCGTCGCCCCCTTCCCCGCCGAAGCGCCCGCCCGCCCACACCAGCAGCAGCACGGCGCAGATGCCGAACAGCGCCTGCAGCACCACGTCGCGGCGCCGACCGAAGCGCTCCATGCGCTCCTGCACGTCGCGCATCCGCAGCTCGCGCTCCTTATGGCGCGTGAGGTACTCCTCGCCGCGCCCGGCGAACACCCAGTCGGACACACCCAGCACGTTGTCGGCCAGCTCGGCGTACAGCTCGTTCTTCATCTGCTTGTGGCGCGCCTGGCGCGCGGCGTTCGCCAGCACCGACACCAGCGGCACGAGGAACACCGCCGTGCCCAGCACCAGCAGCATCGCCAGCGCGAGCCAGAGCGAGAACCAGCCCAGGCATGCCACCAGCACGACGAACAGCAGCCATGCCGTCACCGTGGGGAACACGGTGCGCAGGTACAGGTTCTGAATGTGCCCGATATCCTCGGCCAGAAGGCCCAGCACGTCGCCCGTGCGGTGCGTGGCGCGGAAGAACACGGCGTCGCGCTCCAGCGCGCGGTACAGCTTCAACCGCAATCCGCTGGTCATGCGCAGCACCCAGTCGTGGCTGGTCAAGCGCTCGAGGTACTGCAGGATGGGCTTGCCCACGCCGAAGATGCGCACGAAGATGAGCGGCAGGTGCAGAAAGAGGATGGTCTCAACCACCGCCGAAGCGCTGACCAGGTAGCCTGAGGTAAACATCAGCGCCGAGGCGAACCCGAACGTCAGCAGCCCCAGGAAAAGCGCCAACGCCAACGCCTTGCGGTAACGGAAGAAGAACGGCTTCACCCAGGCGTCGCGGCGCAGCACGCTCGCGAACCCCTCCTCGCGCGGCACGGCGCCCTGCACGGCTTCGCCTTCCCTGCTCATAGCGCGCCTCCTTCCAACCGCGACGCCAAGCGCGCGTACGCGCCGTCGCGCGCGGCAAGCTCCTTCGGCGCGCCGAACTCGGCCACGCGCCCGTCCTCCATCACCAGCACGGCGTCCATGTCGTGCACCCAATGCAGCCGGTGCGTGGCGAACACCACGAGACGGCCTTCCATGAGCGGCAGCATGCGCTCCTTCAGCTCCAACTCGGTCTCGATGTCGAGGTGCGCCGTGGGTTCGTCGAACAGCAGGATGCGCCGCGAGTCGTCCAGAAGCGCGCGGGCCAGCGCGATGCGCTGCGCCTGGCCGCCCGACAGCGCGCGGGCGCCCTCGCCCACCAGCGTGTCCAGCCCGTCCGGCAGCTCGGCCACGAGATCGCCCAGCCCCACGACCTCCACCGCGCGCGCAACCTCATCGTCGTCGGCATCGGGGCGGTAGAACACGATGTTGTCGCGCAGCGTGGCGTGGAACAGGTACGGGTCCTGCGGGATGTAGAGCACCTGGCGCTGCCACGAAGGCTCGCGCAGGTCTGCCAGCTGCCGCCCTGCGGCGCGCACCGTGCCCGCGCTGGGAGCCGCGAAGCCGCCCAACAGGTTCACGAGCGTGCTCTTGCCCGAGCCGCTGGCCCCGATGACGCCGACGCGCGCGAAACCGCGCACGGCGAAGGACACGTCCGAAAGCGCCTCGTGCTCGGGATACGAGAAGCGCACGCCGTCCAGCTCGAGCGTCGAATCTTCGCTCCAGACGGGAACGTCGTGCAGCGCGGCGGCCTCGTCGCCTGCAACGTCCGACGCGCCCTCCTCCGCCGACGCGATGATGCCCTGAATGGAGGCCAGCGCGTTCTTGCCGTCGAGCGAGGCGTGGTAGTCGCTGGCGAACTCGCGGATGGGCTTGAAGTACTCCGGCACCAGCACCAGCACGAACAGCGCAGGGAAGAAGGCGATCGAACCGTCCACGAGGCGGAATCCCAACATGATGGCCACGGCCGCCAGCGACAGCGTGGAGATGAGGTCGAGCACGGAGCCCGACAACGTGGCGATGCGCAGCGTCTTAACCGTTGCCTCGCGGAAGCGCTCGCTCACCTCGAAGATGCGCTCGCCGTGGCGCTTGCCGCGGCCGAACAGCTTGAGCGTATCGATGCCGCGCATCGAGTCGATGAAGTGATTCGACAGCCGCTGGTACTCCTCGTGCTGCAGCGACGCGGCCGCCTTCGCTGTCGCGCCGATCAGCCCCATGTAGAACACGATGACCGGGTACATGACCAGCATGATGGAACCCGACACCCAATCCACCGGGAACACGCACAAAAGCACGATGAGCGGCACCACGACCACGCACACGATCTTCGGCAGGATGAGGCGCAGGTACGTCTCCACCTGGTCGATGCCCTCCAACACCATCGCAGTGACGCTGCCGGTGCCCTGAGCTTGCACGATGCGCGCACCCTGGCCGAACACCGCCTGCAGAAGCTCGCGGCGCAGTGCGTCGATGCGTGCGTAGGCGTAGCGGTCGAGATAGGAGTCCTGCGCGTAGCGCACCAGCTGGCCGCCTACGAAGCAGAGGAAGAACAGGACGATGAGCGGAGCCTGGTCGGGCAGCGGCGCGCCTTCCCATAGATGCACGATGGCGCTTGCCAACGACCATGCCTGCCCCACCACGAGCAGCGCCCGGGCCACGGCAAGGGCCACCAGCGCCGCCAGCGCGCCGCGGATGCCCTCCAGCGCGAACAAAGCCCGATCGATCATACGCACGCCCCCTTGCGTCCACTTATGCTATAGCAATAGTAACATTTCCGTGATTCATAGGAAAGGGCAGTTCACCTAAAGGAGCGCTCGCCCTCTATATCGACCAAGCAAGCGCACGCCCGCCCGTTACCTAAGCGAGCGGTTGCCGCCTCCCGTCATCTTCGTGCGCGAACAAATGTTTCACGTGAAACATTTGTTCCTTTGTCGCAAGATATTGGGGACGAGCTTATTCCTCGAAGCCCCACATGCGCACCTCGGGCTCGAGATCCACGCCGGCGCTCGCCCGCACGCGCTCCTGCACATCGGCGATGAGGCGGCGCACGTCGGCCGCCGTGGCGTCGCCCGCGTTCACCACGAAACCGGTGTGCTTCTCGGACACTTGGGCACCGCCCACGCGGTACCCTCGCAACCCCGCCTCCTGCACCAGCTGCCCGACGAAGAACCCGGCAGGGCGCTTGAAGGTGCTTCCGGCGCTGGGCAGCTCGAGCGGTTGCTTCTCGGCGCGCCGGCGCGCGAGGTCGTCCATGCGCTCCCGGATGGCGCGCGGGTCGTCGGGAGCCAGGCGCAGCGTCGCTCCCAGCACCACGAAACCGGCCTCGCCCATCATCGAATGCCGATACGACCACTGCGCCCGCTCGGCGTCCACGTCCACCAGCTCGCCCTCCGGCGTGAGGCAGCGCACCGATTCGGCCACGTCCTTGAACTCGCCTCCGTAGGCGCCCGCGTTCATGATGGCCGCGCCGCCCACGGTGCCCGGGATGCCGCAGGCGAACTCGTATCCCGCAAGCCCCTCCTCGCATGCGCGCCGCGCCACGTCGGCGTTCGACGCGCCCGCCTCCACATGCATCCGCTCGCCGTCAACCTCCACCTGCGACAAGCTCTCGGCGATGCGCACGACGACGCAACGAAGCCCTTCGTCCGCCACCAGCACGTCGCTGCCAAGCCCCATCACACGCACCGCAACGCCCAGGCGGCGACATGCCTCCAATACGACACGCGCCTCGCCCGCCGTGCGAGGCTCCACGAGAACGTCGGCCGGACCTCCGATACGAAACGTCGTGAGCTCCGCCATCGAAGCGTCGAAGCGAGCCGCCCCTTCGTCGAACAGCTCGGCCAGCGCGCCTTTCAGCAACACGCGATCCACTGTCTACATCCTTTCCTCGGCGCGGCTCCAAGCCGCGCTATGCGCCTCGCACCATGGTAACGCATAACGGCGCATGCAGCCCTGTCGCGCGCGCCTCATCCCGACGGTTTCCCGGCGCGACGGCATGCCGAGCGCCATCGCCGAAGGAAAGAAGCGAGGCGTCAGGAAGCCAGCGACCACCCCGAAGCTTCGGTCTGCAGCTCCACCATGCGCCGGTACAGCCCTCCCTCGCGCGCCATGAGCTCGGCGGGCGCGCCCTGCTCGGCGACGCGGCCCTCTTTGAGTACCACGATCTTGTCGGCGTTGGCCACGGTACGCATGCGGTGCGCGATGACCAGCACGGTCTTGCCGGCCAGCAGCCTGGACAGCGCCTGCTGCACCTGCGTCTCGTTCTCCACGTCGAGCGAGGCCGTGGCCTCGTCGAGCAGCACCACCGGCGCGTCCTTCAGGATGGCGCGCGCGATGGAGATGCGCTGCCGCTCCCCTCCCGACAGCCGCCCGCCGTTCTCGCCGATCATCGTGTCGTAGCCCTGCGGCATGCGGCTCACGAACTCGTCGCACATCGCCGCCCGCGCCGCCGCCAGCACCTCCTCGTCGGTTGCGCCGACCCGCCCCAGGCGGATGTTGCCCATCACCGTGTCGTCGAACAGCACCACGTCCTGGAACACCTCGGCGTAGTCGGCCAGCAGCGTCTCGGGGTCCACGTCGGCCACGTTCACGCCGCCCACGCGCACCGACCCCGCGTCGGCGTCCCAGAAGCGCGCCGCCAGCTTCGCCACCGTGGACTTGCCCGACCCGGACGGGCCCACGAGCGCCGTCACCTCGCCCTCGCGGGCGGTGAACGACACGTCCCTCAGCACCTGCTCGCCGTCGCCGTACGAGAACGACACGTCCTCGAACACCACGTCGTGGCCTCGCGGCGCGAAGTCGGTGGAGCCCTCCATGGGCTTCTCGGCGGCCAGCTCCTGCGTGCGCCTGATGGACAGCCGCATGCTCAGCAGCTCGCCGATGGACTGCAGGATGAGGTTCACCGGATCGTACACGCGCGTGACCACGAGCAGGAAGGCGAAGTAGGTCATGAAGTCCGTCTGCCCGGACACGAGCAGCGTCGCGCCCACGAAGACGGTGGTGCCGATGCCCAGCTTGAGGAACGCCTGCGCCGAGGTGACGAACACGCCGGTGGTCAGCTCGGACGCCACCTGCCTGCGCTCGAACGCGTCGAGCTTGGCCGCGAGCGCGTCCAGATGCGCCGCCGAGCGGTTCGTGGCGCGGATCTCCTGCGCGCACTCCAGGAACTCCTGCACGCCGTCGGCCACCTCGAGGCGCGCGTCCTCCATCGCCTGCGCCTTGCGCTGCTGGTGCTTCCCGGTGAGCGCCATCACGAGCAGCGCCGCGGGCACCACCCAGAACGCCGCGAGCGCCAGACGCCAGTCGTAGAAGAAGATGCCGACGATGACGATGGCCGTGGACAGGCCCGTGCCGAACAGCTGCGGCATGACGTGCATGAACATGCGCTCCTGGTCGGAGCAGTCCTTCATGATGGCGTTCGTGAGGTCGGACAGGTCGCGCCGCCCGAAGAACGACAGCGGCAGCCGGCGCAGGTGCTCGGCCAGGTCGGTGCGCTTGCGGGCGCTCTCCTCGTACACCTTGTGGTACGTGTTCGCGTACTCGGCCCACTGGGTGAGGACCATGAGCGCGAGGATGCCGACGCACCCCGCGAGGTACGGCGCCAGCGCGGGCAGCGGGGCCCCCGCCACGAGGTGGTCCATGAAGTCGCTCACCAGCAGGAACAGGATGCCGATCGGGGCCATGAGCACGAGGTTCGCCAGCGTGCAGAAGAACACGCCGCGCCTGAAGTTCTTCGCGCCCACGTCGGTGAGGCCCAGGGAATCACGCAGCATAGCCGCCCTCCTTTCCGATGCGCCATTGCGCCGAGGTTCGATAGTCAGCCCACATGCGCGCGTACAAGCCGCCCGCCTCCACCAGCTCGGCGTGGGTCCCCTGCTCCGCGAGGCGGCCGCCGTCCAGCACGTAGATGGCGTCGGCGCCGGCCACGGTGGACAGCCGGTGCGCGATCATGAGCACGGTCTTGCCCGCGCACAGCACCCCCAGCGCGCGCTGGATGAGCGCCTCGTTCTCGGGGTCGGCGAAGGCCGTGGCCTCGTCGAGCACCACGATGGGCGCGTCCTTCAGGATGGCGCGCGCGAGCGCGATGCGCTGGCACTCGCCGCCCGAGAGGTACACGCCGCGGGCGCCCACCACGGTGTCGAGCCCCTGCGGCAGCTTCGCCACGATGTCGTCGCACTGCGCCGCGTGCGCGGCCGCCTCCACCTCCTCGCGCGTCGCCTCCGGCCGCGCGGCGCGGATGTTGTCCAGCAGGCTCTGCTTGAACAGCTTGTCGTTCTGGAACACGAAGGCCACGCGCTCCATGAGCTCGGCCTGCGGGATGGACCGCACGTCGACGCCGCCCACGAGCACCCGCCCCGCGCTCGCGTCCCAGAAGCGCGGCACGAGCGAGGCCGCGGTGGTCTTGCCGCCGCCCGAGGGCCCCACGAGCGCCACCGTGGCGCCCGAGGGCACGTGCAGCACGACGTCCTCGAGCGCGGGCGCGTCGGCGCCCGGATAGGAGAACGTGACGTGGTCGAAGTCGATGGCGTCGTCGGCGGGCGCCTCGGCCCGGGCCGGGTCCACCTCGGCCATGAGCGGCGCCGACAGGATGCCGTCGATGCGGCTCACCGCGTCCTGCGCCTCGGTCACCGCCTGCGACGAGTACATGATCTTGCTCATCATCATGGTGGTGAGCGCCGAGAAGATGACGTAGAACAGGAAGTTCGTGAGGAACGCGCCGAAGTCGCCCGCCGCGCCCGCCAGCAGGATGCCCGCCGGCACGAGCACGAAGAACGTCGCGTTGATGGCCA
This sequence comes from Eggerthella lenta DSM 2243, assembly GCF_000024265.1. Taxonomy (NCBI): domain Bacteria; kingdom Bacillati; phylum Actinomycetota; class Coriobacteriia; order Eggerthellales; family Eggerthellaceae; genus Eggerthella; species Eggerthella lenta. The sequence goes on along the minus strand of NC_013204.1, from coordinate 1,711,748 downwards.
CGAGCTGCGCCACCTGCGGGCCCTCGCACAGCTTCACGTAGGCGGTGGCGAAGTCGCAGTAGGCCACGATGGACTCCCGGAACGCCCTGAACGAGTGGACGGTCTGCTGGAACACCTTCACCACGGGGATGCCGCGCACGTACTCCACGGCGGCCTTGTTCATCTTGTCGAGCGCGTTCTGGTAGTTCACCATGAACTGCATGGCGTTGGAGTTGCCCTCGCCGTCCTTGCCGCCCAGGCCGCCGCCCATCATGAGGAACATGCAGAAGGCGGAGGCGAGCACGGGGATGAGGCACACGAGGCCCATGACCCAGTCGAACACGAACATGACGACGAGGTAGGCCACAGGCGTGACCAGCGCGCCCACGAAATCGGGGATGCGGTGCGCCAGCACGCCCTCGGTGAGCCCCGTGGACCCTTCGATGACGCGGCGCAGCTCGCCGGTGGAGCGGACGGAGAAGTAGCCGAGCGGCACCTTCGCGAGGTGCTCGAGCGCCGCCTTGCGCATGTTCGTCGCCGTGCGGAACGCGGCGAGGTGCGTGCACATGAGCGCGGCGAAGTACACGACGAGGCCCGCGAGCGCGAAGGCCAGCGCCCAGGCGCCGTACACCGGGGCCTGCCGCGCCTCGCCCCACGCCGGGGCGACGGCCACGAGGTCGCGCACGACGAACCACACGCACACGAGCATCGCGATGGCCAGCACGGCGTTGAGCGCCGAGAGCGCGCAGCCCGCGATGGTCAAGCGCTTGTGGGGCCCGGCGAACTCCAGCAGCCGCACGATGGGATTCTGCGGTCTTGACACGATTCGTTCCTTTCCTTGCCGTAACGTGCTTATTGTTAGCCTAAGAGAACATAATAGCGATCCCGCCGAAATCCGCTGCACGTCGATGCCGATTGGACGATGCCGCCGAAAAAGAGAACGGCTCCCCCGAAAGGGAGCCGTTCGTTCGGCGCCTCGTCGGCCGAAGGGCGCGGCGCTCAGGCCGAGATCTTGGCGAAGTGCTTCTTGAACAGCTTCGAGCCGATCCAGCCGCCCACGAAGGGGCACACCGCGGTCGCGGCCAGCGCCACCAGCGCGAGCGGGCCGTGGATGAAGTCGACGAGCCCCTGGCCGTACTCGGCGCTCATGCCGGAATCGACCACGATCTGCACGTAGGCGTCGCCCGCTAGGAAGATCATCGACTCCTGGCCCACCCAGAAGCACAGCGTCCACACCGCGAACGCCGCCAGGCAGCGCAGCGTGGTGCGCTTGCTGCCGGCCCCCGCCACGAGCTCGGCCAGCAGGCCGCCCGCCACGATGCCCACCGGGCCGGTCCACAGCATGCCCAGCAGCAGCGCCACCACCGCGACGATCGCGGACATGATGGCGAACGCGCCGCGCTTGGGCACCTTCGCGGCCACGTACATCCACACGATGCCGCCGATGAGCGAGCCGCACGCGTGCGTGAACCAGAACAGGTTCGCGTTCATGCCCAGCACCATCGCGAACACCATGAACACGAGGAACAGGAGCACCCCGAAGATGGCCAGCGTGATGTAGTCCTTCCCCACCAGCTTGCCCTTCGCGTTCGCGCCGCCCGAAGAGGCGGCAACCGTCGTCGTTGCCATAAGCGTATCTCCTTCTCTTGAAATGGTCGATGCCTTCGGTCAGATTCGGTCAGAGCGGGCGCGCCCGCCCGTCGATGCCGATCGCGCGCCGGATGCGCCCGAGGGCCTCGCCGCGCACGGGCAGCACGTCGGACACGACGCCGTCCTCGAGCACGGCCACCTGGTCGCAGGCGGCGCAGACGAACTCGTAGTCGTGGGTGACCACGACGATGCACGCTCCCGCGTCGCGCGCCCGGCGCACCTCGTCGGCCACGCGCCCCATGGTGCCGAAGTCGAGCCCGCTCGTGGGCTCGTCGAGCACGAGCACGCGGGCGCCCTGCAGGATGCCGACGGCGATGGCCAGCCGCTGGCGCTGCCCTCCCGAGAGCGAGAGCGGGTGGCGCTCGGCGATGTCCTCGAGGCCGAAGCGCGCGAGCGCGCGGTCCGCCTGCCCGTCCGCCCCGTCGGGCGCGGGCCGCAGCCCGCCGTGCGTGAGCGCGCCCAGCAGCTCGCCGCGCACGGTGTCGCTGAACAGCTGGTAGCCGGTCTCCTGCATCACGAGGTAGGCGTGCTCGGGCCGGTCGCGGCGGCGCGGCTCCTCGCCGCGGAAGCGGACGCTGCCCGCGCGCTCCCGGTGCAGCCCCACCAGGCAGCGCGACAGCGTGGTCTTGCCCGCGCCGTTCCTGCCCACGAGCGCCGTCACCGTCCCGGCGTCCAGCCGCAGGCCCGCCCCGCGCAGCACGGGCGCGTCGCGGCCGTAGCCCGCCTCGAGGCCGGCCGCGTCGAGCGCGGGGGCCTCGTCGGCGGCGCGCGCGCCCGACGCGGCGGAGCCGTCGCCGCGGCGCGCCGGCGACACGCGCGCCAGGTCCCAGGCGCGCAGGCCCAGCCGCGCGCGCTCGTCCTCGCCGATCCGCGCGAAGGCGGCGGCGTCCGCGTCGCGCACGACGCGCCCGCCCCGCATCACCACCACCCGGTCGGCGATGCCCGCGAGCCACCACAGCCGGTGCTCGGCCACGAGCACGGTCTTGCCCGCGGCCTTGAGCCGCGCGACCGCCTCGGCCAGCTGGAGCATGGCGCCCACGTCGAGCGACGCCGTGGGCTCGTCCAGCACGAAGACGTCGGGGCCCATCGCGCACACCGAGGCGATGGCCACCATCTGGCGCTGGCCGCCCGAGAGCGCGCGGATGTCGCGGTCGCGCAGGTGCTCGATGCCCAGCAGGGCGAAGGCGCCGTCCACGCGCCGGTGCATCTCGGCGCGCGAGAGCCCGAGGTTCTCGCAGCCGAACGCCACCTCCGAGGTGGTGTCCAGGTTGAAGAACTGGCTGCGGGGGTTCTGGAACACCGAGCCCACGCGCCGGCACAGCGCGTCCATCTCCCACGACCCCGCGTCCTTGCCGGCGATGCGCACCGACCCCGCGAGCTCCCCGTCGTAGGAGACGGGGATCAGCCCGTTCGCCAGGCGCGTGAGCGTGGTCTTGCCGCAGCCGGAGCCGCCGGTGAGCACCACGCACTGCCCTGCGGGCACGCTCAGGGACACGTCGGCGAGGGCGGGCTCGCGGGCGCCGGCGTAGGTGAAGCCCGCCCGGTCGAACGAAAGCGCCGCGTCGGCCTGCGCGCTCACGCGATCACCCCCAGCTTGATGAGCGCCACGCACGCGACCACGGCGCCGAACAGGGCGGCGAACAGGGCGTCCGCCGGCCCGAAGCGCAGCTCGTAGTAGGACGTGCGCGCCGCCGCGGAGTCGATGCCGCGCACGATGGCCGCGTTCGACAGCTCGTCGGCCACGATGGCCAGCCGGCTCATCACGGGCACCATGAGGTTCTCCGCCGTCAGCGCCGGATGCCGCAGCACCGTCGCGGGCGACAGCGCCATGCCGCGCACCTTCATGGCCTCGGCCACCGACGAGAACTCCTTGCCCATCGTGGGGAAGAACCTGAGCGCCACGCACAGCGCCACCACGCCGCCGCGCGGCACGTGCGCGCGCTGCAGCGCCGAGGCCATCTCGCCCACGCGCGTGGTGGCGATCATGTTCGACGCGAACATCCCCACGCAGAACACGCGGCGGAACACGACGATCATCGCGGCGAACGACGCGGTCACCTCGTTCGGAAAGGCGGCGACGGCCATGCTGGCCCCGAAGACGGCCGCGTAGGCCGCCAGCCAGCGCAGCGCCGCCGACGCGCGGCCGCACCAGATCATCGTCGCGGCGCACAGCGCCACGGCCGCCACCTCGGTCCACGGCTTCGTCGGCGCGAACGCGATGAGGTTCAGCATGAGCAGGACGGCGAGCGACGTGCGCGGGTCGAGCCGGCGGCGCGCGCCCGCCCGCCGCGCGCTCGCCGCCGCGCAGGCCGGGGCTGCCGAGGCTGCCGGGGCGCCCGCAGCGGCGCCCTCGGCGGACCAAAGGGTTGCGGAGGGCGCGAAGTCTGGTATATCCTTGAAGTTAGCCATGACTAATAATCTAGCGATGCAACGAAAAGGAGCGGCGTGCAATGAGCGATCGCGATGATTCAGCCGAAATTCTAGACGATGACGCCGAAATGAGGTGCGCGGCGGCGGGATCGGGCTCGCGCGCCCTCGTCGAGTCGAACCTGATCGGCGTCGGGGGCGACCCCGCGGCGCGCTCGCGGGCGGCCTACCTGGCGCAACGCACCTCGCTGGCGGACGGCTTGGGGTCGAACGGCCCGTTCACCGTCCACGACATCTACGAGACGCAGATCGCCTCCATGCACGGCGTGCGCGTGGAGGCCGCCGAGCGCGGGCGCGTGGGCATGCTCTGGGAGATCGACGAGCGCTACGGCCAGGGAACCTACTGGTACTACCCGCTGGGCGACGACCTGTCCGTGGCGATCTTCGACCTGCAGTTCAACCGGGAGGTAGGCTTCACCTGCCAGACGCCCGACCTGTTCTGCTTCGGGTCGTACGGCCGCAACATGGTGCCCTACTTCGGCATCACCGACGACCCCGCCGACCGGACGCTGCTGGGCTACGCGTGGAAGTCGCAGCCCTACGGGCAGGTGACGAAGGCCGACGAGCGCCTCGACGTGACGAGCATCTGCATGCTGCCGAAGGGCCTGCAGCGCCTGAGCCTGGCGTGCCACTGCGACCCGCTCGTGCTCTCCCGCGCCATCGCCTCGCTCGACGGCATGCAGGATGTGCCCGGCCTCAACATGGTGTTCGACGAGATGAAGCGGGCGCGGCCCTCGTCCATCACCGCGCCGGCCTACTACGAGGCGAAGGTCACCGAGGCCGCGGCGATGCTGCTGGACTGGTCGCTGGCCAACGCGCGCGGGGCGGCGAGCGCCATCCGCGCGGCCGACCGCAGCGCGCTCAACCTGACGCGGGCCCACATCCGCGAGCACCTGGACCGCGCCGTGCCCTCAAGCGAGCTGTGCCGCATCGCCTGCATGAGCGCGAGCAAGCTGACGAGGCTGTTCAAGCAGGCCGAGGGCATGACGCCGCAGGAGTACGCGCGCACCCTGCGCATGGAGCGCGCCTGCGAGCTCCTGGGCGACACCGACCTCAGCATGGCCGAGATCGCCGCCCGGCTGGGCTTCGCGCGCCAGGGCAGCTTCTCGGAGGCCTTCAAGGAGCGCTTCGGCGCCACCCCGCAGGAGTTCCGCGCGCTGCGGGCCGCCCGCAGGAGCGCCCGCTAGCGCCCGGCCCTCGCACGCTGTCTCTCTTCGCACATGTGCCGATCAGCGCGCGGCATCGGGTACCCTGCACGTTTCACGCGCTTTCCCATCACGCCGGCGCCCTCCTCAGCCGCGTCGTGCCAGATCCTGCGACGTCCGCTCGCCCAAATCGATGAGCTCCTGGCGGCCGTGCGTTCCCGTCTTGACGTAGATGCGCCGCAGGTGCGTGTCCACCGTGCTCTTCGAGATGAAGAACTCCGCGGCGATGCGCTCCCCCGTGCGCCCCTTGAGCGCCAACGGAAGGATCTCGGCTTCGCGCTTCGACAACCCGTGCTCCGAGGCGATGAGACGGCATGCGTCGTCGAAGCGGTCGGCATCGCGCACGATGACCGACAGGGCGCGGAAATCCCGCTCGGTGAACAGGAAGAGGTACGCGTACAACGCGGCCAGGCCCGCGAACGCGGCGACGGCGTAGGGCACCTGCCCGGCCGGCTCCAAAAGCTCGATGCCGTTGCCGCAGGCGATGCCCGCCAGCTCGCCCGCGTACAGCGCGGCGAACCCGCGCGCGAACGAAACGGCGGCATCCTGCCCCGTGATCTTCGCCATGACGAGGAACAGCGACACCAGCACGAAGGTGAGCCCCAGATAGCCCGCCAGCACGATGGCCTCGCCCGGAACGCCGAACGAGCCCAACACGGGCACGAACAGAAAACCCGCCATCATCACCAGAACGGCCAACCGGTACACCCCGTCGAGCGGCCCGTCCACGGCGCCGCCCGTCTTGCCCGCCGGATCCCCTGCCTTGCCGAGGCTCACGCCCAGAAGCTGCAGCGATGCGATGCAGAACAGCACGAGCAGCAGCAAGCTGGCCAGCACCGTGGGCGTGGAAGCCATGCCGGGATCGGAGCCGAACGTCTCCATGAAGCCTGCGGCCAGGCCGAACAACACGGTACCGGCGATGATCTTCTTCGAAAGCCGCGCCGTCTCGTCACGCTGCTCCTTCGTCGCCAAGAGGTCGCCGAAGGACAAGGAGCCTCCCTGGGACGTCCCCTCGCTTGCGGCGGCGCGCGTCGGCAGCAGCCCGCGCAGCGCGAAAGCGCTTCCCAGCGGAAGCAGCTTGAGGGCGAACGCCGCCTGGGGCGCGGCGATCGCGACCGCGAGCAGGCAGACGCCTGCCGCGACGGCCGCGGACAAGAACACCTGCGGCACCGAATCGCCCACCGGCCGGCGCCCGAGCGCCCGGCCCCATGCGGCCAACATGAAACCCGCCGGCAGGCCGACGAGCAAGCTCTCCAGCACGATGCCGTGGTCGCCCCCTCCGGCGATGGCGGGCATGAGCGAGCCCAGCACCAGCAGCCCGGCGTAGCACCACACGAGCGGCCGAGACAGCAGCGCATCGCGCGCACGCGGCGAAGCCATCCGCAGCAGCGCGAACGCGATCAGCATGCACGCGAGCGTGCCCCATAGGTCGGCGCGCTCGAAGGCGAACGGGCCGTCCCCGAACGCGCGGTTCTCTCCAAGGTAGAACAACGAGAACACGAACCCCTCGTTGCAGGCGAAACCGCCGATCACCCGCAAGGCCGCCGTTCTGCCTTCCTTATCGGCGCGCAAGCCGAGATGCACGTGCTCCCCTTTCTCCGTCAGGCCTTACAGCTCCATCATAACGGAGATGCCGTGTCGCTTCGCGCCTGCCGCCCGCCCTCCTCAAAATGCGCAACCGCCCACGGCACGGATGCCGCGGGCGGTTGCTGGGCGCGAGGGAGGGAGGGTTCGCGCCTCGGTAAGGGAAGGATAGGTTGGTTTATGCGACCTTGTCGGCCTTCTTGGCCACCTTGACGGTCTTCTTGGGGGCGGCAGCGGGAGCAGCTTCCTCCACGATTTCCTCAACCGCCTCTTCCTCGTCGTCGGCTTCCACCAGCTTCTCACCGCCGCCGAGGCCTTCGCGCAGGCTCTTCACGGTCTTGCCCACCGACGCGCCGAGCTTCGGGAGGTTCTTGGGGCCGAAGATGAGCAGTATGACGGCGAGGATGATAAGGAGCTCGGGTACCCCCATGCCTAAGATTTTCATGTGCGCCTCCTATAGCGTATCGGTGGCGCGCGTCTCGCCTGTGAGCCGCCGCCGGTTTCAACGAGGCACATCATGCCCCAGAACGGGCGGCGCGCCTATCGTGCAGACGCATGATTTTATGCGCATAGAAGCGCGAATCCATGTCATGCAAACGGCGTACGGGATGCGTCCTGCCTGTTCACAGCTCCTCTGCCACGACACGCCCTGCTAGCCAGCCCATGACGCTGGCCATCATGAGCCCGCGCGTCCATCCGCTGGAATCGCCGAGGCACATAAGGTCGCATACGCTCGTCAGGAAGCGTTCGTCCATCTTGACGCGGTTGCTGTAGAACTTGAGCTCGGGAGAGTACAGAAGCGTCTCCTGCGCTGCGAACCCCGGCACCACCTCGTCGACGGCCAGCATGAAATTGAGGATGTTGGTCATGGCGCGGTACGGCATGGCCGCCGTGATGTCGCCCGCCACCGCATCGTCCAGCGTGGGTGCCACGTTCGAGCGCACGAGCTCCTTCTCCCACGTGCGCTTGCCGTCGAAGATATCACCCAAGCGCTGCACGAGGATGCGTCCGTCGCCCAACATGTTCGTGAGCTCGCCCACCTTCTGGGCATAGGCGATGGGCTGGTCGAAGGGGTGCGAGAAATTCTGCGAGCACAGGATGGCGAGGTTCGTGTTCGGCGACTTGCGCTCCTTGTAGGAATGGCCGTTCACCACGGCGAGACCGCCGTCATAGTTCTCCTGGCTGACGAAGCCGCCGGGGTTCTGGCAGAACGTCCGCACCTTGTTCTTGAACGGGCGCGGATAACCGATGAGCTTGCTCTCGTACAGCACGTCGTTCACCGTCTCCATAACCTCGTTTCGCACTTCCACGCGCACGCCGATGTCCACAGGACCGGGTGCGTGCGCTATCGCATGCTCGCGGCACATGCGCTCGAGCCAGTCGGCGCCGCGCCGGCCCGTGGCCACCACGGTACGCCGAGCGCGGATCTCGCACGCGCCGTCCGGGCCGGCGACGGCCACGCCTCGGCACCGCTCTCCCTCGATGAGCACCTGGGTGCATTCCGTGCGGAAGAGCAGGTCTACGCCCGCCTCGCGCAGGTGGCGCTCGATACGCGCGTACAGATCGCGGGCGCGCTCGGTGCCGAGATGGCGCAGCGGGCAATCTACCAACTTGAGACCCGCTTTGATAGCGCGGCGGCGGATCTCGTCCACCTCCGGTTTGCGTTCTGCGCCCTCCACGCGCACGTCGGCGCCGAAGCCCAGGTACACGCCGTCCACTTCCCCGATGGCGTCCTGCGCCTCATCACGCCCGATGAGGTCGGGCAGGTCGCCGCCTACGTCGGCCGACAGCGACAGCTTTCCGTCCGAGAACGCTCCCGCGCCCGAGAACCCCGTCGTGATACGGCAGGGTTCGCAGTTCGCGCATGGCGCGCCCGCCTGCTTCGGGCATACGCGATCCTCCACCGCCAAGCCTTTGTCCACCATGACGATGCGCCCCGTGAAGCCCCGCTCCAAAAGGGAGAGCGCGCAGAAAATACCGGCGGGGCCCGCCCCCACGATGACCACGTCGGTGTCGATGGTTCGCATAAGCACGCTCCTGTTCCCGCGCCGTTCCGACGGCGCGATTCGTGTTCTGCATCATTGTACCCCTCCTGCCGTAGGCTCGTCCGGGATCCGGCGACGGGAGAGGAACAGCCGATCGGAGCGGATGCTTCGCATGAGGAGCTCCGACGCGGAACGCGGTCTGCCCGCCAAGTTCCTGTGAAGGATTCTTGAACCTCGTGTGACGGTTCGCCGGACATTCATACGGTCGCGAACTGCGACGTTGCCGTTTTGTTACCATTCCTCTTCGCGCCCGCAACCATACCACGCCAACGAACCCGACGCGGACGCAGGAAGGATGCCTCAATGGTATCGCACCCCTCCCGTCGCGCGCTTGCGTTCGGCGCGGCGGTCTCCCTCGGCATCGCGTGCATCGCACCCTCGCAAGCTGCGTTCGCCGTCGAAAAAGCTCCCGCGATCCCCCTCGTCCGGCCCGCCGTCCTCTCCGCAGCCGTAACGCTGCCGGGCGCTGCCGCCGAAGAAGCCGTCGCCGACCTCGAGCAGGTGCGCGCTCTCGCGGCGCAGCGAGCAGCCGAGCAGGCCGCCGAACAGCGCGACAAGCGCCTCGACTACGACCCCGCCCTCATCGCCGCCATCGGCAACCAGTCGACGGGCGGCCACACCATCTGCTGCCCCGCCTATGCGTGCGCCTACGGCGACGCGATCCTCACCGGCCAGGCCAACGACCACGGCGCGTACGGCTGCGGCTGCTGCACGTGGCCCGGCTGGGGCGGCGGCAATTCGTCGTTCCGCTCGCTCGGCTCCGACGAGGCTTTGCTGCGCGAGGCCTACGACGAGATCGCGGCCGGACGGCCCACGGTCGTCCACGTGGCAGGCCCTTACGGCGAGCACTGGATCTGCCTCATGGGCTACCAGGGCGTGGAGGATCCCGACGCGCTCTCGCTCGACAACTTCATCGCGCTCGATCCGGCGAACGGCCTGGAGGTCACGGCATCCTATCGGTACGCGCCCTACGGCGACGCCTGCGAGCACGTGAGCGACCTCCGCTAACGCCGCACCCATCCTCAGAACAGGCGAGGCGGCGCTTCGGGCAGCTTGGCCGAGGCGCATTCCTCCACTGTATCGTCGGGAGTCAGCTCGTCGCAGAGCATCGGCGAAGCCGGATCGTAGCGCCGCAAGCGCCAGGGATCGGCCGCCCCGCACGGCGCGGCCGACGTCCCCGGATTGGCGTAGCAGTACACGCAGCCGTTCGCGCACGTGTCGTACGTGCCGATGTCCACGCTCGGCGAGCAACGGCAGGCTCCCCTCCGAGCGCCGCCCGGAGCGCGTTTTGCCCGTACGCCTGCAACGCGCTCCACGACAGCGGCATCGATGCACCCTGCTCGAGCCAGCCCCGCATCGTCGAGCGCCCCGTCACCGCAACCGCCCACCTCGATGCCGTGCGCGGCGCCCAGTTCGGCCAGCCGCAGCGCAAGCGCGGCCTTCGCCTCTTCCGGCACTCCGACGAACCCGAGCGCCGCCATGCGACCGGCAATCTTCGGATACATGTCGAGGAAGCTGATGCGGCAGGTGCGCGTGCTGCCTTCCAACCGCGCCGCGAACGCCTCGAACCACTGCATATGGTGCGCGATGTCGTAGGCGCCTCCCAACAGGATAGGGCTGTAGCGCCACACCACGCGATCGGGCCCCAGAGCGTCCGCAAGCGAGCGGAACGTTTCCAGCAGCCGCGCCTTGCGGGGCAGGCCCGCCTCCACGTCGGCACCGTAGGCGTTGAGCGTGAACTGCACGAAATAGGGCGATGGGCAGACGCGATCCAGCTCGGTTTTGCGCGCGAGCAGCACGGAAGGATCCTTCGTCCAGAACGCGACGCAATCCACCGTGTCCGGAGACAGGATCACACGGCTCACCCGAGTGCGCACCGCCGGGTTGCGCACGAGCGCGAAGCCCTCTTCGAACCGTCCGAGCAGCCAGTCGAAATGAAACCGCGGGATGTCGGTTCGTCTCGATGCGCTGACGATCACAGCTCTTCGATGACCTTCGCCGACACAACGTTGCTGGGGGATATGAGGATGGTGCCGACCTTGCCCGCCTCGGGAGCGTCCACGTAGAAGGTGCCGTCGATGGTTTCGCCCATCACGAACAGGTCCTCGTCTTGAGTCGAGATCACGATGTCGATGCCGGAGGCGTCGTCGACGTAGGCTTTGTCGGGCGTTATGGCCACGATGAAGTCCACCTTGTACTTGACGAAGTACGCAACCTGCTTATCGATGGCGCGCACCGTGGTGGGGGCGGTCACGCTGAACACGCCGAAGCGATGACCGCCCTTCTTGAGGATGATGCCTTCGCCGTACTGCCCGAGATCGGTCGTGTCCAAGGAGAACACGGTGGCCTTCTTGTCCTCGTAGCTTTTCTGAGCCTCCGCCACCGTCACGGTCGGCTTGGACTTCGCGCTCGTCCCGTTCGAGCGCGCTCCCGCCGCCGCGCTCGCATCCGGTTCCGTTTCGACCGCCGACGAAGCAGCATCCTTTTCGGGAAGCTCCCGCTCGTCCGCTTCCCGTCCGGATTCCTCGCGCTCGGATGGCTTCCCTTCGTCGTCATCGGCGGCAGGATCGAGCTCGTGCGACCTCTTCTCGTCCGAAGAAGCCGAACCAGCAGCCCCCTTCGCGGCCTTTTCCTCCTTCGCCGCTTCCGCCGCCTTCTCGGCTGCCGTCTGCGGCACGGCGGTACCCTCGTACACGATGGCGGTATAGCCGTCCATACTGCCGAACGTGTCGTCGATGTTCGACGCGGCAACATTCCAGGAATGCCCGGCGACCAGGTACCATCCTAAGCCCAGAAGGCTCAGCACGATGAGGGCGGCGAACACCGCCAATGCTATTTTCTCGCGCGATTTGACCGACATAGTGCTCCGTATTATACCCTGTGGCGAGCGGGCGTCCGCCAAAGCGCGCGAGCGACAGAATTTCGACAGGAAGCTGAACGGCACCGCGCCCGAACGGCGCGTTCCCGACAACGACGCCCCTTTCCGGTCGCCAGAATCTCGGAAGAAGCTCGCCTGGCTACACGAGCCGCTCGTAAGCGATGCGCTCGGGCGTCCCCCCTTCGGCATGGGCGATGTAGATGATGCCGCACTGCTCATAGCCGGCTTTCGCCAGCAGCTTCCTCATAGGCGCGTTTCCGGGGTGCGTGTCGATGCGGACGCTGGCGCTTCCGTTCGCGCGCGCCAGCTCTTCGGCGCGAGCCAGCAGAAACGTCGCGGCGCCGCGATTCTTCCCGTCGGAAGCCACGGCCACTCGGTGCACCACGCCGTAGCACGGACGCTCGGACGTGCAGGAAGTGAGCCACGAGCCCTCTTCGATGCGATCGTAGTCGCGCTCGCCCGAGAAGCCGATCATAGCGGTGGCAACGATGCGGTCGTCGGCCTCCACCACGTAGGAGTCGCCGCGAGCTGTATCGTCCTCGATGACGGCGCGATGCGGGTAGCCGCCCTGCCATTGGTCGATGCCGAGCGCTGCGAGCGAGGCGCGGCCGTCGGCGAGGATGCTCATGATGCGATCGATGTCGCATGCGCAGGTTCTGCGAAATTGCACAGGAGGTTCTCTTTCTTCTTTGGATACGTTCGCTTAACAGAGGTTGGGTTGGAGCGGCGAAGCCGAAAGGCTACAAGACGCGTTCGAACACGGCTCGGTGTTTGACGCGGCCGAAGCGGGAGCGGATCTCCACGTTGCCGCAGAACTGATAGCCGTACGACAGCAGCAGCTCGCGCATGGGGACGTTGTCCTCGTAGATGTCGCAGCAGATGCTGACCTTCCCGTCGCCCTTGGCGATGCGCTCGGCGGTTCCCAGGATGTAACCGCCCACGCCGCGTCTTCGCGCATCGGACGCCACGGTCACCCAATGCAGCGCCGAGTAGGCGGGGTTGTCGGGCGAGGAGGGCTCCGTGGCCCACTTCGCACCCGTCATGTGCGCATAGGCGGGATCGCCTTGAGGATTGAGCGCGAACATGCCGATGATGCGGCCTTCGTCGGCCGAGGAGCCATCCGTCCTCGAACCGCTCGAGGACGCAACCACGACATAGGTCTTCCCCGCGTCGATAGAACGCATGAGACGGCGCGCGGACGGGTACTTCTTGAGACCCTCCCTTATGCCGAGCGAGGCCATGGCGCGATGACCGTCCTCCAGCAACGCCTTCGCGCGTTCGAAGTCGTCGCGCGTGGCACGGCGCGCCTTGTAGTAGCCCAGCTCGGTGGCGCGCCCTTGGAACGGCGGAAGGTCGTATGCCGCCCCGTCGTACGAGGCCGCGCCGCCGGAGCCCTCTTCGCGCTCGGTGACGAGGAACACCATGCCGATGATCATGGCGCAACCGACGACGTCGACGACGCCCACCGGCGTGCCCAGCCACACCGCCGAGATGACCGTGGCCGACACCGGCTCGACGCAGCCGACGAGACCCGCGCGCACAGGGCCGGCGTCGGTGATGCCCTGGAGGTAGAACAGGTAGGCGGCGAACGTGCCCACGATGATCATGGCGAACATGACCCCGGCAAGCTCGGGCGAAACCTCGACGGGGATGGTCCAGGGCTGCACGACGACGGTGGCCACCGCGCCGCCGATGAGCATGGCGAGGCCCGTCACGATGAAGCTGCCCCACTTCTCCAGCACCTTGCCGGGAAGCAGCGTGTAGAACGCCAACGCGAACGCCGAGATGATGCCCCAGAACAGGCCTTCCGCAGGAATGGCCAACGAACCGAGGTTGCCCTTCGTGGCGATGAGGACGGTGCCGCCGATGGCGAGCACGAGGCCGGCGGCCTCGCGGATGCGCGGCAGGCGCCGCATGCGCAGGCACACGTACACCATGATGACGATGAGGCCGAGGCGCTCCAGCACGGTGCCGGTGCCCGCGTTCGTGTAGGAGATAGCCGACAGGTAGCTCACCTGGGTCAGAAGCACGCCCAGCAAGGCGAACGCCGCGATGCGCCCGAGCGAGCGCACGTCGCGCAGAGCGGCCAGCAGGTTGCGCGGCTCCCGCACGCCGCACACCACGAGGAAGATGACCGCGGCCAGCAGCAGGCGCACGCAGGTGATCCAGGAAACGGGAACGCCGAAACCGCTGGTCATGAGCTGGGCGCACGTGCCCGAGAAGCCCCAGCAGATGCCGCCGAGAGCCGCGAAGACGATGCCGCGGACCACGTGGTTGCCCGATGCGGCGGTACCGCCGCCCTGCCCGGAGCCCGATGCGACCGTCTGACCCACGTTTCCTCCTCTCATCGATCCTGCGCCTCGCGCGGCAGCAAGCCTCTCGGCCGGCGCCACGTTGCATCAGCGCATTGTCGCATGTATGGGCAGCGCGGTAAAGATGTTTTGCAAGAGTTTTGCCCCAGTTTTGGACAGGCGAGCAAAACACCATGTCAAGGGGTGAATACCCCCTCCGTCAACGCAACATTCTCTCGTAGCCCACGCGATGTTTCACACGCCCGAACACGTCTTTGATCGTGATGGTTCCGCAGCGTTCGTATCCGTGCTTCTCAAGCAGGTTCTGCATGGGCCCGTTCAGCTCGTAGACGTCGGCGCGAATGCTGGACCGGCCGCCCGCACGGGCGATCTGGTCGGCCTTGTCGAGGATGAACATGCCGACGCCGCGGCGGCGAGCCGGATAGTCGACGGCCACCCAATGCAGCTCCGCATAGGGCTGCGGTTCGGCCGACGTGTCGGTGAGCCAAGCGCCGTCGATGGGGCGCTCGTAGTTCTTGTCAGGCGAGAAGGACACGGCGAACATCGCGATCATGCGGCCGTGGGCATCCTCGATGACGTGCGTCGTGCCGTTCTTGATGCTGTGCATGAGACGACGCGCCGATGGGTACTTCTTGCTCCGACCCTCGTCTATGCCGAGCTCCGCGAACGTCTGATGCCCGACGTCGAGCAGCGCCGTGGCACGCTCGAAATCATCGCGCGTGGCCGGACGGCTGGTGTAGTAGCCCAGCACCGAAGCGCGGCCTGCGAACAGCGGCGGGTCGTCGTAGGCGTCGGCGAGCGCGCCCTCGCCCTCGGCGGCCTGCTCCGTTTTCGGCTCTCGCTCGGTGACGAGGAAGATCATGATCACGATGAGCGCGCATCCTGCGAGGTCCCAGCCGCTCACCGGCGTATGGAGCCACGCGAGCGCGAGGATCATGGCCGAAACGGGCTCGACGCAGCACAGAAGGCTCGCCTTGACGGGGCCTGCGTCGTTCACGCCCTGCAGATACAGCATGTAGGCTCCCAAGGTGCCCACGATCACGATGGCAACCAGCGCCGCGATGCCGCCGAGCGGCAGGTTCACAGGCATGGTCCACGGCTGCACCACCACCGAGGCGGCCGATCCGCCGAACAGCATGGCAAGGCCCGTCACCAGCATGGAGCCCCACTTCTTCAGCACGCGCACGGGCATGAGGGTGTAGAACGTCAAAGCCACGGCCGACACGAGGCCCCAGGCCAATCCCTCGGCGGGGATGGCCAGCTGGTCGATCTCGCCTTGCGTGGCGATGATCAGCATGCCGCCCAGCGCGAACACGAGGCCTGCCGCCTCGCGAGCACGCGGCAGGCGCTTGGCGCGAACGCACACGTACAGCATGATGAGCACGAGCCCCACCTGCTCGATGGTAGTGCCCACGCCGGCACTCGTGTACGAGATGGCGTTCAAGTAGCTGAGCTGGGTCAACAGCACGCCGAATATGGCGAACGCCGCGATCTGCGCGAGCGAGCGCCAGTCTCGGAACACCGCTACGAGATCGCGCCAGTTGCGCACCGCGGTAAGGAACAGGAAGAACACGGCGGCGATGACCATGCGCACGCAGGTGATCCACGTGGCGGGAGCGCCGTAGTCGTTCATGAGCAGCTGGGCGCACGTGCCCGAGAAGCCCCAGCAGATGCCGCCCGCAAGCGCGCATACGATGCCGCGCACAACATGACGGTTCCCCGCCACCGTTTCCGCCACTTGAATCGAACCCTCTTCCCGCATGCTCTCTCCGCCGTCTGCAAAGCGGGCATTGTCGCACGTCCCGCCGACGCGGTAAAGGGGGTTTCGAGAGATCGCCGCAAAACACCAGCAAGCGGTCGAAAAGATCCCTCGGCCTGCGTTCCCTACAGCCGGCCGTCCTCCAGCATCTTCTTCACGAAGGCGCCGGTGTAGCTGCCCTCCACCTGGGCGACCTCCTCGGGCGTGCCCTGGGCCACCACGGTGCCGCCGCGCTCGCCGCCCTCGGGGCCGAGGTCGACGATGCGGTCGGCGCACTTGATGACGTCGAGGTTGTGCTCGATGACCAGCACGGTGTTGCCCGCGTCCACCAGGCGCTGCAACACGATGAGCAGCTGGCGCACGTCCTCGAAGTGCAGGCCGGTGGTGGGCTCGTCCAGGATGTAGAACGTCTTGCCGGTCTGGCGGCGCTGCAGCTCGCTGGCAAGCTTCACGCGCTGCGCCTCGCCGCCGGACAGCGTGGTGGCCGGCTGCCCCAGGCGGATGTAGCCCAGGCCCACGTCGAACAGCGTCTGCAGCTTGCGCTTGATGCCGGGTATGTTCTCGAAGAACGCCAGCGCGTCCTCCACGGTCATGTCCAGCACCTCGGCGATGTTCTTGCCGCGGTAAGTCACCTGCAGCGTCTCGCGGTTGTAGCGGTCGCCGCCGCACACCTCGCACGGCACGTAGATGTCGGGCAGGAAGTGCATCTCGATCTTGATCTGGCCGTCGCCCTTGCACGCCTCGCAGCGTCCGCCGTTCACGTTGAACGAGAAGCGGCCCGGCGAGTAGCCGCGGGCCTTCGACTCCTGCGTGGAGGCGAACAGCGCGCGGATGTCGTCCCAAAGGCCTATGTAGGTGGCCGGGTTGGAACGCGGCGTGCGCCCGATGGGGCTCTGGTCGATGTTGATGACCTTGTCGATCTTGTCCAGCCCGGTGATCTTCTTGTAGGCGCCCGTGCGGCGGTGCGCATGGTTCACGCGGTTCGCGAGCGCCGGCGCCAGCGTGTCGGTGACCAGCGAGCTCTTGCCCGAGCCGGACACGCCCGTGACCACGGTGAGCGTGCCGAAGGGAACCTCGAGCGTGACGTTGTGCAGGTTGTTCTCGGTGGCGCCCGTCAGCTTGAGCGACCCGCGGCGCGGCTTGCGGCGCTTCTCGGGCACCTCGATGCGGCGCCGGCCCGACAGGTAGTCGGCCGTGAGCGAGCCTTCGGCCTTCATGATCTCGTCCGGCGTGCCGATGGCCACGATCTCGCCGCCGTGCTCGCCCGCGCCCGGGCCCATGTCCACCACGAAGTCGGCGCTGCGGATGGTGTCCTCGTCGTGCTCCACCACGATGACGGTGTTCCCTAAGTCGCGCAGGCGCTCGAGCGTGGCGATGAGCCGCTCGTTGTCGCGCTGGTGCAGGCCGATGGAAGGCTCGTCCAGGATGTAGAGCACGCCCATGAGGCCCGCGCCGATCTGCGTGGCCAGGCGGATGCGCTGCGCCTCGCCGCCGGAGAGCGTCGCCGTGGCGCGCTCCAGCGTGAGGTAGTCCAGACCCACGTCCACGAGGAACTTGAGGCGCGCCTTGATCTCCTTCACGATGGGCCCGGCGATATGCTCCTCCGACCCGTGGAACGCGAGGCCGTCGAAGAATTCGAGCGAGTCCGCCGCGCTCATCTCGGTGATGTCGTGGATGGAGCGTTCGTTCACCGTGACGGCGAGGATCTCGGGCTTCAGGCGCTTGCCGCCGCAGGTCGGGCACGGAACGATGGCGAAGTAGCTGGCCAGCTTCTCGCGCTGAGCGTCGGACTGAGCCTCCTGGTAGCGGCGCTGCACTGCGGCCAGCGCTCCCTCCCACTCGATGTACCAGTACGTCTCGCGACCGTCCACCGTGACGTAGTCGACGCGCACCTTGTCCTTGCCCAGGCCGTGCAGAAGCCCGTCCTGCGCCTTCTTAGGCATATCCTCCCACGGGGTGTCGGCGTCGGTGCCGAGGTGCGCGGCCACGGCGCGCAGCACCTGCGGGTAGTAGTTGCCGGTCTTGAACGGCGCGATGGCGCCCTCGTTCAGCGACAGCGACGGGTCGGGCGCCACCAGCGACGCGTCCACCTCCTCGCGGCTGCCGATGCCGAGGCAGTCGGGGCAGGCGCCATAGGGTGCGTTGAACGAGAAGTCGCGCGGCTGCAGCTCGTCCATGGAGTGTCCGTGCTCGGGGCATGCCAGCGCGAGCGAGAAGATGTGCTCCCCCGCGCCCAGGCCGCCCGTCGCGCCGGACGAGCGCCCGCCGCCCTCGCCGAGCGGCTTGCCGTCGTCGCCCAGCACCTGCACGAGCACGCGCCCGTCGGCCAACTTCGTGGCCAGCTCCACCGCCTCGGCGATGCGGCTCGTCGCGCTCGCTTTAAGCTGCACGCGGTCCACCACCACGTCGATGAAGTGCTTGATCTTCTTGTTGAGCGTGCGCGGCTCGCCGTCCAGCTTCACGATCTCGCCATCGATGCGCACGCGGCTGAAGCCCTCCTTCTGCAGGTCGGCGAACAGCTTCGTGAACTCGCCCTTGCGGCCCGCCACCACGGGAGCCATGATGATGGCCTTCGCATCGGGCGCGAGGGCGAGGATCTCGTCGGTCACCTGGTCGGTGGTCTGCTTCTTGATGACGCGGCCGCACTCGGGGCAGTGCGGCACGCCCACGCGCGCGAACAGGAGGCGCAGGTAGTCGTAGATCTCGGTGGTGGTGCCCACCGTCGAGCGCGGGTTCTTCGACGTGGTCTTCTGGTCGATGGACACCGCCGGCGACAGGCCGTCGATGCTGTCGAGGTCGGGCTTCGACATCTGGCCCAGGAACATGCGCGCGTAGCTGGACAGGCTCTCCACGTAGCGGCGCTGGCCCTCGGCGTACATCGTGTCGAACGCCAGCGACGACTTGCCGCTGCCCGACAGGCCCGTGATGACCACCAGCTCGTCGCGCGGGATGGAGAGGTCGATGTCCTTGAGGTTGTGCTCGCGGGCACCCTTGATGACGATGGCGTTCTGTCCCATGTGGCTTATCGCTCTTTCTATCGTTCGCAGCCCGGCGCGGCGCCGGAGTCGAATATGGCTACCGGAGAACTATCATTTCCGTGCAATCGCTCATTTTAGCGCAGTCCGACCGCGGAATAGGCAAAAACATCCGTTCGTCTGATTCGTTCAAATTCTGAGCACAAACTGTTCGATTCGGCATGGTTCGAGGTCGATCCGCATTCCCCGACTCAAGGGAAAAACGCGCGTGCGCGTTCGGTTGGATTCTGGTATCCTCGCGATCGAGACCAGGAGGAGTCACATGACCCAACAGGACAGCCCCAAGATCGCTCGGCGCCGCGACCGCGAAAAGCGCACCATATCCCAAATGGTGGCGTTGTACTGCGCCGACAATCACGACGCGGCCGCGCGAACGGAAACCGCCCACTGCGGCGAGGCCGTGTGCCCCGGCTGCGCGAGCATCGACGCCTATGCCGTGCTGCGCACCGAGCGCTGCCGCAAGATGGACGTGAAGACCTCGTGCGACGAATGCGAGCACCACTGTTACAAGCCCGAGGAACGCGAACGCATCCGCGCCGTCATGCGCTACGCCGGCCCGCGCATGCTGAAAAAGCATCCTTTGGCCGCCATCCGCCATCTGCTGGGAAAGTAGAGGCGCCTTCGACCCGCATGCCGAGACCCTACTCCGCTTTGTCCCCGTAGGCGGCATAGTAGGCCGACGTTGCGGTATCGCAGCAGTTCATTACCGTCCCCACGAGATTAGCGCCCGCCGCGCGCAACTGTTCGGCTGCCTTCTGGACGCTTGCGCGCTCGACGAAGCCTTCGCGCACCACAAGCAGCGTCGCATCGGATACCTGGGCGACGACGGCGGCGTCCACGAACGCGCCCACCGGCGGAGTGTCGATGACCACGTGGTCGTAACGAGCGGCCAGGCATCCGAGCAAGCGCCTGAATCGTTGGGAATCGAGAATGTCGACGGGGCTGGTCACGCCTGCTTCGGCATCGAGGAAATGCATGCGCGGCTGACGAGTGGCCACGATAGCCCGCCCCGGTTCCTCATCCCCCATCACGACGGCGCAGAGCCCGACGGGAGCGCGCACCCCCAACCTGTCCGCCAGCGAGCGCCGCCGCAGGTCGCATTCCACGAGCAGCGTGCGCTTCCCCGCCACGGCCATCACGCGAGCCAGCTCAACGGCCACCGTCGTTTTGCCCTCGTTCGGCACCGAGCTCGTCACCACGATCGTGCGCATCGGCTTGTCGAAGCTCATGAACCCCAAGTTCGCGTACAGCGTGCTCATCGCGTTGCGCTGCAGCGGGCGCGGAAGCTCGGCGTTCAGAACCCTCGTCTTCTTCTTGAACATCTTCATCATCGATTCTCCGGTTCGCGCAGGAGGAAGCCCGGCTCGACCGCCCAGGGTCGCTTACGCACCGTCAAACTTCCTCCCACATCCTCAACACGGCTTCATATATGAAGCCGTGTTGAGGATTATACCGAATAATCTGAACGAATGGATGCTGATAGGAAAAGAGTGCTTTTAGGGAGCGCGATTCGCGAGCGAAGGGAGGCGCAGAGCCTGTCTCAGCAGAAGCTCGCCCTCATGATCGGCAGCAGCAAATCGCACATCTGGCGCATCGAGTCGGGACGCGTGAGCGTGGGTCTCGACGACCTCGGCCGTATCGCCGACGCCCTCGACGTGCAGGTCCGCGACCTCTTCTCGTTCTAACCGCGCATCGTTCGAGGCGCGGCACCCCCCCCCGAAACACGTTGTCGCCCGAAAGCCGCTGTTTTCACGCTGAAAACGCGGCTTTCGGGCGACAACGAGCATGCGGAGGCGGCCCCGACGCAAGCCGACGGGGCCGCCAACCGGCTCCTCTTCCTAGCCCAACAGCTTCTTGCCAAGCGAAGCGCGGATGATGCTGCGGCTGGCGAAGTGCGTGACCAGGAGATACGCCCCGTACACGATGCCTGTCAGCACGCCGGTCATCAGCGCGGGCTCGAGTACCGAAACGCCCAGCTGCGCGAGCACCGCATCGCTGATGACGCCGACGGCGCATACGGTATGGCACACGGCCAAAGCGAGAGGAACGAGGAAGTACACGAGCACCTGCGCGCGCAGCGACCGGAAGATCATACGGCGGTCGCAGCCGATCTCGGCGAGCACCCGGTAGCGCGCCAACGAGTCGCTGGTCTCGGACAGCTGCTGGATGGCCAGAATGGCAGCCGTGGCGATAAGGAACACGAAGCCGATGTACAGTGCCAGGTACGAGATCATCATGTTCATGCCGCTCGACTGGACGACCACCTCCTCGGCTGTGAACGAGAGCGTCACCGGCCAGGGCTTCGGGCCGAACTTCCACCCCGAAGCCGCCACCTCGGCGCTGGGAGGAGAAGCCTCGCCCAGCATCTGCGCGAGCAGCTTGTCGCCTTCGGTTCGGCTCGTCTTGTACATGAGGTTGAGCACGGACTGCTCGGGCACAACGCCCTGGGCGCGCAGGTCGGCGATCACCGAGTCGGGGACGATCGCCTCGGCGCCGCTCGAAGCGAACGCGGCGTCCTCCAACGGCTGGCGCCGCAGCTCGCCCGTCGACGTCAGCGTGCGACCGGCCGCTTGGATGGTCTCGCCTTTGCCTGCGAGCGCCTCGGCAAGGCCCTGCATGCCGTCGAGCGTGTTGTTCACGGCGTAGCCGTCCTCGCCCACGTCCACCGTGGGCCGACCCGTCAGCTCGGCAAGCGCATTGAACTGCGAGACCCCGACCAGCGAGATGCCCTGCCTGTGCATCGCCTCGTTCTGCTTATCGTTGCCCGTGTCCTTGCCGTAGCGATCCATGATCGCGCCATAGCTCTCATCGGCGTCCACGTACACGTCGACCTGCACCGAGCGATCCACCAGCGCGTCCCACGTCGGCGAAGCGTCCGCCAGCTTCGCGGCGATATCCCAATCGTACGCCTCGGCGTCCGCAGCGATGGCGGCGGCCTTCTCGTCGGCGACTCGCTGATACTCCCGATCCTCCTCGCTCATGCTCGCGAGCGCCTCTTCGTCGTGGATGCCGCCCGCGTTGAGGTACACGTTCGCCGTGAGCGTGGCGTCGTACAGCGTGCCCTCCTCGACGTTGCCGCTGAACGCGCGCGCCAGGCCCATGCCCGTGGAGAACACCGTGAGCGAAAAGAACAGCATGATGCATACCACCGACAGCGACACGAACGCCGTGTTCACCTTGCTGGCGATCTGGCGCGTCGTGAACATGGCAAGGCCCTTGAAGTAGATGCCGCGCGTGCGCTCGATCGCCGCAAGCGCGAAGCCCGCGAGCGACCAGAAGAACAAAAACGTGCCCGCCACCATGAGCGCCGTGGCCCGCCAGAACCCTTCGTCGAACTGCATGAGGCCGTTGTCGACGAGCGTAACGTACGACCACGCGATCACGGCGACGGCCGCGAGGAAGCCGACGAGGCTGATCCAGGGGTTGCGCACGCGGAAGCGCGCGTTCTTCGAGCGGGCCGACAAGAGGTCGATGAGCTTGTAGCGCCGGATGGACAGCGTGTTGAACAGCCCCGTCACGGCGAAGATGAGCACGAAGCACCCCAGCGTCAGCAGGAAGGCGTTGGTCGAGAACACGAATCGGTACTGTTCCATCTGGATGTTGAACAGCCCCGCCGTGACGAACGACAGCCCTTGCGACAACGCGAAGCCCAAGGCCAGGCCCACGCCCAGCGAAACGAGGCCCACCGCCACCGTCTCCAGAAGCACGATGACCGACACGCTGGACGGGTTCATGCCCAGCATGAGGTAGGTGCCGAACTCCTGCTTGCGTCGGCGGATGAGGAACCCGTTCGCGTACAGCACGAGAAAGCCCAGCACGCAGGCGATGACCACGCTGAACATCCCCAACATCTGACCGGTCATCTCGAACACGCTGGCCGTGGCGGTATCCTCGAGGTCGAACAGGATGGACTGGCCGGTCACCGAGTTGAACGCGTAGAACACCGCCACGCCGAACACGAGCGTGACGAAGTAGATAGCGTAGTCGCGTACCGAGCGCCGAACGTTGCGGAAAGCGAGTTTAGCCAGCATCGCGCACGTCACCGCCCAGGAACGTCACCACTTCCATGATGCGGTTGAAGAAGTCGCCGCGGCTCGTGGCGCCGCGGCGGATCTCGTTGAACACCGCGCCGTCCTTGATGAACAGGATACGGCTGGCGAACGAGGCCGCGAACGAGTCGTGCGTGACCATCATGATGGTGGCATGCAGATCGGCGTTCATCATGGACAGGGTCTCCAGCATCACCGTGGCGCTGCGCGAATCGAGCGCGCCCGTGGGCTCGTCGGCCAGCACGAGCTTCGGATCGGCGACCATGGCCCGCGCCGCGGCGATGCGCTGCTTCTGGCCTCCGGACATCTGGTAGGGGTACTTGCCAAGCACCTCGTCCACGCCCAACGTGCGGGCGATAGCCTGCACGCGAGGCTTGATGGAGGCGGTGGACTCGCCCTTCACCGTCAGCGCCAGCGCGATGTTCTCGAAGCCGGTGAGCGTGTCCAGCAGGTTGGAATCCTGGAAGATGAAGCCCAGGTCGTCGCGACGGAACTTCGCCAACGCGCGGGAGCGCAGGCCCGTGATGTCGCGCCCGTCGACGAGGATGTGCCCGCTCGTCACGGTGTCGATGGTGGCGACGCAGTTCAGCAGCGTCGTCTTGCCGGAGCCCGACGGCCCCATGATGCCCACGAACTCGCCGGGGGCCACGTCGAAGCTGATGTCGTTGATGGCCCGGGTGACGGAATCGCGGTTGCCGTACACCTTCTCGATCTGGCGCACCGACAGGATGGGACGGGCGCCGAGAGACGGAGCCGAGCCTCCGGGGCGCGCCGCCGTCTGGGTTTGCGGAGTCGCGTAGACTTCGGTCATGATCGTATCCTTCCTCGCTTGCAGGTCTTCGACCATGCTACGGCGCGGCGCGCCCGGGCGCCATCGAATCGGGTGACGCGTACCTTACGAAAATGCAAGGCAGCGCGGCCTGAACCCGCAGGCCGTCATCCTGATCGGAGGCCGCAGGCCGGAGTCGAAGGATCCCGCGCGGTGCCAGCTGCGGCGGTTCCCGCTATCGCTGCACGAAAGGCAGAGGAAGCGCATGCCGTTCACGACAGCAGGTCGAGCTTGCGGCGATCGTGCGGGAACGCCAGCAGCACGCGCGTGCCCTCCCCCTCTTCCGAGGCCAGCGCCACGGCGAGACCCATCTTCGCGCACAGCTCGGCCACGAGGTACAGCCCCATGCCCGTGGACGAGCCCGCACGCCTGCCGTTCTCGCCGGTGAAGGCGCGCTCGAACACGCGAGGCACGTCGCCGGCCGGCACGCCCCAGCCGTCGTCGGCCACCTCGAGCACCGTGCGCGCGTCGCTGGTCCCTGCTCCCTCCTCCCGCACCGAGAAGCGCAGCGTGCTCGCGCCGTATTTCCCCGCATTCGCCACGAGCTGGCCGATGACGAAAGCGAGCCACTTCACGTCGGCGAACAC
This sequence comes from Eggerthella lenta DSM 2243, assembly GCF_000024265.1. NCBI lineage: Bacteria > Bacillati > Actinomycetota > Coriobacteriia > Eggerthellales > Eggerthellaceae > Eggerthella > Eggerthella lenta. The sequence goes on along the minus strand of NC_013204.1, from coordinate 1,687,409 downwards.
GCGAACGTCTTCGTCCACGTCCACCGTCGGCGCCACGCCGCGCTCGATGAGGAAGCGCGCATGCTTCCGCAGCGCCTCCCGCACGGCCTCGGCGAGGCTCGTCTCGCGGATGGCATAGTCCTGGACGAGCGAGGTGGAGCGCGCATAGTACAACGCCTGCTCCACGTAGCCCTCGATACGGTCGAGCTCGCCCTTGATCCGTGCGGCCTGGGGACCGTGCAAGCCTGAGGCCATGAGCGCCGCCGCGGCGATAGGCGTCTTGATCTCGTGGATCCACAGCTCTATGTAATCGCGGTAGGCTTCGGCTTGCTGCTTGTGCGCGGCCACGTCGTCGGCGGCGGCCTTCCCCGTCGCCTGCAGGGCCTCGTAAGCCAGGCGTCCTTCCAGGAAGTCGGGAGGTTCTATGAGCGCCGTTGCGTAATAGGTGCGGTCGAGGTCTCCCACCACCTGTTCGAGATCGCGGTAAAACGCGCGACGACGCGCGTAGTCCACCGTCAGGGCGAAGGCCGCGCATGCCAGCACGATGCATGCCGCCAGCACCGAGGCGTCCGGACCGGCACCGAGCACGGCGACCACGGAGCCGATCGCGATCGCGCACACGATGGCGACGGCGACGGAAAGGGCACGATCCCTGAGAAAGGCTGCTGGGCTCATCGCGCACGGCACCCCCGGAGTCGTCGGGGCGCGCGCATCACACCACGTATCCCTGCCCGCGGCGCGTGACGAGGAAGTCGTCGGGCACGCCGATACTCGCCAGGCTCTTGCGCAAACGGTTGATGTTGACGGTCAGCGTATTGTCGTCGATGAACGCATCGGACTGCCACAGCTCCACCATCAGCTCCTGGCGCGAGATGATGGTGTCGTGATTCGCCATGAGCATGTGGAGGATCTTCAGCTCGTTGCGCGTCAGGTCGACGGAACGTCCGCCGTGCTCCACCCGCCCGCGCGCCACGTCCAGCACCACGCCTCGATGCTCGATACGCGTCGGCGGCTCGGTACGCTGCGTACGGCGCAGAACCGATTGGATGCGCGCAAGAAGCACGGCTGGGTTGTAAGGCTTCGTGACGTAGTCATCGGCGCCGAGGTTCATGCTCAGAACCTCGTCGAACTCGCTGTCGGACGACGTGAGCATGATGACGGGCACTTGACTCGAGCGCCTGAGATCGCGGCAGACCGTATGGCCGCCCGTGCCGGGAAGCTTGAGGTCGAGGATCACGCAGTCGGGCGCAGCCGCCAAAACATCGTCCACGATGCGGTCGAAGGCGGTGCCGGTCAGCGCGGTATGACCCTGCAGTTCGAGCAGGCGCATAAGCTCCTCGCGCAACGACGCGTCGTCTTCCACGACGAATATCCGTGCCATTCGCCCTCCTCACACCGTCCGCATAAGACGGCTCCCTCGACTTCGATACCTCCCCATGGTACGCAGCGAAGCGCTTCCGTCGGCGAGGCGTAACCGTTTCGTTGCCGCCCCGAAGCTATTCCTTATGATGTTTGGTGTACGTGCCGGGCATCGCCGGACACGCAGGCTTCGAGCTTTTGAAGTAACGCAGTATGAAGCTGACGCCCGCAACCGCCAACGCAGCGCCCAACCCCGTATAGAAGAACGCGATGAACCACTCGGGCACGACGCCCGATGCGCGCAAGGCGATACCGCCGCCCATCATGATGGCCATCATGATGTAGCCCTTTTTATCGAAGAACTTGAACAGGTGGGTTTTGTCTTCCTCGTAGCCCCTGATCCTGCTCGCATGCTTGCCAACCATCTTGGTGAACACGAAGATATGGAACAGCACGAATATGAGGAGGGTCCCCCCTATCAAGACCCAGAACAGCCACCCGGTCTCGTCCAGGAAAGCCGAAAGACCGATGTTCACGATGTTCGCGCCGGCAATGAGCCACACGATGCCGGCGACGAGCAGAAGTTTGTCGGTCGAAACCTTCAGCAGCTGCATGCCATGCTCCTTCGATGCGCCTTGTATCCGAACGCCCGCGACGCGGAGGCCGCGCGCGGGCATCTGAACATTATAGGCTCGAACTCGACGGGGGCAAGGGCGCGCCGACGTTCTCCATAGCGCGATATCGGCCTGCGGCGCGGCGTCGACGCGCTACTTGACGCCCTGGGGAACGCGAGCATCGTCGGCATTCGTTCCCGCGCCTGCAACGTCGAGGATCTCGATGGTCGTGGGCTTGAAGTCGGTGCCCGATCCCGTGCCGCGCATGACGATGACGTCGTCGGCGGAAAGGGTGCGGCCCTCGAGTTCGGCGCCCGATTCATCGACGATGGAAACGTCTCCCTCGTCGAAGGTTATCTCGTCCTGACCCGCGTTGAAAGCCTGCGAGCCGCTGCCGTCGTTCGCATTGGCGAGGGTGCCTACCACAACCGTGGCCGTAGAACCGTTCATAGCCATGACCTGACCGTATTGCACGGTCTCGCCGATGGAGCCCTCGGCCTCGTTGCGCGATTGCTCGTCGGCGTTCAGCTCTTGCTGGGCCTGCGGGTTGTCCTCGGCGTCGTTGGCCGCGCAGCCGCTCAAAAACGGTACGAAAGCGAGCACGACGGCCATCGCGCCGGCGAACGCCCGCATCTTCTTCTTGCTCATGGAAACCTCCTTATGGTCGGTGCGCAACGCGCACATCGCGAACATGCACGACGAATGCACCCGATTGTGGAGGAACAGGCGGGAAGGCTGCGCGGCGCGCGGCGACCGTCAGGAAGCGGTCACAGCTCCGCAACCGGCCGGGAACCGGAAAAGCGCGCACCAGGGGACGGAAAGCGTGTCAAAGGGACGGGTGGTTCGACACGGTGCTCTATCCTCGGGGGTGGGTGCGGGCGTGCACCTGCTTGAGGCGGCCGGGGGAAAGATGGGTGTAGATCTGCGTGGTGGACAGGCTGGCATGTCCCAGCATCTCCTGGACGCTGCGCAGGTCGGCGCCCCCGTCCAGCAGATCGGTGGCGAAGGTATGGCGCATATCGTGCGGCGAGAGCGACTCGTCCAGACCTGCCTGGCGCAGCGCGTCCTTGAACATCTTGCGGATGGCGTCGGTGCCCATGCGGTTGCCGCGCGTGGACACGAAGAAGTAGTCGCAGGTGCGGTCGCGCAGGATCAGCGGGCGGGCCCACGTGGCATAGGCGCGCATGGACGACACGGCCATGTCGTGCAACGGCACGATGCGCTCCTTCGACCCCTTGCCGAACACCTTCACCTGCCCGCTTCCGAAATCCACGTTGGCCGCAAGCAGACCGGACGCCTCGGACACGCGGGCGCCGCATGCGTACAGGAATTCCAGCAGAGCGAGGTTCCGCGCATCCACGGACGACTGCTCGCGCTCGCGCCCGGCCGCGTCGCGCTTGCCGTACACCGTCAGCAGCTTCACCATGTCCGACGCCCGGATGACGTGCGGCAGGCTCTTCGGCTGTTTGGGCCCCTGCAGAATGCTCGCGGGGTCCTCGTCGGCGATGCCGGTGACGTTGAGCCAGCGGAAGAAGCTGCGCAGCGCCGACAGGCGGCGGTTCACCGTGGTGCGCGAGTACTGTGCGCGGTCGAGCTCGCCCAGGTAACGGCGCAACTGGCGATGCGTGGCAGCGAGGATGTCGATGCGCTCGCGGCACGCCCAACGCGCGAAGTCCATAAGATCGATGCGGTAGGCGCGCAACGTGTGCACCGAGGCGTTGCGCTCCACGCGCATGGCGTGGCAAAACGCGTCGATCAGCTCGACGATGCGCGGATCGCAGTCGAGAGGGTCGACGCGCAGGGACGACGAGGCACCGTCTGCAGTCATGAGGATGCCTCCGGCCAGCCGCCCGCGTCGGGCGCGAGGCCGCGCGCGGCCAGCTCGGCCTTGTATGCCGCGAGCGCCTCGGCGCCGCGCTCGGCGTAGGCGGCGTAGCGGTCGCGCTTGTTGCGGATGCGCTGCTCGAACGGGGGCAGGATGCCGAAGTTCACGTGCATGGGTTGGTAGTCCTTGACGGCGGGATCGGTGGCGTAAGCCAGAAGCGCGCCGAACGCCGTCTCGCGCGGGAGCGCGGGCGCCTGCGCGCCGCGAAGCTCAGCGGCCACGGCGAAGGCGACGTGGAGCCCCGAGCGGATAGCCTCGCAGTACCCTTCGGTGCCCGCGATCTGACCGGCAAGGTGCACCGGAACCCCGAGGCGCTCCGCCTCAGGCGAGCGCAAGCGCAGGCTTTCGTCCAGCAGGCGCGGCGCGTCCACGAACGTGTTGCGGTGCATCACGCCGTAGCGCGCGAACTCGGCGTTCTCGAGCCCGGGGATGAGGCGGAACACGCGGCGCTGCTCAGGGAAGGTGAGGTTCGTCTGGAACCCCACGAGGTTGTAGCTGGAACCGTGCGCGTCCTCGGCACGCAGCTGCAGCGCGGCCCATGGGCGATGCCCCGTGCGCGGGTCGGTGAGCCCCACCGGCTTGAGCGTGCCGAAGCGAGGCGCGTCGTGTCCCTTGCGGGCGATCTCCTCGATCGGCTGGCACGCCTGGAACAAGTCGCGCGTCTCGAAGTCGCGGCGGATCACGCGCTCGGCGCCCACGAGCTCGTCGACAAAGGCGTCGTACTCCTCGCGCGAGAACGGCGCGTTCAGGTAGTCGCCCGCATCGGCGGCGGCGTCCTCGTAGCGGCTCTGGCGGAACAGCTTCGCGTAGTCGAGCGAATCGGCCATGACGATAGGGGCGGCGGCGTCGTAGAAGGCCAGGTGCTCTTCGCCGGCGAGCCGGGAAAGCGACGCGGCCAGCGCGTCGGACGCGAGCGGCCCTGCGGCCACCACGAGCGCATCGGCGCCCTCGGCGGCTTGAACGAGGTCGACGACCTCCTCGTGCACGAGATCGATGAGCGGATGCGCCTCCACGAGCGCGGTCACCGCCTCGGCGAACGCCGTCCGGTCGACGGCCAGCGCACCGCCTGCGGGCACGGCATGCAGCTTGGCCTGGGCGTACAGCTGCGATCCCAGCTCGGCCAACTCGCGCTTCAGCATGCCGGCCGCGCTGTCGGGCTTCTCGCTTTTCAGGGAGTTCGAGCACACGAGTTCGGCGCAGCATCCCGTGACATGAACGAGCGTGGGCGTCTTCGGGCGCATTTCGACCAAACGGACCCGCACGCCACGATCGGCGAGCTGCAAGGCCGCCTCGCTCCCAGCGAGCCCGGCCCCTACTATGGTTACTGATTGAGACATGCCGACTAGGATAGCAAAACACAGGCTCCAGCGCATCCGGAAACCCTCGAAACTACGCGCGTTTCTTACCGAACGCGCTCGCTCATCGCGAACAGGGCCTCCGGATACACTTCCTGGCCGTCCGGCCATCCAAGCGCCATCCCGCCGTCGATGATCCGAACGAGCTTCAAATACTCGTCGTCCCGCAGCCGTTCATACGCGCCTCCGCGTTTGAGGAACGACGAGACGTCGAGCCGGCGAAGCTCGCCCGTTTCAAACTCCAGCAGCAGAAGGCAGCCTCCTTCGGCAACGACCTCAACCAGATCGGGTTGGCTTTTGTTCATCACCATCCCGCGCTCTTCATCGAGCACCGGATACCACATGCTACCACCGCCTATCGCAAAGGATCGATCCGAAATGCGGCAAGCCCCTCGCTCATGAGCTTCCAATCGGCCTCCAGCTCCTCTTGATGAAGCACGATCCATGCTCGGAGCAACGCGAGCTTTCGAGGAGGGAAACGGCCGTCGAAAACCCTGCCTTCGAAATCGATAGAGCATTCGAATTCCGCGAACCAAGCATGGATATGAGGCGTATGGTGCCTGCCGTCCGCCTCATTATACATAATGATCACGATGCCGTAGAACATGGATAACGTCGTCATCGCGCTCCTCCTCTCTCATCTCACCGCCGGACCCCAGCGGCCGTCGGGGTGGCGGGCGACGGTGCCGGCGAGCTCGGCTTCGACGAGGCGCTCCATGAGCCAGGATCGCGCATCCTCCCCGCCGCACGATGAGGCGGCGATCGCGTAGAGCTGCTCCATGCTCAGCGGCTCGGCGCGCAGCGCGTCCGCCACCGGGTTCGACGGCTCGTCCGCACGCGGCGCACCGGTGCGCTCGACGGAAGGGACGGTCTCCTGCTTCAGGCATCCGAACAGCGAGAACAGCGCATCCTCGAACGTCTCGTCATCGATGACGGGCGTCGCGCCCTGGTAGATGAGGCGGTTCGCGCCGCGCGAGGACACGGCCGTTATGGCGCCGGGCACCACAAGCACGTCGCGGTTCGCCGCCAGCGCCTCGTCGGCCGTGGAGAAGGTTCCCGACGGCAGTCCCGCCTCCACGATGAGCGTGGCGCGGGCGAGCCCGGCGATGAGGCGGTTGCGCAGGCGGAAACGGTACGGCTTGGGGTCCTCGTCCCACGCGTGCTCGGAGACCACCGCTCCGCCCTCGTCGACGATGCGCTGGAACAGCCCCTCGTGCTCGGCGGGGTACAGCCGGTCGCACCCGCCGCCCAGAAACGCCACCGTGCGCCCGCCCTCCTCCAGCGCGGCCGCATGCGCCGCCGCGTCGCAGCCGCGCGCCCCGCCCGACACCACTACGATGCCGCGCCGGGCGGCCAAGGCCGCGAAGCGCTTGGCGCACCCGCGCCCGTACGGCGTGGCCCTGCGCGCGCCCACGATGGCGATGCCCTCCTGGAGCGCGAAAGGATCGCCTACCACGTACAGCCGATCCGGCGGCTGCGCCACGCTTTCCAGCGCAGAAGGGAAGCCTTCTCCGCCGCGCGCGAGCACCGTGCGCTCGCCAGCGAGCGCGCTCACGATTCCCCCTCGCGCAGGCGGAAGCCGATGGCCTCGCACAGATGGCTGCGCTCCACGCGGGCGCTCTCCTCCATGTCGGCTATCGTGCGCGCGAGCGCGAGCGTGCGCATGATGGCGCGGCCGCTCAGGCGCCCCGCCTTCGCCGCGCCCTCGAGGAAGCCCTCGTCCTGCGTCGTCAGCGCGCAGGCCCGAACAAGCGCCTCCGACGTGAGCGCCTTGTCGTCCTCCCCGTTTCGCGCGCGCCGCCACGACGCGAACTCCCGCGCGCGCAGCACATCGCGGCGCAGCTCCTCGGAGCTCGTGCCGTGCCCGGTGGCCAGCACCTCGCCGGGCGGGATCCTGCGCACCGCGATATGCACGTCGATGCGGTCCATGATGGGTCCGCCGATGCGGTTGCGGTAGAGCTGCATCTGCCGGTGCGTGCACGTGCACGGCTCCTCCTCGTCGCCGTAGTAGCCACAGGGGCACGGGTTGGTGGCCGCCACCAGCATGAACCGCGCCGGGAAGTCGACGTTGCCGTCGGCGCGCGTGAGGGTGACCCGCCCCGACTCCAGCGGCTGGCGGATGCCCTGAAGAACAGACGGGCTGAACTCGGCGAGCTCGTCGAGGAACAGCACGCCGTTGTTCGCGAGCGATATCTCGCCGGGACGCAAGGGTGAGCCGCCGCCGACCAGCCCCGCCAACGTGGCCGAGTGGTGCGGGCTGCGAAACGGCCGCACCCCGCCCAGGATCGGTTCCACCTCCTCGCCGGCGACCGAGTGCACCACCGCCGTCTCGATGGCCTCGGCCTCCGACAGCGGCGGCAGGATGGACGGCAGCCTCGACGCGAGCATGGTCTTGCCCGAACCGGGCGGTCCCGTCATCAGCACGCCGTGGCCGCCCGCCGCCGCGATCTGCAAGGCGCGCTTCGCCATGTCGTGGCCGGCGATGTCCCGGAAGTCAAGCGCGGGCGCACTGCTCGGCTTCGCCGCGTCGGCCACGGCCGGGAACGGGCCCGTCCTGAACCCCGCCAGCGACTTCGCCGCACGGCGCACCAACCCGTCGAGCGCGACGAAACCCTGGTCGACCGGCGCGCATACGAGGTCGACGCCCAACCGTTGCGCGCACAGCGCGTAAGCCAGCAGCCCGGCCACCGGGCGCACCGCCCCCTCGAGCGACAGCTCGCCCACGAACAGCTGGCCGCGCACCGCACGCGGGTCTAACTGCCCCGAAGCGCACAGGATGCCCGCCGCGATGGGCAGGTCGAACCCCGACCCCGTCTTGCGCAAGACGCCCGGTGCCAGGTTCACCACCACCTTGCTGGCCGGCAGCGAGAAGCCGCACGAGCGCAGCGCCGCCTTCACCCGCTCGCGCGATTCCTGCACGGAGGCGTCGGCCAAGCCGACGATGGAGAAGCCGGGAATCCCGTTCGCCATGACCACCTCGACGTCGACCGGAACGGCTTCCACGCCGCGCAGCGTCGCGGACCGCACGACGCACTGCCCCCGCACGCTCATCGGCCCGAGAACGCGTTGATGTGGTGGCGGATCATCGCGCGGTCGGGCGAGATCGCCACGATGGACACGATGTCGAAGCGCACCGGCACGTCCACCACGTCGAAGCCTTGCAGGAACAGCGCCGCGATGCGCTCGTAGCGGTCGCGCTTGGCCTCGTCCACCGCTTCCGCCGGCATGCCGCAGTCGCAGCTCGACCTGGTCTTCACCTCCACGAACACGACGCTGTCGCCGTCGCGCGCGATGATGTCGGCCTCACCCGCCGCGCACGTCCAGTTGCGCTCGACGATCTCGTAGCCGCGCCGGTCGAGAAAGCGAGCGGCGGCGTCCTCGCCTCTACGCCCCAGCTCCGCGTTGCGCTCCCCCGCCGTCTTCTCGCGATCCTGCGCCCGTTCGCCCCGTTTCGCACGCCGCTTGGCCCCCGAGCCTACTCCTCGCCGCTCGCCCGCGCCGGCCTTCTTTCCGCACGTCGCCTGCTCGCCGTCCTGCCATTCGATCGTTGCCGCCGTATCCTGATACATGACACCACGCCCCTTTCGTCTGTGGTTCCATGATAAGGATGCCGTCTTACGCGGCGATGGCACGTATCCAGCGAAACGCACCGCGAAACCTTCCCGGAAAGACACGCCGTTTCCATGCGGATGACACGCGCCTTGCCTCCGTTTCCAACGCGGATCGAACGTATCGTCCATGCGCTTTCGACGCAGATTCCGCACCGAATAGAAGCCGCAGATGGAAAAGCCGTCCAGCTTGCACCCGAAGGCGCGCCGAACGGCTCGCAAGCGTGGAAAACGCAGCGGTGGAAACGTGTGGAAGGACGCGGAGGCGCTAGAACAGGGCAGGTTGCGTGAAGGCCGTGCAGAACGTCGCGCGATGGATGGGCGTGAGACCGTAGCGCTTGATGGCCTCGATATGGGCCGCGCTCGCGTAGCCCTTGCAGGCGTCGAAGCCGTATTCGGGGTACTCCTCGGCGTAGCGGCACATGAGCGCATCGCGCTCTACCTTCGCCACGATGGAGGCGGCGGCGATCGAGGCGCACTTCCCGTCGCCCTTCACCACGTTCACCTCGCGCTCGTCGAGGCGCATCGGGTTGCCGTCGAGCAACACCACGTCGGGGCGCACGCCCGCTTCCTCGATGCGTCTGATCGCGCGTCGGAACGCCAGCGCGAGCGAGGCCGTCATACCGCAAGCGTCGATGTCGGACGCCTCCACGTACTCGACCGTCCAAGCCACGGCCACGGCCTTCACCTGCACGGCGATGCGCTCGCGCGCCTCGGGCTTCACCTGCTTGGAGTCGTTGAGGCCCTCAATGAACGGCTCGGAGGGCAGCACCACCGCGCCCACGGCCAAAGGCCCGGCGAGCGGCCCGCGCCCCACCTCGTCGAGCCCTACGATCACGCCGTCGCCGCGCTCTGCGGCCAGCGCGCGCTCGAACGCGTACAGCGACGCCAGACGCTGCCGTTCCGCCGCCTCGGCCGCCAGACGCGCCCGAGCCCGCTCCACGGCGTCGCGCACGCCCTTGCGCGCGTCGGCCACGAGCGAGCGCTCGAGCACCGCGAACTCGCGCTCGTCGGCTTCGTGCAGGCGTTGCTTGATATCGGCGACGGTCGGTCCCATGAATCCCCCTCGACATGCTCTTCTTCGACCGACCATGATACCAGAAAGGCGCTGCGCGGCCTCGCCCGTCCCTGCAAAAAAGAACCCCCGCCGTCCGGAAGGACGGCGGGGGTTCCTGCAAATCTGAAGCGTATAGAAGGCCTAGCGGTACGCCTTCTCCTTGATCTTCGCGGCCTTGCCCACCTTCTTGCGCAGGTAGTACAGCTTGGCGCGGCGCACATCGCCCTGACGCACGACCTCGATGCGCTCGATCTTCGGGGAGTGCACGGGGAAGGTGCGCTCCACGCCGATGGAGAAGCTGATCTTGCGAACGGTGAACGTCTCGCGATTCGAAGCGCCCTGGCGACGGATGACATCGCCCTGGAACACCTGGATACGCTCGCGGTTGCCCTCGGTGATGCGGTAGTGAACCTTCACGTTGTCGCCGACGTTGAACTCGGGGACGTCCTGCTTGATCTGCTGCTGTTCGATGGCGCGAATGATATCCATGACCCGTTCCTTCTTATATATTCAATGAAACCTAATTGCATGTCGTCTAGTAAAGACACGATTGGATAGTATACCGTCAACGGAACGGTACTGCAAGGAAAAACCTGGGCACATGCGCAAAAACTTGGGCTCTCCACGCATAATGCCGAATTCCGCCGCGCTTCCGGCCCGGTCTTCCGATGCGCACGGCCTCTACAGGAGCATGAGCAGCGCGTACGCGGCCACACCCGAGACGGCGCACCACAGAAGCGATTTCGTCTTCCAGGCGACGAGCGCCACCGCAAGCGCGGCGACCAGGGGCGCGGCTGCCGGCCACAGGCCTGCGTCGAACATGCCGGGCGTCAAAAGGTCGTTCGCGACGAGCGCGGCGAACGCGGCCGGCGGAATGAAGCCGAGCGCCTGCCCGACCCCTTCCGGCAGTTCCTTGCCCTTGAGAACGAACAGCGGCACCACGCGGCAGACCAGCATGGTGATTGCGCAGCACCCCAGCACGATGAAGTAATCGCCCCAGCCCATCGGTTCCATCAGCCGCGCTCCTTCGCCCACGTGAACAGCAGCGCCGCCATCACGCCCACGAGCGCGCCCACGAGTATGGCGGGGCCCGAAAGCCCGATGGTCTTGCATGTGTACACGCCCAGGATGGCGAACGCCGCAGCCACCACGTTGGCCGGCGTCACCTTCTGCGTGACGAGCAGGCAGATGAAGATGGACGTCATGGCGAAGGAGGCTATGGCCAGCGGGATGCCCACGGCGTTGCCCACGAGCACGCCGGCCACGTTCGACAGCGCCCACGAGCTTTGCGAGAAAAGGTTCACGAGCGTGGCGCGGCCAACCGACCAGCCGCCCTCCTCGAACTTCGCCGTGTTCACACCGTAGCTTTCGTCGGTCACCGTAGCCGCGAACAGAAACGCGAGGCGTTTCTTCACACGCTCGCAGCGCGGCGCGAACGAGGCCGAGTACAGCATCTGGCGTGTGTTCACCAGCGACACGCTGGCGATGATGGACGCGAGCGGCGAGCCGGCCAGCCACATGTTCGGGATCATGAACTGGCCCGCGCCCGAGTAGAACACGGCCGACAGCAGGAACACCTGCAGCTCGTTCATGCCGATGGAAGCGCTCAGGATGCCGCAGGGTATGCCGATGGCGACGTAGCCCAGCATGATGGGCAGCGCCGCCGAAAACGATTGCCTGATGTGATCCCCGGAAAGCATAGTTAGACGATTATACAATTCTTGTGCACCCGCGCAACGAAGAAATGTCCTTAGGCCGAGGGAACCTAGTAATGCAGCGCGTTGGGGATGAACAGCCTTTGGTAGAGGTTCTTGGCGTAGCGGTCGGTCATGCCGGCGATGAAGTCGGTGACGGCGCGCAGGTCGTCGCCCTCGGAGATGGCGCGGTACTCCTGCGGAACTTCGCCCGTGTGCGCCACGTAGTAGTCGAACAGGTCGTCCACGAGGTGCGTCGCCTTCGCCACCTCGTCGGTGACGGCAGGGGCGCTGTACACGCGCTCGAACAGGAACGACCGCAGCTCCATCATGGCGTTCCACACCGCGTCGCTCATGCGGATGTCGTCGACGGCGGCCGACGTCTCCACCATGTCGAGCACGAGCGTCTCGATGCGCGACGAATGGTCGGGGCCCAGCATGGCGTGCGTCGACGCCGGCAGGTCGACCTCGCGCAGGATGCCCGCGCGGATGGCGTCGTCGATGTCGTGGTTGACGTACGCGATGCGGTCGGCCGTGCCCACGATGCGCCCCTCCAGCGTCTCGGCGCGCAGGTCGCCGGTGTGGTTGAGGATGCCGTCGCGCACCTCGGACGTGAGATTCAGTCCCTTGCCGCCGTTCTCGATGCGCTCGACCACGCGCAGGCTCTGCTCGTTGTGGCGGTAGAGCGCCTCCGCCTCGGGCGATGCCGGGTCGATCCCCTTGTGGCGCGCCAGGCAGCGCGCGAGCGCCTCCTCCCCCGTATGCCCGAAGGGCGTGTGCCCCAGGTCGTGGCCGAGCGAGATGGCCTCGGCGAGATCCTCGTTCAGCCCCAGCGCGCGGGCGATGGTGCGGGCGATCTGCGCCACCTCCAGCGTGTGCGTGAGACGGGTGCGGAAGTGGTCGCCCTCGGCGGCCAGGAACACCTGTGTCTTGTGCGACAGGCGGCGGAAGGACTTCGTGTGGAGGATCTTATCGCGGTCGCGCTGGTAGTCGGTGCGCAGGATGTCGGGCTCGGCGGATCGGTCGCGGCCGTCGCTCTCGTCGGCGAACGCCGCGTCGCAGGAAAGCTCCACGTGCTCGCGCTGCTCTTGGTCCTCGCGATGGATGATGCGCATAAGGCCCTCCTTTTCCGTCGCCCGTCCGTCGGCGACCTGCAGGATCAGTATACCAACTTATCCGGCTCGAACGCGCCGCGCTCCGTGACGATGCGCGTGATGAGGCCGGCCGGCGTCACGTCGAAGGCCGGGTTCCACACGTCGACGCCCTCGATCGCGACGGGCAGGACCTCGGAGGCATCGCGCTCTTCGATGGGGATGCCCGAGCCGTCCGCGATCGCAGGGTCGATGGTGGAGATGGGCGCGGCCACGTAGAACGGGATGCCGTGATGGCGGGCGAGCACGGCCACGCCGTACGTGCCGATCTTGTTCGCCGCGTCTCCGTTGGCGGCGATGCGGTCGGCTCCCACGATCACGGCGTCCACCTCTCCTTTAGCCATGAGGCTTGCGGCCATGTTGTCGCAGACGAGCGTGCAGGGAACGCCCGCGCGCGCCAGCTCCCACGACGTGAGGCGCGCGCCCTGCCCCACCGGGCGCGTCTCGTCGGCGTACACGCGCTCGATCTTGCCCTGCTCGGCCGCGGCGTATACCACGCCGAGCGCCGTGCCGTAGAACGCCGTCGCCAGGCTTCCGGCGTTGCAGTGCGTGAGCACGCGGCTGCCCTGCCGCAGCAGCGCGGCTCCGTGCGCGCCGATGGCGCGGTTCGCGGCTTCGTCCTCGGCCTCCATGCGCTTCGCCTCCGCGAACAGGGCGTCGGCCACGGCCGCAGGAGCCGCGCCCCCGTCGAGCGCAACACGCGCGCGGCCCAGCACGCGCTCGACCGCCCAGCGCAGGTTCACCGCGGTCGGGCGCGCGCAGGCGATCTCCTCGGCCGTCCGCTCGAGCGCGGCGCGGTATGCGGAAACCTCGCCCGCGCCCGTGTCGCCGCCGGCGGCCTCCCGAGCCCAAAGCGCCACGGCAGCGGCGCCCGCCACGCCGATGGCGGGCGCGCCGCGCACCGCGAGCGTCTTGATCGCGTCCACCACCGCCCCCCAATCCGCGGTTCGCTCGATCGCGAGCTTGCCGGGCAACAGGCGCTGGTCGACGTAGGCGAGCGTCGCGGCGCCGTCGGCGGCGCGCGCCAGCTCCACGGTGCGCGGGAGACGGTCGAGTCGGAGGTTCGCGGTCACGGGGCTTCCTTTCCTTCGGAGACCACCATTCTAACGGAAAGCGCCCGAGCGCGGCGAGAGGACGTCGCGCCGCGCCGACCGACGGGACGGGGAATGCCCTCCGAACGATCGACCGTCCGATCGGCAACCGGCTCGTGACGGTTCGATCGACGCGAGCCGCGGACGGGTATCGTGGAAGCGAACACCGTCGCAACGACCGCGCAAAGGAAGCTCCATGCCGAACACTCAAGCACCCGTCAAACCGCCCGCATCCCGACCCTGGCAGGCGGAGCCCCTTTCCGACGTCCTCCTCGAGCTCGACTCCTCGCTCGAAGGGCTGAGCGAGCTCGAGGCCGCGCGCCGCCTCGCCGAGACGGGCCCCAACGAGCTGAACGCGAAGCCGCCGCGCACGCTGGCGCAGATGGCGCGCGAGCAGCTGACCGACCCCATGATCCTCATCCTCCTCGTGGCGGCCGTGCTGTCGGCGCTTCTGCAGGAATGGGCCGAAGCCGGCATCATCTTCGCCATCGTGGTGGTGAACGCGGTCATCGGCATCGTGCAGGAGCGCAAGGCGCAGTCCTCGCTCGAAGCGCTAAGATCGATGAGCGCGCCCGAGGCGCGCGTCGTCCGCGACGGCATGGAGATGGTGGTGCCCGCGCGCGACCTCGTGCCGGGCGACCTCGTGCAGCTGGGCGACGGCAGCATGGCGCCCGCCGACCTGCGACTCGTCGAGGCGGCCGGGCTGCGCATGCAGGAAGCCGCGCTCACGGGCGAGTCGGTGCCCGTCGAGAAGGACGCCTCCGCCGTGGTTCTGCCCGGCGCGCCGCTGGGAGACCGGTCGAACATGGCGTTCGCCACCGCCATCGTCACCGCGGGACGCGGGGCGGGCATCGTGGTGGCCACGGGCATGGGAACCGAGGTCGGGCACATCGCCGGCATGCTGGAAGGCGACGAGGAGCTGGACACGCCCATCAAGCGCAAGCTGGCCTCGTTCGGCAAGATCCTCACCATCGTGGGCGTAGCGGCGGCGCTGGCCGTGCTTGCCGTCGGCCTGGCCTACGGCCGCCCGTTCGCTCCCTTGCTGCTGCTGGCCGTGTCGCTGGCCATCTCGGTGATCCCCGAGAGCCTGCCCGCCACCGCCACCATCACCATGGCGCTGGGCGTGCAGCGCATGGCCCGCCACGAGGCGCTCGTGCGCCGCCTGCCGGCCGTCGAGACGCTGGGCGGCGCCACCGTCATCTGCACGGACAAGACGGGCACCCTCACCGAGAACCGCATGAGCGTCGTGCGCGTGTCGCTGGGCCCCGACCTCGACCGCGACGAGGCGCTCGAGCCCGCCGAAGCGCTCGAGGAGCACCCCGACCTGTTCGGCTACCTCGCATTCGCCGCCGTGCTGTGCAACGACGCCGCGTTCGCGCCCGCCGAGGAGGGCGCGTCGGGGGCGCAGGCGTTCATCGGCGACCCCACCGAGGGCGCGCTGCTGGTGCTGGCGCGCGACAACGGCATCGACCCGACCGCGCTGCGCTCGACCTACCCGCGCCTGGCCGAGCGCCCCTTCGACTCCGACCGCAAGCGCATGTCCACCGTGCACGAGCGCGACGGCGAGATCGTGGCCGCCGTGAAGGGCGCGATCGATTCGCTGCTGCCCCGCTGCGCCTTCATCATGGACGAGAACGGCCCGCGGCCGATGACCGACGAGGATCGCGCCCGCGCGCTGGCCGTGGCGCAACGGCTCTCGGACGAGGCGCTGCGCGTGCTGGCATTCGCCACCCGCGCCCTGCCCGGCGTGCCCGGCGACGTCGAGGACATCGAACGCGATCTCGTGCTCATCGGCCTCGTCGGCATGATGGACCCGCCGCGGCCCGACGTGCGCCAGGCCGTGGAAACCTGCCGCACCGCCGGCGTGCGCACCGTCATGATCACGGGCGACCACGCCTCCACCGCGCGCGCCATCGGCCGCGAGCTGGACATCTTCCGCCCCGGCGACCTCGTGGTCACAGGCGCCGAGCTCGACGAGATGGACGACGCGGCGCTCGACGAGGCGGCCCGCAACACCTCGGTGTTCGCCCGCGTGTCGCCCCTGCACAAGCTGCGCATCGTGCGCGCGCTGCAGCATGCCGGCGAGGTGTGCGCCATGACGGGCGACGGCGTGAACGACGCGCCCGCGCTCAAAGCCGCCGACATCGGCGTGGCCATGGGCATCACGGGCACCGACGTGGCGAAGGACGCCTCCGACATGATCCTCATGGACGACCGCTTCACCACCATCGTCTACGCCGTGCGCGAGGGCCGCCGGGTGTTCCGCAACATCCAGAAGGTGGTCTCCTTCCTCGTGGCCGACAACGTGGCTCAGATCGTGGTACTGCTCACCGCCGTGGCCTTGAACTGGAACGCGCCGCTCACCGCCGTCATGATCCTGTGGGTGAACCTGGCAACCGCCTCGCTGCCCGCGCTCGCGCTGGGCGTGGAGCCCGCCAGCCGCCACATCATGGAGCATCCGCCCATGCGCGTGAACAACCTGCTGGACGGCCCGCTAGCGCGCCGCGTTATCTTTCAGGGCGTGTTCATCGCGGCGCTCGCGCTGGTCGCCTTCGTGATCGGCCAGAACGCGGGCAGCTACGAGCTGGGCTGCACGATGGCGTTCGGCGTGCTGGGATTCTCCCAGGTGCTGCGCTCCCTGAACCAGCGCTCCGCCACCGACCCCGTCTGGGACCGCGAGGGCGCCCGCAACCGCCAGCTGGGGCTCGCCGCGGCGGCCAGCATCGCGCTCATGCTGGTCGTGCTGCTGGTGCCGCCCTTCATCGACGCGTTCGGCGGCACGACGATGGACCTCGGTCAGTGGGCGCTCGTGGTGGGCTTCGCCCTGCTGTCCGTCGTGCAGACCGAAATCGCGAAGGCCATCGGACGCTGGCGCGCGCGCCGCTAAGCGCGCAGTCGCCGGAAAAGGGCATCCTCGCGCGCGAGAGCGCCGCCGTGCACGAACGGCGTATTGCCTACATGCACGCTTTTGACAAGGAAAACGGGTCGGAATGCCCGTACATGCTTGACAAAAACGTGCATGCGAAGGAAAGGCTTGCTGCTCGGACGCATGCGCGTTCGTCCCTCGTCGCTGCTTTGCCTTCGGCGACGGCGAAGTGGCGCTCTGATGGGTTTTCCCCGAACCGCTCATGCTCGCGCTACAATATCGTTTCACCGATGAACGAACTGCAGAGCGCGCGAAAAAAGGAGGGGGTTGAGCATGGGCGGGATCGAAACCGAGCGCGACCTTTCTCTCGACTCGACGTTCTTCGTCGCGTTCGACCTCACCCATCGCGCGCTCAAAAGCGGGCTGGCGCAGGCCAGCAGCCTCAGCGTGACGCAGTACCGCGTGCTGGTGAAGCTGCTGTCCGCAGGCCCGGACGGCATCGACCAGTCCAGCCTCGGAAAGATGCTCGACCTCAAACCGAACGTGGTGACGCAGGCCGTGAACGCGCTCGCAGCCGCCGGGTACGCGACGCGCCGACGCGCCGGCGACGGCGATAGGCGCGTGCGCACCGTGGGCATCACCGACGCCGGAGCAAGCCATGTGGCGCAGGCCAACGACGCGCTCGTCGAGCGCCTCTACGCCCTGTTCCCCACCGAAGACGCTGCCCACCGCACCATCCTCGAAGCCTCCATCGCAGCCGGCGCGAGCATCGAGGCGCCGCCGCCCGGCGAGACGGCCGGCCGCTACGCCGCTTCGCGGGCGCTCGTGTCGCTGGAACTGGTGAAGCGCGCGATGGAAAGCGCCCTCAAGGCCTCGTGCGGCGCGTCTCTCAGCGAATGCCGCGTGCTGCAGCGCCTCGGCGAGGTGGGCGAGCCGCTGCGCATCGGCGACCTGGCGTCGCAGCTGCAGATGACGGCCGTCGGCGTCGCACGGGCGGTGGACGGCCTGGCCGAGAGAGGATGGGTGGAGCGCCTGGCCAGCCCCCGCGACCGAAAGGCCGTGTTCGCCGCCGCCACGCCCCAGGGCGAGCGGCAGCGGAGGGTCATCGCGCGCACCATCGACCTGCTCGCGCGCAAGCACCTGTGGAGCAGGCTCGACGACCGGCAGCGCCGCGCGCTCGCCCGCACCTGGCGCATCGTCATCGCCGACGTCCAAGCGCGCGAGGAGGCCGAGCGCAAAGCCGCCCTCGGCCTCCTCCAGCCCATCGACTGACGCGCACGCCGTCTGCGCATGGATCGCCGATGCCAGACTTCCGCATGCAAAAACCTTCTCCGCACCGGAAAAAAGACGAGCAAGACGCTCGCACTTTCTTTTTACCGCCATTGGCGGTAAAATACTGGCGGTAAAAATATTCGAGAGGAGGCCTCTGGTGTACGAACCGCCCTTCGACCCCACCGACAAGATTACTGCAACCGCCTTGGATATCGCCGAGATGGTGGGACGGCTCGCACCCGACTCCGCGCTGTCCTCCTCGCCCGTCCTCCATCGCGAGCTGCGTATCAAAACCATACACTCTTCTCTGGCTATCGAGCAGAACACGCTCACAATGGAGCAGGTGACCGATATCATCGACGGCCGGCGCGTCTTCGGTCCGCCCGACGATATCCGGGAGGTCCGGAATGCCAAACGAGCATACGACTTGCTCGGCAACTGGGATCCGCGCAACATGGACGACCTCCTCGAGGCCCACGGCGTCATGATGGAAGGCCTGCGCAAGGACGCGGGAACCTTCCGGACGAAAAACGCAGGAGTATACGACGGGGATCGATTGATCCATGCCGGAACCCCCGCATCCTACGTTCCCGAAGTTATGGCCGACCTGTTCGAATGGCTGGGTTCGACGAAGCTCCACCCGCTTCTCGCTTCGTGCGTATTCCATTACGAGTTCGAATTCATCCACCCGTTCTCCGACGGAAACGGCCGCATCGGAAGGCTCTGGCACACGCTGCTGCTGGCTCGATGGCGCTCCGTGCTCACCTGGCTGCCGATCGAAAGCATGATCCGGGAGCGCCAAGACGCGTACTACGCCGCATTGAACGAATCGAACGCGACCGGATCCTCGACCGCCTTCGTAGCCTTCATGCTCTCGGCCATCCGCGATGCGATGGAGCCTTTCTGCACGGAAGAGCGTCGAGAGGACGGGCTGAGGAATAGCATCCTGAGCCTCATGGCCGAGAACCCTTCGATCACGGTCTCCGAGATCGCGGAAGCCGTCGGCCTGGCAAGACGCACGACGGAGCGCGCCATAGCTTCGCTCAAGGAAAGCGGGCGCGTCCGGCGCGTCGGAAGCCCACGCGCCGGACACTGGGATATTCCCTAAAAGAAGGCCGCGCTTCCCCCTGTCCGAAAGGAGAAGCGCGACCGGGATTCCATGCTACGCGCGACCCTTCTTCACCAGCGCGCCCATCCCGAACATGATGGCCAGGTTCACGACCACGTCGGCGGCGAACCACGCGCCCACGGCCGCCAGGTTGATCGACGCTGCATTGACGGCCGAGAACGTGCCCACGGTGAGAACCATGACCACGAGACCGCAGACGAAAGCCGCGAGCACCAGGTTCCAGCCTGCGCGCTTCTCGTCGCGCGCCCGCGCGAGGCAAGCGCACACCGTCATGGACGCTGCGCCCAGAAGCGTGCCGAGAAACGCCGCGAACCCCACGAGCGCCAGCACGAGCATCGGCAGGGAGGGCAGCTTCGAGCTCATGGACGCCACCTGCACGGCCGAGAGTATCCCGCTCGCCGTGATCAGCAGGCACACGATGGCCGCAAGCGCCGTCGCCCAGCCCCACAGAAACGCAGTCGCCGGCCTGCCCGCGCCCTCGCTGCGGCGCGCGAACAGCAGACCGTGCAGCGCGACGCCCGCCGTGGACACGACCATCGCCAGCGATGCTGCGTACATGAACGCCACGAGCGCCGACCCGGTCAGGATGGAGCACACGACGTCGAGGATGGGCACGTCGGCCGCCGAGATGTAGTCGTAGGAAAGCGTTCCGGTCAAGTCCATCACGGCCAGCCCGATGCGCCCCACGATCGCCACCGCGAGCGCGATCAGGAACAGCATCGCATACGGCCGCGCCATGTCCTTCAACTGCTCTTTCATGCTACTCCCCTCCCTTCATCTCGTTGGCGACGGCGTACGTGCCGCACAAGTACCCGCCGCAGAACGCCAGGCTCACGTCGCCCAACAGCGAACCCAGGATAGGGTCGCCGATGTAGCTGTTCTCGCCGCACGCGCCGCCGGCCGTGTGCCAGCCCGCGTACAGGCCGGGGATCACGGTGCCCTTGGTCGAGATCACCTGCATCTCGTCGTTGATCATGAGGCCTGCCTTCGTGCCGTACAGGTTTCCGCCGATGCGGCAGCCGTAGAACGGCGGGTCCTTGATGGCGTGCAGCCACTCGGGAGGCATGGGATACATGAAGTCGTCCTCGCCGCGCTCGCAGCACGCGTTCCACTTCTCCACGGCCTCTACCAGCACGCCGGGGGCGAACCCCAGGTCGCGCTCCAGCTCCTCCAGCGAGTCGCGCTTCTTCAGCACGTCGGCGTCGATGGCGTCCTGCACGCCGTGGTGCCAGTCGCGATAATGCTCGGGCACCTTGTCGATCTGCTCGAGGTCGGGCGTGATCAGCTTGCGGCAATGCTCCTGCGCGAAGCCGGCCAGATGATCCTCGTAGTGCGCGTCGAAGACGATGTAGGAGCGGTGCCCCGGCGGCGTCATCTGGATGGTGGCCAGATCGCCCAGCGCGTAGATGGCGTTCGCGCCGTCCTCGCCCACGCGGCTGTCCATGTAGCGAAGACGGTTGCCGCAGCGGTCGACGGTGAACCACGGCTGGCGCGACAGCTGCGTCATGCCGTCGTAGAGGAAGCGCGCCCACTGGCCGCCCTCGGCCTCCCAATCGACGCCGCCGTCGAAGCTGGCCGAGCTGTTGAAGCCCGACACGTCGGCGTTCACGCCCAAGCCCATGCGGAAGCACTCGCCCGTCTCGCCCGCCGTGAGGTAGCTCGAGGCGCAGCCCATGGCCGCCGTGGGGATGTAGCGCTCCAACAGGGCTTTGTTGTTGCAGAAGCCGCCCGCCGTGAGGATGACGGCGCGTTCGGCGTGGATGTACTTCTCTGCGCCGTAATCCTCGCGCACCACCACGCCCACGATCCTCCCGTCGCCGTCCTGCACGAGCGCCTCCGCCGGGCTTTGGAAGAGGTACTGCACGCCGTGCTTCTGACCAAAGCTGAACATGGCGTCGGTGGCGTCCTTCATCTTGAGCACATGGTGGTCGAGCGTCGAGTTCTTCGGCGCCACGTACACCGGCACCTCGCCCAAGCGCCACCGGACGCCGCAGTCGGCCATCCAGTCGATGCACGTGCCGCCCGCCTCGGCGATGCGGTGGATGAGCAGCGGGTCGCACGCGTAATGGTACTCGTCGATGGCCCAATCGGCCAGCTTGCGCGCGTCGAAGGGGTAGGACGGGAACGCGAAACGCTTCGACTCCTGCAGCTTCGATCCGCCGAGGATGGCGCACATGCCCGCCTCCTGGGCGTTGCCGCCGTGCAGGCCCATAGCCTCGACGCAGATGGTCCGCGCGCCCTGCTCGGCCGCGCGCGCCGCCGCGTTCAAGCCGCCGCCGCCCGCGCCCACCACACAGATGTCGCACTCGCAATCCCATGTCGCGGGCACCGCGCGCGGAGGGATAGGGCTTGCATCGTCCGCCGGGAACGCCGCGCCGTTGTGCTCGCGATACGTGCCGTCCGACCAAGAGGCGTTGGTGACGGCGCTGTCGGGCACGTCGACGGCCTTCGACCCATCAGCCGCCCAGTCGCCGATCACGCCCTCCTGCACCGCATAGGCCGCGCCCGGCACCGCCGCCGCGGCCGCGGCGGCTCCCACCGTCAAGCCCGCCCTCGTCAAGAAATCGCGGCGAGACAGCGGCGCATGCGCGCCCGTCTGCCCGTGAACCTGCTTCGTCATCGGAATCCCCCCTGTTCCTGCTTCGCGGCGGCGGCTTCTGCCTGCGAGAGCGCGTCCTCCACCGCCTGCCTGACGCCCGCCGTGGTGATGGTGGCGCCGCTGATCGCGTCGATGCCGGCGCCTTGCGCGGCCTCGATCATGGCGGCGAACCTGCCGTCGCGGATGGCCTCGTAGCCTCCGCGGCTCTGGCTCTCGCCCTCCTGCGCGGTTTCCAAACACGAGATGCGGTTGTCCTGCACGAGCAGCTTGACGGTCACGAGGCCCTCCATCCCTTTGCCCGTGCCCGTGTACACGCCGTCGGCGAGCTCGCCTTCGGCCTTCGCGCCCTGATCGGCCTGAACCTCCTGAGCCCACGGATCGTCCAGGCGCATGGCCAGCTGCTCGGCGCTGGCCGCGTCCTTCGACCCCGAGCCTTCGAATCCCGCGCCGCAGCCCGTCATGCCCGCCGCCAGCACCGCGGCCCCGCATACGGCCGCTGCCGTCCTCTTCATCATCGCTCCTCCTTTTCGCACGCCCTACCGGGGGCTTTCCCAACCGTCGGGAACCGCGTAGTCGTGACACGCGTTGCAGTACATATACGACGATCCATGCGCGCCGTGGCAGTTGCTGCAATCGATGGCCTCGCCCTGATGCGACGCATGCGGGTTCACCCCCGCCTCGCCTCCCCAATCCTCGGTGGCGGCCTTCACGTCTTCCCAATCATGGCAGCCGGCCGATGCGCACATCTTCTTATCGGCCGTCACGCCATGGGTAGTCAGATGCCCCGTCTCGTCAGTGGCGAAATCGCCGCGCACCCACGACAGCCCTTCGGCGACCTGATCGGACAACTTCGCCTCGTGGCACTTCAAACACGTAACGTCGGCGCGCTCGTGGGCGTTCGCCATAAGCGTCGCGTCGTTGAAGTAGCCGTCCACGTAGACGTCCATCGGATCGTGGCAAACGGCGTTGCAGAAGCTCGGCTGCTCGTGCCAAACCCAGAAACCCGCGCCCGCCGCCACGACGACCGCCGCGATCACGCCGACCACGATAGGCCAGCGCCTCCCTCTCCGCTTTCCGCTCGGCTTGCTCTCCTCCATGACCCCTCCTTCTCGGTTTCGCGTCCGCTGCTCCGCGATGCCCTCGGCATCGGATCGCCCGACGCCGCCTCGGCCGAGATGCGGCCCTGCGTCCGCTTGCTCCCTCATTAGTTCATCTGCGTTCTTTTTTCGTTTCACAAATGAACTTAATGACCTGCATGCTAGCATCCTCGCAGGCAAAGAGGAAGCCGCGGTTGACGGCTTCGCGCGTTTCGTCATTGCCGTCGCGGACGCGCGCGCTTCGCCGCTTACGTCCCCCTCTTCGTTGACGAATCCCTGAAACTGTCTATTGACGCTCCGTCAACCAGGGGCGTATGCTGCGCTCATCAGGGGATCGAACGAAACACGCCGCCATGGCGGCGAACCGCAGGATCGTTCAAGCGAACGGGGCAAGGAGGGCGGCATGGCAACCTCGAACGAGAAGGCGCGCAACGCGGCATCGGCCGAGCGTCGAGCCGACATCGTGGCCGCGGCCCGCGAGCTGTACGAGGAGCAGGGGCTCTCGAAAACCTCCGTGCAGGACATCACCAACCGCATGGGCGTGGCGCGCTCGCTGTTCTACCATTACTTCCCTGACAAGGAGGCCGTCACCTCGGCCGTCCTCGACGACTACGTGGCCGACTTCATCGAGGCCACTCATTACTGGAACGCGCAACGGCACCCGGGCGACATCGAAAGCGCCCTTTCCAGCGTCGTAAAGCTCATGCGCCTCGGCGTGTTCGAGCACGACGCGTTCCGCCGCTCGCTGGCCTCGCACGAGAACGCGGCGCTTTACATCGACTTCGTGAACCGCGTGGCCGACCGCGTGGCCACGTACATCGTGGACACCACGGTGCGCGACTACGGCGCGCTGCACGAGATACGCATCGAGCACGTCTACGAGACGTTCTACGTGCTCATCTTGGGCATCGTCGGCTACCTGCGAACGCATCCGGACGTCGACGACGAGGTGCTGAAGGATCTCATCGCCCAAACGCTGCACATGGACCGCGGCGCGAACGGCGCACCCGAAAGCGGATAGAACCTGCGCAGGCGAACCCGCATGCAACGGTATCGATAATCTCATCTGAAGAAACAGCAGGCCGGAAGGCGGCCTGTGCGAAGCGTACCCTGAAGAAGGAGGGTGTCATGTTGTTCCAAGTCTACGGGGAGAACGCCCTGTACCAATGGCTCGGCTGGGCCATCGTGTTCATCGGGTTGATCCTCATCAACGAAGTGGCGCGCCGCACGAAGGCGGGCGGCGTGTTCTGCTTCATCGTGCTGCCCGTCGCGTTGACGGCGTACTTCGTCGCCATTTCCATCGGCGCCGGCATCGGCCAGCAGTGGGCGCTCGACAACCCCACGCACGTGCACATGAACAGCTGGTTCCACTACGCGAAGCTCTACGCGGCCACCATCGGGTGCATCGGCTTCATGGCCATCAAGTACTCGTGGGGCGCTATCGGCAAGGCGCACTGGTTCAAGTGCTTCCCGTTCGTCATCGTGGCCATCAACATCCTCATCGCCGTGGTCAGCGACTTCGAGAGCGCCATCCGCGCCTGGGGCACCACCTGGGTGTCCTCCGAGGGCGTCACGCTGTACGGCGGTTGGCACAACGTGTTCAACGGCGTGGCGGGCATCATCAACATCGCCTGCATGACCGGCTGGTTCGGCATCTACATTTCCAAGAAGCGCCAGGACATGCTGTGGCCGGACATGACCTGGGTGTTCATCATCGCCTACGACCTGTGGAACTTCTGCTACACCTACAACTGCCTGCCCACGCACTCCTGGTACTGCGGCCTGGCCCTGCTGCTGGCCCCCACCGTGGCGGCGTTCTTCTGGAACAAAGGCGGCTGGATCCAGAACCGCGCGTTCACACTGGCCATCTGGTGCATGTTCGCCCAGTGCGTGCCGGCGTTCCAGGACTACAGCGTGTTCAGCGTGCAGTCGGTGAACAACCCGAACGTGAACCTGGCCGTGTCCGTCATCGCGCTTCTGGCCAACATCGCCGCGTTCGCCTACATCATGTACCGCGCCAAGAAGCTCAAGGTGAACCCGTACATGAACGAGGTGTTCGCCGGCACGAAAGACTACGACAAGGCCATGGCGCGCCGCGCCACCCCCGCGGAGCTGGCGGAATCGTAAGAAACCAGAAACCGATCCATGTTTGGGAAGCGGCCCGCAAGGGCCGCTTCTTTTTCGTCCGCCGACGCGTCTCGGCTTGCTACAATGAGGTTTCGACCGTACAGTGCGCGAAGAGGAACCTATGCAGTCCATACCCCAGCTCGTCAACGACCTCGCCTTGCTGCTCGCCGTGGCGGCGGTGGCCACCATCGTCTGCCGGCGTTTCAAACAGCCGCTCGTGCTGGGGTACGTGGTGGCCGGATTCCTCGTGAGCCCCGCTATCGGCTGGATCCCCAACATCGTGGAGACGGCCGACGTGTCCACCTGGTCGCAGATCGGCGTCATCTTCCTCATGTTCGGCCTGGGACTGCAGTTCAGCGTGGTGAAGCTGACCACCGTGGGCCGTCCGGCGCTCGTCACGGCCGTCGTGGAGATGTCGCTCATGATAGCGGCAGGGTTCGCCTGCGGCACGCTGCTTGGCTGGTCGCCGTCAACCAGCCTGTTCCTCGGCGGCATGCTGGCCATCTCGTCGTCCAGCATCATCGTGAAGACGTTCGGCGAGCTGGGCCTGCGCACCAAGGCCTTCGCCCAGCTCGTGTTCGGCGTGCTGGTCATCGAGGACATCGCAGGCGTGTTCCTGCTCGTGGTGCTGTCCACGGTGGCGGTCAGCGCGTCGGTGGACGGCGGTGCGGTGGCCGTGCGTATCGGACGCATGGCGCTGTACCTCGTGGTATGGTTCGCGCTCAGCGTCATCCTCGTGCCGAGCGCCCTCAAGCGCCTGCGTTCCGAGCTCAACGACGAGATCCTGCTCATCGCGTCCATCGCGCTGTGCTTGGGGATGGTGGTTCTGGCCGACGCCATCGGGTTCTCTTCGGCGCTGGGCGCGTTCCTCGCCGGATCCATCCTGGCCGGCACCGTGCAGGCAAAGCGCGTCGACGCGCTGTTCAAGCCCATCAAGGATCTGTTCGGAGCCGTGTTCTTCGTATCGGTGGGCATGCTGGTCACACCCGCGGCCGTGACGGAGAACCTGGGAGCCATCGTCGTCATCGCCTTGGTGGCCATCATCGGACGCTCGCTGTTCTGCGGGTTGGGCGCTCTGTTGTCGGGGGCAACGCTGAAAACCTCGGTGATGAGCGGGCTCAGCCTGGCGCAGATCGGCGAGTTCTCGTTCATCATCGCCGCGCTAGGATCGGCGACGGGCGTGACTCCCGACTTCCTCTACCCCGTCATCGTCACCGTGTCGGTGGCGACGACGCTCGCCTCGCCTCTTCTGGTGAAGAATTCCGAACGCATCTACCACCTCCTCGTGCGCGTCTTGCCCGAAAGCCTGTTCGCACTGCGCCATGAGCATCTGGAGCGCGCGCAGGAAGAGGACGGCGAACCGAACTTATGGGTGGACTACCTCAAACGCTGGACGCTCAAGCTGGGGCTCGTGGTGCTGGCCGGCATCGCATCGGTGGAGGTGCTCATGAACACGGCCCTTCCTTTGCTGTCGGGTTTCGTGCCGGAGGCCGTTCTCAACCCGTTGCTTGCCGCGGTGGGCATCTTCGTGACGGGACTGTTCCTGTCGAACCTGTTCTACACGGGACGAAAGAACGAGTTCGGCGTGCTGTGGATGAAGAGCCGTCGAAACCATGTGCCGTTGGCCGTCCTGATGCTGGCGGGCGGCGCGGCGTCCTGCGGCGTGGTGGCCTACATCGTGCATGCGGCCGGCGCGCGCCAATCGGTGTGGATGTTCGTTCTGGCGGCGACGTGCTCGCTGTTGCTCGCGCGCTCGCGCACGCTGCATTCGTGGTTCCTCAAGCTGGAGACGAGCTTCGTCGGCAACCTCAACGAGTCCATCCTGGCCGAGCGCCTGGCGGAATCCGACGAGGAGGAACGCGCCGGGTGGGTGGAGGAGCGCCTGTACGTGGTGGAGGTCGAAGCGTCGCGCACGCTGCGCCGATTGGGCGCCGAGCGGTCGAGCGACTTCCTGTTCGGCATAGCGCACAACCTGGATCTCATGGCCATCGAGCGCGAGGGCGTGCGCATGGGATCGCAAGCGCTCGCGCGACTGACCAAGGAGGAGCTTGTGCGGCGCATCAACGACCCGGCCGACCCGCTGGGCATACGCGAGGGCGACGTGCTGACGTTCCTCGGCACCGAGAACGAGGTGGACGCCTACCTGCAAACCCTGCTCAAGGAGGACTCCATCGACGAGGCCGATGCCGTCAGCGCATCGTTCGACGAGTACGCGGCCGCGCACCCCGACAAGTTGGATCTCGCATGCGTGTCGCTTTCCGTGGAAGCGGGCTCGCCCTTCGCCGGCAAGACCATCGGCGCCGTCGATTTCAAGGGCTCCTTCGGCTGCCTCGTCGTCGCACACGAGCATGAGAAGCTGCTCAAGATGAAGCCGAGCCGCAACACGCGCCTGTTCCCCGATGACCGCATCTGGCTCGTGGGCGAAACGGCGGCCGCCCAAGCGCTACCGGAAAAAGACGGTGCCGCATGACCGGAGCGCGAAGATCCATGCACTTGGCAGATAGGTACAAGCGAGAAGGATTCGACATGAGCCAGCCATCCGCATTCGAACAAGTTTGTTTCGTAGCCTTTTTCGCAACCTTGCCACTCTACTCCCCGAACATGATATTCAGCCCCGACTTGGCAGGCTTCGACTTGGCCATGCCGTATTTCGTCCACTCCACGTTGGCGAGCGCCATGGTCGCCGGCATGGCAGCCGCGTGCATCGCGCTGTGCGCGAAAGAACCAAGTCGGATAACATTCCTAACTCCTCTTCGAATGACGATCGTCGCGCTTCTCTACCTGACGGGGCTTTTCCTGCTCTTCGCTTCCCTTCTTCTCCCCGGAGTTCCGGTCGAATTGTGCTCCTTGCTCGGAGGAACGCTCTGCGGAACGACGACCTTGCTCCTTTGCATCGCTTGGGGAAGCGTATTCTCCACCCTCACGTTCCGGGAAGCCCTCATTCGCCTGAGCGTCCTGCTGGCCATCTGCGCGCTCATCAATACGGGATTCGTTTACATGGGTCCCGAAACCGGGGTCGCGAGCTTTCTTCTGCTCAGCATTCTCGGACTCGTGCCCCTGCTGATCCGCTCTACGCACGGCGAGTTCGTTCGCCTGCTGAACGTGCAACGCGATGCGAAAAGCCAAGATTCCACCGTGTTCCACTCCTTCTTCTCGGTCGCCCTCGGTCCGTTCGTGGGTTTTTTGCTGTTCGCCTTGACGATGGCGGTACGCAAGATCGCGGTTTTCGGCAACATGTACGCCGAAAGCATCGGCACGATCCTCGCCGTCGTCTCGGTTCTGCCTTTATGGCTTAGGAAGTCGGACAAGCCTCTTTTGCCGTTCGTGTTCCAAATATACCTGCCCATCTTCGCCGCCATATTGTTGTTTCTCAGCAGCTTCCCCACAGGTCATGCGGTGCACAGCATCGGCATGATCGGCATTTACGTGTTCTTCGGCGCTATAGGGGTGCTTGCGCTGGCCTCGTTCTGCGCGATCGCGCACGCGCAAGAGTTCTCGGTGCCTCTGATCTTCGGTAGCTCGATCTCCGCTTTTTGCTTGGTTTCGATCATCGGCTTGCATTTCGGCGATCTTGCGGGCATCAGCGGGAACGAGGAAGCAGTATTGCTTGCGCTTTCCACCCTGTACTTCATCTCGTTGGTTCTGGTGCCCAATATACGCTCGTGGAAAACAATGTACCTCCCTTCGCAGCAGGCGAACAAGCCGAACCTGCTGTCGGACTTGGAAACATGCTGCAATCGGGTTGCCGACAAGGGCGGCCTGTCGAAACGCGAGAGAGAGGTGCTCTTGTTCCTAGGGCGCGGCTACTCCCCCGCCTACGTCGCAAAGAAGATGTTCTTGTCCGACTCCACCGTCCGCTCCCATATCAAGAGCATCTACAAAAAGCTGGACATCCACTCGCGCGAGGACCTTCTGCAGCTTATAGAAAACGAGAACGAGCCGTCTTCGATGACGGATTTCTAAAACCGGAGACTCGTCGCCCAAGCAGCTTCGCTCCGGCGAACCGGCGAACGCCATAAGCGTTTCACCTCGTGTTTTGCGTAATTCCCCAAAAACCGCGATGCTTTCCAGGCGCTTTGCAAGGACTCTTTTCCCAATTCCCTCAATATCGCGATTCCGAAAAAGAAGCGGTTTGCGTAGTCTTTGCCTTGCTGCCCGGCTTGAAGGCAAACCGACCGGCAGCATCTTTCGTGTTAGCTGTTGAGATGAACGGAGAGAGGGATGGATAGGCGTAGTTTCATCAAAGGCGCAGCGCTTGCTGGCGTAGGAACCGTAGGAGCGGGTTTCTTGGCGGCGTGCTCGCCGAACGGAAAAACGGACAGCGACAAGTCCGATGAGAAGAACGTATCCGACGGCAGCGCGACGGAGGGCGCAATCTCTTGGCGGACGCCGCAAGATTACTCCGCGCAAGCAAGCGAAGCCGGTGATTACGATGCGGTCGTGGTGGGCCATGGGTACGCGGGCGTAACCTCGTGCCGAGAGCTGTCCGAGCAGGGTTACCGGGTCGCCCTTCTCGAGTTCCAACCCGAAGAAACGTACATGGCAACGGGCAACGAGAGCTGTGGCGTCAACTCGAACCTTGTCAACAAGATCACCGAAGGCAACCAGTACCATGATGTCGACCCGGTCGAGTACTACCAGAATTGGATGACCATGATCGGCAACCAGGGCAACCCCGGGCTCATCATGAGGTACTGCCAGAACATGGGCGATAACATCGATTGGTACTACGACAGCCTGACCGATTCGGACATCGCCACCTTGAGCCATAGCGGATCCCCCGCAGCAGGCGAAACATGGCCGCACCTGCTGCCCAATATCGGACCCATCAAGTTCTACCCCGGCGTCATATCCGCATATGCGGAAGAGTGTAATCAGACCAAGATCCAGGGATACAACCGCGAAAAGGCGAAAGCCGCAGGAGCGGAGTTCTTCTTCAACACGCGGGGACTGCAGATCCTGCAGGACAATGGCAAGGTGTCCGGCGTCATCGCCGAGAACCGGGCCGACGGGTCGTACCTCAAGTTCAGCTGCAAGGCCGTGGTGGTGGCCACGGGCGGCTTCGCCTACAACGAGGAAATGCTCAACGACCTGATGCCCGACATCAAGAACAACATGATCGAGGGAGAAGCTTGGAAAGATGCCTTCGGCAATGAAAGGTTCGTCGGGGACGCCTCGAATTGGCAGTATCAAGGCGACGGCATCAAGATGGCTCATTGGGCGGGAGCTCATTTGGAGAGCATCATCCCCGGCATGAACGCCAAGCACATCCAAGCACCCACTTCTATGAACAACTTCCCTCAAGCTGTATGGGTCCGCTCCGATGGCAAGCGCTTCATGAACGAGTTCTACCCCGTTGTCGAGCAGCGCGGCGTGCCGAACGTGTATCTGCCCCGAGAGCCCATCTCCTGCGTGTTCGATTCGAACTTCCCCGAGTACCGCCAGTACACCGTGCCGCAACACGGCATGTTCAGCCCGACAACGTCCGCGATCGAAGAGCTAAAAACAGGCATGGACAAGGCTTATCAGAAGTTCAAGGGAACCTGGGTCGAGCCCGAATCCTCCAAGGAGGACAACCAGGCTGGAGCGATGTTCGCAGCACCGGAATTCATCGCGGACGACACGCTGGAGGGCCTGGCGAAGCAGCTCGGGCTCGAAGGCGATGCTGTCGAGACGTTCGTCGCGGAAATCGAGAAGTACAACAAGTTCTGCGAATACGGCATCGACGAGGATTTCGGTCGCTACGCGGAAGTGCTCTTCCCCGTCAAGGATGGTCCGTTCTACGCGCTCGCGGGCAATCCGGGACTTGGCGAGATCATGAGCACCTGCGGCGGAATCATCACCAACGCAGAGCAGAACGCCCTCGATGCCAACTTCGAGCCGATTCCCGGCCTGTACGTTTCCGGCAACGATTGCGGTCGTCGTTTCGGCGTGGAATACATCACCCCCACGCCCGGCGTAAGCCTCGGCATGGCCATCGTGTTGGGCCGCGAAGCGGGCAAGAGCGTTGCCAAGTACCTTGAGACGGTCTAGCTGCTCCCAACAGAGCCGGCACATCGCGCGACCTGTTTTGCAGCATACAGTTTGAAACAAGCTGTCCAAGCTTTCAAAAAGGGCTCCGTCAACAAGATGGAGCCCTTTTCGCACCCTCTCACTGAAGGTTTCGCGTCCCGTCGCACTCGCAACTCGACGCCGAACGCGAAAGGGCCCGCAGCGCGATGCTGCGGGCCCTTCGATCATGCGAGGTCTCGGACGGAGGCTACTTGTCGCGGCCGTCGCCCATCTTCTCGGCCAGGGCGGCCTGACCGGCGGCCAGACGGGCCAGCGGCACGCGGTACGGGGAGCAGCTGACGTAGTCGAGGCCGATCGTGTGGAACGTCTTCACGGAATCGGGATCGCCGCCGTGCTCGCCGCACACGCCGCAGACGAGGTCGGGGTTGCCCTTGTGGCCCAGCTCGACGCCCATCTCCACGAGCTTCGCCACGCCCGGATCGATGGTGGCGAAGGGGTTGTAGGGCAGCAGGCGCTCGGCCAGGTACTGCGGGACGAACTCGGCCTCCACGTCGTCGCGGCTGAAGCCAAACGTCGTCTGGGTCAGGTCGTTCGTGCCGAAGCTGAAGAAGTCGGCAACCGCGCCGATTTCGTCGGCCGTGACGGCAGCGCGCGGCAGCTCGATCATCGTGCCCACGGGGATGTCAAGCTCGACGCCCTGCTCGGCGGCGACTTCGGCGATAGTGTCCTCGGCGACCTTGCGCAGCTTCTCGAGCTCGGCCACCACGGACACGAGCGGGATCATGATCTCGGGCTTCGGGTTCAAGCCCTCTTTCTGCAGCTCGGCGCAGGCGGTGGCGATGGCGCGCACCTGCATGACCGGCAGGATGGGGTACACGATGCCCAGGCGGCAGCCGCGCAGGCCCAGCATCGGGTTCGCCTCGCTCATGCCGTCGATCTGCTCCATGAGCATGCGCTTCTCGGCGATGAGCGCCTTATCGCCGCCCGCGGCCTCGAGCTTGGCGATCTCCACGTCGAGCGCGCGGGGGCTCTCCAGGAACTCGTGCAGCGGCGGGTCGAGCAGGCGCACGATGACCGGCAGCCCGTCCATGGCGCGGAACATGCCCAGGAAGTCGCCCGTCTGGGCAGCCAAGAGCTCGCCCACGGCCTTCTCGCGCACGGCCGGATCCTCGTTGAGGATGAAGGTCTGGATGATCTGCTTGCGGTCGCCCAGGAACATGTGCTCGGTGCGGCACAGTCCGATGCCCTCGGCGCCGAAGCCGCGGGACAGCTCGGCGTCCTCGGGGTTGTCGGCGTTGGCGCGCACGCCCAGCGTGCGGAACTCGTCGGCCCACTCGAGGATGGTGTCGAGGTCGCCCGTCATCTCGGGCAGCACGAGCTCGACCGCGCCCAGCACCACGGAGCCGGTGGTGCCGTCGATGGAGATCATGTCGCCTTCCTTGATGACGATGTCGGTGCCCACGACGCTGGCCTGCTTCTTCTCGGCGTCGATGCGCAGCGCCTCCACGCCGCAGACGCACGGGGCGCCCATGCCGCGGGCGATGACGGCCGCGTGCGACGTCTTGCCGCCGTGCGAGGTGAGGATGCCCTCGGCGGCGATCATGCCGGCGAGGTCGTCGGGGTTCGTCTCCCAGCGCACGAGCACGCACTTGCGGCCCGCCTCGGCCACGGCCACCGCGTCGGCGGCGGAGAACACGGCTTCGCCCACGGCGGCGCCGGGGGAGGCGTTCAGGCCCTTGGCGACAACGTCGTAGGAGGCGTTCTTGTCGAACTGCGGGTGCAACAGCTGGTCGAGCTGCTCGGGATCGACGCGCATGACGGCCTCCTCCTTCGAGATGAGGCCCTCCTTCTCCATCTCGATGGCGATGTGCAGCGCGGCGGCGGCGGTACGCTTGCCCACGCGGGTCTGCAGCATCCACAGCTTGCCCTGCTCGATGGTGAACTCGATGTCGCACATGTCGCGGAAGTGGTTCTCGAGGGTGACGAACACCTCTTCGAGCTCGCGGCCGGCCTCTTCCAGACCGTCCACGTCCTTGAGCTCGGCGATCGGCGAGGTGTTGCGGATGCCGGCCACGACGTCCTCGCCCTGGGCGTTCACCAGGTAGTCGCCGTAGAACTCCTTCTCGCCGTTGGCGGGGTTGCGCGTGAACGCGACGCCCGTGGCAGAGGTGTTGCCCTTGTTGCCGAACACCATGGACTGCACGTTGACGGCGGTGCCCAGATCGTCGGCGATCTTGTTCTGCTTGCGGTACAGCGTGGCGCGCGGGTTGTTCCAGCTGCCGAAGACGGCCTCGATGGCCAGCTGCAGCTGCACGCTGGGATCCTGCGGGAACTGCACGGCACCGTCCACGACGAGGCTCGGATACGCCGCTGCATCCACGTTCTCGGCGAAGATCTGCTTGAACTCGGCCACGAGCTCCTGCAGGTCCTCGGCGGTGAGATCGGTGTCGGACGCCGCGCCGCGAGCGTGCTTCATAGCCGTGATGGCGTTCTCGAACAGGTCGCCGTCGAGGTTCATGACCACGTTGGAGAACATCTGGATGAAGCGACGGTAGGAATCCCAGGCGAAGCGCGGGTTATCGGTCTGCTTGATCAACCCGTTGATGGACTGATCGTTCAGGCCGAGGTTGAGGACGGTGTCCATCATGCCCGGCATGGACATGGGGGCGCCGGAACGCACGGACACGAGCAGCGGGTCCTCCGCATCGCCGATCTTCTTGCCCATGCGGGCTTCGAGATCCTCGCGATACTCCTGGATGGTGCCGAGCGCGCCTTCGGGCCACGCGTTGCCCGCATTGGCGTACTCCATGCAGGTCTGGCACGTGATGGTGAATCCGGGAGGCACGGGCAGCCCGATGTTGGCCATCTCGGCGAGGTTCGCGCCCTTGCCGCCGAGGATCGCCTTCATGCTGGTGTTGCCCTCAGTTACGTTGTTGCCCTGCGCGTCCTTGCCGAACGCATACACTCGCTTGACTTCTTCAGTCACCTTTTTCTCCTTAACCCGACGTACCGACTTTACCTACCTATACATTGGGAACCCTAGTCTCAGGCTGACCCTATCATATCAGCTGATGGAGGATGGGCTCGCTCATAGTAGCGCAAAATTTCCTGCGCCGTTTCCTCAACGGCACGATTTTCGGTGTGGATGACAATACAGCCCAGTTTGCGCATGAGCGCGCGGGCGTCCTCCAAGTCCCGGTACACGTATTCGGGATCGGCATAGCGCGAAGCGACGGCACTCGCGCGCCCCAAACGGCGCTGCCGAATGCCGATGAGCACCTCGGGCGTCGTCATCAATCCGAACAGCCGCGTGCGGTCGACCTGCTCGAGCTCCGCCGGAGGCTCGGTGGTGGGATCGAGGGGGATGTTCGCCACTTTGTAGCCCTGCTGCGACAGGTAGATGGACGTGGGCGTCTTCGACGAGCGCGACACGCCCAGAAGCACGATGTCGGCCTGGTGGAGCTCCTGCGGGTTGCGGCCGTCGTCGTGGGCGATGGTGAACTCGATGGCCTCGATGCGCCGGAAGTAGTACTGGTCGGCAACGTGCAGGCCGCCCGGCTTCGTGGACGGCTGCTTGCCCGTCATGTGCGCGATGGCGCCGATGGCGTCCGTCACGAGGTCGACCGCCACGATGTCATCGCGACCGCCGGCGTATTCGGCCAGTTGGCGCGAGAGGTCGCGGTCGACGAGCGTGTAGAACACGAGCATGCGCCCATCGCCGGTGTTGCGCTTGTGCACGGCGCTGTGCTCGTCGATGAACTCCTTGATCTCCTCGAACGTGCGCACCTTCGGCAGCACCTCGATGACGGGGTTCGTGACGCCGAACTGGGCGGCGGCCGCACGGGCCACCGCCTGGGCCGTCAGACCCACCGAGTCGCTGATCACGTGGATCGTGGGCAACTCGGTGGAGCTTCCGTAGGCGATGAATTCGTCCATGGGCTACTTCGCGCCCTTGGCCATCTTGCCGAAGTCGGCCACATGGGCGAACACGGCGACGAAACGGTTGAGCAGGCGCAGGCGGTTCTCGCGCAGGGCGAGGTCGTCGTCCATGATGAGCACGTCCTCGAAGAACGCGTCGATGGGCGCGCGCAGCGCCGCGAGGGCGGCGAGGGCGGCACCGAAATGATCGACAGCGAGAGCCTCCTTCACGCAAGCAGCAGCCTCGTCGGTGGCGGCCAGAAGCGCGCGCTCGGCGTCGGATAGCAGCGCTTCGTCTACCTCGACGCCCAGATCGGCGTCGCGCAGGTTGTTCGCACGGGCGTAGGCCGTGGCCAAATCGTCGAACGCTTCGGGAGCACCCAAACGCTCCGCCTCAAGCACATAAGTGCGGGCGATGATCTGCGCAGGCTCCTCCACGCCGGTTGCCAACACGGCGTCCATAGTGTCATGAGAGCAGCCGCCGTCGCGCAGCATGACCTTCGTGCGCGTCACGAAGAAGTCGGCCACCTCGGCGCGGATCGCATCGCGGTCGAAGTCGATTCCGGCATCCTGGTAGGTGCCGAGCGCCGCATCGATGGCGGCGGCCAACGACACGGGCAGGCCCGCTTCCAACATGGCCACGATGCCGATGGCGCTGCGGCGCAACGCGAACGGATCGGACGAGCCGGTGGGACCCTGGCCCACGGCGAACAGGCCGCAGACGGTGTCCAGCTTGTCGGCCATGGCCACGATCCGTCCCACGTCCGACGCGGGAGGCTCGTCGCCGGAGAAGCGCGGGCGATAATGGTCGGCGATGGCGCGGGCCACCTGGTCGCTCTCGCCGCAGGCGGCGGCGTAGTAGGAGCCCATGACGCCCTGCACGCTGGTGAACTCCACCACGGCGTTCGTCACGAGGTCGGCCTTCGCCAGGTACGCGGCGCGCTCGGCGTCGGCGGCGTCCGCCTCGCTCAGCTGCGCGTCGGCGGCCAGATGCTTCGCCAGGGCCACGATGCGGTCGGCCTTCTCCTTCATGGTGCCCAGCGTCTCCTGGAACACCACCTCGTCCAGGCGGTCGACGTACGTCTCCAGCGGATGCTTGAGATCCTCCTCGTAGAAGAACTTCGCGTCGGACAGGCGGGCGCGCACCACGCGCTCGTTGCCGCCCGTGATGGTGTCGGCGTGCGCCGGGTCGCCGTTCGACACGACGATGAAGTTGTTGGTCAGCTTGCCGTCCGCGTCGTACAGCGGGAAGTAACGCTGGTGCATGAGCATGGCGTCGACGATGATCTCCTCGGGGACGCGCAGAAACTCCTCGTCGAACGTGCCCACCAGCACCGTGGGCTGCTCGCAGAGGTTCACAACCTCCAGAAGCGTCTTCTCGGGAAGCTCGGCGCGGGCGCCCGTGCGCTGCTCGGCCTGCGCCACGCCCTCGCGGATGACCGCCTCGCGCGCCTGCTCGCTCGACACCACGTGCGCGGCCTCGACGACGCCTAGCAGATCGGCGGCCGTGGCCACCTCGTGCGGCCCGGGGGCTAGGAAGCGATGGCCGCGCGTGAGGTTGCCGGCCGTAAGGCCCGCGAACCGCACGGGGATCACGCGCTCGTCCAACAACGCCACGAGCCAGCGCACCGGCCGCGAGAAGTACTCGCTCGTAGTGCCCCAGCGGCACGACTTCGGCCACGAGGTGCCCGTGATCACGCCTTCCAGCACGCCGGGCAGCAGCTCGGCCACGTCGCGGGCGGCGATGCTCTTCGTGGCGAACACGTACTCCACGCCGTTCTCCTCGCGGCGTTCGAGCGCGTCCACGCCCACGCCCTTGCCGCGCGCGAAGCCCGTGGCGGCCTTCGTCGGGTTGCCGTCGGCGTCGAAGGCGATCTTGACGGACGGGCCGCGGAACACCTCTTCGAGCGCCTCGGTCTCGTCGGCTACATCGGCCACGATGGCGATGAGCCGGCGCGGCGTGGTGTAGACGGCCACATCGCCGTGCGGGATGCGCACCGCGTCCAGGGCCTCGGGCACCAGCTTCTCCAGCTGGAGGGTCGCGCGGTGCAGGTCGAACGCCGGAATCTCCTCGGTGCCGATCTCGAACGCAAGCGTATGC
This sequence comes from Eggerthella lenta DSM 2243, assembly GCF_000024265.1. Classification (NCBI taxonomy): domain Bacteria; kingdom Bacillati; phylum Actinomycetota; class Coriobacteriia; order Eggerthellales; family Eggerthellaceae; genus Eggerthella; species Eggerthella lenta. The sequence goes on along the minus strand of NC_013204.1, from coordinate 1,650,495 downwards.
AGGCTGCTCATCGTCCGGCCTCCTTCCCTGCTTCGTCGTCCTCGGCGGGCTTGATGCCCACCACGTGCTCCATGTACGAGGCGCACACCGCCTTGGCGATGGTGCGCACGCGCAGGATGTAGGCCATGCGCTCGGTGGCCGATATCACGCCGCGCGCGTCCAGCAGGTTGAACGCGTGGCAGCACTTCAGCACGCTGTCGTAGGCCGGCAGCGGCAGGCCCGCCTCCAGCGTGCGCAGGCACTCGGCCTCGCGGTCGTTGAACTCCTGGAACAGGAAATCGGTGTCGGCCACCTCGAAGTTGTAGCGCGAGTACTGGCGCTCGTTCTCCAGGTACACGTCGCCGTAGGTGAAGTTCACGCCGTCGGCGCCGCGGCTCCACACGATGTCGAACATGCTGTCCACGCCCTGGATGTACATCGTCAGGCGCTCCAGGCCGTAGGCGATCTCCACCGGCACGGGGTTGCACTCGAAGCCGCCCACCTGCTGGAAGTAGGTGAACTGCGTCACTTCCATGCCGTCGATCCACACTTCCCAGCCCAGCCCCCAGGCGCCCAGCGTGGGGCTTTCCCAGTCGTCCTCGACGAAGCGCACGTCGTGCGCGTCCACGTCGATGCCGATGGCGCGCAACGACCCCAGGTACAGCTCCTGGATGTTGTCGGGCGAGGGCTTCATGAGCACCTGGAACTGGAAGTAGTGCTGGGTGCGGTTCGGGTTCTCGCCGTAGCGGCCGTCCGTCGGACGGCGGCTGCCCTGCACGTAGCAGGTGCGCCACGTGTCGGGGCCAAGCGAGCGCAGCGTGGTGGCCGGGGCGTTGGTGCCGGCGCCCACCTCGTTGTCGTAGGGCTGCAAGACGACGCAGCCCTGGTCCCCCCAGTATCGCTGGAGGTTCATGATGACGTCCTGGAACGTCGGAGGGAGCTGCGCTGCAGCCCCCTGCTCCGCAGCGGCGGATGCATGTTCGGTTGACATGGTTCTCCTTGTCTCGATCAAACCCGTACCCCTCGGCCGCGTGCGCTAGTCGAGTAGGCTGAAATCATTGAGCGGCCAGTACACCAAAGCGCCCCTTCCCGTCACCGAGGAGACGGGTATGGCTCCGAAGAATCGAGAATCCTGCGAATTCGTGCGGTTGTCCCCCATCATCCACAGATAGCCCTCGGGCACCGTGTAGGGATAGGAGACGTCGCTGGCCAGCGTGTAGGAGGGCAAACCGCGGGTGTACGGTTCGGACAGCGCCACGCCGTCCACGTACACGAGGCCGTCCTCGTCGTTGATGTCCACGGTCTGCCCGCCCACGGCGATGCAGCGCTTGATGAGCACGCGCCCGGGGATCTCGGGATCCTGGAACGTCACGATATCGCCCGGCTCGGGGTCGCGGAAGTAGTAGCTCACCTTCTCGGAGAACACCATGTCCCCCACCATGATGGTCTCCTCCATGGAGCCCGAGGGGATCTCGTAAGCCTGGAACACGTACGTGCGCAGCACCCACGACAGCCCGAATACGAAGGCCACCATGACCAGCAGGCTGAGGAAGGTTCTGAGTATGCCCGGGCTCTGGCGGTCGGCGTGCTGTCCGGAATCCATGTAGTCTGTCTATCCTTTCGAAGCGGGCGCTCGGCGCCCGAACAAGATCACGAGCGTATATGATAGCGCGTCGGCGCAATTCGTCCGGCGCGTTCGACAAAGTTTGCAGAAATTCCCGATCACCGGGCGAAACCCTCGCGACGCGAGAGGCGGGAGGCTATCCCAGCAGGCCCACGTCGCCCAAGGGCCAGAGCACCGCCACGCTGCGCGCCTCCGCCGACGCGACGGACACGGCGCCGAAGTAACGCGAATCTTGCGAGTTCGTTCGGTTGTCGCCCATCATCCACATCATGCCTTCGGGCACCGTGTAGGGGTAGGAGACGTCGCTGGCAAGCGTGTACGTGGGCAGGCCGTCGGTGTAGGGCTCGCGCAGCGCGACGCCGTCCACGTACACGAGGCCGTCCTCGTCGTTGATGTCCACGGTCTGCCCGCCCACGGCGATGCAGCGCTTGAGCAGCAGGCGGCCGGGGATATCGGGGTCTTCGAACATAACGATGTCGCCGGGCTCCGGGTCACGCAGGTAGTAGCTCACCTTCTCAGCAAGCACGCGGTCGCCGGTCATGATGGTCTTTTCCATCGAGCCGGTGGGAACAGCATAAGCGTGCCCCACGTACACGAACGTCAGCCACGACAGCAGCGCAACGAAGCCCGTCCAAGCGAGCAGGCCGAAGAAGCGGCGCAGGATGCCGGGCTTCTGGTACGCAGCGTGCTCTCCGGAATTCACAGGCCCAGATCCTTAAGATAGGCGCGATCGGCCGCGCTCAGATCGACGTCCTCGAGCAGATCGGGTCGCAGGCGCGCGGTGCGCTCGAGGCTCTGCTTGCGGCGCCAGTCGGCTACGGCCGCGTGGTTGCCCGACAGCAGCACCGGCGGCACGCCCATGCCGCGAAACGTCGCCGGACGCGTGTACTGGGGATATTCCAACAAGCCGTCGGCGAAGCTCTCGCCCAGGGCGCCCGTCTCGGCGCCCAGCACGCCGGGCAGCTTGCGCACGGCGGCGTCGATGACCACCATGGAGGCCAGCTCCCCGCTGGTCAGAACGTAGTCGCCCAGCGAGATCACGCGATCGGCCAGCGCGTAGGCGCGCTCGTCGATGCCTTCGTAGTGGCCGCACACGAACAGCAGGCGCTCCTCGCGCGACAGCTCGCATGCCACGGCGTCCGTGAACGGCTCACCGCACGGCGACAGGAACACGGTGGTCGGGCGCGGGCCCGCGCCCGCGATGTCGTCGTAGGCCTCGAAGATGGGCTCGCACTTCATCACCAGGCCGTCGCCGCCCCCGTACGGGTCGTCGTCGGTGGTGCGGTGGCGATCGTGGGTCCAGTCGCGCAGATCGTGCGCCTTGAACTCGAGGATGCCCTTCTCCTGGGCGATGCGCATCATGGAGGAGCCCATGACGGAGGCGTACATGTCGGGGAACGTCGACAACGTTTCGATGATCACGGGCGGGTCCTTTCGGGCGCGGGGGCGAGGGCGCGGCCCGCTACAGGTCCAGCAGGCCGTCCGGCAAGTCGACGTCGATGCGGCGCGCGTCCTCGTCCAAACCGACGACCAGCGCGTCCACAAGCGGCACGAGCACGCGCCTGCCCCCGTCGGCGGGCGCGACGCTCAGCAGGAACTGCCCGGGATTCTCCACCACCGACTCCACGACGCCCACGAAGCCCGCGCGCGCGTCGTGCACTTCAAAGCCTTCCAAGCCGTCGGCCTCGGCGGCCAGCGCGCTTTCGGGCAGATCGGCGCGGCGTACGAGGCAGCTGCACCCCACCAACAACTCGGCGATGTCGATGGAGTCGACGCCTTCGAACGTCACGAGGAAGGCGTCTCTGCCCGCGTCCTGCACGGACAGCACGCGCGCACGGCGCGGCGCATCGTGCCGAGGCGGCACGAAGGCCACCTCCATGCCCTCTTCCAGCAAAAAAGGAAGACCCGGCGCGCAGCGCGCGACGAGCCCTCCTGTCAAGGTCTTCGTTTTAGATAGCTCGGCAACGTTCGCCCACGTACGCATTTAGTCGAGAAGCTCCACTTCGACATGGGTGTTCGTACGCGATGCAGCGGCACGCGCCAACGTGCGGATGGCCTTGATGACCCGCCCCTGGCGACCGATGACCTTGCCGGCATCTTCTTCGTTCACGCGAACTTCGACGAGAATAGAACCGTCCTCGGCATCGCTCGACGTGATCTCCAGATCGTCGGGAAACTCGACGAGCGGGCGCACGACGGACTCGACGAGACCGACGATGTCTTCCGTCTGCTCGGCCATGATGCTTACGCGTTCTCGCGAGCGCGCTTCAGCAGGCTGGCAACCGTATCGGTCGGCTGGGCGCCGTTCTTGATCCACTGGTCGACCTTCTCCAGGTCGAACTGCACCATGGCAGGCTCGGTGCAGGGGTTGTAGCGACCCACTTCCTCGATGAACTTGCCGTCGCGCGGGCAGCGGGAATCGGCAACGACGATGCGGTAGTACGGGCGCTTCTTGGCGCCGTGACGGGCCAGGCGAATTTTGACTGCCATGAAGATGAACTCCTTTTGCTTCTTACATTCGATTCGATGCGTGCAGCGCGTATGCGGTGCAGCGAAAACAGCAATTGCTTATGATACGGCGTAATCTGCTGTTTGACAAGCGATTACCAAGCAGAATTGTAACGCGCCGGACTTACGAGCGCATCCCCGACCTCCCGCATCCTCGAAAATCCCACGTTTGGCGGGCAGCGAGGCATGCAACGCATGCATCTTCGCTCCGAAAACACGCTCCACGCGCTGAGGCGTGTTTTCGGAGCGAAGATGCGCATGCGGCGACAAGGCGCGCTCGGACCGGGCGCGTGGCTAACCTCAGCTGGGAAGCGCCGCGCCGAAGCAATCCTTGTAATAGATGTGCATGTCCTCGAAATTGCCCAGTATGCTGCAGAAGCCGCCGGGTATGGTGCCCACGCGCGTGAATCCGAGGTCCTCGTACAGGTGGATGGCGGCCTCGTTCGAAGCCACCACGGCGTTGAACTGCAAGCCGCGGAAGCCCTTGCGGGCGGCCTGCGCAAGCGAGTCCTTCACGAGCTCGCGGCCCAGCCCCAAGCCGCGCGCGCTGGACGCCACGGCGTAGCTGGCGTTGGCCACGTGCACGCAGCGCCCCACGTTGTTCGGATGCAGGATGTACAGGCCGAACAGCTTGTCGTCGATCGCAGCCACCGTGGTCAGCGTCTGCTCGGCGAAGAACGCGCGCGCCGTCTCCATGGTGAGGGGCTCGACTTGCGGGAACGCCTCCCCCGCCTCCACTACTTCGTTCCATACCTTGATCATGCCCGCGAGATCCTCCTCGCGGTACGGCCGTATCTCCAACGCCATATGCGCCTCCTTTCGTTGCGTGTGCGCGAGAAGAACCCTTGCGGAACCTCGCGCCCGATCGATCCTACGAGGACGAACCGCTACTCGCCCAGCATGTCCTGGAGCTTCTTGAGGTCGGCCATGTTCATGCCGCCCATGCCGCCGGGCAGTCCCATGCGGCGCCTGCGGCCTTTCTTCCCCTTCTTCCCCTTCTTGCCGCCCTGCATCTCCTCCACGGCAGGCATCATCTTCTTCATCATCTTCTTCGTCTCGTTGAACTTCTTCATGAGCTGGTTCACGTCCGAGACGCTCACGCCTGCACCGGCCGCGATGCGCGCGCGGCGCGAGCCGTTCAACAGCTCGGGCTTCTCGCGCTCGGCCTTCGACATGGAGTTGATGATGACCTCCATGTGGTCGAACGCATTCTCGTCCACCTGGCCGGCGGCCATGGCCTTGTCGCCGCCCGGCAAGGCCGACAGCAGCTTCGACACGCCGCCCATCTTGCGGATCTGTCGGTTCATATCGATGAAGTCGTTGAGCGTGAGGTTCGCGCGCATCATGCGCTCGGCTTGCTCCTGCTCCACTTCCTCCTGCTGCACCTTGACGGCGCTCTCGATGAGGCTGACCACGTCGCCCATCCCCAGGATGCGCTTCGCCATGCGGTCGGGGTGGAACTCTTCGAGCGAGTCCGGCTTCTCGCCGGACGAGATGAACTTGATAGGCTTGCCGGTGACCTGCTTGATGGAAAGCGCGCCGCCGCCGCGGGCGTCGCCGTCCATCTTCGACATGATGACGCCGTCGAAGTCGACGCGCTGGGAGAACGCGCTGGCCACGTTCACCACGTCCTGGCCGGTCATGGCGTCCACCACCATGAGGATCTGGTCGGGCTTCACGGCGCGCTTGATGTTCTCGGCCTCGTCCATCATCTCGTCGTCCACGTGCAGACGGCCCGCCGTGTCCACGATGACCACGTCGCGCAGGTTGTCGATGGCGTCCTGGATGCCCTCCTGCGCGATCTTCACCGGATCCTGGCCGTCGCCGCGGTACACGCGCACGCCGATCTCGCCGCCGAGGGTTTCCAGCTGGTCGGCCGCGGCGGGGCGGTACACGTCGCAGGCCACGAGCAGGGGCGAATGGTTCTCCTGCTTCAGGCGGTAGGCCAGCTTCGCGGCAGCCGTCGTCTTGCCGGAGCCCTGCAGGCCTACCAGCATGATGACGTTGGGGATGCGGCTGCTCAGGACGAGCTTGCTGTCGGTGCGGCCCAACAGCTCGGTCAGCTCGTCGAGCACGATCTTGATGACGTTCTGCGCCGGCGTGAGCGAATCGAGCACCTCGGCGTCGAGGCAGCGCTCCTTCGTGCGGGCGACGAACGACTTCACCACCTTGAAGTTGACGTCCGCTTCCAGAAGCGCCATGCGGATCTCGCGCATGGCGTCGTTGATATCGTCCTCGGTCAGGCGACCCTTGCCGCGCAGACCGCTGAATATGCCCTGCAGGCGCGTCGATAGGTTCTCGAGCATGGTAGATGACTCCTCGTCGTATGCGTCGATTGAGCGTAATGCATGGAATTATACGCCAGCAAGACCCGCCGAGCCACAAACACACAAGCAATCCGAGCGCTCGTCAGAACCATCCGCCGCGGAGGCATCCGTTGCGGAATACTTTTTCAAACAGGAAACAATAAAGTATTCCGCATTCGGAATACTTTATTGCCATCGAGCAAACCAACGCGTTCGGACGGTTATAAGCTCTTCATCGGAATCACCCTGGAAATCGCAAGATCGAAAGGATGGAGCTCGTTTTCTTCTTCGTACTCAAACGTAACGCACGATCCGTTTTCGTATTCCATGCGTTCCAGATTTCCTCTTGCATCGTACCCAAAAGAAATGCTTCCGCAGAACGTATCACCATAGTACTCGTCGCAAAATGTCACCTGTCCACGACCGTCAGAGCAAACGCGCGCGAACCCTTCGACAGAACGCAGCGGAAGGAAAATGACGACAGGCTCTCATTTCTGCCCCACCGTTTTAACATACATGAGCTTTCCTGCGAATAATCAAGAATACTATCGACGCGGCAATACCTGCCGGTATCGCGAACATCGGCAAGCACATGATCAAACTCGAGAATATCATAGGGACAATATCAGCATCACTCGTATGCCCTTCGGCAGTCCAATAGCCAGCACAATAGACGATGCTTGAAACGACTGCGGTCGGACAGAAACAAGATATGAAAAGGTCTGAAAAGCTTCTGCTCGTCTTACAACATAAAGTCAAGGCAGTCGCAGCAATCACAAGGGTCAGCAAACCACTCCCTAACACGAAAGCCATAGCGACCTTCTCAGCTTCTTCTATGCTGTAGGACATGAAATACGCGGGCAAAAGCGCAGGAACGCCTATCATAAAGACTATGGACAACACTGCCAACAAGCATCCCGCAGCAAAGCTACCCGAACCTCGATCGACATCCCTTTCGAAAAAGTAAAAGATCTTCAAAGCCGTTCCTCTATTCATTTTTCAGATGCACTTTCACAAGAGCGTTGGATACGAAAAACTTATGCGGTAGCGCATTCTACGTCAATTGGCCAAACATCGTCTGTCCTGCACGCGACAGAATCGAAGCCATTGTTGAAGGATTTTCTACTTTTTGGTATTCATACTCAAAAGAGTAAGCTGAAGCATATGCATTAGCTATCGAAATGGATTTGAGATTTCCGTAGTCATCATAAGCGAAAGCGCGCTCCTCAATCACTCCAAGACCTTCTTGAGATACAGAAACAGCGACCAATCTACCAGACTCATCGTATTCGCATGACTTCGAGTAGCTATCATCTTCGTAGTTGCCGCTCACGCCGATAAGAAACCCGGTTTCGTCATAACACGACGATCTCGCATAGCTTTCCCCATTTTCCGTTTTCGATTCGCTTGATATTTCCGCCAAACCACCTTCTGGACTATACGAGTAGCGATCCACGCCAGAAGCACGAGTAACTTTATCGGAGCCAAAGCTCACTTCAGATTCCCACTCAGCACTTAATAGTCGCCCTTCGCCGTCCGGAGTGCATTGGAACCTCGTCGAAGTTACGACGGTACCTGCAGTTTCGTCTGACAACTTCTTCTCAACGATTCGTCCGACTGGAAAACCCCTCTCATCGAACTCCGACTCGACGACCACGATATCGGAGCCGCTGTCCTGGTTGCGATAAACCGCTCGGATAACATTTCCTCTATCGTCGAGTTCCATGGTTGCTATATTCTGAACCACGTTGACCGCACTACCATCATGAATTGTAGCGTGAGCATCGATGCTTTTTAACACGAACGCAGGTTGCAAATTAGCATCTTCTTGCTCTTCATCACCTGCATCATGGACTCCGTTGCCCGAACATCCGAACAAGCAAAGTACAGCGATCAAGCTAAAAGCAGTCGTTAGACCCCTCATCGTTTTCACTCCGCCCCTCCTTAACAAAGCGCAACTGCTTTCCACTAGTCGCTCTAATCGAATTAATCCGAGCCTTGTACACTTCCTTTGATGACTTGTTATAGCAAGTCATCAAAGGAAGTGTAGCACATACTCTGAAACCATGAAAAGCGACGGCCGTAGAATAATACTGGGCAAGACAATAAAGATGCTGCGCGAGGAGCAACACCTTTCCCAACGTCGTTTCGCTCTTATGGTGGGTACGAACCAAACTCACTTATGGCAAATCGAGTGCGGCCAGGTGAGCGTCGGGATCGATCTCTTGTGCAGGATTGCCGATGGACTCGATATCAAGGTCAAAGATCTCATAGATTTCTAAAAACCAGCTTTGCAGACAGCCGATTCAACCACGCCATAATCTTCAGGAACGCAAGATCAGGACAGTCCCAACAACGCTTCCAACCGCAAGCGGATGTAGCCGTTCAAAAGCTCCGTATACCGCTCGTCGAGCGGGAAGTCGGAGTGCGGAGCAAACTCGAAGCCGCGCAGCGTCGCGAGACGATCGCGCAGGTCGTCCGTCATCACGCGTTTCGCCTGATAATCCAGCAGCACGTTCGACGGGCTCTTGTACCACGCGGCTGATCGATCCAGGTCGGAAGCCGTCAAACCCGCGTCGATGTCGCGGATGAACAGCGACAGGTTGTTGTCGAAGATGGGCGCAGCGGAAACGAGCGAGCGCGTCCGGTTGTCGAACAGGAATCCGAAGTTCCCAAGATGACGATCGTCGTTGGCGATCAGCGCGTCGAAGACCGTCATTTCCGAGAAACGCTCGAACGCCTCCGTCCCCTGTTCGACGTAGACCGCCGCCACCTCGTCGAACGACAGCGTGCCGAACATGCTGGAGAACGTCGCGAAGCCGGTGTCGCGACTCGTGAACAAGGGGCTGGCGCTGCACAACTCGCCATGCCATCGCGCCAGATCGTAGGACGCATGGGAAAAGCCCAGGGCTTCGGCCAGCTGCGCCGCATAGTACTCGGCATGGGGCTCGAGCCCGTTCGAGTTGGGAGCGCCGGCCTTGTACAGATAGCGCTCGCCGTCGACGACGCGCCAGGCTTTCGGAAACTGGCCGCTCGTGGTCAGCTCGCCCGACAGTCCCTCCGGCACCCTCGACGTGTCGATCACGCCCGAGAACGCCGCCGTGGCGACGAGCTCGTCGAACGGATTCTCGTACAGGTTCTTCTCCGCGAACATCGCCTTCGACCCGTCGGGAACGACCCAATACGCATCGTTGAGCGAAAGGCCGTTGCACGCGTCGAGCATCTGCATCGCGTCGTCGAACCGTATGCCGTACTGGCGCACGATACGGGAGGCGAACGTCCGGTTCTTCGAAAGGGTGCGCGATTCGATCCACCGCTCGAACGAAGCCGCGTCGCCCGTCACGCGAAACGGCAGCAGCCCGCGCTCCGACTCGTCGCATTCCGCGCTCGCGCAACGCACGGCGCCGCTCGCGTCGCGCACCAAGGTGAACGACGCGAGGTCGTCGTCGTAGAGCTTCAGCAGGTATGTCCGCGTTTCCTCCATGCGCTCATTCTACCATCGCGCCGCGAAGCGCGTTCGGAACGCTTTTCCAACGTACGGCGCCGAAAGGCGTCTCGCGCTCGGATACGCCGCCCTTTAGAAATACCGATTGATCCCCGATTCGTCCTTCTCGCGGCGGATGGCGCCGCTGCCGACCAGGTGGTTGAGGATGACGACGCCCTCGGTGACGATGCACCAGCGCTGCACAAAGGATATCTCCTCCCAGGTGGGATACGGGACGTTCCACTTGATGGCGCGGATGACCTCCTCGCCGGCCAGCCCCGGCCGGTCGCGCACGATGCCGCACGTCTCCTCCAGGCGCTCCAGGTGGTGATCGCGCAGCCAGCCGATGCGCTCGTCGAAATCGTCGCGCGGCTCGCCGTGCGCGACGAACAGTTTCTCGCAGCGCAGCGCCCGCACCTTGTCCAGGCTGTCGAGGTAGGCCTGCAACCCGTCCGCTCCGTCGGGGAACAGCGCGATGCTGGGCGATATGACGAACAGCACGTGGTCGCCGCCGAACAGGATGCGCGATTCGGGCTCGTAGAGCGCCAAGTGCCCGGGCGTGTGTCCGGGCGTCTCCACCACGCGAAACCGGTAGCGCCCCACCTCGATGGCATCGCCGTCGCACGACGCCACGAGCTCCAGTCGCGAGGCGTCGAACAGGCGCGGCTCCACGGCGTAGCGCGCGTACCCCGACGCGTCGGACGGCGGCACGCCCTCGGCCGTGAACGCGCGCCGCGCCGCATCATAGGATGAAGCCGCGCGCGACGCGCGCACCGACTCGAAGTCCACGGGGCTCACGTACAGCTTCGCGCCGGGCAGCGCCAAGCGGTCGACCAGCCCCGCATGGTCGAGATGCAGGTGCGTGAGGAAGAAGCGCATCCGCGTGCGGTCGACATCGAGCTCGGTCAACGCAGCATCGAGGATAGCGAAGCCCTCGTCCGACGGCGCTCCGGTGTCGATGACGAGCGTCTCGTCGCCGTCCTTCACGATGTAACAGTTCGTGTCGTTCGTGGAGATGTTCTGAAACGGCACGCGCACCTCGAGCACGTCGGGGTCATGATGGACCTGGACGAACGCCATGCTACGCCCGCTCGTCGAACTCGCCTACGAGCGCGCGGGCGAAATCGTGCGCGTCGAAGTCGCGCAGGTCGTCCAATCCCTCGCCCACGCCGATCTTGAGCACGGGAAGCCCCAGTTCGTGGGACACGGCCAGCGCGATGCCGCCCTTGGCGGTGCCGTCGAGCTTCGTGACGATGACGCCGTCCAAATCGAGCGCGCGGTCGAACTCGCGCGCCTGAGAAAGGCCGTTCTGGCCGGTGGTGGCATCGGTGACCAGCACGGTGTACACAGGCAGCTGCGAACGCTTGCGCACCACGTTCACCACTTTCTCCAGCTCGCGCATGAGGTCGGCCGACGTGTGAAGGCGCCCCGCCGTGTCGATGAGCACGAGGTCGGCGCCGCGGCTCTCGGCGCGCTCGATGGTGTCGTAGCACACGCTGGCCGGATCGCTGCCGCGCTCGCGGGTGACCACCTCGACGTTCGCGCGCTCCGCCCACACCTCCAGCTGCTCGATGGCCGCCGCGCGGAACGTGTCGGCGCTGCCGAGGATGACCGTGCGGCCTGCGTCGGTCGCCTCCTTCGCCAGCTTGCCCACCGTGGTGGTCTTGCCGGTACCGTTGATGCCCACGAACAGCACGAGCGCGGGCTGACCGCCCAGCACGTCCTCGCCGCCTTCCGTGAACGTGGAGGCGATCTGGTCGTTCAGCAGGTCGAGCACGGCGTAGGCGTCGGGCAGCGCCTTGCGCGTGGCCTGATCGCGCAGACCCTCCACGATCTCGGCGGCCGCGGCGCCCCCGACGTCGGCCAGGATGAGCGTCTCCTCGAGGCCGTCCCAGAACTCCTCGTCGAGATCGGGGCCGCGGTCGAGCAGGACGTTCATCTGCTCCTTGAACTTGTCGCGCGAGCGGGTAAGCCCCTCGCTGATCCTATCGAAAAATCCCATGTCGGGCTCCTTTCTTGGTCGCCTGAACAGTGTATCCCAAATAGGGCCGCGCGTCAGCGGCGCGGATCCTCCTCCTGCTCCCTGCGCATCTTGCGCAACGAGCGCGTATAGCCGACGAAGGGGAAGAACGAGAACACGAACCCGGCGGCGAACACCGCGCAGGCCGCGAGGCACGCCCACGACCCCGGCACGTTGCCTTGGGCGGAGAGCCGCGCCTGCAACGCGAAGAGCAGCGCCGCCGCCAGCGCGCAGACGAGCGCCGCCCAGCCCAAGCCCGCCCGGCTCGCGCCGATCGTCTCGGCCTGCGCGTCGTCGTCGGTGTACAGCGGGACGGCGCCGGCCTCGGCGCGCACGATCTGCCACGACGACCCCAGCGCCACGCTCTGCCAGCCGCCGATGCGGTACAGCTCCTGCGCCTCCGCCGAGAAGTCGCGCTGGAAGTCCACCGCGTAGTCGTAAGCATGGGGCTCGCCCGCCTCGAAGCGGTACAGGATCCCGCACGAGAACCCGCTCAGATGCCATCCCCGCGCGCTCATGTCCGCGAGCATCGCCATGTCGTGCTCCGGCATAATGGCCAACCCGCCGCACAACCGGTATCTAGCCATGGTTCTCCTCGCCCGCCTCTCCCAGCTGCGCCTCCGCGAAGGCGACCAGCCGCTTGCGCCGAACGAAATCGCGCTCGAGCACCGCGCGCCCCTCGTCGGTGGCCGCGTACAGGATGCGGCTCTCGTCCTCGGCGATCTCGACGATCCACCCCGCCGCCTTGAGCTTCTTGAGCGTCGTGTACATGGTGGCCGGCCCGATCTTCACCGCGCCGTCCGTGGACTCCTCGACGCCCTGCATGATCCGGTAGCCGTGCACCGGCTCGAGCGTAGCCAGCAGGATCAGGAAGATGCTGTCGGACAGCTCCCCCGTCTCGTACGGGCTCTTCTTCGCCATTTCGTTCCTCTCGTATATCCATGATGGATACTATGCTACAATGAGCCTGCTTGCAAGCGAACAATCTTCGATCTTCCCACTATACTCTATCTGGAAATGGAGCGTCCCATCATGGCTGAAGAGCGTTTGGAAGCGTCGGCTGCAAGCGAGCAGGCAGCAGGAAATTTCGCATCAGGAGAAAGCTCCCCTTGGGGCAAGGAGCGCGGCAACCGGGCGTTCCGGATCATCACGCTGATCGCCCTGCCCCTTCTGTGGATCGGGTTCTTCCACTCCCTTTTCACGGGCAACGAGGGCAACATGTCCAGCTATTCGCTCGTGATACTCATGTTCTCGCTGTTGAACGCGGACGTGCTGATCAAAGGCGAGAAGCTGTCTAACAAGGTGCTCGACGTGCTAGCGAAGACCAACTGCGTGCTGCTGTTCCTCTGGGCAGCCGCCACCATCGTCCACGTGCTAGTGAAGTAGCGATCCGCAACCGGAGGATGAGACACTTACCCCGCCCCTCCGTCTCATCCTCATCTCCTCCTCTCGCAGCCAGAAGCTCGAAACGTCACCGGTTCGGAACGCGTTCTACATGAAGGAAGGCCGGCGGGCGTGCCGCGCGCAGTTCCGCACGAGCCGAAACGCCCAGCGGGCGTTTCGTGCGAGCTCAGGACTGTTTGAGCACGGCATGCCCGCCGGCCTTCGCAACACGCAGGTCAAAAGCTATTCCGCGTGCCGCAGCGCGTTCTCGAGCTTCTGGCTGACTACCTTCGTCACGCCGTCCGCCTGCATGGACACGCCGAACAGCATATCGGCCATCTCCATGGTGCGCCGCTGGTGCGTGATCATGATGAGCTGCGTGGTGTCGCGAAGCGTGTCGAGGTACATCGTGAGACGGCGCAGGTTCGAGTCGTCGAGCGCGGCCTCCACCTCGTCGAGGATGTAGAACGGCGTCGTGCGGATGCGGTACACCGCGAACAGGAGCGCGAGCGCCGTGAGCGACTTCTCGCCGCCCGACATGAGCATCATCTTCGTGATGCGCTTGCCGCGAGGCTGCGCCGTCACCTCAACGCCCGTATTCTCCAAATCGTCGGGATCCACGAGCGTGAGCTCGGCCGAGCCGCCCGGGAACAGCACGGCGAATATCTCGCTGAAGTTCTTGTTCACCGCTTCGAAAGTGCGTACGAAGTCGTCCTTCATGCGCGCGTCGATGACGCGGACGATCTTGGCGAGCGAGCGGCGCGCGCCGTCCAGGTCCGAAAGCTGCGCGGCCAGGTAGTCGTAGCGCGTCTTGAGCTGCTCGTACTCCTCGGCGGCGTCCGGGTTGATGGTGCCCATGTTCGCGATGCGGCGTCGCAGCTTGAACGCCGCGTCCTCGGTGGCGCCGCGATCCTCCAACTCCGGAGTCTCGAGCGCGCGGTCGAGCGGAACCTTGCAGTCGTGGACGATGGCGTTCACCGCCGCGTCCACCTGCACTTCCAAGCGTCCCTTGTCCACGCGCGCGGCGGACAGGCGCGCGTTGGCGTCGTCGAAGGCGTCATGGGCGGCTCGCGCTCGGGCGCGCGCCTCGTTCACGGCGTTGTGCAGACCCGTCGAGGAATCTTGCGCAGCGGTGGCCGCCTCCTCGAGGTCGCGCGTCCAGCGACGGGCGCTGGCCACGAGCTCTTCGAACAGCGCGAGCAAGGGCTCGATGCGCCGCTGCGCCACCTGCTTCTTCACGAGGCTCTCGCGCGCCTCGGCGTCGCTCGACGCCACGGCCTCCAAATCGCGCGTGCGCGCGTCCACCACGCGGCTCGTGTACGTCTGCCGCTCGGAAAGCGTGGCGGCCTTGAGCTTGGCTTCGGACAGCGCGTCGCGCAGGCGCGCGGCCTCCTTGCGAAGCGGCACCACCGCCTCCTGCGCTTTCTCGTAGCGCGCGGCTGCCGACTCCAACTCCTGCTTGAGAGCGGCCAGCTTCTGCTCGAGCGCCTCCACCGAGGGGCGCGCTTGAGCCACGGTGCGCTCGGCCTCGCCGCGCTGGCGCTCGATGTCCTCGAACTCGCGGCGCACGGCCGCCAGCTTCTCTTCGGCGCGACGCGCCTCGGCGCGAGCCGAATCGGTCTTGCCGCGCAGCTCGGCCAGCTCCTGCGACAGGCGCAGGCTCTCGCCTTGCGCTGCGCGCAGGGCCTCCTCGGCTGCCGCCGCACGCTCCTCCGCGCTCGCCCGCTCGCTCTCCGCGGCGCGCAGCTGCGCGCGCAGCTCCTCCAGGCGGCGAGCGCGCGCGAGCACGCCTTCCTCGTCGTCAACCGCCGCGGCGCCCAAGGTCACCTTGCCGTTCGGCCACACGACGCATCCGCCGCGCGTCACGAAACGCACGCCTTCCGCCCCGCGCGCATGCGCGGCGAACGCCGCGTCGACGTCGTCGCATACCGCCACGTCTCCCAGCAGCGCTTCCACCGCCGCGGCGTCCTCGTCCGCGTACGCCAGCTCGTCGACGAGCGCGCGCCCGAGGCCGGCAGCGGCCGCCTCGCGCGCAGGGCACGCGCGGCGCGCCTCGCCCGCGCGCGGCACGAGCACCACCTCGCCCTGCTCGTCGCGCGCCGCCAGCGCCGCCGCCACGGCGTTCGCCCGCGCGGCGTCGTCCACCAACAGCGCCGACACGTCCGCCCCCAGCAGCCGCTCCACGAGCGCCTCGAAGCCCGCCGAGGCGCGCACGACGTGCGCGATGGGAGCAAGGTTCACGTCCAGGTCGACGGCATGATCCATAAGCCAAGCGCGCGCCGGGCCCGCGGCCGCGCTCGCGCGCTCGATCTCTTCGAGCCCCTTGATCTCGGATGCCAGAAGCGATGCCGCGTCGCGCGCCTCGTCCAGCGCGCCGCGCGCCGTCTCGCGCGCGCCCAGCGCCTCGCCCACGCGGGCGCGCGCGGCGCCCTCGGCCTCGACGAGCGCCTCGAGCGCCTGCCCGGCCTGCGTCGCGGCCTCCGCGAGCGACACGGCCTCCGTCTTCGCGCGCTCCAGCTGCAGCTCCAGCTCCTTGCCATGACCCTCGATCAGCTTCACATGCGCAAGGCCGCTGGTCAGCGCCTCCTGCGTTTCGGCCAGCTCGCGGCGCGCCTGCTCCTGCGCACGCTCGCCGTCGCGCTTCGCGCGCTCCAGCTCCTCGGCCTCGCGCTCGAGCGAGCGGCGCTTCTGCGCGTTTTCGGACTGCTCGGAGGCCAGGCGCGCCACGTTCGCATCGGCCTGCTCGCGGTCGCGCTGCACCTCGGCCAGCTGCTCGACGGCCTGCGCGCGATCGGCTTCGGCCTGCGCGCGCTTCGCAGCATTGGCCTCAAGCGTCACGCGCAGCTCGGCCTCGTAGCTCTGGGCGGCACGGCGCTTCTCGTGCAGCAGCAGCGTCGCACCGTCGAAACGCTCGACGGCCGAAGAGGCGCGGCGGTGCCGGCGGGCCAGCTCTCCCGCGTCCACGCTCTCGCGGCGGATCTTCTCCTGCAGCTCCTCGGCCGCGGCCTCGGCCTGGGCGATGGCGGCGCGCTTCTCCTCCAGCTCCGCTTCCAGCGCCCGCTCGCGCGCGAGCGCGTCGTCCCACCCGCGGCGCAGCGTGCGCAGGTCGTCCACTGCGAGGGACAGGCTCAGATCCGCCAGCTCGTCGGCCAGCCCCTGGTAGGTGCGGGCGCGCTTCGCCTTGCGCTCCAGCGGCCCCAGCTGACGCTCCACCTCGGCGGCCACGTCCTTCACGCGGGCCAGGTGCGCGTCCATGGCCGCCAGCTTGCGCTCGCTTTTCGCCTTGCGCTGCTTGTGCTTCAGCACGCCGGCGGCCTCCTCGATAAGAGCCCGGCGGTCCTCCGGCTTCGACTGCAGGATGGAGTCCAAGCTGCCCTGCGAGATGATAGAGTGCGTCCCCGTGCCCAGCCCCGAGTCGTGCAGGATGTCGAGCACGTCCATGCGGCGCGCCACCACGCCGTTGATCAAGTACTCGCTCTCGCCCGAGCGGTACATGCGCCTGGTGACGGCCACCTCGTCGAAGTCCACCGGCAGCGTGCCGTCCGAGTTGTCCAGCACGAGATCCACCTCCGCGATGCCCACGCTCTTGCGCGCAGACGATCCGGCGAAGATGACGTCCTCCATCGCCTGGCCGCGCAGGTGCTTCGCGTTGCGTTCGCCCAGCACCCACAGCACGGCGTCCGAGATGTTCGACTTGCCCGAGCCGTTCGGCCCCACCACGGCGATGATGCCCGGCTCGAGCGCCAGCACGCTGCGATCGGCGAACGATTTGAAACCCTTGAGGACCAGCGATTTCAGATACATGGAACGGCTACCCCTGCTTGCGCTGCTTCGCGCGCTCGCGCTCGGACTTCTTGCGGGCCTTCTCCTCGGCGCGCGCGGCAGCCTTCTCCGCCTTGGCCTGCTTGGCGGCCTCGGCCTTCTCGGCGCGGGCCTCGCCGTCCACTCCTAGGCCGAAGAATTCGCCCAGACGGGCGAGCGTGCTCTTGGCAGCCTGGCTCTCGGCTTCCTTCTTCGTACGGCCCGTGCCGCGGGCAAGCCCCTGGCTGCCGGCGAACACCTGAGCGACGAACGTGCGGTCGTGCGGCGGGCCTTGGGTCTCCACCAGTTTGTACGTGGGCGTGATGCCGTCTTCCTGCAGCTTCTCCTGCAGGGCGCTCTTGGGATTCTCGGGCTCGCGCGCCATGTCGGCCGACATGCGGGGGATCAACGTGGCGCGCACGAAACCCTCCGCAGCCTCGATGCCGCCGTCCAAGAACAACGCGGCCACCACGGCCTCGTACACGTTCTCCAGCGCGGAATGCAGCCCGCGCCGCCCCGTGCCCGTCTCGGAAGAGCCGAACACGATGACGTCGGCGAAGCCCAGTCGCTCGGCGACGTCGGAGAGGCTCGCGCCCGACACGAGCGCAACCTTGATGCGAGTCAGGCCGCCTTCGTCCAGATCATGGAACCGATCGAACGCGATGGTGGCCACGATGGCGCCCAGAATGCTGTCGCCCAGGAACTCGAGGCGTTCATAGGAGTACTTGACCGATTTGCCCTCGGTGGCGGAAGGATGCGTGATAGCCGAAAGCAGCAGCTGCTCGTCCGCGAAACGGTAGCCGAGGATCTCCTGCGCTACCGCCAGTTTTCTCTGCTGTTCATCGGTGAAGGTCATGGCATGCTCGGGCTTTCGTTCAGGCTGCTGACGAGGTGCAGGGGAAGGGCTCCACGATTGATCGGGCATGGCCTACTCGCCCTCCGTCGCTTCGGCGGCGCAGGGCGTTGCCACTGTTTGCGCGATTATATCAGATACGCCGGTTCGCGCGATGCGAGCCGTGGTCAGCACGCCGTTCTTCACCGCCAGCGCGTTGGACGAGCCGTGCCCCACCAGAAGCGCGCCCTTCACGCCCAGAAGAGGGGCGCCGCCGTACGTATCGGGGCTCACCTGCGCCATGAGCTGCTTCAAGCCTCCTTTTATGGCCAGAGCGCCCAGCTTCGTGAGCGGCGTGGACATCATGATGCTCTTGAGCGTCTTGAACAGGGTCTTCGACGTGCCCTCGATGGTCTTCAGGCATACGTTGCCCGTGAAGCCGTCGGTGATGATGACGTCGAAGTTCGCAGGAAGGATATCGGAGCCCTCCGCGTTGCCTGCGAAGTTCGACAGCCGCTCCCTCAGCAGGCCGTGCGCTTCTTGCGCGAACTGCGAGCCCTTCGTGTCCTCCTCGCCGATGTTGAGCAGCGCGGCGCGAGGATGCTCGATGCCGATAACCTTCTCCGCGTAGATCGACGCCATCTGGCCGAACTGTACGAGGTACTCGGGTTTGCAGTCGGCGTTCGCCCCGATGTCGCACATGACGACGGGTCGCACGGGCGACGGGATGACCGTGGCCAGCGCAGGGCGGGCGACGCCCTTGATGCGACCCATCACCAACGTGCCTGCGGCCAGGCAGGCACCGGTTGACCCGGCAGAGAAGAAGCCTTGCGCCGCGCCCTCCTTCACGAGGCGGCAGCCCACGACGATGGACGAGTCCTTCTTCTTGCGCACGGCGTTCGCCGGATGCTCCGCCATGGCGATGACCTCGCTGCATGCCTGCGGCGTGCAGCGCTCGTGGGCGGCGGCGAACGGCTCCACCACGTCGGCAGGCCCGCACAGGACGATCTCGAGGGCAGGGTCGGAGGCAAGCGCCTGGGCGACGCCGTCGAGCACCACGCCGGGAGCATCGTCGCCCCCCATGGCATCGACGGCAACAACGACCTTTTCGTCAGACATATCGAAAACCTCACTCTCGCGTATCGGTCAGCGAGAGGCTTTGAGGTACCTGATATTGCGCCAGCGCAGACGCGGCGCAGCGCCGACCCCTTCGAGGAAGCATGCTTCGATACGCGAAGAGGAAACGCGCAAGGGCAAGATCAGGTGCATCAAAGCCTCGCAGTGTCGAGCGGTTCCACCGTTCGCAGAACGGCGGAATGCAAGAAAAGCCTCCCGGCGCATCGCACGCGAAGCGCGATGTGCGAGGAGGCTTGTCAATGCGCGGCGGCAGAACGCGCGCGCATGAGCGGTACGCTACTCCGTCTCGATAACTTCGCGGTTCTTGTAGAAGCCGCAGTTCGGGCACACGCGATGCGGAAGCTTGACCTCGCCGCACTGCGGGCACACGGAACGCGAGGGCGCCGCGATCTTGTCGTTGGTGCTGCGACGGGCGTGGGTGCGGGCACGGCCCATTTTGCGCTTAGGTACTGCCATGATTCTCTATCTCCTTCTTTAAGCCGAGCGATCACGATCGCTCGTTCTCGCTTAAGTAAACACGCGAAACGGTATAGTACCAAACGAGAACCCGCGCCGCAAGCCCCGATCACCCGCAAAATCCAATCCGCACCCAGGTTTCACAAAACCGCGCCCTGCTCCACCGGGCCGAACTGCATTTCATAATAGTGGGCGTAGGTGCCGCCGAGGGCCAACAGTTGCTCGTGCGTGCCGCGCTCGGCCACGCGCCCGTCCTCCACCACCGCGATGAGGTCGGCGCCGCGTATGGTGGACAGGCGGTGCGCGATGACGAGCGTCGTGCGCCCGGCGGACAGCTCCTCGAGCGACTTCTGGATGGCCCGCTCGCTCTCGTTGTCCAGCGCGCTCGTGGCCTCGTCGAGGATGAGGATGCGCGGGTCCTTCAGGAACACGCGCGCGATGGCGATGCGCTGCTTCTGCCCGCCGGACAGGCGAGCCCCGCGCTCGCCCACGTAGGTGTCGTAGCCGTCGGACAGCCCGCGCACGAATGCGTCGATGTTGGCGCGCTTCGCCGCCTCCACGATCTCGGCCGTCGTGGCGTCGGGGCGCCCGTAGGCGATGTTGTCGCGGATGGTGCCGCCGAACAGGTACACGTCCTGCTGCACGATGCCGATGGCGTCGCGCAGCGACTCCACGGTGACGGCGCGGATATCGATGCCGTCGATCTCCACCGAGCCGCGCTCCGGATCGTAGAAGCGGGGCAAGAGCGAGCACGTGGTGGTCTTGCCGCCTCCCGACGGCCCCACGAGCGCCACCGTCGCGCCCGCCGGGATGGCCAGGTCCAGCCCGCGCAGCACCTCGTGGACGCCGTCGTAGCTGAAATGCACGTCGCGGTAGCGCACCTCGCCGGCCACGTGCCCATCCGGGCCGCCGCAGCGGGCGCGCTCGGCGGCGCCCAGGTCCACCGCGTCGGGCGCGTCGGCGATGTCGGGTCGCACGGCCAGCACCTCCATGAAGCGGCGGAACCCGGCGTAGCCCTTCTGGAACGTCTCGACGAAGTTGATGAGCTGCTCGATGGGCGAGATGAAGATGCCGATGTACAGCGCGTAGATGGCCAGATCCGACACCGCAAGGCCGCCCGTGGCCACGAAGTAGCCGCCGCCCACGATGGTAACCGTGTACAGCACGCCGATGAACAGCGAGTTCACCGCATGAAACGACCCCATGAACCTGTACGAGCTCTCCTTCGTGGCCACGAAGCGGGCGTTCGTGCGGTCGAACTTCTTGATCTCCACCGGCTCGTTGCCGAACGACTTCACCACGCGGATGCCGCCGAGCGAGTCCTGCAGGCGCGCGTTGATGTCGGCCATCTTCTTGCGGTTCTCGGTGAAGATGACGCGCTTCTGGTAGTTGCGCCAGAACGAGTACGCGGCCAGAAGCAGCGTCGCCACCAGCATGATGGCGGTCAGCGGCACGTTGATCAGGAACAGCAGCGCGAACGAGCCCACGATCTTGAGGATGCAGATGAACAGGTTCTCCGGCCCGTGATGGGCCAGCTCCGAGATGTCGAACAGGTCGGTGACCAGCTTGCTCATCATCTCGCCGGTGTTGTTGCGATCGTAATAGGAGAAGCTCAGGCGCTGGTACTGCTTGAACAGGTCCATACGCATGTCGGCCTCCATGCGCGCGCCCATGATGTGACCCCAGCTGGTGATGAAGTACTGGCAGGCCGTGCGCACGCCGTACAGCACGACGAACAAGAGCGCGATCCACCAAAGCGAGCCGATGATAGCCTCAGGCGAACTTTGGAAGAAGTCCTTCGTGAAGAAGCTCAGGAACTGGGGGAACGCCAAGTCGACGCAGGCCAGCACCGTCGCGCACACGAGATCGAACACGAACAGGAAGGTATAGGGTCTATAATAGCTCGCGAACTTCGCGAGCACCTGACGCGCCGAGACCGGGCTCGCGTCCGGGGCGGTCGAGGACGCGGCGCCTTGCGCAGGCGCCGCGCCGGCGGACGGCTCGGTTTCGCGCGAGCCCGCCTTCTGCTTGAGCTTTTTCAGGGTTTCCATGCCCCACATTGTACCGCTCCTTCGAGCCCCGAGCGCCTCGAATCGGCGCGGGGCCCGGCGCTTCACGGGCTTCGCGTAAACGCGGCGCCGCGGTTGCCGCTCGTTCTCGCGCATCCTCATCGATCCTCCTCGAGCGACGGCTCGTCGCGCCGCGCACGCCGGCGCACGCGCGCGAGCTCGCTTGCCGCGCCGCGGCCGAACACGCCCACGTCGTAGCTGCCGGCGTACGCCGCAGCCACCGCTATCAGCAGAAACGGAAGCGACGCCCAGCCGAATATCTCGGCGCCCATGAGCAGCGCCGTCAGCGGGCAGCGGCCGGCGGCCGCGAAGAACGCCGCCATGCCGAGCGCGGCCGAGAATCCCGCCGGCGCGCCCGTGGCCAGCCCCAGCGAGCAGCCCAGCAGCGCTCCGATGGAGAACATGGGCATGATCTCGCCGCCCTTGAAGCCGAAGCCGAGCACGAGCACGGTGAGCCCCGCCTTCACGGCGAAGTCGGCCGGAGCGGCGCTTCCCGCAAGCGCCCCGCGCAGAAGGCCCATGCCCGTGCCCTGGAACGCCTGCCAGCCGCATGCCAGCACGATACCCGCGAACGCAAGGCCGCCCACGGCCACCAGCGCGAACGGACGAGCCTTTGCCCGGCGGCGCCACGCGCGGCGCAGCGCGCGCAGACAGGCGGCGAACAGCGCGCCGCCCACGGCGCAGCACAGGCCCACCAGCAGGCAGTGCGCGGCGACGGCCCACGAAAGGCCGGGCAGCGCCACCCGCGGGATATGGTCGCCGATGCCGACGGCGCGGGCGATGGCGTAGGCGACGAGGGCGGCTGCCAGCATGGCGGGCGCATGCCGCAGCACCGCGCGGTCGAAGCGCACGAGCTCCAGCACGAACATGCACGACCCCAACGGGGCGAAGAACAGGGCGCTGAACGCCGCGGCCATGCCGATGGCGCCCGGATAGCCGTCGGAAGCGCCGTCGCGGCCGCGCGCGGGCGGCAGCTTGAACGCGCGGCCCAGCACGGAGCCCGTCGACGCGCCCATCTGCAGCGCGCCCGCCTCCATGCCGACCGAGCCGCCGCCCAGCAGCGTAAGGC
This sequence comes from Eggerthella lenta DSM 2243, assembly GCF_000024265.1. NCBI lineage: Bacteria > Bacillati > Actinomycetota > Coriobacteriia > Eggerthellales > Eggerthellaceae > Eggerthella > Eggerthella lenta. The sequence goes on along the minus strand of NC_013204.1, from coordinate 1,627,827 downwards.
AGCTGCCGCCCAGTATCCCGACCGTAAGGCTTCCCGGGACGCGACGGCCCGCGCGCAGCTCGTCGACGACGCCTTCGGTGGTCAGGGCCGCGGGCAGGCGCAGCAGACGATACAGCCCCACGGACAGCGCGCCGAGGACCGGCAGCGCCAGCAGCAGCCAGGGAAAACGGGCCGGAAGGCTTTGCGCGAACCCCGTGGACAGAGTGAGCACGATGGACGAGGGGCGCCCGCTGCGCCCGCAACGAGGACGAACGACGCGCGCCGCGAGAGCCGCCCGAGGGCCGTACGGCCGTCGCGCGAAGGTCCCTCCCGCCGATCGTTGCGTGCATCCACGCGCGCCTCGCCTCCCGTCATGCTCCGAATGCTTGCACATCCGCTCCATGGTACGGAGCCGTCGTGTGGAAGGACGGGCGCGGCGGGAGGAGGTTGCCGCACCGTCGCGCTCCGTTAGCCGCTGCGTTGCCGGCGCGCCGCGGCGGGTCGGGAAGCGCATCTTCGCCCGAAAAACACGCCTCAGCGTCTGGAGCGTGTTTTCGGAGCGAAGATGCGTTATCGGGAGCGTCGGAAGCAGGCGTCAGCGCACTTCCGCGCGGCGCGTCAGCAGGTAGGCGGCGAGCGCCGACAGCACGGCGACGACGGCGAACAGCACGATGGGGTTCGCCAGGACGATCCCCTGAGCCGTGAACCCGAGCGCAGGGAGAAGAACCGCCCCTGCAGCGTCGGCCGCGCCCGGCACCACCTGGAAGACGGTGGGCACCAGCACGAACGCCAGGAGGCCGAACGCCAGAAGCCCCAGCAAGAACGGAGCCTTCCCCACGCGTCCGTGCAGCACCACCAGCGCGTAGGACAGAAACACGATGGCCAGGTTGAACGCGAGCGTCCAGGCGAAGCCGAGAAGCCCCGGCCCGTAGCCCTCGCCGTACAGCGCGACTATCGACTGCTCGCCCCACAGGGGCAGCACCGCCAAAAGCAGCTGGTCGACCAGGGCGAAGACGAGCGCCACCACGCCGAACGACAGCGCGGTGCTCAGATACGCCTGGGCGCGGGTCACGCCGCATTGCAGCGCGAACTTGAAGTCGATGGAATACGATATGCCGCCGCACAGACCCAGAAACACGCACATCCACAGGTACATGCCCTTGAACGGCGTGCCCCCTTCGCCGGCGAATGCGATGATCGCCCACCCGAGCCCGAAGCAGACCGCGAACACGATGAAGAACACGCTCATCGAGAACAGGATGTCGGCCATCTGATAGCGGACGATCGCCTTGAACTTCCTCATCGCGCTTCCTCCTTCTCGGTCAGTTTCACGAACAGCTTCTGCAGGTTGAGCGGCGCGACGTCCAGCCGCTCGTTCAGGCGCGCCGCGTCGGGCTTGCCCTGCACGTACGCCACGCTCAAGCCGCCCAGCTCCTCCACGTCGAGCACCTCCATCCCCGCGCAGTAGGCGGCCACGTCCGCCGTGCGCCCCGACACGCTGTAGCCGCTCGCGCGCAGCTCCTCGGCCGACGAGGCCAGCAGCACCCGTCCGCGGTCGACGATGGTCACCTGCTCCACGAGGTTCGCCACCTCCTCGATGAGGTGCGTGGCGATGATCACCGTGCGCTGCTTCTCCAGGTAATCGTCCAGCAGCAGCTTGTAGAACAGCTCGCGATGATTGGCGTCCAAGCCCAGCACCGGCTCGTCGAGCAGCAGGTAGTCCACGTCCAGCGACAGCCCGACGACCAGCTGGTAGATGGAGCGGTAGCCCGTGGACAGCGATCCGATCTTCTTGCGCAGGTCCAGCCCGAACGCCTCGGCAAAGCCCGCAGCGGCCGTCCGGTCGAATCCCTCGTAGAAGCGCCCCATCTCCTTGAACAGGTTGTCGAGGCGCAGGTTCTCGGGATACATCTTCTTGTCGTTCATGCAGTACAGCTTGGCCAAGGCTCGCGCGTTGTCGGCGGCGGGCTCGCCGTCCACGAAGATGCGGCCGCTCGTGGGAACCAGGCGGTTCGCGATGAGGCCGAGCAGCGTCGACTTTCCCGCCCCGTTGCGTCCGAGCAGCGCATGGATCTTCCCGTGCTCGAAGGACAGCGACACGTCGTCGAGCGCCTTCGCCTTGCCGAACGACTTCGACACATGGTCGACGCGTATCTCACGCATGGTCGTATCCTTTCTCCACCAGGTCGACGACCTGCTGTTTCGTCAGGCCGAGCTTCTTCGCCTCGGCGACAAGCGCTTGCACGAACCGCTCGTCGAACGCGTTTCGGCGCTTGGCGCGCACCTTCTCGCCGGCTCCCGTCTGCACGTACATGCCCATCCCCCTTCTCTTGTAGATGATGCCCTCGTCCACGAGGATGTTCATGCCTTTGAGGACGGTGTGCGGATTGATGCCCAAAAGCGCGGACAGCTCGTTGGTCGACGGGATGCGGTCTCCCTCGGCGTACGAGCCGGTGAAGATATCCTCCTCGATACCCTCGGCGATCTGGACGAACAAGGGGACGTCGCTTCCCGGGTCGATGTTCATGCGGCGCGCCTCCTCTCTGCTAGTTAGTTACTTGAGTAACTAACTAGCATTCTAGAGAGCGCACGACGGGTTGTCAAGGAGAGAAAAAAAAAGAACGCCCGCCGTGAAGGGCGGGCGTTCGGTCGTGCGAAGCTAGTTCTGCGGCTCGTCGAAGGGAAAGTCCTTGAGCGCGGCGAAGGGGTTCGGCGGCATGTCGTCATCGTCGTCTGCGGCGGGCTCGCAGCCGCAGGGACCCTCGTTCAGGTTCGCGCCGCACTGGGGGCAGAGGCCCTTGCACTCCTCGTCGCACAACGGGATCAGAGGAAACTCCAGCAGCAGCGCCGCGGTGATGAGCGGTTCCAGGTCAATGACTTTGTCGGCGGGCAGCACGTCGAACTCGTCCTCGTCCATATCCTCGGGCGCAGCCTTCGTCTCGTCGAGCAGAAAATAGCCTTCGATCTCGCCCGTCACCGGGAACGAAACCTCGTCGAGGCAGCGCGCGCAAGCCGTTTTGGCCTCGCCTTCAACCGTGCCGGTGACCAGGAGCGCGTCGCCGGTGTTGGAGATGTCCGCTTGCCAGGCAAGCGGCCCCGCGAAATCGTACAGATCCGGGCCGGCCTTCATAACGGGGATGGCGATCGAGCCTTCAAAATGAGAACTCTCCGCCGGAGCGAAGAGCTCGTGGGGTACCTGGATGCGGAGCGCGTCCATTTAGCGCCCCGAGGCCAAAGAATTGGCGTTCAAGCGATCACGGCAGCGCCGCACGTTGTTGAGCAGCGTATCGAGGCTCTGCTCGACATGGCCGAACACCTCGTCGGCGTAGTCCTCGGCGCCGGCACGGGTCTGGCGCTCCAGCTCGCGGGCGTCGGAGAGCACCTGGTCGGCCTGCTGCTGGGAGATGCGGACGATCTCCTGCTCGCTGGCGATGGTCATGGCCTGGCTGCGTGCATCCTCGATCATGCGGTTGGCCTCGGCCTCGGCATCGTCGAGCAAGCTCTGGCGCTCGCGAACGATCTGACGGGCCTGAGCGAACTCGCTGGGGAACGTGTCGCGGATCTCATCCATGATCTCGAACGCCGCGGCGATGTCGACCTGGCGCATGTTGCCCTTGCCGAAAACCGGCTTAGAGTCCTCAAGCAGAATCGAGAGCTCTTCCAACAGCCCCAAGACTCCTGTTTCGTCCATGATTGTCCTTCCACCCAGGCGTGCTGCGTTTCATCTGCATTGGCGCGCACGGGTATCCTCGCGTGCATGCGTCGCAATATTCTAGCATGTCTGTTGGGAAAGCCAACCTCCAATGCACAAAGCGCGCACATTTTACCCGGTCGGAACCGCGCCGACGCGAAACCGTGACCTGCTAACGGGCAGTTTCTACGCGTCGCCGAACTTCTTCAGCAACGCCTCGTTCACGCATGCGGGAACGAACTGCGCCACGTCGCCGTGCAGGCTCGCGATCTCGCGCACGATAGACGACGACAGATACATGTACTGCGGCGGCGACATGATGAACAACGTCTCCAGCTCCTGGTTCAGCTGGTAGTTGAGCGCGGTCATTTGAAACTCGTACTCGAAGTCGGTGATTGCGCGCAGGCCCTTGATGACCACGGTGGCGTCGAGCTTCGCCGCAAGGTCGACGAGCAGCTCGTCGAACGGTTCGACGCGGACGTTGGGCAGATGGCTCGTCGCCCGACGTACCAGCTCGGCACGTTCTTCGAGGGAGAACAGGGGCTTCTTCTTCGGCGAGGCCGCCACGGCGACGACGACCTCGTCCACCAGCTGCGCTGCTCGGGTGATGACATCGAGGTGTCCGCTCGTGATAGGATCGAACGTTCCGGGCGTCAGTGCACGTTTCATGTAAGGCTTTCCGTTCCTTCTTGGTTTCAGTCGATCGCATCGTGCAGCGCTGTAGCGCGCAGCACGTCCACGACAGTATCCCCGTACTTCTTGCGCTGCGCAATAGACAAATCGCGCGCTTTTGCCGCTTCCTCCACCTCGTCGTTCGCCGCCGAGGCATGCTCGTACACCACGATGGCATCGTCGGACAGCGCCGCGCGCGTGCGCAACGCGACGACGAGCCCGAGCACCTCGGCGGCGGCGCATGCGTACGGCGGGTCGAGGAACACGAGGTCGAACGGTGGACGCGCGTAGGGCACGTCCTTCAGCACGTCGCCCTTGCGCACGCGCGCGCGGCGCGCGTCGAGCCCGAGCAGCCTCACGTTCGCGTTGAGCGCCCGCAGCGCCTCGCCCCCGCGCTCGCAGAACTGGACGCTGCGCGCCCCGCGGCTGAGCGCCTCCAGGCCGAGCGCGCCCGACCCTGCGAACGCGTCGAGCACCACCGCGTCGTCGAATCCGCCGCGCGCGCTGTGCACCGTGCTCATCATGGCCTCGCGCACGCGGTCGGTGGTGGGGCGGGTGCCCTCCCCCTTCGGCGCCTTGAGCGTGCGCCCGCGAAACTCGCCTGCGATGATCCTCATTGCGTATCAGCCTCCTTGCGCCACGTGGTCGTTGGCGTACACGATGCGCACCTCGCGCGCAAGCGCGCGGTGCGCGGGCAGTTCCAGGTTCGGATCCTCTTCCAGGATGGCCGCCGCGTCGGCGTGCGCGGCCTCGATCACCGCGCCGTCGCGCATGACGTTCACCAGCTTGAGGCCCGACGCGCCGTGCTGCCGGTTGCCCAGGATATCGCCCTCGCGGCGCAGCGACAAGTCGTAGCTGGCCAGCTCGAAGCCGTCGTCGGTGTCGACCATCGCGGACAGGCGCGTAAGGGCGGCGTCGGACTTCGAGGCCGACACGAGATGCACCTCGGCGGCTTTCTCGCCGCGGCCGACGCGGCCGCGCAGCTGGTGCAGCTGCGACAATCCGAAGCGGTCGGCGTCTTCAACGATCATGACCGTGGCGTTGGGCACGTCCACACCCACCTCGATAACCGTCGTGGCCACGAGCACTTGCGTCTCGTTGTCGCGGAAGCGCTGCATGACGGCCTGCTTCTCGGAAGCGGGCATGCGCCCGTGCAAAAGCTCGACCCGATAATCGGCGAACACGGTTCCCTGCAAGTAGGACGCCTCTTTCGCGGCGGCCGCCACGTCGTCGCCCTCCAGGTCGTCATCGGTCTCGATGCTGATGGCGGCGTACTCGTAGGCCTCCTCGTCCGCCTCGCGCCGCCGTCCGCCGCTTCCGCCGTCCGCCGCCTTCGCGTCGCGCTCGCCGCTATCCTGGCCGATGAGGGGGCACACCACGTACACCTGCTCGCCGCGCGCGAGCGCCGCGCGGGCGGCGTCGTAGGCATGGCCGCGGTCGGCCTTCTGATGCACGAACGTGGCGCGCTGCGCCGCGTCGTGCGGTCGGTGCTTGAGGTAGGACAAGGTCAGGTTGCCGAACAGCGCCAGCGCCAGCGAGCGCGGGATGGGCGTGGCCGTGAGGTACAGCGCGTCGGGCGCATCGCCCTTCGCCAGCAGCTTGGCGCGCTGCTCCACGCCGAAGCGCTGCTGCTCGTCGATGACCACGAGGCTGAGCCGCCTGGGCGCCACATCGTCCTCGAGCAGCGCGTGCGTGCCGATGAGCACGTCCACCGAGCCCTCCGCCACGCGCGCGAGGACGGCCTCGCGTTCGGCCGAGGGCGTGGAGCCGGTCAGCACCGCCCAGGAGATGCCGGCGGCATCGAACAGCGGCCCCAGACTCTTGCCGTGCTGGCGCGCGAGCACCTCGGTGGGAGCCATGAGCAGAGCCTGCGCACCCGTGTCCGCGGCCGCCGCGAGCGCGAAGGCGGCGACGACGGTCTTGCCGGTGCCCACGTCGCCCAGCAGCAGGTGGTTCGCCGTTTGCGGCGCAGCGAGGGCGGCGAGGATGTCGCGCTTGGCCTCCTCCTGCTCGTCGGTAAGCCGGAAGGGCACCGCCTCGGCGAGCGCCGCCATGCGCGGCCCGTCCACCGCGTGGACGACCGGTTCGCACCCGTCCGTGCGCTCGCGCGACTCGCGCATGAGCATCAGCTCGAGCAGCAGCAGCTCCTCGTACACGAGGCGGCGGCGCGCCTCGGCCACTTCGTCCATCGCATGCGGGAAGTGGATGCACGACAGCGCCGCGCCGCGGCTCATCAGGCGGTACTTCGCACGCAGCTCGAGCGGCAGCGGATCATGCAGCCCGCATACGGCCTCCAACGCGTTTCCCACGAGCCGTCGCATCCACGCAGCGGATATCTTCTCGCAAGCGGGATGCACGGGGATGATCATGCCCTCGGCCGCCCCTTCGCCGTCGAGGACTTCCAGATACGGGTTCGTCATGCGCTTGAAGCCGTAGTTGAATTCCAGCTTGCCCGCCACCGCGATGCGCATGCCGGGCTTCACCTGGTCCATGAGCCATGGCTGACGAAAGCACGTCACCATGAGCACGCCCGTGCCGTCCACGAGCGACAGCTCAACGAGCGTGAGGCGCGGCTTGGGCTTCTTGAGCTTGATCTCGTGCACCGCGCCTTCGACGGTGCACTGCTCGCCGATGACCCCAGCGGCCACGGTTGCCTTGCGCGAGAGGTCGATGTAGCGCCGCGGGAAGTGCGTGGCCAGGTCGCGCACCGTGCGGATGCCGAGCCCGTCGAGCGCGCGAGCGCGCGCCGGGCTCACCAAACGAACGCGCCCGACCGATTCGTCGAGCGCGAGCGTTGCTGCAAGTCTGTCGGGCCGGTCGTTATTCAACGGACATGACCACCGGGTACAAGGGCTGGTCGCCGCGGTGGGCGTCGATCTCGAGGTCGTCGTAGGCATCCTCGATGCGCGCGATCAGCGCGTCGAAGGCGTCATCCCCCATATCCTCGCCCGCCAGGATGGTGAGCGTGTCGGCGTCTTCGGCCTCCATCGTGCCGAGCAGCGCCATGACCACGTCCTCGGTCGTGGAGCCCACGGCCTCGATGGCCCCGTCGGCGATGCCGATGACGTCGCCCTCCTTGATGGGGTTGTCGTGCGCGTCCTTGGAATCCTTGATTGCCACGGTCACCTCGCCGGTCTTCACGTCGGCGTAGGCCTCGGTCATCGACTCGACGTTCTCTTCGAGGCTGGCGCCCTCGTCGAAACCGAACAGGGCGGCGAACGCCTCGGGCACGCTTCTCGTGGGAACCACGGCGCACGGCGTCTCGGCCAGCTCGCAGGCGCTCTGGGCGGCCATGATGATGTTCTTGTTGTTGGGCAGGATGATGACGGCGTCGGCGTTCACCTGACCCGCCGCATCAAGCAGGTCCTTCGTGGACGGGTTCATGGTCTGCCCGCCGGACACCACCACGTCCACGCCCAGGCTCTTGAGGATCTTCGCGTTGCCCTCGCCCGCGGCCACGGCCACGAATCCGAGCGGCTTGGGCGCCTCCCCCTGCTCGGCGGCCAGCGCGTCGGTGCGCGCGGCGCTCTGCTGCTGCATGTTGTGGATGTGCACCTCGGAGATCTGCGCATCGTGCGTGAGGAACCAGCCCAGCACCTGGTCGGGGCGGTTCGAGTGCACGTGCACCTTGAAGTTGGGGTGCATGCCCACCATGAGGTCGCAGTCGCCCATCGTGGGCAGGAAGTCCTTGGCCGCGTCCACGTCCACCGTGTCGGAATGCACGAGGAACTCGGTGCAGTAGCGGTACGCCGACCCCTCCCAGTCGTTGATCTGCTCGATCTCCACCTTCGGCGCCGTGCCGCGCGCGAACGCCAGCTCGTCCACCATGGGGCCTTCCTTGCCCAGCAGCGCTGAGACGAACGCGTCGAAGAAGATGGCCAGGCCGAAGCCGCCCGCGTCCACCACGCCATTCTCCTTGAGCACGGGCAGCAGGTCGGGCGTGCGCTGCACGGAGGCGTAGGCCTCCTCCACCACGTAGGCCAGCGCCTCGTCGCAGCCCATCTTCTTCTTACGGGCGTGCTTCGCGGCGGCGGCGCTGTCGCGCAGCACGGTGAGGATGGTGCCCTCGACCGGCTTGCGGACGGCCTGGAACGCCACTTCCTGCGATTTCGCGAACGCCGCGTCGATGCTGTCGGCGTTCAGCTCGTCATGGCCTACGCTGCCCTCGCACAGGCCGCGCAAAATTTGCGAGGTAATGACACCGGAGTTTCCGCGTGCGCCCATGAGCGCGCCGGTCGTGATCGCCTTGCGAATTTCCGCGCCGGCCGCCCCGATGGGCAGGTTGGCCAGGTTCTCGACGACCGTCTCCAGCGTCAGCGACATGTTCGTGCCCGTGTCGCCGTCGGGCACCGGGAACACGTTCAGACGGTTGATCTCGTCCTTGCGCTCGCTCAGGGTCTTGCTCGCGACGGCGATGGCGTTGAGCAGGTCGTTCGCGGTATAGGGTTCTGGCATGCTGATCTATTCTCCTTAAACGTTATGCCGCAGAGCGCCTTCGCCCCTCTCTCCGGGCGGGCAGCGGCTCATCATGGCAGGGAGGACGCGCTACTTGCGCACCTTCACGCCCTGCACGTGCACCTCGACGCCGTCGAGCGGAACGCGAGCGTACTCGCTCAACGCGAACGTCACTTGGTCGACGAGGTTCTGCGACACCGTGTTGATGTTCGTGCCGTACTCGATGACGACGTACAGCTCCACGTGCACGCCGACCTCCGTAGTGGTGACCACCACGCCGCGGCGCAGGCGGGACGCGGGGAGGATCTTCGCGATGCCGTCGGCGGCGTTCGGGGCGGCCATGCCCACGACGCCGTAGCACTCGAGCGCTGCATTGCCGACCATGTCGGCCAGTACGTCATTGGCAACGTGGAGGTTGCCCGCTATCGTATCGTTCATGGCATTCCTTTCACGGCGCGGGGGTGCCGCGCACGACAAAAAACCTGCTAACGCAGTATAGCGCAAGGGCTTGCCGCTGTGCGGCGCGCCTGGTAGCAGGCGAAAGTATACTACACGAAAAATTCTTGTAACCCTTTTCGTTTATGTGCTATAGTGTGAGGGCTTTTTTGTCATCAACGGTTTTTGCCGATGAGTACCCAACGTACATGGAGTGATGAACGATGTCGAAGATTTGTGAAGTTTGCGGTAAGGCGCCGAGCGCAGGACGCAACGTCAGCCACTCGCACCGCGTGACGAACCGCTGGTTCCGTCCGAACATTCAGCGCGTGACCATCAAGGACAAAGAGGGTCACGTCCGCAAGGCCAACGTCTGCACGAAGTGCATGAAGGCCGGCAAGGTCGAGCGCGCATAGCACGTCCGCCGGCCGATGAGGCCGGCCAACAAGCCGACATTGAAAAGCCCGCTCGCGCGGGCTTTTTGTCGTTCTCTCGATGGGCGCGAGCAGGGCCCGCGCCGTATCCCCTACTCCAGGATGAGCAGCCTTCCGCACTGAGGGCACGGAGCCACGTTGCCCTGGCCCTTCATGTCGATGAGGCGGCCGCCCTCGATGGCCATGCGGCACACGCCGCAATTCGAGCCTTGCAAGCGTCCCACGGCCACGCCGCCCGTGCGCGCGGCCGTTTTCTTATAGGCGTCAAGCAGGTCGGCGGGCAACGAGGACGCCAGCATCGCTCGTTCGGCCTCGATGCGCGCGAGCGCGTCTTTGAGCGCGCCGCCTTCCTTCACGAACGCCGCCGTGGCCTCGGCCTCCTGGCGCTCCAAGCTCTCTAACGCCGATGCCACCTGCGCCTGCACGCCTTCGATCTTCGCCAGCTCGTCGCCGACGGCGGTCAGGTCGGCTTCCAGCGTGTTGCGGCGCTTCGCGAAGCCGTTGAGCTCCTTCGTGCGCGCCTCCACGCCGCGGTAGTCGCCGCGCACCGCGTCGATCTCGCTCTGCACCTGACGCTGCTTCTCGGAAAGCGAGCGATCCTCGTCGTCGATACGCGAAAGCTGCGCGTCGGCTTTCGCATGGAGCGCGTCGAGCTGGGCTCGCTTCTGCTCGATCGCCTTCTTCTTCGAGCGCGCTTCCAGGATGACGGCGCGCTGGGGAAGCTCTTCGAGCTTCTTCTTGTCGCGCATGGCTTCCAGGTCGAGATGCTGCATCTTCAGCAGCGTGGCAAGATCGTCGGTGTCTACGTGCATGCGCATCCTTTGTTCGAACGGAGCGCCGCCGCTGCGACGCTCCTTAGCATTATACCCGTACCGTTTCAGGGTACGACCAGTTATCTCCCTGATCGAGCACCGTCACCAGATCACCGGGAATTCCTGCGTTTTCCACCGCAGCAGCCAGCACGGCTGCGAGCGGCAGCTCGCTGGTGTCATGACCGAGATCGACGACGGCCAAGCCCGCCTGGGAGAGCTCGAGCGCATCATGGTACTTGATCTCGCCGCACACGAGGCAGTCCACCTGCGCCCGCAGACACGCGCGGCCCAGATCGCCGGCCGACCCCGTGCAGGTGACCACGCGGTCGAGCTCGCGAGGGAAGTCGCCCCATACGCGCGGCGCCCGGCCGAACACCGAGGTGCAGCGCGCGGCCAGCTGTCCCAGCGTGAGCCCGTCGTCCTCGCCGAGGGTGCACAGCTGACCGTAGCCCTTCTCGCGCGACCCGGGAATGGGATCGAGCACCTGCTGAAACGTCAGGCTCAGCATGCCGGGCAGCACGCGTTGCGCCCGCACGCTCACGTCGAGCGCCGTATGGTACGACAGGATGGATACGCCGCGCTCGACCGCGCGCCACACGCCCGCGCCCGGATTGGCCGCCACCGAGGAGGCCGGCATGAAGGAGGCGGGCGGCGCGAGGAACGCCGGATGATGAGTGACCAGCACGTTCGCACCCATGTTCGCAGCCGCCTCGATAGCTTCGACCGTCGGGTCGAGCGCGACGGCCACACCCGTGATCAGGCGCGCCGGATCGCCCACCGACATGCCGGTGCGATCCCACGGCTCGGCGTCGGCAGCCGGAAACTCGGCCAGCAGCGCGCGCTCGAGCGCGCCGGTGGTGACCGCCGTGACAGGCTTGGAAAGCAACCCCGACGCACGGCGCGCCAAACCTTCCCGACCCTTGGAATCCTTCTGGTTCTTCTTCGCTGCAACCATGGCGCGGCTCCTTCGCTCGTGTTCGAACTAGACTTTCGATCCCACGTTACTCGATAGCGATGGCCCGACGGTCGCCGTCGGCTGTCGGGACCGTTACCGTTCTATAACCCGCCTCGTACATAAGGCGATAGGCTTTCTCGATGTCGCGCGCGACGTTGGCGGGCACGTGCGCGTCGGTGCCCACCGTGCAGGGCACGCCGGCGCGGCAGAACGCGGCCAGCAGCGCCGGCGCGGGGAACATCTCCTTGCAGGCGTAGTAGGATCCCGACGTGTTCACCTCCACCATGCGTCCGGCCGCGGCGCACGCCTCGGCAGCCTGCTCGTACAACGGCTGCGGGTCGAAGCTGGGGTAGAACCCGAACTTCTTCGCCAGATCGGGATGCGACATCACGTGGAAGGGCGCGTCGGAGGACACGGCCTCGCACCACACTTCGAAGTAGCGCCGCCAGATAAGATCGGCGCCCACCTCGTCCCAGCGGCCGCGCTGGGCGGGGTCGTCGAAAGGCCAGCGGTCGACGAGATGCACCGAGCCCAAGATCAGCTGGAACGGCGCGACGTCCTCCGCCGTGATGACGCGGTCCTCGTCGTCTCCCAGCCAGTCCATCTCGCAGCCGACCAGCACCTCGATCTCGGGATGCGCCTCGCGCGCGGCCTCGACGGCGGCCAGGTACTCCCCCATCCGCTCGGCCGGCATCGACAGGTAGCGGTCGGGGTCGAACGTCGCGGTCATCGGATAGTGCTCGGTGACCGCGATGGTGGAGACGCCCGCCGCGACGGCGGCGGACACGAGCTCTTCCACCGTGCCCTCACCGTGGTTGGTGAAGCAGGTGTGGGTGTGCGTGGTGATCAATTCCATAGGCTCAGCGCTCCTCGACGCTCATCGACGCGACCAAGCTCGCGCGTCCTCGATCCTCAGTTCCAGTTCAGGCTCTTCTCCATGGCGACCGCGAAGGCTTCGACATCGGCTTCGTCGGTGTAGCGCCCCATCGAGATGCGCAGGGCGCCGTGCGCGCGGTCGGCGTCGATGCCGAGGGAACGCAGCACGTGGCTGGGTTCCAGCGAGTGCGACGAGCAGGCAGACCCGCCCGACACGCCGAAGCCCTGCATGTCGAAGCGAAGGATGAGCGTTTCGCTTTCCAAACCGTCCACCAGCACATGCACGATGTTCGGAAGGAAATCCTCGCTGCCCGGCGCAACGTCCACGGTGGCCTCCACCGCGTCGATGGCGCCCAGCCGCTCGTACAGCCTGTCGCGCAGAACCCGCAGGCGAGCCGCCTCCGCCTCCTGCATCGCGGTCGCCGCATGCACGGCTGCCGCGAACCCGACGATGCCGGCCACGTTCTGCGTGCCGCTGCGCCGGCCTCCTTCCTGGCCGCCGCCAATAGCGTAGGCATGAAACGGCGTGCGGGCGCGCAGATACAGCGCGCCGGCGCCTTTGGGGCCGCCCACCTTATGAGCCGAGAAGGACGCGGCGTCCACGTCGAGCTCCTGCAGGTTCACGCGAGCTTTCCCCAGCGCCTGCACGGCATCGGTGTGGAACAGCGCGGCATGATCGTGCGCGACACGGGCGAGATCGGCGATGGGCTGGATGCTGCCGACTTCGCTGTTGGCGGCCTGCACCGACACGAGCACCGTATCGGCGTCGAGCGCCGCCTCCAACGCGCGCTCCTCGATGAAGCCCTGACGGTTCGGGGCGAGCCGCGTGACGCGGAAACCCTGCGATTCCAGACGCTTCGCGGGCGCCAGCACAGCGTCGTGCTCGACCGCGGTGACCACGACGTGCGGGACGAAATCCCCTGCTCCGCGCCGACGGCGCTCGTCCGCGGCGGCCTGCGCGATGCCCAGCAGGGCCGCGTCGTCGGCCTCGGTGGCGCCGCTGGTGAACACGATCTCGTCGGGACGACGCGCGCCGAGGTCGCGCGCGATGGATCGGCGCGCTTCCTCGAGCGCGGCGAACGCGGCACGGCCGGGCCCGTGGAGCGAATTCGCGTTGCCGCCGACCGCGAGGTTCGCGCGGCCGGGCACCTGATAAGGGGCCATGGCCTCGGCGGCCTCCTCGCATAAGGGCGCCGTCGCGGCGTAGTCGAGGTACACGTAGTCGTTCGGCACGGACGCCATTGCGCTTACGCCTCCTTCGACACGGCCAGCGCCGCCAGGCGCGCCTCCTCGGCCGCCGCCTGCACCGCCGCGAGCGCGGCGGCAGGATCCTCGGCCGCGAAAACGGCGTTTCCGCACACGAGCACGTCGGCTCCGGCTGCGGCCACGATAGGAGCCGTGACCTCCCCGATGCCGCCGTCCACCTGGATGAGCGGAGAGGCGCCCACCGCACGCGCCATCTCGGTGATGCGCGTCACCTTAGCCTCGCTGCCCTCGATGTAGCTCTGCCCGGAGAATCCCGGCTCTACGCTCATGACCAGCACCATGTCCAGATCGGCAAGCACCGGCGCCAGCGCGCCGACCGCCGTGCGGGGCTTGACGCTGACGGCCGCCTTCGCCCCCGCCGCATGAATGGCCGCGACGGCGCGCGCCAGCCCGTCGGCGTCGAGCGCCTCGGCATGCACGGTCACCGAGTCCGCTCCTGCATCGAGGAACCAAGGCAGCTGCTCCAGCGGGTTCGCTATCATGAGATGCACGTCGAGCGGCAGGCTCGTGGCCTTCTTCAGCTGCTTGACGACGGGCACGCCCATCGTGAGGTTCGGCACGAAATGGCCGTCCATGACGTCGACGTGGACGTATCCTGCGCCCGCTTTCTCGATCAGCTCGATGTCGCGACCGAGATGCATGAAATCGGCCGACAGAATGGATGGCGCTATTTTCACCGGTTCGAACATGCTCGTGTCCTTCCTCATCGTCGTTGCGCCCATTCTAGCGCAAGGTCCGCTCCCGCCGCGACGTTGCCCCGAGCGATGGAGGAAAACAACGTATTTAAAGGTATTTGAATCCAATCCACTCAAGATTTCAGATGAAGCCCGTTTTGTTTTACAGTAAAATAATCAGCACGTTATCCAATCAATACGAAGGCGGGGCGAGCGAGCGAAATGACGTCGGAAAGCCTTTACGCTCACATGGACGCCGACTACTCCGAAGCGCTTCGCAGGATCGGCGGGAACGAGCGCATGGTGAAATACCTGCGCATCATGAGACGGGACCCTTCTTTCGACGATCTGTGCGAAGCCGTCGAAAACCAAGACTACCAAGCCGCCTTTCGCGCGGCGCACGCCATCAAAGGGGCATCGCTCAACTTAGGGCTGACAAAGCTTGCAGACTGCTCGTCCAAACTCACGGAAGCCTTGCGCTCGCAGGAGCCCAACGAAGCTATCGCGCCTTTGTTCAAGGAAACCAAGCAAGTTTATCAAGAGGCGATCGCCCGCATCGACGCCCTGCCGGACGACGCCGAGGAAAGATAGGGCCATGAAGGACCGCAACCTTGCTCTGATCGTGGACGATTCCGAACTGAACCGCTCCATGCTGGCCGACATCCTGTCCGACGAGTACGACATCATAGAAGCCGAAAACGGACTGGAGGCCATCTCGCAGTTTGAAAAGCACCAGTTCGATATCTCCCTCGTGCTGCTCGACATCGTGATGCCCGAAATGGATGGCTTCGAAGTGCTCGCCATCATGAGCAAGAACAAGTGGATCGAACGCGTCCCCGTCATCATCATCTCCGCGGAAAGCTCTTCCTCGTACATAGACAACGCCTACGACCTAGGCGCCACCGAATTCATCAGCCGACCCTTCGACCCCAAGACCGTGCAACGGCGCGCGTCGAACACCGTGATGCTGTACTCCAAGCAGAACATGCTGGAGAACATGGTGACCGAGCAGATGCTCGATAAGGAGAAGAGCAACCTTATCATGGTGGAGCTGCTGAGCCATATCGTCGAGTTCCGCAACGGCGAAAGCGGCATGCACGTGCTCAACATCCGCTCCATCACCAAGATGCTGCTCACCCAGCTGTGCCGCACGTCCGACCGCTACGCATCCATCCGATCGAAGATATCGCTGATCGCCAACGCCTCCTCCTTGCACGACATCGGCAAGATCTCGGTGCCCGAGCATATCCTGAACAATCCCGGTTCCCTCTCGGCCGACGAGTGGGTCGTCATGAAGGCCCACAGCATGGCAGGCGCCAACATCTTGGAGAGCACCCGCTACTACCCAGACGAGGAGCTGGTGCGGGTGGCGCGCGACATTTGCCGATGGCACCACGAGCGCTACGACGGAGGCGGATACCCCGACGCTCTGGTAGGAGAGCAGATCCCTATCGAGGCCCAGGTGGTTGCGCTGGCGGACGTGTACGACGCCTTGACCCACAAGCGGGTGTACAAAGAAGCCATCTCGCACGAAGAATCGATGCGCATGATCCTCTACGGCGAATGCGGGGCGTTCAATCCGCTGCTTTTGCAGTGCTTGGTGGACATCGCCCCTCAGCTGAAGAGCGAAATGGATATGAAATCGCTCGGCCGCATCACGAAGGAGGACATGCTCGACATCACGCGCAGCATGATGCAAACAGGCGACGTCTCCAACCGAACGCTGGCCCTTTTGGAACAAGAGCGAACAAAATACCAGTTCTTCGCCCATTTGTCTCAGGAAATTCAGTTCGAATACAACGTGAAAACCGACCTATTGATGCTGTCCGAATGGGGTGCGGAAATGTTGGGGCTGTCCAGCATCGTCCCGAACCCGCTCGGGCACGTGCGCCTTCACCAGATCATCATGCGGGAAGATTTGCTCAGCTTGCGCGACCTCATCCTTTCCGCGACCCCCGACAACCCCAACGTGAGCTCGAGCTACCTGCTCCACGTCAACAACCAAAAGCGTTGGCATAAGATCCTCGCGCGCCCTCTTTGGCTGGGAAACGACGAAGAGGCCCTGACCGGCTTCATCGGCAAATGCGTGGACGTGCATGAAGAGCAGCTGAAGCTCGACCGCCTTGTGCGCCAAGCGAGCACCGACCCGCTCACGGGCATGTTCCATCGGGAAGCCGCCCGGCAGGCCATCCTGCCGCAGCTCGAACGGCATGAGCACGACGAAAAGCGATTCGCGCTCATGCTGTTCGACTTGGATCAGTTCAAGACGGCTAACGACAGCTACGGTCACCTGTTCGGCGACAAAATCCTGAAGCAGATGGCTCTGCGCGTGCAGCGCAGCGTCCGCGAATCGGACGTCACCGCCCGCATCGGCGGAGACGAGTTCCTCGTCTTCATCGAATACGAGGACGACCCCTGCGCGGCTTGCAAGCGGGTTTTCGAATCGCTTGCAAGCTCGAGCGACGAATACCCCATGACCGTCAGCATGGGCGTCGCCCTGTTCCCCGCGCACGCGACCTGCTACGACGACTTGTTCCACCGCGCGGACCAGGCGCTCTACGCGGCCAAGCAGCTCGGACGGGACCGCTGCTGCTTCTACGAGGACTCGATGGCCGGGCTCCTGTCCGTGCTTTCGGAGATCTGCCGCCAGGATCAGGAGCCGGAACCGGAGCCGGAAAACCTTGAAGGATCCCGCAGATGACGAAGCGCATAGATGGGTCGTCTCTGGCGGAGGCCCCCGTCTGGCTCAAAGCGGTAAGCGGGCTGCTCTTGGCGATGCTGCTGGTCTCGGTTTTCGCCTTCGCGGGAACGTACAGCAACCTCAACCAGTCGATCAACGAGGAGCGCGTCGAGTCCGTGCAGCAGATCGGCAGCCTGATCTCGAAGAAGCTCAAGCTGCTCAAGCAAGGTCACGAGGAGGACGCCGAAATGTCGGCGCGTTTCCTCACGCACTCCGGCGCGATCACCATGGAGGAGGTGAAGAGCCTCCTCGGCGACTCGAACGAGACGTACCTGCTTGCCGAGGACGGGAGGTGCTTGTCGCTTGAAGGGCAGGCCATCGTCATATCGAGCACCATGCTCACCGAGAACATCCATACCTGGGAAGACGTGAAATCCGAGTTCTGCACCGTGCAAAGCAAAGGCGATTTCTGGGTGTTCGCGGCACCCGTCGAAGGCGTCGTCGTCGACGGCATGCCCATCGCAGGCCTTCTCAAGGTGGTGGATGCCCAGCAATACGCCGACGTGGCCATCCTCCCCATCTTCAACGGCCAGGGCGCATCGTATGTCGTGGACGAGAACGGCGTGATCCTGCTGAGGCCTTCGGATTCCCAAGCCAACAAGAGCTTCGAAAGCCACAACATCGTGCAGATCCTCGAAAAGGAGCACGTTGATCAAGCTGTGGTGGACACGCTGAGATCTTCCCTGAAAAACTGCACGGAAGCTCAATTCCTCATGAGCTTCCAAGGCGACACGTGGCTTCTGCAAAGCTTCCCCGACGGCGAGGGCCGCAACATCGTCATGGCCATCCCCGTTTCGAGAACCGCTCAAAAGACCTTCGAGGGCATGCAGAGCGTCATCGGGCTGGTTGCGGTCATCGTGCTGATAGTCGCGATGCTTTCGATCAGCTGGATGTACTACTTCGTAAGCAGGAACCAGAAAGTCAAGATAGAGAGCGCGCGCGTGAACCTGAAGAGCGACTTCTTGACCAAGATGTCGCATGACATACGCACGCCGCTCAACGCCATCATGGGATCCAACGAATTGGCCCTGCGTTCCATAGACGATTCAAAGACCCTGAAAAAACACCTGGAAACCTCGAGGAAATCCGGGGAGTACCTGCTCTCCATCATCAACGACATGCTGGATCTGAGCCGCATAGAAAGCGGAAAGATGACCATGGCGAACCGTCCGTTCGCACTGCCCGATCTTCTGGATTCCATCATCGTTTTGCAAAGCGGTCCTGCCGAGAAGAAGGGCGTGGTGCTCAAGGAGTCTTCGCGCCATCTTGTTCACGAGCGCTTCCTCGGCGACGACACCAGAATCAAGCAATGTTTGGTCAACCTGGTTTCGAACGCGGTGAAATTCACGCCCGAGCAAGGAACCGTCCTGGTTTCTTGCGAAGAGCTCGCACAGGAAGGGTCGGATTCGCGCATACGGTTCACCGTGAAGGACACCGGCATCGGCATGAGCGAGTCGTTCATGAAAAGGCTGTTCGAGCCGTTCGAGCAAGAGCAATCATCCCTCACCTCCACCCAGATCGGCAGCGGATTGGGGCTTCCCATCGTGCACAACCTGGTGAGCCTGATGGGCGGTACCGTGCACGTCGAAAGCGCACAGGACGCAGGCACTACCTTCGTGGTGGAGATACCGTTGAAGCCCCTCGACGAGCCATGCCGCCCCGCAGACGACCGCGATTCGGAAACCCCGAGACCGGACTACAGCGGCACGTGCATCCTGTTGGCGGAAGACAACGAGATGAACCGCGAGATCATCGTCGATCTGCTCTCCGATCTCGGCGTTGACGTGGAAACGGCATGCAACGGCGCCGAAGCGCTCGAAATGGTCGCCTCCTCCGAGCCCGGGCGCTACGCACTCGTGCTCATGGACATCCAGATGCCCGTCATGAACGGACTCGAAGCCGCATCCGCCATCAGGGCGTCGGGCCATCCCGACGCGGCGCGCCTTCCCATCATCGCGCTTTCGGCAGGCGCATTCGAAGAGGACGTGCAGCGTTCCCTGCACCATGGCATGCAGGATCATTTGTCCAAACCGATGAATCTCGACGACGTTCGCGACGTATTCCATCGCTTTATAGACCAACAGGAGGAACCGCAATGAAAACCCGGGCACGCACCTTTATAGCGGCTTTGACCGTCATGGCCACGATGGCGGGGCTGACCTCATGCGCGCACTCGCAACCGGAACCCGGCTACCCCATCTGCACGGAAAACGAGATCGTGACCTACGAGCCGACGGACACGACCAAAACCGTCATCACCATAGGTCGCTACACCATATTCAATTCGGAGCCGTTGCAAAAGGCTTTGAGCGAGCGCATACCCGAGGCGAGCTTCGCCTTCGTCGACGCCCCCGGCACCAACGACGTGAGGGCGTACGTCAAAGAGCAGGCTGAACGCAACGACCTACCCGATATGGTTTTCAGCGGCATGCGCGTGGGGTCGGGCGAATACGCGTACGATCTGTCCGCGGAAGGGTTCACGGGCCGCTACAACCTTTCGGCGCTTGAAAAGCTGAGCGTTGACGGAGCTTTGCGGCAACTGCCCATCAACAGCTCCGTCAAAGGCATTTTCTACAACAAAACGCTTTTCGAGGAGCACGGCTGGGAAATCCCGACAACCCTTGATGAGTTCTACGACCTTTGCGATGCCATCACAGCCGAAGGCATCCGTCCCTTCGTCCCTTGCCTGAAATATTCCGTGCAAGACGTTGGTTTGGGTCTGACCAGCCGAGAAGTGTTCGGCACGTCGGAAAAGCGCGCCCGGTACGATGACGTGGTCAACAAAGAGGCTTCCTGCGAAGGACTGCTTGAACCGTACTACGAGACGCTCAAGCAGCTGTACGATCGAGGGATCGTGGTGGAAAGCGATTTCACGTCGAGCCTTACCCAAAACCGTCAGGCCATGTATGCCGGAGAGATTGCGATGATCCCCAGCGATCTGTCGATGTACAGTCTGTACGAGCAGGAAAAACCCGGTTGCGAGATCGACTTCATAGGGTTTCCGACCGACACGCCCAACGAGCGATGGATGCAGATGTCTCTGGGCGTGAACATGATGGCCTCCCAAAAGTCCATGGAAGACCCGCAGAAGAAGCGCATCCTGCTTGACGCGCTGGACTTCCTGAGCTCGGACGAGGGGCAGGCCGTCCTGTTCGAGTGCTTCAGCGGCATAAGCAACGTCAAATCGTACCAACAGAACATTCGACCCGAGTTCTGGGACGTGAAGAACTGCCTTGACGCAGGCTCCATTTACTTCGCCGACAGAGTCGGTATGACGTCCGATTTCGAAACCGCATTCGAATGGATGCGCGGCAACATGACCATGCAGGAAATCATAAAGGCGACCGACGACTTCGCACCCTGCAATCTGTACGAATCGATGGAGACCCCCGTCATCGGAAAAGCGGCCGAGGATTTCACCGTGCTGGAGACCAGCAACCTTATAGCGGACGCCATGCGCGACGCCTCCGGTGCCGACGTAGCGCTGCTGATCAACAACTACTATTACAAAGGGAATTCCGGAAAGCTCTATCAAGGGGACATCTCCCTGGCCGACCGCTTCAACCTGCGCAGCGTCACGACCGACGATGTCCTGACGACATACGAGATCAGCGGAACGGATCTGAAAAAGCTCATGGAGCATCCGAAGATCGGCGGCGAAGAGATCAACGCGACGTACGCGCTCTCGGGTCTCAAGATGGAATACACGCCCTGGCGCGCCGCCGACCAGAACGTGCTGAGCCTGACGTTGCCCGACGGGACCGAGATCTCCGACGACGCGCAGTACACGGTGGCCGCCTGGGCCGGGTCGATCGACGAGTCGTACATCGGATCCGTCTTGGAAGCGCATGCGGACGCGGGGACGAACGTCGATTTGATGACCGCGTACTTGGGCCGCGTTGGCGAGGTTTCCCCTGCAAAAGATGGGCGTATCACGCTGATCTGGGACTGAACCGGCCAAAGAGCGACTCGCTTCACCAATGTGCAAGGCCTGCTCCCGCCGCGACGTTGCCCCGAGCGATGGAGGAAAACAACATGATGACGGCGAGGGGCCGACCGCCTCCCCGCGATGCGGCGCGCTGCATTATAATGGGATTCCCCTCTGGAAGAAGGCTCCATGGCTGCACGCGTTGGCACGCATTACGCATATCGGACGCCGCACGGCCTCGTCACCATCGCCACGAGCGATCGCGGCGTCACCCGGGTCGTCTTCGGCGACGCACCGCTTCCGGGCGAGCGACGCCCGAGCGAGCTGGCGAACCGCACGGCCACCGAGCTGCTGGAGTACTTCGCCGGAAAAAGACGCGCGTTCGACGTGCCCTTGGCACCCGCAGGCACCCCGTTCCAGCTGGCCGTGTGGCGCGAGCTGGAACGCATCCCTTACGGGGAGACGCTCACCACCGCCGACGTCGCCGCCCTTCTGGACAAGCCGTCGTCGTACCGCGCGGTGGGCAACGCCGTGCACAAGAACCCGCTGGCGGTGCTCGTGCCCGATCACCGCATCGTGGGAGCGGGCGGCGCGCCCCTCGGCGCGAACGCACGGCTGCGCGGCGCGCTGTTGGCCTTGGAGCGCGCGAGCGCGGGCGAAGGCAGCTGACCTCTCCCCCGCTTCCCGCTTCCCGACCTATACCCGAAAGGCGCTT
The DNA here is from genome assembly GCF_000024265.1 of Eggerthella lenta DSM 2243. NCBI lineage: Bacteria > Bacillati > Actinomycetota > Coriobacteriia > Eggerthellales > Eggerthellaceae > Eggerthella > Eggerthella lenta. The sequence continues at coordinate 1,606,195 of NC_013204.1, read as the reverse complement.
GCCGCATGAACGTCTACGTCTCCAACATCCTGTTCGCCGCGCTCTCGTTTCCGCTGATCGCCTTCTTCATCACCCTTCCCTACATGATCTACCAGTACCGCAGGTTCGGCTCTATACCCTGGCTGCGCACGCTTGTGGTGTACTCGTTCGCGTTCTACCTCTTATGCGCGTACTTCCTCGTGCTGCTGCCGTTGCCCGAAGACCGCTCGGCCGTCGTGCCCTACGCGCAGACGCCGCAGCTCGTGCCGCTCAACTTCGTGCGCGGGTTCCTGGCCGAAACGACGTTCTCGCTGAGCGATCCGTCCACCTGGCTGGCCGCGCTGCGCGACCCGTACGTCTACGAGGCGTTCTTCAACGTGCTGCTGCTGGTGCCGCTGGGCATGTACCTGCGCTACTATTTCCGCCGCACGTGGTGGCAGACGCTCGCCATCGGTTTTCTGGTGACGCTGTCGTTCGAGACGACCCAGCTCACCGGGCTCTGGGGCCTCTACGAGCATCCGTACCGCCTGTTCGACGTCGACGACCTCATGCTGAACACGCTGGGAGCGATGATCGGATTCTGGACGGTTGGGCCCGCGATGCGCGTGCTGCCCGACATCCGGCTCGTGAACGAGGAGGCGCGCGAGGCGGGCATGCGCGCCAGCGTGACGAAGCGCGCGCTGTCGTTCTTCATCGATCTGGCGATCACCCTGGCTGCGGCCGGGGCGGCGACGGCCGCAGCCGAAGCGCTGGGCGCTCGCGCAGCCGTCGAGGCCGCCGGCGCGAGCTGGGGCACGGCGGTGCAGGCCGCGGACGCGGTATCGTTCGCAGCGTTCTTCGCGCTGGTTCCCGCACTCACCCGCGGGCAGACGCTGGCGCAGAAGCTGCTGAGGCTGCGCATCGTGAGGACGGACGCGATCCCGGCGCGCTGGTACCAGTACCTCGCACGTTACGGGCTGTTGGCGTTGTTCGGCTGGGCGCCGTTCGCGCTGCTGTTCGGCGTGCTGGACCTCGACGCGGCACAGGTCGGCGAGATGAACGCCCTCGCGGCGTTCGCCGCCGAACACCGGGCGGCCGTCGTGGGGGCGTGGACGGCCTTCATGACGGCCTGGGCCGTGTCGCTGGCCGTGCGCGCCGTGCGAGCCGGCGCGAGGAAGCGGTCGTTCGTCATGCTGAACGGCGTGCTGTCGGGAACGCGCGTCATGACGGAGGCCGGCGTGGAGCTGGCGCGCGAGCGCCGCGGCGTGCTCGACGTCGACGAGATGGCCGCGCTCGAGCGTGCCGTGGCCGAGGACGGCACGCCCCTTGCCGAGCTCATGGACCGGGCGGGGCGTGCCGTGGCCGACGAGGTGCGCGCCTGGGTGCCCGACCCGGCGCCGGTCGTGGTGCTTTCAGGATCGGGCAACAACGGCGGCGACGGGTGGGTGGCGGCCCGCGTGCTGGCGGAGGCCGGCTACCCCGTGACGCTGGTCGCCCCCGACCTGGCCGAGCGCCTGCATGCCGAACCGGCGCGTTCCGCGGCGCTGGAAACGTTCGCCCGAGCCGCCGAGGACGGCCTTCCGCTGTCCGTGCTCATCGCGCCCGACGCCGACGTGCTGGCCGATGCCGTCGACGAAGCCGAGGCCGTGGTGGACGCGCTGCTGGGCACCGGTTTCTCCGGCGGCGAGGTACGCGAGCCGTACGCCGGATGGATACGGGCCGCCAACCGCCGGCGCTTCGAGGGGAAGCGCGGCAAGGGCCGCGGGCGGCATCGCAAGCGCACGCACGAGCGAGGCGAGCACGAACGGCCGCGGCGCTCGCTGCCTGCGAAAGCCAAGGACGCCCCGTTCGCCGTGGCGGCAGACGTCCCCAGCGGCCTCTCGGCGCAAACCGGAGCCGCGGCGCGGCCGACGTTCGCCGCCGATGCTACCGTGACGATGCTCGCCTACAAGCCGGGCCTCGTCGCCTCCGCGGGCGCCCCATGGGTCGGCGCCGTGAAGCTGGCGAAGCTCGGCGTGGACGCATCGAAGTACTTGGAAGCCGAAGAGCGGGCGTAAAAAAGCCTCCCTTGGGTTGGGGGGACCCGAGGGAGGCTATGCAGTGCGCACAGAGGAGAAGGGGGAAGGTGCGCATGCTCACGGCCCGTCGAAGGTTTGAGAGAGTGAGAGAGAGGGGGGGGGTTCACACGAGAGACGAGACGACGGGCACTCGGATAGATTGTCAAAGCCGCCCTTTCGGTTGGCAAGGACTAGAGTACCCGCGCTGTGGCCGTGCGACAATACGCTCGCGCGTTCGGTGAACCCCCGGTCAACGCCTTGTTGCCTCGGTGTGGATTGACGCGCTAGAGCCCGTAGAACTCGGTGGTGAGCGGACGGCTGGTGAGGGTCTTGGCCACATCGTGAGGGTCGGCGCCCTCCCAGGCGATGCTGCGCACGACGTCGGTGATGGGAAGCTCCACGTCGTAGCAGTCCGCCAGGGTCTTGAGCGTCTTGCACGCGAGCGCCCCTTCGGCGACCATGTGCGTCTGCGCGGCGAACTCCTCGAGCGTGCCGCCTTCGGCCAGAAGCTTGCCGAAACGACGGTTGCGCGAATGCTCGGAGGTGCACGTGGCCACGAGGTCGCCCGTGCCGGCCAGCCCCATGCAGGTGATGGCCTGCCCGCCGCAGCGCACGACGAGGCGGCTCATCTCGGCCAAGCCGCGCGTCATGAGCATGGCAGCCGTGTTGTCGCCGTACCCCAGGCCGTAGGACACGCCCACGGCGATGGCTATTACGTTCTTGAACGCCGCGCACAGCTCCACGCCGCACACGTCGTCGCTGACGTAGGTGCGGAACGTCTCGGACGCGAACAGCTGCTGGAAGAACGCCGCAGTCTCCTCGTTGGAGCTGGCGATGACGGTGCCCGACGGGATGCCCCGGATAACCTCCGCGGCGAAATTCGGCCCCGACAGCACGGCCAGGCGGCTCGCGTTGCCCATCTCGGCCTCGAACACCTCCACGGGCAGCAGGCCGCTTCCCTCCTCGACGCCCTTCGAGCAGATGATCACCGGGAAATCGTCGTCCACCGCCTCGGCCAGCACGCCGGCCACGTCGCGCATGACGCTCGACGGCGTCACGATGACGGCGGCCTGCGCGCCCGCCAAGGCCTCCTCGTAGGAGGTCGTGGCCACGATGCGCGGGGAAAGCTCCACCTCGCTCAGGTAGCGCGGGTTCGCATGCGAGGCGTTGACGGCCTCCACCACCTCGGGCTTGCGGGCCCATAGCCCCACCTCGTTGCCGTTGCATGCCAGCAGCTGCGCGAGTGCCGTCCCCCACGACCCCGCCCCGATAACCGCGATCTTCATGTGAGCTCCCTACGCTTCCTTCTTCTTGCCCTTGTCGCCGATCCTGCTTTCGGTGCCGGCTCGCAGACGCTTGATGTTCTCGCGGTGCGCCCAGACCACGGTCAGGCCGGCGACGGTACAGAACAGCCAGGCCAGCCAATCGCCCCAGAAGAAGTACAGCGCGAAGAACGGGCAGGCCGCAGCCGCCGCGATGGAGCCGACGGACACGCGCTTCGTCGCCACGACGAGCACGATGAAGATGAGCAGCTCGAGGCAGGCGCCGATCCAGCCGAACGTCACGAACAGGCAGCCCACGGCCACCGCGATCCCCTTGCCGCCCTTGAAGCCAAGCCACGGACAGAAGATATGGCCCCACACGCAGCCGAGGAACGCCACGGCCAGCATGGTGTCGTACGTGACGAGCGCGCCGGGCTCAAGGCCGCCGCCCGGCAGGAACTGCATGCTGAACGCCCAAGCCAATACGCCCGACAGCAGGCCCTTGCCGAAGTCCAGCACGAACACGGCGTAGCCGCCCACCTTGCCCATCGTGCGGATAGCGTTGGTGGTGCCGATGTTGCCGCTGCCGTGCTCGCGCAGGTCGGTATGGTAGAACACCTTCGAGATGATCAGCCCGAAGGGAATGGATCCCAACAGGAACGCGGCGACGAACAGGCCGGCCGCAACCAGCAAATCCCCCATGACCCCTAATCCTTCTTCTTGAACTTGATCCTGATGGGCGTGCCCACGAGCTCGAAGTTCTCGCGCAAGCGGTTCTCGAGGTAGCGCTCGAAGTTGTCGTCCACGAGGTCCGGGCGGTTCGCGAAGAACGTGAACTGCGGCGGACACGTAGCCGTCTGCGTGACGTACTTCATGCGCAGCACCGCCTTGCCCTTGCTCACCGTGTGTCCGAACTCTCGGATGCCTGCAAGCCACGTGTTCAGGCGGTTCGTGGGGATGGTCTGACTGTAGTTCTCATAGGCCGCGTTCACGGCGTCCCAGATGCGATCGACCTTCTTGCCCGTGAGCGCCGAGATGGCGATGACCGGAGCATAGCCTACGAACGTGAGACGGTCGGCGATGCGCTCGCGGATCTCGGCCTTCGCCTCAGGCCCCTCGATGAGATCCCATTTGTTCAGCACGATGACCATGGCGCAGCCGCGCTCGGCCGCGAAACCGGCGACGCGTTGATCCTGATCGGTGAGGCCCAGCGTGGAGTCTATGACCAGCAGCGCAACGTTGGCGCGGTCGATGGCTCGCATGGCGCGCACGAAGCCGTAGTACTCCACGTCCTCGTCGATCTGGCTCTTGCGGCGCAGGCCCGCGGTATCCACGATGGTGTAGCGCTGGCCGTCGTGGACGATATGGGTGTCGATGGCGTCGCGCGTGGTGCCCGCCACGTCGGAGACGATGGAGCGGTCGTTGGCGGTGAGCTTGTTCGTGAGCGACGACTTGCCGGCGTTCGGGCGGCCGATGATGGCCACGTTGATGCCGTCTTCCTCGTCGGCGTCGGCGGGCAGGTCCACCTTCTTCAGCTCGTTCACGACCTCGTCCAAGAGGTCGCCCGTCCCGTGGCCGTGCATGGCCGAGACCGGCCACGGATCGCCCAGGCCTAGCTGGTAGAACTCCCACACCTCGTCCATACGGTTCGGGGTGTCCAGCTTGTTCACCACGAGGAACACGGGCTTGGACGTCTTGCGCAGGATGCGCGCAACGGCCTCGTCGTCGGCGTTGACCCCGGTCTTGCCGTCCACGAGGAACAGGATGACGTCCGCCTCGTTCGCGCCGGCCAGCGCTTGATTGCGGATGGAGCCCTGGAAGGCGTCGTCGTCGCCCATCTCGATGCCGCCGGTGTCGATGAGCTTGAAGTCGACGCCGTTCCAGTCGGCCTCATGGTAGGAGCGGTCGCGCGTGACGCCGCGCATCTCGTGGACGATGGCCTCGTCGGCCTGGGCTATGCGGTTGACGAAGGTGGACTTGCCGACGTTCGGCCGTCCGACCACCGCGACGATGGGTAAAGGCATATTGCTACCTCGCAGATTGCTTCGATTGGTGCGGTCAGGAGGTCGGATCGGTTCGTCCGACCAGGTGGATGATCTCGAGGAGATAATCCGATGCGTTACAGGATACCACGGACATGCGCGCGCCCGCCCGCTTTTCCATATCCTCCAAACTCATGTCATCGAGCGTTACCGCGTCGTCGTTGAACACGACGCGCGGGATGAGCGCCAGCTGCAAGCCGCGCTCGCGCTCGGCACGCACGGCATCGGCCATGTCGCAGCCGCATAGAAGCCCCGTCACGTCCACGTTGCCGCCGAAGAACTCGTTCTTCACGAACAGCGGGATCAGCAGCCCCTTGAGCGGGCTCGCATCGATGAGCGGGCCCAGGAAGTGGCGCGTCGCGCAGCCGGCCACGTAGTGGACGCGCGCGTCGGCGGCGCGCAGAGCCGCGGCGCAACGCTCGACGAGCCCCGCGCGCTCTGCCCTTTTCCAGTCGTCAACGAACGAGCGGATGATGCCCACGCCGTCCTCGAACATGCCGAAGTCACCGTAGTGCTCCGACGGCGGCAGGTTCCGCAACAGCTCGGGGCCGTAGGCGTTATGGTAGAACTCGTCGGCCGGGAAGGCCCACATGCTGCCGCGCTCGGCCAGAGCGCGCCGTTGGAACGCAATGACGAGGTCCATCACCGCGCGCGACGACACGGGGTCGTTGAAGCTGCGGTCGAAGACGCTCTGGTGCTTCGTGAATCCCAGCGGCACGATGCACACGTCGAGAATGCCGGGGCGCGCGTACGCCCAGGCAAGCGTGTCTTCCAGCACGGCGCCGTCGTTCTGGTCGGGCACGAGCACGATCTGGGCGTGGAACTCGATGCCCGCTTCCAGCAGCCGCTCCAGCACGTCGATGCCGTGCTGCGCGTGCTTGCCGATCATGCGTCGGCGCACCTCCGGATCCGCCACGTGCAGCGACAGGCGCAGAGGCGATATGCGCTGCTCGACGATGCGCCGTTCGTCTTCGGGCTTCAGGTTGGTGAACGTGACGAAGGTGCCCGCGAGAAAGCTCAGGCGAAAATCGTCGTCGCGTAAGGTGAGCGAGGAGCGCATATCGTCGGGCAGCTGGCGCATGAAGCAGAACGTGCAGGCGTTGCGGCATTGCCTCACGCCGTCGAACACGACGCCTTCGAACTCGAAGCCCCAGTCCTCGCCCTCCTCGCGCTCCAGTTCCACGACGCCCTCGTCGCCGTCGAGATCGACGTAGCCCAGATCCATGACGTCGTCGGCCGCAAGCCAGCGCCAGTCGATGAGGTCGCGCACGGGCCTGCCGTCCACCGTGGTCACGTAGCATCCAGGCTCGAACCCCGCATCGTCGGCCGGGCTGTCGGGCGCGACGGCGATCACGAGAGCCCGCGGCGCCTCGCGCAGCGCGCCGCAGCCGCCGCGCTGCCTGGCCGCCGCCTCGCGATCGATATCGCCCGACGGGTACACCGGCGGCATCGGACGCGCTCCGGCATCCGCGCTCACAGCGCCTCCAGACGCTCCACGATGGCGGCTATCTGGTCTTCGGGAGTGGAGGCTCCGGCGGTGACGCCGACGCTCTCGCAGCCGACGAACCAGGAGGGATCCAGCTCCTCGGGCGCCTCCACGTGGTGGGTGCGCGGGCACGCGGCGGCGCAGATGTCGGCCAGGCGCGTGGTGTTCGACGAGTTGCGGCCGCCGATGACCACGATGGCGTCCACCTCGTCAGCGAGCGCCGCGGCCGATTCCTGGCGCTGGCGCGTAGCGAAGCAGATGGTGTTCTTCACCTCGGGCCGGATGCCGCGCGCGGCGAGCGCCTCGACCACCGCGTCCAGCGCCTCGCGGGTTTGCGTCGTCTGCACGACGATGCCCACCGGCGCCTCGATGCTCGCAGACAGGTCGCCCGGGGCGGCGACCACGAACACCTCGCCCCCCGCTTCGCGCGCGTAGGCCACAAGGCCTTCCACCTCGGGATGGCCCTCCTCCCCCACCACCACGACGCAGCCGCAGCGGCGTGCGAGATCGGCGGCGGCCTTCTGTGCGCGGGCGACGTGCGGGCACGTGGCGTCGATGAGGGGCAGCTCGCGTTCTTCAACCGCGCGGCGCACCGCGGGGGTCACGCCGTGACTGCGGATGATCACCGAGCCGCGCTCGACGTTCTCGGGGCCGTCGACCGCGCGGATGCCGCGCGCCGCCAGTTCGGCCACCACCTGCGGATTGTGGATGAGCGGGCCCAACGTGGATGCGCCCTCGCCGCTGGCGCTGGCCTCGACGGCCATGTCGAGCGCGCGCTGCACGCCGTAGCACGCCCCGGCGTAGCTTGCCTTCACCACTCTCATGCGACCTCCTGAACCTTCGCCGCCTTCGCGGCCTTCGCGGCCGCCTTGGCCTCGATGCCGGCGACGACCTCGGCCGTCGTATGATGCGGGACGGGGTGCTCGGCGAACACGGCCGTGAAGTCCTTGCCGCCGGGGAACAGCGCCGGCATGTCCACCTGCTCGCGCGGCACATTCAGCGACAGCGCGAAGCACTCGCGCATGGCGTACCACGAGCAGCCGTCCAAGCGGTCTTCCTTCGGCAGGAAGTCGAAGTCTTCGACGAGGACGGGGTCGCCGTACTCGATGGTGATCTTCGGGAAACGGAAGCGCTCGCCCTTGTGCTTCACGTGCTCGGCGTTGCGCACGGTCATGGGAAGGATGGGCGCGTGCCCCATCTTCGCGATGAACGCGGCTCCCGAGTGCAGCTCGGGCGTGCGATCGCTTTTGCCGCGACGGGTTCCCTCGGGCATGATCCCCACGATCTCGTTGCTCTTCAGCATGCGCGTGGCGCGCTTGATGGCGGTGCGGTCGGCCGCGTCGCGCTTGATGGGAAACGCGCCCACGCGCGACAGCACCTGGCCCACCAGGCCGTGCGCGTTGCCGAACAGGTTCTCGCGCCCGAGGAAGCGCACCCACTGCGAGGGCCGTCCGGCCAGGTACATAAACGCCACGTCGAGGAACGACGTATGGTTGCCGACGACCACCACCCCGGTCTTGTCCTTGAAACCGCGCAAACTCTCGCGGTGGTCGACCCGGTAGCGGAAGCAGATCTTGAACACGAAAGCCAAGAAGCCCCAGATGAGGTTGCCGGCCCAGTGCGGCACCTGCTTCTCGTCGGACGTGCCGCCCAGCGGCATATCCCACATCTTCTCGTACGGGAGGAACAGGCTCATCGACAGGAACCCTCCTGGTCGTTCATAAGGTCAGCGAGGGTTTCCGCGGATCGGGTGCTGGTGGAAGCCGCAGCATCGGCTCTTTCCCTTGCTCGTAGAGCAAGGGAGCAAATGTCCTCGATGACCTCTTCGATGTAGCGGCCGGTGGAATCCAGGCGCACGGCATCGTCGGCCGGGCGCAAAGGCGAGGTGGCGCGCGAGGAGTCCTGATCGTCGCGACGGCGGATGTCGGTGAGCACCTCGTCGTAGTCGACGGAGCCCACGCCGCGGTCGACGTTCTGGCGCACGCGGCGATGCGCGCGCTCCTCAGCCGATGCGGTGAGGAACACCTTCACCGGAGCCTCGGGGAACACGGTGGTGCCGATGTCGCGGCCCTCCACCACGTAGTCGCCCGCGCGGCCGATGCGCTGCTGCTGCTCAACGAGCGCCGCGCGCACGGAGGGCGCGGCCGACACGGGGCTCACGGCGCGGTCGATCTCGGCCGTGCGGATGGCATCGGTCACGTCGATGCCGCCGATGGAAACGCGGCGAGGAACCGGCTCGCCCTCCTCGTGCGCGAAGGCGATGTCGTGGGCGCGCGCGAGGCGGCCGAGCGCTTCGTCGTCGTCGAAGGGAACCCCGTCCTGCAACGCCCGCCAGGCGACGGCGCGGTACATCGCGCCCGTGTCGAGGCAGGAGAAGCCCAGCTCGCGGGCGACGGCCTTCGCGACCGTGGACTTGCCGGCCCCGCTGGGGCCATCGATGGCAATGATCATCGTGCCAACCTTTCGATATCGGTGAGGAACTGCGGATAGCTGATTTTCACGGAGTCGAAGTTCTCCACTTCGACGGGAGCGTTGCCGCACAGGCCGGCGAGCGCCCAGGTCATGGCCAGACGGTGGTCGTTCTTCGAGTCGAATGCGGCGCCGACGGGCACTTGCAAGCCCGGCTGGCCTTCCACGAACAGGTCGTTGCCGTCGATCCACGCGTCCACACCGAGAGTCTCAAGCCCCTCCACGATGGCGGCCAGGCGGTCGGTCTCTTTCACGCGCAACTCGCTGACCTCGCGGAACACGGTGACGCCGCGCGCGTGAGCCGCCACGACCGCCAACACCGGCACTTCGTCGACGATGGTGGCGATCTTGTCGGCCGGCACCTCGCACCCATGCAGGTTCGGCGTGTAGCACGCCGAAACGATGCCGTAGGGCTCCTTGCCCGCCGCTCCCGTGTGACGCACGCTGATATCGGCGCCCATGCGCTCGAGCGTGCGCGTAAACCCGATGCGCGCGGTGTTCAAGCTGACGTTCTCCACCTGGATGGAGCTGTCGGGCTTCAACACGGCAGCGCAGACGAGGAACGCCGCCGAAGACGGATCGCCCGGCACCTGCACCTCGCAGGCCCGAAGCGCAGCGGGACCCGTCACGCTGGCCGTGCGGTCGGCCGCTGTGGTGGTCACGCCGAATTCGGGCAGCATGAGCTCGGTATGGTTGCGCGAGGGCGAGGGCTCGTTGAGCGTCGTCGTGCCCCGCGCATACACGCCGGCCAGCAGCACCGCGGTTTTGAGCTGGGCCGACGCCATGGGGGCGTCGTAGGTTATCGCGCGCAGGCCCTCGGAGCCGCACACCGTGAGCGGCAGCGTCTCGCGCCCTTCGGGCTCGAAGCGCGCGCCCATCTTCATGAGCGGCGCGGTGATGCGGCGCATGGGACGGCGCTGCAGCGAGTCGTCGCCCGTCAGCTCCACGCGCACGTTCCACGGCGCCAGCACGCCCATGAGCAGGCGCACCGTGGTGCCGGAGTTGCCGCAGTCGATGGGAGCCTCGGGCTGCGAGGGGCCGGCGGCGCCCCACCCCGTGACGCCTCCCGCCAAGCTGCCGTCGGGCTGCTTCTCGAGCGACACCTGCGCGCCCAGCTGGCCTACGGCCCTGATGGACGAGCGCACGTCCTCGGAGTCGAGCACGCCCGAAAGCCGCGAGGTGCCCTCGGCCATGGCGGCGAACAGCACGGCGCGGTGCGATATGGACTTGTCGCCCGGGACCGAGGCCGAGCCGCGCAGGGGCGCCGGCAGCGGGTTGACGACGGTGGCGTTTGCTTCATGCGACATGGGTATGCTCCTTTGCCGTCAAGGGACTGAACGATACTGAGAATCCTGCGTTGATGAGCTGGGCGGACAGCTGGCCGATATCGCCCTCGTCGGTGAGCACGAGGCTGAGCACGGCGCTGTCCTCCGTGACGTGGTCGATCTCGATGGATTGGATGTTGCACCCCACCGAGCTGGTGACGGTGGTCACCTCGGCCACGACGCCCGGACGGTCCTCCATGGGGATGCGCACTTCCAGCAGACGCTCCGTCGAGGGCACCCAGGCGGCCGGCAGCGCGCGGCGCGCGGCCGCCGCGTCGGCCAAAAGCGCAGTGAGCGACGCGCGGTCGTCGGATGCCAGCGCGTCGGCGAACGCGCCGATGATGCCCTGGATCTCGTCGAGCCCGTCGGACAGCGCGTCCTTGTTGTCGAAGGCGATGCCGCACCACAGCTCGGGCGAACCGGCCGCGATGCGCGTGGAGTCCTTGAAGCCTCCGGCGGCCAGGCGCATGAGCGCCTGCTGGTCGTCGGCGTGGCGGCTGGCCAGCTGCACGAGCGAGGACGCCATAATATGCGGCACGTGGCTGACCACGGCCACCGCCTCGTCGTGGTCCTCGCGCGGCAGCGCGATGACGCGCGCGCCGATGGAGGTGACCAGCTCGTGCAGGCGCGGGAAGTGCTCGGCGGGCGTGTCGGCGTCGGGACAGAGGATCCAGTGCGCGCCCTTGAACAGGTCGGGTCGCGCGCCTTCGATGCCGTTCACCTCCGAGCCGGCCATGGGATGCCCGGGCACGAAGTTCTCGGGATGCGGCAGGACGCGCTCGGCCAAAGCCGTGATGCGCGCTTTCGTGGAGGCGGTGTCGGTGACGATGCCGCGATAGCCCCACCGCGCGAGGTCTTCGAAGTAGCGCTCCGCCGCGCCGACGGGCGTAGCGAGCACCACGAGGTCGCAGCCGTCGCCGACGAAGCGTTCGAACGCAGGGTCGTCGGGCAGCGCGCCGTCCGTGGCCCAGCCGCGCTCGACGGCTTCGGCCAGCGTGCGTTCGTCGATGTCGACAGCCAGCACCCGCGTGTCGGGATACGCCGCGCGCACAGCGGCGGCGAACGAGGCGCCCACCAGTCCGAAACCTACCACCGCTATACGGCGAAACGCCTGATCAGGTTGCGTTGTATGCTGGTGTGCCATGAAACGGGAGCGCCTTTCTAGCATAGGGGTTCATTCCGTGTTCCGCAGGCTCCCGCTGCGCGGTCTCCTGCGGGTTTCATTCTAGCATTATTCGGCACGTCCGATGGCCTGGTGGAGCGCCGCCACTTCTTCGGCATCGAGCGCGCGCCACGCCCCGCGCGGCAGATCGCCCAGCTCGAGCGGGCCGAACGAATCGCGATGAAGCGCCAGCACCGGATGGCCGACGGCGGCCAGCATGCGCTTCACCTGGCGCTTACGGCCCTCGCGGATGCCCAAGCGCACGATGGAGCGTCGCGTCGCGCGCCCTTCGCACACGGCCGCATACTCCTTCGAGGAGCGCGGCGGCACGGCGGCGGGGATCTCCAGCAGACGCTCGGCATGGCGAGCCGCCCCGCCCTCCACCACGCGCACGTCGGCTGGCTGCGTCGGGCCGTCGTCCAGCTCGATGCCGCGCCGCAGAAGCGCCAGATCGCGCTCGGTCGGACGACCCTCGACGCAGGCCAGGTAGCGCTTCGTCACATGATGCTTCGGATGCAGCAGGCCGTTGCCCAGCTCGCCGTCGGTGGAGAACAGCAGCAGGCCCGTGGTGTCGAAGTCCAGCCGCCCGATGGGGAACAGCCCCGGATAGCGTTCGGTCGGCACGAGCTCGGCCACGGTACGCCGTCCCTGCGGATCGGACATGGTGGTGACGAACCCGGCCGGCTTGTGCAGCATGATGGTGACGGGCCCGTCGGCCAGGCGCACGACCGCGCCGTCCACCGCTACCTCGTCCACGAGCGGATCCACCTTGCTTCCCAGCTCGGTCACCACCTTGCCGTTCACGGTCACGCGCCCCGCCGTCATAAGGTTCTCCGACCCCCGCCGGCTAGCCGCCCCCGCCCGAGCAAGGAACTTCTGCAACCGCATGGGAACGACACGATCCCCACATTCCCCCATGTCGCTCACCTCCTGCCTCCGATCTTCGGAAACCCGTCGTTCGAGACGACGACGCAAGACGCACGGCGCTCGGCGCCGGCGGCGGCGGTGCCCACCAAGCGAGTTCCGCAGCGAAGCGAGGACTGTCCGAGCGACTGGGCATTGCCGCCGCCGGCGCCGAGCGCGGAAGGCCTACTCATCGTCCGTCTCGAACGTCAGGTTGTCGAAGTCGATCTTCTCCACGAGGCCGAACCCGCTGGCCATAGCCTCGGCGAGCATCTGCTGAGCCGCGTCGGAGGCCGCTTCCTCGCGCGGACTTTCCGCGATGCTCCCCGGTCCTTCGTCGTCCAGCTCGAAGCGCACGCCGTCCAGAGGATCGGCCTCATCGCCGTCCAGGCGCGCGTCATCGGCGACAAACGCGTCCTCGCGCGTGGCGCTCAAGCGCTCGCGGATGAACGCGCGCGTGTCATCGTCGGGCGCGAACTGGTCGAGATCGGGCAGGTCGGCCGTGGAGCGCAGGCCGAACTTCTCCAAGAACGCGCGCGTGGTAGCGTAAAGCGTGGGGTTGCCGGGCGCGTCGGCTACGCCCGCCTCGCGCACGAGCCCCTTCTCAACGAGCGAGTTGATGGAGCTGTCGGAGTTCACGCCGCGCACCGAGGCCACGCCCGAGCGCGTCACCGGCTGCAGGTACGCAACGATGGCGAGCGTCTCCATGGCCGCCTGCGACAGCTTGCGCGTGTCCCACGACAGCACGTAGCGCTCAATGAGCTCGTGGTAGGCGGGGTGCGTGTACAGCCGCCAGCCGCCGGCCACCTCGCGCAACTGGATGCCGCGGTTCTCGCCTTCCAGCTGATCCCGCAGCTCCACGAGCGCGCGTTCCGCCTGGCCAGGCTCCACCTCCAGCATGTCGGCCAACGCGATGGTGCCCACCGGCTCGTCCGTGACGAACAGCATGGCTTCGATCGCGCCCTTCAGCTGGTTGTCCTGCAAGCCTTGGAACATGGATCCTACCCCTCCTCCACCGAGGTCAGCGAGTCATCGCCCGTGAGCACGAGCTCGCCCGACCCTTCGATGTAGCGTATGTCGATATCGCCGAACAGCTCGGCCTGCTCGATCTTCACCATGGCGCGCTTGTACAGCTCGAGCACAGCCAGGAACGTCACCACCACCACCGGCACCGGCGTGCGCTCGTCCACCAGTTCCGAGAAGCGCAGCGTCTTCTTGTTCTGGATGCGCTGGTGGATGGCGCGCACGTGCACCTCCACGGGAATGGGCTTCGCGGCGATGTGCTCCGATTCCAGCAGGAACACGTCGCGGCGCGCGAAGGCGCGGGCGGCCAGCAGCGCCAGGCCGTCCATCGTGACGTCCTTCAGGTAGTCGGGCATGAGGTTCAGGAAGCACGCGTCGGGCCCGAACGGGCGCGGATGCATGCGTCCCTCGGACACGAAGCGCATGTGCAGCGCGCTGGCAGCGTTCTTGTACTGCTTGTAGGCCAGCAGACGCTCAACGAGGATGTCGCGCGCCTCGCTGGGCGCCAGCTCCTCGAACTCTTCGGCCACCGCGTCGCGCTCGCGCGGCAGCAGGCTTTCGGCCTTGATCTCCAGCAGCGTGGAAGCCACCAACAGAAAGTCGCTTGCCACGTCGAGATCGAGGTTGTCCATGCGCGACACCTCGGCAAGGTACTGATCGGCGATCTGCGTGATGGAGATAGCGCCGATATCCACCTTCTGCCGGCTGACCAGGTACAGCAAAAGGTCGAACGGCCCCTCGAAGCTGTCTATGCGAACCTTGTACGACATGGAGCCGCCCTGCTACCTGCCAAAGGAGAACAGCAGGTCGAACACGTTGCCGGCCGTCGCGTCCAGATAGATGCCGATAGGATTGAAATGCAGCACGTACGGCACGAGGAGCACCACGATGAGGAACACCGGCATCGCGTAGCGCTGCACTTTGTAATACTGCGGCAGATACTTCTGCGGCAGGAAGAACGCGAAGATGGACGAGCCGTCCAGCGGCGGGATGGGCAGCAGGTTGAAGAACATGAGGTACAGGTTGATGAGCGAAAACATGGGAAGGAACAACGTGAGGAAGTAGTAGAAGACGTCGTTCTGCGCCAGCGCGCTCACCGGCAGCACGAGCATGACGAGCGTGTACACGACTGCGCCCAGGACGGCCAGCACGAGGTTGGCCGCAGGCCCGGCGAGGCCCACGATGAGGTCGCCCTTGCGCGGGTCCTTGAAGTAGGCTGGGTTGTACGGCACCGGCTTCGCGTAGCCGAACACCGGCATGTTCATGGCCATGAGCAGAAGCGGCATGATGACCGTGCCGAAGGGGTCGATGTGCTTGAGCGGGTTGAACGACAGCCGTCCCGCGCGCTTGGCCGTGGGATCGCCCAGCTTGTAGGCGGCGAAGCCGTGGCACGCCTCGTGGCACACGATGGCGGGCACGAAGCTCAGAATGGAGCATATGAGGTAGGGTATCGAAATCATAGTGCGATCAGTCTACCGCAACCGCAGAGGGCGACATGCGCCGGGAGGGAAACTTCACAAGGAGCGAACGCCGCGAAGCCGGACTCGGCATGCGGAAACGCATCTTCGCTCCAAAAACACGCCTCAGTCGCTGAGGCGTGTTTTTGGAGCGAAGATGCCCGGCGCCAGCGCCGCTGGAAAACGTTTTCGCGCCGCTCGTGTCGCGCGAGCCCCGCGTTCAGCGCCGAACAGGCCTTTCGCCGCGGAACCGGTTCAGCGCGACCCGGCGCGCATGGTACGCTTCGTGCATGATTTCCCGATCGCGAAAAGGAGCCATCGCCATGTCAGAAGCACGCCACAACCCCGTTCTCGCAGGTCAGACCGCCGTCATCACCGGAGGCGCTTCCGGCATCGGCAAGAGCATCGTCCAACGCTTCCTGGAGGCGGGCGCAAGCTGTCTGGCCGCCGACCTCAACGAGGAGGCTCTCGCCGCGCTCAAGCAGGAGCTGGCCGAGTACGGAGACAAGCTGGACGTCGTCAAGGTGGACGTGTCGAACCGAGACGACGTGGAGGGCATGGTCGACCGCGCCGTCCAGACGTTCGGGCAGATGGACATCATCGTGAACAACGCCGGCATCATGGACAACCTGCTTCCCATCGCTGAGATGGATGACGACGTATGGGAGCGTCTCATGAAGGTGAACCTGAACAGCGTCATGTACGGCACGCGCAAAGCCGTCCGCTACTTCATGGAGCGCGGCGAAGGCGGCGTCATCATCAACACCGCGTCGCTGTCGGGCCTGTGCGCCGGACGAGGAGGCTGCGCCTACACGGCCTCGAAATTCGCCGTTGTGGGCCTGACGAAGAACGTGGCGTTCATGTACGCCGACACCGGCATCCGCTGCAACGCTATCTGCCCCGGCAACACGCAGACCAACATCGGCGTCGGGATGCGCCAGCCTAGCGAGCGCGGCATGGCGAAGGCAACGACGGGCTACGCCGGCGCCACCCGCTCCGGCACCCCCGAGGAGATCTCCGCCGCCGCGGCGTTCCTGGCCTCCGACCAGGCCGGCTTCATCAACGGCGAGACCCTCACCATCGACGGCGGCTGGAGCGCGTACTAGGAGCCCCGGTCCACCATCGCCCCAATGAGAAGCGCCCGGCCGTCGGCCGGGCGCTTCGTCGATCGCAGGCGTTTCCCGTCGCCTACGCGTTCTCGCGCTCGAACTCTCCCATGAACCTCACGAGGGCCTCGACGCCTTCGCGGGGCATGGCGTTGTAGATGCTGGCGCGCATGCCGCCCACGCTGCGGTGGCCCTTGATGCTCTCGATGCCGACCTTCTTCGCTTCGGCGACGAACTTCGCGTCCAGCTCGTCGCTTCCGGTGACGAACGGCACGTTCATGATGGAGCGGTCCTCTTTGCGCGCGGTGCCCTTGAACAGCGCGCTCTGGTCAAGGAAGTCATACAGAAGCTGCGCCTTCTCAACGTTGCGCTCTTTCATGGCCTCGAGGCCGCCCTGGGCCTTCAGCCACTGGAACACCTTGCCGCACATGTAGATGCCGTACGCGGGCGGGGTGTTGTACAGGCTCTTCGCGTCGACATGCGTGTCGTAGCGCAGCATGGTGGGCGTGCCGGGCAAAGGCTCGGACACGAGGTCGTCGCGGATGATGACGATAGTCACGCCGGCCGGGCCCACGTTCTTCTGAACGCCGCCGTAGATGAGGCCGTACTTCGACACGTCCATGGGCTCGGACAGGAAGCACGACGACACGTCGGCCACCAGCGGTTTTCCGTTCGTGTTGGGCAGCTCGTGGTACACGGTGCCGTAGATGGTCTCGTTCTGGCAGATGTAGACGTAGTCGGCGTCGTCGGACAGCTGGAGGGCGCGCACGTCGGGCACGTAGCTGAAGTTCTCGTCCTCGGAGGAGGCGACGCAGCGGGCATCGCCGAAGATCTTCGCTTCCTTGAACGCCTTCTTCGACCACGAGCCGCTGACGATGTAGTCGGCCACCTTGTTCTTCATGAGGTTCATGGGGATCATCGCGAACTGCGTGGACGCGCCGCCCTGTAGGAACAGCACGCGGTAGTTGTCGGGAATGTCCATGAGGTCGCGGATGTCCTGCTCGGCGGCCTCCATGATGGCGGCGAAGGGCTTGGAGCGATGGCTCATCTCCATGACGGACATGCCGCAACCGCGGTAGTCGAGCATCTCGTCAGCGGCTTCGCGCAGCACCTCCTCGGGCAGAACGGCGGGACCGGCGGAGAAGTTGTACACTCGAGCCATGGGAACGACCTCCTTGATACGTGACGCAGACAATGCGGTCAAGTATACACGCGTTCCACGTCCTCCGCGCGCTTTATCTTGCTAAAGCGCGAAAATGCCCGCTTGGACGGCTGGGTCAACCTGCAGCTCCTACCCCAGCCCCGGCCAACCTTGCTGACGCAGGGCCTCGTAGGCGGCCACCGCCACGGCGTTGGACAGGTTGAGGCTGCGCAGGCCCTCGCGCATGGGTATGCGCACGCAGCGGTTCGCGTGCGCCTCGATGAGGCCGAGGGGCAGGCCCCGGCTCTCGCGGCCGAACACGAGGAAGGATCCCTCCCCGTACGCCACGTCGCCGAACCCGCGACAGGCCTGCCCGGTGAACAGGTGCAGCTCGTCGGCCGCATGAGCCTCGAAGAACGCCTCGGCGCACGGCCAGCGCACGATATCCACCTCGTCCCAGTAGTCGCAGCCCGCACGCGCGAGGTTCTTCTGCGTCAGGCGAAATCCCATGGGCTCTACGAGGTGCAGCCGCGCTCCCGTGCAGGCGCACGTACGCGCGATATTGCCGGTGTTCTGCGGGATCTCCGGCTCCACCAGCACGATGTTCAAAGGCCGCGTCACAGCTGCTCCGCCTGCCTCGCCATCTCTTCCTCCAGCTCCTCGGTGAGCAGGAACCACTCCTCCTCGGCGGCGGCCAGGCGCTGCTTGAGCTTGGCGTGCTCAGCCACGGCGTCAGACGAGGCGTCCTCGTTGATGTAGAAGGCGGGGTCGGCCATGAGCTCCAGCAGCTCGGCCATGCGCGCGTTGTCGCGCTCCATCTGCTTGTCCAGCTCGGCGATTCGCTTGCGATGGTTCTTGAGCGCGGCGTAGGCGCGGTTGCGCGCCTCGGCCTCGCGGCGCTTCTGCTCCTTGGTCTTGGGCGAACTCGCGCGCGGCGCCGTGAGCTCGGCTTGGGACCCGCTCGCCGCAGCCGGAGTCTTAGCAACCGCCTTCCCTTTCGCACCCTTGGCGTCCTTGCCCTTCCCCGCCGCCTTCGCTTTGGGGCCTTCGTCCAGCATCTCGTCCACAAGCGACGGGCCGCTAGGGCCGTCGCCGTCCAGCTGTCCGCTCTTGAACAGGTAGTAGTCGTAGTCGCCGTCGTAGTTCGTGGCGCGCCCGGGCTCGATCTCCACGATGCGGTTCGCCACCCCGCGGATGAGGTGACGGTCGTGCGTGATGAAGAGTATCGTGCCCTCGAACACCTTGAGCGCCTGCTCCAGGATGTCGGCGCTGGCGATGTCGAGATGGTTCGTCGGCTCGTCGAGGCACAGAAGCGGCCGCGGGGCCACCAGCATCTTCGCCAGCGCGAGGCGGCTCTTCTCGCCACCGGACAGCACGCTCACCTTCTTGTCCACCGCGTCGCCCGTGAACAAAAACGCGCCCAGCAGCGTGCGCACCTGCGAGACGCTCCAACCCGGCGCCACGCGGTCGAGCTCTTCGAACACGGTGTTGCCGGGGTGCAGCTCCTCCAGCTGGTGCTGCGCGTAGTAGGTCTTCGACACGTGCACGCCGTACTCGATGGTGCCCGCATCGGGCTCGATGGCGCCCGCGATCATCTTGAGCAGCGTCGACTTGCCCGCGCCGTTGGGGCCCACGAGCGCGATCTTGTCGCCGCGGTACATGGTGAAGTCGAAGCCGTCGTACACGGCCTTGTCGCCGTAGCGCTTCACGAGACCGCGGGCGCGCACCACCTCGTCGCCCGTGCGCGGCGGCTGCTTGAAGTTGAACTTGACGGTTTTCTTCTCCTCGGGAAGCTCGATGCGCTTGATCTTCTCGAGCTTCTTCACGCGATCCTGCACCTGCTTGGATTTCGTGGCCTTGTAGCGGAACTTCTCGATGAACGCCTCCATATGGGCGATCTCCTCGGCCTGCTTCGCCGCCTCGGCGCGCAGGCGCTCCAGGCGCTCCTCGCGCGTTTTGAGGTAGGCCGAGTAGTTGCCCTTGTAGAGGTTCACCTGGCCGTTGTCCACCTCGGCCACGCGGTCCACCATGTTGTCCATGAACGCGCGGTCGTGGCTGACCACGATGACCGTGCCCGCGTAGCCGCGCAAAAAGCCCTCGAGCCACTTCACGCTCTCCAGGTCGAGGTGGTTGGTGGGCTCGTCGAGCAGCAGCACCTCGGGGTTGCGGATGAGCAGCTTCGCCAGCGCGATACGCATCTGCCAGCCGCCCGAGAACTCGGTGGTGCAGCGCGCGAGGTCGTCCTCCTTGAAGCCCAGGCCGAACATGACGCTGCGCACCTTCGCCTCGATGGTGTAGCCGCCCAGCACCTCGTAGGCGTCGCGGGCGCGCCCGGCGGCAGCAAGCTGCTGCGGCGTGGGGGCCTCGCCCAGCTCGGCCTCCAGCTTGTGCAGGCGGCGCTCGGCTTCCAGCACCTCCACCTGCGAGGACATGACCTCCTCGAAGATGGGCTGGTCGGCCATCTCGATGGCCTCCTGCTCGAGGTAGCCCACGCGCGCGCCCTTCGCGAACAGCACCCGGCCCTCGTCGGGATCCTCGGCGCCCGAGATGATGTTGAGCATAGTGGTCTTGCCGGCGCCGTTCGGGCCCACGAGCGCCAGGCGCTCGTATTCTTCCAGGCGGAACGTCACGTCGCGGAAGAGCTGGCGCCCTCCGAACGACTTCGAGATATGTTCAAGCTGCATGATCATGGTGCGTGCGCGCTTTCTGCTTGCAGTTCGGTGCGGTGCTGCGCCCGCAGGCGCAACTTGTCTATGATACCGGAAGAAGCCGCTTGCGGTGAAACGGGTTCTTCAATCGCAGAAAGCTCCTATATCGGCTAGCCTCCTCCCCCTCCGCACCGTTGCGCGAAACGGACGGGCCGGGCCGACGCGGCCGGAGCAGCAAGCCGCGATCCCCTCCTACGCCAGCGCGGCGTAGTCCTCGTCCGAGACGGGCTCCAGCCACTCGTTCGACGCGCCTTCGGCCGGCACGGCGATGGCCACGTGCGAAAACCAGCTGTCCGGCGCCGCCCCGTGCCAATGCTTCGTCTCGGGCGGGATGCTCACCACGTCGCCCGGCTCGAGCTCTCGCGCAGGCCGACCCCATTCCTGGTAGTAGCCGCGCCCGCCCGTGACCAGCAGTATCTGGCCTCCCGCATGGTGCACGTGCCAATGGTTGCGGCATCCCGGCTCGAACGTCACGTTGCTCACCCCCACGCCCGCGTCCGCCCCGGTCAGCGGCGCCAGATAGCTTTTGCCGACGAAGTACTGCGCGTACGCCTCGTTCTCCTCGCCCAGCGGGAACACCGCTGCAGGGCCCAGGCTCTCCTTCATGTCCATTGGGTTTCCTTTCGTTCGCGGCATGCGCTTACGCGCGCAGGCCCATCTCGTACGCCTCGTCCATGGCGGGACTCCCCTCGATGTCGCCCTTCGCCCACGCGCCCGCCCCGCACACGACGCCGCGCTCGACGGCGCCTGGCAGGCAGTCGGTGAATCCGCGCAGGCCCTCGAACGTGCGCTCCATGAGCGCCTTGTCGCCGTCGGCCATCGTCGCAATGAAGTAGAACTCCTTGTTCGCAAGCGTCGCATAGCGCGCCACAGTGCGATCGATGAGCACCTTCATCTGGGCGTCCATCGTGTAGAAGTACACGGGCGTGGCCAGCACGACGACGTCGGCCTCGGCCATCTTGTCCAGCACGGATGCGGCGTCGTCGCGCAGCGCGCACGCCCCGTCGCGGTCGCGGCAGTAATCGCACGCGCGGCAGAAGCCGATGACCTGCTCGCGCAGGAACACCTCCTCCACGATGTTGCCCGCCTCGAGCGCCCCTTCGATGAACCGCTCGCACAGAAGATCAGAGTTGCCGTCCTTGCGCGGGCTCGCCGCCACCACCAGAATGCGTTTCGCCATTGTGCCTTTCCTCTCGTCTCGACTGTCTGACGAACCGATCCTATTCCTTCGAGCCGGCTCCAAGTCAAGAGGAAAATGCAAACCGACCGTTCATGCAACGCGCATTGTTTCCAAATCGGCCTTTGCCGCTAGATGGCAACCGGCACGTCCTCAGGCCGCCGGGCTCCACGCTGCCATAAGCCGGCGCGCGCCGATGTCGGCGCGACGGCGGAAAGCCGCCTGGATCGCACGCTGCTGCCATCCGTCATCGCATGCGAAAGGAAGGGCCATGCTACGGGAATCCGGGCAGATTCGCCCGCCATCGCTTGACTTGGAGTGGGTTCCATGTGGTTCATCAATGCACCTACGAGGTAAGGAGCTTCCCATGAAGATCGCCGAAGTGAGCAAGGAATACGGCTTGTCCGCCGACACGCTGCGCTATTACGAGCGCATCGGCCTGCTGCCGAACGTCACCCGCACGGCAAGCGGCATCCGCGACTACAGCGAGCAAGATTGCGCGCGCGTGCAGTTCGTGAAGTGCATGCGGGCCGCCAGCGTGTCCATCGAGGCGCTCATCGAGTACATGGCGCTGTACGACCAGGGCGACTCGACCCTCGAAGCGCGCAAAACACTGCTCGAGGAGCAACGTGCGCTCGTGGAGCAGCGCATCGCCGAGATGCAGGCCGGCCTCGATCGCCTGAACTTCAAGATCGACAACTACGACAAGACCATCCGTGACTGCGAGAAGAAGCTGCGCGGCGAAGCGTGATCCGCAGAGCCCGGCCTTGCATGCAAAAAAAGCGGCCCCTAAGGGCCGCTTTTGCTCGTTCATGCGTTCAAAGCTTTAGAGCACGCACACCTGCGTGGCCTGGCTCTTGCCGTTGGAACCGGACGCGATCACGAATTCCACCTTGGCGTTTTCGTCGAGGCTCTTGTAGCCGTCGCCCTGAATCTCGCTGAAATGGACGAACAGGTCTTCGCCGTTCTCCTGGGAGATGAAGCCGTAACCTTTTTCAGAGCTGAACCACTTAACCGTACCTTGAGACATACAAACCTAGCTTTCCACCCCGAAGGGCTCATACTGCGACGCATGCAACCGTGTTGTCAGCGTTGCGATCATAAGCGACGTGTTGTCGCCTACCTCAGTATAAGCCCTGCAACGGAGAATCCGAGGAGCAGAGCCCGATACTTGCTCGCACACAAGATCAGCACTTTTCGAAGTGCGCGAGGCGAAAGGTGCCGGATGCGACGGAATAAAAAAACAGACCAGACTGTTCGTCTGGCCTGCCGTTAAATTCTGGCTCCCCGGGTAGGATTCGAACCTACAACCCTCCGGTTAACAGCCGGATGCTCTGCCGTTGAGCTACCGAGGAATGTGCGCCCTTGATCGCGCAAGTGAAGATTATACCGGAACCTCATCATTTCGCAATACCGAATTTTCAAAAATTGGGCACTTGCAAGATTTCCAATGATAAGGCCAGGTCATAAGCCAAAAAGTCTAATAAACCATGTTCATGGCTTCTCTTACCTCATCGAGCGTGGCGTTCGCGATCTCGTTGGCACGGCGGTTGCCCTCGTGCAGCACATCCTTGATGTAGTCCATGTCACCGGCCAGCTGCACGCGACGCTCGCGAATAGGCGCCAGGAACTCGTTCACGCTCTCGGTGACGTACTTCTTGAGCGTGCCCGACCCGCCGTCGCCGATCTCTTCGGCGATGTCGACCTCGGTGCGGCCCGTGCACAGCGCGGCGGTGGTGAGGAGCGCCGACACGCCGGGACGGTTCTCCTTGTCGTAGGTGATCATGCGGTCGGCGTCGGTCTTCGACTTCTTGATGAGCTTGGCGGTTTCCTCCGCGGTCAGCGACAGGCTGATGGCGTTTCCGTAGCTCTTCGACATCTTGCGCCCGTCGAGGCCGGGGATCTCCACCGCGTCGTTCAGCACGCCCTCGGGCTCGGGGAACACGTGGCCGTAGCGCTCGTTGAAGCGGCGCGCAACCTGACGGGTCTGCTCGATGTGCGGCAGCTGGTCCTTCCCCACCGGCACGATGTTGCCCTTGCAGAACAGGATGTCGCACGCCTGATGCACCGGATACGTGAGCAGAAGCCCCGTGAGCGCGTGGCCCGACGCGTCCATCTCTGATTTCACGGTCGGGTTGCGAAGAAGCTCGGCCTCGGTGACAAGCGATAGGAAAGGAAGCATGAGCTGGTTCAGCGCCGGAACGGCCGAATGCGTGAAGATGATGGTCTTCTCGGGGTCGATGCCGCAGGCCAGGTAGTCCACCACCATGTTGTACACATTGTCCTGGATGTGCTCGGTGGTATCGCGATCGGTGATCACCTGGTAGTCGGCGATGATGATGCGCGTGGTTATGCCCATGTCCTGCAGCGCGACGCGTTCGCGGATGGTGCCGAAGTAGTGGCCCATGTGCAAACGGCCCGTGGGACGGTCGCCCGTGAGCATGGTGTACTTCTCGGGGTGGATGGGAAGATCGGCGCGGATCTCGTCGGAGCGCTTGCGGCTCGCTTCAAAACTATCGATGCTCATAGTGTCGGTTCTCCGTTGATCGAAGCTCTTCGTTGGATGGTTGCAACGATTCAGTATAACGGTTTTCGCCGTTCGGTACAGCAATCGCCGAAGCTCCGGCAGCCCGTCCGAACGCCCGCCCTGCGCTCGACCTGAAGGGCGAGACCCATAGATCCGCCCATTTGAGGAACGCGGGAGGAAAACCGGAGCCGTTCGCGCGCAGTATAATTCCTACGTACGCGATATACGCGCCAGCCAAAGCGAGAAGATGGAGCACCCACATGAACGACACCTTGCGCAACCTTGGGAAAGACGAGCTCGTCGAGCTTCTGGAGATATACGCGAAGAACCTCATCGCCCTCGACGGCACCTGGTTTCAGTCCCTCGAACGAGAAGAGGGCATGGATACGGCCGTGCGCCATGACATCGAGGCGTGGCGGCGCTTCAGCGTGTCGGAGGCGCGACGCATCAAGAAGTTCCTCGGGCTGGACGAGCGCCCCGGCATCGAGGGTCTGGCCCGCGCGCTCGCGCTGCGCTGCCAGTCGGCCGCGAACGTCGACGAGATCCTCGTGGAAGGCGACGAGCTGACCTACCGCATCGTCGACTGCCGCGTGCAGAACGCGCGCAAGCGCAAAGGCATGGGGTTCCATCCCTGCCGCAGCGTGGGCGTGGTGGAGTACGGGGTGTTCGCCGAGAGCATCGACGACCGCATCTCCTGCGAATGCCTGAGCTGTTTCCCCGATATGACGGACGACTCCTGCAATTGCGCTTGGAAGTTCACGCTGAAAGCGTGAGGATATGAAAAAGCCTTCCGAAAGGAAGGCTTTTGAATTCATGGTGGTCGCTACAGGATTTGAACCTGTGACCCCCGCCGTGTGAAGGCGATGCTCTCCCGCTGAGCCAAGCGACCGTTTCGGTTGCGTCGTTCGCAACGTTTGAGTATTTTACCGGTAGTTTCGAATACGCGCAAGCCCCTTTTTCGAAAATTTCTCGAAGAGGATTTGCATCGGCTTGCGGATATCCCCTTGGCATCGGCGCCCGTTTTGGGATAGAATAGCGGGACGCTTTACGGGCCTATAGCTCAATGGTGGAGCAGGGGACTCATAATCCCTTGGTTGCAGGTTCGAGCCCTGCTGGGCCCACCAGGAAAATCGAAACCGGTTGCGCTACGACTCGCGCAACCGGTTTTTTATGCGGCGGTCGCCGGGTCGCCCGGAGCTCACCTGGACTTGGAAACGGAGGCCCTTCGCACGATCTCGACCTGGGGGCACCGCCGCTCGATCTCGGCGAAGAATTCTTCCTTGTCCTTGACGGCGATCATCAGCTCCTCGTAGCCGATGCGCAGCTCGATGCGGTCGAACGACGCCGCCAGGGAAGCCAACGAGTTGGACGTCTCGCGCAACCGGCGGATCTTCGAGACGGGATACGTCGCCTTCTGGAAGCCGAACACGATGAGCAGGTTGCCCTTCCCGTCGAACTCGACGTAGTTGCGAAGAAGCGTAGGGATGATGAAGATGTCGCAGAGGACGAGGCACAGCAACCCGACGACAAGGCCTATAAGCGCTCCTTCTTTCGCAGGATCGGCGAAGAACGACGCGAGCGGCCACGCCAGCATGACGTTGACGCCCACCGTCAACGCGTAATACCACCCGTCCACTTTCCCCGCGAACCTCATCGGCTCACCCATGATGCTCCTTCAATACGTCGGCATACTGCTTGATCTGAGAGACGACCGTCGCCAGCGAGCGGAAACGACCCGTAAACCATGCCGACTGCGCTGACGACGCGTGCGAGGGCGAACCCCATAGGACTCCTACCTCATATTCAATCCGATGATCTTCAAATCTTCGTTAAAACCTATATCGAACGTCACCGTAGTATTCTCGTATATTGCAACCAGATTGACGGCGTTGCCCGTCATCCCCATCTGCGAGACTCCCGTTGCATACGTGTTTCCGAACGACTTGAGAGCACCCCAATCGTCGCCGAACAATGCATGGGCATCGTTCATGACCGGCTCGGTGAGCGCCTCGGCAGCGGCATCGTCGAGCATCGGACGCAACTTGTCGTAGTCGCCCTCCCCCACAACCTCAGCCACTTTCTGAGCCTGTTCGATCACCTGCTGCTCGCCGAGATTCGAGCTTTGTCCTGCGGGAGACAATTTCGGCGCAGCCCACCATGCGGCCGCGCCTACGATCGCGACGATTGCCACCGCGACGGTCGCCACGATAGCTATCGTCTTGGTGCGCTTGCGTTTCTTGCCGGCGGCTCGCTCCGCTTCGGAGAGATCCTCGTTGAACTCTTGCGCCACCTGACGCGGGTCGCCCATGCGGGATTCCACCTGCTCCCAGGTCTCGCCTGCTGACAGAGCAGCGGCGATGTCGGATTCGAGGTCGCGCACGAACTCGGCTTGGCGCGCTTTCGAGCAGGTCAGACGCTTCGCAACCGCCTTCACATAGGATTCCTTGTTCATTGCTCCTCCTCCATGATCGACCGCACATGTCCGTCGAATTCGTTCCAGATCTCGTACATCTCGCGCAACGCGTCGCGCCCCGCCTCGGTGATCGCGTAGTACTTGCGCGCGGGCTCCTTCGCAACGTGCGCGCTCATGCGGCTGGTCACGAGGCCGCCGTCCTCAAGCCGGTAGAGGATGGGGTACAGCGTGCCCTCCTTGAGCGCGAGCGCGCCGTTCGAGCGGTCGCGAAGCTCGCTGATCAGCTGATAGCCGTATTTCTCCTCGTGCTGCAGCAGCTTCAAGACGAGCATGTCGAGCGCGCCCTTCTTCATCTGCTGCGCGAACCGGAGCTGCATTCCGAACCCTTCTCTCTATCACCTAGCAATACTAAATATTTCTGATCTGCGAATATCTTGCAATACGAGAAGACCGAGCAAAAGCCCGACGCTGCAGCGCATCGGGCTGAAAATGACGAAAAGACGTCGAATTTGGAAACCGCCGCGTCCTTTCGGACACACTCGGCACAATGTATGCAGGAAAGGCCACTGCGCGACCAGGCGTTTCGCAAAAGGAAGCCGACCGGCACCCGCGAAAACCGGTGCGAGATTTCCGAATTCGATGCTTTTTCGCCATCACCGGCACCGTCGGCAGCCCGTACGCCGCGTCGAGGAACAGGAAGACGGGTTACTGGGTTCTTTTAACCAGGTAGCATTTATGGATACGGGGGTTGCGTTCGAAGTCGTGGGGAATGGTCTGCGCCGTGATGTCCTCGAGCGTGACGCCGTACTTGGCCAGCGCCTCCTCGTCGGGCTTGAACGAACGGAGGTTGCACGAGAACACGGCCTCGCCCTCTTCCGACAGCAGGCGCGACACGCCGATGAGCAGCTCCACATGGTCGCGCTGCACGTCCCACGTGCGCTTGCCCATGGCCTTGGAGTTGGAGAACGTGGGCGGATCGACGAACACGAGGTCGAAGCGGCGGCCGGTGCGGCGCGCTTCGGTGACCCACGCCATCGTATCGCCGCGTTCGAAGGTATGCTGCTCCCCCTCGAAGCCGTTGGCTGCCATATTGCGCGCGGCCCAGTCGAGGTAGGTCTGCGACAAGTCCACCGTCGCAGTGCTCTTGGCGCCGCCACCGGCTGCATGCACGCTCGCCGAACCCGTGTAGGCGAACAGGTTGAGGAAACGCTTCCCCTCGGCCTTCTTCCCCACCAGCTCGCGCGTGAGACGATGGTCGAGGAACAGGCCTGTATCCAGGTAACCGGCCAGATCGACCTCGAACAGATAGCCGTCCTCGCGCACCTGGGTGACGTACGAGCGCCGGCCCGAGTCGCGATACTGGCTGCCGCCCTTGTCGCGGCGGCGCACCTTCGAGAACACGTGGTCGGGGCGCACGCCCAGCACCACGGGCGCGAGCGCCAGCACGTCGTCGTAGCGGCGCTGCGCCTTGCCGGGATCGATGGTCGAGGGCGCCGCGTACTCGGCGATGTGCAGGTACAGGTTGCCCTCGGCATCGCCCGCGCCCGGATACACGTCGATGGCCACGGCGTAGTCGGGCAGGTCGGCATCGTACACGCGGTAGCACGACACGCCTTCACGGCGCGCCCACTTGCGGCGCTCCTTGGCCGTTTTGCGCAGCCGTGCGGCGAACTGCTCGGACGTCGGCTCCAGCACCTCCACCACATGCTCGGCGCCGCCCGCGGGATCGGGCACGACCACCTTCACGGCCTCCATGGGAGGCTTGTCGAACACGAGCGCCTCGGTCTCCACGCGGTCGCGGCCGAGCACGGCGCGCACCGCGGGCGCGACGCCAAAGCGCGCCTCCACAATCTCGCCGCCGGCCACGGCGAACGTCGAGCCCGCCGGAGCGACCGAAGCCGCGCGCACGAACGCGGCCGCGTCAGCCTGCGAGCGCGCGTCGGACTGGGCCCGCTCGCCCGTGGGCAGCACGCTGGCGACCGTGCACGAGGCCGCCTCTCCGCCGCGCTCCCTGCCGGCAGCGGCGCACACGCGCGACACCAGCTCATCGACGCTCTGCGCGTCCGCAAGCTCGATGCTGACGGCCTGGCGCAAGCCCGCGCGCTTGGCATGAACGCGCGCCCGCGCTATGGCCGGAGACGACGTGGACGCGCCCGCGAAGCGCACATGCGCCGGATCGGGCGGTGCCGACGCGGGGCCGTCGAGCGCGCCCGGCGCCGTGGCCGACGCGAGGCCGCGTTCGAACCGCTCGTCCGCCTCGTCGATGAGCTCGTTCCAGACGTCAGGATCCGAAGGCACCCAGCCGAAGAAACCCCAGCGCTCGCGCGTAAGGCCCGGAGCCAGGTCGCACGCGGCAGATGCCGCCTCCACCACCAGGAAGCCGTCGCCGCACGCCGGATCGACCAGTGCCTCGCCGCGGCTTCCGCGGGTGCGCCAACCTGCCAGCGCCAGAAGTCCGGCCGCGAGCGCGCACGACAGCGGGGCGTCAGGACCGTCGTCGGGCGTGAGATAGGAACGGTGGTACAACGATTCGCCCGACAGGTCGAGCGAGATCGTGGCGCGCCCCTCCCGCACGCGCACATCCACCGAAACGTCGGCATGATCGGCGTCGACGTCGGGACGTTCGCCGCGCATCTCACGCAAACGGTCGCATACGGCATCCTTCACCTTGAGCGCCGTGAACCGGGTGTTGCGCAGCTCGTCGTTCATGCCGTGCGCCTGCACGGACATGCTCGCGCCCGGAACGATGACGCCCTCCCAGGCGATGCGCCGCACGCCCTCGTACAGCAGGTTCGCATCGCCTGCGTTCACGCGCCCCACCACCACGAGGATGCGCGAAGCCAGCCGCGACCACAGGCACGCCGACAACGCATGGCGCACGTCGCAGAAAAAGGCGACGCCCCCGCCGAGGGGGCGCACGCGCTTGATGCCCAGACGCTTCAGCTCTTCGGCGAGCGGCGCCTCCAAACCGGACAGGCAGCTAGCGAACAGTTCGAGGTTTTCGTTATCCATACAGCGCAGATCCAATCTTCGCATGCCGCAGGTTGGCGTAGTAAGTCAGCGAGAAGGACCCTGGCGTTCCGAATTGGCGGGATGGAGAAGGCGAAGCGTACGTTGCGTACGCGAGTCTTCGCCATCGCGCCAAGGCGGGGCGCCAGGGTCCTTCGCAGCGTCGGCCCGTTCCGACGGCCGTCAGGCCGCCGGAACCTTAATCTTCCAGGTAGTCTTTCAGCTTGCTCGAGCGGGACGGGTGGCGCAGCTTCGCCAGCGTCTTGCTCTCGATCTGGCGGATGCGCTCGCGCGTGACGCCGAACTCGCGTCCGACCTCCTCGAGCGTGCGGGGATGGCCGTCCTCCAGGCCGAAGCGCAGGCTGATCACCTTGCGCTCGCGTTCGGCCAGGCCGTCGAGCACCTTCGACAGCTGCTCTTGCAGCATGCTGAACGAGGCGGCGTCAGGCGGCACCACGGCGGCGTCGTCCTCGATGAAGTCGCCCAGCTGGGAGTCCTCCTCCTCGCCGATAGGCGTTTCCAGCGACACGGGCTCCTGCGAGATCTTCTGGATCTCGCGCACGCGCTCGGCGGGCAGACCCATCTCCTTGCCGATCTCCTCGGGGCTGGGCTCGCGGCCGAGCTCCTGCAACAGCTGGCGCTGGATGCGCACGAGCTTGTTGATGGTCTCCACCATGTGCACGGGAATGCGGATGGTGCGGGCCTGATCGGCGATGGCGCGCGTGATGGCCTGGCGGATCCACCAGGTGGCGTACGTCGAGAACTTGAAGCCCTTCGTGTAGTCGAACTTCTCGACGGCGCGGATGAGGCCGAGGTTGCCCTCCTGGATAAGGTCGAGGAACAGCATGCCGCGTCCTACGTAGCGCTTGGCGATGGACACGACGAGACGCAGGTTCGCCTCGATAAGCTGCTGCTTCGCGTCGATGCCCACCTGCTCGATGCGGCCGAGGCGGCGCTTCTCGCGGCGTTCGAGCTCGATGCCCTCGTCCTCGGCCTTCTCAAGCTCCTCCATGGCGGCCACGCCGGCCTCGATCTTCATGGCGAGGTCGATCTCTTCGGCGGCCGTGAGCAGCGGGACCTTGCCGATCTCCTTGAGGTACATGCGGACGGGGTCGCCCGTGAGCATGGTCACGCTGGCGTCGGCATTGCGCTTGCGCACGGAGCGCACCTTGCTCTTGCCCGCCACCTTGGGCAGCTGAACCTCGACCGTCGCCTTAAGCTCCTCTTCAGGAATGCCTTCGAGCAGGTCTTCGTCGTCGCTGTCATCGGACAGGGGGCTTTCAAGCTTATCGTCGTCGAGTCCGTCGCCGGCGTCGACCACATCGGGCTCGTCGTCGAGGGCGTCTTCCTCCAGGATGTCTTCGGCTTCGATCGAGGCAACCGCCGCGTTGTTCCGCTCTTGGGCTTGCTTGCTTGAGGCTTGGGCCACGTGATCTTCCTTTCCGACCGGACTGCGCGCAGGGCATGAGTATACATACGCACCAGGCGCAAAGATACAGCCAAATAATATACCACACTTTTCCGTCATCTTGCTGACGAATATGACGCTTGCGCAGGTTTTGCGAGGCTCGCGAACTTGCGCCGCAACCGTGGGCCTACCCCTTGCGCGGCAGGTAGCTGCGCAGCGTCTCGTAGAGCTGCTGGGCATCGAAGGGCTTGGGGATGAAGCCGTCCATCCCGGCAGCGGCCGCGTCCTCGCGGTCCTCCTGGAACGTGTTGGCCGTGAGCGCGATGATGGGCACCGTGCGAGCGTCTTCCCGATCGAGCGCGCGGATCTCGATCGCCGCCTCGAGGCCGTCGAGCAACGGCATCTTCACGTCCATCAACACGAAATCGAACGCTCCCGGCTCCGAAGCTTCGAACATGTCCACGGCTTCGCGCCCGTTCGCCGCACGCCGCGCCTCGACGCCCTGCATGTCGAGCAGCGCCACGGCAATCTCGGCGTTCAGATCGTTGTCTTCGGCAAGCAGCACGCGCGAGCCCGCAAGCGACCGGTCGGCCGTTTCCGCAGGGGTCTCCTCGTCCCCCAAAGCCTCCTCGTCGGCCGTCGGCAGCTCCAGCACGAAGAAGAACTCCGAACCCTCGCCGACGCGACTCTGCACGTCCAGCCTTCCGCCCATGAGTCGTACGAGGTTGCTGCTGATAGCCAGGCCGAGACCCGTCCCCTGCGCGTTGCGGCGATTCTCGGACGCCTGCTCGAACGACACGAAAATGCGCTCGAGATCCTCCTCGCGGATGCCCGCGCCGGTATCTTCCACGCTGAAGCGCACGCGCGCGCTTCCCTCGTCGCGCATGAGCACGACCACGCTCAGCCGGATGGCGTCCCCCGGATCGGTGAACTTGAGCGCGTTGGACAAGAGGTTCGCCAGCACCTGCTGCAGCCGCACGTCGTCGCCCACCACGACGTCGTCGGCATCGCAGCGGGTCTCGAACAGGACTCCCTTGTCCTCGGCCTGGAGAAAGAACATGCTCTGCAGACGCTCGGCCAACGAGCGCAGGCGGAGCGGCGCCGTCTCTATGCGCATCTTGTCGTTCTCGATCTTCGACATATCGAGGATGTCGTTCACGAGCGACAGCAGGAACTGGGCCGACATGTTGATCTTCTCGAGACTCGAGCGAATGGACGGCGTGGCTTCCCCCGACAGCGACGCCACGCTCGAAAGCCCGATGATGGCGTTCATCGGCGTTCGGATCTCATGGGACATGCGCGAGAGGAAGTCGGTCTTCGCTCGGCCCATCTCCTCCACCTTCTCCAGCTTCATCTCCATCATGCGGTTGCGCACCTTCGCCACCGACACCACGATGACTATAGCGCCCACGAACAGGCACAGCACGAGGCTCAACGCCACGACGAGCAAGGGGTTCTCGGAGACGAGCGCTTGAATGGTGCGCTGCTTGCCGAACGAGGGCATGCTATTGTGCGACGCGATGGTGTCCAGCTCGTCCTGCGAGAAGCTGTTCACCGCCTTGCTCATGATCGAGTACAGCTCCGTGTCCACGGGCTTGGCGAGGGCGAACGAAAGGCCCGCCTCATGATGCTCGGAGGTTGCCGGCGTGATGTTGCTGAACGAGTGGTCGATGAACAGGCCTTCCGCGAACGCGACGGGCATGCTGGTGGCGTCGGCGCGTCCGGAGTTCACCGCTTCGAGGCAGTCTTCGTAGGTACGGTAGTGCACGACCTCGGAAGCCTCCACGCCGTCGGTGCCATCACGCCCTTCGATCTGGGCGAAGACCGTTTCCCCGGAGGAAGCCAGCTTGTTGCGGAACACCACCTCGTTGAGCGACGCGAAGCTCTCGGTGATGGCGAGCTGTTGGCCGTCCGCCGCGTAGCCGTCGTCCAAGAAGCCGCCCATCATGTCCACTTCCCCCGATTTAACCAGGTCGACGGCATCTTGGTACGTACTGGCATGCACGAGGCGAAACGCGAGCCCCGTGCGCTCGGTGACCAGGTCGAGCACATCCTTCTCGATGCCCTGGTACAGTCCGTCGCGCTCGTAGTACAGCGGGTAGCGGCCCTGCATGACGGCCACGCTGATCTCGCCTGCGTTGTCGATGAACGCACGGTCGGCTTCGGAGAACTTGATGGCGCATTGGCGGCGGGACGGCAGGTGCTTTGCATCGAGCTCGTTCGCGAACTCGGCATTCGCCGTGTAGATCGACGTCATCGCTGCATCCAGATCGTCCTTCAGATCGCTTCCGAACGGCATGGCTATGTAGTACGGTTCGCCGTCGAACTCGGCGGCGACCCTGCGGCCTTCGGTGACGTCCACGTCACCGCCCAGCACCACGTCGGCGGTGCCGTCGTCCAGGCATTTCGAGTAGGCATCGTAGTCGAGCGGCAGGACGATGCAGTGGATATCGTTGAAATCGAGGTAGTTTTCGAGACGGCGAATCTTCTCGGTAGCGTTCTCGAACACGCCGATGGTCTTGCCGTTGAGCGTGCGAGAGTCGAAGACGACGACATCGTCGTTCTCTTCGAGGCTGATGAGCAGGGCGTGGTTCGCACCGATGGCGAAGTTCGAATACTGGAACGAATCGACGAGCTGCTCCCGATAGTACATGCCGCCCATGAGGTCGATCTCTCCCGCAGACGTCCGTTTCATGAGACTTTGGACATCGCCGTCCACAAACTCATAGGTCCATCCGGTGTACTTGGAAACCTCCGCGAGCCAATCGTAGAGGATGCCGGAGCGCACGCCGTCGGCATCGGTCTCGCTGATGCCTTCGACCTCGGGGAACGCCACGCGCACCACTCGAACGTCCTCGGATGCATCCCGCGAACCGCCGACATCGGCCGCCGCGGGAACGACGAAGACGGTTGTTGCCATCAGCAATGCGGCCATCGCCGAGCAGACGCAACGCGCCGCTCTCTTTCCCACAGCCCATCCCTCCTTCGACACCCGCGAGAACGTCTCACGATCAGCTAGGATACCACGGTCTTGCCGAAAACCTACGATCCGACATGAACGGAGGCCCGCAAGAACCGATAAAACCGTTTTAAGCCGCTTCCCATGCGACGCTCTCCAGCGCGTAAACTGTTACGCAGACGAACCCTCCGCACGCACCCGAGGAGCAGCCGATGAACGCCCGACGCCGCCATCTCCGCGCAGCCGCCTGCCTGACCCTGGTCGGCCTCCTGGCGTGCCTGCCGCTCGCGGCCGCCTTCGGTTCCGTGAACGAGGACGACATGGTGCTCCGTCTCAGCGCCGCCGAGCGCGCCTTGCCGCCCGACCGGCTTCCCGACTTCGACGCATCCTGTGCCGCGCTCATGGACGAGGACGGCACGCTGTGGTTCGGCCGCAACGCCGATGACGCCGCGCAGATCGCCTCGCTGACGAAGATCATGACCGCGATCGTGGCGGCGGACTGGCTGGACGCATCGACGATGATCGAGGTCACGCCCGAAGCCGCCAGCGTCGGCGAATCGAGCGCCGGGCTCGCGCAAGGCGACTCTATGACCTTCGACGACGCGCTGAAGGCGCTGCTCACGGCTTCGGGCAACGACGCGGCGTCGGCCATCGCCCAAGCGGCCGGAGCGCGGATGCTGGCGCAGGAGGGGTCGGGCGGCGACGCGTACGCCTGCGAGGCGGCGTTCGTCGAGGCCATGAACGCGAAGGCGGCCGAGCTGGGGCTGGAGAACTCGTTCTTCGCGAACCCGCACGGCCTGGACTTCGACGCGTTCGCCCAGGGGCAGTACAGCTGCGCGGCCGACGTGGCGACGATGCTGCGCGCGGCCATGCAGATCGACCTCGTCCGAGCGAACATCGGGTTCTCGCAGGCAGACATCACGGTCCAGCGCGACGGGGCGCCCGTGACGCTGGCGCTGGAGAACACCGACGCCCTGCTGGGCAGCTACCCGGGCGCGTGCGCGGCCAAGACCGGCTACACGTTGGCCGCCGGGCCCTGCGCGGCGTCGGCCGTGAACCGCGGAGACGGGCACAAGTACTACGCCGTGGTGCTGGGGTCGTCCTCGAAGCCGCAGCGATTCGTCGATTCCGCAGCGCTGTACGACTGGGCGTACGCGAACCGATCCTCGCTGCGCGCGCCCATTGCGGACGAGGACATCGCGGGTCTGGCCTGGGGCGAGCGCGTGGCGTTCACGGTCGCCTGGTTCATGGAGGGCTGGTAGGCCGAACGTCAGCAAGCCGCGGCGCGAGCGCGCTACAGCAGATCGTCGGGATCGACGTCCACGGCCACGTTCGCATCCCTGTCGGGCTTGCGACGGCGGAAGAGGGGCAGCAGCGCATCGGACAGGTCGGCGTCAGCCGGGCACTTCACCACAATATGCCAGCGGTACGTGCCGCGCAGCTTCGCCAGCACGCACGGCGTGGCGGGCAGCACGCTCCAACCGTCGCCGCCGAAGTCGCGCACCGCCTCCTCCAGCGCCGCCTGCAGCTCGGCCGCCACGCGGCGCACGGCCGGCTCGTCCTTGCTCCACACCAGCACGTTCGCCATGCGCACGTAGGGCGGGTAGCCCAGCAGGCGGCGCTTCGGCAGCTCGTCGCGCAGGAACAGGGCGCGGTCGTAGGCGGCGGCCGCGCGGATGGCGGGAGCGTCGGCCTCGTAGGTCTGCACCAGCACGCGGCCCGGCAGCTCGGCGCGGCCCGCGCGGCCCGCCACCTGCTCCACAAGGTCGAACGTGCGCTCGGAGGCGCGGTAGTCGGGCAGCTTCAGCATGGTGTCGGCGTTGATGACGCCCACGAGCGTGACGTCCTCGAAGTCGAGGCCCTTCGCGATCATCTGCGTGCCCAGCAGCACGGCGGCGTCGGCGGCGGCGAACTCCTCGAGCAGACGCTGGTGCGCGCCCTTGCCGCTCGTGGTGTCGGCGTCCATGCGCACGATGGGCACCCCCGGGTCCACGCCGGGCATCTCGTCGAGCAGCACGCGCAGCTCGGCCTCGACCCGCTGCGTGCCCGCGCCGAACTTCTTGAGGTAGGGGCTGCCGCATTCCGGGCACACGGGCGGCGTGGGTATCCGATAGCCGCAGTGATGGCAGATCAGGAAGTTGCCGCGTTCGTGGTACGTGAGCGACGTGGAGCACGAGGGGCACTCGGGCACGAAACCGCATTCCCGGCACAGCAAGAATTTCGCGAAGCCGCGCTGGTTGAGCAGCAGCACCGCCTTGCGGCCGGCGGCCAGCTCCTCCTCGAGCGCGCGGGCCAGCGGCAGCGCGAACATCGAACGCGACCCGCCGCTGAACTCCTTCGCCATGTCCACCACCTGCACCTCGGGCAACGGTTTGCCGTTCGCGCGCTCGGGCAGGCTCACCTGATGCCATGAGGGGTTTTTCGCGCAGGCGTGCAGCGCCTCAATGGAGGGCGTGGCGCTTCCCAGCACCACGGCGGCCCCGGCGCGCCGCGCCATCCACACAGCCACGTCGCGCGCATGGTAGCGCGGCGCGCTGTCCTGCTTGTAGGAACCTTCGTGCTCCTCGTCGATGACGATGAGACCGAGGTTCGAAAGCGGCGTGAACAGCGCGCTGCGGGCGCCCACGACCACGCGCGCCGCACCCGAGCGGATGAAATCCCACTGGTCGTAGCGCTCGCCCTGGCTCATGCGCGAGTGCATGACGGCCACCAGGTCGCCGAAGCGGCCACGGAAGCGCGCCACGGTCTGCGGCGTCAGCGATATCTCGGGCACGAGCACGCACGCCGTGCGCCCGGCGGCCAGCGTCTCCTCGATGGCCTGCAGGTACACCTCGGTCTTGCCCGAGCCGGTGACGCCGTCCACGAGCACCACCTCGCCCGCGCCGCGCGAGCGCGCCGCGTCGATGGCCGCGAGCGCATCAGCCTGCCCCCGCGTCAGCGGCGGCTTGGGCGAGGGGGTGAACGACGGCACGGCGGCCGAGTCGGCCGACGGCGCCGAACCTGCGGAGCCCTCCGCCATCCCCCGCATGCGGCGGCGGTGCTCGATGCGCACGACGCCCTGCTTCTCCAGTGCCTTGAGGGGCGACGACACCGCGCCGAACTCGGCCGTCAACTCGGCCACGCGCAGCTCGCCGCGCTCGAGCGCGGCCGCGATGGACGCCTGCTTCACGGCGTTCTTGCGCGGCTCGAAGTCCGCGAGCGCAGGCCCCGGCACCACCCAGCGGTCGTCGACCTCCCCCACCGTCGGCTCTTCAAGACGCCAGTAGCCTCCCTGCGCGCGCACCATGCGCGGCACGCCGCCGGGCGGCGTGAACAGGCGCACGCACGACGACAACGGCGCGATGTAGCGTTCCGAGAGCCACTGCGCGCACGCAGCCCCCTCCTCGTCGAAGTACGGGCGGCTCACCGCGCGCACGATGCCCTTGAGCTTGGCAGGGTCGAGACCTGCGGGCCAATCGCCTTCGGCGCGCTCCTCGATGCCGATGATGAAGCCGACGGCCTGCCGCGGCCCGAACGGCACGAGCACGGCGCAGCCGACCTCGATCGGCTGGTCGCCCGCTTCTTCAGGGACGGCGTAGGTGTACGGCGCGTCGAGCGCCTGCGTGGGTATGTCCAAGATGACGGATGCGAGTTTCATGCCCCCAGTATATCCCAACCCCGAGCTGCCGCAGGAACCCTACCGCTCCACCGCAGGAAATCCCTTGGCATCCCGTTCGCCCCTGCAGCCGAACACGCTATCCGTTGTTAAACCAGGATCGACATGCACCGCCGCACGCCGCTTCCCCTATCGGGCGGCTGGCGATCGGGCGAGACGAGCGCCTGGTCGATGGCCGAAGAGGGCTTCCGAACCGCCGGCGAGTTTTCGAGGGACGAGCCGACCTGGGCTATGTCAATCTTGGTTTAACCGCGGAACACGCTACCGTTGACGAAAAACCATCGGATTCGGAAGTTCTTAAGCGAACCTCAAGCGCACAGAGAAAGCTCCTGTCGAATAAGGACAGGTCACCGGAAAGATCACTTTCGATATCGCGCAACGAGCTCGACCGAAACGCACGATCTCTTCCGAATTCGCCGACTTTTCGCCATTTCGAGCCCGGTTCGCCGTCAAACCTGAGTTGTCATCGATCCTTCGCCGTCGAGCCGGGATCGGAGGGGGCCCGGCCGGGCGGCGCCGCTCCCGGCCGGGCGGCGGGCGACGGGATCCGTGGGCACGAATCGACCACCATGACAATGTTGCCTTCGGCGAACTCATATTGCGACGGTTCCGAGTTTCAGCGACCTGGGCATATGTCGAGCGCCTTCCCGGAAACCCGGCGCGAACGGCTCGAAACGGCTCGAAACGACCCCCGAAATTGTCACGGACGTCGATTCGCGCCCACGATCCCCGCTTTCCCTGCTAACCCTGGTTCAACAGCGAAGAGCCCGGCTGGCAGCACGAAACGGCACGCGGGAGAGAACGCGGGACAGAAACCCTTCCAGACCTGCCAAGCGCCTAGCCGAACGCTCACGCTTCACGCGAAGCGCCGATCCCCCCTCAGGGCACCGTCCCGCGCGCCGCAAACGCGAAACCGCCCGCTGCGCGATCGCAACGGGCGGTTCGCCACAAGCTTCTACGGTTGTCGCTTACGCCAGGCCGCAAGCCTTCCGCAGCTCGTCGGCCTTGTCGGTGCGCTCCCAGGTGAACTCGGGAAGCTCGCGGCCGAAGTGGCCGTAGGCGGCCGTCAAGCGGTAGATGGGGCGGCGCAGGTCGAGCGCGTCGATGATGGCGCCCGGACGCAGGTCGAACGTCGCGTCCACCGCGGCCATGATGTCGGCCTCGGGAACCGCGTTCGTGCCGAACGTGTCGATCATCACGCTGACCGGCTTCGCCATGCCGATGGCGTAGGCAACCTGCACCTCGCAGCGCGCGGCCAGGCCCGCGGCCACCACGTTCTTCGCCACCCAGCGCGCCGCATAGGCCGCCGAGCGGTCCACCTTCGTGCAGTCCTTGCCGGAGAACGCGCCGCCGCCGTGGCGGCCCATGCCGCCGTAGGTGTCGACGATGATCTTGCGGCCGGTGAGGCCCGCGTCGCCCATGGGGCCGCCCACCACGAAGCGGCCGGTGGGGTTCACGTGGATCTCGGCGTCGTCGGCCAGCGCCACGCCCTCGCGCTCGAGCACCGGCTTCACCACGTTCTCGACGATCTGGGCGCGCAGCTCGTCGTGGGCGATCTCCTCGGCATGCTGCGTGGACACGACCACCTTCTCCACATGCACGGGGCGGCCGCCCTCGTAGCGCACGGACACCTGGGTCTTGCCGTCGGGGCGCAGAAGCGGCATGGTGCCGTTCTTGCGCACCTCGGTCAGGCGCTCGGCCAGGCGGTGGGCCAGATACACCGGCATCGGCATGAGCGTGGGCGTCTCGTCGCAGGCGTAGCCGAACATCATGCCCTGGTCGCCCGCGCCGACGCGCTCGTAGGGGTCGCCCTCGTCCAGGCCGTGCTGGGCCTCCCAGCTCTCGTCGACGCCCTGCGCGATGTCGGGGCTCTGGTCGTGGATGGCGTTCAGCACGCCGCAGGTGTCGCAGTCGAAGCCGTACTTCGCGCGGTCGTAGCCGATGTCGCGCAGCACCTCGCGCACGATGGCGGGCACGTCGACGTAGGCCTGCGTGCGGATCTCGCCGGTGACGATGACCATGCCGGTGGTGGCCATGGTCTCGCAGGCCACGCGCACCTGCGCGGGATCGGCGGGCTGCCCGCTGGGAGCCACGTAGCCGGCGGCGGCCAGCTCGATCTCCTTGGCCAGGATGGCGTCGAGCACCGCGTCGGATATCTGGTCGCACACCTTGTCGGGATGACCCTCGGTGACTGACTCGGACGTGAACAAATAGGTAGAGCATTCTTCGGCCATACGTTCCTCCTTCATCGCTGTAGGCCGGACCACCTTGGCGTATCCGCCAGGTTGGTGTCGGGATCACAGAGCCAACTCTCTCCCCCGACTCTTGATAAAACAGAGAACCGTGCGAAAAGCCGGAATCCCCGTGAAACCTTGCCGATGGTACCCCGAAAGAACCGTCCGCGCAATAGAGAAAACCCCGCATGCGCGCAACCCCCACGACCGCGCCGTTCGCATGCGGCGCGCGCCCCGGCGAAGCGCGCTCCGCACGACGGCAACGCCCCGTCGGCTGCGCTCGCCCGCCCCTCGACCGAGCCCGGAAAGATTCCGTGACGTTGCCGTTCATGTGGCGATACGGCAACTTCCCCGATCGCGGCGCGCGGCTCGTGGTAGACTTTTTGGTTGAAATCCAGCCTCCGCCCCGAGCACGTCCCGCCGCTTCGGGAGCGGCGTCCCGAAAGGATCGCCATGCCAACCAACGCCGACTACACGCGCGAGTACTTCCAGATCATGGACGCGCTCGGCGGCGACGTCGCCGGACGTCGCGCCGCCTACGACTACATGCAGAGCTCCACGGCCATCGTGCACCACCGCGTGGTAGCGTGCTCGTTCATCCCCCGCCTGTTCAATAGAAAAACCTACGACACGATGAAAGAGACGGCGGAAACCGCGCACCGCATCCTCGTCAAGGTCATCGAGCGGTACCTGGCCGACCCCGAGTACCGGCGCGCCTTCGACTTCGACCCGCGTCTGGAAGAGCTCATCCTGCTGCCGCGCGGCTACGACTCGGTTCTGCCGTTCGCCCGCGTGGACACGTTCCTGGACGAGGACGACTACCGGGTGAAGTTCTGCGAGTTCAACGCCGACGGCTCGTCGGGCATGAATGAGAACCGCGAGATCACCACGTCGGTGGCGCAGTCAGAAACGTTCAAGGAGTTCGCGAGCCGCCACCAGGTGGAGGGATGCGAGCTGTTCGAGTCGTGGGTGCAGGCGTTCTTGGACATCTACGCCACCTACGCCCGCCGCGTGGAGAACCCGCGCATCGCCATCTGCGACTACCTGGAGAACGGCGTGGTGGACGAGTTCCACATCTACGCCGACCTGTTCCGCCAGCGCGGCGTCGAGTGCGTGGTGGCCGACGTGCGCGAGCTTTCCTTCGACGGCGAGGCGCTGCACGACAAGGACGGCCAGCGCATCGACGCCATCTGGCGGCGCTGCGTGACCAACGACGTCATCGACCACTGGGACGACTCCCAGGAGCTTCTCAACGCGGTGCGCGCCGAGAAGGTGGCGCTCATCGGCAGCTTCGCCGGGCACATCGTACACGACAAGCAGATATTCAAGGTGCTGTTCGACGAGCGGACCCTGGAGTTCCTGGACGGCGACGAGATCTCGTTCATCGAGGAGACCGTGCCGATGACGGCCTTTCTGGACGACGACTACATCAACGTGCCGCAGATCCGCGCGAACAAGGACGAGTGGATCATCAAGCCCACCGACCACTACGGCGCCGACGACGTGTACGCCGGCTGCTACGTGTCGCAAGAGGAATGGGAGGGTCTCATCGACAAGTTCGCGAACGGTCGCGCGGGCTCCCCGTTCATCGTGCAGCGCTACATCCGCCCCTTCAAAACCGAGACGCTGCCGCCGGACACGGGCATCGACCAGCTGACCGACGACGAGGTGTCCGACGCCCCGAAGCTGTACAACAACCTGAACGGATTGTACCTGTACGACGGCGTGTTCCAGGGCGTGTTCAGCCGCCTGGGGCCGCTGCCCACGATCTCGAAGGACATGCAGGGCATGACCGCCGCCACGATCTGGGTGGACTAGGAACTTCGGCGCCGGCGGGGCGGGGGCGCCCTGCCGGCGCAGCATGCCGCGGGAACGTCGCGAGAAGAGAGAGACGAGAGATGACCGATCTGATGAACAAGCTCGCCGCCGTGGTGGCCGCCGCGTCGCTGGCGATCACGCTCGTAGCGGCCGGGTTCGCCGCATGCGCGGCGTTTCCGCAGACCACCGAGATGCTGGCCGAAGCGTTCTCCGGCAACGGCAACCCGGGCACGCCGTTCTCGCACGACGAGCTGGTGCAGGCGGCCGTCGCCACGCGCGACTACACCGTAGGGTCGAACGACCGCGAGGCCGTGTTCTCCATGCTGCACGCCATCAACGAGAGCGCGGGCACCCCCTACGCCGACGCCGCCCCTGACGAGCTGGCCGCCGCGCCCGAGGAGTACACGCTGCCCGCCGACGCCCTGTCGCACCTCGACGACGTGTACCACGTCGTGGCGGGCGCGCGCATCGGGCTCATCGTCGTCGCGCTCGTGGCCGTAGCAGCCTGCGCGCACATGGCCGTCCGCGTGGGGCGCCGTGCGCTCGGCGGCGTGCTCATGGCGGCGGGCATCGCGGTCATCGCGGTGTTCGCGCTTCTGGCCGCATGGGTGGTCGCGGACTTCAACGGCTTCTTCGCCGCCTTCCACTCGCTGTTCTTCGCGAACGGCACGTGGACGTTCTCCTACGACTCGCTGCTCATCACCATGTACCCGCCCGAGTTCTGGATAGGGATGGGGGCGGTGTGGCTCGCTGCGACGGGTCTGCTGTCCATCGCATCCGTCGTCGTCGGCGCCTTGCTGCGCCGCAAACGGGCGTAGGGCGCCCCTCCCACCTGCGAAGCCGCGCAGAACCGACGCGGATCTAGCGGAAATGCTACGCGGATCTAGCCAAAACCCAGCGCGTTTCCAGCGCTCAAATCGGTATATTTTTAGTATTTGAACTGGTAAGATGTCATTCGTTTCGCAGTCGGCCCCACCGGGAAGGAGCGACATGACCTTGTACCTTGCCGATGCGCCGGCCGTCGAATACTGGAGGAGAGCCGATCCGAGCGCGAAGACCCGTGCGAGGGCGGCCACGCCGTTCGGACAGGATCGCGAGACGCCTCCGTTCAGCGCCTCGGACCTCGCAGCCCTCGAGGAGGCGGGGGTCGGATGGCTCTCCGAGCCAATCCACCTCCTCGCGCCCGATGCGTCGTCGCGCCGTCGATGCAAGAGAACGAAGCTCCACGTGTGCTCGCATCGATTACCGGAGCGATCCTTCGTCAAGCTGTCGCGCCACGTGATGGTCGCCTCGCCCGAGCTCACCTGCCTGTCGATCGCGCCGTCGACGCCGTTCCCCTTGCTCGTCGAATTCCTGTACGAGCTCTGCGGACGATACCGCCTGCCCGACGGCCGAGGAGGCGACGCCACCGAGTTGCCACCCGCAACGACCGTCGCCGGCATCGAGCGCTTCGCCGACAAGGCTCGAGGAGTGCGCGGAGCCGCCGACGTGAAGCGGGCCTTGCGCTACGCGTGCGACAACTCGCTGTCGCCGATGGAGACCGACATCGCGGAAACCATGGTATTCGATCCGCGCATGGGAGGCTTCGGCCTGGAGAAACCGCAGCTGAACCCGCGTTTCGAAGTGACGAGGAAAAACCGCCGTGCGCTGCCGCAATCGGCGTACCTTCCCGATCTGTTTTGGCCCCGCGCGAACATCTCCGTGGAATACGACAGCGACAAGCACCATCGAGGCGACCGAAAGGCCTCCGAGGACGCCATCCGGCGCAACGGCATCGAGCACCTGGGCACACGAGTCGTGACCCTCACTTGGGGGCAAGCTCGAAACTACTACGAATTCGAACGCGTCGCGCTGCTGGTGGCCAGCGCCCTGGGCAAGAAGTTCGGACCGGGCTGGGACGCATGGGCAAACCGTCGCATCGAGCTCCACCGCTTGCTGGTGCAGCGATAGGCGAAGCGAGCGCTATGAAAGGCGACCGCCCCGCCCCTCTCCCCAGCACCCCTTGCGCAGCGCACGGAAACCGAAACGGGGACAAGTCCTTGAGTTGTGCGCGCTCGCGTCATCGAAAAGGGCCGAAAAACACCATGTGCCCGACTTATGCGCACCTCTCAGGGCACCGAAAAGGAAAAAGTATGACTTGGTTAATTTCTGACCTGCGGTTTTCTCAAACAGAGGGTCGCACCACCTCCTACAAGGGGCGTTTTCCCAAAGCAGAGGTGCACATAAGTCCGGCACATGGGAGAAAACGCGGTTTTTCGCGGCAGGGGGCCAATCGGGCGGCTCCTCCGCCACCCGGAATGCGGGATTCCGGCCCGACACGACCGAGGCCCGACGCGCCCGCATTGAAGCGCGCGCCAATGCGCCGCGAGCGCGGCGGTCGAGCATTTTGATGAGGATGCGGCGCGCGCGGTTTGCGGCTTGAGCCAGGTTGTCTATACTGGCATTCGCCCCCGAAACCCTGTTTCGAGGACTTGAAACGAGAAATCATCCAATCTGGAGGATCACCGCAACCATGACTGACGAGAACAAGAAAGTCCGCGTGCGCTTCGCACCTTCCCCCACCGGCCGCCTGCATGTGGGCGGCGCACGAACGGCCATCTACAACTGGGTGTTCGCGCGCGCCATGGGCGGCGACTTCATCCTGCGCATCGAAGACACCGACCCCGAGCGTTCCACCGAGGAGAACGTGCAGGTCATCCTCAACGCAATGAAGTGGCTGGGGCTCGATTGG
Organism: Eggerthella lenta DSM 2243; assembly: GCF_000024265.1. Lineage (NCBI taxonomy): Bacteria > Bacillati > Actinomycetota > Coriobacteriia > Eggerthellales > Eggerthellaceae > Eggerthella > Eggerthella lenta. The sequence continues at coordinate 1,562,165 of NC_013204.1, read as the reverse complement.
GACGAAGGCCCCGAGGTGGGGGGAGCCGCCGGACCCTACTTCCAAACGCAACGCACGGACACCTACGCCGCGGCGCTCGAGCAGATGAAGCAGCGCGGCAGCGTGTACCCCTGCTTCTGCACGAAGGAGGAGCTGGACGCCAAGCGCGCCGCAGCCGAGGCGAACGAGGGCGGCTACGCGGGCTACGACCGCACCTGCCGCGACCTCGACCCGGCCGAGGCGGCCAGGCGCATCGAGGCCGGCGAGCCGCACGTGTGGCGCCTGCGCGTGCCCGCCGAGCGCGGGGCCATCGAGTTCGACGACGCCGTGTACGGCCACGTCAGCTTCCCGGCCGAGGTGATGGACGACATGATCGTCGTGCGCACCGACGGCTCCCCCACCTACAACTTCGCCGTGGTGTGCGACGACGCGAACATGGGCGTCACGCACGTCATCCGCGGCGACGACCACCTGTCCAACACCCCGCGCCAGATCCTCATCTACGAGGCGCTCGGGTTCGACGTGCCCACCTTCGCCCACCTGTCCATGATCCTGGGCCCCGACGGCAAGAAGCTGTCGAAGCGCCACGGCGCGGCCAGCGTGGAGGAGTTCTGCGAGCGCGGCTACCTGCCCGACGCCATGGTGAACTTCCTGGCGCTCCTGGGCTGGTCGCTGGACGGCGAAACGACGCTCATCGACCGCAAAACCCTATGCGAGCGCTTCAGCCTCGACCGCGTCACGAAAAAGGACGCCGTGTTCGACGAGACGAAGCTCGATTGGATGAACGGCCAGTACATCAAGGAGATGGGAGCGAACGCCTGGGTGCAGGCATCGAAAATATGGCTTGCCGAGGCTCGGGTTGTCGGCAAGACGGGAGAGCGGGCCGAACCGTCCGCGGAAGTCAGCGAAACGCTTCGCGGCGAACCCGTCTACTCTCCTCTTGCACTTCCCGACGATTCGGTTCATCGGGCGGCTTTGGCCGACATCGACGTTCGAACCGAATGGTACGCAAGGCTCTATCCCCTGCTTGCCGAACGCGAGACGCGCCTAACCGATGCCGCCGAAAAACTGCCTTATATGTTCTGGGGCCCCGAGGTGCGCGAGCTCGACGAGAAGAGCGTCAACAAGGTGCTGAAGAAGGAGGGCGCGCGCGCCGACGAGGCCTTGCGCGCCTGCCGCGGCGTGCTGGCCGACGAGAACGTGGCCTGGGAGGCCGAAGCGCTGCAGGAAGCGTGCCGCGCCGAGGGCGAGCGCTTGGAGCTCAAGCCGAAGCTGCTGTTCCAGCCGTTGCGCGTGGCGGTGTGCGGCAACATGGTGTCGCCGCCTTTGTTCGAGAGCATCGAGCTGCTGTCCCGCGAAGACGTGCTGGCCCGCATCGACTACGTGACGAAAGAGGTGTTCGGTGGCTGACGCCCCTGACAACATGCCCGAGCAGGCCGACGGCCCCTCCGCCGATACGGAGGGCCGTCCCAACCAGATCGTCGTGCTGCGCGACTACTGCACCCGCGTGCGCGGCGCCGACTGCAGCCGCTGCGCGCTGGCCTGCCCGCACGACGCGATCGGCTTCGCTGAGGACGGCCGCCCGACCATCGACGCGGACGTCTGCACGCGCTGCGGCATCTGCTTAGGCATCTGCGACGCGTTCTCGTCCTCGCGCGTCACGATGATCGACGTGCACGCGCGCATCCGCCGCATCGCGCTGCGCGGCGAGGACGTGGTGCTCACCTGCAAGGAAAACGTCTTTCCCGGTCTGGAGCCCGCCGCCAACGTGGTGGTGCTGCCGTGCCTGGCATGCCTGTCGCCCGAGTTCTGGACGCTCGTGCTGACGGAGAACATCCCCGTGCGCATCGCGGCCGACCTCGCCTACTGCGCCGACTGCGAGCGGGCGGGCGAGATGGGCGAGATGCTGTACGCCCACGCCGTGGAGACAGCCGAGGAGTGGAGCGGCGCGAAGGTAGGCTACCTCGACGAGATCCCCGAGAAGGAGAACCTGGTCCGCGACCTGGCGAACCCCGAGGGCGTCGACCGCCGCAGCGCGTTCACGAACCTCGTGAGCGACGTGGGAGACATCGCGTCGGGCAAGCGCCGCCTGCGCAACTCCGACGTGCTGCAGCAGTTCTACGAGCGCAAGGAGCGCGCACGAGCCCGGGCGCGCCTCAACCTCGTGGACGGCGTGCAATTCAACGACTTCGTTCCGCAGGGCCGCACGAAGCACGTCATGTGGCCGAAGCGCCAGCTGCTGCTCGAGGCCATCGACCGCAACCCGGATATCGCGGCGCGCGTGCCCGTGGTGCTGTCCGAAACGGATCGCAGCCGCTGCACGAACTCGCTGGACTGCGTCGCCGCGTGCCCCACGGGCGCGCGCTTCCCCAGCCCCGAGAACGGCAAGCTGTCCTTCGACGCGCGCTACTGCATCGGATGCGGCCTGTGCGTGGACGCGTGCCCGCAGCAGGCGATCGAGCTCGTCGAAGCCACCGCGGCCGTATTCCTCCCCGACGAAGACGAGAACCCGGAACCCCCGACCGATTAGCCCTCGAGGCAAGGAGCATCGCATGACCGCACCCGAGCAACCCGCCGACGAACGCGACGACCGGAACGAGCCCGGCGGCCTCGACGGCCGGCAGAACCCGCCCGCTGCCCCGACGGGCGGCGCTCCCGTGCCCCCTCCGCTGCCGGGGAATGCGTACGCTCCTCAGCAGCCGCAACCTCAACAGCCCCCCTACGGCATGCCCCATCCTCCGTATGGCCAGCCCGCGCAGCCGCCGTACCCCGCCGAGCCCGCGCAGCCGAAGAGGCGGGCGTGGCCATGGGTGCTCTCGGGCTGCCTGCTCGTGCTCCTGCTGGGCATCGGCGGCTGCGTGGGCTGCGTATCGTGCGCCGTCATGCTGGACGACCGCTACGGCAGCCCGTACGAATACGGAGGTTCCTACCTCTTCGATGATTACGGCTACAGCTTCCCCTTCGACGGTTTCGACGGCAGCTCCGGCGGCAACTCGAACGGCTCGGGGTACCACACCTACGAGGCCATCAAGGAAGCCGCCGGCGACCTGCCGAGCGAAATCGCGGACGGTAAGTGCTCCTCGGGCGTGTACCGCGTGGGCGCAGGCCAGGACATCGAAGCGGGCCGCTACTTCTTCGAGGGCAGCATGGACGAGGAAGGCTACTTCACCGTGTTCGCGAGCAACGGTTCGTCGGGCGGCTACGACGTGAAATCGGTTTTCACGTATTTCGGCAACTATTTCGCAGACCTCGAGGAAGGCGACCTTGTCGTGTTCATGGGCGCGGGCGACGACCGCATGTACCCGGCCGACCAGGCCAACTTCAAACCCGAAGCGCCTTACAAGAGCGGGCTGTACCATGTGGGCACCGACATCCCGGCGGGCGCCTACGCCATCACGGTGCAGGACGAGGCGGCGGCCGTTGCCGACCAGGACAGTGCGGCCTACGTCATGAACAGCCTCAACTTCGACGGCGATACCATCATCGACACGAAGTACGTCCTGAAAGGCGGCACCCAGACGGTCACGGTGAAGGACGGCGAATGGCTGGAGCTGTTCGCCGCCGTCGCCACGCCGGCGGAATAGGAGGCGCGCGATGCTTTCCGACGATCCCACGCTCGAGGAGATCGAGGCCGTGTTCGCGAACGATCGCTTCGCCACCGAGGCGGCGGGCTGCCGCGTCGTGTCGGGCGAGCGCGGGCGCGCCGTATGCTCGATGGAGCTGGCCGACGTGCACCGCAACGCGATGGGCAACGTCATGGGCGGGGCCATCTTCACGCTGGCCGACTTCGCGCTGGCGATATGCTGCAACATCGGCGAAGAGCCCACCGTGTCGGTGGACTCTTCCATCAGCTTCTTCCGCTCCACGCAGGGCGCGGCGCTCACCGCCACGGCCGTCTGCGACAAGCCGGGCCGCCATCTGGGATTCTACACCGTCACGGTCGAGGACGACCTCGGCAAGCAGATCGCGAAGATGACCGCCACCTGCTATCGCTAGCCGCGGCTCCTCGCGCTTCCGCGAGATAGGGGGACGGACAGGCAAACCCTACGCGTAGCCGTAGGGTTTGCGCAGGTACACCAGGAAGAACATCGTCAGCACGAGCGCGCACGCCTCCGCCACGATGATGGCGCTCCACACCCCGTCGATGCCCCACACGATGGGCAGCAGCATGACCGTGGACGTTTCGAACACGAGCGTGCGCATGAAGCTGATGAGCGCCGATACCTTGCCGTTGTTGAGCGCCGTGAAGAACGCCGAGCCGTATATGTTGAACCCACACACGAGGAACGCCACCGCGTAGATGCGGAACCCGTGCAGCGTCATGGCGGCGAGCTCCGGATCGTAGCCCACGAACACGCTCACCAGCGGCGCCGCCAGCAGCTGCGAGGCGGCGAACATCGCGGCGCCTGTGGTTCCCACCAGTATGAAGCTCTTGCGGAACAGCCCTTTGAGCTCGGTCCGGTTCTGCGCGCCGTAGTGATAGCTCACCACCGGCCCTGTTCCCATGGAGAAGCCGAAGAACACCGCCGTGAAGATGAAGTTCACGTACATGATCACGCCGTACGCCGCCACGCCGTCGGCGCCGGCCAGCATCATGAGCTGGTAGTTGTACAGCATGCTCACCACCGACGCGGCCACCTCGGTCATCAGCTCCGACGAACCGTTGACGCAGGCCGTCCCCAGCGCGCGGAAGTCCACCGCCGGGCGCATGAAGCGAAGGCGGCTCGTCTTGCTGCGCGCGAAGAACGCGACCGATACCGCTGCGGCAAGCGCCTGGCCCGCCGCGGTCGCAACCGCGGCGCCCGCTATCCCCCAGCCCAAAACGGCGATGAACAGGTAGTCCAGCACGATGTTCGTCACACCCGCTGCGACCGTCACCGCGAAGCCCACCTGCGGCTTCTCCGCCGCGATGAAGAAGCTCAGGAACACGTTCTGCACGATGAACAGGGGCAACGCCACCAGCAGGATGCGCCCGTACAGAAGGCCTTGCTCTAAAAGACTGCCTTGAGCGCCCAAAAGGAGCAGCACCGGCTCGAGCGCTGCGGCGCCTACCGCGATCAAGACGGCGCCCGCCACCGCCGCCGCGATCGTTATGAACGAGAACAGGCGGTTCGCCCGCTCGGCATCGCCTTCGCCCATCGTCTTCGCCACCAGGGCGGCGCCGCCCGTGCCCAGCATGAATCCGATGGAGCCCAGCGCCATGGCCAGCGGGAACACGAGGTTCACGGCCGCCAGCGCCTCCTTGCCGGCGAAATTCGACACGAACAGGCCGTCCACCACGCTGTAGATGGACGTGAATATCATCATGGCGATGGAGGGCAGTGCGAAGCGCACGAGGCGCCCGTAGGTGAAATGGTCGGATAGCTTGATGGCCACGACGATCACCGTCCGTCCGGGTACGGCAGAGCTTCCACCTGCTCGCGCAGGAGCTCAAGATGCAGATGGGTCAGCCGCAGCAGCTCTTCGCTGTCTCGCGAGCCCATCGCAACGAACGCGGCCGTCTCGGCTTCCGCCACCGGCCGGACGCGCTCCTCCACCAACGCGCGACCAGCCTCGGTAAGGTGCAGGTGCGTGCCGCGCCCCTGCTCCACCCGAAGCTCCACGAAGCCCGTGCGCTCGAGCTTATGCACCGACGAGTTCACCGTCTGCTTGGTCAGGCCCGACGCCACGCACACGTCCCGCTGCAGACAGCCGTCGCCCAAATCGTCGAGCCAGTACAGGATACCGAAAGCGCTGTCGGACAGTCCCATCTTCACGGCTATGTCGTGGTACAGCTCGTTCTCGAGCCTGAACAGGTTGTTGTATTTCCGATTCGCACGGTCGTTGCGCGTATCCATGTCTCGCTTCGCTCCTTAACGAGTCTGATTTCGTACTCGAGAAAGTATAAGTACGATATCAGACTCGTAAAGAGGGTTCACGAAACCATCATGCGCTCGCAGTCGTAGGCTGCCGGCTTTTCTAGGCGAGCGAAGCGCAACGGCCTGTCATCCTGAGCGGAGCGACCGCAGGGAGCGCAGTCGAAGGATCGCGCGCGGCGCCAACCGTGAGACTTCCAGCTATCGCCGCACGGGATCCTTCGACTTCGGCGCTGCGCGCCTACGCTCAGGATGACAGGGGCCGCTATACGGACTCGACCCGCTCGAAGAAATCGCGCGCGTTCCGGAAGAACACCTTGTCGGCGATGTCGCGGCCGAACTCGCAAGCCAGCAGCTCGTGCAGCGCGCCGATGCGGTCGCACGGTTCCAGCCAGCTGGGCACGTCGCAGCCATCGTAGTCGCTGCCCAACGCCAGCACGTCCTCGCCCGCCGTCTCCAACACATGGTCGACGTGACGCAACACGTCGTCGCGCGTCGGATCGGCCAGGCGATCGGTCAGGAACTGCGTGCAGAAGTTGAGCCCCGCGATGCCGCCGCAATCGGCCAGCTCGCGCAGCTGCCAGTCGGCCAGGTTGCGCGGATGCCCGCACACGGCGCGCGCGTTCGAGTGCGAGGCGGCGAAAGGGCGCCTCGCCGTTGCGCACACATCCTTGAACCCCGCGTCGTTGAGATGGGATACGTCAACGATGATGCCGCGGCGCTCCAGCTCGCCCACGCATGAGCGGCCGAAGCCGGTCAGCCCGTGGCTCGTGTCGTTGCCGCTGCCCAGCGCGTTCGGTCCGTTCCAGGTGAGCGTCACCATGCGCACGCCCGCGTCGGCCAGCGCGTCAAGGCGACCCTCGGCTGCGCCGTCGTCCTCCAGAAACGATGCGCCTTCCACGGTGAACACGGCTGCAGTTTTGCCCGCGGCGAGAGCGGCGTCGGCTTCGGCTATCGTGCGCGCTTGCGCCAGCTTATCGCCGCAGCGTTCCAGCTCGCGCTCCAGCACGGACTGCACGCGCCGGAACAGCGTCCAGGCCTCGTCGCCGCGCACCTCGTCGGGGATGAACGCCGCAAAGCACTGGCACCAGGCGAACCCTCCCGTGCGCGCAAGCGAGACATGGGCATCGTTGTCGGCGAGCGTGGCCATGCGGTGCGCGGGAATGCGCGCGTCGTGCGCGGCGAAGCCGCCCGGCACCGACGCGTCGCCGTGGAACGCCAGCCGGTCGAGCGTGTCGCAGTGCAGGTCGAACACCCGCAGGCGATCCGCCGGCACGGCCTCTTCGCTCGCGAGCCGCACGGCGTCCTCCTCCGTCAGCCCCTCAAGCGTCATGAACAAACCCATCGCGCATCCTTCCTCGTCGTATCCCGGGCCGATAGAGCAAAAGCGGCGCAAATTCGCGCAGCATCGAATCCGGCCCGATCGATCCCGATCATCGTAGCAAAGACGGCGTCCGAGAAAATGTCGTCCAGGCGAACGCGCACAAAACGAAGACGGTCGCGAAACGCGTGGCGCCCTTCGCCGGCGTGCCGCGAGCCATTGCGCCGATGTGAAATCCGATTGGAAAGCGTGCGTCGGCTACCGAGAGCATCTCGAGGTTTGGACGCAAATCGACTCCCATGACACTACGAGGGCCGGTTTGACCGAAGAAGAGGTACGCTGGTTTTTCGCCATCTGGGGCTTTGCTCATACCAGATGACGCAACGCCAAGGAGATGCGCTTCGAAACTGTCATGGGCGCCGTTTTGAGCCCAGCAACCGACACGCCCCGCTCCCCGCTTGCCCTTCCAGCTGCAAAGCGTTATATTTAACCATATTGTTAAATATTGCGGAGAAGGACGATGGGCATCCAGGAGACGTTGAAAGCGCTGTCCGACCCGGTGAGGAGGGATATCCTCGAGCACCTCAAGCACGGACGCATGCCGGCCGGCGACATCGCCGACCTGTTCGACATCTCCGCACCCGCCGTGTCCCGGCACCTCTCGGTGCTCAAGAACGCCGGCCTCGTGCGCGACTACCGCGAGGGCAAGTACATCTTCTACGAGTTGAAGGCGTCCGTGCTGGAAGAGACGCTGCTTTGGATCGCGAATTTGAAGGAGCAGGCAGAATGAAGAACATCCGTAAGGTTATCTACGCTCTGATCGTCCTCAACCTCGTCGTGGACGCGGCGTTTCTCGTGCTCGCGCCCGACCAGGTCGCCGTGCATTTCGGCGCGAGCGGCGAGGCGGACCGCATCGGAAGCAAGTACGAGCATCTATGGTTTCCCGCGCTGGCGCTCGCGTTCGGCCTGGGGCTTCCGTTCATCGCGAAACGAAGCGACGCGCACGACGGCGACAAGCTCTTGAAGGCCGATGTCGTGCTCTTGGCCCTGATGGCGGTGTTCTCGCTGTTCGTGTTCGCGGACGGGCTCTCCAGCAGCGGCTCGCCGTTCGCAGCACTCGACCTCAACGTGGGAAGAGGCGCCGCCCTCGTCGCGGGCATCGCCTTCGTCATCTGCGGCAACATCATGCCGAAATCCGATCGAAACGAAGCCTTCGGCCTTCGCACGCCCTGGAGCCTGAGCAACGACGAGGTGTGGCGCAAATCGCAGCGTTTCGGCGGGTACGCGATGATCGCCTCGGGCGTGCTGACCGTCGTAGCCGGGCTCGCACTGCCCATGAACTTGGTCATGCCCGCCATGGTGGCCATCCTCTTGGCGGCAGCCGGCGCGAGCATCGTCGCCTCGTACGTGTACTACCGAAAGCACTACGACTTCGCCGAGTGACTCTCTTCAACCGCCTGCGCGCCGTCTTGCCGGACGTTCGGCTTCTCCCCTGTCACCAGGAAAATCATCGCGATCATGAGGGCGCACCCCGCCAGGTCGGCGCCGGTGAACGCGGTGCCTAGCCACAGCGTGGCGAACAGCGTGGCGCTGACCGGCTCGACAGCGCCCAGCAGGCTTCCCTGCACCGACCCCACCACCGACACGCCGTGTAGGTACAGCGCGAACGCCGCGAACGTGCCCACTAGCACGAACGCTGCGAACACGGCCGCGCCTGCAGCATCGAGCGCCGGCAGCGCGAGCGGCTCGCCAAGCGCCACGCCGCTGAAGTACACCGCTGCGGCCACGATACCGCCGATGAACATGCCGATGCCCGTGACCGCGAAGCTTCCCCAACGGGCGAACAGCTTCTTCGGGTACATGATGTAGAACGCCACCGACAGCCCGTTCGCGATACCCCACGCCAGGCCCATGAGCGGCAGGTACAGCGCGCTGGGGTCACCCTGCGTGGCGATGAGCCAGGTGGCGATGACGGCGGCCGCAAGCCCAGTCACCTCGCGCCCCCGCGGCATCCGTCGAGTGAGCACGCAGGTGAACAGCATGACGAAGGCGATGCCGGTGGTTTGCAGCACGGTTGCGGTGCCCGCGTTCGTGTAGCCGATCACGATGGTGTACGTGATCTGGCACAGGAACAGCCCCACGCCGCCGAACACGGCCAGCTGACCGAGCGTGCGCCGGTCGCCCAGCATAGCCGCAAGCTGCGCGCGGTTGCGCACGAGCAGCACCAGGAGGAACACCGCCCCGGCGCCCAGCATGCGCACGGCCGTGATGAACGAGGGCGTTATGTCGTAGTTCGCCAGCAGGAACTGGGCGCACGCGCCCGAGAACCCCCACAGCCCCGCGCCCGTGAGCGCGCACAGCACGCCCCGCAGATGCCGCCGCCGAAACACCGCCGCGCCCTCAGCGATCCCTTCCCTCATTTCGCCAGCTCCTCCAGGAACTCGGCTACGGGGGCCAGGAGGTTGTCGCCTTCGTCCAGCTTGAAGTAGCGCAGCGGCAGCGACAGCTTGCGCTTGTCGGCCAGGTAGCGGCCGCCAGCACGGCGCAGACCCGTCATCTTGTCGCGGGGCACGTCGATGGGCTCCACCACCAGCTTGCCCGCCGTCACCGACACGGTCTTGATATGGTGCTCGTTGGCGTAGGCCTTGATGCGCGCCTTCTCCAACAGGTTCTTCGCCGCCTGCGGCATGTCGGGGCGCTTGTCGGCCAAGTCGGCACGCACGTCCTCCACGGCCTGCTCGGTGGCGGCCGAGGCTATCCTGCGATACCACAGCACGCGTTCGTCGGCGTCCGGCACGTACTCTTCGGGCAGGTAGGTGTGCCCCGGCACGTTCACCGTGATATCGCTGAGCGCGGGCGGCAGCGCGTCCATGGCCTTGAGGTCGCCTTCGCGCGTGGCGCTCACGGCCTGGTTCAGCATCTGCGCGAACAGGTCGAAGCCCACTGCGGACATGTTGCCCGACTGCTCGGCGCCCAGCAGGCTGCCCGCGCCGCGGATCTCCAGGTCACGCATGGCGATGCGCATGCCGCTGCCGAGATCGGTATGCTCGTTCAGCGCGGTCAGGCGCGCGGCCGCCTCCTCGGTGAGCTCCATGTGCTCGGGGAACATGAAGTAGGCGTACGCCTGCGTGCACGAACGGCCCACGCGGCCCTTCAGCTGGTACATCTGCGCCAATCCGTAGCGCTGCGAGTCCTCGATGATGAGCGTGTTCGTGTGCGGGTTGTCGATGCCGCTCTCGATGATGGTGGTGGCCACCAGCACGTCCAGCTCGCCGGCGCTGAAGTCCTCCATCACGCGCTCCAGCTGCTCCTTCGACATCTGCCCGTGCGCCACGCCCACGCGCGCCTCGCCCGCGGCCGCGGTGACGCGCCGCACCGCCTCCTCCATGGAGCGCACGCGGTTCGACACGTAGTACACCTGGCCGCCGCGCGCCAGCTCGCGCCTGATAGCGCCGCTCACCACGTCGGGATCCCACTCGCCCACGTGCACTTCCACGGGACGGCGCTCGTCGGGCGGCGTGAGGATGAGGCTCATGTCGCGCACGCCCGACAGCGACATCTGCATGGTGCGAGGGATGGGCGTGGCCGACAGCGTGAGCACGTCGATGGACTCGCGCAGGTTCTTCATCTGCTCCTTGTGGCCCACGCCGAAGCGCTGCTCCTCGTCGATGATGACCAGCCCCAGGTCGTGCGGGTTCACATCGCGCGACAGCAAACGGTGCGTGCCCACCAGCACGTCCACGTCACCTTCCTGGAAGCCCTTGAGGGCGGCGGCCTGCTGCGCGGGCGTGCGGAAGCGCGAGAGCACCTCCACGCGCACGCCGAACGGCTCGCAGCGCTCCTTGAAGTTGGTGTAGTGCTGCTGCGCGAGGATGGTGGTGGGGCACAGCACCATCACCTGCTTGGAGTCCTGCGTCGCCTTGAACGCGGCGCGCAGGGCCACCTCGGTCTTGCCGAAGCCCACGTCGCCGCAGACGAGGCGGTCCATGGGCTTCGCCGACTGCATGTCGGCCTTCACGTCCGCGATGGCGGCCAGCTGGTCGGGCGTCTCCTGGTAGGGGAACGCCTCCTCCATCTCGCGTTGGGCCGCGGTGTCGGGCCCGAAGCGGTAGCCTTGCACGGACGCGCGGCGCGCGTACACGTCCACCAGGTCGAACGCCAGCTTCTTCGTGGCCTTGCGCGCCTTGGCCAGCGCTCGCGACCAATCGGCCGTGTTCAGGCGCGTAAGGCGCGGGCTCGCGCCCTCCGGCCCCACGTAGCGCGTCACGCGGTCGAGCTGCTCCACCGGCACGTACAGCTTGTCGCCCTCGGAGTACTCCAGCAGCAGGTAGTCGCGCGCGGTGCCGTCCACGTCGCGGCGGACCAGCTCCTTGAAGTAGGCCACGCCGTGAGCGGCGTGCACCACGTAGTCGCCCGGCTGGTACGGGAAGGTGATCTCGGTGATGTCCACGTGGCGCGACGGCCGCGACGTGGACGCCCCCTGCGTGTCCGACAGGCTGACGATGGCCAGCTTCGCCTTCGGGATGATCATGCCCAGGGGGACGTCCACGTCCACCACGTTAACCACGCCCCGCCGCAGACGGCGCTTGGCGATACCTTCCAGTTCGTCGGCGTCCTCTTCCGCGTCCAGCGTCTCTTGGATCGGCAGACCGTGGTCGACGAACGCCAGCTTCATGTCCTGGCGCGCACGGAAGTTCGACGCGCTGAACACCACCGTGTAGTCGGTGTCCACGAGGCTGCGCAGCCGACCGAACAGCTTGTCGGGATGCCCCGCCACCTCCACGCGCTTCACCGGCAGCTCGTCGTCCACGTGCCCGCCCACGCGCATGATGGACACGTAGGTTGCGCGCTGCCCCTCGCCGAAGCTCACGGCCCCGGGCTCGGCGTACAGCCCGTCCACGGGGATGCTCGATCCCTTCGCGCGTCCCGCCGCGTCGTCGTAGGCGTGGCTCATGTCGTCGAACAGCGAGCGCGGCTCCAAAAGCACGCTCAGCGCGCCGGGGCGCACGTAATCGCCCAACGTGGACGTGGTCGCGTACAGGTACGGCAGCAGCATGTCGGAACCGTCGAAGCGCAGGCCGCCGTCCAGCTTCTCCAGCACGTCGCGCAGCACGGGGTTCGTCGCGGCCGGCCGCTCCAGCTTCTGGCGCGCGCGGGCGAGCCCCCGCTTGGAGCACGAGAACTCCACCACGGGGTAGATGCTCACGTCCGGCAGCGCCTGGATGGTCTGCCCGGTGGTGGGCACGATGCGGCGGATCTCCTCCAGCTCGTCGCCGAAGAAGTCCAGCCGCACCGGGTACACGAGGTTGCCGGGGAACACGTCGATCGTGCCGCCGCGCACGGCGAAGGTGCCGGGGCCGTCCAGCTCGCCGGTGTTCCGGTAGCCGCGCTCCTCCAGCGCATGGGCAAAATCCTCGAACTCGGTGACGCTCGCCGCCTGAGCGCCGGGCATGGCCGCCAGCTCGCGGCCCGCCGAAAGCGCCACCGGCACGTGCACGTCGGAGCCCGCCGGCGGCAGCGCGCGCACGAGCGCGCGGGCGCTGGCTACCACCACGACCTCGCGGCCGCTGGCCAGCGCGTGCACGGCCTCCATGCGCCGTGCCACCTGCGCAGGGTCGCTGGGCTTCGGCACGAAGGGGTAGTCGCTGCGCTCGGGGAAGCGCATGACGCGCTCGTCGCCCAGGTAGGCCGCCAGGCTGCGCGAGAACGCCACGGCCGCGTCCTCGCCCGCCACCACGACGAGCGTCGGCTGGGGCCTGTGCGCGAACCGCGCCGCCACGAGGAACGGGCGCGCCGACGAGGCCACGCCCAGCGTGCCGTCCTCGCCCGCGTCCAGCTTGCCCCAGAACGCGTCGAGGCAGCCCGATTTCTCCAGGGTGAACGTCAATGAATCGATGAGCATGGCGCGTCCTCTTCCGTATGCGAACAGCACGAAAAGCCGCGATCGGCGGCTTCATGCAAGGTTTCTGGTCGCCGTCTGCGCGCACGCGCGGACGGCGCTGCCGATTCTACCATCCGATAAGCTCTCGCGCGACGCCCGACAGCGCACCATGAAGGAGAAACCACAAGGGGACGGGGAACCGCCAGCGCTCAGCAGAACAATCGCGCTTCCTGGGCGCTACGCTCCAGATAATCGGTGTACTTGAGCAAAACCTGCGAGCGGTTCTCTATCCCCAGCTTCTTGTAAATGCTGTGGTTGTGCGCCTTCACCGTGCCCGCCGCGATGTACAGCTTGTTGCAGATGCCCTGGTTCGTCTCGCCCTCCATGAGCAGCTTCACGATCTCTCCCTCGCGGCCGCTCAGACCGTAAGCGTCGAGGAAACGCCGGAACGACATGTCGACGTTCGGCAGGTACGGCTGCTCCACCGTGTGCAGCAGCGTCCACGCGATATAGACGGCGCATCCGACGTAGATCGCCCAGCACGTTTCCACCAGAAGGTCGCGGTTCTCCCAGAACAGGACGGCCTCCACCCCCAGCACACGGCACGTCGCGTCGATCACGTGCAGCACCACCAGCGAGACGACCACCGCCTTCGGCCAAACGCCGTCCATCTTGGGAATCAGCCGCAGGAACACCCACGCGTACAGAAGGGGGTACACCGTGCCGAACACCGAGTAAGGCACGACGGGCGCGGCGACGCCGAGCGCCGTCGCGACGGCGCAAGCCGCGCCGAGCACGACCATCGATCGCTTCGACGGCATATCATCGTAAAAGCAACCGCTGATCATGCGGATGATGAAGGGGTAGCAGGCTATGAACAGGGCTTCCGCAGCCTGGTAGAACGTCGCGAACAGAGGATCGGGATGGCCTAGCGCCGTGAACACTTCTTTCATGAAATAGGTTCCGTTGTCCACGAACGAGCAGGCGAACAGGATCATGAGCCACCACGCCAGACGGCTGGACCGCGAACGGTGCAGCCAGAAGAACACGACCGCGAGAACGACGTACGTCGCCGCAAGGAGCATGTTGTACAGGAATACCGGATACGTCATCGGAACCACCCTCCGTCATTCGCGCTGGCGAAGACTCCCCTAAGCTCCTCGCCAGGGTACGGCTCCGCCGCTCGAAGCGCAATACCAACCCGGGGTTATTTCGGGTATAGGAGCCGTTCGCCTCGTATAAACGCAAATAGGACTTCCGGACAGGGCGAATCCGCCTGTATACCTGCATCAGGAAGCGGCTGGAACGCGGTCGACACGACCCGCCGCACGAGGAAGGGAGCAGCACGCCATGGATACGAACCAACCATCGAACACGTTGTCCCGTAGGAAGTTCGTCAAAATCGGCGCGACAGGAGCGGCCACGCTCTTCATCTTGCCGGCGCTTTCGGGCTGCGGAAGCGAAAACGGCGAAGCGCAAACGGACGAGGCGGAGGGAGGCGCCGGCGCCCAGCAGAAAACGGCCACCCTCGCGTTTCGCGGCGGCACGATCCAAACCATGACGTCCGAGAACGACGTCGCCGAAGCCTTGGCCGTCGACGGCAACGAGATCGTCTACGTCGGCGACGAAGCGGGGCTCGAAGCCTTCGTGGGAAGCGGCACGAAGGTGATCGACCTCGAGGGCGGCATGGTGGTACCCGGCTTCATGGACGGTCACATCCACGCCCCGGGAGACTGGGTCACCAAGCTCTACGACATATACCTCGGCGACGCGACCACCGTCGACGAGTACGTGAAGATCATCTCCGACTTCGTCGCGGCGCATCCCGAGCGCGAGGCGTACACGGGCAACCCGTTCATGGTGAACGCGTTCCAGCTGGAGGACGGCAGCAACCCCGGGCCGAACAAGAAGCTGCTCGACGAGATCTGCCCCGACAAGCCCATCCTGCTTTTGGACGTCTCGCATCACTCCGCCTGGGTCAACAGCAAGGCGCTCGAGATGGCGAACATCACGCGCGACACGCCCGACCCGCTCGGCGGCATCATCACGAGGGACGAGGACGGCGAGCCCACCGGATATCTCATCGACGGCGCCGCCACCGAAGTGTCCGCCCTCGTCGTGTCCGAGCACACCGACGAAGAGTACGAGCAGGCCATCGCAAAGTACCAGGAGGACGCGTCGCGCTTCGGCCTGACCGGCATCACGAACCTCTCCGCCGTGGACGCGCGCTTCTTCTCCGAACTGGAAAAGGCCGGCGAGCTCAACCTGCGCATGAGGATCCTGCCCACCATCATCCCCGGCACCGATCCGAGCGAAGCGGTCAAAACAGTCAAGGGACTGGCACGCTACGACAGCGAGATGATATCCACCGGCACCGCGAAGATGTTCTCCGACGGCGTCACCGAAGGCGGCAGCGCCGTCATGCTGGAACCGTACAACGAAGCCGCCGGCAAGGGGTCGGACTGGTACGGCGAATCCGAATGGGATCAGCAGGAGTTCGACGCCATGGTGGCCGCCCTCGACAAGGCGGGCGTGCAGGTGCACGTCCACGCCATCGGCGACGGTGCCGTCCGCAACACGCTGAACGCCTTCGAGAACGCGATCAAGGAGAACGGCGAGCGCGCCGACCGCCGCTACACCATGACCCATGTGTGCGCCGTAGCCGACGAGGACATCAAGAGGATCGCCGACCTCGAGGTCATCAGCGCGCTGCAGTTCCTGTGGATGTACCGCGACCCGCTGTGCGAGCTCGAGATCGCCTACATCGGAGAAGAGCGCGCGATGGCCATGTACCCGGTCAAGAACATGCTGGAAGCCGGCTGCATCGTGAGCGGTGCCAGCGACGGCCCGGTCACCCCGTTCGCGCCCCTGGAGGAGATCGAGGTCGCCGTCACGCGCAACAGCCCCTATCCCGGCGAAGAGGACACCGATATGCATCGCTGGCCCGAGCAGGCCATCACGCCGTACCAGGCCCTGGAAGCCTACACGAAGAACGTCGCGTTCGAGAACTTCATGGAGGACCTCGTGGGAACCATCGAGGTCGGGAAGAAGGCCGACCTCGCGGTGCTCGACCAGAACATCCTGACCTGCGACCCGAAGAAGATCTCCGACAGCACCGTGCGCTACACGATCTCCGACGGCCGCATCGTGCACGAGGGCTAGCCCCACGACACCGACGGCAAGAGCGGTACCAGCAATCGGACGGCGAACGGCAATCGCGGCGCGCATCCGCCGTTCGCCGTCCTCGAAAGCGGGACACGGACGAAGAACTTCATTATACTGGGAGGAGTTTCGCTAAAACCGCATCCCGAGGAGATCCTATGCCACGCGAGACCATGACCGCCAAACGCCAGCGCGCCCTTGCGGTGGCGGAGCGCATGAACGAGCATTACCCCGCCGCCGAGTGCGCGCTGCACTACTGGGACGATCCGTTCCGCTTGACCATCGCCGTACTGCTGAGCGCCCAAACCACCGACAAAGGCGTGAACAAGGTCACGCCCGCGCTGTGGGAGCGCTACCCCACGCCCGCGGACCTCGCAGCGGCCGATGTCCGCGACGTTGAAGGCATCATCCGCACCATCGGCTTCTTCCATACGAAGGCGGCGAACGTCATCAAGTGCGCTCAGATGGTAGTGGCCGACTACGGCGGCGAGATCCCGCGCGACATAGACGAGCTGCAGAAGCTGCCGGGCGTGGGGCGCAAGACGGCGAACGTCGTGCTCAACGAGGCGTTCGGCATCGTGGAGGGCATCGCGGTGGACACGCACGTGTTCCGCATCGCGCATCGGTTGAAGTTCGCCGGCCCCTCGGCCGACACGCCAGCGAAGACCGAGGCCGCCCTGCTCAAGCTGTACCCGCGCGAATACTGGGGTCCCATCAACCATCAATGGGTGCTGTTCGGCCGCGAAACGTGCATCGCCCGCAACCCGAAGTGCGCGACGTGCTTCCTGTGCGACCTCTGCCCCAGCTGCGGAAAGGCGTAAGAAGAAAAAACTTGGATTAGAGTTCGCTCCAAGAAGCAGTACGGAAGCGTGCTGCATGCGAACGCGAAGGACTATCGCGAGAGGGGTTTGTATGCGCTACCGCGAACTGGGCAGGACGGGGCTCGAAATCAGCGAGATCGGCTTCGGAGCTGAATGGATGGAGAAGAAATCGGCCGCCGAGGTGCGCGCCGTGGTCGAGCGCTGCGAGGAAGCGGGCATCAACATCCTCGACTGCTGGATGGCGGGACCCGAGGTGCGCAGCAACCTCGGAGCTGCGTTGGCCGGCACGCGCGACCGCTGGATCATCCAGGGCCACATCGGCTCCACCTGGCAAGACGGCCAGTACGTGCGCACGCGCGACATGAATCTCGTGCGTCCCGCGTTCGAGGACCTGCTCGCGCGCCTCGGCACCGACCACGTGGAGCTGGGCATGATCCACTACGTCGACGACATCAACGAGTACGAGGGCATCATGGCCGGGGAGTTCATCGAATACGTGCGCGCGCTCAAAGCCGCCGACGTCATCGGGCACATCGGGCTGTCCACCCACGCGCCCGAGGTGGCGAAGCGAGCCGCGCTGTCCGGCGAGATCGAAGCCGTCATGTTCAGCGTGAACCCCGCCTTCGACCTCCTGCCGGCCACGGCCAGCCTCGACGACGCATTCACCTTCGCCTACGACGACGCGCTCGAAGGCATGGATCCCACCCGCGCCGAGCTGTACGCGCTGTGCGAACGCGAGGGCGTGGGCCTTACGGTGATGAAGGGGTATGCCGGCGGGCGTCTGTTCAGCGCCGAGGCGTCTCCGTTCGGCGCGGCGATGACGCCCGTGCAGTGCATCCATTACGCGCTCACCCGCCCCGCCGCGGCTAGCATCCTGGCGGGCTTCGACGAGCCGGCGCACGTCGACGACGCCGTGGCCTACGAAACGGCGACCGAAGCGCAGAAGGACTACGCGAGCGTGTTGGCGGGAGCGCCGAAACACGCCTACTTCGGCCAGTGCACCTACTGCGGCCACTGCGCGCCCTGCACGGCCGGCATCGATATCGCCGCCGTCAACAAGTTCTACGACCTGGCTGTCATGCAAAGCGAGGTGCCCGCCTCGATCCGCGAGCACTACCGCGCGCTCGACGCGGCCGCCGACGACTGCACGGCCTGCGCCGCCTGCGAGCCGCGCTGCCCCTTCGGCGTGCCGATAGCCGAGCGCATGGAGAAGGCGGCCGAGCTGTTCGCGTAGCGCGCAGGCTTTGCCGCGCTCCTGCAGAGGCCGTGGCCCGCGGGAGCGCGCTGTCGCCCGAAGCGGACGCTTTTCCCGCAGAATCGTCTGTTCCAAGCGACAGCGCGTCAGCCGCTACCCGTAACTGGACGGAGTCAGGCTCCGCCGCTCGCCGAAGCGGGATGCGCGCACGCTTCCCGCGAAGTGGTACAATCGAAGTGCTGATTCTGCGACGTCACCGCGACGCGACTGAACCGCACCTACCGCTCCCACCCATCATCGGAGGTTGCCATGTACGCATGCGGAGATACGGTCGTCTACCGTCATCATGTCTGCGAAGTTGCCGCCCTGCGCGAGAACTACTTCGAAGGAAAGGACTACCTCGAGCTGCGCGCGCTGTTCGAGAACTCGCTCAAGCTGTTCGTTGCCGTCGACGAGGCCACGCCCGACAACCTGCGTCCCATCATGTCGAAGCGCGCGGCACTCGCCCTGATCGATTCCATCGTGGATGCCGACACCATCGACGAGAATGCCCTCAAGCCCGACGCGCCCACGCCCACCCTGTTGGAGCGCCGCATGAAGGAAGAATACGACAAGCGCCTCAGAACGTTCGCGCCCGAGGATCTGGTTCCCATCATGAAGTCCGTCCACGAGCGCACCGTCCGGCGCGTCGATTCGGGCCGCCGCATCACCGCCACGGACAAGAAGTACTTCGACCTGGCAGAAGGCCTGCTGTGCGACGAGCTTGCGGTGTCGCTGGCCGTTCCGCGCGAGAACGTGAAAGACGTGCTCGTCGAACGCGTGAAGCGAGCCGAGGCGCTCCGGCGCTGACGGGCTTGTCCGCCGCCTCCGCTACGCCGGGAGACGCGACTCTACGGAGCGTTCATTGCGCCGGCCGCGGCGCGCGCGTATCGTAGACGCCGTCCGAAAAAACCAGGGAGGATCGCCATGGACGCCAGAAACACCGGCACGCTCATCCGCGCGCTTCGCGAGGAGCGCGGGCTCACCCAGCGCCAGCTCGCCGACGCGCTCGGCGTCACCGACAAGGCCGTGTCCAAATGGGAGCGCGGAGGCGGCTGTCCCGACATCGAGCTTTTGCCCGGCCTGTCCGAACGCTTGGGAACTCCCGTGGAAACGCTGCTCGACGGCCGCCTGGCCGTCGATGTCCGAACGGGAGGAACCATGAAACGCGCCGCATTCCGCGTCTGCCCCGCCTGCGACAACGTGATCGTCACCACCGGCGACGCCGAAGTGTCCTGCTGCGGCAGGAAGCTGCCCCCGCTCGTCGCCTTGCCAGCCGACGAGGCGCACGCCGTGCACGTCGAGCCGATCGAGGACGACTGGTACGTCACCTTCGACCACGAGATGAACAAGCAGCACCACCTCGGCTTCGTCGCCGTCGTGGGCTTCGACCGCATGGCCGTCGAAAAACTCTACCCCGAGCAGGGCGCCGAAGCGCGCCTGCCCCGCCTCGCCGGCGCGAAGCTCTACACGTACTGCACGGCCCACGGCCTCATGCGGCACGAACCCGCGCGCCGCTAGCGCGCGGGACGCATCACCACCGCGCATGCCGTCTGCACGAGGCCGATCACCAGGTAGATCACCGAGACCGGATTCGGCAGGTACACGAGCTCGAACACGCACCAGACGATGAGCAGCGCGCCGGCCAGCAGCGCCCACGAACGCGCGCGCCCATCGCTGCGCGCGAACAGCACAGCGGCCACGAGGTTTGCCACCCCGTTCACGAGCGCAAGGGCAAGCCCCGGCCAGAACAGATCGGCCGTCATATACGCAGGCAGCGGCATCCGCTGAATCAAGGGCACCATGAGGTCGAAGAAGCCGAAGAGCTCGCCGAACGCGGGCGGCAGGATGCCCGCAGCGCCCGCCATCATGAAGCCGCCGCACACCACCGCGCACACCCCGTTGAACACGCAGATGACACGCACGATGCGGCGCGCCGCGTTCATGCGCGCTCCGCGCTTCCCGCCGACACCGCGGCGGCGTCAAGCGCGCGGACGCGCGCCGCGACCGGCGCGATGGCGGCGCGGTCGGTGCCGTCAAAGCCGCCGCGCATGCCCTCGAGCATCTCGGCGGCGCGCGGGTCGGCGGCGGCGTTCTTCTCCTGCATCTTGAAGAACAGCTTCATGGCCAGCTTGTCCGGCAAGCCCAGGCGCTCGTAGGCGAACCCGCCGCGCAGGTAGAAGCGCTCCACGTCATCGAACTCCGGCGACGGCAGCTCCTTGGCAAGCGCCTCTTCCACCATGTCGGTCCATTCCACGGGCGTCGCGCCCACTGCGAACACGACGAACCGCGTCTGCAGATGCTTCTCACGGGCGCGCGCAAGCCACTTCTTGCCCGCGAGCCCTCCCGCATGAAGCCATCCGCCCAGCACCACCACGTCGAAACCGCTTGCGTCGAACCGCGGCTCGTCGCCGAGCGACACCACCTGGCACCCCAGCTCCTCCGCAAGCCACTCCGCGTAGCGCTTCGTGAACCCCGTCTGCGACGAATACACAACCACCGTGCTCATGCCCGCTCCCCTCCTCGAATGCCCCGCCCCGCCGCCGTATGCGCCCGCGCGAACCGCTCGACGTGGGCGGCGAGCCGCGGTTCGGCTTCCTCCCATGTCAGACCCGCATGCATGAGCATGAACGGGACGCCCTGCAGTTCGACGGCCATCTGCGCGGCGTCGTCGCGGACGAACTCGCCCGTGGCCATGAGGTGCTCGAAGATGGTGCGCTGCAGCGCCATGGGCTGCTCGACGAACACGAGGCGGTAGACGCGCCCCGCCTCCTCGCTCTCGAACTGGCTGATCACCAGCAAATGGCGCAGGCGCACCATGTACGGATCCTCGAAGAAGTAGCGAAACGACGGCAGCACCATCTCGTGCATGCGCTCGGCGTTCATCTCCTCGTACGGCGTCGCGTCGTCGGAGACGTCGAACAGGATGTTGCGCTCGCCGAAGAACCGACGCGTCCGCTCCAGCGCATCGCGCACGATGGCGTCGAATATGGCCTGCTTGCCGGAAAAATGATTGTACAGCGACGCGTCCTTGATGCCGACGGCAGCCGCGATGTCGCGCACCGACACCGCATGGAAGCCGCGCGATGCGAACAGCGCGAACGCCTCCTCGACGATGCGTTCCTTCGTGTCCTTCCCCCGCATGGTCTCTCCTCTACAAAACTAGCGACTGCTAGTATATTAACTAACGATCGCTAGTTTTTCAAGGGATGTCGCTCATTCCCTTTGTCATCCTGAGCGGAGCGCCGCAGGCGCGTAGTCGAAGGATCCCGCGTGGCGACAGCCGTAACGCTAACAGCTAACGCCGCACGGGATCCTTCGCGTCCCCGCTTCGCGGTGCCTCCCTGCGCTCGCTTCGTGTGCTCGGGAGTTCGACAGTACACCGGACTGTCGAATGCTTGCGCTCGATCAGGACGACAGGGGAGTTGCCTCCCTACTCCTTCTGGAACTCCTCCAACATCTCGGCAAGCACTTCTACATGGGAGCGGCGAGAGCGCGTGGCGGTTCCCACCAGCGCCACGGACTCGCAGTCCCCGTAACGGTCGAAGAACTGCGGCACGGCCTCACGCTCGCGCATATCCTCGCGGTAGGCATCGGCGTAGGCGTCCCACCCGATGTTGCCGTGGATATAGCGCTCCATCATGGTGGGCGCCGGGGCGAACAGCTTGTCGTGCACATAACGGGCATGGACGAGCTCCTCGACGAAATAGGCCAGGTCGTCGCGCTTCGTGAAGCCGGCCAGCTGGTTCGTGTTCTTCAGCCTCGTGTCCACCACGAGGTCGACCTTCCAGTCGACGAGGCGCTTGAAGAACTCTTCTGCCGAAGTCTCGTAAGCGCTGATGGTGTGGATGTGCATGAGCGGATGCTCCTTCGCGTCAATCGTTTCCTCCGGTACGTTACCCCAAGTTATGCCGGTGCGCGGTCGCAACGGCGCACTGTGGACAAAACGAGAAGCCTTCGTCATTGCGCCGCCATCCGGCACATTTTCCCATCGATGAAAATCTCCCCCTCTTCGATAAGCATTTACGCTCGAAAACGCACCGATTGCGTTTACAATACAGAAGGCATGCTCAACGGATCATTGAAACGGAGCGCACTTCTTGGACACGAAAGAAGCGCTGAAGTCGTTCGAGCTCGACGCGCGACTGTTCTACGACGCTATAGCGTTCAGCACGGACGACTACCTGTACATCATCGACATGCAACGCGATATCGCGCTCGTCTCCGACAACATGCGCGACGACTTCGACCTGCCGGACAGCCTCGTTCCCGGCCTCATCCCTCTCTGGAGAGAACTCATCGTCGAACGCGATCGGAAGCGCTTCGATGATTCGATCGACAGCATGCTCTCAGGGGAAACCGACTGCCACGATCTCGAATACCAGGTGAAGAACGCCTTGGGAGAAAGTATCTGGGTGATGTGCCGCGGACTTCTGAAGCGCGACGAGAACGGCCAGCCGACGATGTTCGCCGGCGTGGTCACCTGTCTGGAGCGCAAGGGTAAAATCGACTCAGTCACCGGGCTGTTCACGCACGACGAATGCATGAACCTCATCGATCGGCTCATCGCCTGCGAATCGCAGGGCGGCGTCATGCTGTTGGGGCTCGATGACTTTTCTCGCATCAACCTGCTGAACGGCCACGCTTTCGGAAACACCGTGCTCAGAATGTTCGCCCAGTCCACCCAACGCCTCATCCCCGAAGGAGCGTCCATGTTCCGCCTCGATGGCGACGTGTTCGCTATCGTGATGGACGGCGCCGGCTGCGCCGCCATGGAAGAGCTCTACCACGCCATCCACGTGGTTGCGAACCGCCAACACACCATCGACGACTTGAGCTTCTTCTGCATGGTGTCGGCCGGCATCGCGATGATCGGCCAAGACGCCCAGAGCGCCCAAGATCTGCTGCGCAACGCGGAGAACGCGTTGGAAGAGAGCAAACAGCGCGGCAAGAACACTTCCACGTTCTTCTCGTCCGCGACGATCGCGACGAAACTTCGCCGCCTGGAGATCAGCGACTACATGCAGTCTTCCGTCCTCGACGATATGAAGAACTTCGAGCTGTACTACCAGCCGCTCGTATGCGCGGAAACCATGGACATCGCCGGAGCGGAAGCGCTTTTACGTTGGAATTCCGAGGAGCACGGCCAGCTCTCGCCGGTGGAGTTCATTCCCGTGCTGGAGTCGTACGGGCTCATCGGCCAGGTGGGCCGCTGGGTGCTGGAGCGGTCGTTCACACAGTGCAAGCGCTGGTCGGAAACGCATCCCGGCTTCATCATGGACGTGAACATCTCCTACCTGCAGCTGCTCGACGCCGACTTCGTGCCGTTCGTGGAGCAGCTCGTCGAGCGCACCGGGGTCGACCCGGCGTCCATCGTGCTGGAGATGACCGAGAGCTACTTCGTCACCGACATGGACGCGCTGCGCGCCACGTTCGACCGTCTGCGCTCCATCGGCATCCGCATCGCCATGGACGATTTCGGCACCGGTTACTCGTCGCTTGGCCTACTGGCCCAGTCGCCCGCCGACATCGTGAAGATCGACCGCCTGTTCATCAAGGACATCCACCGGGAAGCGTTCAACCGCGCGTTCATAGATGCGGTCATCGAGCTGTGCCATAGCGTGGGCATCGAGGTGACGGTCGAAGGGGTGGAAGAACCCACCGAGCTCGACGCCGTGCGCGCCATCGGCGCCGACAGCATCCAGGGTTTCTTCGTCTCGTGCCCCATTCCGGCGCATAGCTTCGAGGAACGGTTCATCACGCCGCAGACGGCCTCTTAGTCCCGCGTCTTCCAGCGCATCAGATCGATCTAGGCCCGCGCTCGCAAAGGCGAGCCCAGGCGCGCAAGCTCCCCTGCCACCGTCTCGACCAACAGGGGCAGCGCCGCATCCACTTTCGGAGTCAGCCCCACGGTGACCACGGCAGGCGATGGGTTCTCCACCTGCATTCCCAGGCACAGGCCCTCGGCTTCGTAGCCTAAAAGCGCAGCGGCGTCGAACAGGTCGACCAGCTTGAGATCGTGCAGCGACGCTGTTGCTCCCGAATGGCGCGCCATGGCATCGGGCTCGAAGCGAAACACCGTGCCAGGATCGGCATCGGTGCCGTCAACCGCATCCACCGTGATGATAACGTCGTACTCGCGCACGCGCTCGATCATGTTGAGCGAGAGGCAACCCAAATCGAACAGCTCCACATTGTCGGGAATATCGTATCGCGTCAGCAGCTCCTCGTACACGGCAGGGCCTACGCCGTCGTCGAGCATAAGCTTGTTGCCAACGCAGAACACCGCGATGCGCCGGGCAGCACCCACCTTACGCCCCCACCGTCGGGCGGATGACCAAGTTGTAGTACGTCGCCGCCGCGATCATCGCGATGCCTGCGATCACGCTCGCTATCGTCCAGATGCGCTCGCGCTTGAGGTACGTCTCCTTGTCCTGACCGAGGCTCGCCGCGCGATGCGCCGCGAAGGGCTGGCCCAGGATGGCGAACACCACCGTGCCCACCGTCAGCGTGAGCAATACGATCAACGCGATGCCTATTGCCAGCGGCGTGCGCTCGGTGAATGCCGCATAGAACGTGTTGTCGGCGAACAGCCAGATGGGATAGAACAGGATAGCGGCCCACATGCCGTGCGCGGGGCCCCAGATAGGCGGCAGGAACAGCGCGCCGATGTTGAGCCGGGGAATACCCTCGAGGAACTTCTCTTCGCGAGCGATCTGTTCGTCGGTCAATTCAGTCACAATTCGTTATCCCTTTCGTGCCTTCGTCGATTGTCTGCCATTATAGACGAGGAAGTCCCGCACATGAGGGGGCTTTAGCCGAGCGGAAGGAGACGTCATGAAGCTGCTGGCAATCGCAGGATCCCTGCGCGAGAACAGCTATAACCGGCAACTGGCCGAAGCGGCCGGAGCCCTGATGCGCGAGAAGCACCCGGAGGTCGGATACGGCATTCTCCGCTGGGAAGACGTGCCGTTCATGAACCAGGATATCGAGCATCCCGCCCCCGAAGCGGTGATGCGCGTGCGCGAGGCCGTTCGCGAAGCAGACGGCTTGTGGCTGTTCAGCCCCGAGTACAACCACGCGATCCCCGGACCGCTGAAGAACCTCCTGGACTGGCTGTCGCGCCCCGTAAGCGCCACCGAAGCGCAGGTGCTGGCGGAGAAGCCCGTCGCGCTGGCCGGCGCGAGCATCGGCATGAGCGGCGCCTCGCATGCTCAAGATCAGCTCGTGGGCATGCTGAGCTTCCTCGACGCGCACGTGATGAACAAGCCGCGCCTGTGCATCCCCCATATCGCCACGCAGGCCGACGAGCAGGGGCGCCTCAAGCTGGAATCCTCGGCACCCTACCTCGAAGCCCAAGCCGACGCCTTCGTCAGGTTCGTCGAGCGCGAACAGGGCTAGCGAGGACCTCCCTCATCTTGAGCGCGTGTCGAGGGGACGGGGGATTTGACACACGAAGTCCCCTGGTGCGTCAAATCCCCCGTCCCCTCCACACACCCCTGGCACGCGATTCCCCGCCCCACTCCGGACGTGAAAGGACCCGGTTTCCCGGGTCCTTTCGTCAGTGCCGAAGCTGGAAGCTTACGCCTTTTCGCCGTGCTTGAGGTCGTCCTCGCCCACGATGGTGTGCTTCTCGGGGTCGTACACCAGACCGCCGTGCTCTTTCCAGAAGAACATGAGCAGCGTCGGAGAGATGCCCTCGATGTTCGCCAGGTAGATATGGATGAGCATGAAGCAGATGAAGATGTACATC
This sequence comes from Eggerthella lenta DSM 2243, assembly GCF_000024265.1. NCBI lineage: Bacteria > Bacillati > Actinomycetota > Coriobacteriia > Eggerthellales > Eggerthellaceae > Eggerthella > Eggerthella lenta. The sequence goes on along the minus strand of NC_013204.1, from coordinate 1,536,159 downwards.
ATGAAGTAGTGGATGATGCGCATCGACATGAGGCCGCCCACCAGATCAGTGCCTGCCGCAAAGAACGCCCAGTTCATCGTCGGAGCCCACAGGGCGAGACCCGTGTAGAACATCACGATGATGAGGATGGGGATGGCCAGGTAGCTGATCTTCTGAGGCACGCCGAGCTTGGCGCCCAGCGGGTGATCCTTCTTGAAGAACAGATAGTAGCGAATCCACGCGCCCAGCTGGTGACGGTTGTCAGCCTGCGGCAGCCACGTCTTGTAGTCCGTGACCTGGTAGCGGGTGCCGCCATCCGGCGCGGACTTCACGAAGAAAGCCATGATCACGCGGACGATGCAGTTGATGAACAGCACGAAGCCCAGGAACACATGAACTCCGCGGGCTATGCCCATGAAGCCGCCCCAGAACGGGAAGTGGATGCTGAAGCCCGTGATGATCAGGAGGATCATCGCAACAAGGTTGATCCAGTGCGTGATGACGAAGGGCATCGGATGCGCTTCGCGGTAATGTGCCAAGTGCGCCATGTTACTTCACCCCCCAAGGGCTCGTGACGGTCTCGAAGCTCTTGCCCGTCGCCGGCTCGGTGATGTGCACCGCGCAGGCCGTGCAGGGGTCGAAGCTGTGCACCGTGCGCAGCGCGTTGATCGGCTTCTCGATGTCGCCCACCGGGTTGCCGATAAGCGCCTGCTCCATCGGGCCGTGCTCGCCGCTCTCGTTGATGGGAGCGAGGTTCCACGTCGTCGGGATGATGATCTGATAACCCTCGATCTTGCCGTCCTTGATGCTCTCGGAGTGGTAGAGCGCGCCGCGCGGAGCCTCCCAGAAGCCCGTGCCGGCGCCGGTGATGGTGGACGGCTCGCGGAAGTACTCGCTGTCGCCGCTCTTCAGCGCCTCGATGAGCTCGGCAACCCAGTCCTTCATGAGGCCGGCGATGTAGAGCGTCTCGATCTGGCGAACGGCGGTGCGGCCGAGCGTCGACTGCGCGACCCCGATCTGCCCGGGAGCGCCGAGCGCTTCCAGAAGGCCGTCAACCTGCTCGACCACGAACGGCACGTTGCGCTTGTACGCGGCCAAGACGCGGGAAAGCCCGCCAGCCTCGTAAGGCTTGCCGTCGTAGGCGGGGCACTTGACCCACGTGTAGCGGTCCTCGACGTTGTACTCGGTGTACTCCGGCTCGGTGACGAAGTACGGCGACGTGTACGTGGCATCGCCCTTGTACCAGGAGCGGCCCATGTACTCGGTGATGAGATTCTCCTGCACGTCGGAGAGGTTGAGCTTGTCGTCGATGACGCCCATGGGCAGGTAGCGGTTCGCCATCTGCTCGGTGTAGCTGGCGTAGTCGCCCGGGCCCTCGAACACGCCCCAAGCCACATAGCGGCCGCAGCCCTTTCCCCAGTTCAACGCATCGATGTAGTACGGCGCGATAGCAAGGGTGTCGGGGATCATGGTCGACTCGACCCAGTCGTAAATCTCATCGGCAAGGGCTTTCAACTCGTCAAGCTTCTGATCGGTGGGCACGAAGGCCGTGCCGCCCGGTACCAGCGTCATGACGTGCGGCATCTTTCCGCCGATGATAGCGGAGATCTGCGAAGCCTTGGCCTGCATCGTCAGCGCCTCAAGGTAGTGAGCCGTGCAGATGAGGTCGAGCTCGGGCGGCAGCTGGTAAGCCGTGCCGTCCTCCGCGTCGAACCAGTTGCCGGAGAAGATGGACAGCTGGCCGTTGTCGGCGAAATTCGCCAGACGCTCCTTGAGCGCGACGAAGTCGCTGTTCATGGAGGTGCCTGCAGCCTGAGCAAGGTCGTAAGCGTCCGCCGGATCGGCCTTGAGGGCGTTCAGCGGGTTCACGTAGTCGAGGGCAGCCAGGTTGTAGAACCACAGGATATGGCTGTGCAGGAACTGCGCGCCTTCCAGCAGGTTGCGGATGATGCGCGCGTTGTTCGAGATCTTGATGCCGTAGGCTTTTTCGGCCGCGATAGCGGACGAGTGGGCGTGGGACACCGGGCACACGCCGCAGATGCGCTGCACGATCTGGGCAGCATCCTCGGGCGTGCGGTTCTCGACGACCATCTCCATGCCGCGGAAGCAGCCGCCGGACACCCAGGCATCGGAAACCTTGCCGTTGGTCACTTCCATCTCGACGCGGAGATGGCCTTCGATACGGGTAATCGGGTCGATGACTGAACGAGTCATAAGGGCTTACCTCCCTTCTTTTTTGTCGTCGTTGTTAAGGTCGGCCTCGTCGTACTTGCCGATGGACTTGTCGGGATGCTTCGCGTCCCAGCCGCGCACCTTCTCGAAGTCGGCGCCGCCGTCCATGCGGCCGGTGATCTTCATGCCGAAACCGTGCACCACGAGGGCCGCGGCAAGAATGCCGGTGATGCCGAGCGCGATAGTGCCGGGCTGAACCATCCAGTCGCCGATGCGCAGGTCGCGATGACGCTTGTAGAACGGGGTGTTGACCTCGACCCAGTTATGGCCGGGATCGTTCGGGTTGGCCTCGCAGCATCCGATGCAGGGAGCGCCGGACTGCACGCACCAGCTGCGACGGTTGTTCCACATGGTCACGCCGCAGTTCGCCTTCGTCTGAGGTCCGCGGCAGCCAAGCGGGTACAGGCAGTATCCCTTGGCCTCTTCCTCGGAGCCGAACTTGTACACGAACTCGCCGTTCTCGAAGTGGCCGCGGCGCTCGCAGTTGTCGTGGATCGTCTGGTCGAAGATGCCGGCAGGCTTGTCCTCGCTGTTGAGCGCGGGAAGCTTCTCAAGGAAGATCACGTCCGCCAGCACGGCCACGAGCCACTCGGGGTTGGCCGGGCAACCGGGAACGTTCACAACCGGCGTGTTGATGCCGGCCTTCTTCAGGAACGCCTGCACGCCGAGCGCACCCGCCTGGTTGGGATGAGCGCCCATCCAGCCGCCGTTGACCGCGCAGGAACCCAGCGCGACTACGGCGTTGGCTTTCTCGGCAGCCTCGATCAGATGCTCCGTACCGGGCTTGTCGGCGACGCGCAGAGCCTGGCCTCCCCAGCCTTCCAGCACAGCTCCCTCGTACACGAGGATGTAATTGCCGGCCTCGATCGTCTGCTCCTTGGCCTCCTCCATCGACCAGCCGGCTGCCGCCGACAGGGTCTCGGAGTAGTTGAGCGAGATCATGTCCAGCACGATCGAAGCCGCATCCGGCGTCTCGACCTGCGCAAACGACTCGGTACAACCCGTGCACGACGCGCCCTCGATCCAGATAACCGGATACAGCTTGCCCTTCGTTGCGCCGATCACAGATTTCTCGAGGGCCTGCGCCACGCGCGGCGCAGCGAGCTCGGACAATCCGGCCGCGACCGCAACGGCGCCGCAGAGCTTCATGAAGCTGCGGCGGCTGACGCCGCGCGCGGAAAGCATGTTCTGAAACTCTGAAACTGTGGCCTCTGTTTCCATGTGCACACCTCCTCAGGTGCTCTCGTCTTCCAATGCTTGCTGATTCAGTATTTTCCACGACTCCAGAATTAAAACGAACAGCGAGGGCGCGAGCGCAACGTTTGACCCGCAAGTGGCTGAAAAATGTTACGCATCAACATCCACGTAACATGAGTTATACACTTGATTAGCTACTTTATGCATTTTCATGCAGGGGGATACTTTTTTCGCCCCTCTCTATGCATACCGCTAACAGGTGAGAACTCCCGTTGGTTTCTCGTTCACCGCCGTTCATCTTGTCGTGAAGACGGGTATGATAGCACAAGCACGAATAACCGAGAACCCCGATAGAAGGATTGGACCCATGGCTTCAACCGAACCCGTATTCGCCTACCTCGGCCCTGCCGGAACCTACACCGACGAAGCCGCGCGCGCGTTCGCAGCCCGCCTCGGCATCGACGAGCCAAACCTGTTCGAGTGCGCCTCGTTCGACGAAGTGTTCGACTGCGTCGATCGCGGCAAATGCGAGTTCGGCGTGGTGGCGAAGGAGAACTCGCTCGAAGGGTCCGTCACGGCCACGCTGGACAACTTCTCCTTCAAAAGCTCGGCCACCATCCTCGGCGAAGAGGTCATCGACATCCACCATTGCCTTGTCATGCACCCCGACGCGAAGATCGAGGACGTTGCCACGGTGGCCTCGCACGCCCAGGGGCTCGCGCAGTGCCGCCGCTTCCTGAGCGAGCGCCTACCGGGCAGGTCCACCATCACCACGTCGTCCACCGCCGAGAGCGCGCGGCTGGTCATGGAGAACCCGCGCGTCGCGGGTATCGCCAACGCGTTCGCGGCCGAGCTGTACGGCGCGCGCGTCGAGGAGCGCGAGATCGAGGATCATTTCGGGAATCAGACGTCGTTCGCGCTCATCGGCCGCCAGGGGCATCCCCCCGTGTTCACCGGCGATCGCTACAAGACCTCGCTCGCGCTGTTCTTGCAGGTGGACCGCGCCGGCACGCTGAACATGATCCTGTCGGAGTTCGCCTACGCGGGCATCAACCTGTCGATGATCCAGTCGCGCCCTACCAAGCAGGCGCTCGGCGACTACATGTTCTTCATCGAGTTCAAGGAGAACGTGAACGACCTTGCCGTGCAGACCGCGCTCAACTGCCTGCGCCTCAAGCTGCGCGAGGTCAAGGTGCTGGGAAGCTATCCTATTATGTAGCCAACCTGCGCGGCGCGAAGCGGCGCGGGACGCCCAGTCGCTCAAACAGTCCTCGCTTCGCTGCGGAACTCGCTTGGTGGGAGCCCCGCGCCGCTTCGCGTCCTGAGTTCGGCGAGAAAAGCGAGACGAAGAAGGTAAAAGACGGAGTCTACGTCTCGTCCGGCTTCTAGAAGGCTATGATCCCCAGGTGTTCCAGCAGGATCTTGAGGCCGATGAGGATGAGGACGATGCCGCCGGCGACGGTGGCGGGCTTCTCGTAGCGGGCGCCGAAGCGGTGGCCCACGGCAACGCCGACGATGGACAGGGCGAACGTCGTGACGCCGATCAGCCCCACGGACGTGAGGATGTCCACGCGCAAGAACGCGAACGTGATGCCCACGGCCAGCGCGTCGATGCTCGTGGCGACGGCGAGCATCACGAGCTCGCGCAGGTCGAGCTTGCCGTCAGCCGGGCAGGACAGCTCCTCGTCGTCCTCATGGAAGGCGTCCCACAGCATCTTCCCGCCGATGAGGGCCAAAAGCACGAAGGCGATCCAATGATCCACCGGCGTGATGAACTGCTCGAACTGCGTGCCCAGCGCCCATCCGACAAGCGGCATGAGCGCCTGGAAGCCGCCGAAGAACAGCGCGACGACCGTCGCCTGGCGCAGGTTGAGCCGCTTCATGCACAGGCCTTTGCATACCGACACGGCGAACGCATCCATCGACAAACCGATCGCCAGCAACAACAGCTCCACGAATCCCATGGGTTTTCCTCTCGTCCGCTTGCGGCTCCCCTGGCCGCCCCGCACTCCACGGTTTGGGCATAAAAATACCGGCGTGCGCGCCGGCTGCATGATGAGCGGTGCGACGCGTGCGCCACACCGCGAGTCTTGTCGTTTAAGGTTGCGCCAGCTTCGAGCGGAAGCAGCATGTTGACGCAGCCGCCTCGTTCAAGGCCGACTACTCCCCCACGGGATGCGGCATATTCTAACACATGAAAGTCAAGAATCGTATGCAAGAATCATGCAAGAAACGCTATTTCGCGCACAAGAAACTATCGAGGAGCAATGCGTACGCGATTGAATAGGGAGAGTCCGCCCGGCGGCACTCGGTAGGTCGCGCGGCGCGCTGCATAGATTCAGCTCGCTCGACCATGCGCTCCGATCGCGGCGGGAAGCCCGGCGAGATTGGGCGCGAATCAGCCCCCATGACAATCTCGAGACCTGTTTTGCATGCCGTCCGATCAGGATCACGTGCAAAACCCCAGGTGGGTACTATTCAGCGAGCTTCTCGTAACCTGATTCCGCCGTCAGGATTGCCATGGGTACCGTTTTGCGTCCAAAGCGCTCGAAAACGCCGCCCTGCAAGAAAAGGATGGCCGCGTCCCGAATCGTGGTGTATCAGGGCCATCGCCGGAGAATCGCCGGCACCCTTGCGAGGTGAATCTTAGCCTTCGTCCTCCTTCGGGTCAATGGCGCTCCCTATGATCTTGCGCGCCGCCTCGCGGGCGGCGAGCACCTCGGCCTCGCCGGGGGCCTCGCGCTCCTGGGCCTTCCAGGCGTGCGCGAGCGAGGGCCTGGAGATGACGCAGCGCGCCGACCACTCCTCGTCGGCCTCGATGAGCGCCGCTCCCACCAGGCGGATGAGCGACTCGCGCGAGGGGAACCCCTGCACGACGCGCGTCCTGCGCTTGATCTCGCGGTTGGCCCTCTCCTGGACGTTGTTGGTGCGGATCTTGGTGCGGTGCGTGGCCGGGAACGCCAGGTAGGCGAGCGCCGCCTCCTCGGCCTCCAAGAGCACGTTTCCGGCCGCCCTCGAGATCTTCAGCACCTCCTCGGTCGCCTCTTGGTAGCACGCCCGCACGAGGACGGGGCTCTTCTGCGCGAAGACGGCCTTCATGGCCTCGCGCGCCTTTCTCTGGTCGTCCTTCCTGTGGATGCGGCCCGCCACGTTGCGCATGAGGTGCGTGACGCAGCGCTGCCAGGCCGCTCCTTGGAACGTCTCGGCTATCGCCTTCGCGAGCCCTTCGTGGGCGTCCGAGACGACGAGGCGCACGCCGTCGACGCCGCGCGCCCTCAGGCCGGAGAGGAACGCCTTCCACCCGGCGTGGCTCTCCGTGTCCACGCAGTCCACGCCGACGAAGCGCTTGTGGCCCGTGTCGTCGAGCCCGATCGCGGTCACGACGGCCTGGGACGCCGAGCGCCCCTCCACGCGGCACTTCACGTAGGTGGCGTCGAGCCACAGGTAGGCGAAGCGCACCCCGTCGAAGCGCTGCCTCCTGAACGCGTCCACCTCGGCGTCCAGGCACTCGCACAGGCGCGACACCTGCGACTTCGACATCGACCTCACGCCGAGCTCGCCCGCGACGGCCTCCACCTTGCGCGTCGATATCCCCATGACGTACATCTCGGCCACCGCCGCGACGAGCGCCCGGTCCACCCTGCAGTAGCGCTCGATCAGGTCCTCGGGGAAGAACGAGCCTCGGCGCAGCTTCGGAATCTTGAGGGTGACGTCGCCCGCGGCGGTCGAGAGCCCCCGCTCCCGGTAGCCGTTGCGCGAGTTGACGCGCCCCTCGTCGCGCTCCCCGTAGGGGGCGTTGCACGCCTCGTCGGCCTTCGCCGACATCGCGGCGTTCGCCAGGAGCTCGAGCATCCTGCGCCCGAAGGCCTGCAGGTCGGTGCATTCCTCGAGGATCGCGAACGCGAGCCCCTTCACTTCGGGGTCGTTGAATAGTAGAGTGTCCATAGCGGGCATCGCCTTCCTTCGAATCTGTCTTTTGTGGTGATTGACGATTCTAGACGATGTCCGTTTTTCTCGGGCAGGCTTCGCCCGCCCTCCAGAAACGGATTGATACACCAACTTTCGGGACGCTACCAAAAGGATTCGACCGCATGCCATCCCAAGCGCGGACCGGAACCGGAGGAGGGCAAAGAATGCAACCTCCCGCCGCAGCGGGCCCCGTCAGGCGAAGAACGCGCCGCCCTCTCGGCGGAAGAAGCCTTCGGACACGAGGTCGGCCACGATGGACTCGAACGTGGCCGCGTCCACGCCGTCGCGCCCGGCGGCGCGCTCGAAGGCGTCGAGGCGCTCGGCCAGCTCGTCGGCGCCGATGCCCGGCTCGGCCAGCACGACGCGCACGAGCTCGGCGCGCTTCTGCCGCCGCGAGCCCTCGAAGGCCGACTGGCGCGCGTAGTGGGCGCTGCGCCGCGAAGGGTTCGCCACGAGCGTCTTAAGGTGCGCGCCGTAATCGAGCAGCGCGTAGTACCAGGCCCGGGCGTCGTCCTCAGGACAGGTGGACGCAACAAGCGGCGCCAGCTCGCGGTCGGAAACCTTGTCGCGGTCGGGGAACAGCTCGTGCAGGAACACCGTGCGCACGTTCGTCTCGATGTACACGGAGGGGCGGTTGTAGGCGAACGCCATAACGCCCGCCGCCGTGGCCGGACCGATGCCCGGAAGCGTTTCCAGCTCCTCAGCCGTGTCGGGCAGCAGCCCTCCCCGCTCGGCCGAACACGTCTCGGCCGCCCGCTTGAGCGCGAGCGCGCGGCGATTGTACCCCAGCCCCTGCCACTGCGCCAGCACGTCGGCCGTGCCTGCGGCCGCCAGGGAGTCGATGGTGGGAAACAGCGACAGGAAGCGCGTCCAGTGCTTCTCGACGCGAGCCACCTGAGTCTGCTGCAGCATGACCTCGCTCACCAGCACGGCGTACGGGTCGTCGATGTAACGCCAGGGCAGGTCGCGATGCAGCCGAGCGCCCTCGCGGCGCACAAGCTCCACGAACTCGTCGCGCCCGAGCGCCTCGGACGGCCACGCAACCGAGCCGGAACCCGCTATGCGCACGATTCGCACGCGCTCGCGTCGTCGGCTTCGGGAGCTTCCGCGGCAATGCGCGGCGTGGGCGCGGCGCATTGCGCAGCGCAGCGGACGGCGGCCGGAACCGCGTCTGAGTCCTTCGCCTTCGCCATAGCGGCTTCCACCACCGGATGCGACGCCCCCTGCTCGATGAGGTCCTTGAGCGTGATAGCGCCGAAGTAGGCGTTCAGCAGCCGATCGGCTCCCTGCCACAGCTTGTTGTAGGCGCAGTCCTTCTGTTTGTCGCAGTAAGCGGGATCCATCACGCACAGCGAGATGCTCACCGGCCCCTGAACCGCCTCGAGCACTTCCAGCAGGGTCACGGCGGCCGGATCGCAGTTGAGCGCGAGCCCGCCGCGAGCTCCGCGTACCGTCTTGATGAGCCCGCCCTTCACCAGGTCGTGCTGGATGCTGCGCGCGAAGGCGTAGGGAATGTCCTCCTGCTCGGCGATGTCGGACACCGAAACATAGGCCTCCCCGCTCTTGTAGGCGGCCCTCAGTATCCGGCAAGCATAGTCGCAGCGGCGCGTGACGTCCATCAGTTCCCCTCTTCCCTGTCGAGCAGGTCTTCCAGATGCTCCAGCTCGCGCCTGAAGTCGCTGACGACCGCCTCCTCGAGTGCGCGGTACTCGTCGGAATCGAGCGGCTGGTAGGCCGCCAGCTTGTCGTACAGGTTGTCCGCCGTCACCGGCAGGTAGCGGCGCGCGACGAGGCTGGCCTTGTAAGCCTCCTCGATGGCCTCGCGGGCGGCCATGTACATGTCGTAGCGCGGCATCTGCGCCGAATAGCGCACAAGCGATGCACGGTCGATGCCGCGCAGGGACGGATGCTCGCGGGCTATCTCCATCCAGATGTCGTCGCGCTCGGACACCGTGGGAAAGTCGATGTCGATCACCGACAGCGGCTCCAGGAGGTCGAAGAAGAACGGGTCGATCTCCCCCGCCTCGGACGAGGAGGCCAGCACGAACACGTCGGGGTTCTCCACCGCCGAGCGGATGAGGCTGATGGCCTCGCGCGCGCCCCGCGACAGGCTGGCCATGATGAACCCGCCCAGATCGTCGCCGGCCGACTCCACCATGGGCGACATCCACAGATCCAGGTCCTCCAGCATGAGCACGCCCGCGCCCTCGAAGGCGTTGCGCGCCGCGTTGAGCTTCGGCTGGCGGTCGGCCTGCGCCATGACGCACAGCACCGGCATCCCCTGAAGGTTCTCCTCCATGTGCATGCGGATGGCCGGCAGCCCCAGCTCGCCCAGCGTGGCCGCCATGAATCGGTTCGCGTCCTCGCGCGCCGGAGAACGGAACAGCAGCGCGTCGGAGGCCGGCATGCGGTCCAAGCCGTGGCGCGCGTTCAGCAGCTCCACCAGCTCTTGGAAGCGCTCGTCGTGCTGCATGCCCACCCCGAAGTCGCGCATGAGCTTCACGGTCTCGTCGTAGCCCACGAGCTCGCGATACGTTATGTTCTCGAGGGACGACACCACCGCATGAGCGTCGGCATCGTCGCCGCATGCCTGGATGGCCTCGGCGAGCGACTTCTGCACCTCGGAGACGGACGGAGCCTTTTCGCCCTCCTCGCCGCCCTCGTCCGCCGCGGCGCTCTGAGCGGCCTGCGGCGCAGCCTCGGCGACGCACGCCGAAGACGGCTCGGTGACGTGCTCCACCCGCATGAGGCGCGCGGCATCGAAGCCCAGGAAGTCCTGGGAGATCATGTCGGTCATGTCCTCCAGGTCCTCACGCGAAAGGCCGTACTCCTCCAGCTTGTCGAGCGCGAGGCTCTGCAGCTGCTCGGCGCAAGCCGCGGCCTCGTCCGAGGACAGGTAGGGCTCGAGGCGCTCGAACGCGTATTCGGCGATGGAGCGCTCCTTGAGCTTGCAGGCCAGCTGCCAGGCCTGCTTCAGGCCCTCGAGCGCCGCTTCGTCGACGGCGGAGCCTTCGCCGTGCTGCGCGCGCTCGAACGCCGCCAGGTACAGATGCATGCCGAGGACCGCGTCGCCCGAAGCGCACGCCTGGGAAGCGAGCCGCAGGTACTCGGTCGAGGAATTGCTATGCTCGTCGTTCTGGCTGGGCGAGCTGTTCGCATCGTTCTCAAACATGGACCCAACCTCCTTTTCGATGTGATCGCACGTCGCGAGAAAATGACTATGTCCAGGTCACATTTTACCCAAGAAGAAAGCCCCCGCATAGGCCGAACCGCAAAAACCCCAAAACGTAAGCAACCCGAAGGGTATGAGCGCAAGGCTCTACCAGTCGAGGATCTCCCAGCCCTTTTCGCGCGCGGTGCGGGCGAGCGGCCGATCAGGCGACACGGCGCGGGGGTGCTCCGCGGCCGACAGCACGGCGCGGTCGGAATGATGGTCGCCGTACGCGTAGGCGAGCTCCCAGTTGCCCGGCCCGAAACGGCTGTCGCCGAAGCGGCGCACGGCAGCCAGCTTCTCCTCCCCCTCCACCGGCAGACCCTCCACCGCGCGGGTGTAGGTGCCGTCGGTGGCCACGCTCATGCGCGTGGATATCTGGTTGTCGAACGGATGGCGCTCCATGGCGCGCAGGATGATAGGCTCGAACGTGGCCGAGATGACCACCACGGTGTCCCCCGCCTCGGCGTGGGCGCGCATGGCGGCATCCGCCTCGGGCCTGAACAGCGGCGCGATGCGCTCGTCGTAGAACTCGGCGAGGAAGGCGTCCACCTCGGCGGCGGGCTTGCCCTCGAACGCCGTGAACACGAGACCGCGCACGGCCGCCTCGTTCTGCGGCAGGCGCAGCTTGTAGGCGGCCGCCCACAGAAGGATGCGGAAGACGACTCGCTTCTTCAGCATCTTGCGACGCAGAAGGTGGCTGACCAGCAGCACGGGCGAGTTGCCCGCGATGCTGGTGCCGTCGAAGTCGAACACGGCAAGGCGCGCCTTGCCTTCAGGCGCGCCTTGCATCTGCGCTGATGCGCTCTCAGTTCCCGTTGCGGGCATACGTCGCTGTTCCCATTCCCTGAGCGAGGGGGCGAAGACGCGCCCGTATGCGCTAGTCCTCCACCTCGTCAATCGTCTCGGTGAACTGAGAATTATACAACTCCGCGTAGAAACCGCCAAGCGCCAGCAGTTCCTCGTGCGTGCCCTGCTCCACGATGTCGCCGTCGCGGATGACGAGGATGAGATCCGCGCTCTTGATGGTGGACAGGCGATGCGCGATGACGAACGAGGTGCGCCCGGCCATGAGGTTGTCCATGGCCTTCTGGATACGCTCCTCGGTGCGCGTGTCCACCGAGCTGGTGGCCTCGTCGAGGATGAGCATGCGGCGGTCGGCCAGGATGGCGCGCGCGATGGTCAGCAGCTGGCGCTGGCCCTGGCTGATGTTGCTGGCGTCCTCGTTGATCTCGGTGTCGTAGCCCTGCGGCAGCGTCTGGATGAAGTGGTTGACGTAGGCCGCCTTCGCCGCCGCCTCCACCTCCTCGTCGGTGGCGTCCAGCTTGCCGTAGCGGATGTTGTCGCGAATGGTGCCGTGGAACAGCCACGTGTCCTGCAGCACCATGCCGAACAGGCTGCGCAGATCGTCGCGCGCGAAATCGCGGATGTCCGTGCCGCCGATCTTGATGCAGCCCGACTGCACGTCGTAGAAGCGCATGAGCAGCTTGACCATGGTGGTCTTGCCGGCGCCCGTGGGGCCGACCAGCGCGACGGTCTGGCCTTCCGACACCTGGGCCGAGAAGTCCTTGATCACCGGCTTCTCCGGATCGTAGCCGAAGCGCACGTGGTCGAACTGCACGTTGCACTCCACGTCGGCGGTACGGGCGGTCGCATGGTCGGGCTCCTCCTCGGGCGCGTCGAGGAACTCAAAGATGCGCTCGGCGGCCGCGGCCATCTGCTGCAGCACGTTGGACACCTGCGTGAGCTGGGTGATGGGCTGCGTGAAGTTCTTCACGTACTGGATGAACGCCTGGATGTCGCCCACCGTGATGACGCCTTGCACGGCCAGGAAGCTGCCGGCGATGGCGACGGCCACGTAGCCCAGGTTGCCGACGAACGTCATGATAGGCTGCATGAGGCCGCTGAAGAACTGCGACTTCCACGCCGACCCGTACAGCTTCGCGTTCGTCTCGTTGAAGCGGTCGACCGTGCCGTCCTCGCGGTTGAACGCCTTCACGATAGCGTGACCCGAGAACGTCTCCTCCACGATGCCGTTGATCTTGCCGAGCGTGCGCTGCTGCGCCACGAAGTACTTCTGCGAGCGCTTCACCACCACCATGATGAGCACGACGGAAACCGGAAGAATGACCACGGTGATCAGCGTCATGAGCGGGTTGATGGACAGCATCATGATGAGCACGCCGATGATGGTGGTCACCGACGTGATGAGCTGGGTGACGCCCTGGTTCAGGCTCTGGCCCAGCGTGTCCACGTCGTTCGTGATGCGCGACAGGGTGTCGCCCACGCTCGTGCGCTCGAAGTAGCCCATGGGCATGCGGTCGATCTTGTCGGCGATGGCGCCGCGCAGCTGGTAGCACGTGCGCTGCGAAACCGAGCTCATGATCCAGCCCTGCACGAACGAGCATGCCGCGGACAGCAGGTACAGACCCAGCGTGAACACGAGGATCCGCGCGATCGCGTCGAAGTCGATGCCGCCCGAGCCGTCGATCTTCGCCACGATGCCGTTGAACAGCTCGGTAGTGGCCGTGGACAGCACCTTCGGCCCCACGATGTTGAAGATGGTGGAGCCCACGGCAAACACGAGCACCACCACGATGGCTGCCTTGAAACGGCCCATGAAGGCGATCAGCTTGGCAAGCGTTCCCTTGAGGTTCTTCGGCTTCTCGCCGGGCATCATGCGCCCGCCGGGACCGTGGCCCATGGGTCCGCGGCGAGGTTCCTGCGCCTGGGCGTTCTCCTGCGCGCTCATGCCGCATCACCTCCGTTCAGCTCGGCTTCCGACAGCTGGGACATCGCGATCTCCCGATACTCCTCGCAGGTTTCCATCAGCTCCTCGTGCGTGCCCTGGCCCACGATGCGGCCGTCGTCCAGCACCACGATGCGGTCGGCATGCAGCACCGTCGAGATGCGCTGCGCCACGATGACCACGGTCTTGCCGCCCAGGCGCGTGTGCAGCTCCTGGCGCAGCGCGGCGTCGGTCTTGTAGTCGAGCGCCGAGAAGCTGTCGTCGAACAGGTAGGCGCGCGCCTCGGTGGCCAGCGCGCGGGCGATGGCCAGGCGCTGGCGCTGGCCGCCCGACACGTTCGAGCCGCCTTGCGACACGCGCGTGCCCAGGCCTTCCTCCTTCGAGGCGACGAACTCCGACGCCTGGGCGATGTCGACGGCCTCCCTGATGCGGTCGACGGGCATCCCCTCGTCCGCGTAGGCCACGTTCGACTCGATGGTGCCTGAGAACAGAAACGCCTTCTGCGGCACGTAGCCCAGCTGCTCGCGCAGCGCCTGCTGCGTGACGTCGCGCACATCCACGCCGTCGATGGTGACCGAGCCCTCCGTCACGTCGTAGAAGCGCTCGATGAGCTTGATGACCGTCGACTTGCCCGATCCGGTGGAGCCGATGAGCGCCGTGGTCTTGCCGGACTCGGCCGTGAAGTCGATGTGCTCGAGCACGCATTCCTTCGAATCGCCGTAGCGGAAGCTCACATCGTTGAAGGCGATGGTCGCGCCCTCGTCCGAGCGGCGCAGCTCGGCGTCGCGGGCCTTGTCGGCGGCCGGGTCGCAGATGGTGGGCTTTGTTTCCAGCACCTCGTTCACGCGCTGGGCCGCCACGTCGGCGCGCGGCAGCATGATGGAGATCATGCCGATCATGAGGAAGCCCATGATGATGACCATCGCGTAGGTGATGAACGCGATGAGGTCGCCCGTCTGGATGGTGCCGTTGTCGATGTAGCTGCCGCCCACCCATACGATAAGCACCGACACGCCGTTCATGATGAGCATCATCAGGGGCATCATGAACGTCATGACGCGGTTCGTGAACAGCTGCGTCTTCATGAGCTTGGTGGAAGCCTCGTCGAAGCGCTTCTCCTCGTAGGGCTGGCGGTCGAACGCGCGGATGACGGGCAGGCCCGTGAGGATCTCGCGCGACACGAGGTTCACGCGGTCGATGAGGGTCTGCATGATCTGGAACTTGGGCAGCGCCACGCGCATCAGCACCATGATGAGCACGAAGATGACCGCCACGGCCAAGATGATGATCCAGCTCATGGCGAGGTTCGTGCGCGAAACCATGATGATGCCGCCGATGGCGAGGATGGGCGCGTACAGCACCATGCGCAGCAGCATGACGGTGACCATCTGCACCAGCTGGATGTCGTTCGTGCCGCGCGTGATGAGCGAGGCGGCCGAGAAGCTTTGCACCTCGGCGTCCGAGAACGACACCACGCGGCGGAACAGCTTCGAGCGCAGCGTGGCGCCCACCTTCGCGGCCGTGCGCGAGGCGATGAAGCCCACGAGCACGGCCGCGACCATGCCGAGGGCGGCAAGCCCCAACATCAAAAGGCCGATGCGCACGAGGTAGCCCATCTGCATGTCGGACAGATTGTAGCCGAGCGACTCGTACTCCGCCTTGGCGGCGGCGATGGCCTGCTGGTCGACGATGGAGTCGCCCATGTCCCCCATATGCTGCTTGGCCTCGTCCAGCATATCGAGGATCTTCTGCTTGTCGATAGCGCCGGCCTCGTAGGCCTGCATCACCTGGCCGAGGTCGAGGTCGGGGATCTGGCTGGAATAATGGATGGCAACCAGCGGCAGGGCCACCATGCGGTCGAGCTCCTCCTGCTCCTTCTTGCCCTGGTCGTTGAGCTTGTACGTGCCGTCGTCCGTCTCGGTGTAAGCGTCGCGGAACGTCTGCTCGTCGTCGACCGGAAGCATCATAGCGATCTCGTCATGGGTCTTGGCCGTCATCTCGTCGGTGGCCGCATGCTCCACGCCGGACTGCTGGATGCCCACATCGACGATATCGGACGTGTAGTGCGGCAGCGCCAGGTCGGTGAACGCCTGCACGACGAGCAGGCACACGATGAGCAGCACGGCCACCTTGCAGTTCTTCAGATAGCGAATTATGCGCACGGCGCCTCATCTCCTTCCGCGCGGCTCTTGCACGTCGCCTCAGGATCCAGCTCGTGGAACTCGACCACTTTGCGCAGGATGCGAACGAGATGCCGCATGTCCTCGATACCCACGTGCTCCATGACCGCGTCCATGTGCTCGTCGCGCAAACGTCTGCCCTCGGCGGCGAAGCGCTCGCCCTCTTCGGTGAGGCTTACCGACACGGCGCGGTAATCGCCGCTTGCGCGGTGCCGCTCGATGAGGCCCTTCTCCTCGAGGGTCTTGAACGTCTGGGACAACGCGCTCGGCGTCGTGTGCGTCAGCTCCGCGACGCGACCCGGCCTGACGTCCTCGCACGTATGTTGAAGAGCGCTGACCGTCATCATCGTGCGCGCCTCGGACGGCGTCACGCCTTCGGGCGTTGGCGGCGTGAACCGCTCGCGCCGTGAGCGCTGCATAAGCTCGTACAGCTCGCGTTTCGTCTCATTGAACGAATCCGTCATCTCATCTTCCTTGCCTTCGATTCCTGTCGTATACAATTTAGTCGCTAAACTTTATCACTACTGTGAAATTTCACACCAAAATGTTTCCCTCATCACAGAACCTGCATGCGAACCCGGCGCACGCTTTCCCAAACTTTTTCAAATTGGGGTATTGCGCGAATCGGCGACACCCGGTAATATATTCCGCGCTGCAAAGCACGGGGTGTTAGCTCAGTTGGTTAGAGCGCCGGCCTGTCACGTCGGAGGTCGCGAGTTCGAGTCTCGTACATCCCGCCATCTGAATGCTAAGAACCCGCTTCGGCGGGTTCTTTTCGTATCGGGGAAATTCGTCATAATAATGATTGCACAGCGAAGGTTCTTCCGGTAGAATAGCTTTCGCTGCAAAGCACGGGGTGTTAGCTCAGTTGGTTAGAGCGCCGGCCTGTCACGTCGGAGGTCGCGAGTTCGAGTCTCGTACATCCCGCCATCTGAATACAGAAAGCCCGCCGATCGGCGGGCTTTTTTTCTTGCTCGAAGCGGGCGCGGAAGATGCGACCCCTCCCCGTCAGCGAGCGGCGCGCTGTTCGGTGCGCATGACCGACAGCACGCGCAACGGCGCGGAGGCTTCGGGGGCTACGGCATCGGCTGCTTCGCAGCACGCGCGCAGCAGCACGTCGGGACGTAGCGAGCCCGTCGGCTTCGATTCCAGCGAGAACGTGGCCACGGCGCCGGACAGCTCCAGCTCCCCCACGAGGAAATCGGCCGTGCACAGCACCTTCTCCTTCTTCTTGCGCACCACCGTAACTTCGTCTGGCACCGGAAAGGTTGCGGGAGGGTGCGACAGCAGCGCGCGGTAGACGGCGATAGGGTACGCCGCCGATGCGGCCGGCGCATGCGGCTCGATGTAGTCGCACGCCTTCACCATCAGGTCGGGCACGCTTGCGCGCTGCAGCGCCTCAAGCGCCTCGTCGACAGGCACGTAGCGCGTCATCTGCAGGTCTGCCAGCTCGTGCGTGCCGCCCACACCCACGGGCAACGCCGCGCCGAACGCGATCTTCATATGGGGCGAGAAGCCCTGGCTCACTGCGAACGGCAGGCCTGCGCGGCGCACCGCGCGCTCGAGAGCGCGCGCCACTTCGAGATGAGACAGCATCGCCAGGCGTCCCTGCTTGCAGAACGTCATGCGCAGACGGAACAGGTTCGGATCAGGCATGGGTCGCCTCCTTTCCGGCGCCTTCGCGCCGCGCGGGATCCTTCGTCTCGCTTCGCTCTCCCAGGATGACGGAGGAGGCGTCGGCTTCGCCGCTTTGCCCGGGATGGCGAAGGAGCTCGGATTCGGCGCTTCGTCCAGGACGGCACGAGGGCTCGACCGCGTTCGAGCCGGACGCCACGCGGGGCTGGGCCAGCTCGTTGTCCACCCCGAGCGTCGGGCACGCGCCGCAGGCCGAGCAGTTCTCGAACGTGCAGTCGGGCGTCGTGCGACCCTCGTCGGCCAAGCGGCGCTCGCGCGCCAGCCACCGCGTCGACACGCCGGTGGAAATATGCTCCCACGGCATGACGCGGGTCGTGGGATACGCCGTCTGCGCGATGGCGGCCGGGTCGATGCCCACCTCGTCCGCCGCCTCGCGCCAAGCGGCCTCTGCGAAGCACTCGGTCCACGCGTCGAAGCGCGCGCCCCGGCGCCAGGCGGCCTCCACCCACGCGGCGGCCTCGCGCCCCGCGCGGCTCATCACGGCCTCCACGAAGCTGGTGGCCGGATCATGCCAGTGCACGTCCACGGCGCGGTACTTCACCGAGTTGCGCAGCAGCTGCACGCGCCGCAGCGCCTCCTCGGGCGGGATCTGCCCGTCCCACTGGAACGGCGTCTGCGCCTTCGGCACGAACAGCGCGCACGACACGCTCATGCGCAAGGATCCGCGCTGCTCGGGCGGCGTGGCGGCCTTCATGCGGTCGTAGGCTCGCTGCGCGAGGCTCGCGATGCCCTTGATGTCGTCGTCGGTCTCGGTGGGAAGGCCTATCATGAAGTACAGCTTGCAGCGGCGCCACCCCGCCTTGAACGCGGCGTCCAACGCGCCGAACAGGTCGTCTTCGGTGACGTTCTTGTTGATGACGTCGCGCAGGCGCTGCGTGCCCGCCTCGGGCGCGAACGTGAGGCCGCCCTTCTTCTGGCCGGCCACCAGCTCGGCCATGTCCACGCCGAACGAGTCGAGGCGCTGCGAAGGCACCGAGATGCGCACGCCCTTCCCGTCGCAGGCGCGGTTGATGCGCGTGAGGATAGAGGCGATCTGCGAGTGGTCGGTGGACGACAACGACGTGAGGCTGACCTCGTCGTAGCCCGTCTCGGCCAGGCCTTGCACCACCGATTCCACCACGTTGTCGGCCGAGCGCTCGCGCACGGGGCGGTACATCATGCCCGCCTGGCAGAAGCGGCAGCCGCGGGCGCACCCGCGCAGGATCTCGACGTTCAGCCGATCGTGCACCACCTCGGTGAACGGCACGATACACGGCTCCCAGCCAGGGCTTTCCGCGAAGCCCTCGAACAGGCTCTTCTCGATGCGCAGAGGCAGGCCCTCTTCCAAAGGCTCGATCCACGAGCCCGCTTCCTGCGCCTCGTCCTCGGCGCGCCAGCGGTACAGCGACGGCACGTACCAGCCCGGCTCGTCGGCCAGCGCGCGCAGGATGTCGGCGCGCGCAGCGCCCTCGGCGCGCAGGCGGCGGACGACGGCCAGGCCGCGCGGCAAGGCCTCCTCCCCTTCGCCGATGCTGAACGCGTCGAAGAACGGCGCGTAGGGCTCGGGGTTGTAGGCGCAGGGGCCGCCCCCCACCACGAGCGGGTCGCTTTCGACGCGCTCGTCTGCATGCAGCGGGATGCCTGCCAAATCGAGCGTCTCAAGCACGTTCGTAGCCGCCAGCTCGTGCGGCAATGTGATGCCCACGGCGTCGAACTCGGCGAGCGGCGCGCAGCTCTCTATGCTGAACAGCGGGATGCCCTCGGCGCGCAACGTGTCGCACATGGCGGGCGCAGGAAGAAACGCGCGCTCGGCGGCCATCCCGTCGACGGCGTTCACCACGTTCACGAGGATGCGCAGCGCCTGGTTCGCCTGCCCCAGCTCGTAGGTATCGGGATACACCATGCAGAAGCGGAAGTCCGCTTCGGGCTTGTACACGCAGCCGAACTCGTGGTTGAGGTAGCGCGCGGGGCGCTCCGCAGCGGCGAGCAGCGGCTCCAGACGCGGCCAGAGATCCGTCATCGAACTCGTTTCCCTTCTTCGGTTTGCTTTAGCGGGAGAATCAGCGGACTTTGCCGGAAGCGAAGCGCGTGAGGGCGGCATCGCGCACCCCGCCGGCCGCCTGTGCCGCGCGCCCGGCGCGGTCGCGCACGGCGTCCACGGCCTTCGCCCCGGTCGCCTGCGCCTTCTGCGCAGCGCGCTTCGCGGCGGCCTGCACCACCTTGTCGCGCGCCGCAGCCACGGCGTCGGTGAGCTTGCCCAGCGTGGCTCCGTCCTCGTAGTACTCGATGGCCGCGCGCCCCATAGCGACGGTGCCCGTGTAGCCGATGGCGGCCTTCACGGCCCAGCCGAGCGCGGGTACGAACGCCACCAGCTGGCGAGCCACCGCGCGACAGGCGAACGCGCCGCCCACGAGGGCCGCAAGCTCCTTCACGCGCTCCATGTTGAGCTCTTCTCCGTACGCGGCGGCAATCATGAGCAGCATCTTCGCTTGGTTGAGCGTCATGACCGGCATGTCGGCGCCGGGGATGATGACCAGCAGGCCCACGCCCGCGTTCTGCAGCGCCGTGGAGTTCACGGCTTCCAGCGACAGGGGCTTGCGCACGAACGGGAACGCCAGCGCGAACGCGAGGCGCTTGTCGTTGCATGCGGCGATCACCCAGCCGCCCATGCGCTCGCTGAGCGAGCCGACGGCGGCGCCGTCGAGAGCGTACGGCTCGTTCGGCGAACCGGCGCCCAGAGCCTGCACGGCCTCGGCGCCGCCCGCAGCGGCATCGGGTGCCGGCAGCACAGCCGGCTCGGCCTTGGGGGGCTTGGGGAAGACGAGGTCGCCCTGCGGGATGGGCGCGCCCTGCGCCTTCGCGATGTCGGCCACAAGAGCGGGCAGCGTGGTGACCACCATCACGGGGACGCCCGCCGCGCGAACCTGCGCCGCGTACTCCCCCACCTGCTCGTTCAAACCCGCCACGATGACGGCCATGTCGTCGCCCGAGAACGGCGCGAACGGGCGGCCGTCGAGGTACATGAGCGACACGCGGGCGTGCGGCGATGCGCTGGCGAACGCTTGGCGCACGTGCGCCTGCACGTCGCCCGGCGCGCTGTCGTCGAGATAGACGCTCACCGACAGCGTCGTGCGACGCGCCTCGTCGATGTTGGTGGCTTCATCGATAACCGCTTTGATGTCAACGGGTAGCTGCATAACCGCCCCTTTTCCTAGCGTTGCTTCTGGATGTTGTGAGTCCATACCGAGCCGATCATGCCGAGCATGATGAAGTTCATCACCATGCCCGTCGCTCCGTAGCTCACGAACGGCAGGGGGATGCCCGTGATGGGCATGAGCCCGCAATCCATGCCGATGTTTTCAAGAATCTGGAACAACCACATGCCGACGACGCACATGACGATGGTCATGCCGAACAGATCGCTCGAAGCGCCGGCAATGCGAAAGCTTATCAAAACCAGGCCGGCATACAAGGCCAGCAGCGCCATTACACCTAAAAACCCCAGTTCCTCGGCCAGCACGCAGAAGATGAAGTCGGTGGGAGCCTCGGGCAGGATGCCCAGCGTATGCTGCGTTCCCTGGAACAGGCCCTTGCCGAACAGGCCGCCCGACCCGATGGCGATCTGAGCCTGCTTGAGGTTGTAGCTCTCGCCCGTAGGGTCGATGTCGGGATCAAGGAACACGAGCAGGCGGTTGCGCTGATATTGCTTGAGCAGCTTGTACTCGCCGGTGGAGTTGTAGATGATCTGGTCCACGACGAACACGGCGATGACGGCCGCAACGAAGGCCGCGAGGGTGATCAGCAGGTACTTCGGACGCGCACCGCCTACCACGAGGGCGACCGCGCCGATGCATAGGTACACCAGGCCCGTGCCCAGGTCGGGCTGCGTCATGATGCAGGCGAACGGCACCAGCATGAGGCCGAGCGCCTTGACGTACTCGCGCGGGTCGTCCAGCCTGCCGCCGTAGCGCGCCATGATGCTGGCGTCCAGCAGGATGACCGTGATCTTGGCGAACTCGCCCGGCTGGACCTGTATGCCCAGCTTGAGCCACGACTGCGCGCCCATGCCCGCGTCGGTTCCCAGCCCCGGTATGTGGGGCGAGAGGATGAGCGCCACGTTGACGATGAGGAACAGCATGGTGAAGTCCGACAGGCGGCGGTAGTCGAACCTCCAGACCAGCACCATGAACACGATTCCCAACGCGACGCCCGCCAGCTGGTTCGTGAACGAGTAGTCGCGGTCGTTGGCCACGGCCGACATCACGACGACGAGCCCGTACGACACCAGCAGCGCCACCACGAGGATGAACGGGATGTTGAGCCACGGGAAGCGTCGCGCGCGCGTGGCCTGCGCCACGATCTTGTCGGGCGCTTTCACTGAATCGATCTGCGGTAGCTGCGGCATAACGCCTCCTTTCCTCGCCTCGTCTAGTCGGTACGGCCGCCGGACGTCGCGGCGCCCGCGCCTTCGAGGACCTTGCCGGTGGCTCCGGCGATCACGCCCATGCCGGCGCCCGGATCCTCCGCGGACTCGCTGGCAAGCGCAGCCGCCAGAACCTTCGCGCCCAGCGGGGCCGCCACGGCCGAACCGCCGCCGCCGTGCTCGACCACGCAGGCCACCACGTACTGCGGATCGTCCACCGGCGCGTAGCAGGCGAACCACGCGGTGTCGGCCATGTTGGTGTACTCGGCGGTACCCGTCTTGCACGCCACCGTAGCGGGATCGATGCCCTGCTCGTTGAGCAGCTTCGACACGTCGGCGTTGTCGGTCGCCACGCCGTTGAGGGCGTCGCGCATGAACGCGAGGTCGGCTTCGGGAACGTCCAGCTCCCCCGCGGTCTCCACCTTGACCGAGGCGGCCACGTCGCCGCTGGCGTTGCGAACCTCCTTGAGCAAGTGGGGCTTCAGCAGCTTGCCGGTGGCGACGGCGCCGTAGGCGACGGCCACCTGCAAGGGCGTGACGAGAACGTAACCCTGGCCGATGATCATGTTCGTCATGTCGCCGCCCTTCCACACCGCCTCTTCGGGCGTGTTGCGGAAATGCTCCAGTTTCCATTCCGGCGTGGGAATGACGCCCACCGATTCGCCACCGAGATCGATGCCGGTGTAGCGGTCGAAGTGGAACTTCGCGAGGTAGTCCTGAAGGGCGGTCTGGCTGACCTGACCGTCCCGAGCCGCCTCGAAGAAGTCATGGGCGATCTGGTAGAACACGACGTCGCACGACTGCACGATGCCGCCGCGGAGGTCGAGCGTGCCGTGGCCCGAGTGCTTCCAGCACATCTGCTCCTGACCCGTGCCCCAGCCGTCCCACGAGCCGTTGCACGTCCACGTGCGCTTCATGTCGGCGAAGCCGTTGGCCAGCGCCGCGAGGCCCGTGAACGTCTTGTACGTCGAGGCGGCGGGATACGTGCCCGAGATCGCACGATTGAGCAGGGGCTTCTGAGCTTCGTTGGAATTGTACACGTCGTACACGTCGCTCGACACGGCGCCGATGAATTCGACCGGGTCGAACAGAGGGTAGTTCGCCATGGCCACGATGCCTCCGTCGCGAAGGTCCATGACCACCACCGAGCCCGCCACGCCGCTGCCCGTGCCGATAGTCCCGTTCTCAGGGGCGATGAGCGCGGCCAGCTCGCGGTCGGCCACGTACTGAACCGGCCCCTTGATGGCGAGGTGCACGTCCGAGCCCTTGGTTGGCTGCGTCTCGCTCACCACGCGCACAACGTTGCCGTCGGCGTTGGCGACCACCTTGCGCTTGCCGTGTTCGCCCGCCAGCAGATGATCGTACTGCAGCTCGATGCCCGACGCGCCCATGTCGTCGCCCAGCTCCACCTCGCGGCCTTCGCCGACGGTTTTCAGACCCTCTTCGGTGACGGGGCCCGTGTACCCCACCACGTGCGCGGCGAGCGCGCCGTAGGGGTAGTCGCGCACGTAGCGCTCCTCGATCTTGACCTTAGGGAACGCGTCGGAGTGCTCGGTGATGAAGGCGACGTCGCGAAGCCGCACGTCGCTCGCCACGACGCGCTGGCTCTGCGCGCCGGCCGTCGCATCCTGGATGCGCTGGCGCACCACGTTGTACGGCACTCCGAGCACCGCGGACAGGCGCTGCACCACGTCGCGGTCGTTGGCCACCTCCGCATCGGCCACCACGGTCAGCGACACGCGGTTCTTCACGAGCGGAACGCCGTTGACGTCGCAGATGTAGCCGCGCGGCGCGGGCGTGGAGACGGTGGCGTACTGGTTGTCGTCCGCTTTGCTGCGATACGCCTCGGACGACAGCACCTGCATAGTCCACAGCTTCGCCGTCAGCGTGCCGAAGATGCCCGCCGCCAGCACGCCCATGGCGACGAACCGCGACTTGAGGTTGTCGGCCGGGTT
This sequence comes from Eggerthella lenta DSM 2243, assembly GCF_000024265.1. NCBI lineage: Bacteria > Bacillati > Actinomycetota > Coriobacteriia > Eggerthellales > Eggerthellaceae > Eggerthella > Eggerthella lenta. Next base: position 1,512,590 of record NC_013204.1, on the reverse strand, counting down.
GGACGCCGGACGCTGCGCCGAGCCCGGGTGCGCCTGCATGGATCCGTTGACGCGACCGCCCGCGTTTCCGAGGCTCGATTTCACGCCCACCGAGCTGATTGAGCGAACGTCCTTCTTCACGCTCACGTTCGACGACTTCGCGTTGTTGCGCACGACGAACACGACGGATACCACGATGACGGCCACGACCAGCGTGGCGACGGCGGCGATGATGGCGGCGATCACGGCAAACGCCCCCTATCGCAGCCGGGGCGTGCGCGGTCCGCGGTCCTGAGCGCCGCTGGCAAGCAGACGAGCGATGATCGGATACAGCACGAGACCCACGACGCAGTCGTACAGCGTGCACGGCAGCGCACGGTACAGGAACGCGTCAACGGGGCTTGCCGACAGACCCAGCCCGATGAGCAGCGCGCCGTACAGCATCTCGGCGGCGAACGTCGCGACGACGAAAATGGTCACCGGCATGAACAGCGTGTCGTTGTCGAGCACCGAGAACGCGCGCGATGCGATGAACGACACGATAACGAACAAGAACGCGTAGCCGCCGACGGGGCCCGAGCCCAAAAGGTCGCAGACGAGCCCCAGCGCAAACGGCAGCGCGGAGCCGGCGTCGAGCGGGCGCGCGATAGCGACTACCAGCACGTAGGCCAGAAGGAAGTTCGGCTGCGCCGAGAACAGCGCAATGTTGGGGGCTACGACGATTTGCAGCAGCAAGGCGACGACCGCGCCTACGGCGATGACGATGCCTTCGCGTCCCAGGTTCACGATGCATCGCCTCCTTCGTTACCGTCGGCCTCGCCTACGGCGCCCACGCCGAACACCACAAGCACTTCTTCGAGGGCACCCGTCGTGTCGTTCGGCGATACGATCACGCGCCTCGTGGACTCGCCCTGGCGGGTATCCACCTTCACGACGGTGCCGATGATGAGGCCGGGCGCGTAGCTGCCGCCCAGACCCGACGTGACCACCACGTCGCCAGGATTGACCACCGCGTCGGCATCGAGGTTCTCCAAATACAGCAGGCCTTCGAGCGACCCGCGCACGACGCCCTCCGCACGGCTCGACTCCACGCGCGCCGCGGCGCCGGAATCGGGGTCGGTGAGCAGGCGCACCTCGGCGGTATGCTCGCCCGCGCTGTACACCTGGCCGACGACGCCGGAAGTGCCCATGACCGTAAGGCCGGTCTCCACCCCGTCGGCCGTGCCCTTATCGATGGTGACCGCCTGGCTCCACGCCTGGTCGGGATTGCCGATGACGCGCGCTCCCACACCGTCGATCTCGTAGAGGTCCTTGAGCTCGAGCAGTTTCTGGAGACGTTGAGCCTCCTGCTTGTACTCGTCGGCCTGGCTCAGCAGCTCGCGCAGCTCGGCGTTGCTCTCGCGCAGACCCGAGAGCGTGCTCTCGTCGGCCGTGAGGTTGCCGAAACCCTCGGCGGCATCGTTCACGCCCGCGCTTGCAGCCGCGCCGACGAACTTCAAAGGCGCGACCGCGCCGGACACGCCGCTCTGGACCGCGTGCAGCGGGCCGTCCTGGCCTTCGCGCGAGTACAACGTGACCAGCGCAAGCGAGGCTACGAGAAATGCGACGAGCAGAACTCGGCGCAGAAACACCGAGCTTCTCTGTTGGAAATTAAGCGCCATCGATAAGCCGGCTCAACCCTATTTCGAGCGCATGAGCGTCTGCTTGAGCGCCGTAGGCGTCTCGAGCACCTTGAGGCAGCCCATAACCACGTTCGTGAGCGCCGTCTCGCTCGTCCACACGGGAATCTCCAGCTTGTCGGTGAGATAGCGGTCGAGACCGGACAAGAGGCCGCCGCCGCCCGTCAGCAGGATGCCGTTCTGAATGATGTCGGAGGCGAGATCGGGGTTCGTTTTCTTGAACGTCTCCTTGATATGCACGACCATCTCCTCACAAGGCTGCACAAGCGCGGAGCGCACGTCCTCGGATTGGATGGTGACCTCCTTCGGCTGCTCGGTGATCACATCCTGGCCCGAGATGATCATGTCGCGCTCGCGACCGTCCTCGAACGGCAGGATGGAGCCGATCTTGATCTTGATGATCTCGGCTGTTCGCTCACCGATCTTGATGCCCAGCAGGTCGCGCAGGTGCATGGCGATGGCCTCGTCCATGCGGTTGCCGGCCAGGCGCAGCGACGAGGAGGTGACGATGCCGCCGAGCGAGATGACGGCCACTTCCGTGGTGCCGCCGCCGATATCCACGACCATCGAGCCCGTCGGCTCGGTGACGGGCAGGTCGGCGCCCATGGCCGCGGCCATGGGCTCCTCGATGAGGTATGCCTGACGAGCGCCGGCCTGAACGGCAGCCTCGAACACCGCGCGCTTCTCCACCGAGGTTGCGCCGCACGGGATGCAGATGACGATGCGGGGCTTGGCCTGCCAGGGATACTTGCGCGGCGCCGCTTTGCTGATGAACGCCGAGATCATGGCCTCGGTCACGTCGTAGTCGGCCACTACGCCGTCGTGCAGGGGATGCTCGGCCGAGAACGCCTCGGGCGTATGGTTGATCATGTTCTTGGCTTCGTGGCCCACTGCGAGCACGCGATGGGTCGCCTTCTCGATGGCGACAACCGAGGGCTCGTTGACAACGATGCCCTCGCCCGGGATGGCGACCAGTGTATTTGCAGTTCCGAGGTCGATGGCCATATCCGTGGACATCTGGCCAGTCAGACCCGAGAACATGTCTAAAAAGGACATACAGGAAACCCCTTGAATCTCGATTCCAGGTGAAACCGAATTCTAGCACAGGCGTTGACGCGATGATGAAAATCCACGAGGGGCACACCCGCGCCTCCGCCTCACCGCCCCTCTGTCTCACCCTCGTCTCAGACCAAAAAAAGCTGGAACCCGTAACGGATCCCAGCCTTTCCATCATAAGGGAATGAGACGTTAACACGTCCCTTTGTCTCGGTTTAGTGCACGCTGCAGCTGAGGCAGGGATCGTAGGCTCGCACGAGCTTCTCGATCTCGAGGCGCACGACGTCTTCCGCAGCCCCGTCGGCCACCAGCTTCTCGGCCAAAAGGCGCATGTCGGCTTCCAGGTTCGCCACGTTCTGCGCCGTAGGCGTGAGAATGGACGCATGCGTCACGCGTCCCTCGGCATCCAGCGTGAGGTCGTGGAACAGCGCGCCGCGCGGAGCCTCGGTGAAGCCCACGGCGCGCCCCGCCTTCACCTCGAAGGGCACGGGCAGGCTGGAGCTGGCGATGGCGCCCGGCTCGGCAAGCTTGCGGCACAGGTCGGCGCAGCGGTCGAGCGCATCCACGATCTCCACGGCCTGGGCCACGTTGTTCATGAACGGGTTCGCCTCAGGCGGGCGCAAGCCCGCCTTCGCGGCGGCCACCTTCGCGTTCTGCCCCAGGTTCTGCCACGATGCGTTGACGCGGGCCAGCGCGCCGGTGAAGTACGGGCTCTGCGTCTCGCGCACGCGCGCCAACAGAGCCGCCGAATGCGGCACCGCATGCTCCTCGATATGCTCCTGCACCTCGTTCGCATCGAAGACGATGCCCGCGTTCAGGAAAAACGCTTGGTCGGAGCATTCCACCGGGTAATAGTCGTCCTCCACCATGGCCAGCATGTCGCCGGCCGTAGCGATGTCGGGCACCTCGAAGCCGCGGAACAGATCCACCGCCTCAAGGGCGAAGTCCATCGCCGCATCCATCTTGTCTGCCAGCTCCAGATACTCGGCCGGCTCTATCTCGTGCGTGAAGCCCCCCACCACGGCGGTGATAGGATGGATGCTGCGACCTCCCACCTTCGTGCACAGCTCGTTGCCCAGCGCTTTGAGGCCCAGCGCCTGCTCGAACAGCTCGGGATCGGTCTGAGCCAGCGGGAACACGCTGGGCATGCCGAGGAAGTCGGGTGCGGCGAACACGAACAGATGCGACGCATGGTTCTGTAAATAGGAGCCGTACACCAGAAGCTCGCGCAGGGCGCGCGTGCGGTCGGTCACCTCCACGCCGAACACGCGCTCGATGGCCTTGAGGTCGGTCACCACGTGGCTCGACGAGCAGATGCCGCAGATGCGCGAAGAGATGTAGGGGATCTCCTCGAAGCGGCGGCCGCGCACCATGCTCTCGAACAGGCGGGCCGGCTCGACGACGTTCATCTCGACGGTTTTCACTTCCCCGTCCTCGATGACCACGTGCACGTTGCCGTGGCCCTCGACGCGGGCGATATGATCGACGTGAATCGCTGTTTTCGTCATAGAATGCGTCCTCACTCGCTGCCCGCAAGGGCGGGGTTCGTCTGGTTGAACATCTCGAGCGCCTGGTCGAAGTCGGCGACCGACACGCCGTAGCGCGCCACCGCCTCGCGCGCCGACGCCAGGTTCGCGTCGGGCGACAGCCCCCTGCACCCGTTGCACGGACGGCCCAGGTTAACGCACTTCGCGCCGCACCCGGCCGTGGTCACGAGCCCCAGGCACAGCTGCCCCTTTCCGAAGAAGCAGCTCGTCTCGTTGCGCTTGCAGTCGCCGCACATCGTGCGCGAGGGATACGTCTTGTTCGAGCCGTACAGCGCGCGCTGCAGCACGTCGATGAAGTCGTAGCTGTCGATGGGGCACGCACGCACCTCGAAGTCCACGTCGATGACGGCGCCCACCGCGCGCGGCGCCACCATGTCGCCGCAGGCCGACGGCACCCGATCGTACACCTGCCCAGGACGCTCGAGGAACCCCTCTGCGGCCATGCCGGGAATGCCGGCCGTCGTGGCGCACGCGCCCACGGCGATGATCGCGCCCGCCTTCTCGCGCAGGCTGCGCACCGTCGCTTCGGATTCCTCGGTGGTGACGGCGCCCTCGATGATGGCCACGTCGAAGTCCTCGGGCATGGGATCGCTCGAGGCCAGCTGCCAATAGCGCAGATCGATCTGACCGAGCACGTCCAGCAGGTGCGCCTCGGCGTTCGTGATCTGCAGTTGGCAGCCGAAGCAGCTGGCCAGGCCCACGACCACCACGCGCGGCGCGGACGGCTTCTCCTGGCAGGCTATGCAGTTTCCGTTCATGTCGCGCTTCTCCATCCTACATCGACCCCTGGATGTTCTTGGCTTCCCAATAGTTGAACACGGGCCCGTCGATGCACACGTACTGATGCCCGATCTGGCAGTGGCCGCACTTGCCCATGCCGCACTTCATATGGCGCTCGAAGCTCACGTAGATATGGTCGTAGCTGATGCCCTTCTTCCGCATCTCGTCGATGGCGAACCTATACATCACCGGCGGCCCGCACAGGGCGCCGAACGTGTTGGCGGCATCGATCTCCAAATGCTCGAAAGGCTTTGTGACCAGGCCGACCTCGCCGTCCCACGTGTCGTCGGGATGATCCACCGTCAGGTACAGGTCGAAGTCCTTGCGATGGCGCCACATCTCGAACTGCTGGCGGAACATCACCTCGGAGGGGTTCTTCGAACCGTAGATGATGGTGACCTTGCCGAACTCGGAACGCTCGTCGTGGATGTTGTTGATGAGCGAGCGCAGAGGAGCGATGCCGAGGCCGCCCGCCACCAGCAGGATGTCGTGCCCCTTCATGTCCTCGAACGGGAAGCCTCGGCCGAACGGGCCGCGCAGGCCCACGATGTCGCCGCACTGCATCTTGTGCAGCACCTCGGTGAAGTGGCCGGTGCGACGCACGCACAGCTCGATGAAGCCGCGCTTGGACGGCGAGCTGGATATGGAGATAGGCGCCTCGCCCACCCCGAAGATGGACACCTCGACGAACTGGCCCGGCTCGTGCGAGAACGCATCGCGGATGCGCTCGTCGATAAGGCGGAACTCGAACAGCTTCTCCGTCTCGGTGAGGTCGATGATGGACGTGATCCGCGCCGGCCAAGGCCGATACGGGTTCGCCGCCATCATCTGCTCGCCCGACAGGGGAGCCGCCTCGTCGAAGAACGGTTTGACCTGGACGGTGGACACCGCGCAGCTACTGGGCATCTTGCATCCCCTTCCTCTCGAAGAACTCGAGCACCTCGATGGGGTTGATGTTCGCCTTGCACGCCTTCACGCAGCGACCGCACCCCACGCACAGCATGCGGTCATGGTTCGCGAGGAACCCGTTGAGCTTGTGGTACATGCGATGCCGCACGCGGTTGCGCCCGTCGCCGCGGAAGTTGTGGCCGCCGGCCACCTGCGCGAACTGCGGCGCAGTGCACGCGTCCCACACGCGCTCGCGCCGACCCGCCTCGCCGGAGGGATCGAACGTGTCCTGGATGTCGAAGCAGAAGCACGTGGGGCACACCGCCGAGCACGCCGTGCACGACAGGCAGCGTCCGCCCAGCTCCTCCCAGAACGGGTCCTTATGGAACGCGTCCATGAGCATGGCCACGTCCTGGATGTCGGGAATAGCGTCGTTGAACGCCTCCTGGCGCCGACGCGTGGCGTGGCGGAACTCGATACGGTCCTCGTCGGTGGCCACGCGCGGGTTGCACGCCGCCTCGAGGATGTTCGCCGCCTCGACGCTGGATATGCTGACCAGGTACTTTCCGCCGATATCCTGCAAAAACAGGTCGTAGCCGAAACGCGCCTCGTCGGAGCCCCACAAATGGCAGAAGCACGTCTCGGAGGGCATGCAGCTGATCCCCACGATGAGCGTGGCGTTGCGCCGGGCGACGTAGTAGGGGTCGGGATAGCGGCCGTCCTTGAACACGAGGTCGAGCCGGTTCACCGCGTTGATGTCGCAGGCATGCGCGCCGAAGATGACGCGCGGCGTGATCTCGGCGGCGAAGTCGGTCACGCTGTTCGTGCGCGCGTCGAAGGACATGAGCGTCTCCTCGGGCGGCAGGAAGTACTTCTTCGGCGAAGCCATGGTGGTAGGATAGGCAAGCTCGATGTCGTCGGGCGATTCGATGGTCTCGAAGGCGTAGCCCTGGTCGCGCTTGACCGGAGCCACCACTTCGTAGGTTTCCATGAACGCCGACACGAGCGAGGGAAGTTCAGCAGCGTCGATGACTCGATAGAGCATGCTCACGTCCTTTTCTCGTCTGGTATCCCGCGCAACCTTCGGTGCGCGAAGCTCCGAAAAACAAAAAGCGCGCCGTCGCTCGAGCGAAAGGCTCGTACGCGGCGGCGCGCTCGGAACGTGCTTTACGCGAAGAAGATGCCGATCTCGCGCTCGGCGGATTCCGGGGAATCGGAGCCATGGATGACATTCTCGTCCATGATGAGGCCGAAATCGCCGCGAATCGTGCCGGGGGCAGCTTCTGCCGGATTAGTGGCGCCCATAAGGGAGCGGCACTTGGCCACCGCGCCGTCGCCGGACACGACCATCTTCACGACCGGGCCGCTGGTGATGTAGGAAATGAGGCCGTCGTAGAACGGCTTGCCCTCATGCTCGGCGTAGTTGGCCTTCGCCTGCTCGTCGGTCACCATGCCCAGCTCCATGCGCTCGATCTTGAGGCCCGCGCGCTCGAAGCGGTTGACGATCTCGCCGATGTGGCCGTTGCGCACGCCGTCGGGCTTGATCATCGTGTAGGTCTTCTGCTGTGCCATGTTGTAGTGCCCTTTCTCTCTCTTTATACGAGGGTGTCATCCTGAGCGGAGGCGGCGAAGCCGCCGCAGTCGAAGGATCCCCTATGGCGCCGACCGACGGCTTCCGGCTTGCGCCGCACGGGATCCTTCGACTTCGCTTCCTTCGGTCGCTCCGCTCAGGATGACAAAAACGGCGTATGCCGCTTTTGTCAGTTCTGGCTCGGGAAGTACAGCTCCACGTTCGACACCTTCCACCCGATCATGTTGCGCACGAGGGATACCTTGTACTGCACGTCGCCGCCTTCGGGCGTCTTAGCCGTCACGTACACGGTGGAATCGCTCATGGACTTGTCCATGCCGTCGATCGCAGGGCTGCCCACCGTCGAGAGGAGCTCGGTCATGGACGCGGCGTTCTCCTCGGTCACCTCGCTGGCGAAGGCCGCTTTCGGATCCGAGAACAGCTGCTCGACCACCTGGTCCTGCGACGGATAGCCCCAGCCCTGCGTGTACAGGAACACGGCGGCGCCGAAAGCGACCAGCACGATCAGGATGATGGTGACGAGGATCTTGAGACCCACGTTGCGGCGCTTGCGATCCTGCTTGGCGAGACCCTTCGACCACTGCTCCAGCTCTTCGTCGCTGGCGTTGAAGAAATGATCCTCCGCGCCCGGGGCGCCGTAGGGGTTCGTCTCGGCCTGGGCGTACGGATCGGCGTAGTAGTACGGTTCCTGGCCGCCCGCCGCGTACGGATCCTGATCCACGTACACGGCCGTGCCGTCGGCGGCCACGTCGAGCCCCGACATGTCGGCAACGGGCGCCACCGGAGCCATCACCTGAGTGATCTCGGACGTGCCCTGGGCGACCGCGGCGATTGCGCGCTGGTAGTCGACGCTGGCCGAGTCGCTGAGGAAGTACGTCTTGTCGGCGATGGACTCGTCGAAGGCGTTCACGGCCTTCTGCATCTGGCCGCTGGCCACGTAGGCCTGGCCGAGGTTCGCGTACAGCTTGTTGCGCGTGTCGGGCTGCATGTCGAACTGCAGCGCGCTTTCATAGGAGGCCACGGCGTCGGCCGGACGGTCGAGCGCCATGAAGCACACGCCGAGGTTGAGCAGCGCCTTCGTGGGATCGGGGTTGGCCTCGTCGAGCGCGGCCTCGCGAAACGCCACGCCGGCCTCGGCCGACTTGCCCAGCTTCAACAGCGCGTTGCCCATGCCCGAGTAGGCCTTGTAGGACGCATCGTACTTGGCGTCGGACACGGCGATCTCGAAGTGCTTGACGGCGTCCTCGTAATCATGCAGCGAGGCGTAGGCCATGCCGAGGTTGTAGTTCACCGCGCCGCACGCGTCGTAGGCCGCATCGGCGGTCGCCTGCGTGTAGGCGTGGATGGCCTCGTTCGGGTTCTTGAGCTTGACCAGGCAGTTGCCGATCTGGTGGTACAGCAGCCCCACCTCGCCGGGTGCAAGCGAGCTGCCCGCATCCTGCAAGCACTGCGTGTAGGCAGCCAGGGCGCCTTGGAAGTCCTTGCGCGCGTACGCCGCCCGGGCTTGCTGGAATAAGTCGTTGTTCATCTGCTTCCTTCGTATCTTCGCGGAATCGCCTCGGCGTCTCGGATCGCTATTCGGCGGCGTTCTCGATCTCGACGCTCTCGATCACGTCGCCTACGCGCAGCTGGCCGATGACGTCCATGCCGTCGATCGTCTGGCCGAACACCGTGTAGCCCGAGTCCAGCATGGGCTGGGCGCCCAGGCACAGGTAGAACTGCGAGCCGGCGGAGTTGGGATCCTGGGAGCGCGCCATGGCCAGCGAGCCGTCGAGGTGCTTGTTGTTGGGGTTCGTGGAGAACTCCTCCTTGATGGAATAGCCCGGGCCGCCCGTGCCGAGGCCCGCGAACGGGTTGCCGGCCTTCTTGACGACCTCTTCGGGCGTGAGGTCGCGCGTGTTCGGGCAGCCGCCTTGGATCACGAAGCCGGGAACGTGGCGGTGGAACTTCAGGCCGTCGTAGAAGCCCTTGCGCGCCAGCTCGACGAAGTTGCCCACGTGGATGGGGGCGTCCTTGCCCGCCAGCTGCACGCGGACGGTGCCCTTCGACGTGGTGATGACGGCGACCTCGTCGCCGGTCGGCTGGTATTCCGGAGTGTACTGCGCCATGGGTCGGCTCCTTTTCGTTTGCTTGCTATCATGCGCCCACGCGAAACGGGGCGAAAGTATCGCATACAAGGTTGAAGTTTAGCAGGTCAAGTCCGCCAGACCGGAAAAATCGTAGAACATCCACGGCGAGCAGAAGCGCTGCGGAAACGGGGGCGGATCGGCACGGCAACCGCCGATGCGCGCGGAGATCGACAGGGCGCGCCTGCGCTAGCGCGCTGCCTCCGGATCGAGGTACACGCGCGAGCCCGTAGCGCCGCGCTGGCCCTGGTACTTGCCGGCGTAGGGGTTCTTCGCCGCCTCGTCCAGCTGGGCGAACACCAGCTGCCCCACGCGCCTGCCCGAGCGCAGCTCCAGCGCGCAGCGGTTCGCGTTGAACAGCTCCAGCGTGATCTCGCCTTCGAAGCCCGGATCCACCCAACCGGCGTTCTGCACGAACAGCCCCATGCGCCCCAGCGAGCTGCGCCCTTCCACGAAGGCGGTGAGGTCGGCGCCCAGGCGCACGTACTCCATGGTGGTTGCCAGCACGAACTGGCCCGGCAGCAGGATGTAGCGGTCGGTGCGGATCGTCTTGTAGGCGATCTCGTCCTCCAGCCCCACGATGCCGCTCGGCGTGTCCTCGACGATGCCGAACGTGTCGCCCAGGCGGATGTCCACGCTGGCGGGCTGGATCTGCTCCGGCTCGAGGGGCTCGATGGCAAGGCTTCCTTCGGCGAGGAGCTTCTCTATGGTCTTGTCAGACAGGATCATGGGCTTTCCTTTCGCGAGCGGTTCGTGCGTTCAGGGACGAGTCGGGGGCGACAGCGGGGCTAGAGGCGTTCGAAGACGCTGACCACCTCGACATGGTAGGTTTGCGGGAACATGTCGACGGGCTGGACGCTAGTCAGGCGATACCCTTGGCTCTCGAAGCGCGCGACATCGCGCGCCCAGGTGGCGGGGTTGCAGCTGACGTAGGCCACGCGTTCCGGCGCGGCGGCGGCGATGCTCTCCACCACGCCGTCGGCCAGGCCCGCGCGAGGCGGATCCACCACCAGCGCGTCGAGGCCGCCCAGCTCCGGAAGCTCGCGCGCCGCGTCGCCGCCGATCACCTCGAGATCCACGCGGTTCATGTCGGCGTTGCGGCGCAAGTCGCGCACCGACGAGCCCGCGGCCTCCACGGCCAACACCTCGGCGCCCGCCTGCGCGAGCGGCACCGAGAACGTGCCGCCGCCAGCGTACAGGTCGGCGATCAGCAGGTCGTCGAGCCCTTCGGGCCCGTCCTCGCCCATGCGTCCGCCCAAGCCCTCGATCACGCAGGCGATCAGCTTCTCGGCCTGCGCGGTGTTCACCTGGAAGAACGACGGCGCGCTGGCCAGGTAGCGGGCGTCGCCCAGCTGTTCCTCCCAGCATCCCTTGCCGTCGAGCGTCTCGACGCCCTTGATCTTGCGGGCCTTGCCGGGGTCGGCCATGACGCGCACGATGCTGGTGGCCTTGACGGCGCTCTTGACGGTTTTGGCGATGTGTCCGCGCGGGAAGGAGCCGGGACTCGTCCACAGGGCTACTTCCAGATCGCCCGTGTGCAGGCTGTGGCGCACGCCCACGCGGAAGATGCCGAGGTCGGCCGACCCTTGCGCGAAGCGCAGCGCGCCGCGCAGCGCCTTGGGCGCCTTGGCGATGGCGTCGTGAGCGAGGGGGCAGGCGCCCGGCGAGGCGATGTCGTGCGCGCCCTCGCGGTGGAACCCCAGTTGGAACGTGCCGCGCTCGTCCATGGCCGCGCCCAGCTCCAGCTTGTTGCGGTAGCCCCACTGGCGCTTGCTCGGCAGACAGGGGCGCACCAGCTCCTCGGCGCGCTCGCGGCCGAACTTCGCCGTGCGCTCGAGCGCCGCCGCCACGTTGGCGCGCTTGGCCTCCAGCTGCGCGTCATAGGACAGGTGCTGCCAGGGGCATCCTCCGCAGGCCGCGCCCGCCTCGCAGCGCGGGCGGACGCGCAGCTCGGAGGGCTTGACGAGCCGCGCGATGCGCGCGCGGGCGAACGTCGGCTTGTCCTCGACGATCTCCAGCGCGGCCACGTCGCCGGGCGCGCCGCCCTCCACGAACACGGCCTTGCCGCTCTCCAGGCGGCCGACCGCCTCGCTGCCGTAGCCCATGCGCTCAATCGTTATGGTTTCTTCCATGAATACGCCCAAATCTCGTTTTTGTTTTTCCGTTTCGTCCATGATAGCGTATAATCTCCTCCACCGTGCCCTTGTAGCTCAGGGGATAGAGCGTCTGCCTCCGGAGCAGAAAGCCGCAGGTTCGAATCCTGTCAAGGGCGCCAGGTAAACGATACGAGGCCGGAATCCGTTCCCGGCCTCGTTTTTTATTGTCGGCGCATCGTCTGATTCGACGCTGAGACGGCGATGACGCCGAGATCGCCGCGCCATGGCGAAAACGGGGCGGTTTGGTAACCCCAAAACCTTTCCGCTTCCCAATTCGCCGGCGCGCCGAAGCGGAAGCCCGACATCAGCCCAGGTCGATTTTTTCGGCATCCCGTCGCGAGTTGCAACCGATTACCAAACCGCCTCGTTTTTACCCGGTCACGCCCTTTTCGCCGTCATCCCGCGCTAACACCAGCAGGGAGCACCCCGGCTAACGCTGCGCGGGTTCCTTCGGCTCCGCGCTGGCGCGCTGCGAGCAGGATGACAGGCGGCGCCGACGCCCCGTTCGGGGCAGCTTCGGCCGAGACGGCTATTCGATGTCCGAAAGGATCTCGCCGGGCGCATCGCCCGCGTCGAGGAAGATCTTGCGCGTCACGAAGTTCCACACCATCACGATGAACGTGGCGCCTATCTTCACGATGAGGTAGTGGATGCCCAAAAACTCCACGCCCGCCCACATGCAGCCGTTGTTGATGCCCAGGCCGATAACCGACAGCACGACGAAGATGGCGAACTCGCGCCGGCGGCTCATGCCCTCCTTATGGGTGAACACGTAGCGCATCGACGCCGCGTAGTTGAACACGACCGAGGCCGTGAACGAAATGGTGGCGCTGACGAGGTAGTTCACGCCGAACGCCTCGGTGAGCAGGGCAAGTAAGCCGTAGTCGATGACGAAAGCGATGACGCCCACCACGCCGAACTTCATGATCTGAGCAACGAGCTTCTTCACCGCGCGCGTCCTTTCGCTCTACGCGCCCCCTCCCCGCGAGCGCCCTCTCAAAAACCTGTCCATTGTGGCATATACGAGATGGATATCAAGGGGTTTGCTCAGATGGCCATCCATTCCGCTCATGCGGCTGCGCTCCTCGTCCTCGACGAACGCGTTGGCCGTCATCGCGACGATGGGCACCGAACGCGCGTCGTCGCGATCGAGCGAGCGAATGACGCGGGTCGCCTCGTAGCCGTCCATCTCGGGCATCTGGATGTCCATGAAGATCAGGTCGACGGAGCCCGGGTGCGAGCGCTCGAACGCGCGCACGGCCTCGGCGCCCGTGGATGCCGCCAGGACCTCGGCACCCGCCATGGCCAGCACCTCGGTGGCTATCTCGCGGTTGAGCTCGTTGTCTTCGGCGACGATGACGCGCCTGCCGGAGAAATCGTACGAAACTCCGTCGCCGTGCGTTCGGGACCGCGCGGCGAACGCATCGTCGCACGTGGCGGCCCCTTCGCCCGAGGCTCGCCCGAACGGCACGTCCACCGTGAAGGTCGACCCCTTCCCCACCTCGCTCGACAACGATATACGGCCGCCCATCATCTCCGCGAACCGCTTCGTGATGGCAAGGCCCAGACCCGTGCCTCCGCGTCTGCATGAAGACTCGTCGCCCTGCTCGAAAGACGAGAATATCCGCTCGCGGTTCTCCGGCTTGATGCCGCAACCCGTATCGGTCACCGAGAAGCGCAGCCAGATCGCGTCGTCGTGCGCAGCATCCTCTTCCGGCGGCGCGGGAAGCTCCTCTATGCGCAGCGTGACGCTGCCGTCGCGAGGAGTGAACTTGAAAGCGTTGCCAACGAGATTGTAAACGATCTGGTTCAGCCGAAGCCCGTCGCCGACGAGCAGCGAGGGCAGCGCGCCCACTTCTTCCGTCTTGTAGCGAATCCCCTGTTCGAGAGCCTGCGTTCCGAACACGTCGTCGAGCGACCCTACGAACGTCCCGAAATCGAACGTCTCGCGCTTGATGTCGATCTTGCCGCTCTCGATCTTGCTCATGTCGAGGATGTCGTTGATGAGCGCCATGAGATGCTCGGACGTCACGTCGATCTTCTCGAGGCAGGCTCGCGCCTTCTCCTCGTCGTGCGCATTCTCGAGCGCGATGGCGGTCATGCCCATGATGCCGTTCATCGGCGTACGAATCTCGTGCGACATGCGCGAGAGGAACTCGCTTTTCGCCAAGCTGGCGCGCCGCGCTTCCTCGGAAGCGCGCTCGGCACGGTTCTTCTCGTCCGACAGCAGACGCGTGTTGCGCTTGACCAGCTGATAGTAGATCGAGAAGAAGATGGCTATGACCGCGATGATCATGGTCGCCATGAGAACGGCGTTCTGCATGAGCACCCAGCTGAGTCCCGCCACGTCCTCGTCCACCACGCCGTAGGGCATGGCGGTGCACAGATACCAGTCTTGATTGCTCATCGGCCGAAAGTACAGGTACTCGTGATGACCCCCGTACCAGAAGGGAAGCAGGAACGTCTCCCCGTTCTCCACGGCTTCTCGCACCTGGTCCATGCTGTACCCCTTGTCGAGGCGAGCGCTCGATTCCAACGCGTCGAACAGGTTCTCGCCGTTGCACAGCCCCTCGGCATCGCATCCTGCGATGCAAGTGCCGTCGAAGCCGATGACGCTCGACCGCGCGCTGCCATTGACCAGATCGAGGTTGAGCTTCCCGGAAACGGTGTCGACGCCGAACCCGGCGACGACGGCGGTGAACGTGACGCCTCCGCAGGTAACGGGCTCGAAGGAATCCACGAGCGCGATGGTTCCGTTGTATAGCATCACGTCGTGGCCGTGCGCGTCCCGATACGACAGCCCCAGCTCGCTGCGGGCGGCAAGCTCCTCATCCGAGGCGGCGTCCGAGCCCCACGACGTGTAGTAGAGCCCGTCGCTGCCACGCAGCGCAAGGTAGGCGTACTCGTCATCGTCCGCCTCCATGCAGGCGAGGAAATCCCTCACCTCGTCGAGATTCTCCGGGTCGTACAGCTCAAGCGAGCTGCCCACGGTTTCCAGCTGGCAGAACTTGCCGTCGATGCCGGTGTTGAAATGGGAGATGACCTGGTTGCTGAGCTCTTGCAAGTACACTTCGCTCATGGTTTCCACCGCGGCCGCCGTCGCCTGACGCGACGAGACGATCGTGTACGCGAGCGCGATCAGAAGCGCAAGGACGAGCGCGACCACGATGATGGCGATGCGCCGCCGCTCGCGCGAGCGGGTAATCAGTTCCATAGGGAGGACGCCCCTCTTCCAGTCGTAGCGGGCGTTCTTCATTGTAGCAGGAGGCGCCGGGCACAATATTACCGGTCGAAAACGGCTTCCTTACCGGGTTTCATCTGGAAAACAACGGAGCCGTCTGGCGCAAGCCCGACGTTTCGAGTAGGATGAACCTCACCTATACAGAACCGAGGAGTGATTCGTGGATCAGAAGATCGATACGCCGCGCGCCCAGAGCGGCACCGTCGCCGTGCTCATCCCCTGCTACAACGAGGCCGTAACCATCGGCAAGGTGGTCGACGACTTCAGGCGCGTGCTGCCCGAAGCGACCGTGTACGTCTACGACAACAACTCCTCCGACGGCACCGCTTCCATCGCGGCCGAGCACGGCGCCGTGGTGCGGGCCGAACGCCGCCAGGGCAAGGGCAACGTCGTGCGCCAGATGCTGCGCGATATCGACGCCGACTACTACGTCATGGTGGACGGCGACGACACGTACCCCGCCGAGGCCGCACCGGAGCTTTTGGCTCCGCTCATGGCCGACGAGGCCGATATGAGCGTAGGCGACCGCCTGTCCAACGGCACGTACGGCGAAGAGAACGACCGCGCCTTCCACGGCTTCGGCAACGACCTCGTGCGCACGCTCATCAAGTGGATCTACGGATTCGAGTTCTCCGACGTCATGACCGGCTATCGCGCCTTCAACGCCGTGTTCGCCAAGACCATGCCCGTGCTCTCGCCCGGCTTCGAGATCGAGACCGAGCTGTCCATCCACGCCGTGGACAAGCGCTGGCGCATCGCCGAGGTGCCGATCGACTACCGCGACCGCCCCGAAGGATCGGAGAGCAAGCTCAACACGTTCTCAGACGGCATGAAGGTACTGGCCATGATCATGTCGCTGTTCAAGGACTATCGCCCGCTCGCGCTGTTCAGCTGGCTCGCGCTTCTGTTCTGCTTGCTGGGCCTCATCGCCGGCATCCCCGTCATCTGGGAGTTCGCCGCAACGGGCCTCGTACCGCGCCTGCCCTCCGCATTGCTGGCCGTGGCCCTCGTGTTCGTCGGCATCCTCGCATTCGCCAGCGGCCTCATCCTGGACACGGTGGTCAAGGGCACTCGCAAGGAGTACGAGCTGCAGGTGACGCAGGCCTACGAGCGCTACGGCAGGCGCAGGGCGTAAGCCCCGGAAACGCCTCGAGGGGCGCGGGTGTTGACAATACTCGCTACGCACTCCATCACACCGCGCCCCTGCCCGTCAATCATCCTAGCAAATGCCTTGAACAATGTTCAGTCGTGATTTATGACCTTTTTGCTGAGAGAATAATCTTTTGATACATTTTCGCTGTTTTACCTGCTAGACCGTCGCTTTATCAAAGCATCGTGTATCTGTTCGGTTACATTCTAGGCAACGATAACCTGCTGTCAAGCCGAGCAGGCGGAAGAGGCTACGCCCTTCGGGCGCTTAGGATGCGGACGGCCAGCCCGTCGAGATCTTCGGCAGTGAAGCGGTAGGTCACGGTTTGCATGCCCCCCGCCGAATCCTCGCGCTCGACGCGCGCGAAGCGCAGCTCCACCTCGACGCAGCCCTGCCGCAGCAGTGCATAGGCGTAGCATTGCGCCTGCAGGAGGTGCTTGGAGCGCAGCGCTTCCGGCGCCTCGCCGTCCGAACCGCCGGTCTTGTAGTCCACCACGAGCGCACGAGCGCCCGCAAGCTGCGCGTCGTCGGTGCACAGAAGGTCGATCTCCCCTTCCACGAACGCATCGGATATCGGCACGAAGAACGGCACCTCGGCGCGCCGCAGCCCCCACTGCAGCGTTTCGGCGTACGTCGCGCTGGAGAACCAGCGCTCGCAGGCATCGGCCAGCCGCGCGCGCTGTCCCGTCGATAGAGCGTACGCCTCGGAGAGCACGCCGAGGCGCGCAGCGCCGGGAACCCTTCCCGTCTCGACGGCCAGCTGCGCCGCCCGATGGAAGGCGCTGCCCAGATCCGTCGCCTTGTCCGCGTCCGCGGCGAAAGGCACGCCCTCGTCCGCCGGAGCCGGAAGCGGGTTCGGGGCGATCGACGAGTACGAGAACGCATCGTCGCGCGCCAAGCCTCCCGCGAAGAGCGTCGACCGCGAAGCGTCGTCCACGACGGGCACGAAGAACAGCCGCGGTTCGGGCGCAGGCTCGACACCCTCCTCGGCGCGCGGCTCCGGCGGCTGCACGAGGATGCGCTCGAAGCGGGCCGGCGCGGTGCCGCCGTAGGGAAGCTCGGCAACGCCCTCGGGAAAATCGCCGTCGCCGCACAGCGCGCTGCGGATATCGTCGACGAGCGGGGCGTACGCCGGAGGCTTGCCCGCCGAGGGAGCTTTCGCGTCCATCGCCACCACAAGCGCCTCGCTGGCACGCGTGAGGCCCACGTAGAGCTTGCGACGCGCTTCGGCCAGCTCCTCGTCGGCCGCACGGCGCGCGAGCTGGGCGCGGTAGGCCGCCTGCGTGCACGACGAAGCGCCGAGAGCGCACGCGGGCCCATCCTCCCCTTCTACGAGACGGCGAGCGGCCAGCAGATCGGCATCATCCTCGCCGTCGCCGGCCGCAGCCGCGCCCGAGCGCTTCGCCAGCTGGGGAAACGCCTCCAACGACGCTGCGGGCGCCAACGAGGCGCGCGCGATGGCACCGCACGTCTCCACCAGAAGCTTGCCGCTTCCCGCGCGCGCGTCGGCGAAGTCGGCCAACGCCACGACGGGGAACTCCAGCCCCTTCGAAGCATGGATGGTCATGATCTTCACCACGTCGCCGCCGGCTCCCGACAACGCGCCGGGCGCCTCCTTCAATCCTACGGCCAGCTCGTCGGCCAGCGCGCGCGCCGTGGAGGCCAGCCCCAGGTGGCGCTCGGTTTCGAGGCGATCGACGAGCCGGACGGCCTTCAGCACGTTCGCGGCTCGCGCCGTGCCCGCCGCGCCTTCCTCCTCGAGCCGTGCCATCCACCCCGAACGCACCACGGCATCGCGCACCACGGTCGCCACCGGGCGCGTGCGCGACTCGTCACGCGCCCGCTCGAACAGGCGCACGGCGTGCGCCAGCCGCGGCGGCAGTCCGTCGGCGCGCGATGCGAGGCGCGCGAAGCCCCGGTCGAGATCGCGCCGCCGCACGCATCCCGTCTCAGGATCCTCCTCGGTGGTCAGCACGAGGAGGTCGTCTGCCGACAGACGCATCATGTCGCTGGTCAGCACTTCGAACAGCGCAGCCGTGTTCGCCGGGTTCGCCAGCGCCTCCACGAAGCGGGCGACCACGCGCACTTCGGGCGCGGACGCGAACAGCGACCCGCCCGTCACCACGCACTCGAAGCCCTCGGCGCGCAGCGCCTCGGCATACATGCCCGCACGGCTCATCTTGCCCAGCAGCACCACCATGTCGCCGGGAGCGTGGCCGTCCTCGCGCAGCGCGGCGAACCGGCGGGCGATGGCCTCGGCGCCGGCGCGCTTCGCATCGGCCGTGCGCACGCCGGTGCCGCGCCCCGCGGGCTGCACCGACAGCACGAGGTCGATGCGCGGCGCGCTGCCCCGATAGCAGGAGGGGCGCTGCTCGTTCGGCTCCAGCGACATGAACGCCTCGCCGAACACCGTCGACTGCTCGAACACGCGGTCGACGAACGACAGCACGTCGCCGTGGCTGCGGAAGTTCTTCGTGAGCTCGACGTAGAGCGCGCCCACTTCGTCGGCGCGCATCGCCTTCTTATGAGCCTCGTACACGTTCACGTCGGCGCCGCGGAAGCGGTAGATGGACTGCTGCGCATCGCCTACCGTGCACAGGTGCGCGCACCGCGGCCCGGCCAGGCGCGCGATCATGTCGATCTGCAGCTGGCTGGTGTCCTGGAACTCGTCCACCATCACCAGTTTGAAGCGGCGTTCGTAGCGCGCGGCGATGTCCGGGCAGCGTTCGAACGCGTCGAGCGTGCGCACGAGCAGGTCGTCGTTATCCAGCTTGCACGCGGCGCGCTTCGCACCCTCGAAGCGCGCGGTCACCTCGCGCGCGAGCGCCATGAGCTCGGAGGCCAGCGGGTGCGCCAGCGCGAGCGCGACGTTCTGAGCCACGCGCGCGTGCACAGCTTGATACGCTTTGACCTCGGCCTTCACGTCGGCGCCGCCGAACGTGCACGGCAGGTAGGCGCAGCCGTCGACCACAGCTGCCAGCGCACGCGCGTCGCTCGCCGCGGACGCGTCGGCCAAAAACGCCCCGAGCGCCTCCACCGCGTCGGCCGCGGCCGCGCGCGCCCGTTCGGCGGACGCGCTCTTCCCCGCCCGCTCGAGCGCGGGCAGCACGCCCTCGTAGGCCAGCAGCAGCTCGCGCGCGAGCGTCGAGGCCTGCGCGGGCGACGGCCCGAAATCGAGCGCGTCGAGGCCGCCGCGCAGCCCCGCCGCCTTGTCCATCAGAGCCTGCAGCATGGAGGCCACCGACGGAGCGAGCGGCATCGTCGAGCGTGCGGGGTACTCGTCGAACAGCGCCGCGTACGAGCCGCGCGCGATGATATCGTTGTCGTCGCCCAGCGCGCCGTCGATGGCGTCGGCCACGGCTTCGGCCCGCTCCGCATCGCCCATGATGCCGAACGCAGGATCCAGCCCCAGGTCGAGCGCGTGGGCGCGCAGGATGCGCGCGCACATGCCGTGGATGGTGGATATCCAGGCGCCGTCCACGCGCAGCGCTTCCTCGGCCAGCCCTTCGGCGCGCAGCGTGCGCTTGACGCGCGCCTTGATCTCGGCGGCCGCCTTCTCGGTGAACGTGATGGCCAGCACCTCGTCGACGCCGGACGCCGCAGGGCCGCTCTCGGGCAGAAGCGCATAGGCGATGCGCTGCGTGAGCGTGAACGTCTTGCCCGAGCCGGCGCCGGCCGACACGAGCAAGGGACCGCGCACGTGCTCGATGCTCTGGCGTTGACCAGGGGTGCAGGTTGAGAGGTTCATGCGCCCATCCTTTTCTCGCAGGCGAGCACGGGGCAATACCCGCACGGGTCTCCCCCGCGCGGATCGGGACCGATGCAGCCGTCGGCCAGCGTGCGCACGGCCCGGGCGATGCGATCCTCCACCGCGTCCACCAGCTCGCCGAACGACGAGACGCCCAGCGCCTCGCCTGCCGGCCCCGGCACGCCGCAGCGCTCGACGTCGATGCCGGGCACGTCTCGCTCGCCCACGACCGTGCGGTCGAAGGCGCCCGAGACGCGCCGATCGCGGCCGTACGACACGTACAGCGCACCCACCACGTCGAGACCCAGCACCTTGCGCGCCACCTGAGCGTACATGAGCGTCTGCACCTTATGGGGAAGCACCGCGCCGCCCGCCTGCGCGGCGGGCGATGCCGAATCCAGCGCGTAGTCGCCATTGAGCGACCCCTTGTAGTCGATAACCACCGCCTGGCCGGCCCCGTTCACGTCGATGCGGTCCACACTGCCGCGCAGCAGGCATCCTGCGTACGGGAACGGCTCGCTCGAGCCGAAATCGAACTCGAAGCGCACGGGCTCGAAGCCCGGCAGCAGCAGCGCCTCGCGGTCGAGGAACCGGACGAGCCTCTTCCTCAGATCGGCCGTCTCGGCGCGTTCGAAGGCGGTGCGCGGGATCAACGGGTTGACCGAGCGCTTGAGGTTGCGTTGCGATTCCAGATGGCGGTCGAACGTCTCGCCTAGAAGCGCGCGCGCTTCGGGAAGCGTCGCGGAGTCCACCTTCGCATGCCCCGCCTCGCGGAAATGCTCGTAGAAGCTACGCAGCACGTTGTGGGAGAAGCTGCCCATCTCGAGAGGCCCGAACCCGGCGTCCGGCTCCGACAGGCGAAGACGGCGCAGAGCGAACCACTTGTAGGGACATTCAAGGTAGCTTTCCAGCGCAGACGGCGACAGCGCCAACGCGGCGTCGGCGCCGCGCAGCCCCTCGCGCGGCGAGCGCGGCAGCACGATGCGCGGGCGCTGCTCGGGCGACACCGCGCCCGCGGCCGACAGCTCCCAGGACAGCGTCGCCCCTCCTTTGCCTACGCGCGGCTGCACACCCTCGCAGACGAGCGCGAGGTTGTCGTGGAGCGCGTCCTCCCCTGCCAGCATGGCGAAGGCGACGAGCGGCTTGGGAAGCCCCGTCGCCCGGTCGTCCTCGCCCGCATCCGCTTCCCGGTAGCAGTCGAGCAGCTCCTCGAACATAACCGACGGATACGCCTCGTTCGCATCCTCGGTGTTCAGCACGCGCTCGCACACCACCGTCTCGCAGGCGCTCGAAAGCGCGCGGAAGAATCGGCGGCGGGAGGCGGCGAGCGCGTCTGCGGGGCGGCCGAGGCCCAGCTTCTCCAGAAGCAGCGTGCCGCCGTCCTCGACGAGCCGCACCGGGTAGGAGCCCGCGTCGAGATCGCACAGCACGAGCGCGGCGCAAGAGCACGCGGGAAGCTCGGCCGCCTCGTCGAGCGACATGAACAGCGCGTCGGGGCGCGCGCCTTCGTCGCGCGCCGACCGAGCGCTTGAGGAAACCGGCATGCGCTCCAGCAACGGCAATGCGCCGTCGAACACCGCGTTCGCGCGACTGCATGCCGCCGCGAACCTGCGCGCGCACGACACGGCCGCCAGTTGCTCCGCGCGAAACGCCGGATCGAGGTCCGTACGTGCGCGCAGGCGCGCCTCGAACCCCGCGAGCGCGCCGTCCGCGTCGCCCGCCTCCAGCGCCGTCAGCGCGTCGGCCGCCGCCTCGCTTTCGCGGGCGAGATCGGCCGCGATGCGCGCGCGCTCGACCGTGCGGTCCCCGCGCCACGCGGCATCCAGCTCGCAGGCCGTTCGGATCCCGATGCCCGAGAACGGTCCGAGCGCGAAGTCGGACGCCTGCGCGATGCTCCATGCGCCGCAGGCGAACGCGTGCAGAGCGAGAAACGCGCGTCCGAACGCGGTGTCGGCGAACGCCCGGCTCGCACTCACGGCCGAGGCGGCGCCCGCTTCGAGCAGCGCGCCCGCAACGTCGTCGAACAACGCGCGAGGATCGCGGGCAGTCACCGCAACGGGCAGCGGATCGCGCCCCTCCTCGACCGCGCGGAGGCGCTCGTCGGCCACGGCCTGCGCCACCGTGCTCGCCACGAGGGTCGGCGCGGCGTAGCGTCCCGCCGGAAGCAAGAAGCGCACCCGCCCCGTCGGGCGCAGAGGCTCGGGCATCGCGGGCTTGAACAGACGCTCCAACAGCCCTTGCAGCTCGGAGGCGCGCCCGTCGGCACCCGACGGGGCGCGGCAGCCGTCATCGAGGCGAACGACGTCGGTCCGCTGCGCGAGCGCGGCCGTCATCCGCTCCTCAGCGCAGTCAAGGTCGTCGAACCCGGCCAGCACAAGGGGCGCGGGCGCCTCCATAGCCTCGGGAAGCAGAGCCGCCGCCTGCGACGATTCGCAGCACCCCGCCTCCTGCAGAAGCTCCGCGTAACGCTCGAGCACCATGAGCGCATCGCGCTCGGCCGCGCTCAGACCGGCGTTTGCGGCGACCGGCGCCGTCAGATGCGGCAACGCCTCGCGCGCCAAGCGCGCGAGCAGGCCGACGACGCCCGGCGTGGCTTCAAGCGCCGTCCGTTCGGTCTCCAAGCAGGCGCGGCGCACGAGCAATGCGCGATCGAACGACGACACGATGCGGCGCCCGTCGCCGAACAGATCCCACCTGTCGCGCACCCACATCATAGGCGTCTCCACGCGCGCTCCCAGCGCGCACGGCCCCTCCGCGAGCGCGCGGCGCACGCGGTCGGCAGCGGCGGGACTGGGAACCAGCAGCACGGGCGCGAGACCCGCCGCCAGCCACGATTCCAGATATGCGCGGGCGGCGTCCAGCACGTCGCCCGCATGGTCGAGTATGTGATGTTGAAAAGGCATGCCGCCTATTGTACTCGCCCGCCGCGCGGGCGTGCGCTACAATGGCCGCCATGCAGAAGAACACCTTGAAATACTCCGCCGTCGTGTTCCTCGGCGGCGCCAGCTACGGCGTGATGGCCGCCACGATCAAATGCGCGCTCGCCGAGGGGTTCTCGTGGACCCAAACCGCCGCCAGCCAGGCGTTCTTCGGCGCGCTGCTGTTCGCCGTCGCCTTGGCCGCGCTGACCGTCCTCGGCAAGCGCCCTGTACCGCTGTCGCCCAAGCGCGTGCTGTCCTTGCTGGGGCTGGGCCTCGCCACATGCACCACCTGCGTGCTGTACAACTTCGCGCTCACCATGCTGCCCGTGTCCGTGGCCATCACGCTGCTGTTCCAATTCACCTGGATCGGCATCGTATTCCAGGTGGTCGCCACCCGTCGCAAACCCCGCCTCGCTGAAATCGTCGCGGCGGCCGTCATCCTCGGAGGCACCCTCTTGGCGAGCGGCCTGTTCTCGAACACGGTGGGTCATCTCGACCCGCTCGGCATCCTCTGCGCGCTGCTGTCGGCCGTCAGCTGCGCGACGTTCATGTTCCTGTCGGCGCGCGTCGGCTGCGACCTGCCGCCAATCGAGCGCGGACTCGTCGTGTGCCTGGGCGCGTGCATCCTCGGCTTCGCCGTGTGCCCCGACTACTTCTCAAGCGGCGCGCTGCAGGCCGGCATTTGGAAGTACGGGCTGATCCTGGGCGTATTCGGGCTGTTCGTGCCCGTGGTGCTGTTCGGCATCGGAACGCCGCACCTCTCGGCGGGGCTGTCCACCATCATGGCATCGTCGGAGCTGCCATGCGGAATAGCGATATCGGTGCTCGTCCTGTCCGAACCCGTGGACGCGCTTCAGACGGCCGGAATAGCCGTCATCATGCTGGGCGTGGCGGTATCGCAGCTGCCCAACCTGCTGCCGCAAGGCGCGTCCGCTCGCTTTCGAAAAAAACGCTTGCAATGACGCGCTCGCTTTGTAATAATGTTCAGGCTGCTTTTCCAGCTAGGAATCGCGCAAGCCGTCCCCATAGTCTAGAGGTCAGGACGCGGCCCTTTCAAGGCTGAGACACGGGTTCGATTCCCGTTGGGGGCACCACGAAATGCCAGGCCGGAAGCTCATCGCTTCCGGCCTTTTTCTTTGCCTGCGTCTTTCGTGTGCCAACATGTGCCGCAATCGACATGTTCGCGCTTCATCGGACCCGCCGCCGCGTGGGCGAGCCGGCGAACGTCGGACGCCGGAGAGCCTGCCGGATCAACCCGCTCCCGCGCATCGCCGTCGAGCCGCTCCCAGATGCGGCGATGCGATGGGCGCCCCGCACGCTCGCACCGAACGCCGCCCGTTTGCGGTATGATTATGACATGGACACCGACGAGAACACTGCGCGCCCGCTCGCGCCGGAAAACGAACCCGCCTCTATCGAGCTGGCGGACGCCGACGACGGCGCGCTCGCGCCTCCCGAAGACGAGCTGAAGAAGCCCCTGGTCATCGTGATGCACGCATCGGTGGGCTCCGGCCACCGCAGCGCTGCCTACGCCGTCGCGCAGGCGTTCGAGCTCATGCGCGACGCGGACGGCGAGCGGACGGACGGCCAGCCTCCCATCCCCGACGACCTCGACATCGAGGTGATCGACGTGCTGGATTACGGCCGCATCGTGTTCGACGGAAACAACGCTGCGTCGCTGTTCACGGGCGCCACGCGTCCCATCTACGACCTCACCTGGCGCTTCACGCTCACCGGACGGCTTCTGTGGGGCGGCGGCTCCATCTGGTCGCACCTCATGTACTCGAAGTTCACCGACTACGTGCGCGACAGGCAGCCGCTGGCCATCGTGTGCACGCACATCACCGCCGCCAACGTGGCCGTGGCGGCGCGCATGCTGACCGGCCAGCACTACCCCATCGTGTGCGTTCCCACCGACTACGAGACCGAGGGCCTCTGGCCGCACAAGGCCGCCGATCTGTTCTGCGTCGCGAACGAGTCGATGGCCGAGACGCTGCGCCCGCGCAAGGTGCCCGAGGAGAGCATCCTCATCACCGGCATCCCCACGCGCGACGATTTCCGCCGCGCCTACGACCGCCCCTCCGTGCGCGAGCAGTTGGAGCTGCCCCAGGATAGGCGCATCGTGCTGGCCTTGGCGGGCGCGTACCTGCCCCGCCCCTACGTGCACTTCCGCACCGCGCTGGACAAGCTGCTGCCCTACCTGCACGGCTTCGACGACACGCTGCACTTCGTGTTCGTGGCCGGAAGCGACGCCGACTACGCGCGCCACCTGCGCCAGGAATGCGACGATCTGGGGCTCTCCAACGCCACCGTACTCGACTACGTGGACGACATGGCTGCGCTCATGGCGGCCAGCGACCTGGTCATCTGCAAGTCGGGAGGCCTCACGGTTACCGAGTGCCTGTGCGCGCAGGTCCCGATGATCCTTCTGGGCAAAGCGTACGGCCAGGAGAAGGTGAACGTGCAGATGCTCACCTCGCTGGGCGCCGCCATGCACGTGACCACGGCGCGCGAGCTGCTGGACACGCTGCGCCACGTGGCGCGCAACCCCGAAAGCGCCCACGCCATGCTGATCAACGGCAGCTTCCTGCGCCACCCGAACGCCGCCGAGGACATCGCGAACGCCACGCTGCGCCTGATAGCCGCGCCGAAGAACCCCGACGACCCGCGCTACCGCAAGCACCTGCTGCACTTCTACTGGGGAAAGAAGCCCGCCCACATCCGCTAAGGGCGCAGACGGGGTTTCGCGTCGGCTTGGTACCAGGTTTGTGCATTATGCGCTCATCGGACCGGAGGTCGACCGATGAGCGTATACTGGTTGTTCGGCGCCCGACGTTCGCTCGGTTGCGCCTCGATCTTCCGAAATGCATGACGCGGCGGATCGACCCCGCACCTGCAATCAGCGGCACCCGTGCCGCACCGACACAGAAAACAGAGACAAATGAAGCAATTCAACGAACTCGGCCTGTCCGACCAGGCTCTTGAAGCCGTCGCGCGCCTGGGCTACGAAGCGCCCACGCCCGTCCAGGAGCAGGCCATCCCTCTCGCGCTCGAAGGGCGCGACCTCATCGCCGCCGCCAAGACCGGCACCGGCAAGACCGCGGCCTTCTCGCTGCCCTCGCTCGACCGCCTGGGCCATGCCAAGGGCGGGCAGGGCCCGCTCATGCTCGTGGTCACCCCCACGCGCGAGCTGGCCCAGCAGATCGGCGAGGTGTGCACCGCCATCGCCGCCTCCACGCATCACCGCATCCTCACCGTGGTGGGCGGCCTGTCCTACACCCCGCAGATCAACAAGCTCAAGCACGGCGTGGACATCCTCATCGCCACGCCGGGCCGCCTGGTCGACCTCATGGAACAGGGCGCCGTGCGCCTCGGCGACGTGGAGGTGCTCGTGCTGGACGAGGCCGACCGCATGCTGGACATGGGCTTCTGGCCGGCCATGAAGAAGATCATCGGCGCCACGCCCGCCTCGCGCCAGACGCTGCTGTTCTCGGCCACCATCGACGCGTCCATCAAGAACAGCGTGGGCAAGCTGCTGCACGACCCGGCGTTCGTCGAGATCGCCCACAAGGGCGAGACGGCCGACACCGTAGAGCAGTACATCGTCCACGTGGCGCAGACCCTCAAGCCGGCGCTGCTCAAGGCCGTGCTGGCCGAGAAGGGCTCCGACCGCGTCATCGTGTTCGCCCGCACGCGCAGCCGCGCCGATTCCACGTGCCGCCGCCTCAAGCGCGCGGGCTACACCGCCGAGGCTATCCACTCCGACCGCAGCCAGGCGCAGCGCCGCCGCGCGCTCGACAACTTCGCCGCCGGCAAGACGGGCGTGCTCGTGGCAACCGACGTGCTGGCGCGCGGCATCGACGTGGAGGAAGTGGACTACGTCGTGAACTATGACCTGCCCACCCAGCCCGAGGATTACGTCCACCGCATCGGCCGCACGGGTCGAGCGGGCGCCGCGGGCTTCGCCGTGTCGTTCGTAAGCCCCGAGACGGCCGACGCGCTTCGCGACATCGAGAAGCTCATCAAGCGCCCCATTCCCGAGATGGAGGTGCCTTCGTTCGATGCCGAGCAGGCCGCCGAAGAGGCCGCGGGCAAGGCCGCCCGCGCCGACGCGCGCCGCGACCCCGAGATCAAGCAGGCCGCCAAGGAGATGGCCGCGCGCGAGCGCAAGAAGGCCAAGGCCCGCGAGCAGGCGCAGGCCGAAGACGCGCCGAAAAACGCCCCGAAGCGCAAGGCGCCGAAGAAGCCCGTCGCGTCGAAGGGCGCCCAGCCGAACCGCCAGCAGCCGGGCCGGGCGAACGCGAAGCAAGGGCAGCCCGGCCAGCGCAGCGGCAAGCCCGCGTCCGGAGGCGCGCGCCCCGCGCAGTCTTCGGCGAAGAAGGGCGGTCCCGATCTCCGTCCGGGCCGCGCTCATCGCGCCAGCCTCGCCCAGCAGCGCAGCAGAGGCGGCAAGCGCAAATAGACGTCATGGACGGCGGGAAGCGAAGCATCCCCGGTTCCCGCCGCCCGCCGCATTACTCCTTCTGCGTTGTAAGGCATGCGAGAAGACCCGGCAGCGCGAACTTCGGGTCCAACGTGCGGCAAAACCGGGGGTTTGGCAGTCTCGAGGTGCCCATGACGACCATGTTCCCGTTTCGGCAAACCGTGAACTGGGGGTTTGCTTGGAAGCTGTTCGGCGAAGGGCGCGAAAACTGCCAAAACCCCGATTTTGCCGCATATGGGTTCGTGAAACCGTGCTCGCCGCTGAGTCCGCGCCGCCGAACGCCGGCTGCAACCTCAGCGCCGCCTCGTCGAGGCCGACACCCGCGCGCGGCAACCTCTTAGCCCAAGGGGTTCTTGTTCTGGTTGGCGGCCACGTGGACGAGGCGGTTGCCCAGCCACAGCAGGAACGCCAGCACGACGACGGCGCTGCCGGCCAGCATCCATTGGCCGCGCGTCAACTCCGCGATCAGCAGGAACACCACCACGGCCGCGGCGAACAGCAGCACGAGCGTGCCGAAGGCGACCAGAGCCGTAGCGGCCGTGCGGGCGCCGTTTCCCTCCTCGCGCTCCGGATGGGATCCTTGCTCGATCCGCTCGGATTCATCGTTCATATCGGAAGCCCTTCCCATCGACAACGGCCCGACGGGGGTCGCGTTCGCTCAGCATACGCTTTTCGTGGCGACGACGGCCACGCCGGTGCCGCATACGTCCTCGATCAGCACGTCTCCGGCCGCGACCGGCGCGTCGAGCCGCAGCGCGGCGACGGCGGCCAGCACGTCCTTCATAGCGGCTTTCGGCACGGGACGCTGCGTCTTCACGCTGACCGGCTCCAGGCAGCCGGACACGCACAGCACGGCGGTCACCATGCGCTCGGGGGCGACGGCCTCCTGCGCCGCGTAGTCGGCCCCGCGCTTGCAGGTATAGCCGGAAACCTCGCTCACCTGCCCGTTCTCGTCGAGCGCGACCTCTATACGGCAGCCCAGCGGGCAGCAGATGCACGTGTAGGCGGCGATGTCGGTAGCGAACTGCATCAGTCGGCGCCTCCTCCGGCCATGCCGGTCTCGTCGGCCACGCGCGCGGCCTCGTCGCGGCCCTCGACGCGCACGCGCACGGCCGAGCACCCCGCCGCGGCGCCCGCGGGCAGGACGACGAGCACCATCTCGGCGGGCACGGCGATCATCGTCTTCGCGCGCTTCAGCTCGCGCACCCGGCCGGCTTCGTCGATCCCCTCCACCACGAAGCGCGGCTCGTTCACCGTGCGCGCGACGCGCAGCGACAGCATGAGCTTCTCGTCGGGCGGCGTGGCGGCGTCGATGCTCTGCGGCACCACGTAGCGCACGTCCTCGCCCGCCATCACGGGAACGGCGACATGCGCATCGCGCGCGGCCGAGGCGCCCGAGGCCGCCTGCCGCGCATAAGCGGCCGCGGCGGCGCCCGCGCGCTCGCCCTCTTGCGACGCATGGTCCACCAGATCGTGCACGTGCAGCGCGTTGCCGCAGGCGAACACGCCGGGAACGTCGGTAGCCAAACGGTTGTCCACCCGCGCTCCGCCGGTGACGGGATCGAGCCCCACCCCGGCCGACTTCGCCACCTCGTTCTCGGGCACGAGGCCCACCGACAGCAGCAGCGTGTCGCACGCGATGCGCTGCTCGGTGCCGGGGATCACCTGGATCGTCTCGGGATCCACCTGCGACACGTACACCGCGCTCAGGCGACCCTCCCCTTCCAGCCGCGTCACCGTGGAGCTGAGGTGCAGCGGGATGCCGAAGTCGTCCAGGCACTGCACCACGTTGCGACGCAGACCGGACGGATGCGGCATCAGCTCGTGCACGCCCACCACCTCGGCCCCCTGCGACGCCAAACGGCGCGCCATGATCAGCCCGATGTCTCCCGACCCGAGGATCACCGCGCGACGTCCGGGCAGGCACCCTTGGAGGTTCATGAAGTTCTGCGCGCTGCCCGCCGAGAACACGCCCGACGGACGCGAGCCCGCCAGGTTGAGCGCGCCCAGCCCGCGCTCGCGCGAGCCGGTGGCCAGCACCACGGCGCGCGCCGCGATGGCATGCGCGCCGCGCGCGTCCACCGCGTGCACCGTGAGCGGCGCTCCGTCGTCCGGGCGCCCCGGATCGACGGACGTCACGCTGGCACCCGCCAGCACGTCCACCGAGCCCGCGTCCGCAAGCGCGTCGATCTCGCGCTGCGCGTACTCGGGACCCGTCAGCTCCACGCCGAAGCGGTGCAGCCCGAACCCGTTGTGCACGCACTGCTTGAGGATGCCGCCCAGCTTCTCCTCGCGGTCGAGCAAAAGCACGCGCGCGCCCTGCTGCGCGGCCGCCTGGGCTGCGGCGATGCCGGCTGCCCCGCCGCCCGCCACCGCCACGTCGTAGACATGCGCGCGCTCGCGCTCCGCGTCCTGCGCCTCCGACCGCTCGCCCTTGCGCGCCAGCTCCGCGTAATCGGGGCGCGAAGCGGCCACCACGGGCGATCCCGGCAGGCGCTTGTCCAGCACGTCGGGCGCCACGCCCGTCTCGCGCGCCACGATGCGCGCGATCTCCGGCGAGCAGAACCCGCCGTGGCAGCGCCCCATCATCGCGCGCGTGCGCCACTTCAGCGCGTCGAGCGACAGCACGGGCAGCGGAGCGTGCAGCGCGGCCACGATCTCGGCCTCGGTCACCTCGCAGCAGCGGCACACGATGTGCCCCCACCGCGGGTCGGCCTCGATGGCGCGCGCACGCTCGGCCTCGTCGCGCTCGGCGAACGGCTTGCAGCGCTCGCGACTCGCCTGGAATTCCCCGTTCGCCTCCGCGCCCAGCTGTTCCGCCACCGCCTGCGCCACGTGCTCGGCTACGGCCGGAGCCGAGGTGAGCCCCGGCGAGTCGAAGCAGGCGATGTTGAAGAACCCGGGCGCGTCGTCCGGTTCGCCGATGACGAAGTCGTCGCCGTCGGCGTTCGAGGCGCGCAGCCCTGCGAAGTTCGCGATCATGCCGCGCGCGCCGGCGTCGGGCCACGTCTTCTTCGCGGCGTCCAGCACGAAGCGCAGCCCCTCCGCGCTCGTGGACAGGTCGGTCTTGCTCGCCTGCTCCACGGCGTTCGGCCCCACCAGCAGGTTGCCGTGCACGGTGGGCGTCACGAGCACGCCCTTGCCCGCTGACGACGGCGCCTGAAACACGGTATGCGAGAACAGCGGGCCGTACTCGGAATCGTACAGGCAGTACTCGCCGCGCCGCGCCGCGATGCGCAGGCGATGCGCGCTCACGGCATTGTTCAGCTCGTCGGCGAACACGCCGGCGGCGTTCACCACCGCGCGCGCCGCGTACCGCGCGCCTGTCGAGGTGGACAGCAGATAGCGCGCGGACGAGGGCGAGCCCGCGGCCAGGCGCTCGACGGACACGACGCGCTCGTTGAAGCGGAACGCCGTGCCGTGCAGCGCCGCCTGCTCTGCCGAGAACAGGGCAACCTCGTACGGGTCGCAAATGGCGCCCGTCTCGGCCAGCAGGCCGCCGCGCACGTGCGGGCTCGCATGCGGTTCGAGCGCGCGCACTTCGGCGGCGTCCAGCTCGCGCACGCCTTCCACGCCGTTCTCCGCCGCGCGCGCCACGAGGCGCCGTATGCTGGCCAGCTCCTCATCGGAGAACGCGAGCACGAGCGAGCCGTTGCGGACGTAGGAGAATCCCAGCTCGTCGGCCCATTGCGGAAACAGCTTGGACCCGGCCGCGTTGAAGCGAGCCTTGAGCGTTCCAGGCAAAGGGTCGTAGCCGGCATGCACGATGCCAGAGTTCGCTCGCGTCGCGCCGCAGGCCACATCGTTGCCTGCCTCAAGCACCACGACGTTCAGACGCCAGCGCGCCAATGCACGCGCCGTCGTCGCGCCGGCAACGCCGGCTCCCACGATCGCAACGTCGATGCTCTGCAGAGGTTCGGTATCCATGTCGTTCAGCTTACTATTTATCCCCGTTGAGCGAAAGAGCGGATACACAATCGGCCAAGCGCGGTATCGTTATTTCCACGAAGCGACGAAAGGAATCACATGAGAATAGCGGTGGCGAGCGAAGGACTGGCCGTATCTCCCTATTTCGGACATTGCGCAAGCTTCACCTGCTATAGGATCGAACGGGGCATCATCGTCGAGTGCCAGAACATGCCGAACCCTCATCAGACCCCTGCCCGCATCGCCGCGGTGCTGCGCGAGCTCGATGTGACGGCGGTCATCACCGGCATCATCGAGCGCGACGCCGTGGAAGCGCTGCAAGCAGCCGATATCGAAGTAGTGTCCAACCAAGCAGGAAGCGCCCGAGATGCAGCCGAGGCGTATCTCGCCCACACTCTCATCGGCACGGACGAATGGCATAACGACGAAGAAGTCCTCGGAGCCATCGAGTCGTAGCAGGAAAGCCGGCAGGAAAATCCTCCCCTAACGAAAGCGCCCCGCCGGCTTATCCGACGGGGCGCTGTTTTTGCATAGACGCGAAGCCTACAGAGCCTTCTTGGCGACCTCGGTGATGGCGGTGAACGCCGCGGGATCGTTGATGGCCATGTCGGACAGCACCTTGCGGTCCAGCTGCACGCCTGCCTTCTTGAGGCCGTTCATGAGCACCGAGTAGCTCATACCGTTGATGCGGGCGGCCGCGTTGATGCGGGTGATCCACAGACGGCGGATCTCGCGCTTCTTGTTGCGGCGGTCGCGGTACATGTACTGGAGCGAATGCTGCACCTGCTCCTTCGCGGCACGGTAAGAACGGGACTTCGCACCGTAGTAGCCCTTGGCGCGATTGAGGACGGTACGACGCTTCTTATGGGCGCTGACTGCGCGCTTGACACGAGGCATGTTCTATCACTGTTCCTTTTCGATTAGCGGAGGCCGAGGTTACGGGCGATGACCTTCTGGTCAGCCGTGGCCACTTCGGTTTCATGGCGGAAGTTGCGCTTGCGCTTCTGGCTCTTCTTCGTCATGATGTGGCTCTTGAACGCCTTCGAGCGCATGATCTTGCCGGAACCGGTAACGCGGAATCGCTTCGCGGTGCCGCGATGAGTCTTCATCTTAGGCATGGTCGTTCCCTTCTTCTTTCTTCTCGTTCTCTTTCTTTTTCTTCGCCGCGACTGCCGCAGGCAGCGGGGCGATGAGCATGTGCATGTTGCGGCCTTCCATCTTGGGCTGGTTCTCGATGACCGCTTCGTCCTTCAGGTCGTCGGCCAGACGCTCCAGGATGGTGAGACCCAGCTCCGGGTGCGCCATTTCGCGACCGCGGAACATGATGGTGATCTTCACCTTGTTGCCGGCTTCGAGGAAGCGCATGACGTGCTTCTTCTTCGTCGTGTAGTCGCCCACGTCGATCTTCGGCCGGAACTTCATTTCCTTCGTTTCGACCTTGCTCTGGTTCTTGCGAGCCTGCTTGGCCTTGATGGCCTGGTCGTACTTGAACTTGCCGTAATCCATGATGCGGCACACGGGCGGTTCCGCGTTCGGCGCGATTTCCACGAGGTCGAGCCCCTGGTTGTCGGCCACCCGCTGGGCTTCCGCCGTCACGTAAATACCCATCTGTTCGCCATCGAAGCCGATCAAACGGCATTCGCGAACCGTGATCTCTTCGTTGAGCCGAGGCTCCTGAGCAGCTATCGCGCTCACCTCCCAATCCATCGCGCTTCCGCGCCATAATAAAAACCCGTAGCTTTGGGAGCATACGGGTTTCGCATTCGTATTCAGGCTTTGTAGCCGGTATTCGAGCGACCCATCAGCAGCCAAAGCGCCGAACCAGGTGGAGGGTCTCCCCTCGCTTGAACAAACAACTTGCTTATTGTAGCACGGGATTTTTAAGATGCAAGAAAATCATGAGGGTTTTTCGTCCGGGTTTTGGATCCGCATCTTCAGCAAGGTGGGCAAAACCCGTTAATTTCCCATGTTCCGACGATCGCACGATCGCGATGCGAGCCTCTTCGGTATACTGGCTGCAGCCTGTACCGCCTTACGCGACGGAAAGGACGTCATGAATCGCATCGTTCGTTACCTCATGCTCGCCGGCGCTTGGACGGCCTGCATCATCGGCTGCATCGGCGTGTTCGTGCCCGTGCTGCCCACCACCCCGCTGCTGCTGCTCGCGACGTTCCTGTTCGCGAAATCCTCGCCGCGCTGCCACGCCTGGATCATCTCGACCCGGGTGTACCGCACCTACGTCGCCGCGTTCAAAGAAGCCGGAGGCATCCCGCTCGGCACGAAGGTGCGCATCCTGGCCGTGTCGTTCACGCTCATGGGCCTGTCCGCCTGGTTCGTGCAGAAGCCCCTCGTCTGGGCTATCCTCGGATGCGTCAGCGCGTTTTTGCTGTATCTCATGTTCGTGCGCATCCCCACCATCACCCCCGAGCGCGTCCAGCTGATCCGCCAGGTCGAAAAGGCCGAGTAAGAATCAGCCAGGAAGCGGGAACGTCGTCGAACGGCAATAATCGACCGGTTTGGTAATCTTGGAGAGGATCCGGCCGCGGCGTTTCGGGTCTGCCGAGCGTGATCGAAGGCGTTTTTCCAGGTCGCATGTTCAAAGCGTAAAACAAAGCGAATCTGCGGGATTACCAAACCGATCGATTCCTGCCGCGGATCGGGGGTTTCGCCGTCAAGCCGATCCGGAAAAGCGGCGGCCCCGTCTTCGGGGCCGCGCTCAACCGCCAATCGCTAGTTCTTGTCCTCGTAGAGCTCGATCACGGCGCCGTCCTTCTCGACGAAGGCCAGACGCACACCGGGACCCGCGTCCATGGGGTCGCAGATGACGCGGTCGGCATCGTCGACGTACCGGTCCAGATCGTCCACCGCGTAGGCCACGTGCCAGCGACGATGCAGCTCTTCGGGGAAGGGCGTGCCCTCCTCGAACTTGAGGTACTCCACCTTGTAGTCGTAGTCGTCGACGTTCGACACCCAGAACTTCATGGCCTCGTTGTAGATCATGTTCGGCTTCTTCTCCGTGATGGGGATGCCGATGTGCATATAGGTTGCGGTCATACCGATCTCCTCTCGTCTCCAGGTTGGCGTAGTAAGTCAGCGAGGCTGGCTGCGGTGCCCGAGATTCGTGGGATCGCAGAGGCGAAGCGTACTTTGGTACGCGAGTATCCGGGATCGCGCGAAGATCGGGTGCCACAGCCAGCCGCAGCGTCGGCTGGTTCCGACGGCCGTCAGGCCGACGGAACCATACTGAACATGTCCATGGCGGCTTCCGCGTCGGCCTGCATGGCGGCGGTCGCCGCGTTGGCCAGGGCGTGGAAGTACTTCGGGTGCTCTTCGGCGATGAGCGCCTCGACGGCGCGCACGCCCGCGTTGCTCATGTAGCTGAAGTAGTTGATCTTGCGGATGCCGGCACGGATGGCCGCCCGCGTGTCCTCGCACGACAGGCCGCTGCCCCCGTGCATGACGAGCGGCACGCCGCAGCGGATGCGCAGCTCCTCGATCAGCTTGAAATCGAGGTTCGGCTCGGCCCGGTAGAAGCCGTGCACCGTGCCCACGCTGGCCGCGAGGGCGTCGATGCCCGTGTCGGCCACGAAGCGCGCGGCCTCGTCGGGGTCGGTGTACACGTTCTCCCGGTCGTCGTCGGCGTTCTCGAGCCCTTCGTGGCCCGTGGTGAAGCCGATCTCGGCCTCCACGTCGGCGCCGTACTCGTGGGCCAGCTCCACCGCGCCCAGCGTCAACGCCACGTTCTCCTCGTAGGGAAGCTGCGAGCCGTCGATCATGATGGCCGAGAACCCCAGGTCGAGGGCGCGGCGCACGTAGTCGATATCCTCGCCGTGGTCGAGCATCACGCACACGGGAACGCGCGAGGCCTCGGCGCGCGCCACCATGATGGGGCCGATCACGTCGATGGACGTCTCCTCCTCGTGCAGCTGCGCGTGCTGGATGATGACCGGCTCGTCGCGTTCCTCGGCCGCGCCGATGGCCGCGAGCAAAAGCTCGAGGTTCGGCGTGTCGAAGGCGGCGGCCGCGCAGTCGTTCTCTTCCGCCCAGGCGAGGACGGTTCTCAAAGATACGAGCATGGGCCTCCCCTACTTCTTCAGGTACGGCGTGGTGCAGGGGGCGTTCCATAGGCGCAGCAGCTCGTCGTCCATGCGCGCCATGAACATCTGGAACCCGGCCTGCTCCTGCACGGTCAGCATCTCGCCCACGAAGTTCGCCACCACTTCGATGTCCTGCTTCGCCAGCTCCTTGACCGCGGCGCGGTACACGATGAGCTGCTCCATGAGCGTGGTGGCGCCCGAGCCGTTGATGATGAGCATGACCCGCTCGCCCGGCTCGATGCCGATGTCCTTCACGAGCGCGTTCACCATAATGGCGGCCGTCTCGTCGGCAGACTTCAGGGGCTGGCGGCCGCCGCCCTCCTCGCCGTGCTGGCCCATGCCGATTTCCATCTCGTCGTCGCCGAGCTCTGCCAGCAGCGTGCCCGTCTGCGGATGCGTGGCGCCGCGCACGGCCACGGCCAGCGTCGCCATGTTGTCGGCGAAGCGCTGTGCGACGGCCGCCACCTCCTCGAGGCTTCTGCCCTCGGCGGCCGCGGCGCCGGCGATCTTGTAGGTGGGGATGCAGCCCACGAGGCCGCGGCGGTCGTCGGCGTTCTCGCGCGGGGCGTTCGACACGTCCTCCTGCGTGACCACCTTGACCACGTTGAGGCCCTGCTTCTTGCACTGCTTCATGGTCATGTTGCCCGTCAGCATGTCGCCGGCGTGGTTGAGCACGATGTAGAGCACGCCCTTGCCCTTGTCGGCCAGCTTGATGGCGTCGACGCAGGCCTGCGGGCCGGGCGCGGCGAAGATGTCGCCCACCACGTCGATGTCCACCATGCCCTCGCCCACGAAGCCCTCGATGGCCGGCTCGTGGCCGCTGCCGCCCTGCGTCACGATGGTCACGCGGTCGGCCTCGGCCAGCTTCTTGTTGATGACCATGTTGTCCTCGCCCAGCTCGAGAATGTCGGGGTTGGCCAGGGCCAGGCCCTCGAGCAGCTCCGCGGTGAGGTTGTCGGGGTCGTTGATGAACTTCTTCATCTGCATGGTGCTCCTCCTCAGTCGTTTGACAGCCGGAAAAGAAAGGCCCGCCGCGCGATGCGGCAGGCCGGGTTCCCTACGAGCGCGGCAGCGAGGCGCCGTTCGCCAGCCCGCGCAAGAACAGCGAGGTGGACACGGCTCCCGCATCGGGCGTTCCGATGGTCCGATCGCCGTAGCTGCGCGCGCGGCCGAACTTGGAAGCGAAGCCCTCGGATGCCCGGGCGCCCTCCTCCGCGGCCTCGGCCGCGGCCATGAGCACGTCGACGGGGCCGTCGTCCGGGGCGGCGCACGCCTGCGCGGCCTTCACGGCGGGGATCAGGGCGTCCATCATGGTCTTGTCGCCCACCTGCGCCGTGGTGATATCCTGCATCTCGGCCAGGCAGCCGGCGAACATGCGGCGCACGGCGTCGGCGGAAAGCTCGTTCTCGTCGTCGCCGAGCTGGGCGCCCAGGCCGCCGATGAGCGTGCCGTACAGCGGGCCCGCGGAGCCGCCGCGCACGGCCATGACGTCCATGCCCAGATCGTCGAGGAAGTCCTTGATGGAGGCGTCGTCCCACGCCTCGATGCGCTCGTTCACGAGCTTGGCGATCTTCGTAACGGTGATGCCGTGGTCGCCGTCGCCGAACCGGGAGTCGATGTCGCTTAAGCGCTCGGCATGCTCCAGCATGAGTCGCGCGCTCTCGCGCAGCATGGTCTTGCACGTGCCCCGATCGATCATAGGTGCCCCTCTTTCGTCGGTTATTGCTTCGCGGTCAACTCTACCCGCAACGTTCGAGAAGGTCAATGGGCGAAAAGCGCCGTTCCCTCGGGGCGGCGGCAGGAGACGTGCGGGTTTCATGGCGCGAAGAGGGCTGGCGGGCGGGAACGCGCGCCGCGCGCCGATCCGCGCAGCGCGCGGCGCGCGAACCGGCGCGGAGAAGGACGCACGGATCCCGAGCCCTCCGCCGCGCCATGAGAAAAAAACGCCCCCTCCGTGGAGGGGGCGAACCTTACGCGTTGATGTAGACGTAGACGATGCGGATGGTGTCGGCGAGGTTGCCGGACGTGTTCGCGGTGGAGTAGTTGTACAGCAGCACCGCCGACCATTCGTGCGCCGCGCCGTCCAGGTCGACCGTTCCGGAGAACGAGTACGACTCCTTGACGAGCGTCGTGCCGTCGCTCGCGTACTCGGAGTACGCGGTCTTGTCGGCCGGCAGCTCCGCGGAACCCTCGGGCACGTCGACGCCGGCTTCCTGCAGCGTCTTCTCGATGAGGTGCTCGTTCTTCACCGCGTCGACGAAGCTGAGCGAGCCGTAGCCGAGCGAGGCGGTGGCGGCGGAATACCCCGCCTGCACGACCGCGCCGTCCTCGTTCAGGCCGAGGTACACCGTCGGCGTTCCGGAGCGCGTGTCGGCCGGCTCGTCGGTGAGGGCCACCGTCACGTTCGTCTTGACCGGGTTGCCCTCCTCGTTCACCTCCTTCGAGGTGGTCTCGGTGGCGCCGTGCTTGAGCGCCGTGATGGCCTCGTCCTTCGTCATGCCGAGCACGGCGGCCAGGTCGGGCACGTCGGTCTTCTTGGCGGTGGCGGTGGTGGCGTCCTTCGTCTCGTCGGTCTGCATGGACCCGACCTCCTGGGAGCTCTGCTGCTCCTGGGTCTGCTGCGAGGCGATCAGCTGGCTCTCCTCGAACCACTGCCACGCGAAGTAGCCCAGCGCGCCGATCAGCAGGACGAGCAGCACGACGATGGCGATGAGCACGCGCCGCATGCGGCGGGATTTGCGCTGGTAAGCGGGGATCTGCTGCTTCTGCTTCTTTTCCTTCTTCTTCTTGCCGTGGCGGCCCTGGGGCTCTTCGGGCTCGACCGGGACGGCCTCGTCGCCGAACAGCAGGGGCGGCGCGTCCACCGGCTCGAGGGCCTCGATGGCGTCGGGGTACTCGTCCTCGTTGTCGCCGCGGTAGCTGAAGCCGCCCGCGTGCGCGCCGTCGCCCACCGGGGAGAACGCCTCGGTGAGGCCGATGCGCTCGTCGGAGCGGTCGGAGGGGGTGCCTTTGGGTACGTTGGGAGCATGTTTGGGCATCGTAGAGCCTTCCTGACAGGTGGAACGGAGGTGCTGGCTAGCGCAAGAACAGGTACCACGCGACGACGGCGATCACGGCCACCGCGCCGAGCGCGAGCACGATCTTCTGGGCGATGGGCATGGGAGCGGCCTCGAGGTCGTCCAAGGTCGTCCCCTGGTAGCCCTCGTCTTCGGCGGACGGCTCCTCCCGCTCCTCGACCGCCTCGGGCTCCCCGCTCGCAGCGTCGTCGGGCTCGACGACGGCGTCGTCGGCGCTAGGTGCCGTCGGAGCCGGAGCCGGGACCGGCGTCGGGGCCGCGGTTCGCGCCGGGCGCGCGCCCGCCTGGATGACGACATCGTCCTCGTCATCGGGCGTCACGGTTATATGGGAAAACTTGGGGTCGCCTGCAGCCACGGTTCATCCTTTCACGTCAATGCGATTATAGATGATAATCCAGGCGGATGCCCCCGTCCAAATAATATCCATCGAGCTGGGCGCATGCGCCCCCGACGCACGCGCCGCCCCGCCGCGGGAACCTGCGGCGGGGCGGCGCGAAGCGGGAATGCGCGAGCGGCCTACTGCACGCCCTCGATGTGCGGGATGCTGGCGAAGCCCGCCTCCAGCTCCTCGTCGGTGGGGACATGGTCGCTCATCTCGCCGCGGTTGTACGCGTCGTAGGCCTTCATGTCGAAGTAGCCCGTGCCCGTGAGGCCGAAGAGGATCGTCTTCTCCTCGCCCGTCTCGGCGCAGCGCTTGGCCTCCTCCACGGCCTGGAAGATGGCGTGGGCGCTCTCGGGAGCCGGCAGGATGGTCTCGAGCCGCGCGAACTCCACGGCCGCCGCGAACACGTCGGTCTGCTTCACGGCCACGGCGTCCAGGTAGCCGTCGTGCTTGAGCTTCGACACGATGGGACTCATGCCGTGGTAGCGCAGGCCGCCAGCATGGTCGGGGCTGGGCAGGAAGCCGTTGCCCAGCGTGTACATCTTCGCGAGCGGGCAGGTGCGGCCCGTGTCGGCGAAGTCGTAGGCGTAGCGCCCGCGCGTGAGGCTCGGGCAGCTGGCCGGCTCGACGGCGACGAAGCGCGTGTCGGGACGGACGCCTTTGATCTTGTCGCGCATGAACGGCGCGATGAGGCCGCCGAGGTTCGAGCCGCCGCCCGCGCAGCCGATGACCACGTCGGGGTACTCGCCCAGCTCCTCGAAGGCAGCGTAGCTCTCCAAGCCGATGACCGACTGGTGCAGCACCACCTGGTTGAGCACCGACCCCAGCGTGTAGCGGCCCTTGTTGCCGGGAATGTTGAGCGCGCGTTCCACGGCCTCGGAGATGGCCGTGCCCAGCGAGCCCGAGGAGTCGGGATGCTCGGCGAGCATCTTGCGGCCGATCTCGGTGGTATCGGACGGCGAGGGCGTCACGTGCGCATCGAACGTCTCCATGATGTTGCGGCGGAACGGCTTCTGCTCGTAGGAGCACTTCACCATGAACACGTCCAGATTGAGCCCGAAATGCGCCGACGCCTCGGCGAGCGCCGTGCCCCACTGGCCCGCACCCGTCTCGGTGGTGATGCCGTCGAGATCCTGAGCCTTCGCGTAATAAGCCTGGGCGATGGCAGAGTTCAGCTTGTGCGAGCCGGACGTGTTGTTGCCTTCGAACTTGTAGTAGATCTTGGCGGGCGTGCCGAGGGCCTTCTCCAGGTTGTACGCGCGGCACAAGGGCGACGGGCGGTAGATGCGGTACATCTCCAACACCGGTTCGGGGATGTCGACGTAGGCCGTGTCGTCGTCCAGCTCCTGGCGCACCAGCTCGTCGCAGAACACAGGTGCCAGATCCTCAGGTGCCGCGACCTGGCCGTTCGGCAGCCGGATGGGCTCCGGCTTCTCCGGCATGTCGGCCCGCAGGTTGTACCACTGCGTCGGGATCTGGTCTTCGCGCAGGTACAGACGATGCGGTGCTTGTTCGGTCATGGTCGTTTCCTTTCCAATCGGTCGGTCCCGCGGCTTGCCCGCCGCGGATGTTCGCAGTCGGCTTCGGTTCGTGCAGCTCGCACGAAAAGAGCCCCCGGATCTCCGAGGGCTCTTCTGACAAGTATGTGTGCGTGAACAGAAGCCAGGGGACCCGGGATTAATGCGTTCTGCTCCACCACCATGCGCCGATACCCGGCGTCGCGAGGACGCTGGCAGCGCAAACGATGTTGGCGACAGGTTGCAAAGGGGAGCCTTTCATGCTCGGTTTCCGGGTACGCCCGCCAGTATAGCGCGCCGCGCAGCGAAATGCAAAACGCGATTTTGGCCCGAATGCGCCGATAATCGTGCCGCTCGCGCCCGCCTGTTGCGCTGCCGCAGGCGCCTTTGGGCGGTTTTTCGCGCCGCAGACGGCCGATATTTGTTTCCATGGGGTAAATTACCTGGTGCACAGTGCTTTATTGCACTAGAGTATGTTGATACGCTTTTTTGCTAGCATGCGCGAAAGCGTCAGCAAAGTCGCACGACTCGCTGGAGGGCCCCGTTCGACGCGGGGTGCGAGGGAAGGAGAACGACAAATGGAAGAAAGCAAGAACACGTTCAGCAGACGCCAGTTCGTCGAGCTGCTCGGCGTGTCTGCCGCAGGTTTCGGCCTGGTGAGCATGGCGGGCTGCAGCGGCGGCGACACGAGCGCGCCGGCTGCGAGCGGCGGCGACACGACGGGCGGCGGCGCGGCCGACGCCATCACGTACAGCCTTACGGCCGATCCGCGCGCGCTCGACCCGGCGTACTTCGACGACGGCGAGTCCGCAGTGGTCAGCTGCAACATCCACGAGGGCCTGTACCAGTACGGCGCCAAGGATGCGAAGGTCGCCCCGTGCCTGGCAGTCGATCTGCCCGAGATCTCGGACGACGGCAAGGTGTACACCATCAAGCTGCGCGAAGGCGTCAAGTTCCACGACGGCGCCGAGTTCAACGCGGAAGCCGTGAAGAAGTCCATCGAGCGCCAGCTCGAGCCCAACCGCAACTCCGACATGCCCTACGCGTCGTTCGTGTTCGGCGAGAAGGAGGCGGGCAACGGCGTCGAAACCGTCGAGGCCGTCGATCCCACCACCGTGAAGATCACCCTGCGCGCCGCGTCCACCCCGTTCCTGAAGAACCTGGCCATGGCGCTGGCCTCCCCCATCGTGTCCCCTGCGGCAATCGATGCCGCTACCCCCGGCCAGCCCATCGCCGAGCCCAAGGGCACGGGTCCCTACAAGTTCGTCGACTGGACGAAGGGCGCTTCGGTCACCCTCGTGGCTAACGACGAGTACTGGGGAGAAGCCCCGAAGGTCAAGAACCTCGTGTTCAAGATCATCGCCGAGGGCAACACGCGCCTGACCTCGCTCATGAACGGCGAGTGCGACATCATCTCGAGCGTCGACCCCTCGTCGGCCGACCAGGTGACCAGCAACGGCTTCGAGCTGTTCTCCGAGGACGGCATGACCATCAACTACATGGCGTTCAACACCGAGACCGGCCAGTGCACCGATCAGGAAGTGCGCAAGGCCGTCGCCCAGGCCATCAACGTCGAAGAGATGGTGCAGGCCATCTACGGCGATTACGCCACCGTTGCCAACTCGGTCATGCCCACCTGGATGGCTCCGTACGCCAAGGATGTCAAGCAGACGGCGTACGACCCCGAGGCCGCCAAGAAGACCCTGGCCGACAAGGGCATCACCTCGCTGCAGTGCATCACGTACACCACCGCGCGCCCCTACAACCAGAAGGGCGGCAGCCAGCTGGCCAACATGATCCAAGGTTACCTGTCCGAGGTAGGCGTCGACGTGAGCATCACCGAGTACGACTGGACCACCTACAAGACCAAGGTGCAGACCGATCCCTACGATATCTGCTTCTATGGCTGGACGGGCGACAACGGCGATCCGGACAACTTCATGAACCTCTTGGCCGACACGAACTGGTCCATGAACGTGGCGCACTTCCAGGACGACGAGTACAAGGCCCTCATCGCTCAGGGCGTCGACACGCCCGACGGCGATGAACGCGACGCCATCTACCTCAAGTGCGAGGAAATGGTTGCCGAGAAGCAGCCGTGGGTGCTGATCTCCCACTCCAAGAACCTGCTGGGCATCAACCCGAAGGTCAAGGACTTCTACTACCATCCGACGGGCGTCGCCTTCTTCAAGGGCGTGTCCAAGGAAGCGTAAGCCTCTCGCTTCGCGCGGACGGGGCCGCTCGGCGTCGAGCGGCCCCTTTTTTGGGTTCTATTACCGCTCGGCATGGCGTTCTTGCCGTCAAACGAGAGCAAGTGCGCTACACTGTCATGCGATCTTTTTCGATCCACGACTGCACGTTCGGGCGAAACCGGACGCGCGCTCGAAGCCGAAGGCACTGCCTCCGGCTTCATTCCT
This sequence comes from Eggerthella lenta DSM 2243, assembly GCF_000024265.1. Taxonomy (NCBI): domain Bacteria; kingdom Bacillati; phylum Actinomycetota; class Coriobacteriia; order Eggerthellales; family Eggerthellaceae; genus Eggerthella; species Eggerthella lenta. Next base: position 1,469,828 of record NC_013204.1, on the reverse strand, counting down.
GTTCGCTCGGCGCCGACACGCCGCCCGGACGGATCCCGGTAAAGAAAGGAGCAGCAGTTGCTCAAATACATCCTCAAACGAATCCTCATGGTGATTCCCGTTTTGCTGGGTGTGACAGTCATCATCTTTCTCATCACACGCGTGTTGGCCCCGGACCCGGCTCCGGTGGTTCTGGGCGAGCACGCAACGACCGAGGCGATGGCGGCATGGCGCGCCGACAACGGGCTGGACGATCCCATCTGGCTGCAGTACATCAACTTCATCGTCGGCGCGCTCCAAGGCAATCTGGGCACGTCGTACTACACCCACCAGCCGGTCACGGCTGAGATCGCGGCGCGTTTCCCCGCCACCGCCGAGCTGGCCATCTGCGCCATCATCGTGGCGTCGATCGTCGGCGTGGCCTTGGGCGTGCTGGCGGCAGTGAAGAAGAACAAGGCGGCCGACAACGTGAGCATGCTCATCGCGCTCGTCGGCGTATCGATGCCCATCTTCTGGTCGGGCATCCTGCTTATCCTGCTGTTCTCGGGCATCCTGCACTGGCTGCCGTCGAGCGGCCGCGTGTCCCCCCTCCTGCAACCGTCGGGAGGAACCGGATTCTTCATTCTCGACACCATCATGCAGGGCAACTGGGCCGGCCTCGCCGACGTGCTGGTGCACCTCATCCTGCCCACGTTGGCGCTGTCGCTGTACTCCATGGCCATCATCACGCGCATGACGCGCTCCAGCATGCTGGAGACGCTGAACGCCGACTACATCCGCACCGCGCGCGCCAAAGGCCTGTCGAAGGGCTCCGTCAACATCAAGCACGCGCTGCGCAACGCCATGCTGCCCGTGTCCACGGTCATCGGCCTGCAGTTCGGAAGCCTCTTGGGCGGCGCGCTGCTCACCGAGACGGTGTTCGCATGGCCCGGCATCGGCAAGTTCGCCGTCGACTGCGTGCTGAAGAGCGACTTCCCCGTCGTCCAGGGCATCGTGCTTCTGGTGGCGGTCATCTTCGTCATCATGAACCTCGTCGTCGACATCGTGTACGCCTACCTCGATCCCCGCATCAAGTACGGCGCGAAGGAAGAGGGGTGATCCGCATGGCGAAGAACAAGCTGCTCGCCACGGAGCCGGCCGGCGATGCCGCGCTGCTGAACGGCCAACCGGTCAAGGAGAAGCACGAGAGCATCTGGAAAGACGTGTTCGCGGGCATCGTGTCCAACAAGGCGTCGCTCGTCAGCGGCATCTTCATCCTGATCCTGGCCGCCATCGCCATCGTCACGAAGCTGGCTCCCGGCATCCTGCCCTACGACCCGTACGCGCAGAACCTCGGCGAATCGCTGCTGGGGCCCTCGGCGCAGCACTGGTTCGGCACCGACATCCAAGGCCGCGACATCTTCTGCCGCGTGCTCGTGGGCACGCAGATCACGCTGACCGTGGGCCTGGCCGCCGTGGCCATCTCGCTCACCGTGGGCGTCATCCTTGGCTCCATCGCCGGCTACAAGGGCGGCAAGTGGGACACCGTCATCATGCGCATCATGGACATGATGCTGGCCATCCCCTCCATCCTTCTGGCCATCGCCATCATGGCGGCGCTCGGGCCCGGCATCGAGAAGGCGGTCGTGGCCATCGGCCTGGTCGCCATTCCCGAGTACGCCCGCATCGTGCGCTCGGAGATCCTCTCCATCAAGGAGAACGACTACGTGGCCGCCGCGCGCGTCATCGGCGATTCCAACTTCAAGATCGTGTTCAAGCACGTGCTTCCCAACGTGCTGCCGTCCATCATCGTCCGCGCCACGCTGGGCATCTCCACGGCCATCCTCGACGCAGCCGCCCTCGGCTTCCTCGGCTTGGGCGTGCAGCCGCCTGCCGCCGAATGGGGCGACATGCTGGGCCGCGGGCGCAACGAGCTGTTCCGCGCGCCTTGGCTCATGATATTCCCCGGCCTGGCCATCACGCTGACCGTGCTCGCGTTCAACCTCCTGGGCGACGGCGTGCGCGACGGTCTCGACCCCAAAGCAAGGAAGAGGTGATCCCGTGCTTCTTTCGGTGAAGAACCTCTCAACGGAGTTCCCCGTCAAGAAGGGCATCGTCCGCGCCGTCGAAGACGTGAGCTTCGACGTGGACCAAGGCGAGATCCTGGCGATCGTGGGCGAGTCGGGTTCCGGCAAGTCCGTGACCAGCCTCTCCATCATGGGTCTTTTGGCCGAGCCGGGACACGTGGCCGGCGGCTCCCTGGAGTTCGAAGGCAAGGACCTCGCAACCCTGTCCGAGAAGCAGTACCGCGAACTGCGCGGCAACGACATGGCGATGATCTTCCAGGAGCCCATGACCTCGCTCAACCCGGTGTACCGCGTGGGCAACCAGATCGTGGAGGCCATCCGCACCCACGAGAAGGTGTCGAAGGCCGAGGCGAAGGACCGTGCCGTCGACCTGTTGCGCAAGGTGGGCATCCCCAGCCCCGAGGCACGCATCAACGACTACCCGCACCAGATGTCGGGCGGCATGCGCCAGCGCGTGATGATCGCCATGGCGCTGGCCTGCAACCCGAAGCTGCTCATCGCCGACGAGCCGACGACGGCCCTCGACGTGACCATCCAGGCGCAAATCCTCGATCTTCTGCGCCGCCTGCGCGACGACACGGGCATGGCCGTGCTGCTGATCACGCACGACCTGGGCGTGGTGTCGGAGACGGCCGACCGCGTGGTGGTCATGTACTGCGGCCAGGTGGTGGAGGAAGCCGAGGTCCGCACGCTGTTCGACCACCCGATGCACCCCTACACGCTGGGCCTGCTGAAGTCCATCCCCCGCCTGGAGGACGACGATTCGAAGCGCCTGTACATGATCAAGGGCATGGTGCCGAACCCGTTGGAGATGCCGCCGGGCTGCCATTTCTCAGACCGCTGCGACTCCTGCATGGACATCTGCCGCACGAAGGTTCCCGAGCTTGTGGACGTCGACGGCCATAAGGTGCGCTGCTTCCTGTACGAGAGCGCCGACGGCGAAGTGAAGAGCGAGGAAGCCATCGCCCGAGCCGAGGCCGAGGCGCTGGCCGACGTCGAAGCGGCGCGCGAGGTGGAGACCGCCGAGGCGCTGTTGGCTGCCGAAGATCTGCGCGAGGCGGAGATCGAGGAGATCGAGAAGGAAGAGGAGGCGAGCCGATGAGCGAGAACACCGCGAGCAACGCGACCGCGTCCGCGCAAGCGGGCGCGGTCGAGCTGGACATCCTGCTCGACGTCCAGCACCTCACGAAGCGTTTCGCTGCAGACACGAACTTCTTCGGCAAGGCGACCTCCTACGTGCAGGCCGTGGACGACGTGAGCTTCCAAATCCGCAAGGGAGAGGCGTTCGGCCTGGTGGGCGAATCGGGCTGCGGCAAAACCACCGTAGGCAAGATGCTGGTGAACCTGCTGAAGCCCACGTCGGGCAAAATCGTCTTCGACGGCAAAGAGCTGACGGCGATGAAGCCGGCCGAGCGCAAGCAGTACTGCAAAGACATCCAGCTGATCTTCCAGGATCCCTACGCGTCGCTCAACCCGCGCATGCGCATCGGCGACATCATCGCCGAGCCCATCATCACGAACAACATACTGCCGAAAGACCAGGTGGAGGATCGCGTGAACGAGCTGTTAGAGCGCGTGGGCCTGGCGAACTACATGCGCAACCGCTACCCCCACGAGTTCTCGGGCGGCCAGCGCCAGCGCGTGGGCATCGCGCGCGCCCTGGCCGTGAACCCGAAGCTCATCGTGTGCGACGAGCCGGTGTCGGCATTGGACGTGTCCATCCAAGCGCAGGTGTTGAACCTGCTGGACGAGCTGAAAGAGCAGTTCGGCCTGACGTACCTGTTCATCGCCCACGGCCTGAACGTGGTGAAGCACGTGTCCGACCGTGTAGGCGTCATGTATCTGGGCAAGATGATGGAGATCGCCCCCAAGAAGGCGCTGTACGCCGATCCGCTGTCGCCGTACACGCAGGCGCTGCTGTCGGCCATCCCGTCGGTCGACCCCGCCGCCAAGAAGGAGCGCATCATCCTGGAAGGCGACGTGCCCTCGCCCATCGACCCGCCGCCGGGCTGCCGCTTCGCCAGCCGCTGCTTCGCGAAGGTGAACGGCTGCGACGAGGTCATGCCTCCTTTGGTCGAGGTGAAGCCCGATCATTGCGTGGCCTGCCACCGCTACGACAAGGGCGGCCCCGGGACGGCCGTGATCTGACAACGAGAACCTCGCCGCCCCCGCGCGATCGAACCGCCTCCCATTTCTCGGACATGAGAAATGGGAGGCTTTTTCATGACCGGGCGCTTTCTTTGCGAATGCACGTCAAGAGCGCGTCAACAGCTGGCGAAGGCCGGGGGTCACGGGGAACTCAAAGGCGCGCTTCGTGCGGACGCACTTCAAAAACCCAAGGTCGACGAGACCGTACAGGTCGGCACGCGCCGTGGCGTAAGCGACCTTGTGGGTTTTCTGATGCGACTCGATGCGAAACACCGCCTCAGGATTGCTGAGGGCCATCTGCAGCACGGAGCGCTGCCGATGATTGACGTCTACGTCGTTTCGCAGCGCGCGCACGAACGCCTCATCACGTTTGAGCATGCGTTTGAGCTCCGCTTCGACCTCGTCCAGCTTCTTGCGCACCAAACCCGTCGCCACGTCGATGTGGATGGTGTAGTCGACCTCGCCGTCAACGAGGACAGCGGCGTCTTTCACCAGCGACATGACGGCGGGCGGGCGAAGGATGCCGCTTTCCCAGGCGCCCATAGGCTTCACGATGGGCACGTACGCCAACACGGGCCGTTCCGTCTTCCTGAACAACAGCTTCATCATGAGCGAGCACACGGCGCCGTTCCAATCCGGCAGCGGGTGCACGCTCATGAACAGGTGGCGGACGCCCAAGGCCAGCAACAGCGGATGCTCGGCATACGTTTCGCTGTTCTCCTCGATGATCTTCGACACGAGCGCGAGCGCCGCAGAGCGATCGAGCGGCTTGCGCTTCCACAAGCGGGAACCCTGTCGCGACGAACGGGTGACCTGGCGCTCCACGCCGCGCGAAACCCGTTCGTACACCTCGAGGACGATCTCGGGCGTGCAAGGCCTTCCGGCAAGCTCCTCAAGATGCCAGGCGGTTCGATGCCAGTTCAAAAGGAGGCGCTCTTCCGAGGTTTCCGGGTCGCGCTCGGAAAGCAGCACCTCGCGCGCCTTCTCGTAACCGATGGACAAACCGTCCTCTTTCAGCGTCGCAACGGCCTCGTCCACGTGCGCCTCTACCAGAAAGTACGTGGCGTTGCGCGAACGCACGGCCAAATCGAGCCACGACCCTGCATGGCAGCGCTTGTCGATATCGTCGAGGTTCGCCACGATCGAGCGCGTGGGATAGTACCAACCGCGCCGCCCTTCCCCATCGCGAAACGGCAGTTCGACGGCCGTCTGGCGCCGCAGCGCGTTGAGGATGTCCCACGCCTGCTCGCGCGAGACGCCCTCCGGCATGGCAAGCATTTCGAACTCTTCGCGCGTCAGCGGACGCTCGTCCGCCAACACGCGCAGGCCGCAGAACACCGGATCCTTCAAAAGCGAGATCATCTGCCGCACCGTCGCATCGGACATGGCGGCCGTCTTCGTCTCCACCAGATCGCCCCTCCTCGATTTGATAGATTTTGATAGTTCATGATACGTGCTTCTCGTTCGAATGCCAACAAGGGAACGGACAACGGTGGCAAGAGGTTTGAACTGGTATTTCTTCGGGGCTTCCCCGCTTTTCGCACTTCGGGAAAGCCTCAGATAACTATCAATTTTCCAGATATTGACAGTTAAATCGATGGCCGCGTACCCTTTTCGCCAGGCGCAAGCCGAAAGGGAGGAACAATCGACAACATCATGAAAGGGAGTGGGATCATGAGCGATGGAAAGCGCATGACGCGAAGGGGATTCGTAGGAGCGGCGCTCGCCGGGACTATGGGCGTTGCGGCGTCCTCGTTCTTGGCCGGATGCAGCGCACCGACGTCCTCGAGCGATTCGCAGGAGTGGGATCAGGAAGCCGATGTCGTGGTGGTGGGAGCAGGCGGGGCCGGACTCGCGGCCGCCATCGAAGCCGCGAACGCGGGTGCGAGCGTGCTGCTGCTCGAGAAGGCCAGCGCCGTCGGAGGCGACTCCGCGCTGAGCGACGGCATCTTGGGCGGCTGGGGCACCAAACTGGCGAAAGAGCAGGGCATCGACGCCGACGCCGACGACGTGTACCGCTGGTTCACGCGTCATCCCGAATGGTACGGACCGAAGGATCCCGCCATCGCGCGCGTGCTGGCCGACAAGAGCGGAGAGACGATCGATTGGCTGCAGGAGATGGGCGTGCCTTTCCTGAAGGAAGTAGGGCCGCTGTTCGGGTACACCGAACTGCCGGTCATCCACCATGTCGATGGCAAGGGCGCCGAGATGGTGCGCGTGCTCGCCGAGACGGCCGAAAAAGCCGGCGTGGGCACGCTCACCGACACCTCGGCAACGAAGCTGGTCGCCGACGCCGACGGACGCGTCATCGGCGTGGAGGCGGTTCAGAAGAAGAACCCCGTGCGCATCAAGGCGAACAAAGGCGTGGTCATGGCAACAGGCAGCTTCGCCGGAAGCACGGCCATGATCGGTCAGATGAACGCCGAATGCGCCAACCTGCTGCCGGGCTCGAACCCCGGAGCCACGGGCGACGGCCTGGTCATGGCCATGGAGCTGGGCGCCTACACCACGCGCGTCTCGGACATGCCGCTGATGAGCTCGTTGGCAGGCCTTGAATCGGGCAGCATCGTCAACATCAACTACGGGATGCGCCTGCCGGGGCTCTGGCTCGATGCCGAAGGCCAACGCTTCTTCGACGAATCGACCCCCTACGAAAACCCCAACGGGCACCGCGCCATCGTGCGCAAGCAGAACGAGCAGGGATCGCCGGTCATCGCGTTGCTGGGAACCACGCCCGAGCTGGACGCCATGCAGGCCACGTACCCGCTGAAATGGGCCACCGCCGACACCGTAGAGGAAGTCGCCGGCATGGTGGGCCTCGACGGCGCGAAGGCGAAGGCCACCGTCGAGCGCTATAACGGCTTCTGCGAAGCGGGCAAGGACGAGGACTGCGGAACTCCCGCCGACAAGATGGTGCCCATGACCGGCCCCTTCTACGCAGCTCCTATCGCTGTGAGCACCTCGGTCACCGTCGGTGGCTTCAAGACGAACGAGCAGGCTCAGGCCCTCAGGCTCGCCTTGGCTTCCAGCGGCTCGCTGACCGAACCGATCCCCGGCCTGTACGCCGCCGGCGTGGTATGCGAGTGGAACTGCGCCGCCGGAGCCACGGTACTCAGCGCGATGACGCTCGGTCGCATCGCGGGTCGAAGCGCCGCTGCGGAGGCCTCCGCAGCCTAGCGGCATCGGACAATCGCCCCCTCCCCTTCGAGAGGCCTGCCTGCTTGGGCGGGCCTCTCGCCCCGCATGAGCGCCTTGGGCTTAACCGGTGTGCAACGATTCTCCGGATCGTCGGCGAACCCTGACGACGATGCGACCTGTTCGCGCTATCATAGACGTCGACACACGAACTCGCGCTCGACGGCCGATTATCGGTATCGAGCTCATCCGGAAAGGCGGCATTGCATGGACCTTGCTCCCGAGCAGAAGCTGCACGGATTCACCGTGCGCACGCGCGAAGAACTTCCCGAGATCGACGGCACGGCGTACGTGCTCGACCACGACAAGAGCGGCGCGCAGCTGCTGTACCTGCGAAACGACGACAACAACAAGGCGTTCTCCATCGCGTTCAAGACGCCGCCCGCCGACGACACGGGCGTGTTCCACATCCTGGAGCACTCGGTGCTGTGCGGCTCGGACAAGTTTCCCGTCAAGGAGCCGTTCGTCGACCTGCTGAAAAGCTCGATGCAGACGTTCCTGAACGCCATGACCTTCCCCGACAAGACGATGTATCCGGTGGCCAGCACGAACGACCAGGACTTGCTGAACCTCGCCGACGTGTACCTCGACGCGGTGCTGCACCCGGCCATCTACCGTAAACGCGCCATCTTCGAACAGGAGGGCTGGCACTACGAGCTGGGCGGCGACACGGAAGCCGAAGCGGGCGACTCCGTTGCAGGCGACGCCGTGGCCGCCACGGAAGCCGCCGACGGGTCTGCGCGCCTCGTGCTGAACGGCGTGGTGTACAACGAGATGAAGGGCGCGCTGTCCGATCCGAATTCGGTGCTGTACGACGAGCTGCAGGCGGCGCTGTTCCCCGACACGGCCTACCGCTTCGAGTCGGGCGGCACGCCGCGCGCCATCCCCGACCTCACCTACGAGCAGTTCCTGGAGGAGCACCGCCGCCACTACCGCCTGGACAACAGCTACCTCACGTTGTACGGCGATCTCGACCTGGACGGCATGCTGGCCTTCCTCGACGAACGCTATCTGTCCCCCGTCGCCGACGAGCAGGCGGCCGCGACGGGCATCGGCTCCGAGGGCGCGCCTCTCGGCCCCCACGAGCTGCGCGAGCAGGCGCCCGTACGCGCGCTGGGCGTGAAGAGGAACATGGCTACCGCGCCCGAGAACGCGTGCGCCGGGCTGGGCTACGTCATCGGCAACGCGTGCGAGCGCACGCGCATGACGGCCGTGGACATCCTCATCGACGCCATCGCAGGCTCGAACGAGGCGCCGCTCAAGCGCGCCCTGCTGGACGCGGGGCTGGCGGCCGACGCTACGGCGTTCTTCGCCGACTCGCTGCTGCAGCCGTTCGCGGTCATCCAGCTGCGCGGACTGGAGGAAGGCGGTGCCGAGCGTTTCCGCCCGGTCGTGGAGAAAACGCTGCGCAAGCTGGCCGACGGAGGGCTCGACCGCGCGCTCGTGGAGGCGTCGCTGTCGCGCGCCGAGTTCGTCATGCGCGAGCGCGAGTACGGCATGCCCGACGGCGTGGCGCTGGCGATGAGCTCGCTGGCGGGCTGGCTGTACGACGACGATGCGGCCACGTCCTACCTCAAGTACGAGGACGACTTCGCGTTTCTGCGCAAAGCGCTGGACGAGGGGTATTTCGAGCGGCTGATCCGCGAGGCGTTCCTGGACAGCGACCATATGGCCGAGGTGGAGATCGTGCCAGTCGACGGCGACGAGGACGCCTACGAGGAGGAACGCCTGGCCGCCGTCGAAGCCGCCATGACTCCCGAGGACTACGTTCGCGTGGCCGACGAGGAGGCCGCGCTGCGCCGCTTGCAGGAGGAGCCCGACTCGCCCGAAGCTTTGGCCGTGCTGCCGCGCCTGTCGGTAGCCGACATAAAGGACGCTCCCGAGGAGCCCGCGTACGGCCTAGTGGAGGGCGCGCCCGTTCCTACGCTGCGCCACGACGTGCCGACGCACGGCATCGCCTACGCCTACCGCTACTTCGACCTCGACCGCGTCGCGTTCGACGAACTACCTTACGTGGCCGTTCTGGGCCTCGTGCTGGGCAAGCTGGGAACCGCACGACATACCGCCTCCGAGCTGGACACGCTCGTCAACGGCAAGCTGGGCAACCTCACGTTCTTCGCCGAGATCTACGAGAGCGAGACCGACCCCGCTGCCCTGGCTCCGAAGTTCGTCGTCAGCTCGAGCGCTCTGACCGAGAACGTCCGCGAGCTGGCCGAGCTGCCCCGCGAGATCATGCTGGAGACCGACTTCTCCGACACGGGCAAGATCAAGGACGTGCTGCAGCAGCGCCGCATCGGCATGGAGCAGGGCTTCGCGAACGCGGGGCATGCTAGCGCTATGGCGCACTTGGCTTCGTACTACCTGCCGGCCGGCGTGGTGCGCGAGCAGCTGGGCGGCGTCGGGTTCTACCGCTTCCTCAAGCAGCTGCTGGCCTCGTTCGACGAGCGCGCCGAAGAGGTGTCCGCACGCCTGGCCGACCTCGCCGTGCGTCTGTTCGCCGACGACGCTCTGACGCTGAGCTTCACCGGCACGGACGACGACTACGAACGCTTCCTGGCCGCAGGCGCCGCGCTCGGCCGCACGCGCCCCGAAGACGGCGTGCGCTTGATCGCGCCCGACCCCGTGGCGCTCAACGAGGCGTTCATCGTGCCCACCGACGTGTGCTATGCGGCCCAGGGCTTCGACCGCCGCGCCTTCGACGCGGGCTACACGGGCGCCTGGCAGGTGGCCGCGCGGGCGCTTTCCTACGACTACCTGTGGAACGAGGTGCGCGTGAAGGGCGGCGCGTACGGGGCGGGCTTCCAGACGGCGCGCACCGGCAATCTGCGCTTCTACTCGTATCGCGACCCGCACCTCGACGACACGCTGGCCCGCTTCGCCAGGGCTTCCGAGTGGTTGGCCAAGTTCGACCCCGCCGCCGAGGCGATGGAAGGCTACGTGGTGAGCACCGTGGCCGGGTTCGACACCCCGCTCAAGGCGCGCGCCCTCGTGCGGCGCCAGGACGGCGACTTCTTCGGCGGACGCACGCCCGAGAGCCGTGCCGCCACGCGCGCCCAGATGATCGACGCGGACGCCGCTGCGCTGCGCGCGCTGGCCGGGCCCATCGCCGAAGCCGTCGCGATGGACGCCGTGTGCGTGTTCGGCAGCAAGGACATCATCGAGGCGTCCGATGCCGGCCTCGCGGTGATCGACCTGCTGAACGAGTAGGCCCGCGACGTAAACAGAGCGCTTCGACCGCGGCCCCGACGCAGACGCCGGGGCCGCCTCGCGCCCAGCCCCTTTCGCACGCAACCGCGACAGCGCGTCACGGCGATCACGGACCGAGGCCGGAATGGCAACAATGCATCGAATTCGGAATACGCGCGGGGGCCGAAAGCGCGAATAGCGGCCCTGCTATGGTGTCGCGCATTTTGCGACCAGGTATTCCGTCGAAAGGAACCCCTCGGGCTCTCCGCAACGCAGCCCTGAGAGTTCCGAATTCGATGCATTATCGCCACCCGAACCCCTGCCGGATGCTCGCACGCCCGGCCTTTGCCTGGCAAGCCCTGAAAATCGCACTTCCGAAGCACACGTCCTCGCGCTTGAGCTAGAATAAGCGGTTGGAACCGAGTGCGTGCGAAGCGATTGGATCCGGGGGTCGTCCCGGCCGTTGACGGCCGAGGCGGACGCGCCTGTCGCCGAGCATGCGGCCGCGCTTGACCGAGCGCCGCAATAATGATAGTAATACAGTATCAAATAGACGAGAAGAATACGGAGAGCTGCTGTTATGCTGGAACTCAAGAACCTCACCTTCGAGGTGCCGCTTGCGGACGGATCGAAGGAAACGAAGCGCATCATCGACGATCTGTCGCTCACCATCCCCGACGGCCGCTTCACGGTTATCACCGGCCCGAACGGCGGGGGCAAGTCGACGCTGGCCAAGCTCATCATGGGCGTCGAGCGCGCGACGAGCGGCCAGATCCTGCTGGACGGCGAGGACATTACCGACCTGTCCATCTCCGAGCGCGCCAAGAAGGGCATCGGCTACGGTTTCCAACAGCCCGCACGCTTCAAGGGCATGAAGGTGAAGAAGCTGCTGGACATCGCGGCCGGCAAGAAGCTGCCGATGCTCGCGTGCAACGAGTACCTGGCGAAGGTGGGCCTGTGCTCGGCCAGCTACCTCACGCGCGAGGTGGACAAGAACCTGTCCGGCGGCGAGGTGAAGCGCATCGAGATCGCCACCATCCTCGCGCGCGACCCGAAGCTGGCCATCTACGACGAGCCCGAGGCGGGCATCGACCTGTGGAGCTTCGACCGCCTGACCGAGACGTTCCGCGACATCCACGAGGCGCGCGACGGCCGCTCCATCGTGATCATCTCGCACCAGGAGCGCATCATCCAGCTGGCCGACGAGATCGTGCTTCTGCGCGACGGCAAGGTTGCCGAGACGGGCACGCCCGAGGAGCTCATGCCGAAGCTGGGCTTCGTGGCGAAGGGCATCCCCGGCTGCCAGCTGAGCACCCCCACCGAGCTGCACCTCACGGAGATCGCCACCACCTGCTAACCCGCCCACGCCGCGCTGCGAATGTTTCACGTGAAACATTCGTTCGCTTTCACGCACGCGGCAGCTGCACGAAGCCGCCGCTTTGAACCCAGAAGGAGGCCATCATGGCTGTTGATCTTTCCCCCATCGACGAGAGCCTGCTCGCCGAGATCGCCAACATACACGGCATGCCGAAAGGCGCGTTTAACATCCGTAAGGACGGCGAGCTCGTCGAGCGCCACTCCTCGGCGAACATCGAGATCGCCACGAAGACGGACAACCCCGGCATCGACATCCGCATCAAGGCGGGCACGAAGGGCGAGACGGTGTACATCCCCGTCATCGTCACGCAGTCGGGCCTGAAGGACGTCGTGTACAACACGTTCTACATCGAAGACGACTGCGACGTGACCATCATCGCCGGCTGCGGCATCCACAACGAGAGCCACCAGGCCTCCGAGCACGACGGCATCCACACGTTCTACTGCGGCAAGAACAGCCACGTGAAGTACGTGGAGAAGCACTACGGTGAAGGCACCGGCACCGGCGAGCGCATCCTCAACCCCGTGACCAACGTGATCATGGACGAGAATTCCAGCTGCGAGATGGAGCTCACGCAGCTGCGCGGCGTGTCGTCCACCGTGCGCGACACGAACGCCGAGCTGGGCGCGGGCGCGAAGCTGGTGCTGACCGAGAAGCTGCTGACCCACGACGACCAGGTGGCCACCTCGAACATGAAGGTGGAGCTCAAGGGCGACGATTCCAGCGTGCAGGTAATCTCGCGCTCGGTGGCGCAGGACAACTCCAAGCAGATCTTCAACCCGCTGGTCATCGGCGAGGCGCAGTGCCGCGGCCACGTGCAGTGCGACGCAATCCTCATGGGCACGGCGAAGGTGACCGCCATCCCCGGCATCGAGGCCGCCCACGAGGACGCCCTGCTGGTGCACGAGGCCGCCATCGGCAAGATCGCCGGCGACCAGATCACGAAGCTCATGACCCTGGGTCTGACCGAAGAGGAAGCCGAGCAGGAGATCCTCGAAGACTTCCTGAACTAGCCGGTTCCGTCGGCCTCACGGCCGGCGGAACGACTCGACACTGCGAAGGCCCCCGGCGTTCGGAGTTGCCCCTTGTGCGCCGCTCGGCGCGTACCGAAGTACGCTTGGCAGCGCAGCGGGACAACTCCGAACGCCGGGGGCCTTCTCGCTGCCTCACTACGCCAACCCGCGAGGCGTTGTTCTCCCTCCAAATGCCGCGCGGATGTTTCACGTGAAACATTTGTTTGCTCGAACGAGTGTTTCACGTGAAACACTCTGACGAAGCGCTACGACGCGGAGCGGCGGAGCGGGTTGCTACGCATCGTAGCGCTGCACGAAGTGGAGGATGACGGCGGCGCTCGTGGGGGTACAGCGCTCGCCTTCCAGCTTGCGCTCGCACGTGGGGATGCCGCGGGCGATGATGGCGGCGGTGGCCGGCGCGGGGATGGGCAGCTCGCCGTGGGCGCATCGCACGGTGCCGCTGCCGGTCTGCACGCGGGTGGCCGCGATCTCGTCCGGGTCGAGCGCCTCCACGGCCAGGCAGATGGCGAGCACGTTGCGCAGCGCCTCGCCGTTGCCCACTTCGTGGAAGTGCGTCTCCTCCACCGTGCAGCCGTGCGCCGCGGCCTCAGCCTCGGCGAGGATGCGGTAGACGGCGCGCATGTCGCCCTTCGCCCGCTCGCTCGCGGCGAGCGCGTCGATGGCGGCGTTCACCTCGCCCAGGTCGTGATGATGCCCGTCGGAAACGCCGGCCGCCTCGGCGGCCTCGAGCACCTGCGCGCGCCGCTCTTCGGGCAGCTGCAGCAACGCCACGGCCAGCAGGTGGCGCCTCGTGGCGTTCTCTTCCAAGTTCCAAACCAACGTCGTCATGCCGTCCTCGCTTTCACATGGTTGATCATATGGGCCTGGTAGCCCGCGCCGAAGCCGTTGTCGATGTTGACGACGGACACGCCCGAGGCGCACGAGTTCAGCATGGCCAGCAGGGCCGCGACGCCGCCGAAGCTGGCGCCGTAGCCCACGCTCGTGGGCACGGCGATCACCGGACACGACGCGAGACCGCCCACCACGCTGGCCAGCGCGCCCTCCATGCCCGCCACCGCCACCACGACGCTGGCCCGCGCGATGTCGTCGGCATGCGCCAGCAAGCGATGGATGCCGGCCACGCCCACGTCGTACAGGCGCACCACGTCGTTGCCCAGCATCTCGGCCGTCACGGCGGCTTCCTCCGCCACCGAAAGGTCGCTCGTGCCGGCGGCGGCTATCACGATAGGCCCGTTGCCGTCGGGCTCGGGCGCCTCGCCCAGGATGCCGAGACGCGGGCCTTGGCGGTAGGCGAACGCGAGAGGGCACGCGCCTTCCAGGGCACGTTCGACCGCGGCGGCCTTCTCGGCGTCGAGCCGGGTGACCAGCACGCGCTCCTGCCCGTTCTCCACGAGCGCGCGGCACACGCCCGCTATCTGCTCGGCCGTCTTGCCCGCACCGTACACCACCTCCGACACGCCCTGGCGCATGCCGCGATGGTTGTCCACCGTCGCGTAGCCCAGCTCCGTGAACGGAGCGATGCGCAGCGCCTGCTCGGCCTCGTCGACGGCGGTCTCGCCCGCCGCGACGCGCTCGAGCAGCTCGCGCAGTTGTCGTTGCTCCATGTTCAACCTCCGTCATGATACCGATCGTCGACCATTGAACCACTTGGAGCGCACTCCAAGTCAAGCGCCTTTCCTTCCCCGCCATAAAGAAAGCCCCGGACGCGCGGTGTCGGCGTTCCAGGGCTTTCGAACGTTCGGGAGGATCTCGGCTCTAAGCAGCGACGTCTCCAGGCTGCACGGCGTTCTCGCCCGCGTTCACCTCGTCGCCGGCGCCCGTGCCTTCGTCGGCAGGAGCAGCGTCCCCGTCAGCGTTCTCGCCTTCGCTCTCGTCTTTCGGCTCCTTCGAAGCAACGGTCGCGCCCGCGTCCGTGGACTTGGTGGCGCCGGCAGTCAGCGGCGTGGACGAAAGGTCGAGCGCGGTACCCAGCCACTTCGTCTCGATGACGCCGATGGTGCCGTTGCCGGTCAGCGTGGCGAGGGCTTCGGAGACCGCTTGCTTGAGATCGGTGTTCGCATCCGACACGCCCACGCCGTAGCCGCCCGCCTGCTGCATGAGCGCCACGATATGCACGTCGTCGCCCGCGCTGTGCGCCGCGTACGTCCCGATGATGGCATCGGCCGCCACGTACTGCACCTGGCCCGAGGCCAGCTCGGCGAACGCGCTCTTGAGGTCGTCGGTCGTGGAGAAGGTTGCCTTGTCGAATTCGTTCGTCACCGCCCAAGCGCTCTTCGACGACACCTGCGCGGCGATCTTCGTCTCGACGACGTTCGTGGGAACCTGCGTGTTGGACGGCGCGGAGAACAACGCCACGGCCGTAGGCAGGTACGCGTCAGACTTCCAGAACGAGGTGCTGCTGTCGGACTTGTCGATGCCCATGACGATGTCGACCGTTCCCTCTTTGAGAGCCGATTCGGCATCCGATCCCACGTTGACGACCTCGAGCTTCAGCCCGAAGCTGTCAGCCAGCGCCGCCGCCACGTCCACGTCGATGCCGACGATTTTGGACGAGGAGGAAGGCTGTCCCGCCAGGGGCTGGTTGTCGGTGTTCACACCGACGCGCAGCGTACCGTCCTTGCCGATGGTCGGCGAGGATAGCGTGGGCGTCTTCTCGGGGGGAGTGTAGCTCTGCTGCGATGAGCAGCCCGTCAGAACGACGAGCAGGGCCGCCATGCACGCGACCGCCATGCAGCAGGACGCGAGCGTTTTATAACGCTTCATAACCGGTGAGCCTCCATCTAGCTTGATGTTCATGCTGCCTCTTTCGACTGACCTAGTCTTTGCCCCCACACTCGCGCACTGGAACTCAGCTTGCGCCTTGCCCTCTCGCCCGTCGCAACCGGATGTCGCGATACTCAGGCGGTGCGGCTTACCTCTAGGATACGCCATGATCGTCGCGCGGAGACCGCGCGGCTTACGTGGGTCCTTTCGACCGCATCTGCCGTGGACTGAGGTTGAAAAACCCGCAACTACAGACTCGAAAGAAGCGTCACTCAGTGTACCAGATCATGAAAACGCCTGAAAGCCGAGCCGCACAATCCGCGAGAAACGCGCGGACGCCGCCGAAAAGGCTCCAGGCGGGCACGCCGCCCGAACGCCGGACACGATGAGGGGACGCCGCTCCTTCGAGGCTCCGCGGGTCGAAAGGCCTGCAAGGCCCTGTGAAGCGCGCATGCTTTCGCGATGCCGGCCAGGCCTGCGGCGCACATGCGAGAAGCGCGCGAGAAACGAGGGGAAAGCGCGTGGAAACGACGCTGAATCGGCGTGGAATCCGCGCGAGAACGGCGGGTGCCGGACATGAGAGCGCCGTGTGCGGCGCGTGGAAGGCTCCGTGCTATCCTCGTAGGATGACGATCGCCCGCACAACCCTCGCCCTCGCCCCCGCACGCCCGACCGCACGGGAAGCAGGCGCATGCCCGCGCGTTCCCCGCCGCGAGCGTCTGCTGAGGACGGCGGGCCTCTACGGGCGCGGAGCCGCCGAGGCCATCGCCGAGACGCTGTGGCCCACGCGCTGCGCCGTATGCGACACCCCGGGCGAGGTGCTGTGCGCGCCTTGCAGCCTCAACCTGAGCCATATCGACTGGTGGCGCGCCTGCCCGCGCTGCGGCGCGCCGTTCGGCCGCGTGCAGTGCAGCGAGTGCAACGACGTGCTGATGAGCGTTGCCGGACGCGACGAGCCGCCCTTCGACGCCTGCACGAGCGCCGTCGCCTTCGACGATGCCGCCGCCCGCATCGTGCGCACTTGGAAGGATGCCGGCGAGCGGCGATTGGCAGGCGCCATGGCGACGCTCATGGCGCCGATGGCGCCGCCCTCCTGGCTCGCCGACCATCCCTGCATCGTGCCGGTGCCCGCCACCGCCGCCGCCCGCAGACGGCGCGGCTTCGACCACGGCGAGGAGCTGGCCCAGGCGCTGGCCGACCGCCTGGGCCTCGCCGTCGCGCCCGTGCTCGCCCGCCCCCGCAGCCGCGACCAGCGCGCCCTCGCGCGCCGCGACAGATTGGCGAATATGGAAGGCCGCTTCATCCCGCTGCCCGGCGCAAGCGCCTTCCCCTCGGTCATCCTGGTCGACGACGTGTACACCACCGGCGCCACGCTGTTCGCCGCGACCGACGCCGTCCGCGTCGCCGGAGCCGCCACCGTCCGCTGCCTCACCTTCGCCCGCGTGTGGTAACCCCCCCCCGACTCGCAAGCACATCGGCGCCGTCGGAAGCCATCCTCGCCCGAAAAACACGCCTCATGCATCGAGGCGTGTTTTTCGGGCGAGGATGCAGACGTGCGCCAACCGGGCGCAAAAAAGCGACGGGCCCGGAGGCCCGCCGCTTTCGCATATCGACTTGACACCGCGTGCTACATGGTGCGCTCACGCTGCTTTTGGGGTGCGGCGCTTGCCGCGTCGGAGAGCTCGGCCACATCAACCGAGATGCTGTGCTTGATGGGCTTCCAGTTGCACTTCTTCACGAGCGCGACCAGCGCGATGGGGATATAGGTCATCATGAACACGGGGAACGTGAACATGTACAGAACCTTCTTGCCCGTGGTGGAACGGATGGAGTCCCATTCCACGAACGTGGTCAGCACGCCGAACATGAACATGAAGATGAAGTAGTTCAGCAGGCAGAACAAGATGGACGACAGCGAGGAGGCAACCATGATGCCCGTGGACATGGCTCCGGTGAGGCTGAGGAACACGATGATGGCGTTGAACAGCACCGACACGATGGTAAGCAGCATGCCCGGCGCGATGGTCATGAGCATGTCGTAGCAAGCGAAGCGCGCGCCCTTGGGGTTCACGGCGATGCCTTTCGCCAGGCGGGCACCGTAGTGCCAGAACACCTGGTAGAAGCCCTTCGCCCAGCGGAAGCGCTGGTTCCACGAGTCGCGGAACGTGATGGGCTGCTCATCGTAGAGGATGGCCGTGGGCGTGTAGCTGATGCGCGTGCCCTCGAGAATGCTGTTCGCAGAGAACTCGATGTCCTCGGTGAGCAGGTGCCACTTCCAACCGCCGTTCTTCTCGATGATGTCGGCGGCTATGAAGAAGCCCGTGCCCGACACGGCGCAACTGGTGTTCAGCGTGAGACGCGCCTGGTTCAGGAACTTCGCCTCGCGCAGGAACCACACGGCGTAGCCCGCGGATATCCAGTTGGAGTCGTAGTTCTTGGAGTTTCGATAGCTGGTCGAGGCCTTCGCTCCGTTGTCGAAGGTCTTGTTCATCTCGCGGAAGTAGTTCACATCCAGCACGTTGTCGGCGTCGAACACGAAGTACGCCTCGTAACCCTTGTCGGCGTAGCGCTCGCGAATGCACTGGAAGCCGTAGTCGAGCGCGTAGCCCTTGCCAACTTCCTTGTCGTTGCTGCGGGGAAAGACGATGGCGCCTGCCTCGCGGGCCACGCGCGCGGTGTCGTCCGTGCAGTTGTCGGCGATGACGAACACGTCGATGAGCTCGGACGGATAGTTCTGCACCTTGATGGAGTGGATGAGGTCGCCGATGACGGCGCTCTCGTTGCGAGCCGAGATGACTGCGGCGAACTTGTGGTTCTTCTTCGCCGTGAGCTCCTTGGGCTTGCGCGTCAGCACCACGAACACGTAGTAGAGCTGATACGTGTAGCAGATCGTGAACGTGAGAAACACGCAGAAGTTGAATATGTCAACGAACGAGATCTGCGAAAAAAACTGGTCCAGCACCTTTGCTCCTTTGTCGGGCCGCGAACGCTCCTTGCGGCCGTGCCATCGCGCACCCGTCCTGCGGGTCGCGCTCCGCCCCCCTGGTGTTGTTCGGTTTCGTCTGAGGGTTGTGCGGAACGCCGCCTGTTCGCCGCCCATGCGGCGCTCTGGCTGTAACGCGTTCCAAGCTGGACAGATTATAGCGGGTGAGCAGCCGTTCGGGGCAACAACGAGTCCGTTCGTTACCGTTTCTTCCGAATTCGAGGTCATAAATCACCGGTATTCACAAAGGTTCTGCATACGAACTTCATAACTAGGTCGGTTCGGCTATGATAATCTGAGAGATCGAGAATCGCACGTTCCCTTATATGTCAATGGAGGCATACCCTTGAACCACGATATCAAAGACATCGCCCTGGCCGACGAGGGCCTCGCCCGCATCCTGTGGGCGGACCGCGACATGCCCGTGCTGGCGTCCATCCGCGAGCGCTTCGAGCGCGAGAAGCCCTTGGACGGCGTGCGCATCGGCGCCTGCATGCACGTGACCACCGAGACGGCGAACCTCATGCACGCGCTCTCGGCCTCGGGCGCGAAGGTGACGCTGTGCGCCTCCAACCCGCTGTCCACCCAGGACGACACGGCCGCCTCCCTCGTGCGCGACTTCGGCATCGACGTGTTCGCCGTCGCCGGCGAGGACGCCGACACCTACAACCGCCACATCGAGGCCGTCATCGCCTGCGACCCGCAGATCGTCATGGACGACGGCGCCGACCTCGACACCGCGTTGCACACCAAGTTCACCGACAAGCTGGCGCACGTGGTGGGCGGCACCGAGGAGACCACGACGGGCGTCGTGCGCCTCATGTCCATGGCCGCCGAGGGGACGCTCGCCTACCCCGTGTTCAACATCAACGACGCGAACACGAAGCACTGCTTCGACAACCACTACGGCACGGGCCAGTCCACGCTCGACGGCATCGTGCGCGCCACGAACCGCCTCCTGTGCGGCCGCACCATCGTGATCTCGGGCTACGGCTACTGCGGCAGCGGCCTGGCCCTGCGCGCGAAGGGCATGGGCATGCGCGTCATCGTGTGCGAGGTCGACCCGCTCAAGGCGCTCGAAGCGCACATGGAGGGCTACGAGGTGATGCCCGCAGCCGAGGCGGCGCGCTTCGCCGACGTGTGGGTGACCGTGACCGGCAACTGCAAGGTGGTGGACGGCCCGGCGTTCGAGAACATGAAGGACGGCGCCATCGTGTGCAACTCCGGCCACTTCGACTCCGAGATCAACCTCGAGTGGCTGGAAGACCACGCCACGAAGAAAGAGGAGATCAAACCGCTGGTGGAAGAGTACACGCTGCCGGACGGCCGCACGGTGATCGTGCTGGCGCAGGGTCGCCTCGTGAACCTGTCGTGCGCCGAGGGCCACCCCGCGTCCGTGATGGACATGAGCTTCGCGAACCAGGCGCTGGCCGCCGAGTACCTGTACCTCCATGCCGGCGAGCTGGAGAACAAAGTGTACGACGTGCCCGCCGCCATCGATACGCACGTGGCGCGCGTGAAGCTGGAAACGCTGGGCATCGAGATCGACGAGCTCACCGAGGAGCAGGTCAAGTACATGAGCTCCTGGAACTTCGAGACGCTGTAAGGCAGCGCCGCCTCCGGCATCCCTTCCCTGCAGGTAACGAACCCGGCGCCGCGATGCGCCGGGTTCTTTTTTCGCCTATACTGCGAGTCGGACGGCAAACCCGCGTCGGGCGCTGCACGCGCCTGCAGAAGGAGGCGTTGATCATGGTCGATTACGGATTGGACGGCAAGGTTGCCATCGTCACCGGAGCAGCGGGATCGGGCGCGGGAGGCACGGGGTTCGCCATCGCCGCCAAGCTCGCGCAGCAGGGCGCGAAGGTGGTCATGGCCGACATCGACCCCGCGGGACGGCGGCAATCCGACGAGCTGAACGCGCAGGGCTTCGACACGACGTTCGCAGAGTTCGACCTTGCGCAGGAGGAGACGATCGTCGCGTTGATCGAGGGCGCGTCAGAGCGCTACGGCGCGCTGGACATCGTCGTCAATTGCGGATTCATGCAGCTCAAAGAAGGGTACGTCCACGAGACGGACGTCGAGGCGTGGGACCGCATCTTCGCCGTGAACATGCGCGGCGACTTCCTCATGATCCACCACAGCCTGCCCCATCTGCTGAAGCAGGGCGGCGCCATCGTCAACGTCAGCTCGGTGGCCTCGCTCGTGGGCGAGGACACCACGGCGGCCTACGCATGCTGCAAGGCCGGCATCAACGCGCTCACCCGCTCGGTGGCCGTCCAGTACGGCGACCGGGGCGTGCGCTGCAACGCCGTGGTGCCGGGCTCCATCTTGAACGACCGCATCCTCGCATACGCCAAGACCAACGAGTCGGTGCAGTTCCAGTTCGACATGCTGAAGCGCCACGCGCCGCTCAAGCGCTTCGGCACGGCCGACGACGTGGCGAACACCGTGCTGTTCCTGGTCAGCCCGCTGGCCTGCAACATCACGGGCCAGGCCGTGGTGTGCGACGGCGGCTACTCCATCTGCTCGGGCATGTGGGCCGACATCCACGAGTACAGGCAGGACCACCCCTGGGACACGATGTAGGAGCCCGGAAGCGCCGCGCACGCCCGGGCGGGGCGGGCGCGGCGGGCGGGTCGCCCGCCCGTATCAGCGCTTTGCGGGCAGACGCTTGACGGCTTTCGAGATATCCTTGAACTTCCGTTCCTTTCGAGCCAGGTAGCCCGCCCTGTCCTCGGCGAACGCGGCCTCGGCCCTCAGCTTGCGGTACGCCTGCCAGCGGCGCTCGGACAGCTCGCGGTCCGCGATGGCCTCGTAGACGGCGCACCCCGGCTCGGACGTGTGGGTGCAGTTCGAGAACCGGCACGAGGCGAACAGGCGCTCCACGTCGGCGAACCCCTGCTCGAAGCCCCCGGCGGCCTCCCCGAGCCCCAGCTCGCGCATGCCGGGCGTGTCCATCACGAGGCCGCCGCCCGGCAGCAGCACGAGCTGGCGGCGCGTGGTGGCATGACGGCCGCGCCCGTCGGCGCGTACGTCGCGCGTCTCGAGAACTTCCTCGCCCAACAAGCGGTTGACCAGCGTCGACTTTCCCACGCCGGACGATCCCAGAAGGGCGGCGGTTCTGCCCGGCCGCAGGTAGGGGCGCACGGCCTCGCAGCCGCACTCCCCCATCGACGACACAGCCAGCACATCGACGCCGAAGGCCACCGACTGCACGGCGGCGAGCCGCCGTTCCAGGCTGTCGCATGCATCGGCCTTCGTCAGCACGACGACGGGCACCGCCCCGCTCTCCCACGCAAGCGTCAGGTAGCGCTCGAGACGCCGCAGGTTGAAATCCCCGACGAGCGACATGCAGAGAAACGCGACGTCGATGTTCGCCGCAACCACCTGTTGCTCGAGCGCCGCGCCGGCCGCTTTGCGCACGAAGGCGCTCGTGCGCGGAAGCACCTGGGCGATGACGGCGCGCCCCGCCGTATCGGTCGCACGATCCAGTAAGACGAAATCGCCCGCCGCCGGGAAGTCGGCGGCCGAACACGCCGTGTGGCGCAGCTTGCCGGACGCTTCGGCGAACAGCTCGCCTTGCTCGCCGACGACACGGTACAGCTCGTGCGCCTGGGACAGGATCCGCCCTACGACGGGGTCGTGGATACCAGACGCCTCGCGCGCCTGCCGCATGATCGCGTCGGTCACACCGTACGCACGTAAGTCGACGGCCGTCATCGCGCATCGCCCCCTTCGCTCGCTTGCCCTCCGCATGCGTCCGGCCCGAGCTCTTCGAGGGGAAACGGCGGCTCGGCCAACGGCTTCACGGCGATGGACATAAGCTTTAAGGGGTTGTCGTCGGCTGCGATGCGGTTCGAGCTCAGGTGCCCGCAACGTTTGCAGCGGTGCACGATGGCCCATTCCCCGTCTTTGCGTACCCACACGCTGATAGGCTCCATGACGCTTTCGCACACGGAAGCGCGATCGCCGGGCCGCTCGTCGACGTGCAGGCTGTGCAGGCACTGGGGGCAATGGTTGCGATGGCGGCTTCCCGCCCCGTCGGGCGTGACGATCCGGCCGCACTGTTTGCAGACGAAACTGTCCATGCAGGCATGAGCCTGATAGAAGGCGCTGCCTCTCTTGAATTTTTCCACGGTGGTTCTCCCAAAACGATGATGGTCGTTGCCTTGTTTGGGAGGTTCGTGCGGAGACTAGAGCTCGCAAACCTCCCGGTTTACGACAATCTCCGTGCGTACGTGTAACAGAAGTCATGCTCCTCAGGTCGTGTTGACGCCGTCGTTTATACCATAGGAGGAAAAAGGCCGCAAGCGAAAACGCTGCGAGCATCGCTTCCCCGAATCTTCAACCTTCGTAACGCTTCAGCATGCGCAGCCAGGTGGCCATGACGACGCGTTGCGGCACCACCTTCGCGGCTGCGTGAAGGTACTTCGCGTACAGCGGGTACACCGAAAGCTCCCGCCCCCGCCGCGCGTCGCGCAGTGCGCGGGCGACCACCTTCTCGGGCGGCACGAGCCCGGGGAAGGCCACGCGACGCCCGTTGACCTCGCGCACGAGCAGGTCGGTGTCCACCCAGCTGGGGCATACCCCGCATACCGTCACGCCGGTGCCCGCCAGCTCAGCGCGCAACGCCCGCGAGTAGCTGAGCTCGAACGCCTTCGTCGCCGCGTACAGGGAGAGGTACGGCGTTGGCTGGAAGGCCGAAGCCGACGACACGTTCAGGATGCGGCTCCCCCTTCCCATGAAAGGCAAGCATGTCCGGCAGAGCGCGGTGACGGCCGTGCAGTTCAACGCCACCGTGCGCTCGATCTCTCCGACGGAGAACTCGTCCCATGCGCCCATCTTGGCCGTCCCGGCGTTGTTCACCAGATAGGCCACCGTCGGGCGCTCCTCCTCGAGCATGCGCGCGACGGTTCGCAGTCCCGATGCGTTAGCCAAGTCGACCGGAAGCGGAACCACGCGCGAGCCCAGCTCGTCGCGCAGGCGTTCGAGCTTCTGCGCGGTGCGAGCCACCGCCCAGAGTTCGTCGAGGCCGTCCTCCTCGAGCAGCTGATCCACGAAGACGCGCCCCAATCCGCCGGTCGCACCGGTGACCAGCGCGATGCGCGCGCCCATGCTAGCGCCCGCCTTTCAGCAACGTTCGCTCCATATCGGCCGCGTCGATCATGTCGTATCCGAAAGTGAACAGCCGTTTCAGCGCATACAGGTACGCGACGCCCCAGTAGTAGTCGACCAGCTTGAGCGGATCGCCCTCCACCACGCTGCCCTCGCGCTGACCCTGTTCGACGATGCGCGCCGTGAGCGCGTACAGCTCGGAACCGTACGGTGCCGGACGGCCGTCTCGCCCTTGCCCCTGCTCGAGCATGAGCTGCGTGTTCAGCACCACCGAGGCTGCGAACAGGTCGTCGTCGGCCAAGCGGCCGAGGATGGTGGAAGTAAGGCGGCGGATCTTCGACTTGGCCGCCCTCTTAAGGGCGCATGAGACATCTGCGGCAATGATCTCGAAAATGGCAGAGATTTCGAGGTGTGTGATTTTCCGTTCGACGCATTCAGTCAGAATCGCTCGGATGGCGAAGAGCAACCTGGCATTTTGCACACGTATCCCTCTTTTCGATGACTCCTCGCCGAACGAATAATCACACACCTCTAAATCTCTGCCAAAAACACGGTGCCGAGCGCATGCGCCTCGGTCAGGTAGAGCAGGGTCCTTCGGCTCGCCTCCCCGATCAGGCCGGCAAAGCGCCGATCGCGAGGGATCCTGCTCATGAGCTGAAAGCGAAACGCGGCGCTTCGACGCGTGCGCGACGGGCGGGAATCCGGTAGGATGGCAGCAGGTTGCGTTTCCTCGAGAGAATCGACGTGGCCATGCTTGCCGAACCTGCTGCCCCTCCCCGCCCCGGCCTGACGAAGAAGTCGTGGGCGCTCATCATCCTGCTGTCGTTCTTCGGGCAGGTGGCCTGGGCGCTCGAGAACAACTTCTTCAACCTGTTCATCCAGGACGTGTTCGACGCGTCGCTGTCCGACGTGGCGCTGATGGTATCGGCCTCGGCGCTGACCGCGGCGGCCACCACGCTGTTCGTGGGCGCGTGGTCGGACCGCGCGGGCAAGCGCAAGGCGTTCATCGGCATCGGCACCGTCCTTTGGGGCCTGTCCATCATCGTGTTCGCCTACTTGCAGACCATCTCGCTGGCGCTGGCCGGCTCGACTGCGGCGGCCATGGCGTTCGGCGTGACGCTGACCATCGTGTTCGACTGCATCATGACGTTCTTCGGCAGCCTGGCGAACGACTCGTGCTTCAACGCCTGGGTCACCGACATCACCACCGAGAAGAACCGCGGCAAGGTGGAGGGCGTGAACTCGGCCATGCCGCTGCTGGCGATGCTGGCCGTGTTCGGCGGCGCGATGTTCCTCATGATCGTGCGGCCTGACGGCACGGTGACCTACGACTACCCGCTGTTCTTCATCGTCATCGGAGCCGCCGTGGTGGCGCTCGGCATCGCGGTGCTGCTGCTCATGGACGACTCCGCGCCCGAGCGGCGCGAGGAGGGCGGCTACCTGGCAAGCGTGCTGTACGGCTTCCGGCCGCGCGCGGTGGCCGAGAACCGGATGCTGTACCTGGTGCTGCTGGCCTACCTCGTGTTCGCCACCGCGTTGCAGGTGTTCATGCCCTGCTACGTGCTGTACCTGCGGCTTCCCTACATCCTGGGAGAGAGCTACGTGTTCGTGATGGCACCGGGCATCGTCATTGCCGCCGTGTTCACCATCCTGTACGGCAAGAGGGTGGACCGCCGCGGTTTCCTGCGCTCGGTGATCGTGCCGCTGGCGCTGTTCGTCGCGGGATGCCTCGTGCTCACGCTGCTGACCAGCGCCGCAGGCGTGTTCGCGGGATCGGTGCTCATGCTGTGCGGCTACCTGGGCGCGGTGGCGTGCTTCGGCGCCGAGGTGCGCAACAACACGCCCGCCGGGCACGTGGGGATGTTTCAGGGCGTGCGCATCTTCATGGCGGTGCTCGTCCCCATGCTCGTGGGGCCGTGGATCGGGTCGACTCTGAGCGCCACGTCGGGCGCTGTCGGGTTCGGCGTGGTGGGCGACGGGTTCACGCCGTCGTCGCTGATATTTTTGGGAGGCGCCGTCGTGGGAGCGCTGACGTTCGCCGTGCTGCCGTTCGTCCGCGCGCAGCGTGAACGCGAGCATCGGGAAGCGTCCTGAAAGGACGAGCGCTTCTAGGGCGCTTCGAAGACAAGGAAGGACAAGCGGCCATGCTGGACATCAAGCGCGTCATCGCGAGCGCTCCGCGCAAGCCGGAGCAAGCGGAGCTGCGGCCGCTGACCACGCCGTGGAGCGAGCAGGCGGCCGCAGGCAAGGGCCGTGCGGGGCTGCATCCGCATCCGCAGTTCGCGCGGGCGGGGTTCGAGCTGCTCGACGGCTGGTGGGACTACGCCATCGTCGACGCCGACAGCGCCGCGCAGGCCTGGCGCGATGCCGCCCCTCCGAACGCCTGGGACGGGTGCATCCTCGTGCCGTTCTCGCCGGAAGCGCCCCTGTCGGGCGCGGAGCGGCAGTTGCAGCCGGACGAGCTTCTGTGGTACCGACGGCCGTTCGCCGTGCCGGACGGCATGGACGTGGAGGGCGGTCGGCGCCTCGTTGTGCACTTCGAAGCCGTGGACTACGCATGCGCATGCTATGTGAACAGGGTGCGCGTAGGCGAGCACGTAGGCGGCTACCTGCCGTTCGCGTTCGACGTCACGGATGCGCTGGTCTCCGGCGAGAACGAGCTGTCCATATGCGTGTGGGACCCGAGCGACGCGGGCGTGCAGCTGCGCGGCAAGCAACGGCTGAAGCGCGGGGGCATCTGGTACACCGCGCAAAGCGGCATCTGGCAGAGCGTGTGGCTGGAAGCGGTTCCGGAAGCGCGCATCGAACGGTTGGCCGTCGACGCGAGCGTCGAAGGGCGGCTCACGTTGCGAGCGGTGGTGCGCGGCGCGGCGGTGGACGGCGGCGAGCTGACCGTGCGGGTGTTCGACGAAGGCGCGGAAGTTGCGCGCGCATCCGCGGCGCCCGCAGCCGACGGGACGTGCGAGCCGATCCTCGACGTGGCGCGTCCGCACCGGTGGAGCACCGACGACCCACATCTGTACGATCTGGAGCTGACGTACGGAAGCGACCGCGTGACCAGCTATTGCGCGTTTCGCACGGTGAGCGTGGAAGCGGACGAGCACGGCGCGAGGCGGCTGTTCCTCAATCACGAACCCCTCTTCCTGCGCGGCGTGCTGGACCAGGGGTATTGGCCCGACGGCCTCATGACCGCGCCGTCGGACGAGGCGCTGGCCTTCGACGTCCGGTCGATGAAGGACCTCGGGTTCAACCTGCTGCGCAAGCACATCAAGGTGGAGAGCGATCGCTGGTACTACCACTGCGACAGGCTGGGCATGCTCGTGTGGCAGGACATGGTGAGCGGCGGCGCGGCGCCCAGCCCCTGGCATTCCAGCTACAAGCCCACCTTCTTCCGCGGCTCGTGGGGCCGCTACGCCGACGACGACCCGCGCCACTTCCCCGGGCTCGCCTCCGACAGCGCGGCGTTTCGCGCCGAGTGGACCGAAGCATGCGAGGACACCGTGCGCTACCTGGGGAACCATCCGTCCATCGTGACCTGGGTGCTGTTCAACGAGGCCTGGGGGCAGTTCGACGCGCGCAGGGCCGTGGAGCGGGTGCGCGCGATCGACCCCTCGCGGCCCGTCGACGCGGTCAGCGGCTGGTACGACCAGGCCTGCGGGGACTTCCTGAGCGTGCATAACTACTTCCGGCCGCTCGAGGTGTACCGGGACGAGGCGCGCCCGGCGCGAGCGTTCGTCATATCGGAGTTCGGCGGATCGTCGTGCCATCTGGCCGACCACAGCTCGCTGGCCACATCGTACGGATACGCCGCCTGCCCCGACCCGGCATCGTTTCGGGATGCCGTGCACAAGACGCTCGCGCAGGCGGACGCGCTGGAGGCGGAAGGGCTTGCGGGTTACGTGTACACGCAGCTGTCCGACGTGGAAGAGGAGACGAACGGGCTGCTCACCTACGACCGGCGCGTCAACAAGCTGGCCGATCCGGCGGAGGAGGATGCGCGATGACGACCCTGGAGGATGCCCGCACTCCTGCGCCGGCGCGCCTGCGCAAGCGGTTCGCCGAGCGCTTCGGGAACGCGGGCGCACGGCCGCTCGCATTCGCATCCGCTCCCGGGCGCGTGGAGCTGGCCGGCAACCATACCGACCATCAGGGCGGGCGCACGATCTCGGCCGCCATCGACCGCCGCATCTACGCGCTCGCCGCCCCGAACGGCACCGACGAGATGCGCGTGAGCATGGAGAGCTTCGGCGACATCGCGCTGAGCTGCGGCGACTTGGACGCGCGCGAAAGCGAGCGCGGGACGTCGCTTGCGCTCGTGCGCGGCATGGCGGCCGCCTTCGTGCGCGCGGGCGGAAGGCTTTCCGGGTTCGATGCGGCCACCTGCTCCGACATCCCCGCAGGCGCCGGGGTCTCGTCGTCGGCCGCGTTCGAGATGCTGGTCGGCGTGCTGCTGCGCGTGCTGTGCGACCCGACGGGCGCCGTGCCGTGCGACCCCGTGGCGCTGGCGTTGGAGGGCGCTCAGGTCGAGCAGGCCTACTTCGGGAAGCCCTGCGGCGTGCAGGACCAGCTGGCCAGCGCGCAGGGCGGCGCGGCGGCCTTCGACTTCGCGGGCGACCTGCCGCGCGTCGAGCCCATCGCCTTCGACTGGGAGGCGTGCGGCTATGCGCTCTGCCTGGTGGACAGCCGATGCGACCACTCCGTCCACGCGGACGAGTACGCGGCCGTTCCCGCCGACATGCGCGCGGTCGCGCGGCGCTTCGGATGCGAGCGGCTGGAAGACGTTCCCTACCCCGTCTTCCTCGCCCGGCTGGCCGACGTGCGCGCGCACCTGGGCGACCGTGCGGCCTTGCGCGCGCTCCACTACTTCGAGGAGACGCGGCGCGTTGCCGCGCAGCAGCGGGCGTTGGAATCCGGAGACATCGAAGGGTTTCTCGAAGGCGTGCGGCAATCGGGCGCGTCGTCGGCGCAGTTCCTGCAGAACGTGTCGCCGCGCGGCGACGGCTTGGGCGCACGGCAGCCGGCCATGATGGTCCTCGCGCTGTGCGCGCACCTCCTGGACGGGCGCGGCGCGTACCGCATCCACGGCGGCGGGTTCGGCGGCAGCGCGCTGGCCTTCGTGCCGGCGGAGGACATCGACGCGTTCTGCGAGTCGATGGATGCGCTGCTGGGCTACGACGCCTGCCTGCGCGCGAAGGTAGACGGCCGCGGCGCGTACGCGGAGCGGATGGCCTGATGGGCGCACCGCTTCCGCCGCCCGACGAAGTGCGCGCCGCCTTCTCCCGCCTGCACGCGCGCGACGGGGAAGCGGCCGTCGCCTACCTGCACGCGCTGGGCACGGCCAGCGGCTACCTCAAGGCAGACGCGGCGCGTGCCATCCGTTGGACGGGCGAGAGCGCCTACGGCACGTTGGAATGCACCATCAACCTGGCCAAACCCGAGAAGGATCCGCGCGCCATCACGGCGGCAGCCTCGAAAGGCACGCCCTCGCCGGAGCGCATGGACGATCCCGCAAGCATGCGCGCGAACGCGGCGGCTGGCGCACCGCCGGCGCACGCGAAGGCTGCGGCAAGCGAGGGACGGCATCCGGCCGCCGGCCGTTCGCGCGGGCCGCAGTGCGACCTCTGCTGGGAGAACGAGGAATTCCCCGGCACGCCCGAGCACCCTGCCAAGCCCGGCCTGCGCATCGCCGCCATCGAGCTGGGCGGCGAGCGGTGGGGGCTGCAGTTCTCGCCGTACGCGTACTTTCCCGAGCATTGCATCGCGCTTTCCGCGGAGCATCGGCCCATGAAGATCGACGCCGCCTGCTTCGAGCGGCTGCTCGACTTCGTCGACGCGTTCCCGTTCTACTTCGTCGGCTCGAACGCCGATCTGCCCATCGTGGGCGGCTCCATACTCTCCCACGACCACTTCCAGGGAGGGCGGCACGTGTTTCCGCTGATGCGCGCGCCTATCGAGCGCGCTGTGGCGCTTCCGGGATGTCCTCAGGTGCACGGCGGCGTCGTGCGCTGGCCCGCATCGGTGCTCCGTTTGATCTCTCACGATCGGAATGCGCTCGCGCGCGGCGCCAAGCGGGTGCTGGACGCGTGGCAGGGCTTCTCCTTCGAGCCGTGCGGCGTTCGCGCGTGCGGCCGAGACGCCGACGGCGCGCCCGTGCGCCACAACACGCTCAACCCCATCGTGCACCGGGAGAACGGCGAGTACGTGCTGGACCTCGTGCTGCGCAACAACCGCACGGACGCCGCGCATCCCTGGGGCATCTTCCATCCCGGCGAAGAGCTGCACCATATCAAGAAGGAGAACATCGGCCTCATCGAGATCATGGGGCTTGCCGTCCTGCCGCCCCGCCTCGCCCGCGAGCTGCCGGCCGTGCAGGACGAGCTCGCGTGCGCCGCACGAGAAGGACGCACGCCGCAGGAGGTGGAGGCGCGCCTGCTCGCCCGCGAGGCCACCGCGCCCCACGCCCCTTGGGCCGCCGACGTCTACGCCCGCCGCGCCGGGGAGTTCGACCATGAGACGACAACCCCCTCCCCCTGTCTCGCAGGCGGCGATGTCGGGGGCGGCGCGCTCTGCCCCGTCATGCGCGAAGAAGTCGCCCTGGTGTTCGCCGCCGTGCTTGAATCCACCGGCGTCTTCAAGCGCGACGAAACGGGAGCGGCCGGCTAGAATGCGTTCATAGCGGAATTGGGACGAGCGCGCCTTTGAATGCCGACCCCGCCAGGAGCGTGCGCCTATCGAGCCCGCTTTGGCATGACGGCTACAGCCCCAACCGCTCGATCCACGGCTGCACCTCATCGAGGGCGACGGGGAGACTGCCGCGCGTGAGGTGGAGAGCTTCGCGCAGGTCGGCCGCAGGGCAGAGTTCGCGGATGGCGTCGAGGGCTTCGGCGTTGCCGCTCGAGCTGCTCGTGGAGAACGGCACGATAACCTTGCCCGCCAAGTCGTGCTGCGACAGGAACGCCCGCATCACGTGCGGCAGTTGTCCCCACCAGATGGGATGGCCCAGGTAGACCGCATCGTAGGCGTCCCAATCCGGCACCGTCGCCGCGATCGGCGGCAGATAGCCCTCGTCCTGCTCGCGCTGCACTTGAGAGATCATAGCGTCGTAGTCGTCGGGATACGCGTCGGTCGTCTCGATGCGGAACAGGTCGGCGCCCGTCGCCTCCGCGATACGCTCGGCGACCGAGAGCGTGGTGCCCGAGTACGAGAACACCGCCACGAGCGCCCGCCCGACGCGACCTGCGGGCTCAGGCGCCGATTCGGGCGCCACGGACTCGGCCGATCCGCTTTCGCCCTGTTCGCGCGCATCGTTTTCCGCAACCTGCTCCTCCGCCGCGACGCATC
This sequence comes from Eggerthella lenta DSM 2243, assembly GCF_000024265.1. Taxonomy (NCBI): domain Bacteria; kingdom Bacillati; phylum Actinomycetota; class Coriobacteriia; order Eggerthellales; family Eggerthellaceae; genus Eggerthella; species Eggerthella lenta. The sequence goes on along the minus strand of NC_013204.1, from coordinate 1,438,640 downwards.
CGGCGAGCATGCCGCCGCCGAGCACCGCCATGCAGAAGCCGAACGACCCCATCACGAAGGTGCGCCTGTCCAATCCGTTTTGCCTCATGCTGATTCTCCTCTCGTTTCCGTCCTTCGAGTCTACGACTTGGAGTCGGCTCCAAGTCAAATGGAGATCGCGTGCAGCGACCTCAACGCAGGATGCGGACGAGCTCGATGCCCTCCGACTCACCGCGGTCGCGGCTGTACAGGCGCTCCACGGAATTGTTCCAGTGCTCGTGCACGCCGAGACTCTCCACCGGGTTCCCTGCGCCGTCGCGGTACGCGGCTCCCGATGGCGGCGCAGATGCCAACGCGGCTTCATGCAGGTAGTTCTCCACGTCCAGGTTGCCCTCGAGCGCGGCGTTGCGGCTGGTGACCGCCGGCTGGTTGATGAGGAAATCGGCGCCCACCGAGTCGATGGCCACCGGATCCTGCGACAGGAAGATGCTGGCCGCGAACCCGCCGTCGAAGGGCGCGCCCTCCCACAGCGCCGCCTCGCGCGTGACCGACGCTCCTTCGGAGACGGCCGTCACCAGGCCGTCCAGCATCCACAGCATGGTCTTGCCGCCCAGCAGGCGGTTGGCGAGCAAATCGACGGGCACGGTGTACATGCCCATAGTCTGACCCGACACGTAGCGGTGGATGCCGGCGGCCTCGGGCGGGCGCAGGCGGTTGGAGTTGACCAGCGATCCGAAGTGGTTCTTGCCGCACAGCGTGAGTCCGTAGCTATGCCCCTTGAGGCTTGCGAGGTTGATCAGGTAGTCGGCCTCCGATACGCAGGCGGGCACCACGTTCGCCGCTCCCGCCACGTCGCCCGACCAGATGACGGGCGCGCTTTCGTCGCCCACGGCGTCGTTCGGGCCGCCCTCGTCGTAACAGCGGAAACGCACGCCGGCAAGCGCGCCCTCCGAGCAGAACTCCATCATATGCGCCGGGAAGATGCGGCACGCATCGTACACCGCGATGTCGCCCGGCGCTGTGCCCGCGTCCTCCACGAGCGACAGCAGCAGCGCACGCAAAAGAACCGGCGTCGTATAGCTCATGGCGCTGTCCTCGTCCGTGCCGAACGTGCCCGCGCCGTTCATGTTCGCCTTGACGGCGATCCGCTGACCCGCCCGATAGCCGCCCGCGCGCCCGACGCGCGTGTTGTGCGCCTCGAACAGCACGCGCCATCCGGCCGCCGCATCGTCCGCGCCCGCCGCCGCGGCAACGCCGTCGTCCACCATGCGCCGAACCGCGTCCTCGTTGAAATGCTCGCGCTGCCACCAGTAGCCCGATCCGTCCCAAGTCACGGCCGCCGCGTCGCGCACCCAGGCGACGCGCCCCGGCATGGCTCCCACGCCGCGGCCCAAAGGCTCGTGCGGCGGGAAGACGGAATCGTACGGCAGCGGCCCGGGGGCGGGTTCGGGCGTCGGCGAAGGTGCAGCGGGAACAGGTTCCGTCATCGTCCCAGCCTCTTCCCCATCCGAGCATCCGCCCAGCACCCCGCCCGCTAGCGCCGCCGCGCCGATGGCGGCCGCCCCCATGACGAAGGTGCGCCGATCCATGCGGGCCTCTTCCATCGCAGCTCCTTTCGCCGTCGTTTCTCTGGTACCATACCGGTTGGAGCGCGCTTCAAGTCAAGGGGAAAGGACGGCTCGCATGGAAAGGCTGCTTCTCGTGTCGATGTTCCAGAACGTCACGGGCCTCTTGAAGGAAATCGAGCCCGACCTCGAAGGCAAAACCGTCACGTACATCCCCACGGCCAGCCGGGTCGAACGCCTCGGGTTCCTCGCCCGCATGAGCCGATGGGTGCTACGCGGCATGGGGCTGCGCGTGGACGCCGTCGACGTTTCCACGGCGCCCTACGAGGCCATGCGCCGCGCGTTCGAGGGCAACGACCTCGTTTTCATCGTGGGCGGCAACACCTTCTACCTGCTGCAGGAACTGCGGAAATCTGGGGCGGACAAGCTGCTCTGCGAAGCGGTGCGCGCAGGCAAGCTCTGCATCGGCGAATCGGCGGGAGCCATCGTAGCCGCTCCCGACATCGCGTACTCGCGCGCGATGGATCGGCCCGACCGGGCACCCGACCTGCACGATTTCGCCGGGCTCAGCCTCGTCGACTTCTACCCGGTGCCCCATGAGCGCAACCGCGAGCTCGACCCCGCCGCCGAGCAGATCGTTCGGGAATACGCCGGCATCCTCGACGTTCGCCCCTTCGACGACAAGCAGGCCATCTACGTAGAAGACGGCGCCGCGCGCATCCTGAACGCATAAGGAGCGCATGCGGCGAAAACGCCTGTTCTAGTCGCTGGCATCGCCCCTGCGCTCGACGTACACGTTGAGCCCCATCATGGACGCCACGTCGAGGGCCTTTCCGAGTTGGATGCTCTCCTTGCCGTTCTCCAAGTCCGAAATGAAGCGCGTGCCGCAGCCGCAAAAACCTGCGAGCTCGCTTTGGGAGTACCCCAGCTCTCTGCGCCGAGCGCGAAGGGCCTTCCCCAAGTCTTCCGTTTTCGACACGCGCGTCATTGGCACCACATTCCCGATCGGTAACGATGTTAAGACTGAAATGATATCATTACCGATCGGGAATAATCAAGCATTAGAGCACCGAATATTCCCGATCGTGGATCATTTCGGAAGAATGCCTAAAGTGCCCGTCCTCGTTTAGACACCGCCGGCGCGGCGCCTATCGCCGCGCGCGCTTTCGGCTTGCCGCCGCCCCTGCGGCGACGAGGGCCGCGACCGTCGCCAGCGCGATCCACGGGGCCGCCCCCGGACCGTCGCCGGTCGCGGCGATGGCGGACGAGCCCGATCCCGAGGTCGGGACCGGCTTCGGAACCGGGGTCGGGTCGGGCTCCGGAACCGGGTCGGGCTTCGGCACCGGATCCGGATCGGGTCCCGGCACCGGGGTCGGGCCGGGCTTGGACGCGACCACGGCGAAGGGCGAAAGGCCCGAAAAAGCGCCCGTCGCATAGCCGCCGGCCACCGTGGCGGCCGCTTCCTCCAGCACGTCGCCGGCGCAGTGCAGCACGGCGACCCCCCGCCCGTCGTTGTCGGCTCCTACCGGGATCGAGACGTCGACGCCGCCCCAGAGGCGCCCGCCGGACAGCGACAGGCATAGCTCCGCGAGCGTCACGCCCTCGGCCTCGCGCTTGCGCATCGCATCGCAGGCCTTGCAGGCTCCTGCCTGGTGCAGGCCGCCCTTCTGCGCGAGCAGCCCCGCGTTGGACGACAGCACGCCGGACACCTTCGCGCCCGTGACCGCATCGACCAGCGTGCGTCGGGCCATGCCGTAGAAGCCCCAGCCTTTCAGATCGTCGCCGCCGAAGTCGCCCTGGACGTAGTTCTCGCCCTGCGGGAAATAGAGCTCGCCGAAGGCGGGGACGCCGAGGAAGACGGACGCGCCGAGCGAGGGCGCAGAACCGCGGAACTCGAGCGCCGCCAGGTTGGAGCAGCCTTGGAACGCGCTCGCGCCGACGGACTTCAGGTCGGAGGGGAACGACATCTCCTTGAGGCCGACGCAGTCGGAGAACGCGCGCTCGCCGACGGAGATGATGCCGTCCGGCAGCCTGTCGAGTGCCAGGTTGGAGCAGCCCTGGAACGCGCCGGACTCGATGGCACCGAGCTTCTCGGGAAGCGCCGTGAGCGCCAGGCCGACGCAGCCGGAGAACGCGTGGTGGCCGATGGCGGTGACGCCGTCCGGCAGCTTGCCGAGGGTCAGGCTGGTGCAGCCCTGGAACGCGGAGGGGCCGACGGTCGCGAGGCCGTCCGGGAGAGCCAGGCTGACGAGCTCGCCGAACGTATCGGAGCCGGGGTCGGTCCCCGACACCTCCTTCAAGCCGCCCATGCCGGACAGATCGAGGCTCGACAGGATGGGCCATGCACCGCCGTCCTTGTAGCATTCCTTGAGCGCATCCCAGTTGCCGCCGGCTATCGCTTTCGCGTCGCCGATCACCCTGATGTCCGTCACCTGGTAGCGCTCCTTCCCGGAGGCGGCCAGGGCGTCGTCGATGGCTTTCCGCATGTCGCCGCCGTCGGCGAAGGAAACCTCCAGCGTGCAGGCGGGCAGATCGTCGAACGCCCAGTCGGCCGGCAGCTTGGTTCCCTGCAGCGCGGTCCTGTAGGCGGCTTCGTTCGAGCAGAACACCGTGCCGCCGACGGCGACGTCCTCGAAGGCGCTCGCGCCGAACGTCGGCGGGTTCTCGCCGTAGAACGAGAGCTCCGCGAGGCTGGTGCAGCCCTCGAAGGCGTACTTGTAGATGGACTGCAAGGCGGACGGGAGGGCCATCGCCTTGAGACCCTCGCATTTGGAGAACGCAGAGGACCCGACGGAGGACACCTTCGCAGGGAGCGCCGAGATAGCCAGCTTTTTGCAGCCGTTGAACGCCCCTTGCCCGATGGAGGAAAGGTTCGCGGGGAGCTTTGCGAGCGCCAGGCTAATGCAGCCCTGGAACGCGCAGTCGGGAACGTCCTCGACTCCGGCGGGAAGTTCCTCGAGGGCCAGGTTCCCGCAGTCATTGAACGCATAGGCCCCGATGGAGGTAAGGCCGCTCGGAAGCTCGTCGAGGGCCAGGTTCGAGCATCCGTCGAACGCGTTTTTGCCGACGGCCTCGAGGCTGCTCGGAAGCTCGTCGAGGACGAGTTTATCGCAGTTTAGGAACGCGTATTCGTCGATGGTCTCGAGGCCGCTCGGGAGTTTCAAGTCGACAAGCCTGTTGTAATAGGGATCTTGGATGGACGGATTATCGACGCCCACCGCCGTCAGCTCGCCCATGCCGGACAGGTCCAGGCCCGACAGGTTGGCCCACTCGCTGTCGCGTTGGTAGCAGCGCTTGAGATTGCCCCAGTCGTTTTTGGTTATCTCCGTCGCGGCGCCGGTCACCACGATGTCCTTCGCGCCGATCTTGCCCTTGCCGACGTCGGCCAGCGCGGCGTCGATGGCGGCCTGCATGGCGGTGCCGCTGCCGTCGCCGCCGTTGAAGACGACCTCGAGCGTGTAGAAGGGCTCGTACCTCCACCCGCTCGGCCCGTTGTCCTTGAACGCCGTCTCGTACGCCGTCGCGTCCGGGCAGTACACCGCGCCGAGCTGGGCGACGCCCTCGAAGGCGTCCGCGTCGAGCTTCGGCGGGTTCTCGCTGCGGAAGGAGAGCTCCTTGAGGTTGGAGCAGCCCTCGAACGCGCTCTCGCCGACGAACTTCAGGCCGGAGGGGAAGGACACCCTCTCGAGGTTCTTGCAGCCGGAGAACGCTTTAGGTTCGATGGCGAGCACGTTCGCGGGAATCTCCGAGAAGTCCAGTTTCTCGCAGCCGGAGAACGCGGACTTTTTGATGAACTCGATGCTGTCGGGGAGCCTGCCCAAGACCAGGCTGGTGCAGCCCTCGAACGCGGATTCGCCGACATATCTGACGCCCTCGACCAGCGAACCGAGGGCCAGGCTAGTGCAACCTTGGAACGCGCCGGCACCGACGGACGTGACGCCCTCGGGCAGGTATTCGAGGCGCAAGCTGGTGCAGCCGGAGAACGCGTAGTCGCCGATGGAACCCATGGTATCCGGGAGCCACACGTGAGCGAGCCTGCCGAACGCGGCGCCACCCCCGTCGACCCCCGACACCGTGCCCAGCTCGTCCATCTTGAGCAGATCCAAACCGGACAGGCTGGTCCAAGCGCTGCCATCCTTGTAGCAGTCCTTGAGCGCCGTCCAGTCGTTGCCGGCTATCGCCGTCGCGTCGCCGGTCACCACGATGTCCTTCGCGCCGCCCCTGTCCTTGCCCTCGAGCGCTTTGTCGATGGCGTCCTGCATGGCGGTGCCGTTGTTGAATTCGACTTGGAGCTCGTAGAGGGACGCGTACGTCCAACCGCTCGGCCCGTCGGCGCCGAACTTCGTCTCGTACGCATCCGCGTCCGGGCAGTACACCGTGCCGCCGACGGCGACGTCCTTGAAGGCGTCCGCGCCCAGCTTCGGCGGAGCGTCGCTCCCAAACAAGAGCTCCTTGAGGTTGGAGCAGCCCTCGAAGGCGCTCTTGCCGACGGACTTCAGGCCGGAGGGGAAGGACACCCTCTCGAGGTTCTTGCAACCGGAGAACGCGCGCTCGCCGATGGAGGACACCTTCGCGGGAATCTCCGATAGGGCCAGGTTCTCGCAGTTGAAGAACGTATAGGCGCCGACGGTCTCGAGGCTGTCCGGGAGCTTCAGGGTGGTGAGCCTGTCGAACGCATCGTTGCCACCGTCGAGTCCCCGAACCTCCTTCAGCCTGCCCATCCCGGACAGGTCCAAACCGGACAGGCTGGACCAGTCGCTTCCGGTCTTGAAGCAGTACTTGAGCGCCATCCAGTCGTCGCCGGTTATCTCCGTCGCGTTGCCGGCCATCACGATGTCCATCACGTCGCCCTTGTTCTCGCCCTCGAGCGCCTCGTCGATGGCGTCCGACATTTTACCGCCGTCGTCGAAGGTGACATGGAGCACCCCCGACGCCCCGTTCCCGAGCGCACCGGAAGAGGCCCCCCCGCGGCGCGGCGGCCACAAGCTCGGGCGCGGGCGCCTGCGGCGCGGCCACGTTCACGGTCACCTGGGGCAACCGCGCGCTGGGCGCGACCTCGTAGCCCGCCGGCAGCACAGCCGCGAACACATGGGTTCCGGGTGCGACCGGGTCGGCGTCGGCGCACTCCCACGAGACGCCCTCCACGGCGACCTGCCCGCCGGCATCGTCCCGCGCGAGCAGCGAGCCGGGAAGGTTCGGCAGGTCCTCGCCCGCCGCGACGTCGTAAGACGCCGGATCCGGATCCTCGAACGATGCAAGGAGGACGGGATCGGATCGAGAAGCCTCCCCCTGGCCCGCCGCGAGCCCGTCGGCTGCAAGCGCGCCCGCTTCCGTCGCGGAAACGCCCTCTGCAGGGTCGTTCGTCGCAGGCGCGTCCGCGCCCGTCGAGGGGTCGCCCTGCGCCAGCGCCGCCGCCGGGATCCCCATCGCGACCAAGCAAGTGCACAACGCCGCCGTCGCAAGCCTTCTGCCGATGGACGCCTTCTCCATGCCGTCTCCCTCTCGCCATCATCGTGCCTCGAGAGCGGGTTATGTTGCCTGCAATAAGCAGGCAACATAAAGGGGGCACCCCCTTTTGGCGCACGAACGCGCCTTCGAAGATTCCCGAACCCGTCCGCTCCCGCGGCTCTGCGCAGCCCTCGGCTGCTCTTCCGAGGGCATTCATACAGGGAAGCATACGCTTCGCAAGCTGACGAAAACATCAGCCGGTATGAGGGTTTCGGGCCTTTTCTAGCTTTTCTTCCGACGAAAAGGCTGACGCGTCCTCAAAGGGGGCTGCCCCTTCGAGGACGTTCGATCCGTTACAAAATGCTCGCGGCATAGAAAGCGTAGCGGGCTGCGGCCACGCCAGCGAACAGGCAGGCGAAAGCGAGCGCGGGGGCTGCGCCGGACAGCTTGCCCTTCCATGCCAGCAGGCCGAAGGCCACGCCCGCCACCGCCAGCACGACGGCGGCCGCGAACGGCAGCGCGTTATGGCCGAGACCTGCGAAGTGCGCGGCCGCCAGCGCGATCGATGCCACGGCCAGCGCGCCGAGCATGGCAAAGGCCGCGGCGAACGCGCCCGAGCGATACGAACCCTCGCGCATCAACCCCCACAGCGCGGCGCCCATCGCCAGATCGCCCAGTACGAACAGCGGCAGCGTCTGCCACGTCGCCCAGGCGGGGTTGCCGTAGCTCGTGAAGTACGCCCATCCCATGATGCACATGAGGCCGACCGCTGCCACGGCGGCCACGACGCGCACCGCGCCCGGGCTGGTGCCCCGGCGCAGCAGCAGAACGAAATCGACCAGCATCAGCACCCCGAACGCGATGGACCAGTACGCCTCTTCGGCGATCATCGACGACGGGTTGCTCATCGCCAGCAGGAAGCGCTCGGGTCGCCCGAGGTGCCCGAGCACGCCCAGCAGCCCGACGCCCAAGAGCGCGAGGCACGCGAGCGGGAACAGCCACGGCCGCTTCGGCTTACGATCAACGTCCGGGAAGATCGCCGCCGCCACGTACGCACCGGCCGCCAGCCCGCCCAGCGTCGTGAACAAGAACAAGGGAAACTCAGAGATCATCGTCATCATCCGTCCTCACTTGGATCCGGGCGCGGCGGACGACCCGCCGCGCCGACTCTTCCTGACAGGGCCTCAACCCTCGCACGCCGCCAGCTCGTAGTCCTCGATGCCGAAGGGGCGCGTCTCCTCGAGCGCCGCCAGGGCTTCCTCGGCGGCGGCGAAGGCCAGCCCCTCGGGCGATCCGACGACCGCACCCAGCGCTTCGAACCTTTCGCCCGACGCCGAAACCTCCTCGGCCCACAACGCCGCTTCGGCCAAGAACGTCGCATCGAGGGCAACGAACGCAACCAGCGCCTCGGCCGCTTGCGGGTAGAGCACCGCCGTCGCAGAGCGGCGCAGACCCTTCGCGTACTCTCCCAGCCACGCTGTCATATGCTCGACGACGAAGGACTGCTGCGCGCGCAACCCGGCCGCCAGCGCGCACACGTCGCCCGCGATCAGCTGCGCGAGCGAGAAACGCGCCTCGCGCGCCATGAACGCACATTCCAGCGACACGTGGTCGTCGGGTACGCGCTGCATCTTCCTCGGCTGCACGCCGCGCGCCCGATACGCGGCGCGCACGGCCAGAGTGTCCTCCTGGAACACGGTCGGCTCGCCCGTGCGGTACGGCGCCTCCCATGGAATCGCCGGCAACGCGCCGGGGCCCACCAGCACGCGCACGTGCTCGTCGCGCGCCGCCTCCAAGAGCGCGGCGCGCCCCTCCGCAGCGGCCACCTCGGACAGGAAGCGCCCGAAGCCGTGCATGGTCTCGTCGTCCTCCGCGTACTCGTCCACCGCGTCGGCCGTCGCCCCGCCTAGCAGGGCCTCGAGCACCGCCGCATCCGGAGCCGCGCCGAACAGCTTGTGGAACAGCGCGTACAGGCGCGCGCGAGCGAGCAGCAGGGCCTCGAGCGCGACGGACTCGCCCGCCGGGTCGGTCGGCGCGCTCACAGCACGACCTCGTTGAAGTCGCTGCGCTGCGCCTCGGGCGACGCGTGCAGCAGCAGGTTCGGCTGCGTGGTCGCCGCCGACGGCAGCACCGGCAGCTCGCTCACGGCGTCGCCGTGCTTCGCGCGCAGCTCGTCCACGTCGCCGAACTCGATGGCGCGCATGGGGCACGCGTCCACGCACACCGGGTTGCGGCCGTCCTCGCGCAGCGCCTTGCAGGCGTCGCATTTCACGATCATGTTCTCGTCCTCGTCGAACTGCGGCGCGCCGTAGGGGCACGTGATCATGCAATTGCGGCACACGACGCAGCAGTCGTCGACATGCTGCACCGTGCCGTCGTCGGACTTGAACATGGCGCCGGTGGGACACCCCGCCACGCAGGCCGGATCGTCGCAGTGGTTGCACGACACCGTCAGATGGAACATGCCCACCTCCGGGTACATCCCGCATTCGAAGCTTCCCACGCGCCGGGTGCGAGGGCCCGCCGCTTGCAGGTTGTGGCGGTCCTTGCACGCCACCTGGCAGGTTCGGCAGCCGATGCAGCGCTGCACGTCAACGTAGAATCCCAAGCTCATGGTTTAAGCCTCCTTGCCTTCGTACATGCCTTCGGCGACGTAGGCGGGCGTTCCCTCGGCGTCGATGCCGGCAGCCAGGAACGGGCCGCGGTCGCAGTCTTCCACCAGCGCCTCGCCGTCGTACTTCTCGATCTCGATGAGCAGGCTGTTGTACCCGTCCACCTGGGGGAAGTAGTTCGACTGCTGCCCGTCGGACAGCATCTGCTCGGATCCGCCGCGATCGACGATGCCCGCGGGGTCGCTCTCGTCGAACAGCGAGCGCACGCCGTGCGGGATGCCGACGGTGCCCGGCATCATCCCCTGCAGCGGCTGGGCGATGCGCAGCATGCGGCCGAAGTCGTTGTAGCACACCACCGTGTCGCCCGCCTCGATGCCGCGCTCCTCAGCATCCTGCGCGTTCATGAACACCGGGTTCCTGAACGCCTCCTGCGTCCACGTCATGTTGTCGTAGCAGGTGTGCGCGCGGCGCATGTAATGCGGCGTGTACGCCTGCAGAGGATAGGCGCCCTTCACCTTGGCGTCCCAGTCGGCGAACGTGTCCTGGTAGCCGCGATTGGGCACGAAGTAGTTCGCGTAGGGCTTGATGGGCTCGGGATTGAGTCCCGTGCGGTTCACGTTGTCGGCTTTGAACTGGCAGTATATCTCCAGCTTGCCCGAGCGCGACGGGCGCGGCCACGCGGTGTCGGCCACGACTACCTCGCCGTTCTCACCGATGCGCAGCTTGTCGTCGCGGTAGCCGATGTAGTTGCGCCTGTCGTCGGGCGAACGGCGCACCACGTACGAGCCGTCGGCCATGAACTGGTCGAACGAGATCTTGCCCTGCTGTTCCGGGTAGTTCGCATGGTGCTTCCGGTTGTCATCGGCCGTCCAGGTGATCACCGGCTCCCAACGGGAGAGGTCTTCGGACAGCTCGCGCATCCCCAGGAAGTAGCCCAGCCACTGGTCGTAGTTGCTCTTGGGATAGGCGTCGTCCGCGTCGAAGCCCATGCGCTCGACGATGTCGCGGCAGATGCGCTTCTCCTCGCGCGCCTCGTACATCGGCTTCACCAACGGGCGCCAAGCCAGAAGCGCGTCCTTGCGCTGCTTCTGCCCGTTGCCGTCGCCGAAGGGGCTCGGCCAGCAGAGCTCGCCCCAGCTCTCGTCGTCGTTGCCCTCCCAGTGGGTGGCCACCGGCAGGATGATGTCGGCGAACGAGGCGGTCAGTGAGTACTTGATCTCCAGCGAGATGCAGGTGTCGGCGGCGCGCATCACCTCGATGGCGGTGGGCAGGTTGCCGCGCGTCTGCATGAAGTTGCTGCACGTGGCGAACATGAGGCGCGGGTTCACCGGCATCTCGCGCGCCGCATGGTAGGTGGGCGTGTTCGCGCGCAGCTTGGTCGGATCGTCGCCCGACCCCAGGTCGTAGGGGCCCTCGGACGTGGACAAGTACTTCCCCTCGGCCAGCGAGCTCCACCACGAGTTGCCTTCGATGCAGCGGTTCGGACCGGTAGCGCCCGGCGAGCCTACCAAGTTGTCGATGTAGGCGTACTCGCCGCCCGCGTGCTGGATGAGTCGGTAGCCCGAGTCGCCGGCGTCCCACGTGTAGATGGCGGCCGAGCCGTGGCCCGACTTGCCGTAATGGCCGCCCAGCGCCGACACGGTCATGAACGCCTGCGGCAGGTTCTCGGCGCCCAGGTAGCGGGAGGCCGCGTAGCTGTGGAAGAAGATCACCTTGTTGTCCTTGGCGGCGAGCTCCGCGTACCACGTGATGTCCTCGACCGGCGTGCCGCAGATCTCGCTCGCCCACTCCGGGGTTTTCGGCGTGCCGTCGTAGGCGCCCAGGATGTAGTCGCGGTAGTTCTCGTCGGTCGTCGCATCCTCGGGCATGGTCTCGGGCGTGAAGCCCACCGTGCGCTCGTTCACGAAGTCCCAATCGATGATGTCGCCGCGCTCCCCGTCCAGACGGATCATCTCGTAGATCACGGCCAGCAAGAACGCCGTGTCGGTGCCCGGCCGCACGCGGATCCAGCGCGCGCCCAGCTGCGCGGCGGTCACGTTGTAGCTGGGGCCCACGTACACGAACCCGGTGCCGGACTCCTTTGCGTTGTTCAGCCAGTACATGCTGGAGTGCTGAGCCCAGGCGGGATTGCAGCCGTACAACACGATGGTGTCGGCGTTCGGCAGGTCGTACTTGTCGGGGCCCATCATGATATCGGGGTGGTCGCCCCAGGAGTACAGGCCCAGCGCCTCGGTCTGGAATGCCCAGCAGCCGAACGACTCGGTCTCGGTGTCGTATACCGCGCCGCCGATGACGGGGAACATGGCCGAGCCGGGCGCCCAGCGCCAGCCGTTGCAGATGACGGCGTCCTGGCCGTATTCGGCGTAGACGCGCTTCAGCTCGTCCGCGATGTAGTCGAGCGCCTCTTCCCAGCTGATGCGCTCCCACTCGTCCTTGCCGCGCAGCTCGCCGTGGGCGTTCTCGGCGCCGCCCGGCTGCCAGCTCTTGCGCTTCATGGGGTACTTGATGCGGTCGGCGTTGTACACCTGCTGGCGCAGGGACCGCCCGCGCAGGCAGCCGCGCTGCTGCGGGCAGTCGAAGCTGTCCTCGCGCGCGTCGTCGGTCTTCTGGCGGACGACCACGCCGTCCACCACATAGCCCATGTTCAGGCACATCTGATTGCAGTTCTGGTGGCAGTGGATGGGCATCCACTCGCCCGCGTCGGCCAGGATGCTGGCGTCGGATGCCACGACGTGCGCGCCGTCGGACCCGGCGGCCTGCGCAGAGCCCGTCGAGCAGCCGGACAGCCCGAACGCCGCCGTCGCCGCAGCGGCCGCCGCCGTCCCCTTCAGGAAATCACGTCGCTTCAGGCTTTTGTCGAGCAGGGACATATGCTCCCCTTTCTCCTTGAGTTGCACGGCTTCTCTCTGCTGCCGATACTAAAACCGGTGGGACGCTATGAAAAATGCCTATAATGAATTGTTCTTCATACCGGTTTTGCATAGCTTGGAAACGAGCGAAAGGAGGACGTCGTGGAACTGAGGACCCTGGAGTACTTCCTGGCCGTCGCGCGCGAAGGCAACATCTCGAACGCGGCGAAAGCCCTGCACATCACCCAGCCGACGCTCTCGCGCCAGCTGTCGTCGCTCGAGAAGGAGTTCGGGCGCGAGCTGTACACGCGCGGCCCCAAGGGCATCGAACTGACCGACCAGGGCTCCATCCTCTGCCGCTACGCGGAGTCCATCGTGGAGCTGGCGCACAAGGCCGAGGAGGACATGCTGCCCTCCGAGCGGTCGATCGGCGGCACCGTCCATATCGGGGCGGGCGAATCCCAGGCCATGGCGCTCATCGCGCAGGCCATGGACGAGGTGCGGCGCACCTACCCCGCCGTCGATTTCGCCATCCACAGCGGAACCACTGCGGAGCTGAAGGACGGGCTGGTGCGCGGGTTCTACGACGTGATGCTGGAATGCGAGATGCGCGAGCATGCAAAGATGAACGCCATGCGCCTGCCGGTGACCGACGTATGGGGCGCGCTTGCGCTGCGCGACAGCGCCGTGGGGCGGCTCGAAGGCATCGCGCCCTCCGACCTGGCAGGACAAGGCATCATCGTCTCGCGCCAGGCGCTTGCGGGAACGCTGCGCGACTGGGCGGGCGACGCGCTCGACCGGATGGATGTCGTCGCTACGTTCAACTTGCCCTCGAACGGCCGTTATCTCGTGCGTCAGGGCATGGGATGCATGCTCACCTACGAGGGCCTGTTCGACACGAGCGAAGACGGCGACCTTCGCTTCGTCCCCTTCGCCCCGCGCTTCGAGGCTCACCAGGGCCTCGTCTGGCGGTCCTCCATGCCCAACAAGCAGACGCAGGCGTTCCTCGACGCCATGGAACGCGTATGCGCGAGGCATGTGGGCGACGATGCGGGCATCTCGTAGACCGCACGCAACCGTATCGGCGTTTCCCGAAGTCCGGCAGCGGCCTGCGCGGATGCGGCGAAAGATTCTTCTCTCCCGCCCCTCCTCGCGTCGCCACGAAACCTCCATTTGACTTGGAGCCTGCTCCAAGGGGCACACTGGAACGCGACAAGACGATCGACGCATCGCATACGACGAGAGGAAACCCCATGGGAAAGAACGTCCTAGTGGTATCGGCCAGCCTGCGCCCGACCAGCAACTCGCACGCCCTCGCGCTCGCGTTCGCCGAAGGGGCGCGCGAGGCAGGTCACGACGTGGAGACGGTCAGCCTGCGCGGCAAGCGCATCGAGTTCTGCCGCGGATGCCTGGCTTGCCAAGCCGGCGCCGCATGCCCGCTGAACGACGATGCGGCCGCCATCGTGGAGCGCATCGTGGCGGCCGACGCCATCGCGTTCGCCACGCCCATCTACTTCTTCGAGATGGCTGGTCAGATGAAGACCCTGCTCGACCGCAGCAACCCGGCCTACGCTGCCGATCCTGCGTTTCGCGACGTGTACCTGCTGGCCACGGCGGCCGACGAGGACGCCCATGCGTTCGACGGGGCGACGAAGGGACTGCAAGGCTGGGTCGACTGCTTCGAGCAGGCACGCCTCGTGGGCGTGGTGACTGCCGCAGGAGTCGATGCGCCGGGCGCCATCGAGAAGCGCCTGCACGAAGTCAACCGCGCACGCCTCATGGGGTGCGGGGTTTAGGCGACGCACGGCCGCCGGCCATCTCAAGGGTTGCTTGAGGTTCTTCATGCCTCCCAAGCATGGTGAACCTTTCAATGTAGGCATTGGCCATCGGTTGAGCAGCGCGGTATGTTGATAGCAGGATAAACGGACTTCCCCACGACCTGCTAGGAGGCGCGCTATGCAAATCGCCGAAGTCGCGAAACGCTACGGAATCACGGTCGACACCATTCGCTACTACGAGCGCATCGGGCTCGTCCCCCACGTCACCCGGCTACCCAACGGCATCCGCGACTTCACCGAATACGACTGCGGCTGGGTGGAGTTCATCCGCTGCATGCGCGAATCGGGCGTGCAGATCGAGGCGCTCGTGGAGTACGTGGCGCTGTTCCAAGAGGGCGAGCACACCGCCGCCGCTCGCCTCGAGATTCTGGAAGAGCAGCGCGCGAAGCTGGTCGCGAAACTCGATGAGATGCAGGCCACCGCGAAGCGTCTCGACGCCAAGATCGCCAGCTACCGGCCGGGCAGCAAATGCTCGGACGGCGGCGGCGAATGGCTGCGCAAGGAATAGCCTCCTCTTTTCCTCACACCCTCCTCCCAACGCGAAAGGAGCGCCCCCTCCCGGCGCTCCTTTCAACGCGTCAGGGAAGGCGGTGGATACGACGTATGCGGCCCCTCCCCACATGCTATATCCCCGTCCCTTTGACGCCTCTCGCACACCCCCAGACCGTCACGGCATTTACATATGATTAAAACCATCATGGACAAAAAGGGCTGGTATTCGGTAATTCTTGCAGAGTTTTGCGGGCTTCAAAAAGTCTTAGTTACAAAAACGCCTGGTAGAGAGCGCATCCGCATCTACACGACTCATTAAAAGTGCAGATTCGGGCATGTTTTTGTCCATGACTATATTACTCATATAATGATATGGGAGGACAAGGGGCAAGAAAAGCGGCCCGAGGCCGATTAACGCTTGACGAACCTTTTTCATATCGGCCCCTTGCGTCAGGACCAGAAAGCACCTGCATGTCAAAGGTTCCACAGCGGCCTCAGCATCTCCATGCTTTTCAGGCATGGGGAAGCTTTCATTATAAGCATTGGCTATTCGGCGAGGCCGGCGGTACGGTAAGGGACGGAAACACGCACTGTTCGCACTACCCCTGTTGGAGGTCGCCATGGACACCGAAAACCGCACGAGCCGCAAGCGCAACGCGTTCGCAACCGCGTTGCTGACGACCCTCGCGTTCGCACTCGGGTTCGCCGAGTTCGTGCTGATAGGCATCGTGCCCGACGTAGCCGAAGGGCTGGGCGAGCCGCTCACGCTCATCGGCGATCTCGTGGGCTACTACGCGCTGGCCTGCGCCGTCGCCACGCCCGTCATAGCGCTCGCCACGGCGCGCGCCGCCCGTTTCAAGGTGATGGCGGCGCTGCTGGTGGTGTTCAACGCCGGCAACCTGCTCACCCTGTTCGCCGACGGCTACGCGCTGCTGCTCGTCTCGCGCGTGCTGCCCGCCGTCACGTCCGGCACGCTTCTGGCCCTCGCGCTCACCTACGTGCCCGACATCGTCGAGCCCAAGCGCGTTGCCGCGGTGCTGGGGCTCGTGCTTGCCGGTTTCTCGGTGTCGAGCGTCGTCGGCGTGCCCATCGGCACGGCGCTGGCCGGCCTGTTCGACTGGAAGGCCGCCTACGCCTGCGTGTTCGCGCTCGGCCTCGCGGCGAGCGTCGTCCTGCTGCCGACGCTGCCCCGCACTCCCGCGCATACGGGAGACGCCGCCCCCACTCTCCGCTCGCAGCTGCGCCTGCTCGCCGACAGCCGCGTGCTGACGAACATCGCCATGATTCTCGCCGGCGTAGCGTCCACCTACGTGTTCTACACCTACCTCGCCCCTATCCTTGCCGACATCGCCGGCCTCGACGCCGCAGGATCGAGCTTCGTGCTGTTGCTGTTCGGCGCGGCATGCGTGGGATCGAACCTGCTGTCGGGCTGGATTGCCGGACGCTTCGGGCTGCGCGCGCTGCCCGTCGCCTTCGCCGCCCACGCGGCGCTTCTGGCCCTGCTGGCCGTGAGTCTGCCCGCAGGCGCTGTCGGTATCGCGAACATCCTCGCGGTGGGATTGCTCATGTACGTGATGAACTCCACCGTGCAGATGCTGTTCCAGAGCGTCGCGCGCACCGACTACCCCAGCGCGCTCACGTTCTCGGCGTCGCTGCATCCCATGTCGTTCAACACGGGCATCGCGCTGGGCTCGTTCGCGGGCGGCCTCGTGATGAACGCGGGCGGGCTTCTGGCCACCGGCCCCGCAGGCGCGCTGTTCGCCCTGACCGCCGCCGCGTTGGCGCTGGCGCTCGTGCGCATGACCGCGCGTCGCAGCGTCGAAATCGCCGCCGAGGCCGCCATCACTGCCGCGGCTGTCCGCGAGTCGAGGTAGCCAGGGCCCCTTCTCCCCGTCAAACGCTGCGAAAAGGCTTCCTGTTGCACGGTGATCCATCCCGCTCGATGCCTGCGAACAACACGGCGAAGGTCTGCTCATGCACGCTTTTGTCAACCAAAATGGCCTCAAATGCCAAGAAATGGTTGACAAAAGCGTGCATGAGCGAGAAAAGCCCGCATCCCCTCGAAAACTAGCAAGCCCAGGCGCACTCCCCTGCTCAGCCCGTCGCGTCGGCAACGCCTCAGGTTGCGGGGTATTCGCGCGGAACCTCCCGCAAACGCGCATGATAGGCTATCATAGACGCAGGTGATCGGCGCGCACCCACATCCGCGCCGCACGCGATGAGAGCCGCCGGCGCGTCGCGCGAATCCCGCAATGATGCTTGGAGATACGCTTTGAGTTCGACGTTTCAAGACCTCGGCCTGTCCGAGACGACCCTGTCCGCCGTCGAGCGGATGGGTTTCACCGCCCCCACCCCCGTGCAGGAGCAAGCGATCCCGTTGGTCCTCGAAGGTCGCGATGTCGTGGCCGCCGCGACCACCGGCACCGGCAAGACGGCCGCGTTCGCGCTGCCCCTGTTCGAGCGCATCGGCCGTGCCAAGCGCCCGGGATCGCCGCGGGCGCTCGTCGTGAGCCCCACGCGCGAGCTGACCCAGCAAATCGACGCCGCTTGCACGCAGCTGGCGAAAGCGTCGAACCGCCGCATGCTCACCGTGATGGGCGGCACGAAGTACAAGGGGCAGATCGCGAAGCTCGACCGCGGCATCGACGTCCTCGTGGCCACGCCCGGCAGGCTGTACGACCTCATGGAACGCGGCGTCGTCAAGCTGCGCGACGTGGAGGTGCTCGTGCTGGACGAGGCCGACCGCATGCTGGACATGGGTTTCTGGCCCACCATGAAGAAGGTCGTGGCCGCCACGCCCTCTTCGCGCCAGACGCTGCTGTTCTCGGCGACGCTCGACCGCAAGGTCATGCAGAGCGTGTCCTCCATCTTGAAGGATCCCGCGTTCGTCGAGGTGTCCCACAAAGGCGAGACCGCCGACACCATCGACCAGTTCATGATCCCCGTCGGCCCGATGAAGAAGCCCGCGCTGCTGCGCCTCGTGCTCCAGCAGCGCGGCAGCAAGCGCGTCATCGTGTTCGCCGACACGAAGACGCGCGCCGAGATATGCACCGGCCAGCTGAAGCGTGCAGGCTTCCGCGCGGACTCCATCCATTCCGATAAGACGCAGGTGCAGCGCAAGCGGGCGCTCGAGGGCTTCAGCAAAGGTGCCATCGACGTCCTCGTTGCCACCGACGTGCTGGCCCGCGGAATCGACGTGTCGAACATCGAGTACGTGGTGAATTACGATCTGCCCGAGAGCCCCGAGGACTACGTGCACCGCATCGGCCGCACAGGCCGCGCCGGCGAGACCGGCTACGCCATCTCGTTCGTCAGCCCCGAGGCGAAGGCGCAGCTGCTCGATATCGAGAAGCTGCTGGGCGAGCGCATCCCCACGCTGGACATCGACGGCTACGACGCGACGGAGGCGGAGAAGGCGCTCGCAAGCCAGTTCGTGCCCAAGGCGACGGTGGGCAGCGCGGCGTTCTCGCGCTCCCTGCGCCGCAACGGCGCAAGCGGCTTCGGCCGCAGGCGCTAGCAGCTTATCAGAACTCCACCAGCTCGTATTCCATGTCGACGGGTTTGTAGGCGCTCACGAACTCCTCGGGCGTGAGCGCGGGCACCGGCGATTTCGCGAAATCGCGTTTGTTGCGCGTGACTATCACGTCGACGTCGTTGCGCTTCGCCGAACAGGCGATCAGATCGTCTTCGTAATCGCCTTGGAGTGTTTCGTGCGCACGAAGGCAATCGGACTCCGTCACGTCGAGAATGTCGACCAAGCTGGCCAAGTTCCCGAAAACCTCGTGCGCCTTTTTCCGAGACATGAGCTTCCGCGCGGACAAGAGGTACACGATGCTGGGGGTCATGCTCGCCGTGATGCACAATTCGAATTCGCGCACGATGGCCACGTCCATCGCCTCGAACGAGTAAGCGAAATCCTCGGTCTTGCCCCAGACGTCGATGATGACGTTGACGTCGAACAGCACCTTCATGTGCGAACGCCTGGACGGGTCTTCCATTCAAGATGCTCGCGCCACTCGTCCCGAGCTTCGGTGCAAGGCGATGGCGACAGGACTCCTGCCATGTCGCGCAAAGTCGATCGTTTCCGCTCCACCGCCGAGCGACGGGCATCCTCGTTCGCCGGCTTGATGAATTCGGGGAGCCGCTGCTCCTTCTCCATGTACTCGTACAGGCCGCGAACCGCATCGGAAACGGACACGCCTTCGCGCCTGAGCACCTGGGCACCGCGATCCTTCAGATCCTCTGGCAGGCGCACGTTCAAAGTCGCCGTAGCCGCCATAGCCTCACCGCCTTCCTTCGCTCCGTTCCCCTTCATGCTAACATATTGCATTACGTAATGCAATCACTATATGCCGCAGGACGATCGAAAAGCCGTCAGCCGCTTTTCTACACCATGTTCGCGAGGCGCTTGGCATGCCAGGCGTCGAAGATGCCGAACAGCACGTGGAACAGGCCCGTCACGCCAATGGCGAGGACGGTGAACAGCACGGTCATGCCGAAGGTGAACGGCTCGATGCCGAACAGGCCGTGCAGCACCGTGGCCCCGAGCACCGTGCCGCCCACCACCACGACCAGCAGCGCCGCGCGGATGGGCGTGAACGGGATGGACAGACGCACGATCAGAAGCGCGCCGATCCAGGCCGTCAGCAGCACGAACAGCGTGGACACGTGCTCGTAATCGAGGTGCAGCACGTTGTAGCCCACCGTGTTCACGATGAGGATGGTGAGCACCGCGCAGATGGCGCCGGGGATGGACTTCACGATGACGTTCTCCAAAAAGCGCCCCTTGATGCGGTCCTTGTTGGGCTCGAGCGCCAGCACGAACGACGGCAGCCCGATGGTGAACGCGCTGATCAGCGTCATCTGGATAGGTTGGAACGGATACTGCCACGGCAGCAGGATGAACAGCACGGCCAGCGTCATGGACAGCAGCGTCTTCACGAGGAACAGCGACGCCGATCGCTGCAGGTTGTTGATGGAGCGCCGCCCCTCGGCCACCACCTTCGGCATGGCAGCGAAGTCGTTGTCCACGAGCACGAGCTGCGCCACGTTGCGCGCCGCGTCCGAACCGGCCGCCATGGCCACGCTGCAATCGGCTTGCTTGAGCGCCAGCGTGTCGTTCACGCCGTCGCCCGTCATGGCCACGATGTGACCCTTCTCCTGGAGGGCCACGACGAACGCCTTCTTCTGCTCGGGCTTCACGCGGCCGAACACGCTGTAGCGCTCGATGGCCTCGGCGATGGCCGCGTCGTCGGCCAGCGTGGTCGCGTCCACGTACGCCTCGGCCCTTGGCACGCCCACCTGAGACGCGATGCCCGACACCGTGCGCGGATCGTCTCCCGAGATCACCTTGAGGTCGACGCCCTGCTCCTTGAAGTAGCCGATGGTCTGCGCGGCCGTCGCGCGGATCTGGTCGTGGATGGCCACGAATCCCAGCGGTTCGGGCCTCCCCACCAGATCGCCGTCCTCGGTGAAGCCCTCCACGCGCGCCAGCAACAGCACGCGCGCGTCGGCGGCCAGCCGTTCCTGCTGCTCGGCCACTTCGACGAACGCATCGCCCAGAATGAACTGACCGGCGCCCATGACGTAGCTCTCCCCGTTCGCAAACGTCGCGCCCGACCACTTCTTGTCGGACGAGAACGGGACGGTTCGGACGGGCCGCAGCGAGCCGACGCCGCTTCGCGCATAGTGCTCGACGATGGCAAGCGCCGTGTCGTTCGGATCATCGTCCGCACGGGCGATGGAGGCGAACGCCGCGTCCACCGCGTCCTGCCCGACGCCCTTCACCGGACACACTGCCTCCACCTCCATCTTGCCTGTGGTGATGGTGCCCGTCTTGTCGAGGCACAGCGTGTCCACGCGTGCCAGCGTCTCGATGCAGTACAGCTGCTGCACGAGCACCTTCGACTTCGCCAAACGCACCACGGCTACGGCCAGCACCGTGGACGTGAGCAGGATGAGCCCCTCGGGGATCATGCCCACGAGCGCCGACACCGTGGATAGGATGGCGCCGTTGGTCTCGACGCCGCCGAGGAAGTGCTGGCGCGCGAACAGCAACGCGCCCAGCGGGAAGATGACGAAGCTGACGAACCGGATGATGCGGTTCAGGCTGTTCATGATCTCGGAGTTCACGGCCTTGTGCTGCTTGGCCTCGGCGCTGATCTTCGCCGCGTAGTTCTCAGCGCCCACGTGCACCACGCGCGCCAGGACGATGCCCGCGTTCACGAACGAGCCGCTCATCAGCTCGTCGCCCGGGCGCTTCTTCACCAGCTTGCTCTCGCCGGTGAGCAGGCTCTCGTTCACGTCGCACGTGCCCGATACCACCTCGGCGTCGGCGGGGATCTGGTCGCCACGCCCCAGTTCGATGACGTCGTCGCGCACCAACTGGTCGAGCGGCAGCTCCGTCCGCGCGCCGTCGCGCAGCACGGTGGCTTTCGAGCTGGCCACGATGGACAGACGGTCAGTGGTGCGCTTCGAGCGAATCTCCTGCACGATGCCGATAGCCGTGTTGCACACGATGACCACCATGAACAGCATGTTCTTGTACGAACCGGTGACCAGCACGAACACGGCCAGGATCACATTGATGGCGTTGAACAGCGTGAGCGTGTTCTCGCGCACGATCTGGCGGACGGAGCGCGTGTGCACGCCGGCATCCACGTTCACCTCGCCGCGGGCAACCCGCTCCTCTACCTCTGCCGCGCTCAGCCCGCGCGGTTGCACCTGTTCGTCCATGCTTCGAAACTCCTCACGTTGCGCGGGCGCCCGGCGCCGCGCGATTCGCTAGTCTTTGACGTTCACGCCCAGTCGACGCGCGATGCCGGCAGCCTGGAACAGGTCCATCGAGCAGCCGCGCAGCTCCTCCATCGTATCCGACAGCACGATATCGGCCAATCGACACGAGGATAAATCCACACCGTCCAAGCTCGCACGGAAGAAGCTAGTGCCCGCGAAGCGCACGTCGTCGAGTTCGACGCGGCGCTGTCGCAGCTCGGCCAAGTCAGCGCCGGAAAAGTCGGTGGATCTCACGCTCACGTCTTCCAGCTTCCCCTTCGCGACGGACGCGTAGGCGAACGTGGAATCGCGCACCTCCACGCGCGACAGCACCGCCTCCAGCAGGTCGGCGCCCGTGAACTTGCACGAAGAGAACGTGCAGCGCGTGAAGTTCGCCTGGGAGAACGTGGAATTTGAGAAATCGCAGTTCGAGAACGCCACGTCGGACGCCATGGCCCGATCGAAATCGCAGCCGACGAACGAGCACCCTTCCACGCGGGACTCGGTCAGCTCGACGAGGGAGAAGTCGGCCCCCTCGGCCGCGTCCCTGCGCACGAGAACATGGGACACGCGCAGGTCGCCGCCGTTGTCGCGCTCGATCCAGCCGGCGAGGTCGTCCACCTCCGTCAGCTCGCCCGGAATGTCGGGACGGGCCGGACGGGGCGGCCGGGTATCGGCGGATCGGCGTGCGGACTCGGTCATGCGGGGTTCCTTTCTTCGCACGACCAGTATACCGAAGCGCCCGTGAGCTCGCCTCCGCGTCTGCGAGCCTCCACCGTTTATCGAATCAACGCCGCCACGACGGCCATCGCCGCGGCGAACAGGCCCACCGCGGCCAGCGGAACGGCCCCGGCCACGTAGGCGCGCCGCGGTTTTAAGCGGTAGTACAGCAGGTAGCACGCGAGGCTGGTCAGCAGCACGGCCACCGCAAGCGCTCCCAGCGCGATGGCGGCGGGCGCGGCGAGCGCATGGGCGGCGAACAGCGCGTCGAGCACGCCCAGCTCCAGCACGGCCCAGGCCGTGAACAGCAGAAGCTCCGTGGTCACCGGGCGCTTGAACAGCTTCACCGTGCCCGTCAGCAGCACGGCGTACAGCGCGAGGCCGCAGGCGGCCATGCCGCCGAGGACGACGGGCTGCGATCCGGCGGGCAGCAGGCCCGCGATGCCCGCCACGAGCAGCGCCGCTCCCGCGATGCCCAGCACGGCGGCGCCCACGATGCAGGCGACGCCCGCGCCGTACCGCCCGCCGCGAGGCTTCGGCGCGCCGGGCTTGAAGAAAAGCCACCACCAGGCAAGATACAGCACAGCGCACGCAGCGAGCGCCGTATGCCCGCCCGCGATGAGCGCGAGCGGCTCGGCGGCAGGCTCCATCACGACCGCTCCCCTTCTTCGTCGTCGCAGGCTCGGCGCATGTGCAGCAACGGGAACGGACGGCCGGCGTCGTCGACGGGCGAGCGGCCCGCCACGACGAACCCTTCGTGCTCGTAGAACCCGACGGCCTGGGGGTTCTGCTCGTTCACGTCGAGCGTGCGCACGCCCGCATGCTCCACGGCATGCGCCAGCAGCGCGCGCCCGACACCGCGCCCGCGCACCTCCGGCGCGACGAACAACATCTCCAGCTTGCCGTCCTGCGACCCCGCGAACCCGCACGGCGCACCGCCGTCGTACGCCACCGTCAACCGCTCGACGCCCGCGATGCCCGACTCCGCCTCGGGGCGCAGCCCCACGATATCGTCCTCGGCGAGGAAGTCGTGCGTGGCGCGCACCGAGCGCTCCCACACGTCCACCAGTGCGGCCACCAGCTCGGACGAGCGCTCGCCCGGCGTTTCGATATGCATGCTCGCTCCTTTCCCAGCCCTCTGACGATTCCATTCTACGCGACCAGGGCGCAGCGGCGCCACCCGCCTCCAAGTTCGATGCGGCGAAAATCGCGACCGAGAGGTAAAAACGAGGCGGTCTGGTAATCCCACCATTTCGATTTCATTTTCTGATGAAACGTCCGACCTGGGCAAACGCGCGAAGGCGGAACTCGTCGACCGTTGAAGCGACGGTTCGGGCCCCGCCAGGATTACCAAACCGATCGATTTTTACCGCAGGAGACCGGATTTCGCCTCACCCGCCGCCGAAGTAGCCCGCTGAACCGGCGAACCCTCAGTCCGCACCCCAGGCGCACGCCCCGCCGTCGAGAAGCGGGTCGAGCGGCTCGTACACGATCTCCTCCACGAACCAGCGGGGCTCCTCGTGGAACAGGAACGTATGCGCATGGCCCACCAGCACGTCGTAGCGCACGCCCTCGCCGCCCACCTTGAGCGACGCGCACCGCCGCACGCCCAGCACGGCGCGCACGGGGAAGCGCCGTCCGTCATGCCAAATTACGGCGCGCGGCACGATGCGCCCATCTTCGAGGAACGTCGCTTCCACCTCCACATACCGCTTCCGCCGCGCCGCTATGCCCTGCACCATGCCCCGCTCCCCTCTCCATCCTGCCGATCCGCGCTCTTCGCCCGACGCTTCGTCGGCGGCCGGCCCGATTGGGCGCAAATTGAGAGCCCTGACAATCTCACGACCGAAAACCGTCGCACGGCCTCCCCGCCGCCCGAGAAACGCCTGACGGGCGAAAACGAGTCGTCCGCTCGATGTCGACGAGCCCTTGAAAAACTGCCAGGGCTCCCCTTTTGCTCCCGCTTCGGCCCGTCGCGCGTCGAAGGGGCCGCAGGTCGTCATCCTGAGCGGAAGCCGCAGACCTCTTCGCTTGCCCAGGATGACAGGCAGGGCACGGCCTCCGCGCAGGAGGACGACCCGCCCCTCGCCCCCCTTCAGTCGTAGAAGTAGCCCACGGGATGCACGACGTTCTCCTTCTTGATATCCAGCCCCAGCAGGCTCTCGTCCAGCAGCTCCGCGCCGCGCTGGATGCAGGTGTTGCCGAAGCGGCGGCGCAGGTCGTCGATCGTCTCGTCCAAGTCCTCCAACATGCGCCGGCGCGCGTCGAAGGCCAGCTCCAGCTGCTGCGGCGCATCGCACGGCTCGAGGTTCGAGGCGCGCACGTGCAACCCGCGCAAAGGGTGTTCGCCGTCCAGCGGCTCGTTGGCCGCGAGCAGCCCCCAGGCCGTGCGCGCCACGACGCCGGTCACGTTCGTGGCGCGGCGCAGCGTGGTCTGGCGCGAGTAGCTGGCCAGGTCGCGCGCGCTGCGCACGCCGATGGACACCGTGGACGCGCGGAAGCGCGCCTCGCGCAACCGCTGTGCCACGGACTCGGACAAGAGGTAGACGAGCGCCTTCGCGTCGGACGCGCTCACGATGTCGTGCGGCGCGGTCAGGCCGTTGCCGAAGCTCTTCACCGTGCGGTCCACCTCGTTTCTGGCCTGGTCGTAGGGCTTCACAGGCGTCGCGTCCTCGCCCCGCGCGAACGCGCGCAGCACGAGCCCGATCTTGCCCAGGCGGCGGCGCAGCAGCTCGGGCGAGGCGCACGCCAGCTCGCCGATGCGGTCGATCCCCGACGAGTGCAGCTTGGCGCGCGTGGCGGCGCCGACGTACAGAAGCTCGCTCACCGGAGCTTCCCACACCCGGCATCGGTAGTTCTGCGGCGTGATGAACGTGATGGCGTCGGGTTTGCGGAAGTCGCTGCCGAACTTCGCGAATATCTTGTTCCACGACACGCCGACGGACACCGTGCAGCCCAGCTCGGCCTTGATGCGACCGCTGATCTCGGCGGCCGTGCGCGCCGGGTCACCGCCCAGAAGCGGCAGCGAGCCGGTGAGGTCGAGCCACGCCTCATCGAGGCCGAACGGCTCCACGAGGTCGGTGTACTGGTAGTAGATGCGCCGCGCCATGGCCGAGTACGCCTGGTACACCTCGTAGCGCGGCGGCACCACCACGAGCCCCGGGCACTTCGCGCGCGCCTCCCACAGCGCCTCGCCCGTCTTGACGCCCGCCGCTTTCGCCTGCGCGCTCTTCGCCAGCACGATGCCGTGGCGCAGCTCCTCGTGCCCGCCCACCACGAGCGGCACGCCCCGCAGCTCCGGCCGCTCGGCCTGCTCGACGCTCGCGTAGAACGCGTTCATGTCGGAATGGAAGATCACCCGGCGGGCACCGGCGCTTTCGGGCGAGCCGATCACGCGGCCGCCGAACGTCTCGGGAACCCGCACCTCTCCTGTCGCCGCCATAGCTCCTCGCCGCCTTCCGCACCGTGTCTCGATCTCTTTGGAGAACGAATGTTCGCACACTGAAGCGCGGCGCACAAGCGAACAGACCATGGAGTTTCAGCGACGAGATATACCTATTGATCAGGTGATATATAAGCGTGCAGCCCTGCGGTCGCACCGGAAAGGCGGCAGAACCGCAGGGTTGCACGGAAGCGACGAGCGCGCTTACGACAGGGCGATCGCCGGGCTGTCCTTCGTCACGATACGGGATTCCATCTCGCCGCCGAGGGCCGCCTGGGTGCGGGCTGCAAGATCGTCGAGGGCCGCTGCGAGGTCGTCGTGGCGCGCCGGGTCGACGGATTCCAGGATGAGGAACGCGTTCGTCGTGCTCTCGGTGAGCATGGTGCGCACGCCGTCGCGCCAGTTCCAGCAACGGCACACCGCGCCGGCGTCGTCGAGGTAGCACACCTCGCCCGGCAGCGTCTCGGAATCGGCCTCGTCGCCCAGCGCGCGGAACGCGTCGCCGCCCTGCGTCACCGTGAGGCGCAGGTCGCCGGCGAACGTGTCGATGTCCTCGCCGCCGCACGGCAGCGCGTACGTCAGCGACACGGTGTTGTAAATGTCCACGAGCGGGTTGATGGAGCCCACTTCTCGGCCGCCGCTCGCGCGCTTCAGAAGCGCCTCGATGGACGAGCGCGCGCCCTTCTTCGTCTTGAACTGCTGGAACGCCTCGCGCCACACCGCTACTGCGGGGTTCTTGCTGATGGTGGGATCGGGCACGTGGGCGAGCGCCGCTTTGTTCGCCTCGGCCAGCGCCGCCTTCACGTCCTCGCTGGACTCGTGCGCGTTGTCGATGCCCCGGGCCACCACAATGCCGATCTCCGCCTGGGGGAACAGCTCCCAAAACGCCGGTTCGATTGCAAACGATGCCATGATTCGCTCTCCTTCGTCTTCCCTGTTCCTTCTAGTCCGCGTTTCATTGTACCCGACGACGTGCGAGGCATCGAGCATTTGAAAGGTCTCGCCGTACGTTAGAATGGCCTCATGGAAAAGAACACCTTGAGATACTCCGGTATCGTATTCTTGGCCGGAGCCAGCTACGGCGCCCAAACGACCACGGTGAAGATAACGTACGCCGCAGGCTTCACCTGGACCCAGGTGGTAGCGAGCCAGGCGTTGTTCGCAGCGCTTTTGTTCGCAGTCGCGCTGCTCGTGCAGCGAGCGCGCGGCAAGCGTCTGGTCCCGCTTTCCCTCAAACAGACGATAGCTCTTTTGGCTCTGGGACTGAACACGTGCATCGGCACCGTGCTGTACAACTACGCGCTCACCCTGCTGCCTGTTTCGGTAGCCATCACGCTGCTTTTCCAGTTCACCTGGATGGGCATCGTCGTCCAGCTGGTGGTCATGCGTAGACGCCCGCGTGCGGCCGAGGCGGCAGCGGCGGCTGTTATCCTGGGCGGAACGCTCATGGCCAGCGGCATGTTCTCCGAATCGGTGGGCGCTCTTGACCCCATCGGCATCGCATGCGGGCTGCTCTCGGCCGTCAGCTGCACCTTCTTCATGTTCTTCTCGAGCCGCGTCGGGCGCGGCATGCCGTCCGTTCAGCGCGGGCTCGTCGTGTGCCTGGGCGCGTGCGCGCTGGGCTTCGCGCTGTGCCCCGACTACTTCGCAAGCGGCGTTCTGCAGGACGGCATCTGGAAGTTCGGCCTCGTTCTGGGACTATGCGCGCTGTTCGTGCCGGTAGCGCTGTTCGGCATCGCCACGCCGCACCTGACACCGGGGCTGGCTGCCATCATGGCATCCTCCGAGCTTCCCTGCGGCATCGCCCTGTCGACGCTCGTGCTGGGCGAGCCGGTTGAAGCACTCCAGGTCGCCGGCGTCGTTGCCATCCTGGCCGGCATCGTGATCTCGCAGCTGCCCCACTTAGGGCGCAGGTCGGACATCGGCGAAGGGCGAGGCGCCGGGTGCCGCGCCCGGCGCCTCGCGGCGGCCGCGCGACGCGTTGGGCGAGAAGCGCCCCGCCGCTGATCGCGCTCGACGACCTCGGCGCGCGAGCGCGGCTCGGAGGGTCGTCGTCGGCCGAACTCGAGCTCGCAGCGCGCCGCCGCTCGCCTGCGCTTGGGGGTCGTATGCGGAATCCCATCCAGGACGGGGACGCGTTCAGCGCATGCATTCCGAACCGAAGCGCACGACGAGGGCAACCGCCGCGGCAAAGAGCGCCATACCCATCGCCGCGACGGCCGCCGACGCGAACAGCGAAAGCGCGAATCCCACGCCCACCAGCGCAAGCGCGCCGTACTCGTAGCACAAACGCGGGCCGCCCGGGAACAGACGCACGGCATCGAGGCCGCAGCAGAGCAGCGATGCGGCGCCGACCAGCACCGCAAGCGCAAGCGCGAGAGGAAGCGACGTGCCGGCGGGAAGCGTCGCGGCCACGGCGCCGCACGCGAGCAAGGTCGTGGCGGCGAACGCGGGCAGCGTGTCGAATGCCAGCAGTTCGAGCACGCCGAACGGCAGACGGTCGCGCACGAGGCGATTGCGCGCGTCGTCCCGAAACGCCCGCGTGGCCTCGCGCACGCCCTGCGGCATGAGAACGGCCACCGGCAGCCAGAACACGAACAGCACGGGGCCGCCCGCGCCGAGGAGCGCGAGCACCCCGAGCGGCACGACGAACGCCCCTTGCATCACGAGGCTCGCAAAGCCGTCGTACTGGCGTGCATGCGACAGCGCGGCGCGCTGCACGAGGGCGAGGCGGCCCTCCCCGCGCGGCAGGGAGAACCGCACGGGACGGTCGGCCAGCTTGCGGCGACGCTGGTATTCGGCGATGTCGTTGCGGTCGAGGGGCGACAGCATGCCGAACCGGCAGAGATCGGCATGCAGGGAGTTCTCGTCGATGACGCGCGTCATATCCACGCGCGGCGCAAGCAAGGCGAGGGCGATCGCCGCGACGGCGAGGACGAGGAATCCGCCCACGGAAAGAACCGCGAACGTCGCAGGAGCCAACAGCGCATCAGCGCCCGCGGCCAGCGCGACGCCGCACCAGGAAACGGCAAACGCCACGAGAACGAATGCGGCCGCAGCCGTGCGCCATCCGCTCCAGCCGTCGCTTGCCAGCCGGACGAAACCTACGACCCAGCCAAGCGCAACCGCGGCCGCAGCCAGCGCCGCACCTGCGAGCGCCACCGCGGCCGGCGCGCCCGCGAGCACGGACGCGCTCTCCAACCCCACGCCCAGCAGAAACCCTAGCGCCGCCCCGGCAGCCGCGCCTGCGAAAGCTTGCACTCCGGCCGACACGCCCGCGAGCGCCCGCGCGCTCACCGCGCTGGCCGCCAGATAGGCTATGTCGGGATGCGACAGCTTCAACGGCGTCGTGCGCGCGCCCGCGATGCCGACGCGCAGCAGGACGAGCGCCACCGCGAGCAGCGCCCCCTGAACCGCGAGCGAGCATACGGCGGCGGCGAGGCCGACGAAGACCCCCTGGATCGCATCGACGAGCGCTGCGGCCATGAGCGCGGCCCACACGAGCATGATGCCCACCGCGTACAGCTGGTAAGCGCGCTCTCCCCAGCCGCCGTCGTCGACGCCGGCGCCCACGAGGTGCAAGGTTCGGTTCAGAGCCGAGCGCGCATGCCGCGCTCTCAGCCACAGCAGCAGGCGAACGTCATGCATCGTCGCCTCCGAAGCTCGCGCCGAACGCGTTCCGCACCATGCGGTCTTCGCCTCCGTCACGCGCATCGAGCACGGCGAGGCGGCCGTCTTCCAGACGCAGCAGCGCGTCCGGCCGCAGATTGGGCACGTCATGATGGCAACTGGCCAGCACGGCCGCGCCGGCGCTGCGCGCTTCCTCGATAAGCCCGCTCAACACCCCGGAGGCGTCCGGGTCGAGCGGCCCGTACGGTTCGTCGAGCAGCAGCAAGCGCGGCGCGCGGGCGAAGGCCAGCACGAGCGCCAGTTTCTGACGCATGCCGCGCGAGTATGCCGAGGGCAGCTGGTCGCGATGGCCGTCGAGGCCGAAGAGAGCCATGAGCCGCTCCGACGGGTCGTCGTCGGCGCTCATACGGTTCGCCTGCCGCACGAAGCGGATATGCTCGCCCGCTGTAAGGTCGTCGTAGAACGAGGGGACGTCGGGCACGAAGGCCAGCAGGCTTCGCTGCGCGCGATCCGCGCCGTCGAAGCGCTTCCCGCACAGCTCCACCCGCCCCTCGGCAGGCGCGTCCCAGCCGGCCAGGCAGCGCAGAAGCGTCGACTTACCTGCCCCGTTCGGCCCGGTGAGAAACGCGACCTCGCCCGCCCGCAACGAAAGCGACGCGCCGGCGAACACCTCCGTCTTGCCATAGCGATAGGCCAAGTCCTCCACATACAGCACGTCCGCTTCGCTCATAGGGCCTCCAGTCGATCGAACAGCGGCTTGAAACGCGAATCGCCGGCACGTTCGGCCCAGACGGGCTGCGCTGCCACCATCTGCGCGCACTGCCGCCTGAAGTCGATCGCGCCAAACCGGGTTTCCGCGATATGCTCCTGGCCGGGATCGACGCTCCAAAGCTCGGGCGCCCGATCGTACAGCGCGCTCTGGTTCCGGCCGTACACCAGCATGCGCGCGTCAAGCTCCTCCAGCAAAGACGTAAAGCGCTCGAGATAGCTCGCGGCTCGATCCTCGTCGCCCGCCTGCAAACACGCGGAAGATGCGTTCGTGCAGAACGTGAGCACCGTCATCGGGCTCTGGTTCTGCAAATCGAACCCGGAAAGCACGCCTTCGCCGGCCCGCAGGAGCGCCTCCAGGTGCTCGGCGTCGTCGGCGTACAGCGGGATCTGCGCCGAGACGCAGCTTATGGCGTTCATCACGCACCAGCCCATCGATTCTTGGAACAGCTTCAAGCCGGCGTCAAGGTCGCCTCTCTGCTGGTACATGCTGGCCAGCATGAGATCGATGTTCGCCGTCGTCCTGTCGGGCTTGAGGCTTTCGAACAGGGCGATGCATCCGTCCAAGTCACCCTGCACGCTCATGACGGAAGCGCGCATCATCCGCGCGGCGCGCACCAGCTCCACGTCGTCGGCATGCCGCTCGACGCGCTCGAACAGCTCGGCTGCGCGCGCGGCCAAGGGCTCGGCGCGGTCGGGGTCGAGGGTTGCGCGCTGCGCGTAGAGCATGCCCATCTGCTGCAGCGCGGGCCAGCAGGAGTAGTGCGAACGGACGAGGTCCTCGGCGTTCGCGAAAGCGGCTTCGGGATCTTCGTCGAACTGCGCGAGCAGCCTCAGGTAGGCGCCTTGCAGATTGTCGCCCACCAGCTGCGGCCGATAGTCGAACAGCTCGTCCAGCGTGAGGTCGAAGTAGGCGGCGATGCGCGGCAGCAGAGCCAGGTCGGGCATGCTTTGCTCCAGCTCCCACTTCGACACGGCCGCCTTCGTCACGCCCAGGTGCGCGGCCAGCTCGCCCTGCGTCACCTGCGCCGCACGGCGCTCGCGCGCGATGGCGGCTCCCAAGTTAATGTCGTCCATGCAAGGCTCCTTCTCCCGCTCGGCGCGCCCTGCCCTACAGTATGGGGAACGCGATCGGTTGACGCAAGCGAGCATCGGTTGACTTTCCCGGGCGCGCGTCAACCGAGCGAGTGCGAAAGACCCTCCTCCGAGCCTTGTCCCCGCCCTCGGACCTCGGCGCCCGATCGGAAGAATCCGCCCTCCCGGCTCGTGCACGGTTTCGAACGAAATGTTGCGTTTTCGAGAGAGCTGAAGACGCGCGGAGCGACACGACAAACGCGACCTGGGGAAACGTTCGCAACCGGAAGAATGCGGAAGGCACGCAAAGGAAGCTTGCAGCATTTCGTAGAAAACCGTGCACGGAAGGTCGAGCCCGCCGACTAACCGAGCGCCGGCGCGCCCGAGCATCCGGCAGCGCACGCGATGGCGAAAAACTATCGAATTCGGAAGCCTGCGGGCCAACCTGCGGGGCGCCGAAAAACCCTCTTCTCCATAACGCCTGCTCATAGAAGGGGGCTTTTCCGACAGAGCGAGGCCGCCCCTCACGAAATGCGCGACCTCTTCCGAATTCGATAGTTTTTCGCCTTTCCAGCCCGACGCGCTGCCCGCAAGGAAGCCCGAGGAGGCCGTCGAGTCGTGGTACCGCTTCAACAAGGACGGGCTCTACTCCGCGTAGCCCGTCGGCCCGGCCGGCTCCTGCGGCGTCGCATGGCCCAGCGGCAACCGCAACGTCGCCCGCGCGCCGCCGCCCTCGGCGGCGCTGCGGTTGGCCAATTCCACCGAGCCGCCATGGCGCGCGGCTGTCTCGGCGGCGACGTGGAGCCCGAGGCCGCTGTGGCCGCGCGCCGCGCGTGCGGCATCGCCCTGGTAGAAGCGCTCGCAGCCGCGGCGCAAAGCCTCCGACGAGAAGCCCGGACCCTCGTCGGCCACGCTCAGCGCCAAGCAGCCGGCGGCGACGTCTGCCCGCACGTCCACCGCAACCGACGACCCGGCCGGCGCATGCTCGACGGCGTTCGCCGCCACGTTCGCCACCGCCCGCTCCACCAGCGCCTCGTCCAACAGCATCATCGCGGGCAGGTCCGCGCCCTCGCTCCAGGCGACGCGCACGCCGCTCGCCGCCGCCAGCGCCTCGACCTGCGCTCGCAAGCGCTCGAGCAGCGGCCGCAGCCGCGCCTCCTTCGGCGCGAACGACGCGCCCACGCCCAGCGACGCGTCGATGAGCGCGGACACGTACGTTCCCATCTGGCGCGCGCCCTCGGCGACGTCGGCCGCGCACGCGCGCTGCTCGCCCGAGAGCTCGCCCTCCAACAGCAGGTCGACGTTGCCGCGCACCACGGTGAGCGGCGTCTTCAAATCGTGCGCCAGCGCGGCGATCTGCTCGCGCTGCGCCTGCTCGCCCCGCCACTGCGCCTCCAGCGAGTCCTTGAGCGAGGCGCGCATGCCGTCCATCGCGGCCAGCACGTCGTCGATCTCGCGCACGCGCGACGAGGCAACCTCGAAGTCGAGGTCGCGCTCCTCGATGCGCCGCACGGCGTCCGCGAGCGGCTCCATCTTGCGCGAGATCACCCGTGCGGCGCGCGCGGCGATGCCCACCAGCGTCAGCACCGACAGCACGGCGAGCGCGCCCAGCAGCAGGTTCTGCGGGTTCGGCAGCGCGTCGCGCAGATCCTTCGAGGCGAACTGCGGCAGATACTGGTACACGAGCACGCATACCGAGCCGTCGGCCAAGGTCACCGGCTCGTACCGCGTCATGCCAAACGTCTCGTAATCGATGGCCAGGCCGTCGAACGCAGCCGCGCGGGCATCGTCGACCGCACCCGAGGCAACGTCGCCGGCCGCATACGCGCCGTCCGGCGAGAACAGCGCCCACCTGTACGCCGAGGGCACGGCGGCGTCGATCGCGTCGGCATCGGCGGAGGGCAGCGCGGCGAGCTGCGCCGACGTCTCGTCCAGGGCCGTATCGCCGTAGTTCGCCAGAAGCACCGTCCCGCTTCCGACGAGCAAGCCGAACGCTGCGTACGCGGCCAGCGCCAGCGCCAGCAGCGCGGCCAGCACGTAGGCGAAGTAGCGCAGGATGAGCGCGCCCAAGGGAAACCTGCGTCCGCGGCCGCGGCTCGCGCCGAGCGCTCCATGCGTCCGCGCGTCCCGCCTCACGCCGTCCATTTGTACCCCACTCCCCACACCGTGTCGATGGGCTCGGCGCCCGCCGCCTTCAGTTTCGCGCGCGCGTTCGCCACATGCACCGATATCGTCGACGCGGCGCTTTCCGCGTCCCATCCCAGCACGTTCTCCACGATCTGGTCGCGCGAGAACGCCTGGCCGGGATGGCGCGCCAGGAACTCGCACACGTCGAACTCGGTCTTCGTCAGCGGCACGGTGGCCTCGCCCACGTACGCCTCGCGCGACGCGAGGTCGAGACGCAGCGCGCCGAACGACAGCGCGTGCTTGCGCTCGCGCCGCTCCCGCCGCAGGTGCGCCGCCACCCTCGCGCGCAGCTCGGCCGCGCCGAAGGGCTTGCGCAGATAGTCGTCCGCCCCCAGGCCCAGGCCGTACACGGCATCGTCCTCGGAACTTCGTGCCGTGAGAAACACGATGGGCGCGTCCACCGAGCCGCGGATGGCGCGGCACAGCTCGAACCCGTCCGTCCCCGGCATCATCACGTCCAGCAGCACCAGATCGTAGCGGTCGAGCTTCAGCGCCAGCACCTCCTCGGCGCATGCGGCGCAGCGCACGTCGTGCCCGTCCTTGCCCAGCACGCGTCCCAGCAGGTTGCGGATCGCCTCGTCGTCGTCGACCGCGAGTATGCGGGCCATCGTTCCTCCTTCCGTCTCGCACGAGTGTAGCATGAGGCATCGGCCCCGTTCCTTCAGGTCGTCCGTTCCTATTCGCCGCTGCGACGCGGGTTCTCGAAGCGGTTCGCGGCCGCCAGCGCCACCGCCAGCACGACCGCCGTGATAGCCGTGCATGCGCACGTCACGGTCGCGTACGCCGCGACCAGAGCCTCGACCTGCGCCTGCGCTCCCATGCCCGCGGCGATGGACAGCTCCAAGGGAAGCGAAGCCAGACGCGAGGGCCACGCGAACGGCACAAACGCGGCCGCCCCGATGCTGAACGCTCCGCTGAACGTGCCGGTGACCAAGCCGTTCGCCAGCCCTCCCATCAGCGTCAGCGCCGCGATGAAGCCGAGCGTCCCCATCCCGATGGAGGCGTTGCGACCGAAGCGCAGCGCGACGCACCACAGGATGACGTACGAGCACAAACTGCCCAGCGCGATGCCCGCCGTCGCAAGCGCCACCGCAGCCGTATCGGGAAGCGAACGGCCCGCCAGCGCCAGCGAGCCGCAGAACAATGCGGCTGCGATAGCGGCAGCCATCAGGCACAGCGCCAACAGCGCCGCCAATTTCGCCGCCAGCGCGCCGCGCCTCGACGACACGCCCAGCACGTTCGCGCCCTCGCCCGCCCGCTGCTCGGCATCCGCCGCCAAGCCGCAGGATATGCCCGCCAGAAGCGGCGCGCCCGCGCCGAGCAGCTGGAAGAACGCGTCGGTTCCCAGCAGGGAATCCCATGCCGAGAACGCGAAGTACGCACCCGCCAGCGCGCCGAGCGCGACAGCCAGCGCCACATGCAGCACCACAAGCGGCGAGTGGCGCATCCTAACCGCCTCCGAGCGCAGCGCGCGCCGAAACGTCACGCGCGCCCGACCGGGCTCCGCCTCGCAAGTTCGCGTCCCGGCCTCGCGCGCCTTCGCGCGCGCCTCCGCCCCGGCCATCAAGCAGCCTCACGCTTCGAGAACCACGTCGCCCCAGCCCATGCCAGCACGGCGAACAGCACCGCGGCCACGACGATGCCGACCACGGCCTCCCAACCGAACGCGCCCAGCGCCTCGCCCGCCTCCAAGGGCACGCCGGACGGCGCCACGCCCAGAAGCGGCGACACGGCGCAGAGCGTCGTCGCCGGCGGGAACGCGAACCACGCCGCCGACGAGTACAGCGCGATACCCGCGCCCAGCTGCAACAGCACCGGAATTGCGATGCCCGCAAGCGTCCCGAACCGCACGGTCAGCGCCAGCGCCGCAGGAACCATCCACGAACTCGCAACCGTCAAGATGGTCGCCGCGGCCAGCCCCTCGGCAAAACCGGGGGCATCAACGCCCATCGCTCCAAGCGCCGTCGAACAGACCAGCACCGCGAGGTTCGCAGCGAACGCCAGCGCCAGCGCGTAGCACACCTTCGCCCACCACGTGCGCGCCGGGGGAAACGGCAGCGCCAGCACCGAACGCAGCTTCTGCCGAGCGTCGATGTTCGCCACCGAGACGCAGATGAGCGCGATGGCGACGGGCATCATGAGCACGTACCAGAAGTTCCACAAATACGTTGCGACACCCCCGGTCGCGCCCGTGCCAGGAATGACGCCCGAGGACAGCACGCCCAGCGCGCAGAACGGCAACGGCGCGATCAGCGCCACCTTGCGCGGCGCCCCGCGGCGGCCCTTCAGCACCTCCGCTCTGAACACCGAGAAGAACGGCCTCGTCCGCGCCTCCATCATGCCACCGCCTTCCCCAGGCACACGTCCATGAACAAACGCTCCAAATCGACGCCCTCGCCGAGTGGAGCCTCGTAGGCCAGACGGCCCTCCACGATGATCCCCACAAGATCGGCCATATGCTCCACCTCGTTCAGGATATGGCTCGACAGCACCACCGTGATGCCGTGCTCCGGAAACGAGCGGACGAGGGCACGCAGCTCTTGAATGCCCACCGGATCAAGGCCGTTGGTCGGCTCGTCCAGGATCAGCAGCCTCGGATGACCCACCAACGCGAGCGCGATCCCCAGACGCTGCTTCATGCCCATCGAGAACTGGCCCGCGCGCTTCCTGCCCGTTTCGGGAAGTCCCACCGTGGCCAGCGCCTCGTCGATACGGCTTTCGGGAACGCCCAGAAGCGACGTGCGCACGCGCAGGTTCTCCCGCGCCGTCAAGTTGTCGTACAGCGGGGGCGACTCGATGAGCGCCCCGATATCGTTCAAGTCGTCGCGCGTCCACGGACGACCCGCGAAAGCGATCTCGCCCGAGGTGGGCCGCAGCATGCCGCACAGCATCTTGAGCAGCGTCGACTTCCCCGCGCCGTTCGGCCCCAAAAGGCCGTACACCGATCCTTCCGGCACATGCAGCGACACCCGGTCGACCGCTTTCTGCCCTTTGAACGTCCTCGTGAGATCGTTCGTTTCCACCATGAATCCCATAGAGCCTGCCCTTTCTCTTGCCTGAGAACAGGATGCGCCCGGTTTATAAAGATTCGTTAAAGACCGAAACGTTTTCCGCGATTCCGCAGCCACCGACGGCGTATCCCCGTTGACCCCGACGCTGCGTCATGGTCTACCATGCGAAGAGCAGCATCGTCACGCACACGTCAGGAGGCCCCATGCCGTTCGCGCCCGTTGGAACCCCCGCGCCGCCCTCCCGCGCCCTGCCGCGCATGGCGATCGCCCTGCTCGCCTGCCTTGCTCTATACGGCATCGACCTCGCCTGCATGGCAACCGTCCCCGCAACCGGATTCGACTTCGCGTCGGGCTTTGCGGTGCCGTTCGACCTCATGGTCTTCGTCCCGGCGGTCTTCTACCTCCTCGTGGTGCGACGCTACAGGCTGTCGCCCTTGCTGGTGCTGCCGGTCATCTGGCTGGGCGGCCTCGTGTCGCTGCAGTTCGCCGCGCCCGGCAAGCCGTCGCTGCTGGCGCCGCTCGGCCTGTGCGCCGTCGGAGTGGAGCTGGGCATCGCCGCGCGCGAGGTCCTCCGCCTCGTCCGCCGCTTCCGCACGGCGAAAGCGTCCTCGGACAACCCGCTCGACTGGTTCTCGGACGCGTTTTCCGCTCTCGCTCGCAACGAGCGGGTCGCGCGCATGGCGGCGCTCGAATGCGTCATGTGGTACTACGCGTCGGCTTCGTGGCGCCGCGCGCCGCACGTGCCGCACGGCTACCGGGCGTTCTCGTCCCACCGGCAAAGCGGCTACGTCGCCGCGGTCGGCGTCATGCTGGTTCTCATCGCCGTCGAGACGGTCGCCGCGCACCTGTTGGCAGCACGGTTCAGCGTCGCGGCCGCATGCGTGTTGACCGCACTCTCCCTCTACACGATCCTCTGGATGATCGCCGAAGCCCGCGCCGTCGTGCTGAACCCGCTTCTGGTGGACGATGTCGAGCTGGTGGCGCGCTGGGGCATGCTCGTCTGCGAGCGCATCCCCCTCGACCGCATCGCGCGCGTCGGTTCCCAGGATCCCGCTGTCCCGAAGAGGGAGCTTCTGAACCTGGCGGCCATGGGCGGGCAGGCGTTGTGGATCGAGCTGGCGGAACCCCTCGAAGTGCGCGGCCTCACCGGAAAGCCCCGCCTCGTGCGCGCGATCAAGACCACGCCCGACGATGCCGCCGCGTTCAAGGACGCGCTTCGCCCGCGAAGCTGACGCGATCCTTACCCTTGCGCTTCGCCTCGTACAGCGCACGGTCGGCCGCGTCGAACAGCGATTCGTACGTTCCTCCGTCGATACCGGCCAACGCTCCGCCCACGCTGAGCGTGACGAGCGCGCGGCCTTCGCATCTTTGCCCGTTCACCCGCAGAGCAGCCCGCTGCGCCTGAACGAGATCGGCGTGCGGCAGATACGCGACGAACTCGTCGCCGCCGATACGCGCAACGATGGCGTCGTCCGACGCCAACGCCTCTTCAAGCGACCGCGCCACGTTCGACAGCAGCTCGTCGCCGGCCAGATGGCCGAACGTATCGTTCACGCCTTTGAAGTCGTCGATGTCGATGACGAGCAGAGCTCCCACGCCGCGTTTCGCACCGGTGCGCAACAGCGGGTCGATGAGCTCGGAGGTGGCGCTCTGATTGAACAGCCCGGTCAGAGGATCGCGTCGCGCCTGGTCGGCGAGGTCTTCAAGCTGACGACGCTCCGCGGTGATGTCTCGCCAGCTGCCGATGGTGCGCACGGGCGCTCCGTTGCGGTCGTACAGCATCATGGCGTGCATGCGCGTCCAACGCCAGTCGCCTTCCGGCGAGCCCCCGAAAAGACGACGCACGTCGAGCGTCACCGACTCGCCGCCCTGCAGCGCCTCGGCCAGGCGCTCGCAGTCGTCGGGATGGATGCGCCCGCCTTCTGCGATCATCTCGGTGTAGCGCTCGATCCGACGCTCCTCGGGAAGCGCGCTGCCGTCCGCGCCGGGCGCTCGCTCGTACTCGACCAGCACGTCGCGCTCGATATCGTATTCGAACAGCACGTCGGTAACGCTGCGCAGCGCGATGCGGTAGCGTTCCCGCTCCACCGCGAGCGCGATCTCCGCCTCCTTGCGCGACGTGATGTCCACGAGCACGCTGCCGATCTTCACCGCACCGTCCTCGGTTTGCACTTTGCGACCCGAATCGAGCACCCACGCCAGCGTACCGTCCTTGCGGCGCGCGCGGTACTCCGTCTCGTACGTAGGCCCCTCGGCGAAGCAGCGCGCGACATCGGCGAGCGCCTGCGCGCGATCGGGAGCATGCACCATGCCCGCCGCCGTGCCGCCGCTCACCTCCATCAGCTCTTCGATGGTGTAGCCGAGCATGCGCGCCAGACCCTCGTTGACGTAGGACAGCGTGTACACGTCGTCGTCCTCGCTCATCTTGAGGCCGCCCGTGATGTTATCGGTGAGCAGATCGATGGTGGCCGTTTTCTCGCGCACGAGCTGCTGCAAGTACTCGTAGGTCTGCCTGCCGGCCTCGAAGGGGAAGTACCGCTCGTCCCTCATCGCCCGATAGGGATTCGACGCATGGACATGGCGGATCTTGAGCTCTCCGCCCGCATCCACCAGCTCGTAGCTGCACCGCTGGCGCTCTTCGATCACCAGCTGCGAGTCCTCGCGCGTGCGCACATTGTAGCGACCTATCACGGTGCAACTGCACTCCGTGACGTTCACCAGGTAAAACTCCTCGTCGAAAACCTCGCACGGAGGCGCAAGCGGCGCGCGCTTCGTCAAATACGACACGATCTCTTCGGCGCTGGTCGAGAATTCCACCTCGCCCGCTCCTATCCACGAGAGATCGTCGGAAAAGCGCTCAACCACCTGCTCGATGCCCGTTCCGGCGTAAAACCGGCGCACCGTGTCGCTCACGAACGACAGCGCTTCGTCGAACAGCGGGTTCATCGCACTCCTCTCGCCTGCCTCCCGAGCGAAAGCCTCGGAGGCCGAGACGGCTTGCTCACCGTCCCCCTACGCATTTCGTTCGAAAGAGTATAGCGCGCCGGCAAGCAGAAGGCTCTGTGAAACCCGCGAACAGTTCGCGCTTAGGGGCGTTCTACCCCTAGATACGAAAAGGGCCACCAGCGAAAGAGCCGGTGGCCTGGTGTTCCGTGGAGCCAGTGACAGGAATCGAACCTGCAACCCACAGTTTACAAAACTGTTGCGCTACCGTTGCGCCACACTGGCGTGCGCGTGAATCGCGTGCGTGCGTATTGTACGACATCATGCGCTTCCGGAAAAGCGTTTCCCGCAACGCCCACAAGCATGATGGGCATCATCGCTCGAAAAACACGGAATCGCTTCCGAAAACGTGTTTTTCGAGCGATGATGCGCGCCCGCTGCGCCAAACCCTCCCCCGCTGCGTCCGCAGGACGTCGGCGCCCCTAACCAGCCGAGGTTCCACCCGGCTCGTCGATCCTCAGCGCGCGGTACAGGCGGTCGGGCACGAGGCTCACGAGATCGTCGGTCCAACGCACGAGGTCGGTGGGCGCATCCGAGCGGAACCAGTCGTTCAGCACCTCGCACTCCAGCTTCGAGAATATCTCCACGATGAACCGCATGTTGTCGTTCACGGTCACATGGCGGTACTTCTCGAGCGTCTCCAACAGCACCGTCTTGCGGTTCTCGGGCATAACGGTCTGGCCGAAGGGCGTGTTGATGCTGTACTGGATGGACTTGCGGTAGAAATCGCGCTCCTGCGCGATAAGCCGGAGATGATGATAGTACCCTGTCTTCCAATCGATGGTGCGCCCTATCTCGTTGAGGTAGAACTGCCGGCAGAAGATGGAATGCCACCAAGGGATGTCGTATTTGCTTTGAAAATGGCGGTAGAACGTCTGCCGGGATATTCCCGCGTTCTCGCATATCTCGGCGATCGTGATGCGATCGAGCGATTTGTCGACGGCATGCAGTATCTTCATCTTCGTGCGCAGCTCGGGCGATCCGAAGATGTCCTGTCCATGAGCAAGATCCGGCAGCATACAAAGCCTCCTCTTAGAGCACCCCGACTTGAACCTGCAAGAAACCTGTCAACCGAATTAAACATACCGCACCGAAACGCCTGACAGCACGTTACATTCTTGCACAATTGTCCGGCATAGTTGACAATCATATTCTTTAATTCCGCAACTCGGACATACGGATGACCTTGTGCAACGGCACCGCGACACCGAACGGACTGCGCCCTTTGAATAGCGTTTCCCAGCCCATCACAATATCTTCACAGAGAGGTGGACACGCCACCCGAAGACCTTGAAGGCGGCGCCGGAAGCGCTGCCGGAGAAAGGAGACTGTCATGGCGAAGATAGTCAATTCTTGGAACGACTGGGATCCGCTGAAGCGCGTGATCGTCGGCCTGTGCGACAACTCGGTCATCCCGCCCGAGGAGCCCGCGACCTCCGAGAAGGTGCCGGTCGACTCCGAGATGCGCGGCATGTGGGGTCTCCGCCCGCTGCGCACGGTCGAGGTCGGCAACGCCTGCCTCGAGAACCTCGTGAAGGCGCTCGAGGAGCGCGGCGTGGTCGTCGACCGCCCGACGCCCCTGCAGTGGAACCAGGCCATCGGCACGCCCGACTTCCGCAACGACTCGATGATGACCTGCATGCCGCCCCGCGACATCCTGCTCACCATGGGCAACGAGATCATGGCCTCCGCCAACTCCTTCCGCTGCCGCTACTTCGAGTACCTGGCCTACTGGCCGCTCATGAAGCAGTACTTCGACGAGGACCCGGACTTCCTGTGGACCCAGGCCCCGCGCCCGCGCCTGACCGACAAGTCCTACAAGCACAACTACTACGACGAGAAGATCTCGCTGGAGGAGCGCCTGGTGCGCACCGCCAACAAGGACTTCGTCACGACGGAAGTCGAGCCGATGTGGGACGCCGCCGACGTCATGCGCATGGGCAAGGACCTGTTCATCCAGCACGGCCTGACCACGAACCGCACGGCCATGGACTGGTTCCAGCGCTACTACCCCGAGCACCGCGTGCACGCCGTGAACTTCCCGGGCGACCCCTACCCGATCCACATCGACGCGACCTTCGTGCCGCTGCGCCCCGGCCTGATCATCAACAACCCGCAGCGCAAGCTGCCCGAGGAGCAGCGCGCGATCTTCGAGGCCAACGACTGGCAGATCGTCGACGCCGCCCAGCCGGCCCACTCCGAGCCGCCCGAGTTCTGCTACAGCTCCGTGTGGCTGTCCATGAACTGCCTGGTGCTCGACCCGAAGACGGTCATCGTGGAGGCCTCCGAGGTCTACCAGCAAGAGGAGATGGACAAGCTCGGCATGAACGTCATCCCCGTCGACCTGCGCGGCGCCTACGCCTTCGGCGGCGGCCTGCACTGCTCCACGGCCGACGTCTACCGCGAGGGCGAGTGCCTCGACTACTTCCCGAACCGCGTCGCCGACCCGACCCTGGTTCGCCCGGAGATGTGGAACGACTAGTCGCGTAGCCCATACCGGGGCTCGCTTCCCTTGCAGCGAGCCCCGGTTCATCCCGAAGTTCCGGCCTCCGAGGATCCCGTCTCGTGCAATGCGACGGCGTTCCTTGCACGAAGCGTCTCCCAGAGGCCGGCCGATTTGCTCCCGTATCATCACATTCATGTCGAAAGCGGCGCCGCAGCGTCCGCGTGCCTCGTCGTACCCCTACCCTTTCGCCCGCAAACGGGCAAGGCGTCCCCGTCAAGGACCCGGTCGACACGACTCCGCTCCAAGGAGGGATACATGAACCAACAAGCAAAGTACAAGCTTATCGGCTTCATCATGATGTTCGCATCATCGTCGCTGATGGGCGGTATCGGAGCCTTCACCCGCTTCATCGACGCACCCGGCGACTTCGTGTCGTTCTGGCGCAACTTCGCAGGCTTGATCGCCCTCTCCCTCATCTTCTGCTTCGTCGGCGGAAGCTGGAAGAAGATCAAGGAAACCCGTTTCTCCGGCATGATGCTGCTCTCCGGCGTGTTCTTGGGCCTGCTCTCTGGCCTGTACTGCCTGTCTACGCAGTACACCACGCTGGCGAACGCATCGTTCCTCATCTACACCGGCCCCATCTACTCAACCATCCTGGCAGCGATCTTCCTGAAGGAAAAGCTCAACATCAAGGGCGTCCTGTGCATCGCCGCCGTGGTCGTCGGCATGCTGTTCATCGTCGGCATCGTCACGCCCGAGGGTCTGACCCTCGACCTCGATCCGAAGTACACCTTCGGCAACGCCATCGCCTTCGCTTCCGGCGTGGCCTACGGCCTGTACCTGTTCTTCTCGCGCTACCGCGAGGACTGCGACTCCAACGTCCGCTCCTGGTGGAACTTCCTGTTCGGCTCGCTGTCCATCGTCGTGCTGCTCGTCTGGCACCACTTCTTCCTGCAGCCGCTGTCCTACACCGAGAAGGTCAACGGCGTGACGCAGTTCGACGCCTCGGGCCAGATCATCACCCACGCGTGGAACATGTTCACGATGCCCGGCTCGTCCTGGGTCGTGCTCATCGCCGCAGCGCTCATCACCGGCTTCGGCGCGTTCTACCTGCTCACCCATGCCACGAAACGCCTTAAGGCCGGCGAGCTGGCCGCCATCTCCTACCAGGAGACCATCATGGCGTCGCTTCTGGGCCTGTTCATGTTCGGCGAGACCATGACCACCTTCCAGATCATCGGCGGCGCGCTCATCGTCTGCGGTGGCGTCGCCCAGATCTTCTTCTCCACTGCAGCTGCAAGCAAGCAGGGCGAGAAGATCGAGAAGGAAGAGGAGATCCGCGAGAACCTTGAAGCGCGGCTCGACCAAGAGCAAGAGCGGGAAGCTCTCAGCTAGCCGAGCCGACCGCTAGGAAAGGAACGTGCACCTATGAAGATCACGAGCAACATGACCCACATCGCCACCGAGGTCGAGTTCGAGGCTCCGCTGAACGAAGACCAGCTGAGCGAGGTGTTCCAGAAGAGCGGCGTGCAGGGTTTCGCCGCCGAGCTCGACATCGCCGAGCGCACGGAGGACCACGTCCAGATGATGTCGCTTGACGGCCTGCTGGGCTTCGCCAAGGCGTCCGGGCTGTCCGCGGTGACCTACGACG
Organism: Eggerthella lenta DSM 2243; assembly: GCF_000024265.1. NCBI lineage: Bacteria > Bacillati > Actinomycetota > Coriobacteriia > Eggerthellales > Eggerthellaceae > Eggerthella > Eggerthella lenta. The sequence continues at coordinate 1,395,151 of NC_013204.1, read as the reverse complement.
TGACGTACTTCCCGCACGCCGACGACGCGGAGGTGGCCTACCAGCTCAGGCAGCTGGCGCGCGACCTGGAGATCAGCGCCGAGGTCATCCGCGACGTGTGCGCGGCCGAGATCCAGGAGTACCTGGCCCTCGACGCGAAGCGCGACGCCGGCCTGCCGGTCCACAGCATCGTGGAGGCCTACACGGGCGGCACCGCGTTCGCCTGGTACGGCATGAGCGACTACCCGCGCCTCAAGCGCTTCATCCTGCGCAAGCTGGCGCAGGGCGGCGCCCAAGCCAAGCGCAACTTCATCTTGCGCGCCAGCAAGGCCCAAGTCGACCTGCTGGAAGACTACTGATCCAAGCGCTGACGACATCGGAGCCCGCCGCGCATGGCGGGCTCCTTCCGATTCGAGGAGGGACAAGCTATGAAACCCACTGTGTACATGGAGGAAATGGACGCGTTCACCTACCGCGAGAAGCTGGCGAAGGATGCCGTGGTGTTCATCCCCGTCGGCGCGCTGGAGCAGCACGGCTCCCACATGGCCATGTGCGTGGACGCCGCGCTGACCAAGGCGATGGCCGGCGCCACCGCCGAGGCGCTCGTCGCCGACACGGACGGCGCAATGGAAGCCGTCGTGGCCGCGCCCATCAACTACGGCTACCGTTCCCAGCAGCGCTCGGGCGGCGGCTTCCACCTCTCGGGCACCACGTCGCTGTCGGGAACGACGCTCATCGCGCTGGCGAAGGACGTGGTGTTCGGCCTCATCCTGCATGGTGCGCGCAAGATCGTGCTGATGAACGGTCATTACGAGAACTACCAGTTCATCTTCGAAGGCGCCGAGCTGGCGCTGGAGAAAGCGCGCGAGAACGGCATCCGCGACGTGAAAATCCAACTCTTGTCGTACTGGGACTTCGTCGACGACGAGACCATCGAGGCCCTGTATCCCGACGGCTTCACCGGCTGGGATCTGGAGCACGCCGGCGTCATGGAGACGTCGCTCATGCTGCTGTTCCACCCCGACCTCGTCGACCTGGGCAAGACCGACGACCCGCTGTACGAGGGGCTGCCGGCCGAGCTGCCGAACTACGACGTGCTGCCCATCGTGCCCGGCTACACGCCGCCGTCGGGCTGCCTGTCCTCGCCCGTGGAATCCTCGCGCGAGAAGGGGGCGATCCTGCGCAACGTCGCCGTGAAGCACATGGTGGAAGCCGTGAAGCACGAGTTCTCGGGCGAGGGTGACTACCATGAGGTCTAAGAGCTCGGACGACGACGCGCGCAAGCACGTCCACCCCATGGAGGTGGAGAACGAGTCGGGCGAAGTGGATCCGGAGCCGAAGGAAGCCCAGGCCGCACGGCTCGGACGCACGGTCAGGCATGACCATGTCATCCGAGCCGCGTCGGTGGCCATCGTCGCCGTCGTGCTAGGCATCGCGCTGGTCAGCGCCGACACGTTCATCAACGCGGTTGGCGTGCTGCGCACGTTCGTCACCCAGTACTGCAGCTGGTGGATCGTGCTGTGCGCGTTTTTGTGCTTCGCCGTATGCATATTCGTAGCGGTGACGAAGCTCGGTTCGATCCGCCTGGGCGGCAAGGACGCCAAGCCCGCGTTCTCGTACTTCTCCTGGTTCGCGATGCTGTTCGCCACCGGGCAGGGCGTGGGCCTGGTGTTCTGGGCGGTGGCCGAGCCTATCATGATGTACGGGGGCACCCCGTTCAACGCCCCCGACCCCCTGTTCGCCGGAGACACGGCGCTTGCATGGACGTATTTCCACTGGGCCATCCCGGCGTGGGCCATCTACGCCATCGTCTCGCTTTTCATGGCTTACGCCCGCTACAACATGCACAAGGACACCACGTTCCGCGGCACGGTGGAGGATCTGTTCCCCGCCCGCGCGAAGCGGCCCGTCGGCATCGTGGTGGAGATCCTCGTGGTCATCGCCACCATCTTTGGGCTGACCACGTCGCTCGGACTTGCATCGTACCAGTTCAACAGCGGTATTCAACAGATCTTCAACATCCAGACGGGGCAAGCCCTGCAGGTGGCGTTCGTCATCCTGTTCGGATCCATCGCAACGATGTCGGTGTGGTTCGGCGTGGTGAGGGGCATCAAGAAGATCTCGAACGCGAACGCCGTCATGTCCATCGTGTTCGTCGCTGCCGTGTTCATTTTCGGCCCCACGCTGTACATCCTGGGCGTGCTGCCCGAGTCGCTCAGCGTGTTCATCGACCAGTTCATGCTGATGAGCGGGTTCACCGAAGCCGTGAACCTGGGCGCGGGCATCGCCTCGTACGGTGATTCCTGGCAGGCGTTCTGGTCGTTCTTCATCTTCTGCTGGTGCTTCGCGTTCGCCACGTTCACGGCGGGCTTCGTGTCCACCATCTCCCGCGGGCGCACGCTGCGCGAGTTCGTAGGCGGCGTGGTGTTCGTGCCCGCGGCCGTATGCATCGTATGGACGTGCGTGGTGGGCGGCACCGGCGTGTGGGCCGCCATGTCCGACCCCGGCATCGTGGCGCAGACCAACGCCGACTCCTCGATGGGGCTGTTCCTCACCATCGACAGCGTACCTCTGATCGGCGGCGTGCTGACCGTGCTGGCAACCATCCTCATCGGCGGCTATATCGTGACCTCGGTGGACTCCGGCGTCATGGCGCTGTCGAACTTCGTGTCTCCCGCCGCGCGCCAGAGCCGCGGCTTCAAGGCGCTGCTGGCGCTGTGCATCACGGCGCTCGCCGTGCTGTTCATGGTGACGGCCGGACAGGACTTCCTCAGCACCATCCAATTCGCCACCATCGCCGGCGGCATCCCGTTCAGCGTCATCGTGATCCTCATGGGCGTCCAGTTCTTCAAATGGGTCAAGCACGACGAGCAGCTGGTGGAACGCGGCCTGGCCGAGCCGTTTCCCGAAGACTCGCTTGCGGCCCGGCAGCTGCGTCAGTGGCACGAGGAGAGGGAGGCGCGCGAAGCCGAGAAGGCATGGCTCACGCGGCATGAGGAGGTCGACGTCCCCGACGGAGCCGGCCTCGACGAATCGATGAAGGAGGTGTCGCGATGAGCGCGGCAGCAGTAACGGAGGCACAACCGAAAGTGCCGTTCAAGGTGGCGATCTCTTCGTTTTTGGGCAACTTCATCGAATGGTTCGACTACGCCACCTATACGTATTTCGCCATCACCATCGGCATCGTGTTCTTCCCCGAGTCGGCGGTGAACTCCACGCTGCTCGCGTTCGCGGTGTTCGCGTTGTCGTTCGTGTTCCGGCCGTTAGGGGCGGCGTTCTGGGGCAGCATGGGAGACAAGAAGGGGCGCAAATGGTCGTTGTCGCTGTCCATCTTCATGATGACGGGCGCGGCGTTCCTCATCGGCTGCCTGCCGTCGTACGAGACGATCGGCCTGCTGTCCCCCATCCTGCTGCTGTGCCTGCGCAGCGTGCAGGGATTCTCGGCTGCAGGCGAGTACTCGGGAGCAGCGGTGTTCCTGGCCGAGTACGCGCCGGCGAACCATCGCGGGAAGTACTGCTCGCTCGTGCCGGCATCCACCGCGGCGGGCCTGTTGGCGGGCTCCACCGCAGCGCTCATCATCAAGGCGCTGCTGCCCGAAGCCGACGTGATCTCATGGGGATGGCGCATTCCGTTCTTGCTGGCCGGACCCCTGGGGCTCGTGGCGCACTACATCCGCACGAAGCTCGAGGATTCCCCCACCTACCAGCAGATGACCTCGACGGCCGATCCGGCCAAAGAGGCCCCGCGGCCTACCCGCCTCGTGTTCAAGAAGTACAAGAAGCGCCTTGCGACCAGCATCGCGGCGACCATGGTGAACTCGGTCGGCTTCTACCTCGTGCTCACCTACCTGCCCACGTATCTGACCAGCTACACGGCGATGGAAGCCTCGGCGGCCCAGCTTGCCACCGACATCGCGCTGGTCACGTACATCTTCATCATCTTCGGCGCCGGAAAGATATCCGACATCGTAGGACGTAAGAAAATGCTGCTGGGCTCGTGCGTGGCGTTCATCCTGCTCAGCATCCCCGCCTTCATGATGCTGGAGACGGCTCAGCTGCCCATCGTCATCGCAGCGGAGCTCATCATGTGCGTGACGCTCTCGTTCAATGACGCGAACATCGCCTGCTACCAGGCGGAGATGTTCCCCACGGAAGTGCGTTACACCGGCGCCGCGCTGGGGTCGAACATCGCCTACGTGGTGTTCGGCGGCACGGCCTCGATGGTGGCCACCGCGCTCATCGACGCCACGGGCAACGGCCTCATGCCCGCGTACTATATGATGGGCATCTGCCTTGTGGCGGGCATCATCCTGCTGTTCACGGCGCACGAGTACGCCGGCAAGGAATTGAACGACATCGAGTAGAGGATCGAACGCATCGAAAAAGAAGAGGGAGCGGGAAGGGGCGCGTCGAGCGCCCCTTCCCGCTCCTGCGGCGCGTTGGCGCCCTCGCTCGCTTACGCGTCGCCATCCCTTGCGCTACAGCTCGGAGCGGCCCCTGGCGCGCCGCGCTTCGGCGTGGTTTCCTGCGGTCATGGCTTTTCGGAAAACATATGTGGAGGTGACGGCGCGCATCGACGTTGACGGACGGCTCACGCCGCTCGAGATCGTCTGGCGCGACGGCCGCATCTTCGCCATCGACCGCGTGCACGAGGCCATTCGACGCGCTTCTCAGCGCGTGGGCGGCACGGGCATCCGCTACCTCGTGTCCGTGAACGGCCGCGAGAAGTACCTGTTCTACGAGGGTCCGCGTTGGTTCGTAGAGGAGGTCGCCCCCGACGAGCCGCGCCCCTCGTCGTAGTCGCCGCGCGAGGCGCCCGCTCTTCGGCTATACTTTGACGCGACAGATAGAAGCGCATTCGAGGAGAACATCGCCATGGGTAAGCACGACCGCGTCGAGAACGGACTCGACCTCGACGAAGGCGCGCCTGCGTCCAATAGCAAGATCCCCCTTCCGCTCAAGGTGTTCGGCATCCTGTGCATAGTCAGCGGCGCAGCGCTCGTGCCGGTGCTCGCGCTGCTCATCGTCGGCATGGTGATGGCCCTGCAACAGGGCGCCATCGTCGAGGAGCTGTCCGCCGCCGCCCTCGTCATCTTCGTCTCCGACGCGGTGCTCATGACGGTTTTGTCCGCCATGTTCGTCATCCTGGGCATCCGACTGCTGCGCGACAAACGGCGTCGCACGGCCCAGATCGCCGAGGTCATGATCGTCATCCTCATCCTCGTGATCCTCTGCGACATGATGCTGAGCGGCCTCACGCCCGATCTCATCCCCTACGGCGTGGTGCTGGTCGTGCTCGTCGCGCTATCGAGCTACGTGGACCCGTCGCTAGCCGAAGAGCGCGAGCTGCGCCGCAAACTGCGCGATATGGAAACGCGCGAGGCGGCCGAGGAGGGCACGCTCGGCCGCGACGAGACCGGCAAGGGCTTCATCGCGCTCAACTTCTTCAACCTGTTCTGGATCTTCGTCGTGTGCTGCGTGCTGGGACTCATGATCGAGACGGTATACCACTTCCTCGTCGTGAATCCAGGGCACTACCAGGATCGCGCGGGTTTGCTGTTCGGCCCGTTCTCGCCCATCTACGGTTTCGGCGCGGTGCTGATGACGGTCGCCCTGAACCGATTCCACGACAAGAACGTCGTGCTCATCTTCCTGGTGAGCGCCGTCATCGGCGGGGCGTTCGAGTATCTGACCAGCTGGTTCATGCAGTTCGCCTTCGGCATCGTGGCGTGGGACTACTCCGGCACGTTCCTGTCCATCGACGGGCGCACGAACGGCATGTTCATGGCCATGTGGGGCGTCTTGGGCGTGGTGTGGATCAAGCTGCTTCTTCCCTGGATGTTGAAGCTGGTGAACCTCATCCCTTGGAACTGGCGCTACGCGGTCACCACGGTGTGCGCCGCGCTCATGATCGTCGACGGGGCGATGACGCTGCTGTCGCTCGACTGCTGGTACCAGCGCGAGGCTGGAAAACCTCCCGAGACGGCCGTGGCGCACTTCTTCGCCGAGCACTTCGACAACCAGTACATGGAGAACCGCTTCCAGAGCATGTCCATCGATCCGGGCAACGCGACCCGCGCGAAATAGCGCGACCCGCTCGGCGGGCGCGAGATCGAAGGGCGTAGGGGCGTGCGCGCAGAGCGCGGCGCCCGCCCCTACGCCGCGGCCGAGCCGGTCAGGGCGGCGCGCACGCCGCGCACGGCCAGCCGCCCTATCACGACGCCGGCAAGGCAAGCGAGCACGCTTCCGCATGCGTACAGCGCGCCCGTCGCGTACTTGCCGCGTTCGAGCAAGGCGAGGGTCTCCAGCGAGAACGCGGAAAACGTGGTGAAGCCGCCGCACACGCCGGTCTTGAGGAACAACACGGCGTTGTCAGGCAAGCCGGAGCCCTCCGTGGCGGCCTCGAACACCGCCCCGATGAGCACGGCGCCCGCAAAGTTGACGGCGAACGTCATGAGCGGGAAGTCGCCCTCGACCGGCACGAGACCCAGCAGATAGCGCCCTACCGATCCGATGAAGCCGCCCAAACCCACGCACAGCACCGCCACCATCGCCCGCTCCTTCGCACTCGTTTCTATATCATGCAAGCATCAGTATACCCTTGCTCGTCGCGAAGCGAATCCTCCGAGCCGTCGAGAGACAGGGGAAAACGCGAGAATGCACGGCGTGCAGGTTCGTCGGAAAGCATGAAGCGCCCTCGGACAACTAAAACCGATCCGCACGCTCCATGCGAGATGCCGCTCCAGCAGCTCCGAAAACCAGCACAGCCGCCGCATGCCGCAAGGAGCGGAAGAATCCGGGTTCGACTCCTCTTCCCTACCCTTGACTTCGAACACTCGTATGCGTACCATATACGAACAAACATTCCCGCGAACATTTGATCTGACGAACGGATGGACGAATGGATCTGGTTGCCAAGCTCGAGATTCTCGCCGACGCTGCTAAGTACGACGTTGCCTGCACGTCTTCGGGCATCGACCGCGACGCCCAGAAGGGCAAGCTCGGCAACACGCTGGCCGCCGGCTGCTGCCACAGCTTCGCGGCCGACGGGCGCTGCATCACGCTGCTCAAGGTGCTCATGACCAACGTCTGCGTGTACGATTGCGCCTACTGCGTGAACCGCGCGTCGAACGAGGTGCCGCGCGCCGCGTTCAAGCCGCGCGAGCTGGCCGACCTCACCATCGCGTTCTACCGCCGCAACTACATCGAGGGCCTGTTCCTCAGCTCAGGCGTCATCCGCAACCCCGACTACACCACCGAGCTCATGATACAGACGCTGTCCATCCTGCGCGAGGAGCACGGCTTCCGCGGCTACATCCACGCGAAAGCGGTGCCCGGCACCTCGCCCGAGCTCGTGCAGCAGCTGGGGCACTTGGCCGACCGCATGAGCGTGAACATGGAGCTGCCCTCCCAGAAGAGCCTGCAGCTGCTCGCGCCCCAGAAGGACAAACAGCGCATCATCGCGCCCATGCGCCAGATCCGCGACAACATCGCCGTGGACAAGGACACGCGCGCGCTCGTGCGCAAGCAGACCACCTACATGAGGCAGATCCGCCCCAAGAAGAAGGAGCGCGCCTTCGTGCCGGCCGGGCAGTCCACGCAGATGATCGTAGGAGCCTCGCCCGAAAGCGACTTCCAGATCCTCAACCTGTCGGCCGCGCTCTACCGCACGCTGTCGCTCAAGCGCGTGTTCTTCAGCGCCTACACGCCGGTGAACGACGACAAGCGCCTGCCCGGCACCGACGCCGTCCAGCTCAACCGCGAGCATCGGCTGTACCAGGCCGACTGGCTGCTGCGCTTCTACCGCTTCGACGTCACCGAGATCATCGACGAGGACAACCCCTTCCTCGATCCCGACCTCGACCCGAAGGCGAACTGGGCCATCAACCACCTGGACTTCTTCCCCGTGGAGGTGAACACCGCTCCGCTCGAGGCGCTGCTGCGCGTGCCCGGCATCGGCGTGCGCGGAGCGAACCTCATCGTGCGCGCGCGGCGCACCACCTGCCTGCGCGAGCCCGAGCTGCGCAAGCTGGGCATCGCGTACAAGCGCGCCCGCTTCTTCATCACGTGCAGCGGCAGCTACTCGGGGCGCGGCGTCGACTTCTCGCGCGAAGGGCTGCGCGCGCAGCTTGCCGCGCCCATCAAGGGCGGCAACCACGGGCGGCGCGCCGACAAGACCACACCGGGTCAGATGAGCCTGTTCGAGAGCGTCGAGACGCCCGAGAAGGCCCGCATCGCGGGCGGGTCGGGCGCACGCGCGCTGGAAAGCGGCGATGCGACCGCAGCGGCGTCTTGCAGCGATGCGGAGCGCTCCTCGAACGCGGCGTCGTCGTCCGGCCGCGCCGCGAGCGCCGACGGGACGTACGGTTGGCAGCGAGCCCTCGAAACGCCGGAAGCCGTGTGCGCATGAGCCGAAAGCCCGCCGAGAACCAGCCCCTCTTCCCCGAAGAACCCCTGGCCGAGGTCGCCTACTGCCACGACGGCTCGCTCGAGGGCCTGCTGTCCGCCGTGTTCGAGGCGTACGCGCGCCGCGAGGACCCGCAGGACATCGCCCGCGCCGACGTCCTGCAGCCGCGGCTCGGCCAAACCGTGCGCGTCATCGAGACGAACGAGGAGCATGCCGTGCGCGTTCGGCGCGGCATCAGGAGGGCGTGCGGAGACGCCGCCTACGATGCCGTCAAGCACGCCTCGCTCAGCGACCACCCGGACGCCGGCACCATCGTGTACCGCTTCATCCGCTACGCCATGGCGCAGAACAGGCCGCACGATTGCTCCGGCTGCAAGCGCCGCGGATCATGCGGCGGCGCGTGCGGGAAGTTCGCCTGCACGGGCAAGGCCCGCCGCAGCGTGCTGGGCGACCTCGCCCACCCTGCCGTCGAGCCGCTCCACCGCCTCGCCCGCTCCGTCATGAACGAGCGGCATCGTATGCTGCAGTTCCTCCGCTTCGAGCATCTGGAGAACGGCGTGTGGTTCGCGCGCTGCAACCCCGCAGCCTCGGTCATCCCGCTGCTCATGGACTGGTTCAGCGGGCGCTTCAACACGCAGCCCTTCATCATCTTCGACGAGGCGCACAACATTGCCGGCGTCTACGAAGGGCGCGACTGGTACCTCGTCCAGACGGAGAACGTCGACCTGCCCGACCGCGCGTCCGAGGAACGCCTCATGCAGCAGGCCTGGAAGCGCTTCTACGACACCGTGGCCGTCGAGGCCCGCTACAACCCCGAGCTGCGCCGCCAGTTCATGCCCAAGCGCTTCTGGAAGAACATCACCGAGATGCAGGAAGACCTCCCCGGAAAGGAAATCTCCCCGCGCTAGCGTCCGCGCGTCCCTGCGAAGCGGCCGCCCCCTCTTTCCGCCAACGGCTAACCGCAGGCAGGCCGTCCTCGCGCGCGAACCCCGAATTCGCGTCGACGGTCAAGATGCCAACGCGGCGCCGACCCGTTTCCCCGTCGGAACAACCGCGATGAATCCATCAACCGCCCCCGCATACCCGAAGGCGGGTCTTTCGAAATGCCGTTTCCAGCCGCAGGTCTTCGCCAGATTGTTTCACGTGAAACATTTGTTCCAACCATCGCTCTGCTGCGCAAAGCAGACAAGCCCAGGCAAAATACGGCAGGGGCGGCGTCCCGGCAACGTCAGCCCATGCATCCCCCCGCGCTCCGAATGGCGAAAAAGCATCGAATTCGGAAGGACGAGGCTCATCGAACCCGCCCGGTGCGCCTCGTTGGAATCCAGCCGCTTCCACGACCTGCGGCGATGCCAAAGCAAGCGCGCCTCCGCACGCGCAACCCTCTTCGATGCTTCCGAATTCAACCTCTTTTCGCCATTCGGAGCGGAGGAATGCGCCCAAGGACGGCCGAGGGAGGGAGGGTAGAGCCCGCCTTACGCGCGATCGGGCTCCCGCACGCCGGACAGGTCGAACGCGGGGATGAAGCTGTCCTCGGCGGCTCCGCCCTGCTGCCAGAAGTAGTCCTCGACGCCCAGCTCGTCGGCGTAATCGAGCAGAAGCTCGTACTCGTCGTCGGAGACGCGCTCGGCAAGCTCGGGGCAGCGGTCGAGCGTCGCCGCGGCTCGCGCGTCGCCCGCCTTCGCGGCGTCCGCCAGCACGGGCGTGTACTGGTTCATCAGCGACAGCAGCACCGCGTCGCCGAAACGCTCGTGCACGAGGCGCACGACCCGCTTCGAGTCCTCCAGCGCGCCCGGCAGCATGAGGTGGCGCACCACGACGCCGCCGGTCAGACGCTGCTCGCCGTCCACCTCGTCGAACGTCGGTCCGCCCGCCTCCTCCACCATGGCCTCGAGCGCCGCCAGGGCGACCTCGGGGTAATCAGGCGCATGCGAGTAGCGCCGCGCCAGCTCGGCGTCGGCGTACTTGAAATCCGCGAGGTACGCGTCGACCGTGCCCGCGTTCGCCCGCACAGCGGCGACCGTCTCGTACCCGGACGTGTTCCATACGACGGGAAGCGCCAGCCCTCGCTCGCGCGCCCAGGCGACGGCTGCGCGCGCCTCGGGAGCGTAATGCGTCGGCGTGACGAAGTTGACGTTGAGCGCGCCCTGCTCCTGCAGCTCCAGGCACATCTCGCCCAGGCGCTCGACGCTCACCTCCGCGCCCGCCTCGCCCGCGGCGATCACCGCGTTCTGACAGTAGACGCAGCGCAGCGGGCAGTGCGCGAAGAACACCGTGCCGCTGCCGCGCGACCCGCTGATGGGAGGCTCCTCCCAGAAATGCAGCGCCGCACGCGCCACCACGAGGCGCCCGTCGGCCCCGCACGCCCCGCGCTCCCCCGCCGCCCGATCGACCCCGCACGAGCGGGGGCAGAGGTCGCATGTTGATAATGCCAGATTCATAGACTCACCGGTCCAATAATGTCAGAGAGGGCGGCTGTGGTGTCCGAGATCGTGAGGAAGGCGAGGACGAAGCGCATCCTGCAAGAAGTCCCCGCAGGGGATACTTCGGTACGCGAGTCCTCGGCTTCGCGGCGAGATCGGGTGCCACAGCCGCCCGCAGCGTCGGCAAGGTCCGTCGGCCGTAGGCCGACGGAACCCTAATTGGCCGAATACGCGCCGTAGCCGGGATAATCGCCGAAGGAACCGTGGTCGTGCCCGTGGTCGTGGCCGTCGTCGTCCAGATCGTCGAAGCCCTCGGCGACGTCGCCGTAGGCCTGCTCAGCGCGCGTCCAGTCGAGGCCCTGCTCGGCGCACGTCTTCTCCTCGCCGTACACCAGCGCCAGCGCTGCAGGCGCCTTGTCGGAGCCGCCGATGACGGCGAGCAGCTCCAGCAGGTGCAGGCACGCCTCGGCCTGCGGTAGGATGAGGTCCACGTCGTCGGCCGCCGTCAGCGCGGCGGACAGCTCGGCCATGAACATCTCAACCGTGTACATGCCGTCGAAACGCCCCGTGTTCACCGCGGCCAGCACCTGCTCGGCCACGGGCGTCGCCGCACCCACGCGCTCCGTCGCCTGGTCGAGCGAGGCCGACGAGCGACGCACGGCGCGGTACAGCGCGTCGGCCTCCACGGCCGAGATCACCTGCGCCGTCGTCTGCAGCGTGTACGCGGCGCGCGCGAGCTGCGCAGAGCCCGCCCCGCCCGTTTCCTGCACCGTGCCGGCGATCGCTTCCAGCACGGGACGCGCCTCCGCCACGGCCTCCTCGTCGCCCCCGACGAAGCACACCAGGTTGTCGCGGTCGCCGAACGCGTCGGCGCGGGCCACGTCCACCACCACGAGCGGCGCCTCCACCGACATGAGGTCGCTCACCACGGCCACGGCGTTCAGCTCGCGCGCGAAGCTGGGAGTCGACGCCGACAGGTCGATGAGCAGCGCGCCCTTCCCCGCCGCCTGCACGAGCCCCTGCTCGTCGAAGTACGCGTCTTCCAGCGCCGTCTGCGACGTGCAGTACGTGATGATGGCCTCGGCATGCGCGACGTCGTCGGTGCGCGTGCAGCCGGCCGCCTCCAGGCGGGACACCACCATAGCGCCCACCGTCTCGTTGCCGGAGTATACGAACGAAAGTTCCATCTAAGCACCTTTCCCGATGCGTTCGAATTCCATGTGTCGCGAGCCGCTCGCGCGCGGGCTACTCGCCGCCCTTGACCTTCTTCGCGATGCGGTCGGCCACCGACAGCTCCTCGCGCTTGTCGTTGCCCCAGAACACCACCGCGATCATGTCCGGCCCCACGTGACTGCCGATGACCGGCCCGATGCTGCTCTCCAGAAACAGGATGCTGTCGTCGCCCTTGCCCAGCGCCTCCTGCAGGCGAGCGGCGTCCTTCGGGCAGTCGGCGTTGCCGATGACCACGCAGCGACCCGGCCGCGAGTCGGCCTTGCGCTTGTTGTAGTACTCGGCCAGCTGCTTGATGCCCTTCTTGCGCCCGCGCGCCACGCCCGCCAGCGACAGCTTGCCGTCGACGGTGATGGTGAGCAGCGGCTTCACGTCCAGCTTCGAGCCCGCGTACGCCACCGAGCTGGGGATGCGGCCGCCGCGGCGCAGGGCCTCCAGGTCGTCCACCATGAACTCGGCGTCCACGAAGTAGCGCGCCTCCTCGGCCCAGCGCGCAAGCTCCTGCGCCGTCATGCCGTTGTCGCGCTGACGCAGCGCCTCGTACACCAGCAGCGCCTCGGCCACCGAGGCCAAGCACGTGTCCACGATGTACAGCTCGGCGTCCGGATGCTCGGCCATCAGCTGGTCGTGCACGAGCGCCGCTGCATCGAAGCTGCCGGACAGCCCGCTGGAGAAGCTCAAGTACACGGTGGGCACCCCGCTTGCGATGGCGCGCTCGAACGCGTCGCGGAACACGGGCACGGGCACCTGCGCGGTGGTAGGCTCCTCGCCGTTGCGCATCGCCTGGTAGAAATCGTGCGCCGACGAGGTCTGGTACAGATCGTCGGCATGCTCGCCGTCGCTCATGATGTAGGGGAACCTGATAAGCTCGACGCCTTCCCGGTCGACGACCTCGAACGGCAGGTCGCAGCACGAATCGATGATGAGGTTGCACTTATGCTGCATGAGCGTTTCTCGCTTTCTGAGCGGTTTGCATACGGTATCGGACGATCGCGCGACTCTACGAAGCGCAGGCGCGCGCCTGCACCGGGCCGCTGATCTTGCCGGCCAGGGCGCTTGCGCACTCATAGGCAAGCCCCACGGCCGGTCCCACGTGCAGGCCGATGACGGGGCTCACCGGCAACACGCTCACCGTGCGCCCGATGAGCGGCTCGACGACCTCGCGCGCCCATGCGACGGCCGGCGCCTTGTCGCCGATGTAGTGCACCACGACGTGCTTCAGGCCGTGCTGCTCGACATCCTTCTTGAACTCGGTCACGATCCGGTCGAGCGCCTTCTTGCGCGTGCGCACCTTCGCGAACGTGTCGGCCTTGCCGTCGCTCACCGTGAGCACGGGCGAAAGCTGGATGAGGTTGCCCAGCAGCGCCGCCGCGTTGCCGATGCGCCCGCCCCGTTGCAGGAACGTGAGCGTTTCGGGCGTGAACAGGAAGCGGGTGGACTCGATGCCGCGCAGCGCCGCCGCTGCGCATCCCGCCAGGTCCTCGCCCGCGTCGCGCGCGGCCACCGCGTCGAACACCGGCCACGCTTCGTCGTAGCCGCACGACGTGGAGTCCACGATGACGTAGGTGAAGTCGATGTTGCGCGCCTTCACGGCGCGCGCTGCGCGCACGGCGCCCTCGTAGGTCCCCGACAGCTCCGACGAGATGAAGATGCCCAGCACCTCGTCGCCCGCGCGCGCCGCCTCCTCGAACACGGCTTCCAGCGTGTGCTGGGACGGCTGGCTGGACGTGGGGATGTTGTCTACCATGTCATAGATGTCGGCGTAGAACGCGTCCAAATCCATCTCAGAGTCCGCGTATTCGCATCCCTCGCGGTTCACGAACAGGGTGACCACGTCGATGCCGGCTTCGCGCGCCACGTCGGCGGGAATGGAGGCGACCGAATCGGTGAGTATCTTGATCATGACATCCTTCCTTGACATGGGGCACAGGCGCCCGAACCAGTCGATGACGTACCCTCGTACACTACGCGATGCCCCGCAGCTTCACAACCAGATCGCGACGGCGCTCAAAAAGACCATATTCGAGGCCTACCGGATAGGTGTGGGCGTTCAGCATGCGCTTCTGGCTCTCGTCGAGCGTGGCGAGGCCCGCCTGGGCACGCTCGCGAGCCGCCCATGCGTCGCGTTCGGACGCGTCGAGCACCGTGCGGCCGTCGCGCGCGAGCGGCTTGAGCAGCGTCTCGGAGCACAGCCCCGAGAGGTTCTTCTGCCGCAGGTCGTCGGACGGGTCGACGATGACCTCGCGCAGCTTGTCGCCGGGCGCGTTCACGTCGAACACCATATCGCCGGCCAAGCGCCCGCTGCCGCAGTAGAAGTAGCGGCGCACGTCCAGCACGCCGGGCGTGGTCAGCTTGGCGGCCGACTCGGAGATCTTCAGGCGGTCGGTCCACTCGCTCTCCCCCGAGGCGCGCGTGGCCGACAGCTTGTACACGCCTCCCAGCGTGGGCTGGTCGTAGGCGCAGGCCAGCTTCGTGCCCACGCCCCACGAGGTCACCTGGGCCCCCTCGTCGCGGATGGACTGGATGGTGAACTCGTCCAGATCGTTCGACAGCACGATGCCGCAGTCGGTCAGGCCCGCCTCGTCCAGCATGGCGCGCGCCATGCGCGCGAGCCACGACAAGTCGCCCGAGTCGATGCGGATGCCGCTCAGGCGCTCGCCGCGCTCGCGCATCTCCAGTCCCACCGTGATGGCGTTCTTGATGCCCTGCTCCACGTCGTAGGTGTCCACGAGCAGCACGCAGTTCTTCGGGAACGCCTCGGCGTACGCGCGGAACGCCGTGAGCTCGTCGGGAAACGACATGACCCACGAGTGCGCGTGCGTGCCCGACACGGGGATGTCGAACAGCTTGCCCGCCAGCACGTTCGACGTGGAGGCGCACCCGCCCACGACGGCCGCACGGCTGGCCCACAAGCCGCCGCCCGCGCCCTGCGCGCGCCGCAGGCCGAACTCCGCCACGGGAGCCTGCGCCGCCAGGCACACGCGCGCCGCCTTCGTGGCGATCAACGTCTCGAAGTTCACGCAGTTCAGAAGCGCCGTCTCGATGAGCTGGCAATCCATGATGGGGCCGGTCACGCGCACCAGCGGCTCGTGCGGGAACACGACGGTGCCCTCGAGCACCGCGTCGATGTCCACACGCAGCTCGAAGGTACGCAGGTAGTCGAGGAACTCCGGCTTGAACAGCTTGCCGCCGCCGGGCGCGTCGAGCGAGCCCAGGTAGGCCACGTCCTCGTCCGAGAACGAGAACTCGTCCACGAGGTCGGCCAGCTGCGCCATGCCGCACGCGATGGCGTAGCCGCCCTTGAACGGGTAGTCGCGAAAGTACATGTGGAAGCAGGCCTGCGTGTCGCCCTGGCCGGTCTCCCAATAGCCCTGCGCCATGGTGAGCTGGTACAGGTCAGTCAACAGCGCGTAGTCGATCTTCATTCCCGATGAGCCTCCTCCGTACGTCCGCTATTCGCCGCTCGGCGCCGCGCCGCCCGCTCCGGGCGCGCCCGCGCCGTCCGAGCCGCCCGCCTTGTGGCTGCGGCGACGGGCGCGGCGATGCCCGCCGTCTCCCGTCGGGCGGCCGCCCTCGCCGCTCGGAGCCCCCGAGCGCTCGGGGCGGGGCGCCTTGTCCTGGCGCGGCTGCTGCGGCTTCTGGCCCTGGCGCAGGCCTGAGGACTTCTGGCCGGGACGAGGCTTCGAGGGCTGCATGCCCTTCGGCCCCTGCTTCTTCGCGCCCTCGCCTCCCTGGCGCTGGCCCTGCTGCTTCTTGGAGCCGCCGTTGCCGCTCTGACCGCCCTGACCCGACCGGCGCTTCTGCTGCTGGCCGCCCTGCCCGCCCTTCGGCGAGCCGCCGCCTTGCTGCTTCTGCTTGCGCTTCTGCGTCTCGGCCGCCTCGGGGGCGGCAGCGCCCTCGCCGCCGACCTTCGTCGAGCGCCTCCTGCGCGGCTTGCGCGCGCTCTGCGCCTGCGCGTCGGCCTGTTTGCCGCCCTTCTGGCCGCCGTTGCCGCCGCCCTTCTGGCCGCCGCCCGCGCGGCCGCCGTTCGAGCCGCCGCCCTTCGACGGCTTCTGACCGCCGCGGCCCGTGCGGCGCACGGAACCCGGATCGGCCAGCTTGTCCTGCCCGGTCAGCTGCGTCGTGGTGCCGAACAGCGCCGACTCGCCCGCAAATCCGATAGGGTCGGCCGTCGTCGCGTCCTGCCACGCCTCCTCGCCTACGCGGTTCGGGCGGTTCGAGCCTTCCTCGGGCGGGTCGAAGTCGGCCAGCGGCACCTTCACGGGCTTCTCGCCCATGATCTTCAGCGACACGATCTCGCGCGGCACGTCGAGATCCACCACCTTCGCCGGCCCATCGGGCGTCTCCACCGTGGCGTTCTGTTTCGGGGCGCGGCTCTTGAAGTCCTTGTACGCGTCGAACTCGTAGCGCAGACAGCACATGAGCCGTCCGCACACGCCCGATATCTTCTGCGGGTTCAGCGAGAGGTCCTGCTCCTTCGCCATGCGGATGGACACGGGGCAGAACTCGCCGCCCAGGCGCTTGCAGCACAGCTCCTGGCCGCAATGCCCCAGGCCGCCCACCATGCGGGCCTCATCGCGCACGCCGATCTGTCGCATGTCGATGCGCACGCGGAAGTGCGCGGCCAGCTTGCGCACGAGCTCGCGGAAGTCCACGCGCTCCTCCGCCTCGAAGTAGAAGATGGCCTTGTCGCCCTCGAACAGGTACTCCACCGACACGGGGTGCATGTCGCCGTTGCCCTCGGCAGCCATCTCCTTGAACACGGGCAGCGCCTCGCGGCTCTTCGCCTCCAGCTCGGCCGCGCGCGCCTCGTCCTCGTCCGTCGCGATGCGTTTGACAGGCTTGAGCGGGCTTTTCAGCTTCTTGATCTGCGCCTCGTCGGCCTCGAACACGTCGTGGGCCGCGCGGCCGAACTCGGTGCCGCGGGCCGTGGACACGATCACGCCGTCCCCGGCGCGCACGTCCAGGTCGCCGGCGTCGAACCACAGCGTCTTGGGGTTGTAATACAGGTTAATCGGCGCTATGCGAACCATAGAGCACCTCTCTTATCTCGAACAGCATCGCGTCGATGCACGTTTCCGGTGATACATTATACGAGATCGCCTCGTCGCAGCGGCGCACGGCCGCTAGCGCGGCGGCGGCGCGCGCCTCATCGGTGGCCTCGGCCGCCTCCATGACGGAGGCGCGGGCATCCACGTTGATGACGAGCTCGGGCGTCTCGGCGCACACGGCCATCACGTCGCGCAGCCACGAGCGCACGATGGCCGTCAGCTGGCGCAGCGATTCGAAGGTCTTGGCCGTCAGCTGGCGCTTGTTGCGCGCCTCGATCTGGCGGATGGCCGACTTCGCCAGGAAGTCCGCATTCTCGGCGAGCTCCTGCTCCTGCTCGGCGCGCGCCACGTCCAGCGGCGCCTTCACCAGCACCACGAGCTCGCTCGCGAACCCGACGGCGTCCCAGTCGTCTGCCTTGCGCAGACAGCCCAGCACCTCCAGCACGCGGGTGCGGAACGCCAGGCGCTCGTTGGACTTCAAGAACTCCACGGCACGCGTAATGGAGCCGTCGCAGGCCTCGACGGCCATGCGCGCCTGCTCGCGCGACGCGCCCGTGTTCTGCACGATGATGCCGGCCGCCTCGCTTGCCGGGATGGTGCGGAACGGCACCACCTGGCAACGCGACAGAATGGTGGGCAGCACGCTCTCGCGCGTACGCGCGAGCAGGATCAGCACCACGTCCGACGGCGGTTCCTCCAGCGTCTTGAGGAACGCGTTGGCGGCCTGCACGCCCAGCAGGTCGACGCGATCGAGGATGTAGACCTTCTTGTGCGCCTGGATGGGCGCCATCGACGTATCGGCCACGATGTCGCGGATCTGCTCGACCAGATAGCCGCCCGCGCCTTCGGGCGCGAAGTAGCGCACGTCGGGATGCTTCTTGCGCATGATGCGCCGGCAGGCGTCGCATGCGCCGCAGTTGCCTCCGCGCGGGCCGGAGGCCCCCTTCGGGCACAGCACGGCCTGCGCGAACGCGTAGGCGGCCATCGTTTTGTTCGACCCGGCCGGGCCCGTGAACAGGTAGGCGTGGCTCACCTTGCCCTGCGCCACCGTGGCGCGCAAGAATTCGCGCACCTGCGGCTGGCCGAGGATGTTCTCGAACGCGTCGGCCACGGCTTTACGCCTCCACTTTCGAACGCTTCACGTCGAGGCGGTCGAAAAAGGCAGGGTCGTCGTCGACGACCTGCGCCATCCAGGGGAACAGGTCGGCCAGCTCGGCGAACACCGCAGCAGCCGTCTGCGACTTGTTGCCGTCGGAGACCACCACGCGCACGCGCTCGGGGTCGCGCCGGGCGATTTCCAGAAACGCCTCGTTCACGCGGGCATGGAACTCCTCGCCCGCCTGCTCGAGGCGGTCGGCCGCCCCCCGATGCGTCGCGCGCACGAGGCCCACGTTCGCCTCGCCGCCCGTGGCCATGAGGATGGTGCGGTCGGGATGCACGCCCTGGCAGGCGAACTCGTTCACGCGGTCGACGAACATGCGCGGCAAGCCCCTCCCGTAGGCCTGGTAGGCCACCGTCGAATCGGTGAAACGGTCGCACAGCACCACGGCCCCTCGCGCCAGCGCGGGCGCGATGACCTGCGCCATCAGCTGCGCGCGGGCGGCCTCGTAGATGAGCAGCTCGGCCTCGTCGGACATGCCGCCGTTCGCCGGGTCCAACACCACGGCGCGCAATTGCTCGCCCACCTCGGTGCCGCCGGGCTCGCGCAGGCACAGCACCTCGCGGCCGTGCGCTCGCAGCGTCTCGGACAAAAAGCGGATATGCGTCGTCTTGCCGGCGCCCTCGCCGCCCTCGAACGTGATGAAGATGCCGCGCAGGGCATCGGTTGCTTGTGCGGATTCGTGTATCACGGGTATGGTCGTTCCCTCTCCCTTTGAAAGCGTGCCCTGGCTAGACGAGGTCGTACACGTCGCGGCCCCGTACGTCGACGCCGACGAAGACGGGGAAATCGACCACGTCGATGCGGCGCAGGGCCTCGGTTCCCAGATCGTCGTACGCCACCGTCTCCGATGATGCCACGCACTTCGCCAGATAGGCCGCGGCCCCGCCGCATGCCACGAAATAAACGGAACCCGTCGCGCGGCAGGCATCGCGCACCTCGGACGAGCGGCGGCCCTTGCCCACCGTCGCCGCGACGCCTGCGCGGTGCAGCGCGGGGGCGGCGAAATCCATGCGGCTGGCCGTGGTGGGCCCGACCGCGCCGAAGGGGCGCCCGGCCGCTTCGGGCGTGGGACCCGCATAGAAGATGGCCTGACCGTCCAGACCGTAGGGCAGCGCGCCGCCGGCGGCTTCCAGCTCGGCCAAGAGGCGCACGTGTCCCGCGTCGCGCAGCGTGTACAAAGGGCCGGTGAGCAGACAGGAGTCGCCCGCCTCCAACCGGGCCAGCGCGGCGCGGTCGAACGGCAACGCGAGGCGGATGCGATCAGCGCTAGCCATGGCGCACCTCCTCGCCCGCATCCGCGGCGCTTCGCGCACAGCGCGAACGATCAGACGCAGGTTCAGCGAAGTCAGCGAGGGTTTCCGCAGTGCCTGAGATTCGGGGGATGGCGCAGGCGCCGCGTACTTCGGTACGCAAGCCTGCGGCATCGCGCGAAGATCGGGTACGGCGGGAAGCCGCAGCGTCGAGCCGTTCCGCTGGCTGGCAAGCCAGCGGAACCGTGATCCTGCGCATGGCCGAGCAGCCCATGTTGATGGCCAGGGGCAGCGCCGCGATGTGGCACGGCGCCGTGGCCACGCGCACGGCCAGCGCCGTCGTGCGGCCGCCCAGGCCGCCGGGTCCGATGCCCGTGGCGTTCACGGCCGCGAGCAGCTCCTCTTCGAGCGCGCGCAGGCGGTCGTCGGCCGCGGGCTCGTCCACAGGCCGCATGAGCGCCCGCTTCGCCAAGCCGGCCACCTTGTCGAACGTGGAGCCGATGCCGACGCCCACCACGAGCGGCGGGCAGGCGTTGGCGCCCTTCTCGCGCACGCAGCGTACGAGCTCGTCGACGATGCCCTGCTTGCCGGCACCCGGAACCAGCATGACCACGCGGCTCGCGTTGTCCGAGCCGCCGCCCTTCAGCATAACGTGCAGCCGCGCCGCGCCCGGCTCGTCCACGGGATGGACGTCGCAGAACGCAGGCGTGTTGTCGCCCGTGTTCGCGCGGTCGAGGACGGCATCGCGCACCACCGACTTGCGCAGGCGCGCCTCGTCGTAGGCGCGGGCGACGGCGTCGTCCACGTCGGCGAACACGTCGCCGCGTACAGCTACGTCAGGCCCGATCTCGAGGCTGACCCACACGGTGCCGGTGTCCTGGCAGATAGGCACGCGATCCTCGGCGGCGATCGCCGCGTTCTCAATTAGCTGGTCGAGAACCGCGCGCCCGCGCGGATTGCCCTCGAGCTCCCGCGCCACGGCGAGCCCCGCTTCGATATCGGCCGGCAGCACGCAGGCCAGCTTCGGGATGGCCGCGTAGACTGCGTCCGCGACCTGTGATTTCGTGATGATGGTTTCCATAAGGAGAGATTATACCGCAAGCACGTTACTCC
This sequence comes from Eggerthella lenta DSM 2243, assembly GCF_000024265.1. NCBI lineage: Bacteria > Bacillati > Actinomycetota > Coriobacteriia > Eggerthellales > Eggerthellaceae > Eggerthella > Eggerthella lenta. Next base: position 1,374,536 of record NC_013204.1, on the reverse strand, counting down.
TTCCCCGCCCCCGTCGATCGCTTCGGCAAATCTTCCCATGAACGCATACGCTCGCCCGCATCCGGCGTCCCGCCGCACCTTTCCTTAAGGCGATGTGCGGCAAAATCGTCGTTTTGGCAGTCTCGACGGGCTTCGACGCCTTTTTCTGGGAATCGGCCAGGCGAAACCCCAGCTCGCGTTCCGACGGTGTTCCGGAACACGGCTTCCGAACGAGCTCGACGTGCCAAAACGACGATTTTGCCGCACATGGAGTCCGGAAACCGTGCATTCGCGATGTTTCTCGGGACGAGCCGAGATGCTACTCGAAGCTCACGCCCAACAGCTTCAAACCCCGAAAGGCGGCGTAGGCCTCGGCGAGGTCGCGCAGCTTCTGTTCGGAGCAGGCAACCCACGTAGCCAGCGAGACGGACAGGCCCGCACCCTTCTTCTTGGCCGTCCACGTGCCCACGGCCTCCCCGTTGCGCACGACGACGCCGGGGTTCGCAACGGTCTTCCAGATACGCCGCTGCAACGAAACGTCGACCTGCAAGGTGGCGCGGTCGCGTTGATCGAGATAGGGATCGTGGCCGGCAAGCAGCAGCACCTCGCGCTCCGGCGGCTCCGCCGATGCGAGCGCATCGAGGTCGGCCGCCAGCGCCCATGCCTTCTTGCCGCCGAACTCCACCGGCTCCAGCTCGTCCGCAATGCCCTTCCACATGCGGCGCGCCTGCGCGCCCGAGCACCCCGTCCAGGCCGCGAGCGCATCGGGCCTCGTCGGCCCGTAGCAATGGACGAACTTCCGCACCAGACGCGCGGCGGCGTCAGCGTCCGGCTGCAGCGCGCCGCCCGTCCACCTTCGGTACGAGGTGAACGTGGGCGTTGCGCCGGCGCGCTCGCCGAACACGACGAGGCCCATGAACGAGCACGGGCGCAGCAAGAACGACACCGCGGCTCCTCCCACCGTCTGCTTGTCGGGGCTGCCGTACATCGACGGCTGTCGCCACGCCGCGCGCTTGTTCGCAGGAAGCAGCGGCTCGACCCAATCCGCCAACGTTTGATCGAGCGCCACCTTGCTCGCGATCGCCTCGTCGTCGAGGCGCGGCATCGCCCGCACGAGCAGTTCGAGCAGCCGGTCGAACTCCATGCCCAGCGCATCGAGCGCAAGGCCGATGCCCTTCGTGTACGCCCACGGCTCGCCCTTCGCCGGAACGAGCGCCGACAGGAACGCCGCGCTTTCGGCCGCGGGGAACACCACGGGCGCGCCGCGCAGGCTCCACGCCTGCACGAGCGTCTTCTCCCCGTACAGCAGGCGCTCGGCATCTTCCCTGCGACAGGCCGGCGCGCGGTTGAACAAGGCCGTCTCCCATGCGCCCGGCGGCGTGTTCTGCATTCCGCACGCGCCCGCAAGCTCCGCCGCGTCTTCGATGCCGTATGCGCGATCGAGATGATGCGCGCGCAAACGATGCCGTCGCGCCTGCTCGACGCTTACAACCTTCATGCGCTACTTCATCACGAAGTCGCCGGCGCGGCGCGGCGCGGTTCGCCGGTAGGAGACGGCGGGATGGCCCAGCAGCATGCATATCTGCAGCGGCTTGTCCTCCGCTTCGAGGAACGCCTTCACGGCGGGAAGCTCCTCGGCCGCGCGGCACAGGTAGCCGTTGAACAGGGCGCCCAAGCCGAGCGATGCCGCCACGAGCTCCATGTTCTGCGCGGCCAGCCCCGCGTCGTCGGCGCGCTCGGCCGCCACGAACGCGACGGCGGGCGCATTGCGGAACAGGAAGTCCTGCCGCCCCGCCCGCGCGTCGACCAGGAAGGGCTTGTAGAGCTTGACCCAGCGCGGCTTGTCGGCGGCAGGGGGCGCCAGCATGCCCTCGATGCCGTCCCACACGAGGCGCTTGAACTCGTCGAGCTCGTCCTGCACCACGATGAAGCGGCAGCCTTGGGCGTTCTTCGCCGTGGCGGTGTAGCGTCCCGCCTCTAGCACGAGGCGCAGCGTGTCCTGCTCGATCGTATTCGGGAGGTAGTCGCGTACGCTGCGACGCGACTTGACGACCCGAAGCATTGTGCGAGGATCGACAGCCGCGCCGGCGGGCACGCATGTTTCCACGTCAGCCATATCGTAGCTTGGAATGGACACCGCCCCGGTGGGGCACACGGCCACGCAGTGCCCGCACAGGATGCAGAGCCCTTTCACGCGCGCCGTGACGCCCTCTACCTCAAGGTTCGCGCCCACGCAATCGTCCACGCAGCGCCCGCACCCGATACAGTACCTCTCGTCGATCTCGACCAGCATGCTGAGCCCTTCCTTCCCAGGGGGAGCGCAACCCCTCCCTTAACGACGGGGAGCGCCGCCCAAGCGACGCTCCCCCGATCCGCACTATCGCAACCTACGCCGACCCTCTCAACCGGCAGGGACAGGAGGAGTCCGTACGGCAGCAATCGCTGCGCGTGCGGGAAGTTCTGCGCGGCTCCCTCCCCCGTCTCGCAGATCGGCTACTCCGGCAGGTTCGCCAATCCCGCGCGCACGCTGTCGGCGCTGGCGCGCAGCGCGGCCAGCTCGTCATCGTTCAGGTCGAACTCCACGACCTCTTCGACGCCGTTCTTGCCGAGGCGCACCGGAACGTTCATGTAGAGATCCTCGATGCCGTACTGGCCGTCGATGTGCGCGCACACGCTCATCACCTCGTGCGAATCCGTGAGGATGGCCTCCACCATCTTCGCGATGGACGCGCCGGGCGCGTAGTAGGCGCTGCCGGTCTTGAGGAAGGCCACCACTTCGGCGCCGCCCTTCACGCAGCGCTGCACCACGCTGGCCACGGCCGCCTCGTCCATGAGTTCAGTGATGGGGGTGCCGTCCACCGTGGTGAAGCGCGGCCAGCACACCATGCCCTCGCCGTGCGCGCCCACGGCCCAGGCGGTCACGTCGGCCGGCGCGCAGCCCAGCTGCTCGCACACCGCGAACGCCAGACGCGAGGAGTCCAGCACGCCGCCCATGCCCATGAGACGGTTCGCGGGCAGGCCGGACTCCCGGAACGCCAGCGTCGTCATCACGTCGAGCGGGTTCGTCACGCAGATGAACACGGCGTTCGGGGACGCCTCCATGGCCTGGCCGATCACCGACTTCATGATGCCGGCGTTCACGCCGAGCAGGTCCTCGCGCGTCATGCCGGGCTTGCGGGCGATGCCGGCAGTGATGACCACCACGTCGGAATCGCGCGTGTCGGCGTAATCGTTCGTGCCGATCACCTTGACCGTGAACTGCTCGACGCTGCGCATGTGCATCATGTCGAGCGCCTTGCCCTGCGGCAGGCCCTCGGCCACGTCGATGAGCACGACGTCGGCCAGGTTCTTGGACGCGATGATGTGGGCTGCGGTGGCACCGACGTTGCCGGCGCCGACGATGGTTACCTTGGGCATGTGATAGCTCTCCTCGCTCGTTGATCGTACTTCGCATGATTGTACCGCTTGGCCCGTCGCTGTGTTTTCTCGGCGGGCCAAGCGGACGGTTTCTTCACGCCTTCCGCGCTTTCGCCTAGTCCTTCTTCGCGGCGGGCGCGCGTTTGGCCGGGGCTTTCTTCGCCGCGGGCTTCTTCGCGGGAGCCTTCGCCGCCGGCTTCTTGGCCGCCGTCCCCTTGGCGCCCTTGGCACCCTTCTCGTCTTCCTTCTGCTCCTTGCCGGGGCAGTCGAAGTTGGGGCACAGCTTCCACGGGCCGCGCGCGGTGGTGACGATCACCATCGGGGCGCCGCAGTGCTCGCACACCTCCTCGGTGGCCGTGAGCGCGCCGTACTGGGGCAGCGGATAGCCCGTGCCGCAGTCATCGTAGTTCTCGCAGCGGATGAAGCGCTTCAGGGTGCGCGGGTTCTTCTGCGCGATCAGCTTCGCCTGGATGCCCTTCTCCTTGCAGGCCGGGCACTCGCCCACCACCACGTCGGGCTCCTGGTTCGTGGAGCAATGCGGGTCGATGCAGATGGTGCGCGGTTTGCTGCGGAACGCGGTCACCTTCACCTGGGGCATGCCGCACGTGGGACACGGCTCGGGGACGGCCTCCACCTTGCCCTTCGGCAGCGGGTACGTGACGTCGCAGTCGGGCCAGCCGGCGCAGCCGATGAACATGCTGCGGGTCTTCTGCGAGGCGCGCAGCTGCAGGTCCTTGCCGCATTTCGGGCACGGGCCCACGTAGGCGTCGGCGGCCACGGCGTCGGCCAGGGCCTCCTTCACCTCCTCGGAGTGCGGCAGCAGGCTGGCCAGCTGCTCGGACAAAAGGTTGCGGCTCGTGTCCACCACCTGGGCCTTCGTCGTGCGGCCCTCGGCGATGTTGTCCATCTCCTCTTCCAGCTCGGCCGTCATCTCGGGGTGCGTGATGTGCGGGGCGAACTTGTCCAGCGCATCGCACACGGCCATGCCCAGCTGGCTGGGCTCGATGGGGTCGTTCATGCAGTACTTCACCGCATAGAGGCGCTCGATGATGGCATGGCGCGTGGACTTCGTGCCCAGGCCCAGCTTCTCCATCTCCTGGATGAGCTTGCCCTGGCTGTAGCGCGCGGGCGGCTCGGTCTGCTTCTTCGTGCAGACGGCGCCGTTGAACGCGACGGTCTCGCCCTCGGAAAGCGCGGGCAGCTGCTCGTCTTTCTTGAGGCCGTAGGGGTAGATAGCGCGGTAGCCCGGCTTCACCAGAACGTCGCCCTTCGCCACGAACGGCTCGGCGTTCACGTCGAGGGTGACCTTCGTGCCCTCGATGACGGCCGCCTCGGACAGCGTCGCCAAAAAGCGCCGCGCGATGAGGTTGTACAACTTGTAGTCGGCGGGAGCCAGATCGTCGGGCGTGGCCTTGGCGGTCGGGTAGATGGGCGGGTGGTCCGTCGTCTCCTTCTTGCCGCGCGTGGCCGTGAGCTTGCCCTTCGCCAGTAGCTCCTTGCAGTACGGCGCGTAGGCCGGGTTGCCGGAGATGGCCTTCACCGTGTCGGCGAGGTCGAGCGAGCTCGGGTACACCGTGTTGTCCACGCGGGGGTACGAGATGTAGCCGTCCATGTACAGGCTCTCGGCTATGCGCATGGTGCGCGCGGGGCTCAGGCCCTCGGCCGACGCCGCCGCCATGAGCGAGGTGGTGTTGAACGGCGCGGGCGGCTGCACGGTGCGCTTCTTCTTCTCGACGGACGCCACCGTGGCGCGCGTGGCGCCCTCCACATGGGCCATGACGGCCTGCGCCTCGGCCTCCGCCTTGAAGCGCGCGGTGGCATGCGGGGCCTCGAACGAGTCGGGATCGGCACCGAACGCGCCGCGAATCACCCAGTAGTCCTCGGGGACGAACGCGAGGCGCTCGCGCTCGCGCGCCACGACGAGGGCGAGCGTGGGAGTTTGCACGCGACCCGACGAGCGCACGTTGCCGTAGCCGGCGAACTTCACGAGCGTCAGGTAGCGCGTGAGCACCGCGCCCCAGATGAGGTCGATGTCCTGGCGCGAGGCGCCGGCGGAGGCGAGGTTCACGTCGAGCTCGACGAGGTTGTCGAAGGCGTGCGTGATCTCCTCTTTCGTGAACGCCGAGTAGCGGGCGCGCGACACGGGCGCCGTGGGGTTCACTTCCTGGATGCAGCTGAGCGCGTCGCTTCCGATGAGCTCGCCCTCGCGGTCGAAGTCGGTGGCGATGATGACCGAGTCGGCCTTCTTCGCGAGGTTCTTCAGGGAGCGGATGATCTCCTTCTCCTTGGGCAGCTTGTTGATGGGCGCGTACACGAGGTACGGCAGCGCGTCCATCTTCCAGGATTTCAGCTCCACGCCGTCCTCGGTGAAGGGCTTCTTCTTTTTGAACGGGGGCTTCGGCAGCGACGCGGGCAGCTCCGCCGGAAGCGTTTCGCCCTCCTCGGTGACGCCCTGCCATCCCCCGCGCTTCTTGTACACCATCGTCGGCGCGAAGTCGGGCTCCAGGATGTGGCCGCGCAGGCCGATGGTCACCCATTCCTCGCCGTCCACGTCGAAGCGGTACACCGGCGTCGAGTACACCTTGTCCGCCTTGGGTTTCTTCACGCCAAGCAAATCGGCGATCTTCTGAGCCGCGTCGTTCTTCTCGGTTACCACCAGCTTCACGCGGTTCCCTCCTGTTCTTTCCGGCCGCCTCCCGCAGCCTTGTTTCGTTCACACGGTTGCCCCACCTATTTATTAACGTGTGCGGGGATGGGCGCGCCGTCAAGCGCGCATGCGCCGCGCCGTTCGGGCACAGCAGGTGTTAGCATACACGATTTTCCGCGCCGCGCGAGAGAAATTGCCAAGCTGGCGAAAACGGACGCGCTAGACGAAACTGATGCGCAGCTGCTTGCCGAGACCCTCGGCCACGCGCTTGAGCGTTTCGAGCGTGGGGTTGGCGTTGCCGGACTCCAGCCGGGCGAACGCGCTCTGCTTCATGCCGCACCGCTGCGCGAGCTCGCGCTGAGTGAGATTCTCTTCGGCACGCGCCGCGATAATCGCATCGATGATGTCGTACTCCGGCCGCAAACGCTCGTATTCAGCGGCGTATTCCGGGTCTTTCATCTGCTCCGCATGGTATTCGCTGAGCGTGGTCATAAAGGCCGCCTCTCTTCCCAATCCCGTTTGTACCGGCAGAGCGGCGGCGCACTCCTCGCGCACGCGTCGCATGCGCACTTCCGGAAATCGAGTGGTTATTTCGTTACCGCGGGTTGAAGATGCTGGGGTCGTTTTGTGAAGCGCCCCGTTCTCGGGTACCCTTGATCGCAAGGGATGAGCCGCCGAAACGACCCACCGCCCCGCTCCGCACGCACCACGAACGCAGCAGCGGCGGCGTCCCGCCGAACGCAACGGCCCTCTGGGTCGAGATACGGGAGGTTACGCATGAAACGAGTCCTGGGCGTGTTCCTCGGGCTGATCGCCCTCATCATCGTAGGCATCGTGGGCGTGTTCGCCTTCTCGGGCACCGGATCGGGCCCCGCCAGCGACCTGGCGAACGACGCGAAGGCAGCCGCCGCGAACGCGGCCATCGACGCGACCGGCCTCAAGGACAAGGCCAAGAGCGCCCTCGAGGGCAGCAAAGCGAGCATCGCCGCGGCGACCGGCCTCAGCGAAAGCCAGGTCGATCAAGCCATCGAGCAGCTCGACATCGACGGATGGCAAGCCGCCTCGCTGCCCTCCACCGCCACGGCCACCGGCACCATCGACGGTAACGCCCTCGGCATCAACGGCACCGTCACCACCTACGACGATCCCGGCTACGTCTCCGTCGAGGTCTACGGCCAGACGGTCACGCTCGCCGTCCCCGAAAGCGCGCAGGCTTACCTCCCCTACCTCGCCTACGTGCAGTAGCGTCGGCAGCCGAGGCAAGCGGTGCGGGATAGAACGGCTCGCCGCATGGCGCAAATTCCGTCTCGCGCACGTTTCCAGGGATCGATCTGCAGCAAAATCGAACTTTTGGCAGCGTTTTCACGTTTCGAACGCCGCAAGAAGACGCCCGATCGCCAAGCTGTCGGGAAAACGCCTGATCGCCCGACCGCCTCCGCGAGAAGCTCGTTTCCGTGCTGCCAAAAGCCCGATTTTGCCGCACATAGGCCCGCCGCTGTTGTCGCATGCGGCGGCCCCGGTCGGCGGAACGCCGTTCGGATGACGCGCAGGGGGATCCTTCGACTTCGCGCTGCGCTCGGGATGGCTGGGAAACGCGCTCGTGCAACCCTCCCTACGCGGCGCGGGCTTCCTTCAGCCTGCGCTGGTAGGCGCGGACGATCTGCGACAGCGTGAAGCACACGATGAAGTAGATAAGCGCCATGATGCCGAAGATGGCGAAGATCTGCGCGGTGGAGTTGTAGCTGTTCATGAGGATCATGCCGCGGCCCATGAGCTCCTGCAACGCCATGGCGCCCCACAGGTAGCTCGTGTCCTTGATGGTGGTCACGAACTGCGACAGCAGCGCGGGCACCATGTTGCGCAGCGCTTGCGGCAGGATGATCAGCACGTACGTCTGCACGGTGGAGAAGCCCTGCGAACGCGCCGCCTCGTACTGGCCGTGCGGCACGCTGGCCAGGCCGCCGCGCACGATCTCCGCCACGCTCGCGCTTGTGAACAGGGTGAACGCCAGCACGGCCGCGCCGATGGGCGGCAACTGCGCCACGAAGAACGTGAACATGATCCACAGCAACAGCGGCGTGTTCTTGAATATCTCGATGTACACGGTGGCTATGCCCCGCAGCACGCGGGCGTTCGACGTGCGCATGACCGAGATGACCGTGCCCAGCACCACCGAGCAGAGGATGGCCAAAGCGGATATGAGCAGCGTCATGCCGAGCCCCTGCAACAGGAAGCGCATGTTGACCCAGGTGAACAGCGCGGCGATATCGCTCATCAGCGATCCTTCCGCCCGTCGTCGGTCGTGGCCGCCTCTTCGCCCTCGGCCAGCTCGGCGCGCTCGACGTCCATGGAACGCTCGTCGGTCTCGGCGGCCTCCTCGGCGTCCTCGAGCGCCCGATCCGCCTCCTCGTCGAGGCGCACGTCGTCGGGCTGCACGGTCTGGGGACCGCCGGTCCGGTCGGCCCGCTCGCGCGCCTCGCGGCGTTCGCGGCGTTCGCGGCGCTCCTCGCGAAGCTCGCGACGGTCTTCCCGCGCCGTAGCGCTCTCGGCCTCGGCATCGAGATCGGCTTCGTCGCGAGGGCTGCGCACCTGCGCGATGCGCTCATCGGGCTGCTCCAGCTCGCCCGGCAGGTAGTCGTTATCCAAGAAAGCCTCCTCTCCCAGCTCCGCCTCATCGCGGACCCGGTCGCGCGCGGATCGCGCCCGCGCGCTTTCGTCGACGCGACGCTTCACGTCGCGCGTGATACGGTCGCTCGTCACGGTCTCGGCGCGCGAGGCCAGCGCCTCGTCGGCCTCGGGGCTGCGACGGCTCGCCCGCTCGTCCCGCTCGCCTTCGGCGGCGGCGCTCGGCGCGACGGGCACCGCCGCGCCGGTTTCGCGCGCGCCTTCCACGCCGCGCCGCGCGGCCACGCGGCGCTCGAGGCGCCGATGCGCCTTCAAACGCCCGGACTTCGTGCGCATGGCGCGCGCCGCCCGCTCGTCGTCGCCGTACTCGTCGGCGATCTCCTGGGCGATCTCGCGCCCGATCTCGTCGGCGATCTCGGCCGCCTGGTTGCCGGTGAACGTCTGGTCGTACGGGTCCTCCGGCGCCACGCCCGGCTCCAGCGCGTCCTCGGCAAGCGCGTGCAGCGGATGGCGCGGCGAGGGCGCCACGCGCGCCGGGGCGATGTCCACGGTGCCGTACATGGTCTGCACGCCGCCCGCCATCGTGTCGGCCGCCGCGCGCCCGGTGATGTCGTGCGTGCCCGGCGTGACCTCCATCGTGTCCTCGGCCAACGCCTCGGTGGCGTCGCCGGTGGCCAGATGCCTATGCGAGCGCGTGCGATGCTCCAGGTACAGAGCCAGACGCGACAGCGGGAAGCAGATGGCGAAGTACAGCAGCGCCGCCACCACGTACACCGGCCCGTAGTAGCTCGTCGCGCCCGCGAACGAGTTCGAGAAGTACATGAGCTCGCCGCCCGCGATGAGCGCGAGCACCGACGTGTTCTTCACCAGGTTGGCCGCCTGCACGGCAAGCGGCGGCATGATGATGCGGATGGCCTGGGGCAGGATGATCACGAACATCGACTGCCAGTACGAGAAGCCCTGGCTCTTCGCCGCCTCGAACTGCCCGCGGTGGATGGAGCCGATGCCGCTGCGCACCACCTCGGAGATGTAGCCGCCGTGGTAGATGCCGATGGCCAGGACCCCGATCCAGAACGCGGCCAGCGACAGGCCCAGCAGCGGGAAGATGGCGTAGAACACGAATACCTGCAGAAGCAGCGGCACGTTCTGCACCACTTCCACGTACACGCGGGTGATGCCGCGCAGCACGGGGATGCGCGACACCGACAGCACGCCGAACACGATGCCCAGCGCCAGCGCGATGACCAGCGCGAGCACCGAGATGCCGACGGTGGTGCCGAACGCCATGAGGATGTCGGGCCAGCGCTCGAACAGCGCCTCCCACTTGTAGGGGGCGAAGATGTCAAGCATGCGCCTCGCCTCCCTCTTCCTCGCCGGCAGGCGTCTCGGTCGAGAGCCCCCACCGCTCTTGCAGCGCCGTCAGCGTGCCGTCGTCGGCCATAGCGCCGATGGCGGCGTCCACCTGGTCGGCAAGCTCGGTGTTCGACTTCTTCGTGGCCACGCCGTACTCCTGGGGCGCGAACTGCGCGTCCAGCAGCATGGTGGAGTCGTCCACGTAGCCATTCAGGATGGAGCGGTCCACCGAGAACGCGTCCACGCGGCCGGTGACCAGCGCGATCTTGATCTCCGGATACGTCGAGTACTCGGCGAAGCTCATGTGGATGCCGATCTCGTCGCCGGCGGCGGTCAGCTTGTCGCGCGTCGTGGCCGACAGCGCCACGCCCACGGTCTTTCCGTCGAGGTCTTTGAGATCGACGATACCCGAGGACTTCTTCACCAGCACGCCGATGTGATCGGTGTAGTACGGGCGCGAGAAGTTGTAGCTCTTCTTGCGCGCCTCGGTGATGGTGAACGTGGCCAGCGTGGCATCGAGCGTGCCGTTGTCCAGCATCGCGCCGCGCGTGGTGACGTTCACGCCGGTCACCCGCAGCGCGTCGGGGCTGCCCTTGATGCGCTTCGCCAGCTCGCGCGCGATGTCCACTTCCATGCCCTCGATGTTGCCCGTCTCGGGATTCTGGAAGCCGAAGCCGGGCACGTCGATCTTCGTGCCCACGCGCAGCACGTCTGCGCCGCCGGCGCAACCGGCGAGGCCGCCCGTCGCCCCGCCCAGCACGAGTGTCGACGCAACCAGCGCCGAGGAGCGTATGAACGTTCTTCTCGTGATCATGGCCGCGCCTACAGGATCTTCGACAGGAAGCTCTTGACGCGAGCGTTGTCGGTCTCGTCGAACAAGTAATGGGGCGTGCCCTGGTCTACCACCAGGCCGTTCTCCATGAATACGACCTTGTCGGCCGCCTCGCGCGCCAGACCCATCTCGTGAGTGACCATGACGATGGTCATGTTCGTCTCGGCCAGCGACTTGATGACGTCGAGCACCTCCTGCACCATCTCGGGATCGAGCGCGCTCGTGGGCTCGTCCAGCAGCATGATCTTGGGATGCATGTTGAGGGCGCGGGCGATGGCCACGCGCTGCTGCTGCCCGCCAGAGAGCTGGTCGGGGTACTTGTCCACCTTGTCGGAAAGCCCCACGCGCTCCAGATAGGCGCGCCCGTCGCGCTCGGCCTGCTCGCGCGGCACCTTCAGCACCTTGATGGGTGCCAGCGTCACGTTCTCGAGCACGGTCTTGTGCGGGTAGAGGTTGTAGCTTTGGAACACCATGGCCACGTCGCGAGCCAGCGCACGGGCGTTCACCTTGCGGTCCGACAGGTTCATGCCTTCGACCACCACCGTGCCCGAATCGGGCACCTCAAGACCGTCGATGCAACGGATGAGCACGCTTTTGCCCGAGCCGGACGGCCCGATGACGACGACTTTCTCTCCATCGGCCACATCGAGCGAAACGCCTTTAAGCGCCTCGACCGCGCCGAAGTTCTTGCGAATGTCCGTAACCGTGATCGCTTGAGCCACGCTTGACGCCTCCCGTAAAGGTTCCAGGCCGCGATCTTCGAGGGGCGCCGCGGTCGACTGACAGTGACAACATGCATCGTTCAGTCTAGCATGCGCCCCATCATCCCAGATGGCAGGAAGGTTACGGGAGCTTGACGATAGCGGAATCGGTCGCGTTCCATACGAAACCGGTCCGCGCCTCCTATCGAATCGCGGGAGCCTCCTCGTCCTGCCCGACCGCCGCCGGGCTCTGCGGCGCATTCGCGTGGTCGCCGAAGAAACGATACTCGGACGTGCGGTAATAGAAAAGGGTGAACGCCATGACGGACACGGCGGCAACAGTGGTGAGCACGCCGCCCTCGATGCCGAAACCGCCCCCGTTGAGCAGGTTTCCAACCGGGTAGGCGCTCACCAGGAACGCGGGAACATCCAAGCCGCTCACCGGCATGCCGTACACGACCGACTGGAACAGGTTCCAAGCGATATGGAACCCTATGCACATCCATACATTGCCCGATTTGTAGTACATGAGGGAAAGGGCGATCCCAAGCAATACGATGTTGACGACCGAGAGCAAGGTGACGTTCGGATTGGTGAGATGGATCAACCCGAAGATCAGCGACGGCACGACGATCACCAGGAACCTGCTGTTCGTCCTCCGCAAAACCGACATGATGAACCCGCGATTCATGACCTCTTCGGCGATGCCCACCGCAACGAACACGAGCACCCAGGCGAAAAGCGAGAGAGAAAACGGCGAATTGACCCCCTCGACTACCACGTTGCCGGTGGCGAGCAGCAGCAGGAAGATGGCGCTGCACGCCGCGAAACCCAGCGCCATCCCGACAACGCCGTCTTTCTTGAACCGGGCGCGAAAATCACGGAGGCCGAGGTCTTCCCAACGATACCTCATGATCCTCCACGCAGCCAAGGGGACGGCCAGCATGATGCCCTCCGTCAAGAACTGCAGGGCAACGGGCAGCACCGATGCGCTCATCCAATCGACGAGCGCATCGTATGACGCAGCATCGAGGCTGGCGGCATCAAGAATCATGCGCAAAGCATCGATGAGCAGGGCGGAGAACGCATAGCCGAGAGCGTAGAACGCGGCCATGCACAGCGCGATGATCCATCCGGATCGCACCATGCCATGCTTGTTCTTGAAAATCATCTTCATGACCAACCTTCTTTCTTCGATAGCGCGCGAGCGGCGCCGGCCTAGCGCGCGAACATGAGGCGCTCGCTGTCGAACATGCGCTGCAGCGCAAGCACGCCGACGCCGGCGTACGCGAGGTTGGCGATCACGCAGACTGCCACGTTGAGGGGCTGGAAATCGAACGAGAAGATGCCGATCATGCACTGCACCGAGTTGTACAGCGGAACGAGGTAGTACGCAACCTCGGCCTTCGCGTCGCCGAACATGCCGAGGACGCCCACGAGCATCACCACGATCATGAGCGGCGTCAGGAACATGGTGGCCTCTTTGACCGATTTCGCCAGCGTGGACACCACGGTGATCAGCGCGACGATGACGAGCGTCATCGACAGGATGACCAGCGCCAGCAACACGTATTCGACCGGGCCGTACACGTTGATGTCGACCGAGCCCTGCATGATGCCGGGCAGCCCCGAGAAGATGCCGATGGCGCTGGACGCCGCGATGAGCAGGCCGATGACGGTGATGGCCAGCACCTTGCCCAGCGCGATATCGTGCCTCTTGATGGGCGTGGCCAGGAGCGTGGCCATGGTGCCGCGCTCCTTCTCGCCCGCCACCGACTCGGCCGCGATGGACATGACGCTGCTGAACACGAGGATGAGCAGCAGAAGCGGCACGATGGACACCACGAGCATGCCCGCGACGTCGCGCTCCTCGGCCACGTCGTAGCCGGCTCCACCCGCGTTGACGTCGAAGCGGTTCGACAGCGACGACTCGTAGGAGTCCAGCATCGCGGCGAAGGTCGAGCGCGCTTGGCTGGAATCGGGGTCGGTGGAGTTGAAGTAGATCTCCACCTGCGGCGCCGGCACGCCCGATGCGGGGTCATACGCCGCCACGGCTTCGTCGAAGCCCTCCGGAAACACCGCGAACGCCTTGACGTCGCCTTGCTCGATGCGTTCGCGCATCTCATCGGCGCCGGGCAGCGAAGGCTCGTCCCGCATGTCGACGATCGAATCCGCCGCAAGCGCTTTCACGCTTTCGGGCGCGTTCACCACAGCCACCGTCGGAGGCTTGCTCATATCGGTCTTGAACATACCGCCCATCGCATCGCCCATGAACGTCCACATGAGGAAGATGAGCAGGCCCGGCAGCACGATGGACACGAGCGCCGAGGCCTTGTTGCTGAAGAAGCGCGCCAGTTCCTTGCGCGCGATGGCCCACGCGTTGCCTTTCACGATGCCTCCTTCACGCTCGCCGCGTACAGGTCGAAGAACGCGTCTTCCAACGAGCGCTCCCCCGCCACCTCCGACAGCGTTCCCGAGGCCGCCATGCGCCCGTCGATGACGACGCCCACGCGGTCGCACACCTTCTCCACCAGGCTGAAGATGTGGGTGGACAAGAGCACCGTCCTACCGTCGGCCGCCAGTTCCAGCAAGAAGTCGGTCACCGTCTTGGCCGTGAGCACGTCCAGGCCGTTCGTCGGCTCGTCGAAGATGATGACGCGCGGATCGTGCACGAGCGAGATGGCCAGCGATGCCTTCTGCTTCATGCCGGTGGACAGGTCGGCCACCTTCGTCTGCGCGAAGCGGTCGATGCCGAAGCGCGCGAACAGCTGGCGCTTGCGCTCGTCGCGCACGGGCGCGTCGACATGGTGCAGCTCGGAGAAGAAGTCGAACAGGTAGTCGGGCGAGAAGACGTCTTCCAGCTTGAGCTCGCTCGTGAGGAAGCCGATGAGGCTGCGCACGCCCGCGGGATCGTCCACGACGGAGACGCCCTCGATCAGCGCGTCGCCCTCGTCAGGCTTCACGAGCGCGGCCAACATGCGCAGCGTCGTGGTCTTGCCGGCGCCGTTCGGGCCGAGCAGCCCGTATATCTCGCCCGGCGCCACGTCGAACGACAAGCCGTCCACCGCGGTCTTCACGCGCGCGTCGGTGCGTTCGAGCTTGCGCTGCTTGGCCGAGAGCTTGAAAGACTTCCGCAGACCTCGTGCGGATATGGCATATTCCATCGGCTCACCTCTTTGAGTCGGATAGGGAACGGTTCCGCATGAGTATAACAGCGAGGGGGGGGGGGCAAGCGTTTTTCCGCCCGCACCCCCGATCGAGCGCTCTACGCGGTCGCCGTCGCCGGCTCGTCGGCGTTATCGGGCGCGCCGGCTGCCGCCTTCTCGCCAGCCTCTTCGGCCTCCTCGCGCTCGAGCACCTTCTGCATGGCGGCGATGGCACACTCGATCTGGCCGTCGTCGGGCTCGTTCGTGGTGAGGTACTGCATCTGCATGCCGGGCCACAACACCACCTTCACCAGCGGGTTGTCGGGGTTGCTGCCCGCCCACTTCACCGTGATCTCGTAGGAGATGCCGGCGATGACGGGCATCAGCAGGATGCGCACGAGGATGACCAGCGCCAGCTTCGGCGCGCCGTCCGGCACGCCCCACAGCTCGATGAGCCCGTTGATGGGCGTCACCGTGTACACGAAGATGGCGATGACCATGACCATGATGAGGAACGCCGTGCCGCAGCGCACGTGCAGGCGCGGGAAGCTGCGCGCGTTCTCGGGCGTGAGCGGCAGGCCGTGCTCGTAGCAGTGGATGGTCTTGTGCTCCGCGCCGTGATAGCCGAACATGCGCTTGATCTCCTGCATGCGGCCGATCAGCCACAGGTAGAACACGAACACGCCCACGCGAAGCAAGCCGTCCACGATGTTCCACAGCACGGTGTTCTGGTCGTACTCGCCCACGATGAGGTTCGTGATGAACGCCGGCGCCACGATGAACAGCACCACGCCCAGCACGAGGCCCAGCACCATCGACACGGCCATCTCTTTCTTGCCGAACTCCACCTCCTCGTCCATGAAGGACTTCTTGGCGGGTTCGGGCCGGGACTGGGACTCGGGAGAGGATTCCGGCTCGGAAACCACCTCGAGGGAACGCTGCGCCCCCAACGCATCGATCATCGTATCCGGCCGCCCGAAATCCTCCTTCCAGGAGAAAGCCCTCTCCTCCTCGGCTTCTGCAGCAAGAACGGGTTCAAGGCGCGCATCGTCGCCGCCGTCAGCGTCGGCGTCGGCAGAAGATTCGATGCCATCGCCGAGGGGGCGGGAGGGGTCTGAGGCGAGTTCCGCACGAGCCGAACAGTCCAGCGGACTGTTAGTGCGAGCAGGACTGTCCGAGCTGCAGACCCCTCCCGCCTCCTCGGCCGCCGCAGGTTCGTCTTCCCCCTCTTCCGCGAACGCATGCAGCGCCGCGATCTCGAGCGCCTTGTAGCCCAGCACGAGCGACTCCAGCATAGCTCGGCATCCGCGCACGAGCGACCAGTACATCCAACCGTTCTTCTTGCGCCCCGAGGCCAGGTCATGCTCTTCCACGTAGATGCCGCCGTCGGGCTCCCGCACGGCCACCGACCAGTTGTACTTGCCGCGCATCATGATGCCCTCGATGAGCGCCTGGCCGCCTACGTGCGTCTTCAGCGCACCGTCCTCGGAGAACGCCCGCGACAGGTCGCTCTTCTGCTCGGCCATGCTAGGCCCTTTTCACGCGCGGGTACGGGTTCCCGCAGGTCATCTTGCCTTCGGGACAGTTGCCGCGGATGCAGGGCGCGCCCGCGTCCATGAAGACGAACGGCGCCGTGGGCTTCGCCAGCTCCAGCATGCGGTGCGCCATCTCGCGGATCTCCCACTGCGCGCGGTTGCAGCAGCGCAAGCTGAAGAAATGCAGCAGCTCGCGCACGTTCATCGTGATAACGATCTTCGTCTCAGCCGCGTTCGGCAGCAGGTAGCGCGCGTCCTCGGCGGGAACGCCCGCGGCCAGCAGCTTCTCGTACGCCTCGATGGCGGCCGCGATAGCCTCGTCGAACACCGCGTTCGTCTCCTCGTTCGCGGCAACGCTTTCAGGCTTCACAGTGGCCAGGCCGTCGGTGAACTTCACGTAGCGCTGGCTCTGCTGGTTGAAGCTGGCGATGCGGTGGCGCACCAGCTGGTGCGTAAGGGCACGCGAGACGCCGTCCACCGCGAACGTGTAGCTGGCGTGCTCGAGCGTGGACGTATGGCCCGCGCTCATGATGGTGGACAGCACGCTTTTCACGCGCTCCTCCGGCATGGCCTCCATCAGCTCGGCCGCGCCGACGGGCGCGTAGCACAGGCGCGCCGCCGTGGCGATCGCGCGCTCGGGGTCGGGCGTGTGGTACAGCAGTTCGACTTGCATAAGATGAATGCTCCTCGTTTCGGGATAAATTCGGCGGATCGCGCGCACAGAGGCGTTTCATTTCGCTAGTATAGTACCTAAAAGCCCGCAACCATCAAAGCGAGAGGCGCGCCATGCCCGAAAACAACACGTCCGAGTCCTTTGTCAACCCGCTGACCGCCCGCGATTGGAACGAGGAGTGGAAGCGGCTCCAGCAGGCACGACGCCGCTTCGACGACGCGAGCTACTGGGACAAGCGGTCGGCCACGTTCACCACGAAGGACGCGCCGAACCCTTACGTCGAGCGGTTCCTCGAGCTAGCCGGCATCCGCGAGGGCGAGACGGTGTTCGACATGGGCTGCGGCACAGGCGCGCTGTCGGTGCCGTTGGGCAAACGGGGCCACAAGGTGGTGGCCGCCGATTTCTCGCAGGGCATGCTCGGCCAGCTGCGGGAAGCGCTCGACCGCGAGGGCGTGCGCACGGTGTTCCCCAAGCAGATGAGCTGGGCCGACGATTGGCCCAGCCTCGGCGTGCGCCCGGGCATGGTAGATGTGGCGCTCGCCTCGCGCTCCGTCGCGACCGCCGATCTGCGCGATTCGCTGCTGCGCCTCACCGACGTGGCGCGCCGCCGCGTATGCGTCACGCTGGCCACCGGCTCGTCGCCGCGCACCGACGAGCGCATCCTCAACGCCATGGGCCTTTCCAGCGTGCTCGGCCGCGACTACCTCTATGCGTTCAACATCCTGGCGAACGAGGGACTGCGCCCCGAGGTTTCCTACATCGACAGCGAGCGCACCGACACGTTCGACTCGCTCGACGATGCCTACGACGCGTTCGCGCGCATGGCGGACGATGCCGTGGGCGCGACCGTCGGAGCCGAAGAGCGCGCGGAGGCGTTCGGTCGCCTGCGCTGCTGGCTGGAAGAGAACCTCGTGCCGAACGAGCGCGCCGGGCAGCCCGACAAGAAGGGGCTTCCGGAGAAGTCCCTGCGCCTGCGCGAGCCCCGAACGGTCACCTGGGCGTTCATCGCTTGGAACAAGTAGAGCGCGTCCCGAACGGCCGATCGCCGTTCGGGACGCGCTCCGACACAGAAAGGTGGCATAGAAAGAGGCGGTCCCCTTTGAACTGCCTCCCATTTCTTGGACAAGAAAGTAAAGTTCGAGAGATGGGAGGCTTCTTTATGCCGCCGAAGCATGACAGGAAGATGCGCGAACTAGCGGTCGAGCTGTTCGACGAGGGGTACGGCAGGGACATCGTCGCCGCGAGGCTTTGCATGTCGGCCAGCATCGTGGAAAAATGGCTTCTGACGTACAGGTCGGTCGGAAGCGAGGTGCTGCTCTGCATGGGTAGCCGGAAAACGAGATACGCTTGGGAGACGAAGGTCGCCGCAGCTCGGGCCGTCGTGGACGAGGGGATGGGCAAGCCCGAGGCCATGGCCGCCTTCGGCATCGCGTCGAGGACCCCGCTCGACTCCTGGTGCCGGCTCTACCGCGAAGGCGGGGCCGACGCTCTCAGGCCCAAGCCCAAGGGCAGGCCGAAGGGATCTGCGGCTCAAAGCGCGCCCAAGACGCGCGAGCAAGAGCTCGAGGCGCGCGTGCGCAGGCTCGAAGCCGAGAACGCCTACTTAAAAAAAGTCCGCGCCCTGGAGGCGGAGAAGTCTCGAGCTGGGAGAAGTCCCAAGTGATCGAGATGCTTTCAGGGCAAGGCCACGCTCTTTCCGACCTGTTGGCAGCCGCCGGGCTCCCGAGATCGACTTACTACCGCGCCCGCTCGCACCCGCCGAGGCCGACGAGGCCGGAGCTATGGGAGAAGGTGGCGGAGGTGTTCTCCCGCACGGCCAACGGCTGCGGACACAGGCAGGTCGCCATGGCCCTGCGCGCCGAGGAGGACGTGGCGATAG
Source organism: Eggerthella lenta DSM 2243 (assembly GCF_000024265.1). Classification (NCBI taxonomy): domain Bacteria; kingdom Bacillati; phylum Actinomycetota; class Coriobacteriia; order Eggerthellales; family Eggerthellaceae; genus Eggerthella; species Eggerthella lenta. Next base: position 1,355,749 of record NC_013204.1, on the reverse strand, counting down.
CCGACAAGACCGCACTGAAGATCATGCACGAGATGGGCATCAGCTGCGGCATCCGGCGCGAGAGCGACTACCACAGGTACAACTCGTTCAAAGGCGTTGTCGGCAGGGCGTTCGACAACGTCCTGGACAGGGACTTCTCAGCCGACGAACCCTGGCAGAAGCTCGGCACGGACGTCACCGAGTTCAAGGCCCCGTGGGGCAGGGCCTACTTTGCCCCAGCGTACGACTTCGGCAGCAAGGAGATCGTGTCCTGGAGCATATCGCGGTCTGCGAACATGGCGCAGCAAAAGGAGATGCTGGAAGGCCTGCTGGCGAAGATGCCGGAGGCCGCGAGCCCGGTCATGCACTCCGACATGGGATGGCAGTACCAGCACGACGGTTATTGCAAGACGCTCGAGGAGGCGGGCATCGTCCAGAGCATGTCGAGAAAGGGCAACTGCATCGACAACGGCGCGACCGAGCAGGTCTTCGGCCATATCAAGGACGAGTTCTTCCGCGGGCAGAGCTTCGAGAGCTTCGAGGAGTTCAAGGAGAGGCTCGAGGCGTACATCGTCCACTGGAACACGAGGCGAAGGCAGGTTAAACTGAAAGGACTGACCCCGGAGGAATTCCGGAACCAGTCCTTAGCAGCATAGCCACCTTTATTTTCCTTGTCCAAGAACCGGGGCGCAGTTCACTTTATACCGCCCTTTTATGCCGTTCGCGCGCCTTGCAGCTCGATGCGCTCGAACATGTCGGGACCCACGCTGCACACGGGGCAGGTGAAGTCATCGGGCAGCTCGTCGCCGTATTCGATGTGGCCGCACACCTTGCAGCGCCAGGCGTACTTGGGCTTCGGAGCCTCCGCGTCGCCCTCGCCGGCCGCTGCCGCGGCTGCCGGCGCCGCATCGGGCGCGTCGGGCAGGTAGCTCGATGCCTTCGGCGGCGTCTTGCCGCCCTTGACCAGGTGGTAGTAGGCGTACGTCATCGGATCGCCCGCACACAGCTTCTCGGCTTCCTCCACCTCGCCGATGTAGAGGATGTGCGTGCCCAGGTTCACCGCCTGCACAACGCGCACCGAGAAGCGCGCCACGCACTGCTCGGCCACGAACGGCACGCCCGCCGCGTCGACGCCCGTCTCGCAAGAGGCGAACTTGTCCAGGTCGGTGCTGCAACGGAAGCCGAACGTGCCGATGAGCTCCATCGTGGCGTCCTGCGCCAGGCACGACACGGTGAAGCGGCCGGAGTCGAGAATGACGTCCGTGGTGGCGTTCTCCTTGTTCAGCGCCACGCTTACTTGCAACGGCGACGACGTGACCTGCTGGAACGTGTTAGCGACGCAGGCGGCGCGACGTTCGCCGTCCGTCGCGCCGACGATGTAGAGCCCGTAGCTCAAGCTGAAGAACGCGGTCTGATCGATCATGCGGACACCTTTCCCTCTTCTCGTTTTCTTCTATTTTAATGATAATCATTCTCATTAAGGAAAGCAAGGGTCGAATTGGCCGCATGGTCGAACGCACCGGACGCACAGTAGCCGAACGCCAACAAGCGAGCGGCGCATTGTCGCCCGAAAACACGGAATCGCAGGACGAAGCGTGTTTTTCGAACGACAACGAGCACGGATCTCAGCCGGAAAGGCCGAACGAAGCCCGCACGAGACCGCGCGCGTCGTCGCCCGGCGAAAGCATGCGCGACCCATCCCAGGCGCCGGCGAAGCGCTCCTCCGCCCTCGGGCACAGCCAATCACGCACCACAACGAGCGCATGGGGGAACCGCGCCGAGGGCCCGCGCTCCAGAAGCGCCACCGCAGAAACGAGCCCGCCGTCGCGCATGAGTTCGAGCCGCCCCAGCTCGTCGACCACGAGCAAACCGCCCTCCGCACCAACGGTAACGGAGCCCTCCGCGTCGGGTTCGTCCGCCGGAACGACGATGCGCGAACCTCCCGTACTTGGATCGGCCGGGGTCTCGCCCGCCTCCGCTCCAGATGTTTCACGTGAAACATATGTTTGCGCGAACGAATGTTTCACGTGAAACATTCCCGCCGCCGGATCGACGGGGAGGGGCGCGTAGCCCCGGGAGCCCGCTTCTCCCGGCAAAGCCGGCGCTCCCGCGGGAACCGCAGCCAGCTCGGCCGCGATGCGATCGAAGTGCGCGTTCACCCGCGCGATAGCCTCGTCCGCGATCTCCCAGGCCAGCTGGGCGGAGGCGCTCTGGCTTGTCGGATCGAACGATCCCTCGGCCAGCGCCAGGTCTCGCCGCCGCGCGAACGGCACGCGCTCGCCGCCGGGCAGCAGCACGTTGTCGATGCCGAGCTTCTCGAAGCGACCCTCGCCAGCCAGCCCCCGTTCGCCCGGAACCTCGTGCGGCTCCCGCACGCGCCACACGCCAGGTGCCAGCACGCCCGCAACCTGCACGCCGTCACCCGACAGCTCGGCGGCAAGGCGCTCAAGCCAGCGCGTCTTGCCGATCTGCACGTCGCCCGTCAACAAGAACAGCATCGCAGCGCCAGCCCCTTCCCGGTTGTTTATTCTTGAACGTATATTATACTCTACCGCATATTGAAGAATGGCGGCGCGACGGAACACGCCGCCTCGAGGAGAGAAGGCTGCCATGAAACGCTCCGAGAACGAAGCCGTCCGCCGCCCCGACACGCGCGACGACGCAACGCCGTGGAAGCTCTACAACCGCCTGATCGAGGGCATTCCGGAAGATATCGCCGTACGCGATTATTGTCTGGGAACGCACTGGTCCTACGTCGAGGCCGATTGCGGCATGGGCGTGAGCTTCACCTGCAAAGGCGGATCCCGGCGCGCGTGCAAGCAGGATCTGCGCGGCACGGGGCTGCGCGAGATGGCGGAGCTGGCGAAGTCGTGGTGCTTCGAGGAAGCCACGCTGGGAGTGGCGGCGCTCAACGCCTACTACGCGCGCAAGGAGCTGCTCGACCCGTTGGGAGCAACCTACGACGAACCCATCGAACTGCCCGACGGCACCGTCCGCAAGATGGACGCTTTCGAGCTGTACCGCCCGCGTATCGAAGCGTCCGAGCGCAAGAACGTCACGGTGGTCGGGCACTTCCCGCACGTCGACCGCATCGCCGAGTACGCGAACCTCACCGTGCTCGAACGCAACTGCTCGCAGGAGCTCGACACGCCCGACCCCGCGTGCGAGTACGTGCTGCCCGATACCGACTTCGCTTTCATAACCGGCGTCACCATCATCAACAAGACCGCGCCGCGCCTGCTCGAACTCGCGCGCAATGCGACCACCGTGCTTGTAGGCCCGAGCGTGGTCATGTCGTCGGTCCTGTTCGAGCAGGGAGCCGACGCGCTCGCCGGCAGCGTGGTGGCCGATCCGGAGAAGACCCGTTTCGCAATCAAGAACGGTGCCGGCCAGTTCTTCGGCGAGGCTTTGCAGATGACCATGATCGAACGCGACCGAGCCTAGCCCCTCCTGCCCCCGCTCGCAAACCGTACAGATGTTTCACGTGAAACATCTGTACGAGAGCGTTACCGCCCGCGTTGACGCGCGCCCGCATTCTCCGGTCGACCCGCCGTGCGACCCACCGGAACCGGCATGCGCCCCGCCCGCGCGCCAGGCTATCGCCCGCCCCTCGCAAGCTTCAAACGCCCTTCCCGCCTCATACCGTCTTTATATTATGCTCAATTGATAATAATTGCGTTTTAGTATATATTGATTTAAATATTATTCTCATTTACGAATGTTAAAGGACGAGGGCAATAGAAGCTGTTGAAGACATGCTGGAGGATGGGGACGGTGCTTCCGGCGCTATGAGCGCCGGAAGCACCGAGGGGCCGGCCCCTCGGCCGCGCGACGACAAGGCGGCGGCTCAATGCGCTTCCCGCCGAAGCGCGCGGCATGGCACGCTCATCCTAGTCGCGCTCGGCGCGCTCGTCCTGGCGAGCACGCTGGCCTCGCTCATGCTGGGCCGCTACCCCATCACCCCGATCGAGGCTGTCGGCATGCTGGCCAACCTGGCGCTCCCCATCGACCCGTTCTGGACCTCCCAGCAAGAGACGCTGTTCTTCCAGGTGCGTCTGCCGCGCATCGTGCTCGCGCTCATGGTGGGCTGCAGCCTGGCTACTGCCGGCGCCGCCTACCAGGGCACGTTCCAGAACCCGCTCGTCTCCCCCGATATCCTCGGAGCTTCGCAGGGCGCGGCGTTCGGCGCCGCAGTGGCCATCCTGCTGGGACTCGGCTCGCTCGGCATCTCGCTGTTCGCGTTCGCCTGCTCCATCGCCGCCGTGCTGCTGGTGCTGGCCGTCGGCACGCGCGCCAAGGGCAACCATCTGCTCATCGTGGTGCTGGCCGGCGTCATGGTCAGCTCGCTGTTCCAGGCGGGCGTGTCGTTCACCAAGCTCATCGCCGACCCTACCGACCAGCTGGCCGCCATCACCTACTGGCTCATGGGCAGCCTCACCGGCGCCAAATGGAGCGACATGGCTTTCGCGCTGCCTCCCATCGCAATCGGTCTCGCGGCGCTGTTCGCCTTGCGCTGGCGCATCAACGTGCTCACCATGGGCGACGACGAAGCCTCCACCATGGGCGTGAACGCCCGTCGCGTGCGGCTCATCGTCATCTTGGCCGCCACCCTCGTCACCGCCGCCAGCGTGTCAATCTCGGGCATGATCGGCTGGGTAGGCCTCGTCATCCCCCACTTCGCGCGCATGATCGTCGGCTGCGACTACCGCAAGCTGCTGCCCGCCAGCATGCTCATGGGCGCCAGCTTCCTGCTCATCGTCGACGACGTGGCGCGCCTCGTGGCCAGCTCCGAGATACCCATCGGCATCCTGACCGCGTTCGTGGGAGCGCCGTTCTTCCTGTACCTCATCACGAGGAGGAAGCAGGGGCTATGAGCATCGATGTCGAGCACCTCAGCTTCTCGTACGGCAGCCACCATGTGCTGCGCGACCTGAGCTTCCGCATCCCCGACAACACGCTGGTGAACGTGCTGGGGCCCAACGGCGTAGGCAAATCGACCCTGTTCCGATGCATCCTGTGCCTCAACAACAGCTGGACGGGCAGCATCCGCGTGAACGGGAAGGACCTGCGCTCGATCTCCATCCGCGAGCGCGCGAGCGAGGTCGCCTACATCCCTCAATCGCATTCGTCCACTTACGCCTACGACGTGCTCGACGTGGTGCTGATGAGCGCGGGCGGCGGGATAGGTTTGTTCTCCACGCCGAAGCGCATGCACGTCGACCGGGCGTGGGATGCGCTCGAGCGCGTGGGCATCGCCCATCTGGGTCATCGCCCCTACACGCAGATATCGGGCGGAGAACGCCAGCTGGTCCTCATCGCGCGCGCCATCGCGCAGAACGCCCGCACCATCATCATGGACGAGCCCACGAGCGCGCTCGATTACGGCAACACCGTGCGCGTGCTGTCCACCGTGCGCCAGCTCGCGCGCGAAGGCATGAGCATAGTCCAATCGACGCACCAGCCCGATCAGGCGTTTCTTTACGCCGACCAAACGCTCGTCATCAACGACGGACGCGTGCACGCCTTCGGAAACCCCAAAGACGTTATCACCAAGGAGCTGGTCAGCACCATCTACGACGTGGACGTGGAGGTCAATTCCCTATACGGCGACAAGGTGCGCGTGTGCGTGCCCGTACGCGAGATAGAGCGGTAAACGCAAGGCAACGAAGTCGAAGAAAGGAAGATTCTATGGGAGGGACCATCGCAAGGAACATGTCCCGGGCGAAACGCCTGCTGGTCGTAGGCGCGCTATGTCTGGGACTGGCGTTCGCGCTGAACGGATGCTCGCAGGCTCCGTCGCAGAACGCACCCGAAAGCGCCGACGGCGCCGCGCAAACCGATCAGGCGGCGCAGAACGAGACGCGCACGTTCACCGACTCGGCCGGACGCACGGTGGAAGTGCCCGCGAAGATCGACCGCATCGCGCCGGCGGGCCACACCGCCACGCAGGTCCTGCTTACGATGGCACCGGACAAGCTGGTGACGATCTCGACGGAGCTCACGGCCGACCAGGCGAAGTACCTGGGAGGCGACTACGCCAACCTGCCCGTGACAGGAGCCGCGTTCGGAGCGAAAGGCGACCTCAACAAGGAGGCCGTCGCCGCATCCGGTGCGCAGATCCTCATCGACACCGGCGAGATCAAAGACGGCATGAAAGAGGACCTCGACACGATGCAGCAGCAGCTGGGCATCCCCGTAGTGGTCATCGAGACGAAGATGGAGGACTACGGCGCAGCCTACGAGAAGCTCGGCGAGCTGTTGGGCATGGAGGATCGCGGCAAGGAGCTGTCCGACTACTGCAAGGCCGCCTACGACGAGACTGTATCCGTCATGAGCAAGATTCCCGAGGGCGACCGCGCGAAGGTGGCGTACCTGCTCGGCGACAAGGGGACGAACACCATCGCGAAGAACTCCTACCAGGGCCAGGTGATCGACCTCGTGGCCGACAACGTCGCCGACCTGGGCAAGGTGTCCGGCAGCGGCGCCGGCGTCGAGATCGGCATGGAACAGCTGGCTATCTGGGATCCTGCGGTCATCCTGTTCGGCCCGGACAGCATCTACGACACGGTGGGCTCCGATGCGGCCTTCGCCGACCTGTCCGCCGTCAAGAACGGCTCCTACTACAAGGTGCCCGGCACGCCGTGGAACTGGCTGAACAGCCCGCCGACGGTGAACCAGGTGCTGGGCATGCAGTGGCTGCCGCGCCTGCTGTACCCCGAGCAGTACGACAACGACCTGCACAAGACGGTCGCAGGCTACTTCAAGACGTTCTACGGCTACGACCTGAGCGAGTCCGAGTTCAACGAGATCGCCGCGAACGCGCAGCCCAAGGCATAGGGCACCGCATCGATCGCACGTCCACGGAAAGCCCGGCGCGCGCCGGGCTTTCCTGCTATGATCAACGAAAAACGGTACGAGGAGATGCATATGGGAGAGAAGATCATGGACGGTTTCCCGTCGCGCGAAGAGGCGCTGGCCGACTTCTTCGCAGCATGGGAGCCGGCGAGGAGCGTCGAGTACGTGGCGCTCGACGACGCGGTGGGACGCGTGCTCGCCTGCGACCTGGCGTCGACGAACACGCTGCCGGTGGTGCGCGCCTCGTCGTTCGACAGCATCGCGGTGAAGTCGGCAGCGTTCGCGAACGGCATGCCCGACACAAGCAGCTGGAAGCCCGGCGTGGATTACGTGCGCGCCGACACCGGAGACGACTTCCCCGACGCGTTCGACGCCGTGGTGATGATCGAGAAGGCGGTCGTTCGGGAGGACGGATCGGTAACGTTCGACGACGACGTGACCGTCGAGCCCGGTTCGGGCGTGCGGCCCGCCGGCTCCACGCTGCGCGCGGGCGAGCCGCTCATGAGCGCCGGCAGCATTATCCGACCCACCGACCTGGCCGCTCTCGCCATGGGCGGCGCCACGATGGTGCCCGTGCGCGTCAAACCGCGCGTGGCGTTCATTCCCACGGGCAGCGAGCTCGTACCCGCAGGCATCAAGCCCCGACGAGGTCAAAACGTGGACACGAACAGCCTCATGTGCAAGCACCTCCTCATCGAGTACGGTGCCGAACCCGTGGTGTTCCCCCTCGTGCACGACGATCCCGTCGAGCTCGAACGCGCCTTCGAGGCGGCGCTCGCCACCGCCGACGTCGTGGTGGTCAACGGGGGATCGGCCCTCGGCGAGGAGGATTTCAACGTGAAGCTGATCGAACGCCGCGGGCAGGTGGTGCACCATTACATCGCCGCCGTGCCGGGACGGCCGCTCATGCTGGCCGTAGCCGACGGCAAACCGGTCGTCGATCTGCCCGGCCCCACCATGGCCGCCTACTTCGGCTCCGAATGGTGCCTGCAAGCGATCACGGCGCGCATCCTGGGAATTCCGCTGCGCCGCCGCCCCGTCGTGCAGGCGCGGGCGGATGCCGCGAAGACGAGCATCCCCAAGATGGCGAACATAGCCCGCGTACACGTGACGCGCGACGACGAGGGCTACGCGGCACACTTCCTCGATTTCAAAGCCGGGGAGCTGGCCGCGTGCATGACGTCGAACGCGCAGCGCGTCTCGCCCCTCGGCGAAGCGGGATGGGCCGAAGGCGACCTTTTGGACGTGGAGTTGCTGCGCGGCGAGGAGTTCGTCGATCAAGGCTAGGGAGCGCCTGAAGCGGCCCCGCCGATGCCGTTGTCGCCCGAAAGCCGCGCTTCGAGGGCGAAAACCACGGCTTTCGGGCGACAACGCGCGCGGATCGTCCCTGGACGCACGAACGCCCGGTCATCGACCGGGCGTTCGCTGTGCTTGCAGCAGAAGCGCTATTCGGCGGCAGGAGCCTCTTCGACGAGAGCGTCCACCGCGGCGGCCTCCTCGGCCGTAGCCTCGGGCGCGGTCTCGGCGGCAGCCTCGGCCTCGGCGGCCTTCTTAGCCTCGGCCTCGGACTTCTTGGCGAACTCCTCGGCGCGCTTGGCCTTCTCGGCGGCCTTCGCCTCGCGCTCGGCCTTCTTCTTGGCCTCGACCTCGGCGATGGCGGCGGCACGCGCGGCCTTCTTGGCGGCCTCGCGCTCAGCAACGGTCTCCTTCGCGGCACCGAACTTGTCGGCGAAGCGCTGGACGCGTCCGCCGGTGTCGACGAAGCGCTGCTGGCCGGTGTAGAACGGATGGCACACGTTGCAGATGTCGATCTTCAGCTCAGGCTTCGTCGAACGGGTCTGGAACGTGTTGCCGCAGCTGCACTTGACCGTGCAGTCCACGTACTCCGGATGAATACCCTGTTTCATTATGGTTCTCCTTTACGGGCCTTGGTTTCCGACCAAGGCGAAGACAAGCCTTTGCACTATAGCACAGTCGACGCCGCAACGCACGCGTTTTCTCCGGAAATTCCCAACCTAAGCGAGGAACGCCTCGTTCACCGGAAGATGGTACGCCTCGGCGATGCCGCGCAGGCCCTCGTCGGGAATGGCGCTGGCGAACCGGTCGCTGCCGCCGTTCATCGCGCGCGCCTGCGCGTAGACGGTCGCGGCCTTGTCGATGGTCTGCGCCAACCCGAACGTCGAGTCGAAGTCGTTCCCAGCGCAGAACAGACCGTGGTGAGCCCAAACGCATGCGTCGTAGACGCGCATGGCGTCGGCCGTGGCGCTGGCGATCTCAGGGCCGCCCGGCACCATCCACGGCACTACTCCGATGCCCTTCGGAAACGCGATCATGGCCTCCATCAGCATCTTCCACAGCGCACGGGTGAACGTGCGCGCATCGAGCGGCAGCACGTTGGTCAGCGCCACCACGTTTGCGGGATGGGCGTGGTACAGCACCCGGCCCGTGCCGCCGGTCGTCTCCCTGCGTACCGACTGGATGGCTGCGTGGCTGGGGAACTCGCTCGTGGGCACGCCGCCGTTCTTGAAACCCCACACGATGCGCCACGCGTCGCCCGCGGCGTTGACCTCCACGATGCCCGCGCCCGTGTCGGGGTCCAGCGCCACGTTGCGCATGTGCGCTCCCGCGGCCGTCACCAGGAAGAACTCACCGCCCAGGTTGGCGACCTGCACGCCTAGCGGCACCCACGAGCTGGGATTGTCGTAGAAGAACGAGCGGCTGGATGCCACGTCCTCCGGCGCAAGCCGGTACGACGCGTTGCCGCCGTTGCTCTCATGCCATCCCTGGCTCGAGCCCTCGCTGCACAGACGAGCGAACCCTTTCACGAACGCCTGCTGCTCCACCGCCACGCCCGAGACGGCGCCCTTCGCCGCCGACACGCCGCGGTCGAGCACTTCCTGCGCATTGTCGAAGAAACCCATGGTCAACTCCTTATCCGAAGCCTATCGTCCGTTATCCGCCGCATACGGCCGGCACCGTCCGCCGCGGCCTATAGCCCGCCGTCGCCTTCGCCGGGACGTATCTGCACGACGTACATCACGTTGGTGGCGGCCGCCGCGCCGTCGCCCGGCTCGCCGATGGTGGGACTCGTGGAGGGATCGCCCGCCGTGAACACCGCCAGCTCGCCCGGTCGCACGAGCCCGTTCTCCAACACGGCGTCGTGCGCCTGCTCGACGACGTGGCGCATGTCGCCCTGCACATCGCCGAGCATGGGCGTCACGCCCCAGTTGAGCTGCTGCTGGCGCATGACGCGCGGAAACGGCGTGACCGCGAGGATGGGCACGCGCGGGCGCAGGTTCGACACGAGTCGCGCCGTGCGACCGGACATCGTAGGCGCGACGATGCAAGCGGCGCCCACGTTCTCGGCCGTCTGCACGGCGGCCAGCCCTACGGCCAGCGCCACGCGCGCCTTGTCGCGGCTGCGGTCGGGCGCGCGCTCGTCGAACAAGTAGGGCTCGCTCGACTCGGCGATGCGCGCCATCATGCGCACGGCCTCCACCGGGTAGCGCCCGCCGGCCGTCTCGCCCGACAGCATCACGGCATCGGTGCCGTCGTAGATGGCGTTCGCCACGTCGCCCACCTCGGCGCGCGTAGGACGCGGGTTGCGTATCATAGAGTCCAGCATCTGGGTTGCCGTGATCACCGGCTTCGACGCGCGGTTCGACGCGCGGATGATCTCCTTCTGGATGTGCGGCACCTTGTGAGCCGGCACCTCCACGCCCAAGTCGCCACGCGCCACCATCACGCCGTCGGCCGCTTCGATGATGTCCTCGAAGTTCTCCACCGCCTCGGCGCATTCGATCTTCGCGATCAAGCACACGCCCTCGCCGCCGTGCTCGTCGAGGAAACGCCGCAACTCGCGCACGCCCTCGGCGTTGCGCACGAACGAGGCCGCTACGAAGTCGACATCCTGATCGATGCCGAAGACGAGGTCGGCCCGATCCTGGTCGGTCATCACGGGCAGCGGCACGCTGGCGCCGGGGATGTTGACGGACTTGCGCTCGCCCAACAGCCCGCTGTTGCGCACCGTGCAGCGGATGTCCGAGCCTTCGACCGCCTCCACCCGAAGCTCGATGAGCCCGTCGTCCAGCAGGATGGGCTGGCCGGGCCCGACGACGCGCGCCAACCCCGCGCAGGTTTGCGAGACCAGCTGCGCCGTGCCGTCCACCACGCGCTCGGTGAGCACGAGGGAACCGCCCTCCCGCAGCTCCACGGGACGTCCGCCCGCAAGCGAGCCCGTGCGGATCTCGGGGCCGCGAGTATCCAGCAGGATGGCGCACGGCGAGCCGAGGTCGCGACGCACGCGTTTCAGCAGATCCATGCGCGCCCGGTGTTCGTCGTGCGAGCCGTGCGAGAAGTTGAAACGCGCCACGTCCATGCCTGCGGACAGCAGCCCGCGCAGGGCGGTCTCGTCGTCGACGGCAGGTCCCAGCGTGCAAACGATCTTCGTGCGTCTTGCCATGCTCCTCCTCGATCGCGCCCGTTCCATGGGATCCATCATACCGTGAAATCCCCGCGAGCCCCCGTCGCGCCACCCCAATCCGACGAGTCTGCACACAAGCGCGGCGTCTCCGAGCGGCAACGGGCTTCGAAGCCGCCTTCGGATCCTCGCGCGCTGCGCGAGATCCTTCGACTCGCTTGCGCGCGCCCAGGATGGCGAACGGAGATCCGCTAACTCAGGATGGCGGCATGCATGCTCTTCCCTTCCGAGCAGACGTCCCGACCGCACGCCTGGCGCATGACCTCCCGAGAAACGTCTCGCCCCAGGGATCGCACGCCCCGTCGGACGACCTCCCAAGCAGCTTGCAGACGCACGGAGGCTCCCCTGATGGCGAAAAAGCATCGAATTCGGAAGAAATCGAGCGCCCCGATGAGACCCTGCGCGCGGCGGCGAAAGAAGAGACGCCCGCGAACAGGAGCGATACAGGAGGAGGCCTCCCGACGAACCCGCAGCACCGTCGGGGACTTCCGAATTCGATGCTTTTTCGCCATCCGAGGAGCCGTCGGAAGCTCGGAGGCCATGGCGCGCGGGCGAGACGGATGCGGGGATGGGCCGCTCGGGCGGCAAGCGCGACGCATGATGCGAACCCCGCGCAGCCGCGCCGCGCGGGCAAAACGCCAAACGCGACCGAACGAGTGCCTAAACGCCCATTCAGCACAAATGTTTCACGTGAAACATCCGCAGCGGTAACACGCGCGCCGACCGCAACGCAAACGAAAACGCCCGCCCCGCGAAGCGGGACGGGCGCGTCATGCGCGAAACGCAGGGCCGTCTACACCTCAGCGACCCAAAGGCCGTGCAGGTTGCAGTACTCGTACACCTTGAGAGCCTCATCGCCTTCGGCAATGGCGAAGTCGGCGACGGGAGCATCCTCCGGCGTCAGCTCGACGATCTGGTAGCCGTTCTTCGTGACCAGGCAGATGAACGTGATGTAGTGCTCCGGAGTCATGGGATGCAGCGTGCTGCCCACCTCGACGTGCACGTTCGAGCCGTCGACGCGCACCACGGGCACGTGCTTCTCGACCGCGGCATCGGTGGTATTGGCAGTGAGCTCGGTCATCTTCTCGCCACAGCACACCAGCGGCACGCCCGCGTCGAACGGCTTGATGGCGATGTTGCCGCAGTGCATGCACTTGTAGAACTTGAGATCCATGGGAAGTCCCCCTTCGTCGTCTGATAAAACTTGCAGCCAATATGATCTGTTGCCAGTTTAGCTTCGCCCGGCAAGCAAACCGTTACCGCAGGCAAGGTTGCCGCCGAACCGTAACCAATCGCACGGCTTAGCGAGTCGAAGCCTCGAGGAGCCGTGCGTTCGATTCCCTTATATGTTACTCAGATTGTTTCATTTCAGGAAGCCCTTTTTGGGGCTTTTTCACGACAAGCGCATAAACCAGCACGCCGGCGCCCACGAGGATCAGCGGCACCGATAACAGCTGCCCCATGGTAAGCCAGCCACCCCATAGATAGCCCAGCTGCGCGTCGGGCTCGCGCACAAACTCGACGAGGAAGCGGAAGCATCCGTACATGACGAGGAACGTGCCCAGAAACGTGCCGCGCGGACGCGGCGGCATGCGTCGCGACAGCAGATACAGCACGGCGAAGATGACGACGCCCTCGAGAAAGGCCTCGTAAAGCTGCGACGGATGGCGCGGCATCGTGCCCGCGGCGCCTCCGAACACCACGCCCCAGGCGGCGTCGGTGGGCGCGCCCCACAGCTCGCCGTTGATGAAGTTCGCGCAGCGGCCGAACAGCAGGCCCAGCGGCGCGCCGATGCAGCCGAGGTCGGCCAACGTGAGGTACGGGATACGAGTGAGCTTCGCAGCCGCGATGCCCGCCAAAAGCGCGCCTATAAGCCCGCCGTGGAAGCTCATACCGCCTTTGTTGAACGCGAGGATCTGCTCGGGATGCTGGAAATAGTACCCCTCGCCGTAGAACAGCACGTAACCCAGCCGTCCGCCCACGATGACGCCTATGATGACGCAGAACATGATGGTCAGCAGTGAATCCGCATCCACGCGCACGCGCCAGCGGCGCGCGACGCGCCAGATGACGAGGCCCGCGAAAACGAAGCCCAGCACGTAGGCGACGCCGTACCAGCGCACGGTGAACGGGCCGAACGCGAACAGGACGGGATCGATGGATTGGTAGATGTCGTTGAGCATGTCGTTCCTTCGCAGCCCGCGCGGCACGGGCATTCGGTTGTCGTTCGAACCGCATAGAAAAAAGTTCCGCCGGCACGATGCCGACGGAACCGCTACTCAAGGCCCATGCCGGCGCCCACTTCGAGGGCGGCGAACCGCACCTCCTCGTACAGCTGCGGCGGAATGGGCTGCATGCTGGACACGGTGGCTTTGCAGTGCGGGCAGCGCAGCGTGAACATCGCGAGATCGGCGCGCACCACCATCATGGACTCATAACGGCACACGTCCAAACCGACCGCCCCGCACGCAGGACAGGTCACGCCTTTGCTCATAGGTTCACGCTCCTCTCGCTTCGTCGCCCGCCTTCCTTCGTCTTCATTGTAGCAGAACTCGTCGAGCGCGCTCCCGCGATTGGAAACGCCCCGGCAACGCAGGAGAGGCTCCTCACGACCCGACGACGCGCTCCAGGAAGAAAGCATGCACGCGGGAATCGTCGGTGAGCTCGGGATGGAACGCCGCGGCCAGCGCGCGGCCTTCGCGGACGGCCAGCGGCTCGCCGTCCTCGGACGTGCTGAGCACCTCCACGCCCTCGCCGAGATCGGCGAAGCGCGGGGCGCGGATGAACACGCCCTTCACCGGGTCGCCCTCGATGCCCGCCCACGGCACCGTCGTCTCGAACGAGTCGATCTGCCGCCCATAGGCGTTGCGGCGGATACGCACGTCCATCAGCGCCAACGGCTCCTGGTCGGAGCGGGCCCCCTCGATGTCGCGCGCCATGAGTATAGCACCGGCGCACGTGCCGAACACGGCCATGCCGGCCGCATGCGCGGCGCGCAACGGCCCGTACATGCCGTGGATGGCCAGAAGCTTCGCGATGGCCGTGGACTCGCCGCCCGGGATCACCAGGCCGTCCAGCCTTTCCAGCTCGGATGGCCAGCGCACGAGGCGCGTGTCGGCCCCCAGGCCTTCCAGCATCCGCCGATGCTCCCGGAAGGCGCCCTGCAAGGCCAGGACGCCGATCGTCTTTCTCACAGGTTCCATTGACACCTCCCTGGTTGGCGTAGTAAGTCAGCGAGGGGCGCCGAGGCGCCCCGAATTCGTGGGATGGCGGAGGCGCCGCGTACTTCGGTACGCAAACCTTCGACATCGCGCGAAGGCGGGGCACCTCGGTGCGCCGCAGCGTCGAGCAGTTCCGGCGGCTGGCAAGCCGCCGGAACCCGCCTTACCAGCCGCGGCCGGCCATGAGCTCGTTCTCGGGAATGTCCGAGATCTCGATGCCCACCATGGCCTCGCCCAGATCGCGCGAGACGCGGGCGATGGTGTCGGGGTCGTCGTAGTTCGTCGTGGCCTCCACGATGGCCCGGGCGCGCTTGGCTGGATCGCCCGACTTGAAGATGCCGCTGCCCACGAACACGCCGTCGCAGCCCAGCTGCATCATCAGCGCCGCGTCGGCGGGCGTGGCGATGCCGCCGGCCGAGAAGTTCACCACGGGGAGGCACCCGTGCTCGGCCACCCACTTCACCAGCTCGTAGGGCGCCTGCAGGTCCTTCGCAGCCGTGAACAGCTGCTCGTCGCGCAGGCCCTTGATGCGGGCGATGTCGGTGGTCACGGTGCGCATGTGGCGCACGGCCTCCACCACGTTGCCCGTGCCCGGCTCGCCCTTCGTGCGGATCATGGCCGCGCCCTCGGCGATGCGGCGCAGAGCCTCGCCCAGGTTGCGCGCGCCGCACACGAACGGCACGTCGAAGTCCCATTTGTTCACATGGTACTCGTCGTCGGCCGGGGTGAGTACCTCGCTCTCGTCGATGAAGTCCACGCCCAGGCTCTGCAGCACCTGCGCCTCCACGAAATGCCCGATACGGCACTTCGCCATGACGGGGATGGACACGGCCTCCACGATGCCCTCGATCATGGTGGGGTCGCTCATGCGGGCCACGCCGCCGTGCGCGCGGATGTCGGCGGGAACGCGCTCCAGAGCCATGACGGCCACCGCGCCCGCGTCCTCGGCGATCTTCGCCTGCTCGGGGTTCACGACGTCCATGATGACGCCGCCCTTCATCATCTCCGCGAACCCGGTCTTCACCTTCAGCGTGCCGTGAGCCTGCTCTGCCATCGTCTCCCTTTCGTCGGTTCTTTGCTGGTATGGGGGTAGCGCGCGGCCGCGCAGATGTCCTGCACGGCCGCGGTTGCTCGCTGCGATTGTCGCGCGCTCCTCGCGGATGCGCGCGTTTCGAACCGGTTCGCCCTGCTAGAGCAGAAACCGGTTCGGATTGCCCTGCCTCGTGACTTCGCCAGTGCGCTCGGCCACGCCAGGGCCGTGCTCCAGGAAGTGCTCGCAGAAGCGACACACCTCCTTGACGGCCGCGTCGTAATCGCGCTCGGGATTCAGCAGCTTGTTGAAATCCTGGCACACCTCGTGCGTCGAGCGCGTGCATGCGGCGAAGCGGCAATCGGCAGGGCACGGCTCGCCCGGGATGTTGTGCGGGCAGCGCGACATCATCTCCTCGTCGCACCCGCGGCGTTCCCAACACTGCGCCATATCCGCCTCCTTCGCCTTCGAAATCGATCCGGTTTACAGGTCGGCCGGAACGACCTTCGTCACGCCGGGAACGCGCTCCTTGAGGATGCGCTCCACGCCGTTGGCCAGCGTCATCTGGGACATGGGGCAGCCCTTGCAGGCACCCTGCAGCTCCACCGACACCACGCCGTCCTCGTTCACGTCGACGAGGCGCACATCGCCGCCGTCCGCCTGCAGGCTGGGGCGGATGAGCTCGAGCACCGCCGCCACATCGTTCTTGTCTACCATGGTAAAGCTCCTTCGTTGAACTTGAACATCTTGCTTTCAGGTGCCGATTCTACCACAGTCTACGATGTGGGCTTCCAATCCTTGCCGAGAACCACCAACACGTCGGTATCGAACGTGTAGAAACCCGCCCCGGGCACCGTACGGCCCAGGCCGAGCGATGCCACCACGGTTTCCGCCGCCGCCTCGAACGCGTCGTCGTTGTACACGACGAGCGTCTCGTCGTAAACGTACGTGTCGGTGTTGCCCGTCTCGGTCACGTCGAAGCCGCGGTCTTTCAGCGCGTCGGCGATCTGGCCGGCTCCGCCCGTCACGCCCGAGCCGTTGCGTACGGTGATGGTGAAGCTGCCCGGATCCACCTGGGGCGCCGTTTGCTCCACCACGGGCTCGGAACCGGCCGCCACGAGCTCCATCATGCTCTTCCAGGCATCGGAAGACACCGCATACGAGCTCGCGCCATCGCGCGCGGTCTCGTAGCCGGGCACAAGCGCCCCGTACACCGAGGAAGAGTCCACACCGCGAAGCGCATCGGCGACGGAAAGCGCGGCCGCAGCCGAAAGGTCGGTCTGGAACGACCCTCCCACGTTGTCGAGCGTGGCGAGGAAGCTCAGCCGCCCTTCCCCCAGAAGGCGCAGCGACAGTGCCGTGAGCAGCTCGCGCTGGTTCGCCGCCTGGACTTCGAGGCCGTTCGAGAAGTTGCTGGCGCGCAAAAACGTGAGCGCCTGCGCGCCGTCGAGCGTCTGGGCGCCCGCCGGCAGGTAGGCATCGCCCGCGTTCGGGTCGTCCACCTCCTCGGCCACGTTCACCTCGACGCCGCCGAGGACGTCCACGAGGCGCACGATGGATTCGGCGTCGGTCTTCACGTAATGAGCCACGTTCACCCCTGCGAAGTCGGCCACGGCCGACACGAGCGCGGCATCGCCCTCCTGCGTCGAAGCCTCACGCAGCGGGTGCTTCTTGCCGTCCTTCAGCGATACCTGCAGCGTAGGCGGAATCGAGACGACGGTGACGGCGCGGGTCTCCTCGTCGACGCGCACCAGCGCGATGGCGTCGGGGCCGTCCGTCGCATTCGCCGAGCCCGGCGCATCGAGGTCGGCCGACACCACCGTGTAGAACGCCTTCGCATCGGCCTTGGGAGCAACGAGCGCCGACGCTGCATCGGAATCCTTGAGCCCGAGCTTCGCATCGAGCGACCCGAAGAACGTCGCCACGCCGACGGCGGCGGCGACGGCAACCGCCACGAGCAGGCAGACCGCGATCGCGACGATGCGGCGGATGCGCGCCTTACGTTGGATGTCCTGGGCGAATTCGCGACGGCTGACGCGACGGGCGTATTGCGACGAGCTCTCGCCCGACGATGTGACGGGCAGAATAGTTTCCACGATGCCGCGAGCCGCGCGCTTCCTTTTGCGCGGGCTGGAGAATCCCACCGCCTCGCCGTTCATATGACGCGACGAGCGTCGCGGCACATGGGTGCCGACCGTTGCCGACCTCATGCGATGCGACGTAAGTTTCGCACGAGCCTGCGTCAGGCCCTGCTTGCGTTTGTTGACCATGGGAGCTCGCTACCGGGACGTCTGGGCTTGCTCGGTTTCAGCGCGCACGACATCGGCGCCGAGAGCGCGCAGCTTGCCCACGTAGTCCTCGTAACCGCGATCGATATGGCCGATGTTGTGCACGCGAGTCTCGCCCTCCCCCGCAATGCCGGCCAGCACGAGAGCCGCCCCGGCGCGCAGATCGGTGGACGACACGTCGGCGCCCTGCAGCACGTCCACGCCGCGCACGAGGGCGTGATGGTCCTCGATGGCGATGTCCGCGCCCATGCGCATGAGCTCGCTGGCGAACATGAAACGGTTCTCGAACACGTTCTCGGTGATGACGGACATGCCGTCGGCGAACGCGGCCAGCAGCATGAACTGCGCCTGAAGGTCGGTGGGAAACCCGGGATGCGGCAGCGTCTGCAAGTCGATGGGAGCCAGCGGGCGCGTGCGGCCCACGGTGATCCAGTCGTCGCCCGTCTCCACGTCGCAGCCCATGGCGCGGAGCTTCATGAGCGCAACGCGCAGATACGACGGATCGATGCCGTGCACGGTGACGGGACCGCCCGTCAGCGCGCCTCCGGCCAGGAAGGTGCCGGCCTCGATGCGGTCGCCCACCGTCGTGTGCTCGCAAGGATGCAGCGAAGAAAGCGGCACGCCCTCGACCTCGATGATGTCCGAGCCCGCGCCTGTGACGCGCGTCCCCATGGACACGAGCATGTTCGCAAGATCCACGATCTCGGGTTCGCGCGCGGCGTTCTCTATGACCGTGGAGCCCTCGGCCGCCACGGCGGCCATGAGCAGGTTCTCGGTTGCTCCCACACTGGGGAAGTCGAGTACGACGTGCGCGCCGTGCAGCCCGTTGGGCGTGCTGGCCTCAAGGAAGCCGTGGTCGATGGAGAACTCCACGCCGATAGCCTCGAGGCCGACAAGATGCATGTCGATCTTGCGAGCGCCGATCTGACAGCCGCCCGGCATGGCCACGCGGGCGCATCCGAAGCGGCCAACGAGCGGGCCGAGCACCGAGATGCTCGCACGCATCTTCGACACCAGCTCGTAGGGGGTCTCGTGCTTGTCGACGGCGGAGGTGTCCACCGTCAGCGTATGGCCGTCGCGCTCCACCCGCGCGCCCAAACAGCGCAGCACGTCGGACATGATGCTGATATCCGAGATGAGCGGGACGTTATGGATGGTCGTTTCCCCCTGGCCCAGCAACGCGGCGGCGATCAGCTTGAGCGCCGAGTTCTTCGCGCCCGACACGGCGACGTCGCCGGCCAGCGTGTTGTTGCCCTGTACGATGATGATCTCTTCAGCCATGGAAGCATCCTCCGCGCCCGCGACGACGAGGGTCCGGGCGTTGGTTTCATTGGGTGGCGGACGCCGTCCGAGGCGCCCTTCGCGGTACCCACCATTATAAGAACAGGGAGGCTGCGCGCCCACCATCATCACAACGAAAGCAGAAGGGCCGATAGCTGCTGGTACCGAAACGAAGAACGCAGGTTGGCGCAGCAAGACAGCGAGAAGCCCCCTCGTGCCGATAGTCGGCTCGTTTCGCGGCTGAGCGTACTTCGGTACGCGAAGACAAGCGAAAAGAGCCGAGGATCGGTGCGAGGGGGCTTCGCAGCGTCGAGCGGTTCCGACGGCCGTCAGGCCGCCGGAACAAAACTATTCTCCCAGCACGAAGCGCTTGAAGTCGACGATCTTGATCTCGCCGCCGAGGTTCTTGGCGACCTCAGCCGCGTACTCGCTGACGGACTGGTCCGGGTTCTTCACGAAGGGCTGCTCGGTCAGCGTGCTCTCCTTGAAGAACTTCTCCAGACGGCCGGTGGCCATCTTCTCCTGGATGGCCTCGGGCTTGCCGGACTCGGCGGCCTGCGCCATGTAGATGGCCTTCTCGTGCTCGACGATGGCCGGGTCGACGGACTCGCGCGTCGCGGCGACCGGAGCCGCAGCGGCGACCTGCATGGCCACGTCGCGACCGAACTGCTTGAAGCCGTCGGACGCGGGGTCGATGCCCTCGACGTCGAACTGCACGAGCACGCCGATCTTGCCGCCGCCGTGGATGTAGGACGACACGGCGCCGCCCTCCACCACCGCGAAGCGGGCGAGCTGGATGTTCTCGCCCAGCGTGTGGATAGCGTCGGTCACCACGGCCTCGACCGTCTCGCCTGCGGCGTCGGCGGCCTTGAGGGCCTCGAGGTCGGCCGGCTTGGAGGCCAGGGCGGCCTGGGCGATCTTCTCGGCGTAGGCCTTGAACTTGTCGTTCATGCCCACGAAGTCGGTCTCGCAGTTGAGCTCGACGACGGCGCCGGACGTGGCGTCGTCGGAGACGATGGCCATGACGGTGCCCTCGTTGGTGGCGCGGCCGGCCTTCTTGGCGACGGCGGCGAGACCGCGCGTGCGCAGCACGTCGACGGCCTGGTCGATGTTGCCGTCGGCCTCGACGAGCGCCTTCTTGCACTCCATCATGCCAGCGCCGGTCATCTCACGGAGTTCCTTGACCATGGAAGCGGTAACAGCAGCCACGTTGATCCTTTCTCTCACGATGCCGCGGCCTTGGGACGCGGCGGGGTGTCAAGCGCCGCCGCGCTGGGTGAGCGGGGCGGCGCGTTCAGTGCGGTAGATGCGCGAAGCAGCTTATTCGGTGGCAGGCGCAGCGGCCTCGACGGCAGCCTCGGCGACGGCTTCGACGGCAACCTCGGCGGCAGCGGTCTCGACGGCGGCCTCGGCGACGGCTTCGGCAGCCTCGGCGGGCGCAGCCATGTCGGCAGCGGTCACCGGCACGCCCACGCCGGCGATGACGGCGTCGGCGATGAAGTCGGCCAGCAGGCGGACCGAGCGGATGGCGTCGTCGTTAGCGGGGATGCCGAAATCGACGTCGTCCGGATCGCAGTTCGTATCGAGCGTGCCCACCACGGGGATGTCGAGACGACGGGACTCATGGATGGCGATGGCCTCGCGGTTCGTGTCGATCACGAACACGGCGTCGGGCGTGCGCTTCATGTTGCGGATGCCGTTGAGGTTCGTCTGCAGCTTGGACAGCTCCTTGTGCAGCAGGATCTGCTCCTTCTTGGGCAGCACGGCCATGCGGCCGTCGGCCTCCATGGCCTCCAGCTCCTCCATGCGGTTCACGCGGGAGCGGATGGTCACGAAGTTGGTCAGCATGCCGCCGAGCCAGCGAGCGTTCACGTAGGGCATGCCGCACTTGTTGGCAGCGTCGGCGACGGCCTCCTGGGCCTGCTTCTTCGTGCCCACGAACAGCACGGTGCCGCCCTTCTTGGCCAGCTCGGACACGAACGTGTACGCCTGGTCGAGGCCCACGAGCGTCTGCTTGAGGTCGATGATGTAGATGTCCCCGCGGCTGCCGAAGATGTACGGCTTCATCTTGGGGTTCCAACGGCGCGTCTGATGGCCGAAGTGGCTGCCCGCATCGAGCAGCGAAGTAATGCTGACTTTCGTCATGACTCTCTCCATTCGTTAGTCCTCTGCTTGCGGTCATCCCCGAGATCCGCAGCCTTTTTCAGTTGGCCACTAGCGGATCGGGTCGCGCAAGCATGCGTATTTAGAAACTGCAGAAGTATACCACGCCCCCGAGCGTTTGCAAGCGGAAAGCGCAAAAGGACGCAGTTGTGCGCGGTTGCCCACAACTGCGAGCGGATACGGCGAATTCACGGCCGGCCGACGGCGGCGCCCACGTTCAAGCCGAAGACGAGCTGCGCGACGAGATCAGGCGTCAGTACGACGCCCTCGAAGGAGGGATTGGATCGTGAAATCGGGGGCGCCGTTGTAGAAGGACACGTCGACGCGGCGATCCATCATGACGGAGTGGACGAGCAGAGCGGCCGCGGCGGCGAAGCAAGCGAACAGCGCCAACGGCACGAACGAGAACATCTGAATCGATTGGAGCATGCCGGGCATGAACATGCCCAAGACGAGCAGCGCGACACCGCCGCCGACGCCGAACAGCTTCCGACGGCGCGCTTCCGCCTTCTCCTCCGGCGTGTAGCAGTCCTCGACCACCGGATACTCCTTGCGAAACGCCGCATGGCTGCGATACGCCGGAACGAAAAAGCACAGGCCGAGCGCGATCCCTACGAGGTGGACGACGATGTTCGCCGAAACCGTCGTGCTGTTGTAACCGCCACCCGTCACGAACATCGCCACCCCGAAGCTCATGACGATCACCGCCACGCCCGCAGCGACGTCCCACGCACGACGGCGCATGTGCTCGTCGTAGCCGTCCTTATCGACAGGCGTGGCTGCGGAGGCTGGCTCGGCCTCCACGATCGCCTCGTTCGCCGTCGCGCAGCCGGTTAAGTCGCCCCGCACGAGGTCGTCGAGCGAGCACTCGAACAGGTCGCACAGCTTGATGAGCTTGTCCATCTCGGGGTAGCTTTTCTCGGCTTCCCACTTCGCCACGGACTGACGGCTCACGCCGAGCAGCGTCGCAAGCTGCGCCTGGCTCAAATCGCGCGTTCCGCGCAGATGCTGGAGGTTGTCTCGGAAGCTCATAGGATTCTCCTCTCGCTTGCCTTCTCTCTACAGCATGCACCGAAACCGCGGTTCCCTCAACCAACTTTCGGATGCTTTTCACGGTTTTTCTCGACAACCGGAAGTTGTCACCGCTGCTTACCGGCCGGTTTGCGCATGGCGCGGGCGTAGAAGAACGCGACGAGCAGCCCCGCCGCCGCGATGACGACGGCTATCGAGAGGGTGTGCTCGAACGCCGCGGCGTACGCCGACGCCTTCGCCGCGCCCGCCGCCGTGTCCCTGAGCACGTCGGCCGACAGCACGCCGACGAACAGCGACGAGCCGATGGCCGAGGCGATCTGCACGGCCGTGGAGTTGATGGACGCGCCGGCGGAGTACGTCGCGGGCGGCAGCGTGCCGAGCGCCGCGGTCTTGGACGGCGCCACCACGAACCCGGCGCCCGCGTACACGGCCGCCGACGACAGGACGATCAGGATGGCGATCATGCTCTCGGCCGAGAAGAACGCCGTCGCCTGCCCGACGAGCACGAGCACGAGGCCCGCCGGTATGAGCGGCCACGCGCCGTGCCTGTCGAACACCCGGCCGCCCAAAAACGTGAACGCCGCGTTGACCAGCACGGGGCCTAGCAGCAGCAGGCCCGCGAAGAACGCCGTGTACCCCAGCGCCCCCTCGTAGCACAGCGGCAGCAGGATGCTCATGGAGAACGACGTGAGCATGCCCACCATGACGAGCAGGATGCCCACGGCGAACCGCGGGTGGACGAGGGGGTGCAGGTCGAGCAGCGGGCTCTCCAACGCGAACTGCCGCCAGGCGAACAGGGCGAGCAGCACCGCGCCGACCGCGAGCGCCGCGAGGGAGGGGGCGAGATCGCGCGTGACCTCGCCCAAGCCGTACAGGAACGCGGCCAACCCGAGCGGCCCGAGCATCACGCTGAGCGCGTCGATGGGAACGCGCTTCGTCGAGGGGCCGCCGTGGATGCGGAAGAAGCCGACCGCGAGCAGCGCGACGGACATGGCGAGCGATACGACGAACATGGCGCGCCAGCCGAACTGCGTGAGCGCGAATCCCGAGGCCGTCGGGCTGATGGCAAGGCCCACGGCGATGACGCCGCTGTTCAGCGCGAGGCGCGTGCCGCGCACCGCGGCCGGCGAGTTCGTCATGATGACGCTCGTCACCGACGGGAAGAACAGGCCCGTGCCCACCGCCTGCACGAGGCGGCTGGCGAACAGCATCGGGAAGTCCTGCGAGAGCAGCGCGCACGCGCTGCCGAGCGCGAGCGCCCCCGCGCCGACGAAGAACACGCGCCTCAGCCCGAGGCGCCTCAGCATGAACGCCGACAGCATGATGGCCGTCGCCGCGACCACCATGTACCCCACGATCACCCAGTTCGCGATGGAGAGCGTGACGCCGAAGCGCTCAGCCAGCTCGGGCAGGGCGACGTTCATCATGCTTTGGCCGAACGAGGCCGTGAACGAGCACGCCAGCAGCACGGGCAGCATGCTCGCCACGCTTCCGCTTCGCTTCTTCGCGTTGCCCATCCGACCGCCCTTCCTCGTCCGTTTCCTCGTTGCGCCCGACGCGGCGCGGCGACGGACGCTTCAAGTGTAGCGGCGGAAAAGGCCGGCCCCGGAAGCGTTCCGAACACGCAACGCTCCGGTCATACAGCCGAAGGTCTGCCGTTCAACCACCATTGACGGGTATCTGGCTGCATACCAAGCGGCTCCTACGGGTACGCTCTAGCTTGGTGAAGAGGCTTGCGGACGGGTTGCCCCGAAATAGAGCACACTGATCAACGGGTGAACGACGGTTCACGTCAATAGTGGCGCGGCACGCGAAACGTCGAGTTCTAACCATTTTTTTTCGTTTTGCATTCGTTCAGGGGTGCGCGTTGTCCCGTTTAGGGGACATGCTGACCCGTAGCGATCGAACACGAATCACGCGACCTGCGGAAACGTAAAAACCACTTTCGAGGATCGGTGTCCAAGGACGCTTCGAAGCGCCAAATCGCGCGCAAAACGAAAAAAATGGTTAGCATGGGCGAATTCGCATGCCCGGCTGTCATTGACAGATACTTGGTTGCATTGAGAGTTGGAGCTTGGGGACGGGCTTGGGGCAAGCGAAGCGGTGCCCCTTGGTTTTTTCCGGGAGTCGGCGGCGGAAGCGGCGGAGCCCGATCGCATCCGGTATCCTGGGGCGCAGCTACCCACCTGATCGAAAGGACCACCCGATGGGGCTCTTCTCCATGAGCGGTCGCAAAAAGCACCGCACCAACCAAGGCAGCGGCTACTATCAACCGCAAGGATTCATGGGCAAGCTCGGCGGCTTCGTGGGCTCGTTCAGCAGCTCGGACCGCAAGCGCTACGGCCACGGCTACCCCCAGCAGAACGCGCAGCCCATCCCCGGCCAGGCGCAGGCCGCACCCCAAGCGCAGGCGCAGGCTCCGCGTGCCGCCTCGGCCGCAGGCGCCCTTTCCTGCCCGAAGTGCAGCGCGCAGGTGCCGGCGGGCTCCAAGTTCTGCCTCGAATGCGGCGAGAAGCTGGGCGGCGGGTTCTGCGCGCAATGCGGCGCGACGCTGCCTCCCAGCGCGAAGTTCTGCCCCGAATGCGGCACGCCGCGCGGCTAGCGCGCTTCGCCACCGCGGCCGGCGACCGCAGGCTCGTCGGCCGCACGTTCGGCGCATGGCGGCTCGACGCCGTGCTGGGCCAAGGCCGGTTCGGCACGTGCTTTCGCGCCTCGCGCGCAAGCGGCGAGCCCCGCAGCGCGGCCCTCAAGCTGATCAAACCCGAGCAGGGGTCCCTCGACCGCGACGCCCTCTGGAGAGAGGCGAAGGCGCTGTCGCTGTGCGCGCACCCCGCCGTCCCCCGCTGGCTCGGCATCGTGCGCGAGCGCGACGACGCGCGCGACCGCGGGCGCTGCTTCATGGCGCAAAGCCTCATGCCCGGCACCTCCCTCGACCGCCTGCTGTTCCGGCAACGGCGGTCGTTCGACCAAGCGGCGATCGCCTCCATCGGCCGCCAGGTCATCGACGCGCTCGCGCACCTGGAGGGCCGCGGCGTGGCGCACGGCGACGTGCGGCCGGCGAACCTGCTGATCGACGCCGAGGGAACGGTGTCGCTCGTCGACTTCGGGCTGGCCGGCTTCTTCGACCGGAACGCGGCGAGCCCGGCCGCGACCGCATCCGATCGCGCCGGGCTCGCCGACGTGCTGCTGTTCCTGCTGTACGCGAGCCCCGCCGCAGTGCGCAGCAGGCGGCACGCGAAGCTCCCCTGGTTCGACGACCTCGACCTCCCGGCCGCCCAGCGCTCCCTGCTGCTCGACCTGTTCTCGGACGAGCCCGTACTGCACGGCTTCGCGTCGATCGGCGATGCCTTCGAGGAGGCGTTCGCAGCGCCGCCGACGGCCTGACGCTAGGCGCGGTACGTCCCGCCGTTCCTCACGCTGAGCGCCACCGTGGACGCGTTGTGCAGCAGCGACGAGGTCTGCGGCGTGATGAGGCCGCCGATGCCCGCCGCCAGCAGCGCCGAGTTGATGGCGATGACCTCCTTGAACGATGCGTTCAGGCGCGCGGTCAGCCCCGCGCTCAGCGTCCGCAGCGTCACGAGCGCGCTCAGGTGCCCTCCCGTCAGCGTGATGTCGGCCACCTCCTTCGCCACGGCGGTGCCCTGCCCCATGGCGATGCCCACGTCGGCCAGCGAGAGCGCCGGGGCGTCGTTCACGCCGTCGCCCACCATGACCACCTTGCTCCCCTCCGCCTTCAGCCGCTCCACGAAGGCGTACTTGTCCTCGGGCAGCAGGTTGGCGCGGTACTCCGTCACGCCGGCGGCGTCCGCGATGCGCGCCGCCGTGCGCTCGCCGTCGCCCGTGAGCATGACGACGCGCTTGAACCCGAGCATCCTCAGGTCGGCGATGGCCTCGCGCACCCCGGCCTTCAGCGGGTCCTCGATGCCGATGACGCCGATCAGCTCGCCGTCCACCGCCAGGTACAGCGGCGACAGCCCCTCCGTTTCGTCGGCCACGCGGCGCTTCTGCTCCTCGGTGAGGGACACGCCTTCGTCCTCCACGACGAAATGCTCCGAGCCGATGACCACGCGCTTGCCGTCGAGCGACGACGCGATGCCGTGCGCCACGAGGTACTCCACGTCGGCGTGGCGCTCGCGGTGCCGAAGGTTCTTCTCCGCGGCCGCGCGCACCACGGCGCGGGCCACCGGGTGCGGGAAATGCTCCTCCAGGCAAGCGGCCAGCCGCAGCACCTCGCGACGGTTCCACCCGTCGAGCGCCAGCACGCAGGCCACGTTGGGCGTGGCCTCGGTCAACGTCCCGGTCTTGTCGAACACGATGGTGTCGGCCGCCGCCATGGCCTCGAAGTGCTTCGAGCCCTTCACGGTGAAGCCCGCCTGCGCGCTTTGGCTCATGGCCGCCAGCACGGCGATGGAGCCGGTGAGCTTGAGGGCGCAGGAGTAGTCCACCATGAGCGCCGCCGACGTCTTCACGAGGCTGCGCGTGGTGAGCGCCACGGCGCCTGCCAGCAGGAAGTTCCAGGGCACGATGCGATCGGCCAGCTGCTCCATGCGCGACTGGGTTTCCGATTTGAAGGATTCCGCCTGCTCCACGAGCGCCACGATGGAGCGCAGCTTCGTCTCGCCCGCGTCCGCCGTCACGCGCACGATGATCTCGCCGTCCTCGACCGCGGTGCCCGAGAACACGTTGTCGCCCACGCCGCGCTCGACCGCCAGCGGCTCGCCGGTGAGGGCGGCCTGGTTCACCATGGCCGTGCCGCGCACCACCTCGCCATCGACGCACACGGGCATGCCGGTGCGCACGGCGATGCAGTCGCCCGGCTTGAGGTCCGACGCAGCCACCTGGACCTCCTGGTCGCCCTCGACGAGCTGCGCGGTTTCCGGGAGGTCGAGCAACGCGTTCACGAGCGCCCCCTCCGACCGCGAGCGCGTGTACTCCTCCAGCGTCTCGCCCAGGTTCAGCAGCAGCATCGTCTCACCCGCCGTGCGCGGGTCGCGCTTGACGAACGACATGCCGATGGCGGCAGCGTCCAGCACGGGCACGTCGAGCCGCGCCCGCCCGAGCGAGCGGACCGCCGCCGCCAGGAAGCCGCGGTAGCGCCAGGCGGTGACGAGGGCCGCGACGGGCTTCGGCAGGAACCACCGGCGCGCGAAGTACGACCCCACGAGCACCGCGATGTCCATGAGCAGCGACTGGGTGCGCGGTGCCAGTTCGAGCCCGCAGCTCGAACGGGCTTCGGCGATGGCCTCGGCGTCGATGGCGTCCAGGTGATCGAGCACCCGCTGCCGCGCGCCGTCCGCCGCACGGTAGCGCACGGCGATGCTGCCGATGCGAGGGTAGACGTTCGCGCGCTCCACCGCCGGGCACGCGCCCAGCACGCGGTAGAGCGCGTCGAGATCGTCGGCGGGCACGGGACCGACCAGCCGCACGCGCAAGCGGCCGGGAACCTCGCTCGCGATGACGTAGTCCATCGCGTTCTACTTCGCCGGCTGGTCGTCGGCCTCGACGGCGGGCTCGGCAGGGCGCTCCCCGTCCTTGCCGACGACGCTGATGTAGGTGGCCTCGGCCACGATGTCGTCAACCTCGGCCTTCGCCTGTTCGACGATGTTCTCGTACGTCGCCTTCGCGCGCAGCCCCTGCGCGACGCCCTGCACGTAGCATTTCTTGGCGGTGGTGCTGGTCAGCGCCTTCACGCCCACCGTGCCCAGCAGAAAGCCCGCGCCCACCAGCAGCCCGCTCTTCTTCTTGAATCCCATCGCTTCGCCTCTCTCTCGTTGGTTCCCCATCCGCGCGCTTCGATTTGAAGTTGCACGAATCTAACTTATCAAGGATAATGCGGTTGTCGGATAAAGTCAATCATGATTAACTAGTATCGTCGACATCGAAGCGAAGGAGGTCGGACATGAAGCAGCATCGATTCTGGGCATGGGCGAGCCTCGCCTGCATGGCGCTGGCGCTGTACACGGGACGCAAGCGCGTCTGACGCATCCCGTGGGGAATGCGAGGGGGTTGCCGGGTTCCGCCCGCATCCCCGACGCGGTTCGGGTACCATGAGGAGCATGACGAACAGCACGGCCGCAAGGAGCGTCCCATGAACATCAACAACGTGGTATTCGAGCGATCATTCGGCGTATCGTCTCAGCTCACGCCTTCGACCATGCCCGAGATCGCGTTTGCGGGACGCTCGAACGTGGGCAAGTCGTCGCTGCTGAACAAGCTGTTCAACCGCAAAGGGCTGGCGAAGGTGTCGCAGACGCCGGGCAAGACGGCCACCATCAACTTCTTCTCCTGCGACGGCGTGCGCTTCGTCGACCTGCCGGGCTACGGCTACGCGAAGGTGTCGAAGTCGGACAAGAGCCGCTGGTCGGAGCTCATCGAGGGCTACTTCAACCAGGATCGCGACCTCGCGCTCGTGGTTTCGCTCGTGGACATCCGCCACGAGGCGTCCGACCTCGACGTGAACATGATCGGCTTTTTGCAGGAGGCCGAGCTGCCGTTCGCCGTGGTGCTGACGAAGGCCGACAAGCTCAGCCGTCAGCAGCAGATGAAGCAGAAGGCCGCCCTGAAGAAGCAGCTGAAGCTGGGGGCCGACGTGCCGCTCGTGGTGTGCTCGTCGGAGAAGGGCACCGGCATCGACGAACTGCGCTCGCTCATCAAGAACAGCGTGCGGTAGGCGCTGCCACAGCATGCACCCGAAAGAAAACGGCCCCGAAGGGCCGTTTTCTTTCGCTTGAGGAATCCGGGGCTACGGGCGAACGATGATCATGTCACCCTGCACCGGGCTGATGCACACCGTCTGGCCGAAGGTTGGAGCATGGATCATCTGGCCGTTGCCGATGTAGATACCGCAGTGGCCCCAGCTGGTGGCGATATCGCCAGGTTGAGGATCACCTACCTGCGACATGCCCATGAACGTGTTCGTGGTTCCCCATCGGGAGAAGCTTCCAGTCACGGCATAGCTTACCAGGCCGGAGCAATCGAACGAGCTCGGTCCTACCCCACCCCACGAATATGGCAATCCTATGCAACCGTACGCCCGGTCGACGATAGCATTGCCCGTCACAGGATTGTAGGAGGGTCCGGAAGGCTCGCTCGGAGCGGGCGACGGAGAAGGCGAGGGATCGTTGCCCGGAGCAACATTGCCCGAAGCGTTCGCGTTCTCTTGGGCCTGACGCGCAGACGCTTCCACCACGGCTTGGGCCTGAGCTGCATCGGCGGCTGCCTGCGCAGCGCGCTCCTGCTCCAGCAGCTCGGCCGCTTCGGCGCTCAGGCTGTCGTAGGTAGCCTGCATGGCGGACATCGTGGACGCCGCCTCCTGCTTGGAGCGCAGCGCCTCATCGGCCTTCTCGGCGGCTACGCGCTGCTGCTCTGCATAGGCGGCCTGCTGCTCCTGCACTTCGGCACGCAGATCTTTCGTCTGCTGAACGAGATCGGCATCGTTCTCGTTCAAGGTGTTGAGCATATCCCAACCCGTCGAGAACTCCTGGAAGGTGGTGGCGCCCAGCAGCAGGTCGAGGAACGAGCTTCCGCCCGTGCGGTACATGCTGCGCGCACGAGATCCCAATCGGGTTTGAAGGTCGGCGATCTGGCCGTTCGCCTCGTCGATGCGCGCCTGCGCCTCGTCGCGCTTGGCCTCGGCTTCTCTCTGCGCGGCCAAGGCCTCATCGTAGACGACGGAGGTTCGGTTGAGCGTACTCTGCATGCTGTTGAGCGATGCGAGCGCGGCCTGAGCTTCAGCCTGCTTTTCGCTGGCAGTCGGATCGGCGTACGCCAACGAAGGGATCATGAGAGTCGCCGCGAGGGCCGCAGCCACTGCTCCCGCGAACACGCCCTTGCGGGCGCGCATTGCTTGCTGTTGCATGTGGGAACCTCCACCTGCGCTCAGATGCTCGTATACATTGCGAGCTAGTGTATCAGATCGCATGGCTCGCCTACGAAACAGCTTGGAAATCGAACAGGAACATCATACGAACCTCGGGTGAGCCGGGTGCAGCTTCGGAATCCTCGCTTATCCGTTGAAGCCCTCGTCGCGAATGCGCCCCGCGCCGTCGGCGGCCGTCGTGGCCAGCTCGTCGCAGCGCTCGTTCTCGGGATGGCCCGCATGCCCCTTCACCCACACGAACGTCACGTCGTGAGGCTCCTTGGCCGCCAGCAGACGCTTCCACAGATCGTCGTTCTTCACGGGCTGCTTCTGCGCGTTCTTCCAGCCGCGCTTGAGCCAGCCGTCAACCCAATGCTGGTTGAAGGCGTTCACCACGTACTGCGAGTCGGAGTACAACGTGATGGAGCACGGGCGCTTGAGCACTTCGAGACCCGCCACCACGGCCATGAGCTCCATGCGGTTGTTCGTGGTGCGCTCGTAGCCCTGCGACAGCTCCTTCTCGTGGACGGCGCCCTTCGAATCGACGAAGCGCAGCACCGTGCCGTAGCCCCCCGGCCCCGGATTCCCCCGCGCCGCACCGTCGGTGTATATATCTACATGCATGTGGAGGGCCTTTCGCGTCGGAGGGGCAAAACCGGATGGGTATCATACCACGAGAGAGCGGTCGCCATCGAATTCTACGCGTCAGCCCCAGATGAGGTCCATCATCTCCTGGCGGTCGTGGACGCCCATCTTGGCGTAGATATGGGAGACGTGGGTCTTCACGGTGCTGCCTGACAGCACCAGCTCGTCCTGGATGAAGGCGCGCGTGCGGCCCTGGGCCAGAAGCACGAACACCTCGGTCTCGCGCGGCGACAGCGCATAACGTCCCGCCAGCTCGAGACACGTGTCCGACACCGTCTGCACGAGCGGAGCAGCGACCTCGCCCGAAGCGGCATCCTTTCGACTCGGCACGAACCAAACGGCGCACAGCGCAACGACCACGAAAGCGTAGGTTGCCAGCATCACGAGCAACGTGTCCACGATGGCCGCGCGTCCCAACAACAG
Source organism: Eggerthella lenta DSM 2243 (assembly GCF_000024265.1). Classification (NCBI taxonomy): domain Bacteria; kingdom Bacillati; phylum Actinomycetota; class Coriobacteriia; order Eggerthellales; family Eggerthellaceae; genus Eggerthella; species Eggerthella lenta. The sequence continues at coordinate 1,324,494 of NC_013204.1, read as the reverse complement.
CACCCAGGCGATGGACGCTCCCGCATAGACCACGCCGGCCACCCCCATGACGCGGTACGACGGCACGTCGAGCACGTCGAGCGCCGTTACCACGACGGTCCAGAACAAGAGGTGCGCGAACAGCTCGTCGATCTGTATGACCACGGTGAGGAACCCGAGCGACGCTCCCGTGGGGTTCGCCTGGATGGCTACGACGAACAAACCCACCAAGATGAGCAGCAGCGCAGGCTGGAATCGGATCGGCAACGCGGCATCGGCCAGGCGCGCGAGCGCGGCGTAGGCGAACACCACGACGCAGACGGCCGGAACGATCATGGCGGTGAGCCACGGCAGCGCCGTGGAGATGTTCGCGTTCGTATCGCCCCACATCCCCAGGTAGCTCACCGAGCGGATAACAGCCAGCACCACCGCCGCAATAGCCAACAGCACGAGCATGGTGCGGCGTTCGGCAGCTGACGTGCGCTCGCGCGTGCGCGGGACGGCCGGCACGCCGAACACCGTACGAGCGCGAGAGCCCTCCGAGGCGGAAGCCGCCCTCGAAGGCGCAACGGCATCCGAAACGCCCTCCCCTGCCGCGAGATCGGCACGATCGCGCGCAAGAGTGCATGCCGTTTCGAACAGAAGCGCCGTGGCCACAGGCATGGCGATGGCGACGATCACCTGCACTGCGGGGCTTGCGAACGCGCTGAGCACGAGCAAGACGGGAAGCTTGAGCACCAGACTGCCCGCTATGCTGGCGACGGCGCACACGTAGCCCTGCGTGCGCGCGAGCAGCAGCATATAGCGCGCCGCCAGCCAGAAGTAGCCCACGCCGGCCACGAACAGGCCGCCCACGGCCAGCGCCCCGGGATCGAAGAAGGTCTGGTGGAACGACATGCCGAAGCACGCCGTGCCGAAGGCCGACAACAGCGGCAGCACGAAGCGCAGCATGCCGTCGGCGCGCTTGAGCGCACGCGGAGCCGTCGCGAACGCCGCCGTGCATAGAAGGATGCCGGCAAGGAAGAACAGGCGCGGATTCGCCCACGCATCCATGCCGGCTGTTGACGACATGAAGCCCAGCGTGTGGCCCATCAACGTGCACCAGACCAGATTGAGCCCCAGCCCGCACGAAGCGAGCACGCCCACCGGATTGATTTGCAGACCGCGGTTGCCCATGATCGGTGATTCCCCAAGCCTCCCCAACATCAGGCCACCGCTCGGCGACCGCCTCTCATTATCGCACGCCCTTCGCACGCCCGCACCCTCAAAAAACGGCGCGTTCGGCCCGAACCGGCAGAATCACCCCGCTCTGCACGGGCATCGGCCAAAGTGTCCGATGCGGAAATCATCGGACGACCCGCGAATCGGATACTTGGGCGATGGCGCGCACGGCAGCCCGCATCCTACGATGGGACGGTCCGCGCGCATCGACGACGCAAGAGGAAGAAGGGAGGGACGCAAACGGCGAAGCGCGAGCGCGCATGGCGGACGACGGGAACCAAGACAAGGAAAGGGGGATGCATGAGGCTCAACAAGAAGGCCATCATCGTGGCAACCTGCGCGGCCTGCACGCTCGGCCTGGCGGCAGGATGCGCGCCGCAGCAGTCGGAGAACGCAGGCGCCGCCGCTCCGTCCGGGGACGGAGGCGCCGTCCCGCAGGAGCAGAAGCTCACGCCCGAGCAGCAGGCCGTCATCGACGGCGCCGAAGGCACCACGAACGAGGACATCGACGAGAACTACTATCCCGGCAAGGAATACCTCGACAACCTATGGGACCGCTGGGACCAGGTTGCGACCGAATACGCTCCCGAAGTGCGCACCCTGCCGAACGGGCAGATGGTGCAGCGCACGCCCACCGAGTACGAGGTGAACCCCGACGCTTGGCAGATCCAAGCCGGTTCCAACTCGTACAACACCTACTGGCTGGACGCCGACAACCGCGGCTGCGAATCGTGCCATGCCGACATGAACTCGCTGCTGAAGCACCTGCCCTACGAGCACCCGGTTGCCTGGAACGACGAGTTGGACAACAAGACCACGCTGCAGCAGTGCCTGTTCTGCCACTCCTACGCTCCGGGCTACATCGCGAAGCAGTACGAGTTCGGCACGCTCATGCACGCCGTTCACTACGGATCGCGCACGAAGAGCGACTTCGTCAACCAGTATCAGGGCGACTGCATGTCCTGCCACAACGCCACCGAGAACGGTGCGGGCCTGGAGCTGTGGGATCTCACGAAATACGATCGCCTGTGGGGAATCAACGACGTCGAGAACGTGCAGGGCGATTTCAAGATCGATCAAGAGAGGACGCAGGGCCAGAGCGGCGTGTTCTCGTACGACTGGATGCACGCCTACTACGACAACATGCGCCACGGCGCGGGCGTGAACGGCCTCGACCTGGAGATGCCGCAAAGCCTGTTCGACGAATGGACCATCACCGTTGACGGCAACGTGAACGCCGAGTACACGGCCACGCTGCCCGAGCTCATCAAAGAAGCCGAGGCCGACGGCGCCGTGATCACGAAGACCTCGAAGATGGTGTGCAACTGGAACCCGGTGGGAGGCGGCGGAGTCACGAACACCGAGATAACCGGCATTCCCGTGAGCTGGCTCGTCGAAAAGGCGGGCGGCTACAAGGACGGCACGACGGGCGTGAAGGCGCTGCGCGCCGACGGCAGCTCCAAACGCGCCTTCCCCGTGGACAAGGTCGACTCCGACGAGGCGCTGCTGGTGTACAAGATCGGCGGCGAGTACCTCGACGCGACGCGCGGCTATCCGTGCACGAACTGGGTGGAAGGCGTGGACGCGCAGATCAACTCGAAGCAGATCGACACCTACCACGTCACCGACGAGGACATCGACTACACCGACAAGTGGGCCGGCAACCCGAACGGATGGCAGAACGAGGACGACGTTCCCATGAACAAGCCCAACGCCACCATCCTCGGCGTGCCCGACGGCCTGCTCGTGCAGAACGGCCAGCCCTACGAATTCACCGGCTACGTGGACGGCTACGACGAGAAGATCGCAAGCGTCGAGTTCTCCCTTGACCGCGGAGAAACGTGGACGAAGTACGATATCGGCGACATGGATCGCAACAAGATGGTGTGGTGGAGCTTCACCTACAAGCCCGAACTGGAAGGCGCGTACTGCCTGACCGTTCGCGCCACCACCGAAAGCGGCATGACGAGCTTCGAGACCCAGACCGTCATGTTCAACGCGAAGGACAAGATGCCCAACCCCGAGGACACGACCGTGCTGGAAAGCGCATCGCTGATCCCTCCGAAGGTCGCGGCGGCATCTGACGAGAAGAGCGAGTAGGAGGACGCCATGGCTTACAACCCCAAGAAGATCGCGGGCGGCGTGGCCGGCGGCGCGCTGCTGATGTTCGGAGCAGTGGGCGGTATCGGCGCTACGGCCGGACTACCGCAGACCGCCGACGCGGACCCGATCGCCACGACGCATGCCGTGGGAGACAACGTCGTGACCGCACAATGGTTCAACGAGGACGACGTGTCCTACGTCTCCGTGGCCAACGCCCAGGGAGCGTTCACCTTCAACCAGGAAGGCGTCACCCCCAACGACGAGCTGTTCAACGTGTTCGGAACAGCGCTGACCAGCATGTGCTCGAAGCCTGCCACCGAGCTCGTCGACGTGGAGGGCGGCGTGGCCAACTTCTACGTGAACGTGGGCGGCAACATCAAGAAGAACTTCACCATCGACGTGCGCGACCTGGCCGAAGATGCCAACCAGGAGACGATGATGGCGTGCTCGTGCGCCACCGGATCGCCCTTCGGCCAGGCGGCCGTCATGGGCGTGCCGCTGTCGGCCGTGGTGGAGATGGCCGACCTGGAAGACGGCGTGAACACCATCACCGCCTACGGCGCCGACGGCTTCGGCCAGCCGCTGCCCTTGCGCTACGCGCTGGAGAAGAACGCGCTTCTGGCGTACCAGGTGAACGGCCAGGAGCTGGAGGCGGCCACCGGGTCGAGCCTGCAGCTGTGGATGCCCGAGACCGTGGCGCGCTACTTCACGCGCGACATCGTGAACATCGAGCTGACGCAGGAGGATGCGGAGCCCGACGTGCAGCAGGTGGACCCGTGCTACCGCAACAAGATCAACATCATGAACTACTCCGACGACTGCGTGTTCAAGGCAGGCGACGAGATCACGTTCGAAGGCGTGGCCGACGATCTGGGAAGCCCCATCGCCGCCATCGAGTTCTCATTCGACAACGGCCGCACATGGACGTCGTGCGACACCGACGGCGCCACGGCCGACAAGTGGGTGAACTGGCAGTTCACCACGTCGTTCGAGGAAAAGGGCGACTACCGCATGACCGTGCGCGCGAAAACCGCCGACGGCATGGTGTCCCCGCTTGCGGCGACGCTGCTGTTCGAAGTGGCCTAAACCCTTCGCAGCACGCAACCTCGAGCCAACCGAAAACGCCCGTCCGCGAAATGCGGGCGGGCGTTTTCATGTTGCGTCCCACACCGTCGCGAGCGTCCATGCGGGCGAACGGCAGCACCCAGTGCGTCAAGAGGACGGGTGCTTTGACACGTTGGAACCCTGACGTGTCAAATCCGACATAGAGCGAGGCGGAGCTGGGCGCAAAACGGGTCCCATGACAAATTCGGCGGCCGGATCGGACGTCGGCGGCGACGCAAGATTTTCACCACCTGGGATTATACGGTTTGGCGAAGCCTACCGGCACGTCGAAACTGCTTCGAGATTGTCATGGAACCCTCTTTGCGCCCAGCCCGGCAACCTGCTCCGCCCCTCGGCTGTCGGACCACGCAACGGCCGCGCACGTTTTCGCCGGCTCGCGTGCAGCAAAAACGCCGGTTTGGCAGCCTCGATTCCGCGACTGGTGAAGAGCAGCGACAAAACTCCAGATGGCGCTCGGTCGCATTCCGCAAAACAACGCTCCCGAACCCGAGAAGAAGGCGTCCGAACGGGCCGGTGCTGCCAAACCGGCGTTTTTGCTGCACGCAATCCACCCATAGCTGCGCACGCGTCGAACCACCCGTCCCTCCCTAACGCACGTCAACCGAAAGCGCCCGCCCGCATTCCGCGGACGGGCGCTCTTCATCCCGAAAACATCCCCGTTGAAGGCCCGCCCCCTGTCGGGACGTTACTTGTACTGGCTCGGGTGCTTCGCGAAGAAGTCGAAGCGCGGGGGCAGCTCGCGGATGCGGTGGCGGGCTTCAGTGATCTCGCCGGCGCTGCACAGCTCGTCCATGTTCTCGAAGTCGTAGTTCCAGCTGAAGAAGTCGTCGAACTCGAAGCTGAGGTAGTCGCAGATCTTCTCGGCGCCCGCCGGCACCACGGGGTGCATGAGCAGCGTCGCCATGCGCAGCAGGAAGAACGAGTCCACGAGCACCTGGCGGCGCAGCTCGTCGTCGCCCGTGTTCTCGACCTCGCGGATGCCGTCCGACCAGCGCTTGTTCGCCCAGCGGATGAACTCGTCCATGATGGACATGATGGTGTGCAGTTCCACGCGGTGCATCGTCTCGTCGTAGGCGCGCAGCACCTCGTGCACCTTCGCTACCACGTCCTCGGACGCATCGCCCAGCGGCATATAGCCCTCGAAGTTCTTCTGCGCCTCGTAGAAGCAGCTGCGGGCCAAGCGGTTGAACACGTTCGTCAGCAGCGCGCCCTCTTTCAGCACCGGGTCGGCCACGCGCGTGTCCGCAAGCTCCTCGGGGGTGGCCAAAAACGGCTTGGGCTTGAAGCCCACCGACTTCTGGTCGAGGCCGAGCGCCAGGAAGTGCGCGCGCAGCTGCTCGACGGTGTAGTAGTCCAGCAGCTCGTCGGCCGTGGGCGGCTTCACCGAGCCCGACGACGAGGCCTTCTTGTCGCCGAACAGGATGTGATGGTTCGCCACGAGGGTGGTCTGGCGGATGGGATGCTCGGTCACGCCGGGCGTCAGGATGTCGCCAGGGCGCAGCGCCTCGATGAGCGCGGGCTGCGCAACCCCGTAGAAGTACAGGTTGTCCTGGCCGATGAACTGGTACACCTCGGCGTCCTCCGAGCACCAGAAATCGCGCCAGCTGCCGCGCGGCAGGCCCATCTTGTCGTTGACGGCCATGGTGAACGACATGGGCGCCCACAGGCTCTCGGGCCAGCACCACACCGTGAGGCCTTCCAGCCCGTCGATGACCGGCGCCTTCACGCCCCACTCGATGTTGCCCGTGATGCGGAACGGCACGAGCGCCTTGCCCGTGCGGAAGCGGATGCCCGCCCGCCCCAGCACCTCGCGCGCCGCGTCGCGGTCGTCGATGGAGGCGAACTCGATCTCGAAGCTCTGCTTGCCCTTCTCGGCCTCGCGCAGCTGATGGGCCGGCAGCTCGCCCGCCACGGCGTCGTAGGCCTCGCGGGCGTCGTTCTTGATGTAGACGACGGGGGCGCTGAGGAACTCCTTGACGGTCTGCGGCACGATGGCGCGCACCTCGGGGTCGGCCTCGAGCGCCGCCACGTGGCCGCGCAGGAAGTCGGCGAACGCGGGCAAATCGAAGTACCAGTTCTCCACCGGGCGCATCTCGGGAGTCGTGCCCGTCAGCGACGACTTCGGCGCGATGAGGTCCTCGGGGGCGTAGCTGTGCCCCAGGTCGCACTCGTCGGCGTAGGCGTGCTCGGACTTGCAGCCCTGCACGGGGCAGCGCCCGACCACCTGGCGGCCGTTGAGGAACGTGCCCGCTTCCGCATCGTAGAACTGCAGCGTGCTTCGGCGCTGCAAGTGCCCGTTCTCGTGCAGCTTCTCGATGAACTTCTCGGTGATCAGCTGATGCACGTCGCCCGAATGCCCCATGCCGGAGCCTTCGTAGATGGACAGGCTGATGCCGTAGGCGTCCAGCGTGTTCTTCTGCGCCTCGTGGTTGCGCTCGACGTACTCGGCGATGGTGCCGTCGAACTCGCCGGCCTCCACCAGCTTGCGGTAGCCCTCGTTGATGGGCGAGCCGAAGCAGTCGGTGCCGCTGATGAAGCGCACGTTGGCCGCGCCGATGCGGTCGCGCAGGAAGCGCGCGAAGGCGTCGGCCGGCACGAACACCCCGGCGATGTGGCCGAAGTGCAGCGGCTTGTTGCCGTAGGGCATGCCCGCCGTGACGACGGCGCGCTTGGGCCACGAGATTCGTTCGTTGCTATTGGGCGATGCTGCCATCGGTGTCCAGCTCCTTCAGCGCTCGGGCGATATCGTCGGTGGAAACGTTGCTCTTTGACATGAGGTCGAGCAGGCTCGACAGGCTGCTCGTGGGATTCTTGAGCGTGACGGTGGTGTAGTGCGCGATGTTCGCCAGCTCGGCTGCCTTCGCCACGGCGTCGTCCTTGGTGCCGATCTCGTCGGCAAGGCCGTTCTCGACTGCCGTCATGCCGGTGAACGTGAGACCCGTGGCCAGCGCGCGCACGTCTTCGACGGGCATGTCGCGACCCTCGGCCACGGTCTGGATGAATGTCTCGTTGATCTGGTCGACCTGATCCTGGTAGTAGGCGCGCTCCTCCTCGGTGAGCGGGCGCGTGCCGTAGCTGGAATCCTTGCTGTCGGCGCTGGTGACGTTGTCCACCGAGATGCCCAGCTTCTCCATGAGGCCGGACAGGTCGGTAACCTGCATGACCGTGCCGATGGCGCCGATGGCCGTGGTCTTGGCCGTGTAGATATAGTCGGCCTGCGAGGATATCTCATAGGCGGCGCTCGCATTGACGGACGCGCTGGACACCACGACAGGCTTGCCGGTGCGCTCGGAGAACCCGCGCACGTAGTCGGCCATCTCCTCGCCCGCCGTAGCCGTGCCGCCGCCGGAGTTCACACGCAGTACGACGGCCTTGATATGGCTGTTCTTCTCGGCGCGATCGAGCTGGGCCTTCAGGCCTTCGGGGCTGGAGGTGGTGTTGTCGTACTGGATGGTGCCGTCGATGTCGATGACGCCGACCGCGTCGCCCGTGAGGTAGTCCACGTCGTCGACCGTGGAGCCCGTGCCGAAGGACCCGAACGACGAGGACATGACCGACGTGCACGACCACATGCCCAGCGCCAGCAGCGCGAACACGAGCACGACGGCCACGAGGGCGACGATCCAGCCGCGGCTTTTCTTCGGGGGCTGCACGGCGTAGCCGTACGGCGCGGCCGGCGCGACAGGCTGCTGCGGCGCGGCAGGCTGCTGCCACACCTGCTGCTGCCAGTTGTTGTCTTGAGACATGGTCCCTCCTTGGTTCATGCGTCTGACCATACTACCGTATGCGACAGGGAACCGCACCCAACGGATGCGGTTCCCTGGTGGTTTCCATTATAAGACCGCGACCGGCGCGCACGGTGTCGGCCGGATGACGGATGGGCGCGCCTAGAACTCCAGCGAGCCGTCGGCCTTTGTGTGCTGGGCCTTCTTCGCCGTGCGCACGAGGAACTCCTGGTTCGTCTCGGTCTGCTTGAGCGACTTGATCAGCATGTCCATGGCGCGTTCGGTGCTGTTCGTGTTCGCGAGGATGCGGCGCACGGCCCAGATGAGCGGCGCCTCCTGCGGCTCCAGCAGCAGATCCTCCTTGCGGGTGCCCGACGCCACCGGGTCGATGGCCGGGAAGATGCGGCGGTCGGCCAGGTTGCGATCCAGCTTGAGCTCCATGTTGCCGGTGCCCTTGAACTCCTCGAAGATGACCTCGTCCATCTTCGAGCCCGTGTCCACCAGGGCTGAGGCCAGGATGGTCAGGCTACCGCCGTGCTCGATGTTGCGCGCAGCGCCCAGGAATCGCTTCGGCGGGTAGAGCGCCGTGGAGTCCACGCCGCCCGACAGGATGCGGCCCGATGCCGGCTGCGCCAGGTTGTAGGCGCGCGCGAGGCGCGTGAGCGAGTCCAGCAGCACGACAACGTCCTTGCCGCATTCCACGAGGCGCTTCGCGCGCTCGATGACCAGCTCGGACACGGCGATGTGGTTCTCGGTGGGCATATCGAACGTGGAGGAGATGACCTCGCCCTTGATGGAGCGCTCCATGTCGGTGACTTCCTCGGGACGCTCGTCCACGAGCAGGCACATGAGGTGCACTTCGGGGTTGTTCGCGCTGATGGCGGCGGCGATGTCCTTGAGGATGGTGGTCTTGCCCGCCTTCGGGGGGCTGACGATCAGTCCGCGCTGGCCCTTGCCGATGGGCGACACGAGGTCGATGACGCGGGCGGTGACGGTGTTCTTGCCGTGCTCCATGACGAGGCATTCGTCCGGGTAGACCGGCGTGAGGTCGCCGAAGCGCACGCGGCTGCCCAGCTCCTCGACGGGCGTGCCGTTGACGGCCGTGACCTTCTGGATGGCGGCGTACTTCTCGTTCTCGCGCGCCGGGCGCGTCTGACCGGACACGAGATCGCCCTTGCGCAGGCCGTTGCGGCGGATGGTGGAAAGACCCACGTAGCAATCCGTCTCGCTGGGCAGGTAGCCCTGCGTGCGGAGGAAGCCGTAGCCGTCGGCCAGGATGTCGAGGATGCCCGACACCTCGATGAAGCCCTCGGCCTTGACACTGGCTTCGAACACGGCCTCCACCAGCTCGGCCTTCTTGAGGCCCGTCACGTCGAGGTTGAGCTCGGCGGCCTTCTCGCGCAGCTCGGCCACCTTGAGCTTCGCCAGCTCCTCGCGCGACACGCTGGGCTGCACTTCGCGGTTGCCGCGGTTGTTGTCGTGCTGGCGACGCTGACGACGCTGGTTCTGGCTGTTGTTCTGCCGGTTCTGGCCGCCGCCCTGCTTCTGGCGATTGCTGCCGCCGTTGTTCTGCTTGCCGGCGTTCGAGGCGTTCTGGCGGCGGTTGTTCGAACCGCCCTGCGGCTGTTGCTGCTGCGCGCCGCCCGCCTTCACCGATTTGCGCGGCGTGCGCGTGGCCGACGAGTTGCGGCCCGGAGTGGCTGCGCCCTCGGCCTTGCCCTGCGTCTTCGCCTTCACGCTGGTGGAACGTCGCTTGACGGGAGCGGCCGCAGGAGCCTCCGTGGTTGCTTCGGTTTCGCTCATGCTTGCTGAACTTTCTCCCAGTCCTTCATGAACGCATCCAGGCCGCGGTCGGTCAGCGGATGTTGCACGCACTTCTTGAGCGCAGCGAACGGCACCGTGGCGATGTCGGCGCCCATGAGGGCGGCCTGCGTCACGTGGTTCGCGCTGCGCACCGACGCGGCGATGATCTCCACGTCGTGGCCGAAGTCGTAGTTGTTCACCGCGGCCACCACGTCGGCCAACTGCGAGATGCCGTCCTCGGCGATGTCGTCGAACCGGCCGACGAAGGGGCTGATGTAGCGGGCGCCGGCGCGGGCGGCCATGATGGCCTGCGGCACGCTGAAGCACAGCGTCATGTTGACGGGGATGCCCTCTTCGGAGAGCGCCTTGGTGGCGGCGAGACCCTCCACCATGGTGGGGATCTTCACGACCACGTTGTCGGCAAGCGCGGCCAGCTCGCGGCCGTCGCGGATGATCTCGTCGCGCGTCATGGCGACGCTTTCAGCGGAGACGGGCCCGTCCACGATTTCGCAGATGCGCTTGATGTGGTTGTGGAAATCGTCGAGCTTGCCTCCGGTGCGCGCGTACAGCGTCGGGTTCGTAGTGACGCCGGCGAGCACGCCCCAGCTGGCCGCCTCTTCTATTTCGTCGAGATCGGCGGTGTCCAGAAAAAACTTCACCCAGGTCCTCCTTATACAATGGCTATTACAGGTGAAACGCGCGCGACGGCGCGCATGGATTCCGTGATGAGATGCGGGTGTGTTGGATGTGTGCTGTGAGATAAAAGAACTGATCATCATGGTACCGCATGTGTTTCCTTCGTTCAAGCGCAAAGCGGCAGGTATCGTGTAAAAGCGATGGAGGAAGGTCTACGAAACGGTGCGGGCGCGCCTTGCGGACGGCGTGATCCTCAATCTTGCTCGAAACGACCGAGACGCTTCAGCAAAAGATCCATCTCCGTCTCGCGCGTGACGTTTTCCACGAGGCCGACGGCCTTGACGGGCGCGCCCGCCTCGTTCGGCATGGCCAGAAGCGTCACGCGGTTCCACGCACGCGACCCGTCTCCCATGATGGCGCGCACAACCGCCGACGTGCGAGGCGCGCCGGCGTAGAGGTCTCGGTAGATGGCGCGAAAATCCTCGATGGACTCCTCGGCAACCGTCCCCTGCTCGATGAACCCCTCCGGGGCGTTCGCCACGGTCTCGGCCAAGCCGAACGCCTGCTGCAAGAACTCCGAATAGCGAGCGGTGCGCGTGGGGATGTCCAGCTCGAACACCACCGTGCCGCTGGCTTCCAAGGTCATCTCGAAGCGCTGCTCGCTCTTGCGCAGCGCCTCCATGTACTCCATGCGCTCCGTGACGTCGGTCACGGAGCCGTACACCGTGGCCGAACCGTTCGTCGTGTTCAAATGGAACAGGCGCATCTTATGCCAATGGCAGCCGTTCGTTCCCATGCGGCGCACGACCACCTCCACCCCGTCGTCGGGGCAGGAGCGCACCGTCTCCTCCGCCGCGGCCACGAGGGCGTCCCGATCTTCGTCATGCACGAAAGGAAGCAGGCTGCCGCCCTCCTCGGCGCCGTTCACGCCTTCCCCGAGCGTCGCTATCAAGCGCCGGTACGCTTCGTTGCCCCGAATCAGGCGCAGATCGCCGTCGGCATACGAGTACAGCGCCACCGAGCCGATGATGCTGGAAAGCATGCGGTCGCTGATGGTGTTCTCATGCAGCAGATCCCTGAAATCGAGGATGGGACGGCGCGCATCCTGCAGAGCGCATTGCTCGTGCTGAACTTTCGAACCGTCGGTCAGCAGCGCCTCGAACGCCGCCGCCTCCATCGGGCGCGCGTAGTAGTAGCCCTGCGCGTACGAGCACCCCACGTCCAAAAGGAAGTTCACCTGCTCGCGCGTCTCCACGCCTTCGGCGATGACGGGCAGGTCCAGCCAGCGCGCCATGCGGATGACCGATTCCATGATGTCCTTGCTGCGCCGGTCGTCGCGGTCGAGGAAGCGCATGTCGATCTTCAGCACGTCGACGTTGATGTCCTTCAGCATGTTGAGCGACGAGTAGCCGCTGCCGAAGTCGTCCATGAGCACGGTGAAGCCGCGCTCGGCCAGCTCGTCGAACGCGGCCACGATGCGATCGGGGCGTTCCGAATAGGCGCTCTCGGTGATCTCCACCTCGATGAGCGACGGTTCGATGCCGTAGCGCTCCACGAGCGCATGCAGTTCGGCGGCCACGTCCACGAGGTAGATGTCGGCGCGCGACACGTTCACCGACACGGGAACGGGCTGCACTCCTTCGTCGATGAGGCCCCTGATCCACGCGGCGGTCTTCTCCCACACGCGCAGGTCGAGTGAGCACACAAGGCCGTTGCGCTCGATCAGCGGGATGAACTCGCCCGGGGCGACGATGCCGCGCTCGGGATGGCGCCAACGGGCCAGCGCCTCGGCACCCACGATCTTGCCGGTGCGTATATTGCATTTCGGCTGGAGGAACAGCTCGATGCGATCCTCGCGCAACGCCGATTCTATGCCGGCGACGACCTCGCGTTCGAGGACGAGCGCCTCGCGCATGCCGGGGTCGTACAAAGCCACGCGGTCGAAGTAGCTGCCCTTCACCGTGCGAAGCGCGATGACCGCGCGGTCGCACATGATGCTGACCGGCGAAGCAGGATCCTCGATGCGGTACACGCCCGCGCGCACGATGGCGTCGATGCCGTTCGGACATTCGGAGGAGATGTCGACGAGGATGCGCTCGACACGCTCGGGGCGGATGCCGGTCGCGCACAAGGCGAACGTATCGGCCGCAAGGCGCGCGAGCGGTTGCGCCCCGTCGGGCGAGAAGCGGAGGGCGAGGGCGCGACCCAGGTACCTTAGAAGCTCGTCGCCGCAATCAAGTCCGTGCAGATCGTTGAACAGTTTGAAATGGTCGACATCGAAGCAGACGATGCTGACATCGCGTGCGCCCGAATGCCTAAGATACGCAGCGGCCTCGTCGAAGAAGGCTTCTTTGCCAAGCAGCCCGGTAGCGGCATCGATGCGCGGGGCTTCAATGGAAACCCGAGCGAAGCCGGTCGAGCCCGCTTCCCCGTCACGGCCTGCCGTCGACTTGTCAGTCACTCGCGTCCCCTTCTAAACCATCCCGTAATCGAACGCAATATTATGAGGCACGATCGGCATCCTCACAACCCCTATGATGCAACGGCTCAACATAAGCGGAATCCTCGGGCCTCGCTGCACTGAGCGTTCCGAGCGAGAGGCGGCTAGCGGGGGAACGCGCGGTAGAAGCAGGTGCGCTCGCCGGTATGGCAGGCCGGACCCGCCGGATGAACGAGCGCGAGCAGCGTGTCGGCATCGCAGTCGTAACGCAGCTCCACGAGCTTCTGCACGTTGCCCGAGGTGGCGCCCTTGTGCCATAGCTCCCGGCGGCTGCGGCTCCAGAACACCGTCTCGCCGCGCTCGAGCGTGAGCGCAAGCGACTCCTCGCTCATCCACGCCATCATGAGCACCTCGAGCGTGTCTGCATCCTGCACGATGCAGGGAACGAGCCCGTCGGCGTTGTAAGCGATGCCAGGAATGTTCATACCTATAATCCTCACTCGATCGATGTACTGCGGCTGCTTGCGCAACCGCAGCCTGCATCCGCCCCTCGCTTCTCTCCTGCGAAGGCGGAAGGCCGGCGCGTGAACGTCCTCGGGACGATCCCAAACCATGCCGTCGGATCGTCCGAAAACCGGATCGCTCCTCCACCTGTGCGGCCTACGGCGTTCTGAATGGCGAAAAGCCATCGAATTCGGAAGACATCGCCCGTTTCAAGCGCATGCGGCGCCCGGGAGCGGAAAGGAGCAAGCCAGCAACCAGGCTCTATGCGCAAAAAGAGCCTCCGACGAGCTTGCGACCCAGCTAGAAACTTCCGAATTCGATGCTTTTTCGCCAGTCGCAGCGCTTTCAGCTGCACGGAAGGCTCGGCCGTGCGACCCCTTGACGCGATGGAGGATCGCGGTCGAGCGACCCGTCGTCGCGTTCGCTCCGGAAACGAGGGCCGCCCCACCCCTACAGCCGCACGGGGATACCCTGGGCGCGCATATGCTCCTTCACTTGACGGACGGAAAGCTCGCCGAAGTGGAAGACGCTTGCAGCCAGCACGGCATCGGCCTCGCCCTCGATGACGCCTTGGGCGAAGTGCTCGAGCTTGCCCACCCCGCCCGAGGCGATGACCGGGATGTCCACCGCACGCGCGACGGCGCGAGTGAGCGCGCAGTCGAAGCCGTCGCGGCTGCCGTCGCGATCCATGCTGGTGAGCAGGATCTCCCCCGCCCCGCACCGGGCCGCCTCCTGCGCCCAGGCGACCGCGTCGATGCCCGTGGCCTTGCGCCCGCCCGCAACGTAGACCTCCCATTTGTTCGGGTTGCCCGTCACCTGCTTCGCGTCGATGGCGCAGAGGATGGCCTGCGAGCCGAACGCCGCGGCGGCGCTCGTGATGAGCGACGGATCGGCCACGGCGGCCGAGTTCACCGACACCTTGTCAGCGCCGGCCGCGATCATCGTGCGAATGTCGGCCACGCTGCGGAAACCACCGCCCACGCAGTACGGCAGATGCAGTTGCTCGCTGGCGCGGCTGGCAAGGTCGACCGTGGTGGCGCGGTCGTCGCTCGTGGCCGTGATGTCGAGGAAGATCACCTCGTCGGCGCGCTCCTCGTCGTAGCGCTGCGCGAGCTCGATGGGATCGCCCGCGTCGCGCAGGTTCACGAAGTTCACGCCCTTGACCACGCGACCGTCCTTCACGTCCATGCAAGGTATCACGCGTTTCGCTAGCATCTCGCTCCTTCCGTCGTTGCTAACGCAACGACGGACGTGCCGACGCTGCGCGGGTACTTCGCGGCACGCTTGCCGCTCCAGGTTCTCCTCACGTGCCCAAGGCACGCTTCGTCGAGCCTTCGCGGCAATCGCGCTCGCGAAGAACCCGCTCGCTGACCTTACCAAACATGTTGGACTCACATTCCACAAGGGTTCGCCTGGACGGCGGCGGCCTCGGCTCGGCGCGTGGCCTCGTCGCAGGCGCGCACGCCCTCCTGCACCGACAGCGCGCCCTCGTACACGGCGCGTCCCGCGATGACGCCCTCGATGCTGCCGGCCACCTCGCCCAAACGCACGATGTCGTCCACGCCGGCCACGCCGCCCGATGCGATCACCGGATGTCCGAACGCCTCGGCCATGCGCACGTACGCCGCGGCCTCGATGCCGGTCTGCATGCCGTCGCGCGCGATATCGGTGTACACGAGGTGCCGGAACCCGAGCGCCGACATGTCGCGCGCCAGCTCCTCGGCGGCCACGCCAGCGCCCTCGCGCCACCCGGCCACGGCCACCTCGCCGCCCTTCGCGTCGATGCCCGCGCACAGCAGCTTGCCGTACTGCGCGATGGCGGCCTCGGCGAAGTCGGGGTCGGCCACGAGCGACGTGCCCAGCACCACGCGCGACACGCCCGCGTCCGCCAGGCGCGCGATGGTGTCGAGCGAGCGCACGCCGCCGCCCACCTCCACCTTGAGCAGGGTCTTGCGCATGATGCGCTCGACGATGGCGATATTCTCAGGGATGCCCGAACGCGCGCCGTCGAGGTCCACCACGTGCAGCCACGTCGCGCCCTGCTCTTCGAACAGCTGCGCCTGCGCGGCGGGGTCGTCGTGGTACACGGTCACGCGGTCGTAGTCGCCTTTGGCGAGGCGGACGGCCTTGCCGCCCAGAATGTCGATGGCTGGAAGCAGGTACATGGCGCTCACGCCCCTTTCACGATGGACACGAAGTTCTGCAGCAGACGCGCGCCCGCATCCGAGCTTTTCTCGGGATGGAACTGCACGCCGTACGCCGCCTCGCCGTACTGGACGGCGCTCGGGAACGTCACGCTGTGCGTCGTCTCGCCGACGACGAAGGGACCCGACGGCGCGATGTAGCCATGCGTGAAGTAGAAGTAAGTGCCCGACGGTATGCCTTCGAACAGGGGGCATTCCTGAAACCTGTCCGCGAGGAGCTCGGCAACGCCCAGTCGCTCAGACAGTCCTGCTCGCTCGGACAGTCCACAGGACTGTCCGGCTCGTGCGGAACTCGCTTGGTGGGCGCCGCCGAACCCCTCGCTGCCGTCTCCGAAATGCACGGTGTTCCAACCTACATGTGGCACCTTGTAGGAGAGGGAGTGTTCATCCTGTTTCGGCATCTTGGTTACCACGCCCGGCAGCACTGCCAGGCCGCGGGCGTTGTGGGTCGAGGTTTCGTCGTCCTCGCGCGGCGCGCCTTCGACGCCTTCTTCGAACAGGAGGTGCATTCCCAGGCAGATGCCGAGGAACGGCACGCCGGCGGCTATGCGCTCGCGGATGGCGTCCATCTGGCCGAGCTCGCGCATGGTGGCGGCCGCGTCGGCGAACGCGCCAACGCCGGGCAGCACGATGGCATCGGCTTTGGCGATGGCGGCGGGATCGCTCGTGACGAGCACCTCGGCGCCCGCCGCGACCAGACCGCGCTCGACGCTTTTGAGGTTGCCCTTATGATAGTCGACCACGGCGATCATAGCGCGCCCTTCGTCGAAGGCAGCGCATCGCCGATGCGGGGGTCGAGCTCGACGGCCTGGCGCAAGGCGCGCGCTGCGGCCTTGAACGACGCCTCCACGATATGGTGCGCGTTCTCGCCAGCCAGGCTGCGCACGTGCAGCGTAAGTCCCGCGTTCGCGGCGAAGGCGATGAAGAATTCCTTGGCCAGCGACGCGTCGAACGTGCCCAGCATGACGCAGGGCACGTCCACGGCCCAGTGCAGCTGGCCGCGCCCCGATATGTCCACGGCCGCCAGCACGAGAGCCTCGTCCATGGGAAGCGAAAGCGACCCGAACCGCGCGATGCCGCGCTTGTCGCCGAGCGCACGCGCAACGGCTTGGCCCAGCACGATGCCCGCGTCCTCCACGGTGTGGTGCGCGTCCACCTCGATATCGCCTTTTGCGCGCACGTCGAGGTCGATCAGGCTATGCCTTCCGAAGGCCGTCAGCATATGGTCGAAGAACGGCACGCCCGTCTCGATGTCGGTCGCACCCGCGCCGTCGAGGTTCACCGCGACGCGGATGTCCGTCTCGTTCGTCGTGCGGACGATTTCGGCGGTTCTCTGGTTCATGGTTGGCCTTTCTTTATCGCTGGTCCAGCAACGTCAGCGAGGGTTTCCGTGGTGCCCGAGATCGTGGGGAGGGCGAGGACGAAGCGCGCCCCGAAGGAAGTCCCCGTAGGGGATACTTCGGTACGCGAGTCCTCGACCTCGCCGCGAGATCGGGCACCACGGGAAGCCGCCCCCTACGGGGACTAGCTTCGCGTCGCAGCCGTCGGCTCGTTCCGTCGGCCGTCAGGTCGACGGAACCTTCAAATCGCACTTGCCCATCACCGCATCGCGCAGCGCGCGCAAAAACGCGTCGTTCTCCTCGGAGGCGCCCACGGTCACGCGCAGGCAGTTCTCCAGATGCGCCGCACGCGAGAAATCGCGCACAAGCACACCGCGCTCGTACAGCGCCTCCCAGATGACGGGCGCGTTCTCCACGCGGAACAGCACGTAGTTCGCATCCGACGGGAAGGGCTTCACGCCGGGAATCCTCTTCAGTCCCTCGATCAGGCGGGCGCGCTCCTCGATGACGGCCAGGATGCCGCGCTCGAACTTCGCGCGGTTCGCGTACACCACGCGCGCAACGGCCTGCGAGACGGCGTCCACCGAATACGGCTGGCGCACCTTGACGAACTCGCGCACGACCTCGGCGTCTCCCAGGATGTAGCCCATACGCGCCCCGGCCAGGCTGAACGCCTTCGAGAACGTGCGCAGGATGACGAGGTTCTTGTGCTGCGCCAGATACGGGCGCATCGTCTGGCGCGAGAACTCGAAGTAAGCCTCGTCCACCATCACGAGCGCATCGGTGGCGTCGAGCAGCCGGAGGATGAACGTCTCGCTGGCAAGCTGCCCCGTGGGGTTGTTCGGGCTGGTCACCACCAGGTAGTCGATACCGCCCTCGGCGACGCGCGCCAGCACGGCCTCCTCGTCGATGGAGAAGTCGGCGCGGCGCGGCACGTCCACCACCGACGTGTTCGTGAGGCGGGCGTTCGCGTCGTACACCGAGAACGTGGGCGGCAGGTTGAGGAACGTGCGCCCCGGCCCGCCCCACGCCAGCGCCAGGTTGAACAAGAGCTCGTCGCCCCCGTTGCCCACCAGCACCTGGTCGCGGTCGAGCCCGTTCGCTTCGGCGATCATGTCGCGCAGGTCGTTGGCCAGCGGGTCCGGGTAGCGGTTGAGGGGCAGGCGCTTCACCTCGCGCATGATGTCGCGGCGGATCTCGTCGTCGACGTCGTGCGGGTTCTCGTTCGCCGAGAGGACGGCGGTGACGGGCAAATACTTCGGATCGTAGGGCACCACGCCCGCCAGCTGGGGCGCGGCCGCGCACACGCTACGCATCGGCACCCCCGTCTCCGGCCGCGCGGCCCGCTCCGTCGCCGCCCTCGATCCCATACACGTTGCCCGTGTCGAGCAGGTTCTTGCGCATCTCCACGCTCATGGCGTGCGCCCACAGGCCCTCGTGGCGCGCGATGGTGGTTACCATGTCGGCATCGCGGGCGAGCGCCTGCGACGAATACTGGATGACGCTCGACTTCTTCACGAACTCGTCCACCGACAACGGCGAGGCGTAGCGCGCCGTGCCGCCCGTGGGCAGCGTGTGGTTCGGGCCGGCGGCGTAGTCGCCCACGGCCTCGGGCGTCCAGGCGCCCAGGAAGATGGCGCCCGCGTTGCGGATGGCGCCCAAGAGGTCGAAGGCGTGGTCGACGTGCAGCTCGAGGTGTTCGGGCGCGATGGCGTTCACGGCCTCGATGGCTTGCGGCATGCTGTCGCACACGACGATGAGGCCCTGGTCGGCCAGCGATGCCGCCGTGATCTCGGCGCGTGTGGACGACTTGAGGTGGCGCTCAACCATGCGCTCCACCTCGTCGGCGTAGGCCGCATCGAACGTAACCAGGTAGCAGGCGGCCAGCGGGTCGTGCTCGGCCTGCGCCATGAGGTCGATGGCCACGAGCGCCGGATCGGCCGTGGAGTCGGCCACGACGCACACCTCGGACGGGCCGGCGATCATGTCGATGCCCACATCGCCCGACACCACCTTCTTCGCCGCCGCCACGTAGGCGTTGCCGGGTCCGGTGATCTTGGCCACGGGCGCGATGGACTCGGTGCCGTACGCCAGCGCGGCGATGGCCTGCGCGCCGCCCACCGCGTAGATTTCGGTGACGCCCGAGATGCGGCACGCCTCCAAAATGGCCGGATCCAGCGTTCCGTCGGCCGTCGGCGGCGTCACGCATACGATGCGCTTCACGCCGGCCACGGCGGCCGGCAGCGCGTTCATCAGCACCGACGACGGGTACAGCGCGCGCCCGCCCGGCACGTAGATGCCCACGGATTCCAGCGGCTCCACCTTCGAGCCCACGAGCGCGCCGTCCTCGCGCACGGTGAACCAGCTCTGCTGCTTCTGGCGCTCGTGGAAGTCGCGGATCTGTGCGGCGGCCTGACGCAGGGCGCGCGCCGTCTTGTCGTCGACGTTCACGATGGCTTCTGCGATAGCCGCCTGCGACACGCGGAACTCCTCCACGCGCACGCCGTCGAACTGCTCGGTGTAGGCGCGCAGGGCCTCGTCGCCGCGCTCGCGCACGCCCTCGATGATGGCGGTGGCCGCCGTCAGGGCCTGGGCGTTGAACGCGCCGGTGCGCTTGAGGTGGGCGTTGGTGAACTGCTCGCCAGGTTGCAAGATGATGCGGCGCATGGGCTACTCCTTTTCCTCGCCGGCCGGGCTCGCGGAGGCTTCCGCGTTCCGCTGCAGCGTATTCGCCAATTGTACGATACGCGCGTCCGTGCGGAACGCGCAGGTGTTCGAGAAGAAGCGCGCGGTCGACGAAAGGACTTCGTCCACCACCACGAGGTCGTTCTCCTTGAGCGTGGTGCCGGTGGCCGTGATGTCGACGATGCGCTCGGCCATGCCCGTGAGGGGCGCCAGCTCGATGTTGCCGTGCAGCTTCACGATTTCCACCTGCGTGCCCGTCTTCGCGTAGTGGGCGCGCGTGATGTTGGGGTACTTCGTGGCGATGCGCAGCGATCCCAGGCGGCGGTAGTGCTCGCCTGTGGCCTCGGCCGCACCGGCGGGCTCGGCCACCACGAAGCGGCATGCGCCGTATCCGAGGTCGACCAGCTCGACGACGTCGGACTGCGCTTCCAGCAGCGAGTCCTTCCCGCAGATGCCGCAGTCGGCCGCGCCCAGCGACACGAACGCGGGCGCGTCGGTGGGCCGCACGATGACGTACTCGACGCCGGGGTTGCGGATGATGAGCTGACGGCCGGGGTCGTCGAGCCCGGTCGTATCGAGGCCCGCGGCCTCGAGCGCGGCAACCGTGTCGGCGTTGAGCGAGCCCTTCGGCACCGCGATGCGCAGCGGGCGCGCGGCTTCGTCGTCGACCGAGCGCTCGGCGGCGGCGGCCGCGGCCATGGCCTGCTCCAACGAGAACGCGAAGCCGGCGGCCGGGCGGCTCTCGCCGTACGAGCCGATCATGTTGTCGTAGCGCCCGCCGCTGCCCAGCGGCGTGCCCAGCTCGGGCGCGTAGGCCTCGAACACGATGCCGGTGTAGTAATCGAACGAGCTCATCACCGAGAAGTCCACGAGGATGCGGTCGGCCAAGCCCGCCTCGGCCAGCAGGTCGCAGGTGCGGGCAAAGTCGTCGAGGCCGTCCTCGCACCCCAGGGGCGCCACGAGCGCGCGCACCTCCTCCACCGCCTCGCGCCCGCCGCGGATGCGCGGCAGCGCGCGGATGGCCGCGGCGAACACGGGCGGCACGGCCGCCGCCTCACCCGTGAGCCGGTCGACCTCCACGAAGTTCGAGGCGTGGAACGCCGCCAGCACCCGCTCGGTCCACTGCGCGGACGCCCCGCTGGCCGCCAGCAGCGCGCGCAGCACGCCCACCGTGGCCAGGGCCAGCTTGCAGCCGCGCGCGCCCGCGAGCTCCAGCGCCTCCGCCATGAGCTCCACCACCTCCGCGTCGGCTTGCGGCCCGGCCTCGCCGATGCATTCCACGCCGATCTGCGTCATCTCGCGCGCCTGCGCCTGCATGCGCCCTTCGGCCTCGCGGAACACGCGCTGCATGTAACGGAAGCGGAACGGCCCCGGCTGGCCCGCGAGGCGCGTCGCGCACATGCGCGCCACCTGCAGCGTCACGTCGGGGCGCATGGCCAGAAGGTCGCCGCTCGCGTCGAAGAACTTGAAGGGAGAGCCGGGCATACGGCCGCCCGCGCGCATGACGTCCATGACCTCCAGCGTCGGCGTCTCGATGGGCAGGTAGCCGCGCGCCGCGAAGCATGCCTGCACGTCGCGAGCGATGCGCTCGCGCATGCACGCCTCGTCGGATAGCACGTCTCTGAACCCTGCCGGTGTCACGTAATCCATGGTTCTCTTCCTTCGCTGCATCGTTTCGCCGGTTCGCACGCGGCCGCGCACGCCGTTCGTTTGCTGGTAGTACTTTATCACAGTAGAGTAGTAAAGCAAGCCGTTTGCAGAACGTTTCGGACAACCGCTTTATTTTACGTCATAGAAGGAGCGCGATCACGGCTCGCCGCACCTCGAGGAAAGAATGTTTAGCCGAAGAAAAGGACGCTGCATCCTATCGATTCCCCGCACGCGGAAAAACGCCGTCCGCATCAAGCGACGGATGTACGCTTTGGACTGAGCTATCTGCTGCAAAAACGGGTTCTTGGCAGCAATTTCGCGGCTTCAGCGCCACCGAAAGCCCTCGAACACGGGGAAGCCTGAAAAACACCTGGTCGCAAGATTTCCGCCGGGAGCGTTCGTTCCCCTTGCCGCCAAAAACCCGTTTTTGCAGCAGATCGAACCGACCATCCGTGCCGTTCCTGAAAAGCAGCGATTCCGAAGCCGCAATGAAGCCTGCCCGTAGAAAAGGCAAGGAAGTCGAGGGAAGCCGGATCTGCGGCATTTCGGTCGATACCGCACACGCGATGCCGCCGTCGGGGCGAAGGCGCACGCCCTCGCCCACCCCGCCTTAGAACAAGGAGAACTGTTGGGGCGCGAAGTCGTACGTGCACACCACTTCGTCCAGCAGCAGCTCGACCTCGTGCGACTCCCACTCTTTGACTGACACGACGTAGTTCGTGCCCTCCTGCTGGAACACCAGCGCGCCGCCCACCATGCCGATGCAGCGTCCGCCGCATTCGCCGTCGTGGCCTTCGGGCACCTGCAAGTCGTGGCAGTCGGGCGACGGGCCGCCGAAGTAGTGGGGCGACAGGTCCTGAGCCGGCTCAGCGCCCTCGAGACCCAGACGTTCCACCACGTCGTCGAGCACCGCCTTCGCCTCGACGAAATCGAAGCGCTCGTTCACCAGCAAGTCCACTTTCTTCGACGCGCGCATCGTCTCCAGGATGCCGGGCTGCGCGCACAGCGCCGCCTCCAGCTCGCGCGCGTCGTCGGCGCATCCGAAGCGGCCGACGATGCGGGCCGCGCGGGCGCCCTGCTCCAGCAGGCGCTCGATGCCGCGCGTCTCCGACGAGATGCCGGCTTTCACGTGCTTCGGCGAGAAGTACGCCAGGTACGTGAAATGCGGCGTCAGGTTGTAGGCGCGCTGCTGGGCGGAGATGAAGTCGGCGTAGTAGAACGAGGGGTTGAAGCCCGTGGCCTCCTGGCATGCCGGACACATCGTGTCCTTCGCATCGGGAAGCAGCTCCACGTTGAGCGGGCACACCTCCTTCGTGTAGGACGCCAGATCGAAGCGTCCCACGCAGCGGCGCGTGGGAAGGCGGCGCAACGAGAACGTCTTGCCCAACACGGGAAAACGGTGCTGCTCGCCTTGCTCTACGTCGTTGATCAAGAGGTAGGGGCCGGACTCGGCGAAACCGTGGCCTGCCAGGACGGTCGTGTGACCGTTCGCGAAGTTCGTCATATCGTTATCCTTGTGCAACTCGTACTGAATGGATCACTGTTTTCGTTGGAAATGATAGCGCACAAGGAACATTCGCGATACGCTCTTGCGGCGAAAGGCGAAAAATCGCACAGGAGTCGTTCGCCTTCCGAAAAAGCAAGGGTCGTCCCGCTCGGTTGCGAGCGGGACGACCCTTCTTCCGCAGAGAGTCGCGAACCGAGCGGCGCGGACGACCTACGCCATGCCCGCCGCCATGAGCGCTTGCGTAGCCTGGTACATGGTCACCGAGAAGTACACCATGAACGCCACCGCCACCGAAGCGAGGACCTTCGCCACGATATGCCAGCTGCTCCTCCAGCACAGCACGATACCCACCGGCCAGAACACGATGAGGAAGAACACGATCCAAAACGTCTGCTTGCACCAAGCCTTCTGGTTCGGCTCTTCGATCAGGTCGTTCGCGTTCTTGCGCAGGTCGCGCTTCTGCCAGTCGCCCGCGCGACGGTCGTCGTCAGCCATGCCGCTTCCTTTCCCAAGGCGCGCCGCCCGCCCGCGCGCGTTTCCCTCTATCCTACCACGCCCGTCCAGCGGCGCGCGTCAGTTCAGCCCGACGTACTCGGGGTCGAGCGCGTCGTCCAGATACTCCTTGACCGGCGGCTTGCCGTAGTCGTGCACCTCGGACACGTGCCAGCATTCGGTCTTCGGCATACCGGGAATGCGATCGGCCACGAACACCGGATCGATGCCCTCCTTACGCTGGCGCGTGTAGTCGTCGAGCGCCGCAAGCGCCCATTTTCCAAGGAAGAGCAGGGCGATGAGGTTCACGAGCGCCATGAAGCCCATGAAGATGTCCGCGAGGTTCCACGCCAAGTCGAAGCTGTTCACGGCGCCGTAGAACACCACGCACAGGCACACCACGCGGAACACGAACAGCAGCGCCTTGCTGTCGCCCTTGATGAAGCGCAGGTTGTTCTCGGCGTAGAAATAGTTGCCGATGAGGCTGGAGAACGCGAAGGCGAAGATGGCGAACGTGATGAAGTGGATGCCGAACTCGCCCACCGAGTTGTTCACGGCCATCTGCACGAGCGGCATGCCGTTAAGGGCGGAAGCCGCCTGCGGATCCTGCACGTAGAACACGAGCACCATCATAGCCGAGCACGTGCAGATGAGCAGCGTGTCGATGTACACGGACAGGCTCTGCACGAGACCCTGCTTGCAGGGATGCGACACCGACGCCGTGGCCGCAGCATTCGGCGCCGAGCCCATGCCGGCCTCGTTAGAGTACAGGCCGCGCTTGATGCCCAGCATGACCACCGAACCCGCGAATCCGCCGAAGATGGCCTGCACGTCGAAGGCCGAGGCGAACACCATCGCGAACACGCCCGGCAGCTCCGTGATGTTGGAGAGGGTGGTCCACACCGCGATGGCGATGTAGCCGATGGCCATGATGGGCACGATGATGGACGTGATGACGCTGATGCGCTTCGCGCCGCCGAAAATGACGAACGCGGTCATCACCGCCAGCACGATGCCGCAGGCGATGGCCGTGCCGTTCGTGGCGTAGTCGGGAATGTAGTATTCCAGCGCCGAGGTGGCGTTGAAGGCCTGCAGGCCGTTGAAGCCGAACGCGAAGCACAGGATGAGCAGCACGGCGAACAGGATGCCCAGCCAACGCTTGCCGAGCGCCTTCTCGATGTAGTAGGCCGGGCCGCCGCGGAACTCGCCCTCCTTGCCGCGCACCTTCCAGATCTGCGCGAGGGTGGACTCGACGAACGCCGACGCCGCGCCCACGATGGCCATGAGCCACATCCAGAACACCGCGCCCGGGCCGCCCGTGGCGATGGCCGTGGCCACGCCCGCGATGTTGCCCGTGCCCACGCGCGAGGCCGTAGACACCATGAGCGCCTGGAACGACGAGATGGAGCGCTCGCCCTTGACGTGCTTCTTCTCCGTCAACTGCGTGAACATGTCCTTGATGAAGCGGATCTGCACGCCTTTCGTGCGGATCGTGAAGTACACGCCCACGAACACGAGCAGGACGAGCAGGATGTACGTGTACAGAAACCCGCTCACCTCGCCGGTGATGCCGACGAGCATCTCATTGAAATCCATTGGTCTTCCCCTTTACGAGAACGAAGCGCGCCGCCGCCTATCCCGAGGCGGCGGCGCGCATGCTTACCCGAGCTTCTTCGCCAGAAGCTCGTTGATGAGCTTCGGGTTGCCCTGGCCGCGCATCTCCTTCATGCACTGGCCCACGAAGAACCCGATGAGACCGGTCTTGCCGCCCTGGTACTGCGCCACCTTGTCGGGGTTGGCGGCCAGCACCGCGTCGACGACGGCTTCGATGGCGCCCGTGTCGGACACCTGCTTCATGCCGCGCTCCTCCACGATGGCGGCCGGATCCTTGTCCTCGTCGAGCACGGCCGCGAACACCTCTTTGGCCTGCTTGGACGAGATGGCGTCCTCGGCGGTGAGACGCACGAGCGCAAGCGCGCGCGCCGGGGTAAGCGGCGTGTCGGCCAGCTGAACGCCTTCGTGCGCGTTCAGGTAGGCGGTCACGTCGTTGATGACGAGGTTCGCCACCGGCTTCGCCAGCTTGGCCGCATCGGCGCCGGCCAGCTCCATGCACGCCTCGAAGAAGTCGGCCGTGGCGCGATGCTCCACCAAGTGGCGCGCATCGTAGGCGCTCAGGCCGAACGCGTCCTCGAAGCGGGCCGCCTTCTGGTCGGGCAGCTCGGGCAGCTTCGCGCGCACGGAATCGATCCACTCGTCCGTAAGGTCGTAGGGCGCGAGATCCGGATCGGGGAACAGGCGGTAGTCGTCGGCCGTCTCTTTCACGCGCATCACGATGGTGCGCTTGGCCGACGGGTCCCAATGCCGCGTTTCCTGGAAGATCTGGCCGCCCTCCTCGAGCACTTCCGCCTGGCGGCAGATCTCGTAGGCCAGGCCGTCGTGGAGGTTCTTGAAGCTGTTCATGTTCTTGAGCTCGGTCTTCACGCCGAACTCCTTTGCCCCGCGGCGGCGCAGGCTCACGTTGCCGTCGCAGCGCATGGAGCCCTCTTCCATCGAGCAGTCGGAGATGCCCAGCGCCAGGTAGATCTGGCGCAGCTTCTGCATGAACAGGCGCGCCTCCTCGGGCGTGCGCAGGTCGGGCTCGGTGACCAGCTCGGTGAGCGGGGTGCCTGCGCGGTTGTAGTCCACCAGCGAGTGCGTGGCGCCGGCGATGCGGCCTTCGCCGCCGCCGATGTGCACCATCTTGCCCGCGTCCTCCTCCATATGTATGCGCGTGATGCCCACGTGCGCGGTGTAGCCGGTCTCGGTGCGCGTCACGTTGCCGCGGCTCTCGCCCACGTCGAGGCCGTCCAGGTCGATGCGCTCCTTGGCGGCCGCGCCGTCCACGTCGAGGTCGAGGTGGCCGCGCATGCAGAACGCCACGGGGCCCTGCGTGGTCTGGTAGTTCTTCGACATGTCGGGGTACATGTACGTTTTACGGTAGAACATCGAGTGCTTCTCGATGTCGCAGTTCGTGGCCAGGCCCGCCAGCACGATGGACTCGATGGCCGCGCGGTTCGGCACGGGCAGCGCGCCCGGCATCCCCAGGCACACGGGGCACGTGTGCGTGTTCGGCTCGGCGCCGAACTCCAGCTTGCAGCCGCAGAACATCTTGGTGTCGAGCGTGGTGAGCTCGGCATGGATCTCCAGGCCGATGACGGCCTCCCAATCCTCGAGCACCTCTTCGAGCTTCCGCATGGCTACTCACCTGCCTTTTCTACCTGGAACGGGGCAGCTTCGGCATTGCCCAGTCGCTCAGACAGTCCTCGCTGCGCTGCGGAACTCGCTTGGTGGGCAACGCCGAAGCCGCCCTCCTCCGTCAGCAATCCCGGCAGGTCGACGCCTGGGGTCGCGTCGGCGGCGTCGGGGATGTCCGCCATCGATCCTTCGGGGTAGGGTTGGCCAGGGGCGAAGGCCGGGGCCACGGGGGCGGGGCCGTACACCGTTTCCAGCGCGGCGGCCACGCGCAGCATGTTCTGGTCCTTGAACTGGGGCGAGATGAGCTGCACGCCCACGGGCAGCTGCGTCTGGGCGCCGAGGCCCACCGGCAGGCTCATGCCGCCGTTGCCGGCGATATTGATGGAGATGGTGAACATGTCCGACAGGTACATGTCGGTGGGGTCGCTCACTTCGCCGAACGTGAACGCCGTGCGCGGCGACACGGGCGCGACGATGCAATCCACCTGCTCGTAGGCGCGCGCATAGTCCTGCGTGATGAGCGTGCGCACCTGCTGCGCCGGGTAGTAGTAGGTGTCGTACACACCTGCGGACAGAAGGTAGCTGCCCAGCATGATGCGGCGGCGCGCCTCGGGGCCGAAGCCCTTCGCGCGGCTGGCCTCGTACTGGCCGCCGAGGTCCTTGTGGCCCAAGTCGCAGTAGCCGTAGCGCACCGAGTCGAAGCGTGCGAGGTTGCTGAACGCCTCGCAGGGGCCCAGCACGTAGTAGGCGCTCATAGCGGCCTGGGCGTTGGGCAGCTCCACCTCCACGATGTCGGCGCCGAGCGCGCGCAGATGCTCCACGGCCTCCTCCACCTTGGCCTTCACCTCGTCGGTGAGACCCTGGGCTTCCATGAACGCGGGCACCACGCCGATGCGCATGCCCTTGACCCCCTCGGCGAGGTTCGCCGTGAAGTCGACGTCCAAGTCCTGGCTCGTGCAGTCCAGCACGTCGCGGCCGGCGATGGCGTTGAGCGCGAAAGCCGCATCCTCCACCGAGCGCGTGAACGGGCCCACCTGGTCCAGCGAGCTGCCGAAGGCCACCACGCCGTAGCGGCTGACCACGCCGTACGTGGGCTTGACGGCCACAGCGCCGCAGAAGCTGCCCGGCTGGCGGATGGAGCCGCCCGTGTCGCTGCCCAGCGTGATGGCGGCCAACCCCGCGCCCACGGCAGCGGCGCTGCCGCCCGACGAGCCGCCGGGCACGCGCGAGAGATCCCACGGATTCCTAGTGGAGCCGAACGCGCTCGTCTCCGTGGAAGAGCCGAACGCGAACTCGTCCATGTTGAGTTTGCCCAGCGGAATACCGCCGGCTTCGATGGTGCGCTGAACGCACGTGGCCGTGAAGGGCGACACGTAGTTCGCCAGCATCGCGGACGAGCACGTGGTGTGCGTGCCCTCCAGGTTCATGTTGTCTTTGAACGCCACGGGCACGCCGGCCAGCGGGCCGCACGCGTCCAGCGTACCGGCCGCGACGGCGGCGTCGAGCGCAGCCGCTTGTTGAAGCGCCAGCTGCTCGGTGGTTTCGAGGAACGCATGCGTCGCGCCGTCGAGCGCGCGCACGCGGGCGAGCGAGCTCTCGGCGATCTCGCGCGCCGAGAAGTCCTTGGAGGCGAGGCCCGCGCGGATCTCGCGCACGCCCATTGCGGCGAACACGGGTGCGGTTGCAGCCATCAGCGATCGCCCCCTTCGCCCAGAATCGAGGGGATCAAAAAGCAGCCGTCCTGCTGCTTCGGCGCGTTCTCCAGCGCCTCTCCCTGCGTGAAGGAGGAGGATTCTTCGTCCTCGCGCATGACGTTTGAAAGGCCGCCGATGGGGTGGAACGTAGGCTCCACGCCGTCGAGGTCGTATTCGGTGATGGGCTTCAGGCTGTCGATGATGGCGTTGAGATCGACCGTCATCTGCACGACTTCGTCGGCGTCCAGCCCGATGCGCGCGTACTCCGCGATGCTGCGGACGTCGCGCTCGGTGAGGTGTTGGGTCATAGAGCCTGCTTTCCTTCTCTCGTTTTCACGCATCGGCTCCGCGCGTATCGCTCGAAAACCGAAGGTGGCACCGGTGAGAACATAACCCGTCTATAATAGCAAACCTCGGCGTTGCCAACCCACCGCGCTCCCGCCCCGCATGATTTTTCTCAACGCCCGCGCGCCTTGAGGAACGCGGCTCGGATCGCGCCGCGCCGGGTCGACGCTTCGTGCCGTCGGGCGGGTTCGCGCGTCTCTTCAAGGCGATGTGCAGCAAAAACGAGGTTTGGGGGCACGGACGTTTTTCTGGACTCCTACGCGGCTGCGGCGAGCGCCGCCCTATGGGCCGCTATCGTCTTCCATCCGAGCGATCTCTCGATCTTCTCGTCACGATACCACACGATGTACTCGTCGAGGGCCCGCACGAAGCTCCCCTTCGTCGTCCCCTTCCAGTCCCTCGCGTAGAAGAACTCCTGCTTGAGCGTCCCGAAGAAGCCCTCCGCCCTCGCGTTGTCGGGGCTCTTGGCCTTGCGCGACATCGACCTGACGAGGCCGTTGGCCTCGCAGACGCCCTTCCATCTGGCGGAGCGGTAGTTGCCGCCGCCGTCGGTGTGGACGGCGCAGCCCTCCTCCAGGCGCCCGAGCGCGTCCTCCAGCGAGCCCGCCGTCAGCTCGTCGTCCGGGCGCGTCGACGTCCGCCACGCCACCGGGCAGCCGTCGAAGCAGTCTATGATCGGGGAGAGGTAGACCTTGAGGCCGCCGAGGTCGAACTCGGTCACGTCGGTCACGACGAGCCTGCCCGGCGCGTCGGCGCGGAAGCCGTGCGTCCCGTCCTCTCGAAGCGGCAGGTTCGCGGGGCGCTCGTCGGTCTCGCCCGCGTAGGAGCTGTGGCGCCGGCGCTCCTTGACCTGGACCGGGACGAGCCCCTCCTCGCGCATGATCCGGCGCACGACCTTCTCGGAGACGACGACGGGGGCCTCCATGTCCCCGGGCGCGAGGTCGCGGGCGCGCACGGGCGCGCCCTCGCCCCGCCGCAGGGCCGCCCACACGCTCAGCGACCCGTAGCGGCCCTTCGAGCCCTCGAAGGCCGCGCGCACGCGCGCCCGCAGGGCCGCGTGCCTGTCGGGCCTGGCCGCCATCGCCGCCTGCGAGAAGTACGTGCTCCTGGCGATGCGGAAATCCCTCAGGACGTCATCGACCCTCGCCCTCGCCGCCATCGCCCTCGCCCTCTCGCCCGCCCGGCGCTTCTCCGAATTGCTCAAAGAGCCCGGGCCTGGTGCTTTTAGGACGTCCAACACCGCCAGCGCCTCCGCGAGCCTGACCTCGGCCAGCCGCGCCCGCTCGACGGGGTCGCCTTCGGGGAGGTCGCCCCATGCGCGGGACCATTCGCCCCGCTCGCCGCCTTCTTCCTTCGCCACGCCCTCGCCGCCCTTCCCCTTCGTCGCGCGCTTCCGCTCGACGCCGGCCTTGTCCAGCCAGCGGCGCACGGTCCTCCTGTCCGCGCCGATCCGTCCGGCTATCTCGGAGACGGACGACCCTCGCGCGAACATCGTAACAGCTTCCCCGCGCTCGCGCTCGCCGTCGGGACGGGACCGGCCGTCGAGCCCGTCGAGGCGCCCCAGCCTGGAGGCCCACAGGCGGACGGGGGCGGCGCTCGCGATCCCGAGGCGCCCGGCGACGAAGCGCGGCTCCATGCCGCCCGCGAGGAGCCGCATCGCCTCCCGCTTCGTCCCGAGGGGGTAGGGCTCCCATGCCCGGCGGCCCTCGCACCTGCCCGGCACCGCGAGCGCGGGCGGGCGCAGGAGGCCGGCCCCCTCCTCGCGCGCGAAGGCCGAGAGCGTCGCCGCGCACGGGAACCCCTCGAGGCTCGAGCACGCCGCGCGCATCGACATGCCGCTCGCGTGGAACCTGCTCAGGACCTCCTCCTTGTATTCTTTGCCGTAAGCCATTCACGGACCTCTTTCCTCATCGAAATTCAGTCCAGAAAAACGTCCGGGGTCCCTTTTGGCACGCCGGACCCGTCCGGAAACCGCCGAACCGAGGTCGAATGCCGCATTCCCAAGGCTCGATGAAACGCGACCTGGGGTTTTGCTGCAAAGTTTCAACGAGCAAAATGCCGAAGAGCACCGAGGGGTGCCAAAAGCTCGTTTTTGCTGCACATGGAACCACGGAAACATGCGCGCCGGTCGACGTGCCGCGCGCTACCGTAACGGCGCCGAGCGCGCGATCGGCGTCTCCCGCCCGGGTTCTCGCGACCGATGCCGTCGCGCCTCGGCTTCGATGGAGAACCGCACAAATGTTTCACGTGAGACACTCGCGCGCTTCGGCTGAGCGGGAAGGCTCCGCGACCAGGCCCTTCCCCATCTCGGAGCGTCCCCGCAGCCCCGGCAGCTCATCGGCAGCCGTCGCAGCAGCACAGCCCCGGCAGCCGTCGCAGCTCGGCGACCGTCGCAACCGCGCAGCCCCGGAAGCTCATCGGCAGCCGTCGCAGCCGTCGCAGCCGCGCAGCCCCTTCCCCGCCATCCTTCCCGCGGAATCTCCAAATACCCGTTGACGCCTTATACTATGTGTCATATAGTATAAGGCGAAAGGAGGTATGCGATGGATGCACAATTGAAACGAGGTTTCCTCGATGTTTGCGTGCTCGCATCGATCAACCGCCAGGACTCGTACGGGTACCAGATCGTCAAAGACGTGCCTTCGAGTTTGCATTTGACCGAATCGACGCTGTACCCCCTGCTCAAACGCTTGGAATCAGCGGGGCTGCTGACGGTTTACGCCATCGAGCACAACGGGCGCCTGCGCAAGTACTATCGCATCACGCCGGCCGGGGTCACGTACCTCGACGAGTTCTTGAAGGATTGGGACGACGTATTGGACGTCTACGAGTATGTGAAACGAGGTGCCAACCGATGAACAAGACCGAGTTTTTGGATGCGCTCAGGCATGCGCTCGGCAAGCTGCCCTCCTACGAGGTGGAACAATCGATCGCGTTCTACGCCGAGATGATCGACGACCGCATCGAGGACGGGATGAGCGAGCAGGAAGCCGTGGCCGCGCTGGGATCGGTGCACGCCATCGCAGCTCAGATCGTCGCCGAGACGCCGCCCATTCCCAAGGCCATCGCGAAGGCGAACACCGGCAGCCGCACGCTCAACATCGTGCTGCTTGCCATCCTCTCCCCCATCTGGGTGACGCTGGCGCTGGCGTTCGCCTGCATGGTGTTGGCCATCTACCTGGCCATTTGGTCGGTCGTCGTGGCGCTGTGGGCCGTCGTGGCCATGCTGCTTCTATGCGCGCCCATCGGCGTGTTCGGCCTGGCCTGGTGCGCGGCCACGGGGTTTCCGCTCTCGGGCATCTGGGTCTTCGGCTGCGGCCTGGCCGGTGCAGGCCTGGGATTGTTCTCTTGGTTCGGCGTGCTGGCCGCCAGCAAGGGGCTCGTCAACCTCACGCATTCGTTCGCCCGCTGGGTAAAGGGGCTGTTCATCAAGCTGAAGCGCAACGATGCCAGCCCGATCGCGCCGGAAGGAGCAGCTCATGTCTAGCGGCAAAAAGACGTTGCTCGTCATAGCAACCATCCTCGTCATCGGCGGAGGCGCCATATCGTTCGGCGCGTTCGCGGCGGCCGGGTTCAACTTCGAGAACCTCTCGACCGAATCCCGCAATTGGACGTCCTCCACGAAGACGTTCGCCCCCGAGGCGGAAAGCCCCCACACCGCCATCGTCCTGCGCGACATGGGCGAGGACGTGCGCATCGAGCCGACCGACGGCGACGCCATCGAGGTGACGTACTGGACGAACGAGCGCAAGAGCTTCGACGTGGGCGACAACGGCGGCACCGTCACCGTCGAAGGCTCGCGCGAGCCGGCCATCGGCATCATGATGATCGGATCGTTCGAGGACCACTCTACCGTTCTGAAGGTGCCGCGCAGCTACACGGGCACGCTCGACATCGACCTCATGGGCGGCAATGTGGATGCCGCAGATCTGGACAGGTTGGGCTCAGTGACGGCGAAAACCGCGAGCGGCAACATCTCGCTCTCCCGCCTCGCCGCGGACGATATCGTGACGAACGCCGCCAGCGGCAACGTGCAGGTGCAGCGCGTCCAGTGCGCATACCTGAGCGCAACCACGATGAGCGGCAACATCGAATTCTCCGACGTCGAGGCGACCGAGATCGTGAAGCTGGACACGACGAGCGGCGGACAGCTGCTTCGAGGCGTGAGCACGGCGACCCTCGACGCCCGCATGGGTAGCGGCGACATCCTGGCGGCGGGCGTGGCAGCCACCGACGCGAAGTTCGATGCCGCGAGCGGCAGCGTGAACGCCTCGTTCTCCGGTTCGGACGGCGAATACGCCATCGAGGCCTCTTCGGTCAGCGGAGACGTGCACTCGCCGGCCGGCAGCGCCACAGCGTCGAGGCATGTGAGCGCTCGCACCATGAGCGGGGACGTGACGCTCACGTTTTCCGGCGGCGGCGCGAGCGTCAGCAACGGCAACGGCGCCCGCAGCGACTCCGGCGCGCCGACCGCACCGGAAGCCCCCGAAGCGCCCGAGGCCCCGAAGCTCTAAATCGCCCTTCCTCCTGCGCAAACGCGCAACGAAGGCCCGCGGCGTTGCCGCGGGCCTTCTGCATGCCAAAGTCGTTACGCCTCGTCAGCAGCCATGTCGAACATAATGTAGTGCGACGGCGTCTTCGCGCGAACAGACACCTCGCGCGTGGCGGTGATCTCGGCCGCGTCGCCCGCGTCCAGCTCGTTGCCGTTCACCATGCCTTCGCCCTCGATCTGGATGAGGTAGGCTTGCCGCGCCGGGTCGAGGTCGTAGTACAGCGTCTCGTCCGAGCCGATGACGCCTACGAGCACCTTCATATCCTGATGGATCCGGATAGGCGCGAAACCCTCCTCGCCCGAGGCGACGGGCATCCACTTCCCCACGCGGTCCTCCCAGTCGAAGCGGTGGTCGCCATAGTTCGGCTCCGCGTTCTTCTCGTCAGGCAAGATCCATATCTGCAGGAAACGCAGCGGTTCGTTCGTATCGTTGTACTCGCTGTGCATGATGCCGCTTCCTGCGCTCATGTACTGCACGTCGCCCCGCTCGAGGCGGCTCCCGTTGCCCAGGTTGTCGCGGTGCGTGAGCTGGCCGTCCACGACGTAGCTGATGATCTCCATGTTGTCGTGGGGATGCATGCCGAACCCGCCGTGCGGGTCGAACCGGTCGTCGTTGACCACGCGCAGCGCGCCGAACTTGATGTTATCGGGTTTGTAGTACTCGGCGAACGAGAAATGGAACAGGCTATGCAGCCATCCTCGGTCGCTTCTGCCCATGTTCTCGTGCTTGATGACCTTGATCATGGCCCATCGCTCCTTCTTGTTGTTTGATGAAGCGATGATAGCGCGCCCCCGCGCGCCACGCGTGGCGGTTGCATGTCGCTCGCGTAACGAGATGATGAGGAGCGAGCTTAGAGGGCAAGCGAGGGCGGGGCGGATTTTCGCACGGGTCGGAAGCGGCGAGGCGGATCATCGCCCGTTTGCAAGCCCCTGCTCGAACTCGGCTATCTCGGACAGGAAGGCTTCGCCGTAACGGGCGAGCTTCGTAGCGCCCACGCCGCTGACCTCAAGGAACTCCTCGTCGGTTGCAGGCCTTTTCGCGCACATATCGCGCAGAGCCGCATCGGAGAACACGATGTAGGGAGGCTTGCCCGCTTCGTCGGCCAGGCGCTTGCGCAGCGTGCGCAGACGCTCGAACAGCTCGGGGTCGGCATCGTTCGCGGGCGCTCCCGACGAGCCGAACACGTGCGAACCGCCTGCAGCCGAACGCGTGCGCTCGGGCTTTCGCAGAACGCGCTTCATCGACAAGCTGAAACCCTCTTCGGCAGCCTCGCGGGCACGCGGCCCCAGACCCACCACCGGGTACGTCCCCTCGGTAATCAGCAGGTAGCCGCCTGCAGCCAGCAGCTCGATCACTTCTTTCACCTGTGCAGCCGGAGCGTTCACCGTGTCGTAGCACGCGGCCTCGTCCAGATGCATGTCCAGCAGCTTCGCGTTCTGCGAGCCGCGCAGCACATCCACCACCATGCCCTTGCCGAAGCGACCCCGCAGCTCCTGCACGCAACGCATGACGGCGAGCGCGGTGTCGGTGACGTCCATCGACTCGAACTCTCCCGCGCAGTTCGAGCAGTTGCCGCAGGAAAAACCTCTGTCGCCGGTCGTTCGCAACGTCAGCGAGGAGGCTTCTGGCGCCGAAGATTGCGGTGAAAGTCCGAGGTGGCGGCCTTCGGGCCGTGAGAAGGACTTGGAGCCGCAAGATTCGGTGCCAGAAGCCTCCGCAGCGTCGGCTCGTTCCGTCGGCTGGCAAGCCGACGGAACCTGCTGCTCCCCGAAGTATTCCAGGATGTAGCAGCGCAGACAGCCGGTGGTGTGGCAGTAGCCGGTCATCGCCGCCAGCAGGCGGCGGCGCGACGCGCGCACGGCGTCGGCCTCCTCGGGCGTGAGCTCCTCGTTGCCCGATTCCTGCTCGATGAAGAAGCGGCAGGTGGACACGTCGCCGTCGCTCCAGTACAGAAGGCACGTGGACGGCTCGCCGTCGCGGCCGGCGCGTCCTGCCTCCTGGTAGTACGCCTCGATGCTGCCGGGCATGTTGTGGTGGATCACGTAGCGCACGTTCGACTTGTCGATGCCCATGCCGAACGCGTTGGTGGCCACCATCACCGGCGCGTCGTCGGCGATGAACGCACGCTGGCTCTCGGCGCGATCAGCCGCCGACATGCCCGCATGGTAGCGCGCGGCGCGGATGCCCGCCTCCAGCAGCGCGGCGTGCACCTTGTCGGTGTCCTTGCGGGTGGAGCAGTACACGATGCCGCTGTCGCCCGCATGCTCCAACGCGTAGCCGGCGATGCGCGCGATCTTGCGCTTCGGATCGAGCCGCTCCACGCCGAAGTACAGGTTCGGGCGGTCGAAGCCCGTGACCACCTCGTAGGGGTCGCGCAGGTCGAGCAGGCGCACGATGTCGGCGCGCACGCGCGCGGTGGCCGTGGCCGTGAACGCCGCCACGACGGGACGGCTCGGCAGCTGCGCGATGAAATCGCCGATGGTCAGATACGACGGGCGGAAATCCTGGCCCCACTGGGACACGCAGTGCGCCTCGTCCACGGCGACGAGCGGGATGGCCGCCCTTTGCGCGAATTCGAGGAACCGCGGATCGGCCAGCCGCTCCGGCGCCACATACATGATCTGGTAGGCGCCGTCCAGCGCGCGGCGCAGCACGGTGGACTGCTGCCCGGGCGTGAGCGTGGAATTGAGGTAGGCGCCGCGTATGCCGGCGTCCAGAAGCGCGCGCACCTGGTCGCCCATCAGCGACACGAGCGGGCTCACTACCAGCGCCAAACCGTCCATAACCACGCCGGGTACCTGGTAGCACACCGACTTGCCCGCGCCCGTGGGCATGACCGCCAGCGCGTCGCGACAGCCGAGGATCGCCTCGACGACGCCCTCCTGCCCCGGCCGAAAGGCCTCGTAGCCGAAGTGCTGCTTCAGCGCCTGGCGCGCCTGCGATAGATCCGTCACTGCTGCTTCCTCCCCGCCCGTTTCCGGCTTGCTCTCGTATTCCCATGATACTGCATTGTTCCGCGAACACGTCTTGCGCGACGGCGGGAAGCATGTATAATGCAGGTTGTCAGCGGTGCCCGTGGATCGTGAGCTCCGGACGGGTGACGCCGGTATGTTTCAGGGACGGTTAGGGACTAGGACTCCCGCCGTCCTTTCTGTTTCCTCGACGCCTTCCGCTTTCGTCGCGCCCAGTCGTAGGCTGCCATGAAGAATGACAGGATGGAACATAGTCCTGCGATCAGATTGAAACTATCCATTGGGCAATCACCCCCTCTCGAAGGCGCCACCCGCCGGAAACGAACACTGCTGACAGCCATGATTCTAGTGCCTCGCACGCCTTCTGTGAAGTAAAAGTTTCCCCAGATCAAACAATATTTTTGACGTTAGATTCGCGCTGGATCCACGCGTGATCCGCGTGTGATCCGCGCTGGATCGACGTGTGCCGCGCGTGATATCCGCGTTCGATCCGCGCTGGAATCGCGCAAGATCCGCGCGGGCTGCGCGCAAGGTTTCGCAGGCTTGCGGAGCGAAACATCGCCTTCCGCTACAATATTCTCCAAATTTCTCCGACAAAACCCGCCGTTCGATCGTGTTGCAGTCAGAAAGGGAAAACCGCTGCAGAACAACGTCGACATAGCCGCACTGTTCAACCGCCACGCCGCGACGGTGTATAGGCTGTGCTACTCGTTTCTGGGCAGCGCGGCCGACGCGGAGGACGCGACGCAGAGCGTGTTCATGAAGCTGATCGCCCGCCCGCGCCGGTTCAACGACGCGGAGCACGAGAAGGCATGGCTCATCGTATGCGCCCAGAACCATTGCCGCGACGTGCTGAAGAGCGCGCACCGCACGCGGCAGGCCGTCCTTCCCGAAGACATCGCGGACGAGAGGCGCGCGCAGCGGGACGAGACGCTGGATGCGGTGCTGGCCTTGCCGGAGAAGTACAAGACCTGCGTGTACCTGTTCTATTACGAGGGGTATCGCACGGCCGAGATAGCGGCCTTGACCGGCGTGCCCGCCTCGACCGTGCGCAGCCACCTGAGCGAGGCGCGAGCGCTTTTGAAGACGATGTTGGGAGGTGAGCGACATGGACGATAACCGTTTCCACGCGGAAGAATCGCTTGAGAAGCGTCTGGCGGACGCCTACGAGAGCATGGGCCCCGACGAAGAGGCCCGGCGGCGCATGCTGGCGGAGCTGCTGGCCGCAAGCGAGCGGCGCGCTCCGAAGCGCCGGACGGCTCGCCGCGCGCTGGTTCCCCTCGCCGCCTGCCTCGCGCTTGCTGCGGGCATCGGCGTGTTCACCTACGCCTCCTCCTTGCCGCAACCCCCAAGCTCCAGCGGCATGGCGGCGCTGACCAGCATCAACGACGAGCTTAAATCCGCTGCCCCGGCCGCTTCCGACGAATCGCAAAGCGAATCGGGAGCCGCGCCGTCCGACGGCGATGCGCGCTATCCGTTCGTCACGCTCTCCTCGGGCGAGCTTCTGCGCGTCGCCCTCGGCGACGACGGCCCCCTGCCTGCCAGCCCCGAAACCGTCGGAGAAGAATTGGAGCGCGCCGTCGCCACCGGCCCCGACGAAACGTCATCCTCGCCGTGCACGGTGTTCGCGACGAGCGACCCGGCCCACCCTTACGCCATCCGATACGACGAAAACGGCGTCACGTACCTGGCCGACCCCGCGTAAGCCCGACGAACGGAGAACATCATGCACGCTTCCAACCGCAGCCGCGGCAGGCTCGCCGCGGGCTCCATCGCCTTCGCCGTCCTGATCGCCGGCGCATCGCTTGCCGGATGCAGCCCCGACGGTCAGGCGGGCGACCAGCTAGGATCGGCTGCAAGCGAATCGGAGATCATGGCCATCGGTTCCGCGCTGTCCGAGACGGCCTCCACATGCCCTCCTCCCTATCCGTACGTTCCCTCGCCCTCTCCCGGCGGCACCGAGGAATACCGTGCACTCGACGAGCCGGGGTTCCTCTCCCCTGCGACCAGCCCGCTGTCCACGCTGTCGGCCGACGTCGACACGGCCTCGTACTGCAACCTGCGCCGCATGGTGGCGCAGAGATACGCGCCGGCCGTCGTGCCCGCCGGCGCCGTACGCACCGAAGAGCTGCTCAACTACTTCGACTACGCCTACCCGGAGCCCGTTGGCTCCGACTTGTTCGGCGTATCGGCCCAGATGAGCGACTGTCCTTGGAACGACCAGACGAAGCTGCTGGTCATGGGATTCGCCACCGAGAAGGACGGCGACGCTTCGCCCACGGGCGCCAACCTCGTATTCCTCATCGACGTCTCGGGGTCGATGGACGACCCTGACAAGCTCCCCCTGGTCAAAGACTCGTTCGCCGCGCTCGTCGAAGGGCTGACGGAGCGCGACCGCGTGTCCGTCGTAACCTACGCCAGCGGCGAGCGCGTGCTGCTCGAAGGCGTGCCGGGCGACGACAAGCGGCGTATCATGCGCGCCGTCGACAGCCTCGTCGCCGAAGGGTCGACGAACGGGGAAGCCGGTTTGGAGCAGGCGTACCGCCTGGCGGAATCGTCGTTCATCGAAGGCGGTGTGAACCGCGTCGTCATGGCGTCGGACGGCGACCTCAACGTGGGCATCTCGTCCGAGAGCGAGCTGCACGACTTCGTCGAGCAGAAGCGCGAGACCGGCGTGTACCTCTCGGTGCTGGGATTCGGCTCGGGCAACTACAAGGACAACAAGATGGAGACGCTGGCCGACCACGGCAACGGCGCCTACCACTACATCGACTGCGCCGAAGAAGCCCGACGGGTGCTCGGCCGGAACCTCCGTGCGAACCTCGTGCCGCTTGCCGACGATGTGAAGATCCAGGTGGAATTCAATCCTGACCGGGTGAAGGGCTATCGGCTGATCGGCTACGAGAACCGCGCGCTCGCCGACGAGGAGTTCCGCGACGATGCGGGCGAGGTGGGCGCGGGCCATGCGTTCACCGTGGCGTACGAGATCGTCCCCGCAGGATCGGCGTTCGAGGTGGGCGCGTCCGCATCGAAATACGGAAGCGATGCCGACGACCGGCAGGACGGTCGCCGCTCCGAAGCGAACGGCGGAGAATGGCTGACGTGCACGATGCGCTACCGCCCTGCGGGAACCGTCGAAGCGGTGGAGCAGGCGCTGGTGGTCGACGATGAGAGCTGCACCGACGATCCGAACGGAGATTGGACGTTCGCCGCCGCCGTCATCGAGTGCGGCATGGCGCTGCACCGCTCGCCCCATGCCGGCGCCGCCACCCTCGAAAGCGCCCGCGACCTGCTGGCAAGCTGCGAGCTCACCGACCAGCAGCAAGGCTTCGAAACCCTCCTCGCCGACCTCGCCCGCCAAGAGGGAGCGCACGGGTCATGCAACCGGTACTGAGCTACGCGATCAAAGCTTCTATGGCGTCGAGTTCTTCGCGGTGCAAGTCGAGCGACTCCCACAGATCCACGTTGCGCTGCAGGTTGAGCCAATACTCGGCCGACGTGCCGAACAGGCGGCTAAGCCGCATCGCCATCTCGGTGCTCACCGCGCGCCGCTCGCGCACCACTTCGTTCACCGACTGGCGCGACACACCCAAACGCTTCGCAAGCGATGCAACCGTCAACCCGTAATCGGGCATGAACTCTTCGCGCAGGACCTCGCCCGGATGCGTGGGCTTGCGCGCCATCAATATCATATGCTGCTCCATCTTCCCACCTGCCTCAATGGTAGTCGCACAACGCGACATCGTACGCATGCTGGCCCTCGAAGCGAAAGCAAAGCCGCCACTGGTCGTTCACCGAAATCGCGTGCATTCCCGCCCGATCTCCTTTGAGGGCATGCAGCCTGTTACCGGGCGGAACCCGCAAGTCTTCAAGCGTGAGCGCCGCATCGATCATATCGAGCTTGCGCGCCGTGCGCGCAGCCACGTCCGACGAAATGCGCTTGCACGAACCGTCGGTGAACAGCCGCTCCGTGTCTTTATCGGCAAACGTTTTAATCATGGCAGAATTGTAACGCGTCACGTGACAAGAGTCAATGCTTTTGGTTACCCGGCAGGAAGCCGTCGAGCTCGGCGTCCAGTTCGGCAAGGCGCTTCACGCGAGGATGCTCGTCCAGCACGCCGCGAGCCATGACCATGCGCACGTCGCGAAGCGCCTCCAGGTTCTCCAGGGGGTTGCGGTCGAGCACGATGAGGTCGGCCGCCTTGCCCGCCTCGACGGAGCCCGTCTCGTCGCCCAGCCCCAGGATGCGCGCGTTGCCCAGCGTGGCCGTATGCAGCGCCATCTGACGCGACGCGCCCACGATGCGCTCGAAGTACACCACCTCGCGCCACATGTCGTACTGGGTGATGTAGGGGCACGACGAATCGGTTCCCAAACCTACGGGGATCCCCGCCGCCAGCGCCTGCTTCGCCGCCTGCACGATGCCCTCGAACACGATGCGGCCGTTCACCTTCTGCACCTCGGTGGAATGCGTTTTGGCGGGATCGAGCTCCACGAACGGAAGCGCGGGCGAGACGGTGCAGGTCAGCGACGAGGCGCGCCCGGCTCCGTTGCGCTTGAACAGCGCGATCAGCTCGTCGTCCAGCGGGGCGCCGTGCTCGATGGTGTCCACGCCGGCCTCGAGGCCCACGCGCACGCCCTCGGCGCTTTCGATGTGCGCGGCGGTGCGCAGGCCCAGCTTGCGTGCCTCGTCGCAAGCCGCCTGCGCGACCTCGGGCGACATGCGCAGCACGCCCGGCTCGCCCTCCACCTCGGCGTCGAACACGCCTCCCGTGACGAACAGCTTCACCAGGTCGCACTTGTGCGAGAAGCAGTCGCGCACGATGGCGCGCGCCTCTTCCGGCGTGGACGCGACATGCGCGAACAAACCCGCCCCGTGGCCGCCGGGCACCGTGACCCCCACACCGGACGTGACCAGCCGCGGACCCGGATGCTTCCCCGCGTTGATGGCATCGCGCACGTCCACGTCGGCGAACCCAGGATCGCCCACCGAGCGCACCGTGGTCACGCCGCTGGCCAGCTGCTGCTGCGCGTGCGCCCTGATCGTGCGGCGCAGGTACCACCTGCCCAGCGGGTTACCCACCACCTTGTCGATGAGGTCGCCTGCGGCGCCGGCGCTCGTGGGCTTGCCCGAGCCGCACAGGTGCACGTGCAGGTTCACCAGGCCCGGCGCCAGATACGCTCCCGCCAGATCGATCTCGCGCGCGCCCAACGGCCCCACGGTAGAGGCGGCGGGGCCCACCTTCTCGATGACGCCCTCGTTCACCACGACGGTCATGTTGGGCTGCGGCTCCATGCCCTCGGTGCCGTCGAGCACGGTCGCATGGGTGAAAACGTAGGAGGTCATGGCGTTCCTTTCGGTTGGGGCAAAGGCGCCGCCGCGCTCGCCGAAGCGGCGCGTCGCGCATCTCTCAGTATACGCCGTCGCGAACCGCGCGCGAAACGGCATAAACGATATGCGGCATGTCCACGTCACGATAGCGCTTCACAAACGAACCCTCCGGCTTCATACCGTTGCGGAGCGCCACCTTTTGAGAGGGGATGTTCGTGTCGCGAATAATGGAATACACTGTATCGACGCCCACCTGGTCGAACGCATAATCTCGACACACCCGCGCCGCCTCCGTCGCGTACCCGCGATGCCAAAACGACCGCCGAAACAGGTAGCCCACTTCCACGACGCGCACGCCGTCTGCATCCTGATAGGTGAGCCCACATTGACCGATCATGGCGCCCGTTTCCTTGAGCACGACCGCCCACAATCCGAAGCCGTCGCGCGCATAGCGCTCCATCTGGCGATCAAGCCATGCCTGCGCCTCGTCGTCTGACAGCGCGCCCTCGTAGGCGTACATGGTCTCGTCATCCTGAAGGATAGCGCAAAGCGCGGCGAGGTCGCTCTGGCCCATCTCGCGAAGCAGCAGCCGCTCGGTCTCGAGGACGAAGCGCCCGGCAGGCCGACCCGCGCTCACGGGCGCCTCCCGTCGGCCACGCCCAGGCGCTCGGCCGTCTCAGCGAGCGCCGCCGCCGTGATCGGCCGCCCCTCTCCCACGTGCACGGCGATGCACGAGAAGCTGGGCTTGTCGGCCGTGAACAAGCCCAGCTCGCGCGACGCGGCGCGCACGTCGTCTTTCGTCATGCCCGCGCGACGCAGCGGCGACACCACGCCCAGCTCGGCGAGCGCCTGGAAGCCGGGGCGGTTCGCCGGATCGTCCGTGACGTTCGTGCCGTCGGCCAGCACCTCGAAGCCGTCCTCGGCCATGCGCGCGAGGATGGTGGAGAAGATGAACGTCTTGCAGCGGTAGCACCTATCGGGCCCGTTCGCGCAGATCTCGCCCTGCGCCAGCACGTCGGCGTCGACCAGCTCGAAGTCCGCCCCCAGCTCGGCGGCGAGGCGCTGCGCGTCCTCGATCTCGAAGGCGGGCTGGAACGCCGTACGCACGCCGTACGCTCTCACGTCGCATCCGGCGCGCAACGCGGCGGCCAGCAGGAACGAAGAGTCGCACCCGCCCGAGAACGCCACGGCCAAGCGCGGCGTGCGCGCGAAAAACGCGTCGAGCGCCTCGACGCCCACGTCCTGGCCGGAACCCGTCAGCGTCATGCCGGCTTCTTCTCGAACAGCTCGGCGGCGCGACCCAGCTCCTTCACGATCTCGATATGCTGCGGGCACACGCTTTCGCACGCGCCGCACCCGACGCACGTGGACGCGGGGCCGCTCGACGCGTTCCAATCGTAGTTCTCCTGCGCCCGGTGCATGTCGTGGAACAGCTCTAGGATGTTGAGCGACGCGAGGGCCGCCGGGATGCGCACGCCCTTCGGGCAGTTCTTCAAACAGTAGCGGCAGTCGGTACACGGCACGGTAGGCACGCCGTCGAGGATGGCCCGCACGCGCGCCAGCGCCTCGTCCTCCTCGTGCGCCAGCGGATGGAACGAACGCATGATCTGCGTGTTATCGCGCACCTGATCGGGTGTGGACATACCCGACAGCACGGTGAGCACGCCCGGCAGCGACGCGGCGAACCGCAGCGCCCACGAGGGCAGCGA
This sequence comes from Eggerthella lenta DSM 2243, assembly GCF_000024265.1. Taxonomy (NCBI): domain Bacteria; kingdom Bacillati; phylum Actinomycetota; class Coriobacteriia; order Eggerthellales; family Eggerthellaceae; genus Eggerthella; species Eggerthella lenta. The sequence goes on along the minus strand of NC_013204.1, from coordinate 1,281,241 downwards.
CTCGTCCGGATTCACGGCGCGCAGCACGTCCGCCGCCTCCTCGGGCAGATGCACGAGCGAGCCGCCCTTAACGGGCTCCATCACCACGACAGGCAGCCCGTGGGCGCGCGCAGCCTCGTAGCACTTGCGCGATTCGACGGTTTCGCTCTCCCAGTCGGCGTAATTGATCTGCAGCTGCACGAAGTCCACCTCGGGATGCGCCTCCAGCACCTCTTCCAACACGGCAGCCTTGTCGTGGATGGAGAAGCCCAGGTTGCGGATCAGACCCGCCTCCTTCTTCTCGTGCAGGAAGTCCCACAGGCCGAAGTCGTCGAACAGGCGCGTGCGCTCCTCGCCCAGGTTATGCAGCAAGAAGAAGTCGAAATAACCCGCCCCCGTCTCGCGCAGCGACTTGTCGAACATGGCGCGCGCATGATCGGCGTTTTTCGCCAGCCACGCCGGCAGCTTCGTGGCAACCTGGAACGATTCGCGCGGATAGCGCTCGACGACGGCCTCGCGCAGCGCCGCCTCCGACCGGCCGTTATGGTAGCCGCGCGCCGTGTCGAAATAGGTGAAGCCCGCGTCCATGAACAGGTCTACCATATGCTTGACCTGCTCGATGTCGATCTCCTTGCCGCCGTCGCCCTCGACGACGGGCAGCCTCATGAACCCGAAGCCCAGCTTCCCGATCTCGTCCATAGATAATCCTCGCTCCCCGACCATGCTCACCCGATCGCGCTCGACACGCGCGGCCGCTCGAACCATCCGACACGCTTCAGCGCATTGTTCGTGATCAGTATACACAAACGGAAAACAAGCCGGCCGCAATCGTTCGAGCGGCAACAAAGCTACGAAGCCGACGCCGAACGCAATGCAAGCCGTTCTGGGTTCTTCGACACCGCGGCATGCGACAACCCGAACCCCCACGTTACCCCTTCCAAACGAAGCCGCATCAGGTCGGTACGCCCTCTTCGCCCTCGGACGCCCCGCATCACAATGGGGGCCGTACCCCTACGTCGAGAGATTGGAGAGCCTGTGTACTATTCCAGCGGAAACTACGAAGCATTCGCCCGCCCGGCAAAGCCGGAGGGCATCGAGGACAAATCGGCCTACATCGTCGGCACCGGGCTGGCGGGCTTGTCGGCCGCGTGCTACCTGATCAGGGATGCTCAGATGGACGGCTCGCGCGTGCACCTGTTCGAACGCGACGCCGAACCGGGCGGCGCCTGCGACGGGTGGGAGTATCCCCAGCTCGGCTTCACTATGCGCGGCGGTCGCGAGATGGACAACCACTTCGAAGTGATGTGGGACCTGTTCCGATCCATCCCCTCCATCGAGGACGAGAACATGAGCATCCTCGATTACTACTATCAATTGAACAAGCGCGATCCCAATTATTCCCTGTGCCGCGCAACGGTCAACCGGGGTGAAGACGCCGGCCTCGACAATACATTCAACCTGTCCGACAAGGCGTGCATGGAGATCATGAACCTGTTCTTCACCCCCGAAGAGCAACTCGACGACAAGCCCATAACCGACTATTTTTCCGACGATGTGCTCGATTCCAACTTCTGGCTGTACTGGCGCACCATGTTCGCCTTCGAGAGCTGGCACAGCGCGCTCGAGATGAAGCGCTACATCCAGCGTTTCGTCCACCACGTCGGCGGGCTCCCCGACTTCAGCGCACTGCGCTTCACCCGGTACAACCAGTTCGAATCCCTCATCCTGCCCATGGTGAACTACCTGAAAGGCCAGGGCGTGCAGATCCATCTGAACACCGAGGTCGTCGACATCACGTTCTCCAGCACCCCGGAGCGCAAAGTAGCCACCGAGGTGCAGACGATATGCGAAGGGGCCGACAAGACGTTTCACCTCACCGACGACGACCTGCTGTTCATCACCAACGGCAGCTGCGTCGCCAATTCGTCCTTCGGATCGCAAGACGAGCCGGCCCAGTTCAACGCCGTGCTGGAAAAAGGAACCGGATTCGACCTGTGGCGACGTATCGCACGGCAGGATTCCGCATTCGGGAATCCGGAAAAATTCATCGGCGATCCGGAGAAGTCCAACTGGATGAGCGCCACCGTCACGACGCTCGATGAGAAGATCGTTCCCTATATCGAGAGCATTTGCCGTCGCGATCCGTTCTCGGGCGGCGTCGTAACCGGCGGCATCGTTACCGTAAAAGATTCGAACTGGCTTTTAAGTTGGACGTTCAACAGGCAACCCCAGTTCAGAGCCCAGCCCGGCGATCAGCTGTGCGGCTGGATATACGGCCTGTTCACCGATGTGCCCGGCAACTACGTGAAGAAAACCCTGCGCGAATGCACCGGCAAGGAAATATGCATGGAGTGGCTGTACCACCTGGGCGTTCCCGAATCGCAGATCGAGGAGCTCGCCGAGAACAGCGCCAACACGGTTCCGTGCATGATGCCCTACATCACGGCATTCTTCATGCCGCGCGCCGCAGGCGACCGACCCGACGTCGTGCCCGAAGGCGCGGTGAACTTCGCGTTCATCGGCCAATTCGCGGAAACGCCGCGCGACACCATTTTCACCACCGAGTATTCCATGCGCACCGGCATGGAAGCCGTCTACACGCTGTGCAACGTCGACCGCGGCGTGCCCGAAGTATGGGGCAGCGCGTTCGACATCCGCGATTTGCTGAACGCCACCACGTTGATCAGGGACGGCAAGCCCATCACCGACATGGAGATGAATCCCCTCGAAAAGCTCGCCCTGCACGAGGGAATCGAGAAGATCAAGGGGACCGACCTCTACGGTCTGCTGGTCGAGTTCGGCGTGATTCCGCCCGATCGCGGCGACGCGCCCGCGCCCGCCACCGGAGCCGTATACCCCGGCATGCATTAGACGTTTCCGTTAAAAACCGAACCCCCTGTTCAAAGGGGGTTCGGGACGAATTCCTTACACGTTGAACTTGAAGTGCATGACGTCGCCGTCCTGGACGACGTACTCCTTGCCTTCCTGACGAAGCTTGCCGGCATCGCGGCAGCCCTTCTCGCCGCCCAGCCCCACGTAGTCTTCGTACGAGGCCGTCTCCGCCTTGATGAAGCCGCGCTCGAAATCGGTGTGGATGACGCCCGCCGCCTGCGGAGCCTTCGCACCGACGGGGATGGTCCAAGCGCGCGTTTCCTGTTCGCCGGTGGTGAAGTACGACTGCAGCCCCAGAAGTTTATACGCCTCGCGCACCAGGCGCGCCAGGCCGCTCTCTTCGAGACCCATGGCCTCCAGGTACTCCTTCGCCTCGGCAGGTTCGAGCTCGGCCAGGTCGGCCTCCACCTTCGCGCTGATGGGCACGGGGCGGCAGCCGTCGATCTCGGGCAGATCGGCGTCCAGTTGGTCCTCGTCCACGTTGGCGATGTACAGCATGGGCTTCATCGTCAGCAGGTGCAGATCGTAAATGGCAGCCTGCTCGTCCTCGTCCAGCCCCAACGTGCGGGCGCGGTGCCCCTCGTCCAGGCCTGCGAGCACCTTCTTCGCCACCTCGACCTTCTTGGCGCCGTCCTTGTCGCGCTTCGCCTCTTTTTCCAAGCGCGGCAGGGCCTTCTCGATGGTGGCCATGTCGGCCAGCATGAGCTCGGTCTTGATGGTGTCCACGTCGCTGCTCGGGTCCACCCGGCCCGCCACGTGCACCACGTCGGGGTCACCGAAGAAACGCACGACTTCGCAGATGGCGTCCGTCTCGCGGATGTTCGCGAGGAACTGGTTGCCCAGGCCCTCGCCCTGGCTGGCGCCGGCCACGAGACCCGCGATGTCCACGAACTCGATGGTGGCGGGCACGATGCGCGTGGGATGGTCGATGTTCGCCAGCGCGTCCAGGCGCGCGTCGGGCACGGGCACCACGCCCACGTTGGGCTCGATGGTGGCGAACGGGTAGTTGGCCGCGAGGCCGCCCTTGTTCGTGAGGGCCGTGAACAGCGTGGACTTGCCGACGTTCGGCAGACCGACGATACCGATGGATAGCGACATGGAACTTCCTTCTCATACGATGCAGATGTGTCGTCCCATGATAGCAAACTACCTGCGCCCTGCGCGGCCTCCCCTCGCATTCTCCGACGCTTCGGTATCTTTTTCATGCGGAGCACTCGAAGCGCGCCGTCTTGACCGACAGCATGCCGCCCTACGTGCACGGCGGCATGCGTCAACACCCGTCGATGCCGATTTGACGGCGAAATCCCCGCTTCGTGGCAGCAATCGGGCGGTTTGGTAATCCTATCGATTCGCTTTTATTTACGCTTCGAACATCCGACCTGGGAAAACTCCTTCGATCGCGCTCTGCGGGTCCGAGATGCCGCGACCGAGCCCTCGTCGAGATTACCAAACCGTTCGATTTCCGCTGTTCGACTTCGCTTCCGCCGTCATGCCATCTATCGGCGCAAAACCGTTCAGCGCGTCCGTTGCACGGTTTTGCCCGCGATGTTGCACTTCGAGCGCACTTGGATGCCTCCGCGCCCCAAGACGCGCAACCCGCGACGTTACACCAGGTCGTGCGAGGTTGGGAGCCGGACGGTCCGAACCGAACGCAACATCCCTGCGAAAACCGATCGCTGCCGCCGTAACGCCGCTTGGAGCGGGATCGCGCCCGAACGAAAACCGGATCCGATATGCGGCAAAATCAACGGTTTGGCACCACTCGGCATCCCTCGACGCATCTTCCCGAAGGATGCCGAAGCGAAACCCCAGGTCGCGTTCCGCCATCGCCTCGGAATGCCGCGCCTGAGCGAGCCGGCCGTGCCAAAACGACGTTTTTGCTGCACATGGCCTTGCGAAAACACGCATCCGGCCGAAGCGGCGCGGCCAGGGCACGGCTGGGCAGGACGACACAGGCGGGCGATGATGGCACGGGCGGGACGACCAGGCGCGGCCAGGCGAGGGACGCGGCTGAGCGGGGCGACGCGACCGGGGCAGCGGACCAGGCAGCGAAGCCGGGCGCGGACGCGGCCAGGCGACCGGGCCGGCGGCCGGGGCACGACCGGGACGCAACCGGAACGCACACGAAGCACGAGCCCCATCCGCGCCGCTCGCGCCCGAAACGAAACGGAGCGCCCCGAAGGGCGCTCCGCGCGAATGCCTCGTATGCGCCTGAACGCTAGAAGCTGATGAGCCCGAACGTCTGCGCGACGAACGCAACGAGGATGACCACCACGAGCACCGGCGCCACGTACTTGATGATGACGGTCCAGGCTTTCTCCACCTTGAACTCGCTGGAGATCTTCACCTCGTCGACGATGGCCTTCGGCTTGATGATCCAACCGACGAAGATGCAGGTGAGCAGCGCGACGATAGGCATGATCACCGAGTTGGAGATGAAGTCGAAGAAGTCCAGCAGCGTGGTGCCCTCGCCCATCGGCTCGATGAACGACAAGCCGTTGTAGCCCAGGTTCACGAAGATGCCGGCCACCGTGACCACGCCGATGACGGCGCACAGCGCCTTTTTGCGCGACCAGCCCGCACCGTCCTGCACGATGGAGGTGCAGGTTTCGGTCAGCGAAATGGCGCTGGTCAAAGCTGCGAACAGTACCAGCAGGAAGAACAGGAAGCCCACGACGGTGGCCGCGCCGCCCATATCGGCGAACACGGTGGGCAGGATGACGAACATGAGCGACGGACCGGAGTTGGCCGCCACGGCCTCGCCCGAGCCCATGGCCACGAACGCGGCCGGCACGATCATGAGGCCGGCGAGGAACGACACGCCGATGTCGAAGCCACCGATGCGGGCGACGCTCTGCGTGAGGCTGGACTTCTTGTCCAGGTAGGAGCCGTACGTGATCATGATGCCCATGGCCAGCGACAGGCTGTAGAACATCTGCCCGAGCGCGCCGATGACCAGCTCCGGCGAGAACTTGCTGAAGTCGGGCGTGAGGTAGTACAGGGCACCGTCGACGGCGCCGGGCATGGTCAGCGTGTACAGCGCGATGCCTACGGCCATGATGATGAGCGCCGGCATCATGACGAGGTTCGCCTTCTCGATGCCGCCCTTCACGCCCAGCGACACCACGATGAACACGATGGCCATGAACAGGAGCATCCACAGGAAGCTCTCCGTGTTGCTGGAGATGAAGCCCGTGAAGAAGTCGCCGCCGTCGGCCAGCGCCTCCGGGCCGTTGATCAGGTAGGCCGCCGCGTACTTCGTCACCCAGCCGCCGATGATGCAGTAGTACGGCGTGATGATGAAGGGCACGGTGGACGCCAGGATGCCGATGAAGGCGTACTTCTTGCCGAACTGCTTGAACGCGCCGATGGCGGACTGGCCCGTCTTGCGGCCGAGCGCCGTCTCCAACAACAGCAGCGATACGCCGAACGTGAACACCAGCACCAGGTAGGTGAGCAGGAACGTGCCGCCGCCGTACTTGGCCGCCAGATAGGGGAAGCGCCACATGTTCCCCAAGCCCACGGCGGATGCCGCCGCAGCCAGAATGAACGCCCACTTGCCCGACCAGGCCGAGCGCGCGTGCGCATGCGTTGAAGCCATCGAAAACCTCCGTTAACGTTCAGTTGGTATTCCCCGGAAAATCCGCTCGCGGAACGCGCCCGCAAGGGATCGGATACGGGCGCCCATCCACGTCGTGCACCTGCGCCGCGATCCAGATGCATCATTATACCGGGAAAACCCTGGTCGCCAACAACGTTTTGTCGAAAGATCCGTTTTGCCAGCAACCGACGCCCGAAGAGGTGCTACGGAAGCGTCCTCCGACGCGCGCACCGCCGCGCGGGAACCGCTTCGCATTCGGACGCCGGTCTCGCCGCTGCCGCACCGAAAGAACGTCCCGGGTCTGCGAACGTGCGCGGCGCTGCATCTTCGCCCGTAAAACACGCCACAGCGCGCGAGGCGTGTTTTACGGGCGAAGATGCGTTCCTACGGTGACTACTCGCTGCCAGCTCCCTCCAAATCTGCGGTTTTGGCGAGGGGGCGGGCAGGGCGCTTGGGGGTTGCGGGGCGCTTGGGCTATCATGGTGTGCAGACCAAACGAGAAGGAGAATCATTCATGTGCGGTATCTGCGGATTCACCGGCGCGACCGAAACCGACGCGCCCACGTTGAAGGCCATGTGCGACATCATGGCGCACCGCGGCCCCGACGGCGAGGGCCAGTACCTTGCCGACGGCGTGGCGCTGGGGCATCGGCGCCTGTCGCTCATCGACCTCGAGAACGGCAGCCAGCCCATGGTGCGCGCCACGGGCGCGCATGACTCCATCGTGACGTCGCCGGCTACGGAAGGCTCCGCTCCCGGATCGTTCACCATCGGCGACTACGCCATCGTGTTCAACGGTGAGATCTACAACTACCGCGACCTGCGCGACGAGCTGGCCGCGGACGGCTGGACGTTCAAGACCGAGTCCGACACCGAGACGCTGCTGGTGTCGTACCTGGCCTGGGGCAAGCTGCTGTTGGATAAGGTGCGCGGCATGTTCGCGTTCGCCATCTGGGACAAGCAGCGTGGCGAGCTGTTCTGCGCGCGCGACTTCTTCGGCATCAAACCGTTTTACTACACCGTGCAGAACGGCGAGGCCGGCTCGCAGTTCATCTTCGCCTCCGAGATCAAATGCATCCTGGAGCACCCCGCCTACGAGCGCGAGCTCAACGAGGAGGCGCTGGAGCAGTACCTGTGCTTCCAGTTCTCGGCGCTGCCCGAGACGTTCTTCAAGGGCATCTACAAGCTCGAGCCCGCACACTGCATGACCGTGCGCGCCGACGGCACGACGGAAACCGAGCGCTACTGGCGCCCCACGTACGACTTCGACCAGAACCGCAGCCGCGAGGACACCGTGAAGGCCATCGACGCCGCCATGCGCGAAAGCGTGCGCTACCACAACGTGGCCGACGTGGAGGTGGGCTCGTTCTTGTCGTCCGGCATCGATTCCAGCTACATGGCCGCATGCCTGGCGAAGGAGAATCCCGACATCAAGACGTTCACCGTGGGCTTCGCCGAGTACGAGGGCGAGCGCGACGAGATCTCCTGGGCGCGCGAGCTGGCCGACGAACTGCATATCGAGAACAACTCCAAGCACATCGGCGAAGAGGAGTACTGGGAAAGCCTGCCCCGCGTGCAGTGGCACATGGACGAGCCGTCCGCCGACCCGAGCGCCGTGGCGCTGTACTTCGTCGACCAGGAGGCCGCGAAGAAGGTGAAGGCCGTGCTGTCCGGCGAGGGCGCCGACGAGTTCTTCGGCGGCTACCGCATCTACCAGACGCCGTTCGCCAACGCGAAGCTGTCCTGGGTGCCGAAGGGCCTGCTGCGCGGCGCGTCGAAGGCGGCTCGCGCGCTGGGCGTGCGCGGCGCGAACTACCTGGAGCGCGCGAGCGAGACCCCCGAGGACTGGTACTACACCAACGCCAACGGCGTGGCGTTCAGCCCCGAGGAGCGCGCCCGCCTGCTGAAGCGCCCCGTGCAGGCGTGCTCGCCGCAAGAGCTGATCGCGCCTGCGTACGCGGAGGTGTCCGACCTCGATGAGACGACGCGCATGCAGTACGTCGACCTCTTCTTCTGGCTGGTGGGCGACATCCTGCTGAAAACCGACAAGATGTCGATGGCCCACTCGCTGGAAAGCCGCGTGCCGTTCCTCGACAAGGAGGTGTTCAACGTCTCGCGCACCATCCCCACCCCGTTCAAAGCGAACGGCGAGCAGACGAAGATCGCCCTGCGCGAGGCGGCCGAGCGCGCCATCCCGAAAGACTGGGCGCAGAAGGAGAAGCTGGGCTTTCCCGTGCCCATGGTGGACTGGCTGCGCCAGGACCGCTACTACAACCAGGTCAAGGAATGGTTCACCGGCGACATCGCGCAACAGTTCTTCAACACCGACGAGCTGGTGCGCCTGCTCGACGAGCACAGGTACAAGATCGACCGCTCGCGCAAGATCTGGATCGTCTACATGTTCCTCATGTGGTACAAGATCTACTTCGTGGACAAGACCGTCCCCAAGAAACCGGCGGCGTAAACGAACGAAGGGCCCTACGGGGCCCTTCGCGTTCGCTAGGCGAGCTTCGACGAGTCAACGGCCACGAGGTGGCCGTGCTCGTCCTCGAAGACGCACAGGCCGCCGTCGCGACTTTCGTACAGGTTGCGAAAACGCGCGAAACGGCGCTGCCGAGGCGGCTTCTCTTTGGGCGCAGCCACGGACTCCGGCTTCGGCTCCGGCTCTGGTCGCGGCTCCTGCTGCGGCTGCGTCGAGGAGGGTTCTTCCGGCTTCGTCGCCTCAACCTGCGCGGCAGGCTCGGCAACGGGCGCAGGATCGACGGGTTCGGGATCGGCGGACAAAGGAGCGGACGGCGAATCGACGCGCGCTACGGCCTCGGCCGCCTCGATGAAGTCGCTTTCGTCGGGATCGTTCTTCGCCACGAGATCGCACTCCGCCTGCACGCCGGCCGCCTGGAAATCGGTTTCGCTGGGTTCTTCCACGAAAACCTCCGGCTCGATCGACGGAGCCTCGATGATCGGAGGACGCCGTCCCCCTCGATCTCCCCGCTTTTCGATGGCGGCCTCGGCAAGCCCGCCCTCCATCACTTCGATACCCGACGCCATCACGCGCGAGGACGAGGGTTCCGGATCGAGGCCCAAGCGCGTGTACAGCGAGCGGTTGGATTGGGCGATGGACACGAGCTCGCGCGCCAGCGAGACGCGCTCGGCCTCGTCGACGTTCTCTTGGAGCTGATTGCCTATTTCGAGCACGCGCGTCCACGAGACGGTGTCCATATCCTCTTTGAGCGATACGATCTTTTCCGCCTCGCGCGCCACGCGCTTTGCCGTTGATGTGCTGAACATGATACGCCGCCTTCGGTTTATCGGAGGCCTATTGTAGCACGTCAGTAGATGACTCGCCAGAATACAAGCCCTTGAGCTGGGGCGTTCTCCCCCGCAACCCGACGATCGCACGCCTCCAGCACCTCGCCCACCCAATCGGCGTCGCGCTGGCCCTTCCCCACCATCACCAGCGTGCCCACGATGGTGCGCACCATGGAGTGCAGAAACGCGTTGCCCACCACCTTGATGGACATGAGGTTCTCGCCCATCACCGTCTCGGGATGGAAGGAAATCTCGCGCACGTTGCGGTGCGTGGGCTTGCCTTCCGCCGAGGCGGCCATGCAGAAGCTCTTGAAATCGTGCTCGCCCAGCAGATACTGCGCACCTGCTTCCATGGCCGTGATATCGAGGCCGCCAGGGACGAACCACGAGAAGTCCTTCATGAAGATGGGGCACGTGCTGTCCACGCACAGGTGGTAGTGATACTCGCGCGCCTGCGCGTCGAAGCGCGCCGAGAAGCCCAGCTTCTTCGGTTCGACCTCGCGCACGGTGATGGCGTCATGCGTGAGCGCGTTGAGAGAACGGCGCAAGCTGGGCAGCGAGCGTCCTGCGATGTCGCGGTCGTCCACGTCGAAGCTGACCACCTGGCCGAGCGCATGCACGCCCGCATCGGTCCGTCCCGCGCACGTGGTTTCCACGTCGCGGCGGAACAGCATGCGCAGGGCATCCTCGAGGTCGCCCTGCACGGTGGTCTGACCCGGCTGACGAGCGAAGCCGCTGAACGGCGCGCCGTTGTACGACAAGGTCAACGCCAGAGTATGGTCGCGCACGGGTTTATCAGCTGCCGCAGCGGCCGCTGCTTCGCGCTTACGCGCGGTGTTTGGGGTGATGGTTTGCGTATTCATAGCCGACATCATAAACGAACACGCCCCCTCTGCGAAGAGGGGGCGCTATCCGCTTGCCAAATTGTTTAAAAGCGCCGCGAAGCTACGTCGTTCGCAGAACGACGGAACATCAAGAAGCCCTCCACACCTGCGAACCGAACAGATCCTGGATCTCGGAACGCATGACGGGGCTGCGGGAATCCACCGACACGGGCAGTTCGGCGCGGAACTTGCGGCCATCGCTCTGCTGCACGAGCAGAACCACGCCGTCGCGACCCGGATACGACTTCAAGATGCGGTTGAGCCGAAGCGACTTCGACTGGTCGAAGTCCGAGGACGCAACTTTCAGCTCGAGGTGCGACGGACGCGCATCGGCCTCGTTCAGCTCGATGACCTCCACCTCGAACGCCATGATCTGATTGCCGCGGTCGTTCGCCTCGAACTTGCCCTTCACCTTCACGATGGCGTCTTCCTGGATGGCCTCGGCGTTGTCGTCGTACTTGAAGCAGATGCACTCCACGTGGCCCGTCGTATCCTCCAAGGTGAACGTGGCCATCTTCGTGCCGCGCTTCGTCAGCTTCGTCACCACGTTCGAGATCATGCCCACGAACACCGCGGACTTGATTTCCTTCGTGCGCTCGGCCAGGTCTCCCAGCGAGAACTTGGTCATACGCGCGATGGTGCCCTCGTACGGGCGCAGCGGGTGGTCCGAGACGTAGATCTTCATGATCTCCTTCTCGAACGTCAACAGCTGACGCTTCGGCCACTCCACGCCGTCCGGTTCCGGAACCTCCTCCTCGAAGCCCGAATCGGGATCGTCGCCGAACAGGTCGAACATCGACACCTGGCCGCTCTCACGATCCTTCTGGCGCTTCGAGGCGCTTTCCAGCAGCGGCGTCTCGTCAACGAAGTACATGAGCTGCTTGCGCGTGTAGCCCGTCGAGTCGAACGCCCCGCCCTTGATGAGCGCTTCCAGCGTCTTGCGGTTGTAGCATTTCGCGTCCAGGCGGTTCACGAAGTCGTGCAGCGACGTGAACGGCCCGTTCGCCTCGCGCTCCTCGATGATGGCCTCGGCCACGTTCGCGCCCACGCCGCGCACGCCCACCAGGCCGAAGCGCACGCCCTCGTCGGTGGGCGTGAACTCGGCGTTGGACGAGTTGATGTCCGGCGGCAACACGGGAATGCCCGAGTGGTTGCAGCTTGCGATGTAACGGATCAAACGGTCGGTGTTGCCCATGTAGGACGACAGCACGGCCGCCATGAAGTCGTTCGGGTAGTGCGCCTTCAGGTACGCCGTGCGCATGACCAGGATGGCATAGGCGGCCGAGTGCGATTTGTTGAACGCGTACTTAGCGAATTTCTCCGCGTCTTCCCAGATCTGCTTCGCAATTTCCAGCGGATAGCCGTTCTCCACCGCGCCGGTGTTCCAGTCTTCCTGCAACGCGCGCATGACGTCGAGCTTCTTCTTGCCCATAGCCTTGCGCAGCTTGTCGGCCTTGCCCGCCGAGAAACCGCTCATAGCCATGGATATCTGCATGATCTGCTCTTGGTAGACCATGGTGCCGTACGTCTCCTCCAGGATGGGGCGGAGGCGCTCGTCGTAGTAGTGGATGGAGGTCTTGCCGCTGGCCACCTTGATGTAGTCCTCGACCATGCCGGATTCCAGCGGGCCCGGACGGTTGAGCGCGATCGAGGCGACGATGTCGGAGAAGCGCGTGGGAGGCAGGCGCGCGAACAGGCTGACGTACAGCGCGCCCTCCACCTGGAACAGGCCGTCCATGTTGCCGGACTGCATGAGCTTGAAGGCGCCCTCGTCGTCGATGGGGATGTCCTCGGGAATCACCTTCGTGCCGAAGCGCTGCTCGATGTTGCGGCACGCGATGGTGAGCACGTCGAGCGTGCGCAGGCCGAGGAAGTCCATTTTCAGCAGACCCAGCTCGGGCGTGTAATGGCCGTCGTACTGGGTGATGATGCCGCCGCCCTTGGTGTCGCGCTTCATGGGCACGTGATCGGCCATGGGGTCGCGGCAGATGATGGTGGCGCACGCGTGCACGCCCTCGCCGCGCACGTGGCCTTCGATGGACAGCGCGGCGTCGATGACGGCCTTCACGTCCTCTTCGGTCTCGTAGGCCTTCTTGAGGTCGGGGTTCGTGGCCAGCGCCTTGTCGATGGTGATGCCCAGCTCGTCGCCGATCATCTTCGTGATCTTGTCTCCGGTGCTGTACGGGTAGTCCAGCACGCGCGCGGCGTCGCGCACGGCGTTCTTGGCCTGCAGGGTGCCGAACGTGATGACCTGCGACACGTGATCCTCGCCGTACACGTCCTTGATGTGGCTGATCACTTCTTCGCGACGGCCCTGCTCGAAGTCGACGTCGATATCGGGCATCTCCACGCGCTCGGGCGACAGGAATCGCTCGAACAGCAGGCCGTTGGACAGCGGGTCAAGCGCGGTGATGTCCATGGCGTACGCCACGATGGCGCCTGCAGCCGAACCGCGACCCGGACCCACGCCGATGCCCTGGCTGCGCGCCCATTCGATGTACTCCTGCACGATGAGGAAGTACGCCGGGAAGCCCTGCTGGATGATGATGCCCATCTCGTAGTCGGCGCGCTCCTGCGCCTCCTGAGGAACAGGATTGCCGTAGTGCTTGACCAAGCCCTCCTGCACGCGCTTGCGGAAGTAGCTTTCCTCGGTCTCGCCCTCGGGCAACGGGAAACGCGGAAGGATAGAGTCGCGCTCCAGCACCACGTTCACCTTCTCGGCCACTTCCACCGTGGTGTCGCAGGCCTCGGGGAAGTCCTTGAGGGCCTCGCGCATCTCCTCCTCGGTCTTCATGTAGAACTGGTCGTTCTCGAAGCGCATGCGGTTGGCGTCGTTGAACGCCGCGCCCGTGCCGATGCACAGCATGTAGTCCTGGGCGCGCGCGTCCTCGCGCGTGAGATAGTGGAAGTCGTTCGTGGCGATGGTCTTGAGGCCGGCGGCCTTGGCCACGTCGGTCAGCATGTGGTTGAGCTCGGTCTGCGTGAACCCGGCGTCGGTGCGGATGCCCTGGTTCTGCAGCTCGATGTAGAAATCGCCCGGTTCGAAGCAGCTGGCGAACTTCTTGGCCCATTCGACCGCCTCGTCTACCTGTCGGTTGTCGAGCAGCTTCGGAATGATGCCGGCGATGCAAGCCGACGAGCCGATGATGCCCTTGCCGTACTTCTGCAGCATGCTGAAGGTGGTGCGCGGCTTGTAGTAGAAGTTGTCCACGTGCGACTCGCTGACCAGCTTCACCAGGTTGTGGTAGCCCTCGTTCGTCTTGGCCAGCAGCAGCAGGTGGTACAGCTTCGGCTTCGTGTCCTTGCGCAGCTCTTCGTCGGTGGTGAAGTACACCTCGCAGCCGTAGATGGGCTTCACGCGCTTGCCCGTCTCGGCTTCCACCTTGTCGCACATCTCACACAGCTGCGGCACGCCCGACATCACGCCGTGATCCGAGATGGCCACCGCGGGCATGTCGAGGTCGGCGGCCCGTTTCACCATGTCGTAGATGTGGGTGTGGCCGTCGAGCAGGGAGTATTCGGTATGGTTGTGCAGGTGGACGAATGCCATATCTTGTGCCTCTTGTCAGTCATGGATGCGCGTCGTGGTATCGATGACATTCTAACAGCATTCGTCGGAAAGCGCCGTCTTCAAACAGCGAACAAACGATGGTTTTTGCGCGAACGCCGCCCGCAGCAGCAGGCGGCGTTCGCAGCGCTCGATCCGCCGCTTACGAGACGCCCGATATGACGCCGCCGCGTATCTGGCAGCCGACGAGCTTGGACTCGCAGTACACGCTCTCGACGTTGAGCGCCCGCCTGACCTTCTCGATAAGGTCGAGGATGGCCTGCTCGTCGCCGTGGGTGCTGTCGAACACGAGCGTGTCGTTCTGCACGACGGTCCCGTCCTCTTTGGCGAAGCCTCCTTCGGCCTCGTACACGGTATAGCCCGACCCCGCCTCGATGAACAGCGGGATGGCGATATCCTTCGCCTCGTCCATGGTGAGCTCCTGCTTGCCGGTGTCTTTGTCGGTGAGGCCGAAGTACAGGCAGTACACCACTTCCTGTCGATCGGTCACACCGTTGACGAGCGGCTGCGCAGCATCGTCGGACGCCTTCGAAGCGCAGCCCGCGCACAGCGCGGCGACAAGCGCTCCGGCGCACAGGCACGCGCCCAGCTTCTTCCACGTTCTTGCGTTCATACGAACCCCTTTCGTTTAGGATTCGATCCATTGTAGGACGCACCGCTTCGCTCGCGCGCACCGAGTCGTGCCAAAATCGCGCAGAAACCTGCCCGATTTCGCACGACTCGCCGAGCGCTCGCGCATCCTTCCCCACCTTGGGCGCAAATCGTCTCCCATGACAATATCTGGCGGGATCGGACCCCCGGAAGGCGCAGGGGGATTTCGCCACCAGGGGTTTTGCATGCCTTCGCGGCGGTAGACCTTGAAGGAATTGTCATAGGCATCGATTCGCGCCCAAACCGAAAGACTGCGGGAGCCCGTCAGACTCCCGCAGGGCGCCGGTGGAGGCTTGACGGCGGAAACGGCGTCGAGCGGTAAAAAACGAACGGTTTGGTAATCACACTGATTCGCTTTGTTTTATGCTTAGAGTATCCGACCGACCTGGGGAAACGTTCCCAATCGCACTCGGCGGGCTGGAAGCACCGCAGCCGGGCCCCTCCAGGATTACCAACCGTTCGATTTTTACCTCGAAGTGCGGATTTCGCCGCCAAACCGGCGCCGGCGGGTGCTGGGGTCGTCCAAACCTCGAACCTCGAGCAGACGACAGAAATCCCCGATTGCGCGAAGATCGACGCGGCCGCCCTCGCATCGCGGCTCCGCAGGGCTCACCTATTCCCCTTCGTCCTCCGTCAGATAGCGCTCGGCTTCGTCCAGATCGATGTACATGCCTTGGGTGACGGGCCGCCCGTCGATGCCCGGAAGATTGCATTGCCGATACAGCACGCGTGCGACGGAGCCGTCGCGCCTGATGAAACGATAGGAGAACGGCTCCGACTCGCCGGTCTCTATCATCTCGACGCTCTTCTTGTACAGATAGTCGAGATCGTCGGGATGCACGATCATTCGAAGGCTGGCTCCAACCTCTCCGTAAAACTGCTCCTTCGTGTAGCCGAGGATGTCGAACATAGCTTGATTCATATAAGTTATCAGCATGTCGCCCGACAAATCGTAGCGAATGATACCCACGGGCACGACCCCGTAGAACTGATCAAGCGCGGGGCCTTCGTCCAACCGCTCCATATCCATTGCCGCCATCTGCAAGGATCTATGCGAATGACCCGAACGGTTGACTCGGTCGATCTTCATCTTGGTCAGAAGGACCCCGGCATCGGTTGCCAAACACGACGCACCGAAGTAGAAGACGCCCTGGTAGTCCACGTCTCCGGCGAACACCGCTTCGCCGCTCACCGCGACGAGGTCGCCGGACAGCTCGTTCACCGTGATGGCCTTGTACGCGATGGAGAGCTCCCGGCCGCTCATCGCGCGCTCGAGATGCGCGCACCGCGTCGATGCCCGAGAAGCAGCCCTCCTCGAACCGATCCTGCCACTGCACGTCGTCGAAGCAGCAGTCTGCGAACGCATCGAGATCCTGCCTTACGAAGGCATGATCGAACAAGCGCACGATGAACGACCGCGCATCCTCTTTGCGCAGCGGCGAGCGCTTCTGGGGCTCGTGCGCCAGGGCGCGTTCCAGCAAGCCGCCGAACGAAGCCTCGTCGACCGGGCGGCTGAAGAAGAAGCCTTGGGCAATGTCGCACCCGATGCCTTTCACGAACTCGACCTGCTCGGCGGTTTCGATGCCCTCGCAAACCACGACCAGGCCCAGCACCTTGGCGATGTTCGCCATCGAGTACACCACGGTCGCGTTGCGGAAGTCGGAAAGGTCGCGCTGGAAGAACAGCTGGTCGATCTTCACCTCGTCGATGGGCAGGTTCTGCAGCATGCCCAGCGACGAGTACCCGCTGCCGAAATCGTCCATGGCCACGCTGAAACCGTGCTCGTGCAGCCGCTTCACTTGGCCGATCACGGTGTCGAAATCCTCGACGAACGCGCTTTCCGTGATTTCCGCGCACAGATACGACGGAGGGACGGCGTAGCGGTCGACGATGCCTTTCAACGCGTCGGCGAACGAGTCGTCCAGGAAATGCAAGCGCGAGAAGTTGCAGTTCAGCGGCACGATGACCGCGCCCTTGTCGAGACGGTCGCGCAGGAAGCGGCAGCACTGCTCGAATATGGCCAGATCGAGGTCGACGATGGCGCCGCTGCGCTCGAGCGGCGGGATGAACACGGCGGGGCTGACCAGGCCGCGCGACGGATGCCGCCAGCGCGCGAGCGCTTCGGCCCCCACGATCCGGCCGTTCGAGGGCCTGAACAGGGGCTGGAAGAAGGCTTCGAACTCCCCGCGTTCGAGCGCATCGCCGATCTCGACGGACAGCTCCATCGAAAGCCGCATATCCTCCCGCAGACGCGCGAATTCCGCATCGTCGGTCTCGAACGCGTAGCGGCGGCTCCGGCCGAGCTGCTTCGCCTTGCGCAGCGCCACCTCGGCTTGACGGATGAGGGCCGCCGGCGTCAAGGCAGCTTCCCCGTCCCACGACACGACGCCCGCGCCGGCGGTCAGGCTGACGGACGTGGATTCCCCGGAAGGCCCTTCCCCGTCGATGGTCAGGCGCACGGAGAGCAGATCGCTCGTGAGGCCGTCCAGGACGTCCCGGTCGGCGCCGTCGACGATGGCGAGGTACTCCTCGCTGCCCACGCGTCCCACCATCTCGACGCCGGTCGAGAGGCTCGTCTGCAGATAGCGTCCGAACCGGGCTATGATCGCGTCGCCCACCGCATAGCCGTACGCGTCGTTGTACGACCTGAAATTGTCGATATCGACGGCGATGAGGCTGAACGGACGACCCTTCTGCGCGAGGCGCTGCTCGATACGACGTTCCAAGCTCGTACGATCCGGCAGCCCCGTCAGCGCGTCATAGCCGTCTTCCTCGCCCTCGATCTGCACGCATCCGGAGGATTCAAAGGACTTCCGACGACTCACGAGCGCTCTCCTTCATCTTTGCGCCGCAGCCCGTCGGCGCACAACGATTTCCCCCTTATCATACCACTCTCGAATCCGAACCTCTCGCATTGTCCGAGACCATCCCTCTTCGGGACGCCAACGCCTCGAAAACATAGCCGGAAAAAAGGAAGAGCCCCGTGCGGGGGCTCTTCCTCATCTTGCTCGTCAACCGCAGCGCATCGGCCGTTGCGTTGCCAAGCGACCGAAGCCGCGCGTCTTCGAACGCGTCCGCCTTAAGCCGCTTTGGCGACCCTCAGCTGAACGTCGCACCACGCCTTGTCGGCTGCGAGCGTCGTCTTGCGAGCCTCCTCTTCGGAGAGTCCGGACAGCTGCTCCTCGATGCCGGCCAGCTGCTCGCGCACCTGCTCGACATCGATGTCGGCCGCAGGCAGCGCACGATCGGCCAAGATGATGACCTTGTCGTCCGTCACCTCGACGTAACCGCCCTGCAAAGCGTAATGCACGGTCTCGGAGGCGCCGACCGCCTTCACGCGCGCCTCGCCGTCGGCAAGCACCGACACGAGCGGAGCATGGCCTTTCAGAAAGCCCATCTCGCCTTCGACGCCGGGCACGACGACGAGCTCGACCTCATCAGAGACCAGCTTCGCCACCGGCGTCACGATGTCGCACATGAACCCAGCCATTACGAGGCCTTCTTCATCTCTTCGTACGCAGCGTACACGTCTTCGATGGAGCCCTTCATGCGGAAGCACTGCTCGGGGATCTCGTCGCACTCGCCGTCGAGGATGGCGGCGAAGGAACGGATGGTGTCCTCAAGCTTCACGTACTTGCCCGGCAAGCCCGTGAACTGCTCGGCCACGTGGAAGCACTGGCCGAAGAACTGCTGCGCCTTGCGGGCACGGTTCACGATCTTCTTCTGATCCTCGGACAGCTCGTCCATGCCGAGGATGGCGATGATGTCCTGCAGGTCCTTGTAGTTCTGCAGAAGCTCCTGGATGCCCACGGCCACGCGATAGTGCTCCTCGCCGACGATCTGCGGGTCGAGCGCGCGGGAGGTGGACTCCAGCGGGTCGACGGCCGGGTAGATGCCCAGCTCGGAGATCGAACGGGACAGAACCGTCTTCGCGTCGAGGTGCGTGAACGTCGTGGCCGGCGCAGGGTCGGTCAGGTCGTCGGCGGGCACGTACACGGCCTGCACGGACGTGATGGAGCCGGTGGACGTCGACGTGATGCGCTCCTGCAGGTCGCCCATCTCGGTTGCCAGCGTCGGCTGGTAACCCACGGCAGAGGGCATGCGGCCCAGCAGAGCGGACACCTCGGAGCCGGCCTGCGTGAAGCGGAAGATGTTGTCCACGAACAGAAGCACGTCCTGGCCCTGATCGCGGAAGTACTCCGCCTCGGTGAGGCCCGCGAGACCCACGCGCAGACGCGCTCCCGGAGGCTCGTTCATCTGACCGTACACGAGGCAGGTCTTGTTGATGACGCCCGAGTCGCTCATCTCCAGGTAGAGGTCGGTACCCTCGCGGGTACGCTCGCCCACGCCCGTGAACACCGACGTGCCGCCGTGCTCCTGGGCCAGGTTGTTGATGAGCTCCTGGATGATAACCGTCTTGCCCACGCCGGCGCCGCCGAACAGACCCGTCTTGCCGCCCTTGACGAAGGGCTCGACGAGGTCGATGGCCTTGATGCCGGTCTCGAAGATCTCGGTGGTGGTGGACAGCTCGTCGTAGTCCGGAGCCGGACGGTGGATGGGCATGTAGCCCTTCACCTCGGGCATCGGCTTCTCGTCGACGGGCTCGCCCATGACGTTCCAGATGCGGCCCAGGGTCTCGGGACCCACGGGCATCATGATCGGGTTGCCCGTGTCGACGACCTCGAGGCCGCGGACGAGACCGTCCGTCGAGCTCATGGCCACCGAGCGGACAAGGTTGCCCGGCAGGTGCGTCTCGACCTCGAGCACGAGGTGCAAGTCGCCCGCCAGGGTCTTGGCATCAACCGTCAGCGCGTTGTAAATCGCCGGCAGCTGATCAGGGGGAAATTCGACGTCAACGACAGGGCCGACGATACGCACGATGCGACCGGTAGCGCCCTTGCTGGCCTCGAGCTCCTCCTTCGTAAGCATTTGTTCAGCCATTTAATCCTCCAAAGCCGCTGCGCCACCGACGATCTCGGAAATCTCCGTCGTGATAGCGCCCTGGCGTACGCGGTTATACAATCTAGTCAACGTTTCGAGCACTTCGGTAGCGTTGTCCGTAGCCGACATCATGGCGTTGCGGCGCGCGCCCTGCTCGGCAGCGGCCGAGTCGATGAGCGCATGGTACAGCGTCGTGCGCACATACGCCGGCAGCAAGCGGTCGAGGACGGCCTCGGCGCTGGGCTCGAAGATCACATCGCCCTCGAGCTTCGCCTCGCCCGCTTCCTGCTGCACGCCTTCGGCGGCTAGCTCGGCATCGAGCGCAGCCGTGTCCACGGGCAGCACGAGCTCCGTGCGCAGCACCTGCTCGGCAGCGTTCTTCGAGTGGTTGTACACGACAAACACCTCGTCGATCGTGCCGTTCTCGTATCCGTCGATGGCGTACGCCGCGACGGACGCGGCCTCCTCCACCGTCGGATCGGCAGAAAGGTCCGTGAACCCGAGCACCGGCTCCACCTTGCGGTAGGTGAAGTACCCGACGGCCTTCTTACCGCAGGCGACGACCTGGACGGACGCGCCTGCGGCCTGCTTTTCATTCATGAGACGCTCGACGTGCCGCAGCACGTTGCTGTTGAAACCGCCGGCAAGGCCGCGGTCCGACACAACCACGACGAACAGCACGTTCTTCACTTCGTCGTGCTTGCGCAACAGCGCGTTATCGGAGCCACCTACACGCTTGGCAACGTTGGCCAACATTTCGACCATGGATTCGGAGTACGGCGTCGCAGCCGCCACGCGCTCTCCAGCGCGACGGATCTTCGCGGCCGCCACCATCTCCATGGTGCGCGTGATCTGCTTCGTCGAAGAGACGGAGCCGATACGCCTTTCTATGTCGTGAAGGTTGGGCATAGTCTACCTGCCTTAAGAAGCCGAGGGCGAGAACTGCAGCTTGAAAGCTTCAATAGCGGCGTTCAGGTCGGTTTCGATTTCATCGGTAAACTTCTGCGCCTTCTCGAGGGCCTCGACGATCTCCGGCTTGGAAGCGTGGATGAAGTCGAGGAACTCGCCGCGGAAGCGGACGACGTCGGACACCAGGATGTCGTCGAGGTAGCCATGAGCACCTGCGTAGATGGACATAGCCTGGTCCATGACGGGCATCGGCACGTAACGACCCTGCTTCAGCAGCTCGGTCATGTGGGCGCCGCGGTTCAGCTGGTCCTGGGTCGACTTGTCCAAGTCGCTGCCGAACTGCGTGAACGCCTGCAGCTCGCGATAGGACGCGAGATCGAGGCGCAGCGTGCCGGCAACCTGCTTCATGGCCTTGACCTGCGCGGAGCCGCCGACGCGCGACACCGAGATGCCGACGTTGACCGCAGGGCGCTGGCCCTGGAAGAACAGGTCGGTGGACAGGAAGATCTGGCCGTCCGTGATGGAGATGACGTTGGTCGGGATGTAGGCGGACACGTCGCCGGCCTGCGTCTCGATCATGGGCAGCGCCGTGAGCGAGCCCGCGCCGTACTCGTCGGACATCTTGACCGCGCGCTCCAGCAAGCGGGAGTGCAGGTAGAAGATGTCGCCCGGGTACGCTTCGCGTCCCGGCGGGCGACGCAGCGTCAGCGACATCTGGCGGTACGCCACGGCCTGCTTGGACAGGTCGTCGTAGATGCACAGCACGTGGCGGCCCGGGTTGTCGGCCGTGGCCGGCTGGCCGTTCTCGCCGTTGTACATGAAGTACTCGCCGATGGCGGCGCCCGCCATGGGGGCGATGTACTGCAGCGGAGCGGAGTCGGACGCGGAGGCGTTTACGATGATCGTGTACTCCATCGCGCCGTGCTTCTCCAGCGTCTCCACCAGGCCGGCGACCGTGGACGCCTTCTGGCCGATGGCGACGTAGATGCAGATCATGTCCTTGCCCTTTTGGTTGATGATGGCATCAACCGCAATGGACGTCTTGCCGGTCTGGCGGTCGCCGATGATCAGCTCGCGCTGACCGCGGCCGATGGGGATCATCGAGTCGATGGCCAGGATGCCGGTCTGCATCGGCTCCTCGACGGGCTGGCGCTGGATGACGCCGGGAGCCTTGAACTCCACCGGGCGCATGCCTTCGGCCTTGATGGGGCCCTTGCCGTCGATCGGCATGCCGAGCGGGTTCACCACGCGGCCGAGCATCTCTTTGCCCGAGGGGATCTCCACGATACGACCGGTGGTCTTCACCTGGTCGTTTTCCTTGATTGCGGTGACGTCACCAAGCAGCACGGCGCCGACTTCGTCCTCTTCGAGGTTCTGGGCCATACCGTAGACGGTCTGGCCGTTGGAACCCACGAACTCGAGGAGCTCGCCCGCCATGGCGTCCTTGAGGCCGTCGACGCGCGCGATACCGTCGCCGATCTGGATGACGGTTCCGACTTCGCGAGATTCGACGCTCGTATTGAGCGCATCGAGCTGCTTGCGCAGTGCCTCGTCAATAGACTGTGCGGTGATTTCAGTCACTAGCATTCACCTCCATCTGTTGATAGTTTGAGCACGTTGCGAGCGCTTTCCAACTGCGACAGGACGCTGGCGTCGATTCGCTTGCCGTTGGCACTCATCAATATGCCGCCGAGCAGGGACTTGTCGATATGCTCGCGCAACACGACGTTCGTTCCCAGGTCGGCCTCAGCTTTCTTCGTAATGACCTCGCGCAGATGATCGTCCAGTTCGACGACGGTCGTGACGTCGACGACGGTGACGTTCAGCTTGCGTTCGAGCTGTTCTCCATAGCTGGCCCATACGCGCGACAGCAACGCGAAGTCCTCGCGCTCGGCCATGACGGCCAGAACGTCGACGAGGACGGGATTGCTGGATGCGAACAGGTTGCGCACCAGCTGACCCCTCTGCTCGGGCGTATAGGAGCTGTCCTCCAAGGCGTCGGAGAGATCCATGTTCGAACGTGCGATGCGCAGGATGCGCTCGGCCTGGTCGCGGACCTCGAGCACGGCGTCTTGACCGCCTGCTTCGTATGCGCCGTCCAGAAGCACGGACGCATACGTCGCGACCTTCTCTTTGAGAATTTGGCGGTTAGTTGGCATTGAAACTGCCCGCCTCGTTCACGTAGCGCTCGATGATCTTGCGGTGCTCGGCATCGTTGAGATCCTCGCCGATCAGGCGAGACGCAACGGAGACGGACAGGTCGGCAACCGAGCCCTGCAGCTCGGAGATGGCGGCCTTCTTCTCCGCTTCGATGGCGTTGTGCGCCTTCTCGATCATCGCGGTGGCCTCGGACTGCGCCTTATCGGTGATGTCGGCCTTCACGGCCTCGCCCGTCTTCTTCGCGTCTGCGACGATCTGGGCGGCCTGGGCTTTGGCATCCTCCAGCTGGCGTTTGTATTCCTCAAGCACGCGCTCGCTTTCGACGCGAGCCTGCTCGGACTTCTCAAGGGAATCCTTGATGGTCATCTCGCGCTTCTCCAGCATGGCCTCGAACTTCGGCCAACCGAACTTGGCCAGAACGATCCAGAGCAGGATGAAGATCACGAGCATGGGGATGAACTCCGCCATGTCGGGCAAGATGGCGCTCAGGCCGCCCGATGACTCTTCTTCAGCCGCGAACGCGAGCGCAGGGAAAGCAAACGTCATGCCGGCGCCGGCAAGCGCGGCAAGCCCGATGCGGGCCGATGTTTCTTTCGCTTTAGCTTTCACGTACGTTACCTCCTATGTAAGCCTTATACGGCACGGTATCCGAATGAGGCTTAGTTACACGATGAAGGTAAGCACGAAGCCGATGAGGCCCAGAGCCTCGGCGAGAGCAGCACCGATGATGAAGTTCGTGAACAGACGACCCTGCAGTTCGGGCTGGCGAGCGGTGGCGACGCAGCAGCCGTAGCAGGCGATGCCGATGCCCAGGCCGGGGCCGATGGTCGACAGGCCGTAGCCCACGAGCTTCAGAGCCGCAAGAGCGAGTGTAATTTCCACAGTTTCCTCCTTTTACCGTTCTCGGGCTTCTCCCGAGAACCATGGACACCTTCTATGTCAACCAGCCGTGGAATAGCCGGTCAAACACCAAACGTTGCCGCGCGCAGGCGCGTGCCCCCCCCCTTTCGGAAAGGACGCGGGGTCGACCTAGTGGTCGGACGTGGCCAGGCCGATGTACACCGCGCTGAGGATGGTGAACACGTAGGCCTGCAAGAACGCAACCAGCACCTCGAGAGCGTACATGGCGAACAGGAACAGCATCCACGCGATGGAGATGCTTCCCACGCCGACGCCCGCGCCCTGGATGGCAGAGCCAATGAACACGCTGGTGAGCAGCGCGAAAATGCCGAGAACCATATGGCCGGCGAACATGTTTCCGTAGAGTCGAACGGCCAGCGTGAGCACGCGCAGCACGGTGGAGAACAGCTCGAGGAACCACACGATGGGAACCATGACCAGCGGCAGGCCCGACGGCGCGAACGACTTGAGGTAGCCGCCGAGGCCCTTGGCCTTGATGCCCCAGAAGATGAAGTAGATGAACGAGATGGCCGCGAGCGCCCAGGTGATGCTGATGGACCCCGTGGGGGTCTTGCAGCCGGGGATGAGGCCCACGAAGTTGCTGATCAGGATGAAGAAGAACAGCGTGGCCAAGAACGGCAGGTGCTTCTTGTAGCCGTGGCCGATGGCGCTTTCGCCCATGTCCTTCTTCACGAACTCGTAGCCGTACTCCACCATGTTGGTGAACTTGTTCGTGGGGATGATCGTGAGGCGCTTGCTGGCCGCAAGCACGACGACGAGCGTGATGAGGAAGCAGATGAGCATCCACAGCACGTACTGCGTCATGCCGAACGATCCCGACCCGAACACGAAGGCGGAATCGAAAGAATGCTGCAGGTGAGGTACCTGTTCCGCTAGGGATTCAAGAGGATTCACGTGTCTTTACCTTTCCATCTTACTTCCGCACTAGATTGCTGACGCCGAACCCGATAGCCGCGACGGAAAGAGCCACGACCTCGGCAAGAACGAAGGGCAGGACGAACTCGCGCGCGAGGAGCGCGCAGGCGATGGCGGTTACGAAGAGCACAGCGACCGAGAGCAGCACACCTAGAAGAAGGGCACCTGCGTGCCCCAGGTTGCTGGTGTCGGTCACTCGTCTCGTCATACGCAAGCCGGCGAACAGCGGAGCGAACCCCGCAGCGCCCGCGAGCGCCCCCAGAACGATTGCTACTGCCATGTCCCACTTTCTTCTTGACCGTCGAGCGCACAAGTACGCATCCTACCAAGCCGACTCGTATGATAACGGAACTTCACGTTCGGCTGACGGCAGGGTTACAAAAACTTACAAAATTTGGGTGAGTGGAAGAATAAACCGGCCAAAAAACTGCATAAAGCGCGGGGGAACGGTAAGCGAAACCGTATATTCTCCAAGCGGAAAAGGACAGGAATGAGATAGGGGGACGGGGCTAGTGGCTCATTTTACGTCAGGAGGGCGTGTCAAATCACCCGTCCCCCTGACACACCCGTCCCCTATCCCATCCCCCTATCTCGTTTACAGGTCGAACACGCGCAGCTTCATGCCGGCTTCCTCGAGCATGGACATGGCCAGCTCGTCCGGGTACGGGTTCTGGTAGACGATCTCGTCGATGCCGGCGTTGATGAGCATCTTGGCGCAGACGATGCACGGCTGCGTGTTGACGTAGATGGACGCCCCCGTGATGTTGATGCCGTAGCGCGCCGCCTGGATGATGGCGTTCTGCTCGGCATGCAGGCCGCGGCAGATCTCGTGGCGCTGGCCGCTGGGCACGCCGAGCTGCTGACGCAGGCAGCCGGTCTCGGCGCAATGGCGCATGCCGGTGGGCACGCCGTTGTAGCCGGTGGCCAGTATGCGGCGGTCCTTCACGATGACGGCCCCTACGGCGCGACGCATGCACGTGGTGCGCGTGGCGACTTCGTTCGCCAGCGTCATGAAGTACTCGTCCCAGCTGGGGCGATGGTCGAGTGGTTCCATTGCTTACCTCTTTCAACCTGCGCGACCGGGTGGGCGGCGGCGCAACGCCCAGTCGCTCGGACAGTCCTCGCTTCGCTGCGGCGCCGCGCAGCAAGTCCCCGAAGGGGAAACTCGCTTGGTGGGCGCCGCGCCGCCGCCCACCCTTCAAGGTTATCGAAACCGCCAAGCCGAAAACACCGGCCCCGCTCCCAAGCCAACAGCCATTCTGCGGGCGATCTTCAGAAAGGGAGATCCTACCTGCGGCTTTTCTGTTACTTGGTGCCGAAAATCCTGTCGCCGGCGTCGCCGAGGCCGGGGACTATGTAGGCATGTTCGTTCAGGCATTCGTCGATGGCGCAGGTGTAGATCTGCACGTCCGGGTCGGCGGACAGCACGGCCTCGATGCCGACGGGCGCCGCCACGAGCACGACGAGCTTGATGTTCTTCACGCCGAGCTTTCGCAGATAGTGGATGGCCGCCGTGGCCGAACCGCCCGTGGCCAACATCGGATCCACCACCAGCACGTCGCGCTGGGAGATGCTGTCGGGGAGCTTCGCGTAGTACTCGTGCGGCTCATGGGTTTCGGGGTCGCGGTACATGCCGAGGTGGCCGACGAACGTGGAGGGCATGAGCTCCTGCAGCCCCTCCACCATGCCGAGGCCCGCGCGCAGGATGGGGACGATGACCATCTTCTTGCCGGCCACCTGCTTGCACGCAGCCTTGCAGATGGGCGTTTCAACCTCGACGTCCTCGAGCGCCAGATCGCGCGTGGCCTCGTAGCCCTCGAACATGGCAAGCTCGCGCACGAGGGCGCGGAAGTCCTTCGACGACGTGTTCTTGTTGCGCAGCTTGGACAGCTTGTGCTGGACCATCGGGTGGTCGACGACGGTGACGCGGTCGTAGTGCATGGGATAAGCCTTCTTTCTTGCGATCCGGTTCGGAAACTAGTAATCGAGCTCGGGATACAAAGGGTGCGCGGCAAGGAGGGCGTCCACCTTCGCACGCACATCGGCGAGCTTCGCCTCGCTCTCGGCGTTGAACACCGTGGCGGCGATGAGCTGGCCCACCTCGTAGAAGTCGTCGGCCGTGAAGCCGCGCGTGGTGGCCGCAGCGCTGCCCACGCGGATGCCGCTCGTGACGAACGGGCTGCGCGGCTCGTTGGGGATGGAGTTCTTGTTCACCGTGAGGCCCACGCTCTCCAACAGCTTTTCGGCATCCTTGCCGGTGACGTCGGCCGGCGTGAGGTCCACGAGGCACAGGTGGTTGTCGGTGCCGCCGGACACGAGGCGCAAACCGCCGTCCATCATGCCCTGCCCCAGCGTGCGCGCGTTCTCCACCACGTGGTCGATGTACTCCTTGTAGGCGGGCTGCATGACCTCTCCGAACGCCACGGCCTTGCCGGCGATGACGTGCATGAGCGGGCCGCCCTGCGAGCCGGGGAACACGGCCTTGTCGATGCGCTTGGCGATGTCCTCGTCATTGGACAGGATGAAGCCGCCGCGCGGGCCGCGCAGGGTCTTGTGGCTGGTGGACGTCACCACGTCGGCATGCGGAACGGGGCTGGGATGCGCGCCTGCGGCCACGAGGCCGGCGATGTGGGCCATGTCCACCATGAAGTACGCATCCACCTCGCGCGCGATGGCGGCCATGCGCTCGAAGTCGATGACGCGCGGATACGCGCTCGCGCCGCCCACGATGAGCTTGGGGCGCACTTCCTTGGCGATACGCTCCACCTCGTCGTAGTCGATGGTCTCGGTCTGGGCGTCCACGCCGTAGCTGGCGAAGTCGTAGTGGCGGCCGCTGAAGTTCACCGGCGAGCCGTGCGTGAGATGGCCGCCCTCGGCCAGGCTCATGCCCAGCACCGTGTCGCCCAGCTCGATGAGCGCCTCGTACGCGCCCAGGTTCGCGTTCGCGCCGCAATGGGGCTGCACGTTGGCGAAGTTCGAGCCGAACAGCTGGCAGGCGCGCTCGCGCGCGAGGTCCTCCACGAGGTCGACCTTCTCGCAGCCGCCGTAGTAGCGCTTGCGGGGATAGCCCTCGGCGTACTTGTTCGTGAGCACGCTGCCCACGGCTTCCATGACGGCGGACGACGTGAAGTTCTCCGAAGCGATGAGCTCGACGGAGTCGCGCTCGCGCGCAAGCTCCTGGCGCATGGCATCGGCGACGGCGGGATCGGTCTGGGATACGTACTGGAGGGCCATGGTGTTCCTTTCGATGAGGGCGAGGCGAAGCGATCATGCTAGCACAGCGCGATCCGCGCTGCGCGCGTGCGGGCTATTCGTTTTCGAGAGCGGCGATCTTCTCGACGCGACCTGCATGACGACCGCCGCCGAAGGAGGTGGAGACGAAAGCGTCGAGGATCTCGCGGTTCACGGACTCGTCGACGAAGCGACCCGAGACGGCTACGACGTTCGCGTCGTTGTGCTCGCGCGCGAGGGCGGCGAACAGCGGGCTGGTGACGTTGGCGGCGCGGATCCCGTCGATCTTGTTGGCGGCCACGGCCATGCCGATGCCCGTGCCGCACACGAGCACGCCGCGCTCGGCCATGCCGTCGACCACATCGTGCGCCACGCGCGCCGCATAGTCGGGATAGTCGACGCGGTCGTCGCAGTCTGGGCCGCGGTCGATCACGTCGTGGCCCTTGGAGGCCAGGTAGCCGACCAGCGCCTGCTTCTGCTCGAAGCCTGCATGGTCGCTTGCAATGCTGATCTTCATGTGAGGTTCCCTTCCTCTTCTCTTTCGTCACGTGACGGCTGGCGCCGCACGGGATCCTTCCCTAAAGGACTGGCTTTGCGTCGGAACTTCGCTCCTTCGGCGCTCCGCTCAGGATGGCAGGGCGTCCGACATCGTGCGCTTCACGGCGCGGGCCCAGCCTTCCAGCAGCTTCGCGTGGCGCTCGTCCTCCATGCCCGGCTCGTACACGTCGTCCGAAGAGCGCAGGGCGCACAGGGCTTCCGCGTCCTTCCAGAACCCGGTGGCGAGCCCTGCGAGGAACGCGGCGCCGAGCGCGGTCGTCTCGGCATTCTGCGGGCGGCGCAGCGGCGTGCGCAAGATATCGCTTTGGAACTGCATGAGAAAATCGTTCGCGGACGCGCCGCCGTCCACGTTGAGCACGCTCAAGCGCACCCCCGCGTCGGCCTCCATGGCCACCGCGAGGTCGTGCACCTGGTAGGCCAGCGATTCCAGCGCGGCGCGCACGATGTGAGCCCGGCCGGTTCCGCGCGTGAGCCCGTAGATGGCGCCGCGCGCATCGGCGTCCCAATAGGGTGCGCCCAAGCCGGTGAACGCGGGCACCACGTACACGCCGTCGGTGCTATTCACGCTGCGGGCGATGGCGGAGGTCTCGGCCACGTCGTCGATGATGCCCATGTCGTCGCGTAGCCATTGCATGAGCGCGCCGGCCATGAACACGCTGCCCTCGAGCGCGTACTCGGGGCCGGCACCCGGACCCGAGGCGGCGATGGTGGTGATGAGGTTGTTCGTGGAGCGGCACGCTTCGCCGCCGGTGTGCATGAGCAGGAAGCAGCCGGTGCCGTACGTGTTCTTCGCCTGGCCCGGCTGGAAGCAGCACTGTCCGAACAGGGCCGCCTGCTGGTCGCCCGCCACGCCGCAGATGGGCACGTTCGGCACGATGCCCGCGGAAGCCGTGCGGCCGAACTCCCCCGACGAAGGGAGTACCTCGGGAAGCAGGGACTCCGGGATGCCGAACAGGTCGAGCAGCCACGGATCCCAGCGCAGCTCGTGGATGTTGTACAGCATGGTGCGGCTGGCGTTCGTCACGTCGGTGGCGTGCACCTTGCCCTGGGTGAGCGTCCAGATGAGCCACGTGTCGACGGTGCCGAAGGCCAGCTTGCCGGCTTCGGCGTCTTCGCGCGCGCCTTCCACGTGGTCGAGGATCCACTTGATCTTGCTGGCGGAGAAGTAGGCGTCGGGCACGAGGCCCGTCTTGTCGGCGATGATGCGCGCCGTCTGCGGATCGGCCGTCAGCTCGTCGATGATGGGGGCAGTGCGGCGGCACTGCCACACAATGGCGTTCATCACGGGCTCCCCCCGTTTCGCGGTTCCACACCACGGTGGTCTCGCGCTGGTTCGTGATGCCGATGCTGTCGATGTCCTTTGCGCCCAGGTTGTGCGCCACCAGAAGCTCGGTGAGCGCGCCCAGCTGCGACGACAGGATGTCGCGCGGGTCGTGCTCCACCCAGCCGGGTTGGGGGTAGATTTGCGGGAACGGGTTCTGCACCGCATCGACGACGCATCCGTTCGCGTCGACGAGCATGGCGCGCGACGAGGTGGTACCCTGGTCGAGCGCTACGACGTACTTTGGCATGCATGCTCCTCAATCCAACCGACCACCTCAGTATAAACCCGAGCCCGCCCCGGTTCGTTGAGGATTTCGTGGCGCATGCCCTCGTACAGCTTCACCTCCACATCCTGCACACCGGCGCGGCGCAACAGGTCGGCCGCCGCGCGCACGCCCTTGCCGCACGCGCCCACCGGGTCCTCGGCGCCGGCGACGAACAGCACGGGCAATCCCTTCGGCACCTTCGCCGCGCACGACGGCGACACCACCTCGCCCGTGAGGTCGGTGAGCGTGGCGTAGCCGCCGACGGAGAACATGGCGCCGCACAGCTCGTCGGCGATGTAGGCGTCCACGACGGCCGGATCGGTGCAGACCCAGTCGTGCGGCGTGCGCGGGTTCTCGATCTGCTTGGCGAACGCGCCCACGCCCATGCCGTCCAGAAGCTTGCTGCGGTAGTCGGCGCCCTTCGTCTTCGCGAGGAAGCGCGCCAGCGCGTTGCCCGCCTTCGACAGGACGAGGGGCTGTTGGCCCGTGCCGCAGATGACGGCCGCCGCCACGTCCTCGCCGTGGCGCGCCAGGTAGGCGCGCGTGACGAAGCTTCCCATGGAATGGCCGAACATGATGTAAGGGGTTTGGCGGGAGTAGCGGGCGGTGACGGTCTTGCGCAGTTCGTGGACGTCCTCGATGAGCGTCTCCTTGCCGTCGACGGGCAGGCAGCCAAGCTCGTCTGCGCTGGCCACGCTCTTGCCGTGGCCGATGTGATCGGCGGCGCACACCACGAAGCCCTGTTCCACGAGGAAGCGCGCGAACTCGTCGTAGCGGCCCACATGCTCCACCATGCCGTGGACGATCTGAATGACGCCGCGCGGCGCGACACGGCGGCTGCCCCTCGTGCGCTCGGGCTCCCACACGAGGCCTTTGATGGTGGACGTTCCGTCATGAGACAAAAAGCCGATCGGCGCGACTGCGACCGTTGTATCCATATTGATCCCCTCCCCAGGAGTTTTCAACCATTATACCCAAGCGCGGCTCGCTCGGAGGGAAGCGTTACGCGAACGACGATGCCGAGCCGGGCGCGTTCGGCAAGGCGGAAGGCTCAAGGAGGCTTGAGGAGGCGAGGGAAACGAGGATGGAGCTTGGGAACCGTCGCTTTGCTGGCACAGATTCACCGTTATGCATGATTTTTTCCTGATGCGAAAAATCTGACCTGGGGTTTTATGCGCTCGCACTGAAATCATGCGCCGAAAATCGTGCATAGCGGTGAATCTGTGCCAAAAAAAAGGGGGGGGGTGTGGGCAAGGAGGGCGGATGCGGAGAGCGCGCCGACCGCCGCGGCGGCGGCCGAGCGACTACCTCGCCGCGCGGATATCGGCTTCGGTGACGGCGCCTTCGCGGAGAATGCGCGGGGGGTTTACGGTGCAGTCGAGGACGGTGGACGCCACGCCGCTCTTATCGTCGTCGGTGTCGTCGGGCACCACCACGCCTACGCACGCAGCGAGAACGGGATCGAGCGCGTCGAAGGCCCCCGGCGCTTGCAGACCCGAGATGTTCGCGGACGTGGTGGCCAGCGGGCAGCCGACCGCCTCGATGAGCTCAAGGGCCGTATCGTTGTCGGGCATGCGCAGGCCGATGGAGCCCGCCGCCGAGCGGAAGGCCGCGGGCACGGCGTCGCTCGCTTCCACGATGAGCGTAAGAGGTCCCGGCCAGTACGCTCGTGCCAGACGTCGGGCCAGGTCGGGCACGTGCGCTCCGTAGCGGTCGAGGTCGTCGACGCCGCCCACGAGCCAGGAGACGGGCTTGCCGCGGTCGCGCTCCTTCAGATCGTAGAGCGCCTCGGGGCTCGCCGCCGCCTCGACGGACACGCCCAGGCCGTACACCGTCTCGGTGGGAAAGATGACCGCCTCGCCGCGCTTGAGGGCGGCGACGGCTTCGCGCTTCGAGCTGGACAGTGGCGGCATGGGAGCTCCCTTCTTCGATGATCGGGAGGCATTGTAGCACGCGCACGGCCGCCGCGCCGCAATCGGCGGCATCCGTCAGATCAGCGCGTACTTCCTCTTGATGCGCTCGAGCTTTTTCCGCCAGGGAACGTAGAGCGCCGCGAGGAACACGACGGTGGCCACGCCATGCGTCGCGTCGAACGGCAGCGCGGCGCCGAACGCGACGAGCGCGGCCGGCCAGGAGAACGGCTGCACGAAGCCGATGACGTACCACCCGTTCAGCAGCAGGCCGTACAGCAGGGCCGACAGGAAGCCGTAAGCGTACAGCACGGGCAGCCGGTCGAGCCAGCCGCGGTCGGCCAGGACGCCGGCCAGGTAGCCTACGAGACCCCAAGCGTACATCTGCCACGGCGTCCACGGCCCCTGCCCGAAGAAGAAGTTGGACACGAGCGCCGCGAGCGCGCCCACCAGAAAGCCGCTGCGGCGGCCGAACACGGCTCCCGCGAGGATGCAGATGGCCGACACCGGCTTGAAGTCGGGAACGGGAGCGAACAGCATGCGACCCGCCGCCGCAAGAGCCGCCAACACCACGGTCGGCATGATCTGGCGCAACGCCGGGCGCGAGGCCTCAAAGCTGGCGAAGAACACGCCCACCGCCGCGAACGCCACGACCACGGTGAGCAGCGCGCCCTGCTCCACCTGGAAGTACGCGCACACGCCCAGCACGAGGGGCACGGCGGCGAGCGCCGGCACCTCGAGCAGCGCGAGGAGGCGCGCCGCCGCGCGGGAAGGCGGGCGCGTCACGAGCGTTCCTCGCGCCACAGCCGGGAGAACGCATCCTCGGTCGGGCGGTAGAACAGGTTGCCCGCGAAGAACGCGGCGGCCGGCTCGGTGCACACGGCCTCCCCGTCGAACAGCATGGTGGCGGCATCGGCGACGAGCGCGGCGAACGTCAGGTCGTGCGTGGCGAGGACGACGGTCGCCCCGGCCTGCGCGAGATCGCACAGGGTGCGGGCGACCAGCAGCTTCGACGGCGCGTCGAGCCCCTTCGTCGGCTCGTCGAGCAGCAGCAGGTCGGGATCGGTCAGCAGCAGCTTCGCGAACGCGAGCAACTGCTGCTGGCCGCCCGACAGATCGTAGGGATGGTTGGAGACGCGCGCGTCCAGACCGAAGCGCGCGAGAACGCCATCGATCGCAGCGTTGTCGTAGCCGCAGTTCGCCTGCCACTCGCGCAGCTCCTCGGCCACCGTATCGCACACGAAGAGGGTTTTCGGATCCTGCGGGAGCAGCGCCTGGCGCGCGGCCAGGCAGTTCTCAACGCGGCCGCGCTCCGGCTTGACGACCCTGGCGATGGCACGCAGCAGCGTGGACTTGCCGCAGCCGTTGCCGCCTACGACGGCGTGGATGCTGCCGGCGGTGACGCGCAGATCGCAGCCGCGCAGAACCCAGTCGGCATCGCGTGCGTAGCGCAGATGGATGTCGTGCAACGAGACGGCGTATGCGGCTTCATCATCCTGAGCGGAGGCGGGTGCCACCGGGACGGATTCGGAACGACGGAAGGCCGACACCCCGGCGCGCGGTTCGAAGCAGCGGATCAGCGTGCCCTCTCGCAGCTCCACCATGTCCGTCGCGTACTCGGCCATCGCCTCGGGGGCGTGGGTGGCCACGACGGCGGTGATGCCCAGCTCGCGGTTCACGCGAAACAGAGCGTGCAGGAAGTTCTTCTCGGCCACGGGATCGAGCTGGGCGGTGGGCTCGTCAAGCAGCAGCAGGCGCGGCTGCATCGCCAGCGTGCCGGCCAACGTGGTCATCTGCTTCTGGCCGCCCGATAGCTCGGCGACGGAGCGGCGGAACCACGGCTCGATGCCGAAGAAGTGAGCGACCTCGGCCACGCGGCGGCGCATCTCGTCCTGCTCCACGCCGAGGTTCTCCAGCCCGAACGCCAGCTCGTGCCACACGCTGTCGCACACGATCTGGTTCTCGGGACTCTGCGCGACGTAACCCACCGTCGCGGCGGCCTCGCGCGCATCCAGCTTTTCCACGGATCGTCCGAACACCTGCAGCGAGCCCGCGCGCTCCCCTGCTGGCGCGATGGCCGGCTTGCAGCTACCGAGCAGCGTGGTCTTGCCGCTGCCCGTGGCGCCCACCAGAAGCTGGAACGCGCCCTCCTCCACCGCCCAATCGAGCGGGCCGATGCCGGCCGTCGACTCAGGGTAGCGAAACGAGAAACCGCGCGCCTCGATCGCCTTCACGCTCGCCATCGCAGATGCTCCTTCGCGGTGATTGCGAGCGGCAGGCACGCGAACAGCGCGTACGGCAGATAGTTCCACCAAGGCGCGAGCCCGCCGATCGTCGGATAGAAACGGAATTGCGCGCATGCCGCCCAGGCGGCGGCTGCGGCCAGCAACGCGAGCGCGCCGCCGAAGACGAGCGCCGCGGCGTCGAAGCGACGGAACTGGTAGCGCGCGTACGTGGTGCGCCGCGCGACGGCCCCCCATCCGCGCGCCTTCATGGCGCCGGCCGTCTCGAGCGAGTCTTCCATGCCCCAGCCCATGAGCACCGAAGTCCTCCGCAGGTAGCCGCGCATGACAGCGAGCTTCCCTGCGGGCTCCTCGGCAGGGCGCGCCGCCGTGCACGCGCGCTCCACGTCGGCGATGCCGTTGCCGCGCCGCAGGAACTGCGGCACGAGGCGCGCCGTCATCGACAGCATGAGGCCTATCGTGGGCGCGACGCCGCCGAACAGCGTCATGACCTTGTCGGACGTGAGCACCTGGGAGGCGTTCGAGAACAGCACGATCACGCTGATCAGCATGACGCCCATGCATGCGCCGTACACGAAGCTCTCCAGGTAGAACGCGCGCAGCCCGAGGCGGAACAGCTCGGTGGAGCCGGACGCCGAGAACAGCGGGTTCGCCAGCGCGACGACGGCGACGAGGGGCAGCTGCCAGAGAAGCGAGCGACCCGTCGCCCGCCAACCGCGCAGCACCGCGCTGTAGGAGAGTACGCTTGCAAGCGAGATGGCCAAGTAGACCGGCTGCATCGCCGTCATGCTGAGCGCGAACATGACGGCGAAGTAGCCGAACGCCACGACGGGATGGAACAGGTCGAACGCCGTGCGCTTCATACGAGGCGCGCCCCTAGGCGTGCACCGTTTGGAAGATCGAGATCACCACGAGCACGGCGAAGAAGATCGCCAATGCAGCCATGATCTTGGCCACTTTCGGATTGCTGAACACGGCGCCTCGCTTTCCTCGACCCGCACATCTACAGGTCGTTGCCCAAATCGCAGGTGTATATCCACGTAATGTTTTCTCCACCGCTTAGGATATACGAACCGCATCCGTATCCGGGCGACGATCCGTTGACGAAATACAGCCAGCCGCTGCCGGGACCGCAAGCGAATTCCGCAAGGCCGCCGATGGAGCTGACGTAGCCGCTCGACCCGCCCACCGACGCTCCGGTAGCGCAGAGGGCATCGTAGACGGATGCGCCCTGGTTGAGGGTGACCGTGCCGCCGCCCAAGGATGAGGGGTAGCCATTGGACGCGGCGCGGGAGCTGTCGATGTACACCGACACCGTGACGGTGCTGGGGGCCGATGGCGCCGGGGCCGGCTCGGGCGCAGGCGCCGGAGCCGGAGCAGCAGCGCCCTCCGACGCGGAAGGCTCGGTGCCCGATGGCGCCTCGCCGGCCGTCGAAGCGGCCGAGCCGTCGGCATCCGCCGCGCCCTCGCCGTCGACGGCGGCGCCCGCTTCCCCGTCCGCACCCTCCGAAGCCTCTTCGGCGGCATCCTTGCGATCGGCCTCGTCGCCCTGCGACGCGTCGTCTCCGTCAGAGGGCGCATCCGTGACGACGCTGGGCATCGGCACCGGATCGGACGGCACAGGGTCGCCGAGCCATCCGGTGGCGAAGCCCATGCTCGCCACGATGGCGCACAGGGCGATCGCGGACGCGGCGACGCCCACGGCAAGCAGCGCCTTGCGCGGTCGGCGACGCGCGGGCTCGGACGCCGCCGGTGCGGACGCCCCGCCCTCCGAAGCCCCCTCCTCGCCGCGAGGCGTGGAGGGGGCGATGCGATCGTCGGGCGATTCGGCCCGCTCACGCGGCTCGAGCGTTTCGACGCCCGAGCCGCCGGTCTTCTCGTTCGAATCTTCGCTCATGCTGCCGCGATCCTATCGGCGCAACGAGAGCTCATCGGAAGCGCGCATGCGCCGCGTGGCGGCGATGCCCGCCGCGAGCGCGCCGAGCGCGAGCGCGGCAGTGCCGGCCGCGAACGGCGCAGAGCCGTCCCCGGTCTTGGCGAGCGCCTTCTTGTCGGCCGCCGGAGCCCCTGCGGGCTTGACGTCGCTTTCTTCCTGCTTCTCGGCGGGCAGCGCAGCCTGGCCGAGCTTCGCCTGCGTGTAGACGTTGTACGCCGCCCCGGTGTTCTTGAGGCCCTGGTACGCAACAAGCGCCCGGAACCCCTGCTCGGTGGCGAGGTCGTTCGCAGCGCCGTTGTAAACGAATCCGGACAAGTCGGAAGTGGCCTGCGAGAGCAGCGCGCTCAACGGCGTCGCGCCGCTTTCGGTGACCATGGATGCCGCCGGATCCGCGCCCAAGGCGCACAGGGCGACCACGACGCAGGACGTAGAGCTGACGTTGATGGGACCATCGGCCGCGTCCCCGGATGCGCGGAAACCGCCGTCCTCGTGCTGCATTGCGCGCAGCGCCTCGAGACCCTTGTCGACCGCCGCTTTGACGGAGGCGTCCGAAACGCGAGAGGCAAGAGCGGTTATCACCATGGCCGTCGTATCAGGATCGTCCCCTTCGGCAGCGCCTTTCCAGGTCCAGCCGCCGGAAGCCTGCTGCGCGCTCAGAAGCTTGGCCACAAGCTCAGCTTCGGTTTCAAGAGCGTTCGCGGGCGCGTCGTACGCACCGCTTTCGTAGGAGAGCAGAGCAAACGCCTGACCGTTCACATAGGTAGTCGAAATGTCGGACGTCGCCATCGTTTGCACGAGCTCCGCTGCTTCCTCTGTTTTGCCGACGGCCGTGAGCGCCAAGATGAAGCGTTGCAAATTGGTGGTTTCGGGAGAACCGTTCGCCGCTTTCGCATTCGCCACGAGCGTCGCCACGTCAACCGACGACACACGACCGGCGGCCGCGAGCTCAAGGGCTTTCCATTCCTCGGACGTACCCGCATAGGAACTGGCGATGGTGCCGAACAGCGTGTTGTACGCAGCGCTGTCTACTGCGATGGCATCGTTGGCAGGCTCATCAGGTTCGGGTTCGGGCTTGGGATCGGGCTTGGGATCGGGCTTGATCGCCCCCGCCAAGGGGTCGTTGACGGTGTAGATCGCGAGCTGAGGAATCTCCTCGTCGTAGGCGAACGTCGCGTCGGACGTGTAGATGTACTGGTAGCGGCCGTTCTCCTGCAGCTTCGACGTCAGCTGGGCGCTGGCGTAGTTCGCGCTGTCGCCGTCGAACATCGTCACCCAATAGGCCCACGAGCCGTCGGGCTGCTGGACCGACTTGTTGCCGCGGAACGTCGGGGAGCCCCAGGAGTCGAAGTACGCCTTGTCGTTCCCCTCGGTCTCCTCCGCGCTGGCCGCGGCGGTGAAGCCCGCCTTCGCCAGCAGGTCGGCAACCGTGTCGTCGGAGGTCATGCCGTCGACCTTGCCGTTGTACAGGACGCCGTCCGCGGGGTCGGACGTGTCCACGATGGTGAGCTGCACCGGAAATCCGGAAGCCTCCTCGTCGTAGGCGAACGTCGCGTCGGACGTGTAGATGTACTGGTAGCGGCCGTTCTCCTGCAGCTTCGACGTCAGCTGGGCGCTGGCGTAGTTCGCGCTGTCGCCGTCGAACATCGTCGCCCAATAGGCCCACGAGCCGTCGGGCTGCTGGACCGACTTGTTGCCGCGGAACGTCGGGGAGCCCCAGGAGTCGAAGTACGCCTTGTCGTTCCCCTCGGTCTCCTCCGCGCTGGCCGCGGCGGTGAAGCCCGCCTTCGCCAGCAGGTCGGCAACCGTGTCGTCGGAGGTCATGCCGTCGACCTTGCCGTTGTACAGGACGCCGTCCGCGGGGTCGGACGTGTCCACGATGGTGAGCGCCACCGAGAACGTCCCCGCACCCTCGCTTTCTTCGGCCCAGGCTGCGCTGGGCATGAGGCCCAGGCAGAGCGCGGCGGCCAGCAGGAGGGCCCACGCCCGCCGCATGACCCCCGCAGGGATGATCGTTTGTTCCTTCACCGTCTTCCTTCTCCTTTCATCGGTCGCTTCGCAGAAGAGAGACAGCAAAACAAAAGGCTGCGCGGCCCTCGCGATTCGAGGGGGCCGCGCAGCCCGTATTCGCTACGCAGACAAGCCGAGGGCTTTCTTGCCCTCCGGGTTGCGTTCGCGGTAACTCGCCGCTTGCGCACACACGCTTCTCGGTCGGTATTCTGGCTGATCGGCAAGGCCGAAACACAGTGGCGGTACCGTGCGGGATTCTCACCCGGCTTCCCACGATCCGAGACGTCTTCTTCATGCTTGATGCATTCTACCACCTCTTGGGTCGACGAACGACGCGAAAGGGGCGCAACCTCCGAGCTTGCCGCCCGCCGGCCGCCTACTGGTAGCGCAGCGACTCCACCGGGTCGAGCTTGGCGGCGCGGCGTGCCGGGTAGTAGCCGAACACGACGCCGATGAGCACGCACACGGCCACGGCGCCGAACACCACGCCCGGCGCGAGCACCGGCGTGACGGCCATGCCGGCCTGCACCGCGCCGATCACCTGCCCCAGGCCCCATGCGGCCAGGAAGCCGAACACGATGCCGAACGCGCCGCCGGCCACGCACAGCATGATGGCCTCGAGCAAGAACTGCTTCGTGACGTCGCGGCGGCGCGCGCCGAGCGACTTGCGCAGGCCGATCTCGCGGATGCGCTCGGTGACGTTCGTCAGCATCATGTTCATGATGCCGATGCCGCCCACGAACAGCGAGATCGACGCCACCGAGCCCATGAGCAGCGAGAACGACGCCATCATCGTCTCCATCTGCTTGATGACGGCATCGAGCGACGACACGTACACGCTTTCGGCGTCCAGGTTGAAGTACTGCGCCACGAAGGTCTGGGTCGTCTCGACGAGGCGGTCCATGTCGGTTCCCTCGCGCGCGAAGCCGACGATCTGCTGGATGCCGCCCGTGTTGCCGATGCGCGTTTCCACCGTGGTGTAGGGCGCGTAGAACGTCCCGCCGCCACCCATGAACGACGAGGTTTCCATCACGCCGATCACCGTGTAATCATCGTTGCCGAGGCGCACCGTCTTCCCCACCGCCTCGGTGTCGGGGACGCCGAGCATCTGCACGGCCATCTCGCCGCCGCCTATCACCACGAGGCGCGCCGCGTTCTGCTCTTCGCTTTCGGTGAAGAAACGGCCCGCTTTGAGCTTCGTCCCGTTCGCCGTGAAATAGTCGGGGCGGGCGCCGATGACGGTGGCGTAGTTCTTCTGCCCGTCGGCCATCGCGATCTCGGCCGACGCGTACGACGCGCCGGTGATGACCTCGTACTCCGGCATGCCCTGCTCCAGCTTGTCCAGGTCGTCGAACGTGATGCCCTGCGGCGAGTACGCGCTGATGGACACCTGGCGCGCCTGGGAAAGCCCCATCTCGCCCATGAGCATGTTCTGCACGCCCGCGATGAGCGAGGTCATGGCGATGACGGCCGCGATGCCGATGACGATGCCGAGGATGGTGAGGAACGAGCGGCCCTTGTTCGCGGACAGCGCGTGCCAGGTTTCGTAGAACAGGTCGCCGATCTTCATGGGCGCGCCCCTTCCCCGCCGTGCGCCCCCTCGTACAGCCGCCCGTCGCGAATGTGCACCACGCGGTCGGCGTGGGCGGCCACGTCGGGCTCGTGCGTGATGAGCACGATGGTCTTGCCCGCGTCGCGCAGGCGCTTGAACGTGTTCAGCACCATGTCTCCCGTGGCGGTGTCGAGGTTGCCGGTGGGCTCGTCGGCCAGGATGAGCGCCGGGTCGTTCACGAGGGCGCGGGCGATGGCGACGCGCTGCATCTGGCCGCCCGACAGCTCGTTGCTGCGATGGTCGTACAGCCGCTCGTCGAGCGACACGCTGCGCAGCGCCGCATGGGCGCGCAGCTCGCGCTCCTTGCGCGGGCAGGCCGTGTAGATGAGCGGCAGCACCACGTTGCGCAGCACGGTGGCGCGCGGCAGCAGGTTGAACGACTGGAACACGAAGCCGAGGCGCGTGGCGCGGATCTCGGCGAGCTCGTCGTCGCGGTAGTCGGCCACGTCGACGCCCTCGAGCAGGTAGCGCCCGCGCGTGGGCGTGTCGAGGCAGCCCAGCAGGTTCATGAGCGTGGACTTGCCCGAGCCCGACGGGCCCATGATGGCGAGGAACTCGCCCTGCGCGACCGTCAGCGACACGCCGCGCAGGGCGTGCGTGTAGCCCGAAGCGCTCTCGTAGATGCGGTGCAGGTCGACGGCTTCAACCACGTTGGCCATGGCGCTACCCCACCATGACGCTGCCGCCGGCGTCGACCGCGGCCATCCCGCCGTCGCCCGCCATGCCCATGCCGTCCACCGCGCCGCCCATGCCTCCGCCGACGACCACCTCGTCGCCGGCTTTCACCTGGCCCTTCACGACGGACGTGAGGCCGTCGGACGCGACGACCTCCACCGTGCGCGCGTCCATCTCCTGCGTCTCGGGGTCGGTGAGCACCATCACGAAGCTGCCGCCCGCGCCGTCGGACTGCACGGCCGAGATGGGCACCATGAGCGCGTTCTCGATGGTGGTCGTGGTGATGGTGGCCTTGGCGGTCATGCCGGGCTTGAGGCGCGGGTCGGGCTCGGCGATGAGCAGCTTCACCGCGTACGTGACGGCACCGCCCATGCCGCCGTACATGGCGCCGCCCGACGCATCGCCGGAGCCGGCCGACGTGGTGGCGATGCTCACCACGGTGGCGGGCAGCGTGAGGTCGGGGGCGGCGGTGAACGTGACCTCGGCGGTCTGATCGGCGGTGATCTTCAGGATGTCGATCTCGTTCACGTTGATGGAGACGGTCATCTGCGACAGGTCGGCGATCTGCACGGGCGAGGTCGCGGCGCTCGCCGTGGCCCCGAGCGCCTTGCCGGGCTCGATGTTCACCGCGACGACGCTGCCGGCGATGGAGGCGGTCACCGTGCGCTTGGCGGCGCGCGCGACGGCCTCGTCGTAGGCGCTCTGCGCGTTCTGCAGCGCGAGGTTCGCGTTGCTCAAGCCGAGCTCGGCCGACCTGATGGCGGAGTCGGCGCTGGACTCGTCGAAGGAAGCCTGCTCGCCGGCGAACGACTCGGCCGCCGCTCCCCCGGCCTCCTTGGCGGCCGCGGCGGCGGCTTGCGCCTGGGCTTGGGCGTTCGCGGCGGCCTGCTGGCCGGCGGACTTGGCGTGGTAGGCGTCGTTCACGGCGTTCTGGGCCTGGGCCACGCCGTTCTTGGCCTCCTCGATGCCCTGGGCCGCCTGGTTCACCGCCTTGTCCAGCTCGTCGTTGACCACGGTGAACAGCGTCTGGCCCTCGGCCACCGCGTCGCCTTCGGCCACGAGCACCTCGCCCACGATGCCGTCCACCTCGGGCGTGGCGCTCACCGACGCGACAGGTTGCAGGTTGCCGGACGCCGACACCGTCTCGACGAACGTGCCCTGCTCCACGAAGCCGGTCTGCGGGGCCATGTCCTGCAGCGCCTTGGCCGCCTGGTCGGCCGCGTACCACGCGAACGCGCCGCCCGCGACGGCGAGCACCGCCACGGCCGAAACGGCGCCGATGATGATCTTGCGCTTGCGCTGCTTCTTGCGCTTCGCCTTGAGGTCGTTGAACGCCCGCATGTCGGCGAGCGCCTCGGCGTCGACGAGGTCGGTCGGCCCCGGCAGGCCCTCGATCGGCTCGAACGCGATGCGATCGAAAGCGTTCTGATCGAAGGGGCTCGGTTGAGCGCTCAAAGGCTCGGTGCCGTCCGGAGCGCCCTGACGACGGTTGTTGATCGGACCCATCTACTACCTCCCGTGCGAAAGAAGCGGGGGCGGTTCTCGAGGAACAGCCGTGCATCAATCATAAGTGGAACGATGGGAAAAGTGAAGCCGCAATCCGCGCGCGCTCTTCAGCCGCGCGCCAGATACGCCTCAACGGCCTCGCGCAGCTCGCTCACGCCCGGGCGCGGTTGCCGTATACTGGGGCGAAACGTTGAGCGAATGCGAGGAGCGAAGAGAGCATGGGCGATTTCTCCAACAGGGTGTTCGAGGTGGTGCGGCGCATCCCGCGCGGGAAGGTGGCGTCGTACGGGCAGGTGGGACGGCTGATCGGCGCGCCGCGCTCGGCGCGGTACGTGGGCTACGCGCTCCACGCGAACCCCGACCCCGGCGCCGAGGTCAACAACATCCCGTGCCACCGCGTGGTGTTCAAGGACGGCGGCTTGTGCAAGGGATTCGCGTTCGGCGGCCCCGAGATCCAGCGCGAGATGCTGGAAGCCGAGGGGGTGGCGTTCGCCGACGACACGCACGTGGACATGGACGCCTGCCAGTGGGACGGGCACGCGGACGGCACGGCCGAGGGCGAGCTGCCCACCGCGCCGCCGGAAGACTTCGATTGGGCGCGGGAACTGGGAGAATGACGATGAAGCAAGGATACGTGCAGGTGTACACGGGCGACGGCAAGGGCAAGACCACGGCCGCCGTCGGGTTGGCGATGCGGGCGGCGGCCGCAGGTCTGCGCGTGTACTTCTGCCAGTTCATGAAGTACGGCCCCACCGGCGAGCTCGATGCGTTTCGCCTGTTCGGCGACCGCATCGTGGCGGAGCAGTTCGGCACGGGCGGCGAGTTGAGCGCCCCCGACCCGGAGGACGACGCGCAGGCCGCGCGGCGCGGGCTCGCCGCCGCACGCGAGGCGGTGCTGGGCGGCGCGTTCGACGTCGTGGTGCTCGACGAGGCGAACGTTGCCGACAGCTTGGGGTACTTCGAGCCGGACGCGCTCGTCGACCTGGCGCTCGAGCGGCCCGAAACCGTGGAGCTGGTGGTCACGGGGCGCGGTGCCAGCGGCACGCTCATGGCCGTGGCCGACCTCGTCACCGAGATGCGCGAGGTCAAGCACTACTACGAGGAGGGCGTCATCGCCCGCCGCGGCATCGAGTTCTAGCGGCGGGGGTCGAGTAATGAGCGATTACGTACGTGATTGAAGTTTATGCAAGCCGGATTGATCGCCTGAGCTGCACGAGCTAACGCACCATCTGCAGTAACAAGCACATGATCCGCATCAACGAGGGCGAGCAGCGAGCAATCGGTCACGCCAAGATAGGAATACTCCCCACGCTGGAAAGCTACACGGCTTTCGATATAGCGCTCTTCGATGCGCTTGAGACGACCCGACTCGAATAGTGTCGCTAAAACGCGAGCCTCTGGTTCGTTCTTGCCGTGCCCGCCGCGTCCGCAAAGCAGATTCGAGCACTCGGTAATTACATTGGGCGTGACGAAGAATTCCCCGAAACCCGAAAGCATTTCACGCAGCATGTTAAAATCGTCTGCTCCGTAATCCTTCACGAATTTCTTTTGCCCGAGACTTCGCTTATCGCAGGAACCAGCAAGAAGCACGAGCAGTAGATTGGCGTCGAGTATCGCTTTCATATCGGCTACTCGTACGAAACAACGTCGCCGCTTTCGTCGGATATCGTCACCGTTTTGTACGTTCGGGTTCCTTGGAGAGGCATACGATCCCAAACCGACGACAACGAAGCGATGCCATCGATCCCTCCGCGATCGAACTCCCTAACGAAGCCGACTCCGATCTCCCAACGGTTATGCGCATCGTCGAAATGCGTCGATTCGATTGCGAACCCCGACTTGGAAAGAAACTCAGAAAGGCTCTTTGGGTCCATAACAGTCTCTATATCTGCAGTATAGGCAGCTGCCCTTTTCGCAGCCTCTTTCACATCCATCGCCAGCTCCTCTCGATCCAATAGCGTCTTAGATTCCACAGCGATCTCCCTTACTATAGCATCCTTGACGCAACCGCTCCACGTTGCGCCTCATTGCATAAGTATAGAGAGTTGATCTCACGTTTCGATGGCGTGCGTCCAGCGCTCTTTGCCGTCGGATCTTGCGCAAATCAAACATGTTTCGAACATAGTTTCCACGAAAGCTGCCGATGTTTCCAACGCGAATCTAACGCGGTTCGAACGCGCTTGCGAGGGCGCGGGCCACGCGCAGGCCGTCGCAGGCGGCGCTCATGATGCCGCCGGCGTAGCCGGCCCCCTCGCCGCAGGGGTAGAGGCCGCTTTCGGGCGCGTCATCGGGCGCGCCTTCCACCCGCGCCTGCAGCGCATCGTCGCGCACGATGCGCACGGGGCTCGAGCTGCGCGTCTCGACGCCGGTCATGACCGCGCCCGCATCCGCGAACCCGCGCAAGCGGCGATCGAGCAGGGGCAGCGCCTCGGCAAGGGCGTCGGCCACGAAACCGGGCAGGCACGCGCGCAGATCGCACCAGGCCACGCCGCGCGCGTACGTAGGGCGCACCGATGCGCCCGCCGCGCTCGCGCGTCCGGCCAGGAAGTCCCCCACCGTCTGCGCCGGCGCCTGGTACGCCTCGCCGCCCGCGGAGCGCGCCGCCTCGAAGGCCGCCCGCTCCATG
This sequence comes from Eggerthella lenta DSM 2243, assembly GCF_000024265.1. NCBI lineage: Bacteria > Bacillati > Actinomycetota > Coriobacteriia > Eggerthellales > Eggerthellaceae > Eggerthella > Eggerthella lenta. The sequence continues at coordinate 1,236,618 of NC_013204.1, read as the reverse complement.
CGCCGCTGCAGCTCGACGCCCGCCAGCGGATCATCGCCCTCGAAGTCCTCGGGACCCACGCCCACGAGCAGCGCCGCGTTCGCGTTCGCCCCGTCGCGCGCGAAGCGGCTCATGCCGTTCACCACGACGCCGCCCTCCTCGCTGGCGGCGCACACCACCTCGCCGCCGGGGCACATGCAGAACGTGTACGCGCTGCGGCCGTCCGGCAGGTGCACGGCCAGCTTGTAGTCGGCCGCGCCGAGCGCGGGATGCGCGGCGGCGTCGCCGTACTGCGCACGGTTCACCGCCCCCTGGTCATGCTCGATGCGCACGCCCACCGAGAACGGCTTCTGCTCCATCGCCACGCCCGCCCCGTGCACCACGGCGAACGTGTCGCGCGCCGAGTGCCCGCAGGCGAGCACCGCGCGACGCGCGTCGACGCGCTCAAGCACGCCCGTGCGCCCGTCGCGCACGTCAACCCCCGCGAGCGCGCCGCCCTCGAAGCGCAGGCCTTCGAGCTGCGCATGGAAGCGCACCTCGCCGCCCGCTTCCTCGATCTGGCGGCGCAGGGTGCGCACGACGTCCACGAGCAGGTCGGTGCCGATGTGCGGCTTCGCCTGCCAGAGGATCTCCTCGGGCGCGCCCGCGTCCACGAACCAGCGCAGCACGTGGCGCGCGAGCGGGTTCTTGATGTTCGTCGTGAGCTTGCCGTCCGAGAACGTGCCGGCGCCGCCCTCGCCGAACTGGATGTTCGTCTGCGGGTCGAGGTCGCCGCCGGCCTCGAACGCGGCCACCGTCGCCAGGCGCTCGTCCACGTCGCCGCCGCGCTCGAGCACGAGCGGACGCAGCCCCGCGCGCGCCAGGTAGAGCGCGCAGAACAGCCCGGCCGGGCCCGCACCCACCACGATCGGGCGCGGCTCGCCGCCGGCCTCGCGGCCCGCGGCGCACGACGGCACCCGCAGCGGCTCGTAGGGCGCGTGGCGGCGCACCTGCGTCCCGACGACCGCCCCCGCGCCCCCGCGCGCGCCCGCCGCGGCGAGCGCGCGCTCCTCCTCGGCGGCTTCGGCCAGCTCCACGCCGAGCGTCGCCACGAAGTGCACGTCGCGCTTCTTGCGCGCGTCCACGCTGCGCTTTAGCACCCGCACCGCGCGCACGTCGCGCCCCGCGACGCCGAGCGCCGCGGCGGCGGCCGCGCGCACGAGCGCCTCCGCCGCCGCCCCGGGCAGACCCGCGTCCAGCGGCAGCTTCACGTTCGACACCTCAAGCACGGCGCGCTCCTTCCATCAGGCTCTCCGCGGCGGCGCGACCCGCCAACATGCCGCTCGCCCACGCCCAGTGCAGGTTGTAGCCTCCGCAGGGCGCGTCCACGTCGAGCGCCTCGCCCACCACGTGCAAACCCGGCACCGCTCGCGCCGCGCACGTGCGCGGATCGAACGCCTCCACGAGGAACCCGCCGCGGTGCACCTGGCACTGCCGCGCCTCGCCGACGCCGCGCACCTCGAGCGCGAGTCCCTTGAGCGCGCGGACGAGCGCCGGCACGTCGCGCTGCGCGAGCGGCTTCTCGGCGTGCAGCCCGGCCGCTTTCAGCACGGCGCGCCCCACCGCCGGCAGCGTCATGCCGCGCAGCGCGTCGTCGCCCGTGCCCGCGCCTCCGCGCTCGCGCAGGCTCGCGAGGCGGGCGCGCAGCAGCTCCTCGAGCGGCGCCTCGCCGTGCTGCGGCAGCAGGTCGATGCGCAGCGTGTCGCCCGGCTCGGCGAACCGCGACAGGTTGAACACCGCGATGCCCGACACCCCGTAGTCGCGGAACAGCACCTCGCCCCGCTCGCACGCCTTCTCCGCGCCGTCCCGCCCGACGAGCGATGCCGCGCAGCGCACGCGGATGTTGTTGAGCGCCTTCACGAGGCGCGCATCCGTACGCAGGGGCCCGAGCACCGCGCGCGGCTCCTCCCAGGCGAGGCCTTCCGGCACGAGCGCGCGGGCCGCGTTCCCGCCGGCCGCCACGATCACCGCCTCGGCATGCAGCACCGCTCCGTCGGCGAAGCGCACATGGAAGCGGTCGCCCTTGCGCGCGGGCGCGTCGAGGCGCACCGCCTCCCGCCCGCACTCCTCGCGCACGCCCGCGTCCGACGCGGCCGCGCGCAGCACCTCGAGCACGCTCGTCGCCTTGTTCGCCAGCGGGTACAGGCGGCCCTCGCCCTCCTCGCGCCAGACGAGCCCGAGGTCGGCGAAGAACGCGTGCACCGGGTCGGCCCCGTCGCCGCCGCGCAGGCCGCCCGCGCGCCGCAGCTCGTCCAACGCCGCGCCCACGAACGCCGCGTTGCGGTACGCCGCGGCGTCCACCTGCGCGTTCGAGAAGTTGCACCGCCCGTTGCCCGTGGCCAGGATGGAGCGTCCCACCCGCTCGTCGGCCTCGCATACCGCCACGTCGACGCCGTCCGCGCCCGCATCCGCACCCACGCGGACGCCGCGCGCCCGCAGCGCGTCGGCCGCGGCCACCGCGGCCGCGAGCCCGGCCGCGCCGCCGCCTATGATCATCAGTTTCTTCATGCCGCCATGATACCGCATCGGACGATTCGCGGGCGCGAATCGGAAGCCATGACAATTTCAACGGCATTTTCGGACGCTGCACCCCGCCGCTGCTTCTCCCCACCTGGGGCTTTCTTGCAATCGCACAAGCCCATCGCCCTTTTTCGCACCCGACTGTTGCCACAGCTCCCGTTTTGCGCCCACCGGGTGGCGACGCGCCGGGCCCCCGCCCCCGAACGCAAAGGGCCCCGGCACCTTTCGATGCCGGGGCCCTCGCCGCACCCTCGCCGCCGCGCTCTGCGCGTGCGGACGCTACTTCGACTCAAGCACGGGGATGGGCGTGTCGTCCGTCTCGTCCAGGTTCTTGTCCCACACGTAATGCTTCGTCTCGCGCGCGATGAGGCCCGAAAGCAGCAGCACCACGATGATGTTCGGGATGGCCATGAGCGCGTTCGTGATGTCGGAGATGGTCCACACCAAATCGCCGATGCCGATGGCCCCCAGGAACGCCACCACCACGTACAGCACCTGATAGGGGCGGATGGCGCGCTTGCCGAACAGGTAGGTGACGCAGCGGTTGCCGTAGTACGACCAGCCGAGGATGGTGGTGTAGGCGAACAGGATCATGCCGATGACCAGGATGGGCGTGCCGATGTAGGGGATCGACGCGAAGGCCGCGCTCGTCAGATCGGCGCCGGCCGAAACCTGGCCGCTCTCCATGATGCCCGGGTTCGCGATCATCGTGGACACGAGCACGATGCCCGTGAGCGCGCAGATGACGACGGTGTCCCAGAAGGTGCCGGTCATGGACACGAGGGCCTGGCGCGCCGGGTTGCGCGTGGAGGCCGCCGAGGCCACGATGGGCGCCGAGCCCAGGCCCGACTCGTTCGAGAACAGGCCGCGCGCGCAGCCGAACTGCAGCGCCATCATCAGCCCCGAGCCCACCGCGCCGCCGAACGCCGCCTTCGGCGTGAACGCGCACTCGAAGATGAGGCTGATGGCGGGCCACACGTACTCCCAGTTCATGCCGATGATCACGATGCAGCCCCACGCGTAGGCGATGGCCATGAACGGCACGAGCTTCTCGCACACCTTCGAGATGATCTTGATGCCGCCGAAGATGACGATGGACACCATGATGACGATGGCCAGGCCGATGCCCCAGGTGGGCACGCCGGGAGCGTTGGACGTGATGATCCCGGTCATGGCGCTGGACTGCACGGCCGAGCCGATGCCGAACGAGGCGACGGCGGCGAACAGGGCGAACGCCCCGGCCCCCAGCAAGCCCCACCACGGCGTCTTGCCGTCCTTCTCGAACGCGCGTCGCCATGCGTACATCGCGCCGCCCAGCATGTTGCCGTTGTGGTCCTTCACGCGGTACTTCACGGCGGCGAACGTCTCGGAGTACTTCGTGGCCATGCCGAACACGCCGGTGAGCCACATCCACAGCACCGCGCCCGGGCCGCCGGCCAGGATGGCGGTGCCCACGCCCACGATGTTGCCGGTGCCGATGGTGGCCGACAGCGCCGTGGTCAGCGCGCCGAACTGGCTGATGTCGCCCGGCGCATCCGGGTCCTTCGTCACCGACAGCTTGATGGCCGTCGGCAGCTTGCGCTGGATGAACCGGGTGCGGATCGTCAGGTACAGATGCGAACCCAACAGCAGCACGATCATCGGCGGGCCCCATACGAAGGCGTCGATATCGCTGATCATCTGGACGATGTCCATGCACGTCCCCTCTCTCGTCTTTGCCAGTACGCCCCGTTGCGAGAAAAGAGCCGGTCCCGAAGCAGGTTCCGAACGCCGTCGACACGCGACAAAAGCCGTTTCGGCAGGGGCACTTTCGCACGCTAAAGTATTCGGATTATAGCCACGTGGAACCTTACGGTTCGTTAACAAACGGAAAATCCTCCGCGAGCGGCGCCGATGCGCGCCCTAGGCGTCGATGCCGCCCTTCGTCTCGCCGAACAGGAGGTCCATCATCTCCTGGCGGCCGCTCACGCCCAGCTTCGCGTAGATGTGGGACATGTGGGTTTTCACCGTGCTCTCGGCCAGCACGAGCTCCTCCTGCACGAACGAGCAGGTGCGCCCCTGGGCCAGCAGCATGAACACCTCGGTCTCGCGCGGCGACAGCGCGTAGGCGGCGGCAACCTCCTGGCAGCGCGCGACGATGGACCGGGTCAGGCGGCTGGCCGCGTCGTCGGCGGCCCCGTCGGCAGCCGCGTCGTCGGCGGCGGCCCCGTCCCGTCCGCGGCCGCGCACGAGCGAGGCCAGCCACGAGCGGTTCATCACGAGCGCCACCACCACGAGGATGACGACCGTCTCCACCACGGCGCTGCCGCGCAGGAACACCACCCACACCACCGAGGCCGCGGCGTACGCGAGCCCCGCGATGCCGACGATGCGGTTCTCGGGCAGCGGCAGCAGCGTGCACGCGGCCGCGACGGCCGACCAGAACAGCAGGTGGGCGAACGGGTCGTTCAGCTGCACGATGCTGTCGAGCAGCACCGACGGCACGTCGCCCAGCTGGGCGCGCACCACCACGACGAACAGGCCCGCGATGACCACGAGGATGGGCGGCTGGAAGCGCACCGACGCGGGCTGCTTCGCCATGAGCAGCAGGGCGAGCCACGCGAACGCCGCCAGGCACACGGTAAGCACCGAGATGGCGGGGATGCGCCCGAGCGCGTCGAAGTAGGTGGTGTTCGAGTCGCCCCACACGCCCGAGGGGCCGAAGATGCGCACCATCGCCAGCAGCACGCCCACGATGACGAGCACCGCCACCATGTCGCCCGCCGCCTGGCGCTGCCGCGCGCTCGGCTCGGCACCGCCGGCCGCGCCGGGAGCCGGGGACGGCCCCGTCGCGGGCTCCGCGCCCGCCGCGCGGGCCGCGCCCTGCCGCGCGCCCGCCGCGCGGGCCGCCTCGAAGCACGCCGCCGCCAAGCACGGCAGCGCGATGGCCACGACCACCTGCTGGGCAGGATCGATGAAGCCGTCCAGCGCCAAGCTCATGAGCTGGCGCAACGGGAACGCGGCCACGATGCACCACACCACGCACGCGAACCCCTGCGTCGTGGCCAGCAGGATGACGAAGCGCGACGCGAACCAGAAGTAGCCGAGCCCCGCCAGCACGAGCCCGCACGTGGCCAGGATGGTGGGGCTGAAGAAGTCCTGGTGGAACGACAGCGCGAAGCAGCCCGTGCCCACCGCGGCCATCACCGGCATGACGAAGGCGAGGCTGCCCTCGTGCGCGGCCACCCAACGCGGGGCCGCCGTCAGCACCGCGGCGACGACGAGGATGCCCGTCAGCCAGAACGTGCGGGCGTTCACCCACTCGGCCAAGCCGAGCGAGGACAGCAGGAAGCCGGGCGTGTGCCCCATGAGCGTGCACCACAAAAGAATGAGCGACAGCCCCGCCGCCGACGCCGCCCCGCATGCGTTCACGATACCCCGCCGATGCTCCATGCCGCAGCGCTCCCCCTTCGCGTCCCCCCTGCGTTTCTGCACGCAGTATAGCGCATCGGCGGGAGCACGCGTTGGACGGAGCCGCAAGATGCCGGCTCCGTCCACGGGAGGGTGCTGCATATCGTCGGGCTACCGCACCGCGAAGGCAAGGCTGGCGGACAGCGGCGACACCACGTCGTCGGCCGTGCGGGCGCGCACGGTCATCTCGTAGTCGCCCTTCTCCTCGAACGAGGCGGTGAACTGCCAGTTCACCCACTTGTCGGCCGTGGCGCCGTCGGTGTCGCACGCCGTCCAGGTGCGCCCGCCGTCGAAGGAGAACTCGATGGCGGCGATGGGGCTTCCGCAGTCGTCGGCCACGCCCTCGAACGTGATCTCGTCGCCCGCCTCGAACGCGCAGCCGTCGGCGGAGTTCTTGATCTCGATCTTGTTGCGGTACATGGGATCGACCGAGGCCACCTCGGGCACCGCGTCCTCGCGCGTGAGCTCGATGCTGGCGATGTTGCGCGTGAAGTAGCGCGCCACCGTCTCGGGCATCCACAGCTGCAGGCTCGAGCCCTCCGACGCCTTCAGCTCCTCGCCGTTCACCTGGTACACGAGCAGCGCGTTCTTGTCGAGCGCGTACTGCAGCGGCAGCGGCTCGCCGTAGCCGTCCGCGCCGTAGGCCGTCACGGTGTTCACGCCGTCCTCGAGGTCGGCCATGCCCACCACCGACGCCAGCGGCACGCCGATGACGGCCGCCTGGCCGAAGGGCGACCCCGTGGCGCACGAGCAGCCCATGAGCGCCTCCTGCTCCTCGTCGTCGAGCTCGGACAGGTCCACCGTGAAGCTCTCCTTCACGTGCCCGCCCACGTTCACGAAGTAGGTGGCCACGCCGTCCTGCCCGGCGGCAAGCTCGGGCGCGGGCTTGGAGCACATCGACAGGATGGCGGTTCCGAACACGTTGAACAGCTCGTCGTTGGGCGTGACGCCCTCCTGATTGAACGTGAACGACCCCTGCACGTCCGCGACGCGCACGTAGTCGGATTCCTCGCCCAGCCACTGGGCGCGGATGTCGTGGTCGGCCACCGTGTGGGTGGCGCCGACGGGCCGGGAGCCCCCGTCCGCAGCCGCGGGCTGCTGGGCGGCAAGGGCCGCGCCGGCGCCGGATGCGAGCAGCACCGCGCCCGCCACGCCGGCCATGATCTTCTGAGCTGGCTTGTTCATGAGCGCTCCTACTCCTTTCCTTCGGCCACTTCGGCAGCCGCCGTCTTCGGGGCGACGAGCGACGGGGTGTCGATGACGACCGTCTCGTCGGCGGCGGGCATCGCGTCCTTCGCGTTCACCATGACCGTTTGGATCTGCGGGCTCACGAGGCCGCTTTCCGTGGTGGCGCGCAGCTGCAGGCAGTAGGCGCTCTCCTCCTGAGGCGTCCAGGTGAAGTCGAACCAGACGAGCTTGTTGACGTCGGTGTCGCCCAGGTCGTGCTTCGTCCACGTTTTGCCGAAGTCCATCGAGAACTCGACGCTCGCGATCTTCTCGTCGTAGGCGTCCACGTAGCCGTGGAACGTGTAGGGCTGGCCGTTCTGGATGACGAGGCCCTCGGGCACGCCCAGCACGGTGGCGTTGGGCTTGTTCGTCCAGTTCCCGTCGGCGTCGATCCAACCGTTCGGGTTGCCGTCGTGATGCTCGAACTCGTACACGTGATCGTCGAAGTCGGGGGCGTCGGTGACCACCTTGTACTCGTTCATCTGCTTGGAGTTCACCTCGGGGTCGACGCCCTCGCACCAGTTCGTGCACGGGAAGCCGTTGGCCGCGGTCAGCTGCTCGCCGTTGATCTTGTACACGAGGAACGCCTCGCCGCCGTCTACCTTGTCGAGCGGCATGGCGCGCTTGGACGAGCCGTCGGCGCGCATGACGCGCACGCCGTTGATGTCGGCGTTGTCGGCGTAACCGCCCGCGCGCTCGATGAGCCAGCTCACGGGTATGCCGGTGATCTCCACGTTGCTCACCGATCCGGCGCCGGTGCCGTTCCAGTTGCACACTTCCTTCGACACCTTCGTCACGGTGACGCCGGCCGCCTCGGCCTCTTTCACGAGATCGGGCAGAAGCGCGGTGTAGGGGCTGTTCACCTCGCCGTCCACCGTGATGGGCCAGCTGTCGAACAGGCTCTGGGGCATGGGCGTGTCGGCGTACTCGGCGCCGGAGCGCATGCGGTCGTACAGGCGGTTCCAGGCGTCCATGTTGAACATGTCCTCCTGCGCCATCGTGGCTTCCTGGTCGATGGAGAAGTCGCCCTCGACGTTCTCGACCTTCGTCACGCCGCGCAGGCGCTCGAACTTGGTCTGGTCCCACAGCGCCATGCCCTCGCCATCGTTGGTGGCGTCGTGGCAGGAGTAGCAATTTCCCTTGTACTCGTCCTCGAACTGACTGTCGGCCTCCAAGCCGTAATGGATGTTGTGGATGAGCGTGCCGAACTCGTACTGCGTGGGGATGTAGCCCGGCGAGTACGTGTGGCAGAACAGGCACTGGTCCACCGTCATCTCGGCGTCGAGCGCCGGGCTGTTCGGCGAGGGGTGCATGGTCTGCGCGAGGTGCTGCAGCGTCGCGTCGAGGTCGGCGTGGCAGCTGTTGCAGCCGCGGTTGTCGTTGTTCAGCCGGTAGATGTTGTACGGCGTCTTGCCCTGGCGGGCGCGCTCGGCGAGCTCGCTCGGGGTGCGCTGCACGATCTGGCCGCTCGGCAGCGTGCGCAGCTCGGGCGCCCACTGGTCCACGTTGGCGTCCCACATGTCGTGCATGCCGTCGAGGTAGTCCTTGCCCGGGTAGGCGTCGAGCGAGATGCCGTCGTATACCGTGCCCTCCTCGCCGTCGATGATCGACTGCTGCTCGTCGGTGTACTCGTGCCCCTCCGCTTGCGGGGTTTGCTGGTCGCCCGTCGCAAGCGCCTCGTTCGTTTGGGGAGCGCAGCCGGCGATGCCGACCGTCCCCAACAAGGCGCACACGGCGACCAGCGCGATCTTGCGTTGTGCGTGCATCGGTCTCCTTCCTCTCCTGTTCTCGTCCGCGCGGCGGCCGAACGTCCGGCCGGCTCCCCCGCGCGAAGAGCATGGTAGGGAAACGGAGGCGGCGCGCGCCATCGTCGAAGCGAACCATCTTGGGTTCAGGGGGCATCGTACGATCCGGAGGATGCCGCCGAACAGGCAAAACGGCCCCGCCAGTGCGGGGCCGTTCGCAGAAACCCTGCGCGCCGGGAGGGAGAGGGCGCGCGGAGCCGGAGGGGTTTACGCCTTCTTCGCGGTCTTGGACGCGGCCAGCTCGGCGGCGCGCGCCTCCACGGCGGTGTCGTCGGGCTCGGCGGAAAGCGCCGGATCGACGGTGATCACGAAGTTCGGCTTCGTCTCCACCGCGTCGTCCGACACGATGTCGGCCTGGTGCGCTTTCTCGAGGTCGGCCATCTCGCCCACCGCGAGGTTCATGCCGGGGCACGCCGCCACGCAGGCGGGCAGCTCGCCGCGCTCCTGCCGGTCCGTGCACATGTCGCACTTGTACGTCTTGCTCTCCTGCTCGTCGTAGCACGGCGCATGGTACGGGCACGCCTCGATGCACGTCTTGCAGCCGATGCACAGGTCGTGGTTCTGCTGCACGATGCCGTTCTCCAGCTTCGTGTAGGCCTGCACGGGGCAGTTCGCCACGCACGCGGGCTCGTCGCAGTGGTTGCACGACAGGGACAAAAACGACAGCGCCCGCGGGTCGTCCTGCTTGATCTCCGTGACATGGCGCAGCAGCACGCCCTGGTCAAGCTGCTTCTCGCTCTTGCAGGCGATGGAGCATGTCTTGCATCCGTAGCAGTTCTTGTTGTTCATCCAGAATCCGAGCGCCATGGCTTACGCCTCCTTCTTCACGTCGACGAGGGTCTGGTTGCAGCAGTGGGTGCCGCCGAGCGTCTTCCACTTGTCGTTGGTGACGTAGCTCGACGAGCCGCCCTGCTGCTCCCACCAGCCGTTCTGCAAGCCCACCACGCCGGCCTTGATGCGGTCGTTCACCTCGGCCACGCCGCGATGCTCGCCGCGGTCGTTGAACACGACCACCGCGTCCCCGTCGGCGATGCCGCGCGCCTCGGCGTCCGCCTCGTTCAGCAGGACGACCGGCTTCCGATCGCACACCTCGTCCATCCACTCCAGGTTGTTGAACGTGGAGTGCACGCTGCGGTACGTCTTGCGCTGCACGCTGAATAGCGGGTACTTCGCCGCCAGCTCATCGCCGTTGCGCGCGTCTTCCTCGGAGCGGGCGTAGCTGCAGATGGGGTTGAAGCCCTCCTTCTTCCAGGCGCCCACCCAGAACTCGGCTTTCTTCGACGCGGTGAAGAACACGCCGTCCTTGTAGGGGATGTAGTCCTTGCCCACCACGTCGACGGCCTTCTTCTCCACGAGCTCGTCGTAGGTGATGCCCGTGGGCTCCAGCACGTTGGAGATGAGGTCCTTCATGGGCACGTCGAACGCGTCGCCGAAGCCGAAGCGGCGGGCCAGCTCGGCGAAGATCTCGAGGTCGCTCTTCGACTCGCCCGGGCCGTCGACCGCCTTCTCCATGAGCTGGATCCAGTGGCTGCGCGCGTTGGCCAGCACGCCCTCGGTCTCGAAGATGCCGGTGCACGGCAGCACGAGGTTTGAGTACAGCGCCGTGGACGTGAGGTACTGGTCCACCGTCACCACGAACGGGATCTTCTCGAGCGCCTTCTTCACCATGCCCGTGTTGGGCCACTGCGTCATGGGGTTGCCCGTCATCGACCACAGCACGTTCACCTTCACGGGATCCTCGTTCAGGACGGCCTCGCCGAACGTGAAGCGCGGGATGGCTGCCACCTCCTCGGTGGCCTTCGGCACCTCGAGCGGGTTGCCCGTGGCCACCTCGTTCATGCCGCCCGCGTCGCTCACGCCGTCGCCGACGTGCCCCACCTGGCCGCAGAACGCCGCCAGGTACGCACCCACGGCCGTGGCGTACGTGCCGTTCTCGGTGCGCATGAAGCCGCCCATGTTCTGCACGATCATCGCGTGCTCGGCGCCCGCGTACTCCTTCGCGATGCGCTCGATGTCCGCCGCGGGAACGCCGCACTCCTCCTCGGCCGCCGCGAGATCCCACGCGGACGCCTCGGCCACGATCAGCTCGAACTCGGTTTGGTAGGCGTCGGCCGCGTCGGTGCCGTCCAGCGTGAGGGCCGCCTCGATGCCGCTCTGGTCGTGCGGCACCACCTCGCCGCTCTTCTTGTCGAACACGACGAACGACGCGGGGTCGTCGGCGTTCTTCAGCACGGGCTCGCCCGTCGCGCGGTCCACGAGGCACGGCGCGCACGTGTGCGCGAGCAGGAACTCCTCGTCGTAGAGCCGCTCGTCCACGATGACCTTGAGCATGGCCAGGCCGAGCGCCGCGTCGGTGCCGGGCCAGGGCTGCAGCCAGTCGGTGGCCTTGGCGGCCGACTCCGTGTAGATGGGGTCGATCACCACGAGCTTGCCGCCGTTCTCCACCACGTGCTCGAAGCGCTGGAAGTAGCCCTGCTTCGAGATGGCGGGGTTGTTGCCCCACACCACGACGTAGGTGCTGTTCTCGATCTGGTTGCGGCAGTCGAGGAAGCGCTTGCCGTAGATGGGCACGATGGCCGCCGTGGTGCCCGCGCAGCACAGCGAGCCCACCGTGGTCGACGCGCCGCCCAGGTGCCCGAAGAACGCGTTGGCCACCGGGCCGTGCATGGCGCCGAAGTTGCCGGAGCCGGTGACGTAGCAGATGGACTTGTTGCCGTCGGTCGCGATGGCGTCCTTGAACTTCTGCTCGATGAGGTCGAACGCCTCGTCCCAGCTGATCTCCTTGAACTGGCCGCTGCCCTTCTCGCCGTCCAGCAGAAGCGGCATGGTCAGGCGGTCGGGGTCGTTCACCATCTGCGAGCGGCTGATGCCGCGCGCGCAGGCCGCGCAGTCGTTCAGCTCGGACGACTCCACCTTCACCAGCTTGCCGTCCACCACGTAGCCTTTCAGGTTGTGGTGCTGGCACTCGGGCGGGCAGGTGGAATAGAACACCTGCGCGTCGGCGTAGGGGTCCGGCGCCGCACCCTCGGCATCGGCGCCGGCGCCGGCCTCCGTGTCGGCCTTCGGGCTGCATCCGGAAAGCCCCAACGCTGCGGCGGCGCCCGTCGTGGCGGCGGCCGCGACGAACGTCCGTCGCGACAGCGACGGCAATGCCTGATCCGCGGATTTCCTCATCTCGCGCTCCTCTCCTCGTCCTGATTCCCAAACAGCGGCGGAACTTGGATCCCCCGTTCCTCCGCGTACCCCATTTTCCCCAGGTGGGCGCATCGGTTCAATATCCTGCGGAAGAACTTTCCGTTAAGAAAGTCCTACCAGATATTAAAAAAGTATTATCATCCGCGACTTTCCGCCGCGCGCGCCCGCGTTTGTCGGATAATTACGAGGGTAGCACGGTCGCGCGTACCGGGCGACGGGCAAGGGGGCCCGCCGTCGATGCGCGCCTCAGGGGGAATCGCCATGTCGTTCAAACGAGGTATCCGCTTCAAGTTCGCGGTGTTCATCGGCGCCTTCATCGTGGCCCTCATGGCCGTCGACGCGCTGTGGAACGTCCAGCTGCAACAGCAGCAGGCCGAGAACGAGGCGCGCGAGAAGGCCGAGGTGCTGGCCGACGAGATGCACGCGATGTGGGACTTCATCGACATCAACCAGAACACCATCAACCGCACCGAGGACGGCGCCTTCCGCACGAAGGCCCTCGTGTGCGTGGTCACCGCCAAGTCGGTGAGCACGCTGTTCACCATGAACACCGACTACAAGATCCAGTACACGAGCCCCACCCCGCGCCAGGCGGCGAACGCGCCCGACGAGTTCGAGCAGCGGGCGTTCGAGGCCTTCGGCGCCGATGCGGCCCTCGAGGCGTACTACGACGTGGGCTACGACGCCGAGGGGCGGCGCGTGTTCCGCTACGCCGAGCCGCTGTACGTGACCGAGACGTGCCTCGAATGCCACGGCGAGCCCGTCGGCGAGCTCGACCAGTTCGGCTACGAGAAGGAGGGCATGCAGGTGGGCGACATCGGCGGCGCCGTGTCCATCACCGAGCCCATGGACATCTACGCCGACGGCATGCGCACGAGCGTACTGCAGCAGGTGTTCATGGTGCTGCTCGTGCTCGTGCTGGCCTGCGTGGGCATCTACTTCGCCGTGAGCAAGCTCGTGCTGCACCCGCTCGACGCGCTCGGGCGCGCCGCGAAGCAGATCGGCGCGGGCGACTTCTCCTACCAGCTGGAGGCGCGCACCGTGGGCGGCCCCGACGAGCTCACCGAGTTCGCCGACGACTTCGACAAGATGGCCCGCCAGCTGGAACGGCTCTACACCGACCTCGAAAGCGAGGTGCGCAGCCAAACCGACAAGCTCTCGGCGCTCAACGACCTGCTGCTGTACCAGAAGGTCGAGCTCAAGAAGGCGCTCGACCGCCTCAGCGAGGAAACCGCCTACAAAAACGAGTTCTTCGCCATCATGAGCCACGAGCTGCGCACGCCGCTCACGTCCATCCTCGCGTTCGCGCGCATCCTGCGCGGGGTCGACTCGCTCGACGCCAAGACGCGCAGCGCCGTGGAGGAGATCGAGGCGAACGCCACGCTGCTGCTCAACATGGTGAACAACATCCTGACCATCTCGAAGGCCGAGGCGCACAAGAACGAGCTGGTGGTGGAGCCGGTCGACTTCGTGGACCTGCTGGGGTTCATCAGGAAGTCGCTCGAGCCCGTGGCGAAGAACAAGGGCATCGCCCTGACCGCGAAGACCGACGCCGACGTGCCCGTGTCGATGGCCGACTGGGAGAAGCTGCGGCGCATCGTCGAGAACCTCGTGGACAACGCCATCAAGTACACCCACGTCGGCGGTCGCGTGGACGTGCGCGCGACGTTCGACGGCGCCTGCATCGTCGTGTCCGTCGCCGACGACGGCATGGGCATCGACGAAGCCGACCAGGAGGGCATCTTCGAGCGCTACCGCCAGGCCGGCCAGTCGCCCAACCGCCGCTACCGCGGCACAGGCCTCGGCCTGGCCGTGGTGAAGGAGCTGGCCGAGCTGCACGGGGGCAGCGTGTCGGTGGCGTCGGCCCGCAAGCTCGGCAGCACGTTCACCGTGCGCATCCCCTACGTTGCCGTGGATACGGAGGAATACGATGAAGAAGATCCTGCTGATCGATGACGAGAACAGCATCGCGCGCCTCGTGGGCAGCATGGCGGGCGACGCGGGCTACGCGTTCGCCTACGCCGAAGACGGCGCGGAGGGCCTCGTCGTCGCCGAGCGGGAGGCGCCCGACCTCGTCATCATGGACGTGATGATGCCCCGGATGGACGGCTTCACCACCTGCCGCCTCATGCGCGAGCGCGGCATCACCTGCCCCGTCATCTTCCTCTCCGCGAAGGGCGACATCGTGGACAAGGGCGTGGGCTTCCAGGCCGGCGGCGACGACTACATGGTGAAGCCGTTCGATCCGCGCGAGCTGCTCATGCACATCGAGGCCCACCTGCGCCGCGCGAGCATGGCGGCCGCGCCCGTCGCGCCGCGCGGCGACATCCTGCACGCGGGGCGCTTCGTGCTCGACCGCGGGCAGTTCCGCGTCACGAAGGACGGCGAGCGCCTGTCGCTCACGCCCAAGGAGTTCAAGATATTCTTCGCGCTGGCCTCGAGCCCCGGCCTCGTGCTGTCGAAGGAGCAGCTCGTGGAGGCGGCCTGGGGCAAGGAGTTCGTCGGCGAGACGTCGAGCATCACCGTGTTCATCAAGAAGCTGCGCGAGAAGGTGGAGGACGACCCGTCCGACCCGCGCGTCATCCAGACCGTCTGGGGCATCGGCTACCGCTTCGAGCCCGAAGGCCGCGAGGGCTAGGGAGCGGCGCGGGAAGCGGCAGCCGGTCGCGAGCGCGGGCGTCGTTCGGCGCGGGAATTCGCTCGAAGTAACCAATTTTTGCGTTTTGCGTACCCGAAGGGGCTGGGCGGCGGGGAAATCGAAAAGGGTCGTCAGCGCAGCGGCTTCCCGACCTGCGGTTATGCGAAACGCCTCGAAAGGCCACCGAACCGGGAGGCGCGCAGAAGGGCGCCGAAGCCCCTCGACGGCGCGCAAAACGTCAAAATTGGTTAAGATCCGGAAATTTCCGTGCCGCGACGTCGGCGCCGAGTTCGCCTAACGCGCCGACGACGCGCCGACGGCCTCGGCGGCCTCGATGATGTCGAGGAGCTCCTGGCGGTTGTGGATGTCGAGCTTCTGGTAGAGGTGCATGCGGTGCGTCTGCACGGTGCTGCGCGACAGGAACAGCTTCTTCTCGATGTGCGCCGAATCGCGCCCCTGCGCGATGAGCAGGGCGATCTCCGTCTCGCGCGGCGAAAGCTGGTACGTCTGCGCCACCGAGAGGCACTTCGCCTTGAAGGGCGTCTTGTGCTTGAACGGCACGATCTGCACGAGCGCGTTCGCGTCGGCCTCGGTGAACACGACCGCGTAGCCCACCGCCACCGCGAGCACGGCCGCGAACACGATGAGATGCACGTTGTCCATGGTGAGGTGCTGCACGAACACCGAGCTGAACAGCGCGCCGCCGAACGACCCGAGCGACCAGAAGCCGTACACGAGCCCGAAGAAACCGGGGGCGTACGCCGAGCGATCGCGGAACGCCGACGCGGCGATCACCCAGATGAGCAGGAACACGAGCTGGTACATGATGACGCTGCACGTGTAGCCGGCGATAGCCGCCTGCCCCGCCAGCACGATGGGCAGCAAGAGGATGCTGGCCAGCCCCAAGAGGAATATCATGCGGTACAGATGCCCGAATTGGAAGCGTTCGCGGTACGCCAGCAGCGCGTAGGCGAACGCGACGGCCGCCACCACGACGACGAACGCCGCGGCGTGGTAGGCCACCGCGAACGGCGAGCTCGTCACCTGCGTGCGCATGAACGCGTCGAACTCGCTGCGGAACAGGTGGTCGATCACGCCCCACGCGAACACGATGGCCGCCAGCTTCACGAGCATCCGCACCGACGCGCCGCGGCCCTCCCGCGGGGCGGGGGCCGCGCTCGGCGGCCGCCCGTCCGCACGCTCGCGCTGCCCGGCCCGCAGGCAGACCGTCGACACGAGCGGCAGCGCGATGGAGGTCGCGATGACCGTGTAGATGTTCGCGATCGAGATGATGGCGTTGATGGCGCAGGTCAGCACTTGCGAAAGGAACAGCGTGAGGAACATGCTCTGCACCGAGAGCCTGCCGAACAGCTGCATCCAGAACAGGTAGAGCACCACCGACAGCGCGCCCGCCACCGCGATGACCACGTCGCCCGTCACCGTGACGGAGTTCCGCGTGACGAGCGGCAGCACGAACACCGCGCCCATGAGCGCCATGGCCACGCCGAGCGCAAGCGGCTTCACCGTGCGCTCGAGCACCGCGAACAGGCGCCGGCCGCCCAGGAACAGCACGAGGCACGCCAGCACGGCCGCCACGAGCGACGGCATGCAGGCGCCGTGCGGCGGCTTGTTCACGAGCGCGTTCATCACGTTGTCCGGCGTCGCCGCCGTGAGCAGCGTGGGCGACCACGACACCGCGCAGCCGAACCCCACGGCGAGCGTCACGTTGGCGCGCGTGACCGCGCTCGACCACGCGTCTTTCAGAGCAGTGCGATTCCCCATGGAAGCCCCCTCGTATCCCCTACGATCTCCCGCGTTCCATTCTACCCCATGGGCATGCACCCGAACAGCGTGCCGTCACCTGGGCAAACGAAAGATCATATAACGGAACCGATGCGGTTTCGAAGACTCATCCACCGCTTCCGATACCCCTTTCCCCAGCACTTTGCCAGAGTATCCCCAACGGCCCTGCGCCGCGACGGGCGCAGGGCACGGGGACATCGAGGAGAGGAGTCACGTATGACGACATGGGGAATGCTCATCGACCTCAAGCGCTGCGCGGGATGCGGGGCATGCGTCGTGGCATGCCAGCTGCAGAACAACCAGGGCCCGGGCGTATCCTGGGTGAAGCTCGACACGGTGGAATGGGGCGAGGCCGCCGGCGAGGCGGGGCGCGCGTACCTGCCGCACGCCTGCATGCACTGCGAGAACCCCGAATGCGTGTCGGTCTGCCCCACCGGCGCCAGCCAGAAGCTCGACGACGGCGTGGTGATCGTGGATTACGACGCGTGCATCACCTGCGGCTACTGCATGTCGGCGTGCCCGTACGGCGCGCGCGTGCTCAACGAGGGCAAGGGCAACTACTTCGGCGAGTACGCCCAGGCGCCCTACGAGGCCTACGGCGTCCAGCGCTCGCGCGTGGTCGAGAAGTGCATCTTCTGCCGTGAGCGCGCGGAGGAGGGGCTGCCCGTCGCCTGCGTGCTCAACTGCCCGGCGCACGCGCGCTTCTTCGGCGATCTCGACGACCCCGAGAGCGACGTCAGCAAGCGCATCGCCCAGGGCGACGCCGTGCGCGTGGACGAGACGTCGTTCTACTACGTGCCCATGAACGGCATGGACGAGAGCCTGCTGCCCACCGCCGCGGGCGGCGCCTATGCCGAAAGCTCGAAGGCGGCTCCCGGCATCGACCCCGTTGCGGCAACGATAGGCGTCGCCGCGGTGGCCGCGGTCGGCGTCGGCGTGGGCGTCGGGGTGAAGAAGGCGAAGGCCCAGGCCAAGGCCGACGAAGCGAAGAGCGAGTAGGAAGGAAGGTGCACCCATGACCACGATTAACGACACCACGATGCAGGGCAACATCAGCCGCCGCTCGTTCGTGAAGGGCGCGTCCGCCCTGGCCGCCGGGGGCGCGCTGGCCGGCGCGTTCGGCTTCGACATCGCGCACGCCGAGGGCACGGTGGACCCCGACGCCCCCGTCGAGAAGCGCTACACGTACTGCGACATGTGCAACCAGGTGCCCAAGTGCGGCATGACCGCCTACGTGCAGGACGGCAAGATCGTGCGCGTCGAGTCGCGCACGCCCCATCCCACCACGCCGCTGTGCGCGAAGGGCCTCGCCAGCATCCAGGAGCTCTACGATCCCAAGCGCCTGCAAACGCCGCTGCGCCGCACGAACCCCAAGGGCACGGGGCAGTCGCAGTGGGAGCCCATCACCTGGGACGAAGCCTACGACGCCATCGTCAGCGAGTTCAACCGCGTCAAGGAGGAGGACGGCCCCGACGCCGTGATGTTCTACTGCGGCGACCCGAAGGAGCCGCGCCCGCCCATCCAGCGCGTGGCCACGCTGTTCGGCAGCTCCACGTACGGCCTCGAAAGCTCGCTGTGCTCGACGGCCACGAACATCACCTCCCAGCTCGTGTACGGCCGCGGGCAGAGCTCGTCGGGCTCCGACCCCAGCGACGACACGGGCAGCTGCATGATCTGGAGCCTCAACGCGGCCTGGTCGCAGCCGAACCGCCACGCGAAGCTCATGGACCAGAAGGAGCGCGGCTGCAAGTTCGTCATCGTCGATCCGCGCATCACGCCCACCGTCATGGGGCTCGCCGACGTCCACCTGCAGCTGCGGCCCGGCTCCGACGGCGCGCTGGCCCTCGGGTTCATCAACATCCTCGTCCGCGACAACCTTGTGGACAAGCAGTTCGTCGACGAGTGGACGCACGGCTACGAAGGGCTCGCCGACCTGGCCGCCCAGTACCCGCCCGAGAAGGTCGAGGAGATCACCTGGGTGCCCGCGGCCAAGCTGGAAGAGGCCGTGCGCCTGCTGGCCGACAACGCGCCCAGCGCGCTGGTCACCAGCTCGGCGGGGCTCGCCCACTCCTCCAACGTGGGCCACGCGCTGCGCGCCGTGTTCATGATCCCCGCCCTCATGGGCATGATCGAGAAGAAGGGCGGCGTCATGTTCGCCTCGGGCGGCCTGCCGCTCGACGTGAGCGCCTCCACTGCCAAGTTCCGCGCCGAGGACGTCTACACCGAGCAGAACTTCGCCGACAAGCGCGTGGACAAGGACGATTTCCCCGCCTGGGTGTCGTTCACCAAGCACTTCCAGACGGCGCGGCTGCCCGAGTACATCGACGAGGGGAAGATCAAGGCCGCCATCCTCGTGGCCAGCAACGTGATGATCTGGCCCGAATCGGACCGCTACCAGGAAGCCCTCGGCAAGCTGGAGTTCGTGGCCGCCGTGGACTACTACGAGCGCCCCTGGACCCACGACTACGTGGACATCCTGCTGCCCGCCGCCATGTGCCACGAGCGCATGGCCCCCTTCGCCGCCTACGGCCGCAAGCTGTTCTTCCGCGAGCCGTGCGTCCAGCCGGCCGGGCAGGCGCGCGAGGATTGGAAGATCATGCTCGACCTGGGATGCAAGCTGGGCTTCGAGGAGCAGTGCTTCGGCGGCGACGTGGAAGCGGCCCTCGACAACATCCTGCAGACGGCGGGCCTCGACGTCACGCTCGACGACCTGCGCGCGAACCCCGAGGGCCTGGAGATCCCCGGATCGCCGAACGAGGAGGGCAAGCACGCTGCGGGCAAGCTGCGCAAGGACGGGCAGCCCGGCTTCAACACGCCGTCCGGCAAGCTGGAGTTCGACTCCGAGATCCTCAAGGGCTTCGGCTACGAGGGGCTTCCCGTGTACGAGGAGCCGGTGCACACCCCCTACGCGCCCACCGAGGAGGACAAGCGCTACCCGCTCGTGCTGAACGCGGGGTCGCGCCTGCCCTACTACACGCACTCCAAGCTGCGCGAGATCCCCTGGCTCAACCAGTTCATGCCCGAGCCCGTCGTGCGCCTGCACCCCCAGGACGCGCGCGACCGCTCCATCGGCACCGGCGACGTGGTGCGCGTGTTCAACCACCAGAACGAGATCGAGATGAAGGCCGAGGTGACGAACCTCGTGCACGCCGGCATGGTCGACATCTTCCACGGATGGCACCAGGCGAACGTGAATCTGCTGACCACGCGCGATTTCGATCCCATCACCGGGTTCCCGCCGTTCAGGTGCGGCCTGTGCGAGGTCGAGGCCACCGGCAAGGGACGCCTCGTCAGCCAGTAGCCAGCCAACGGATCAGCGGCCCCGCCCGCGCCGCGCATGCCGCGCGGGCGGGGCGTCAAGGAGGGAATCATGAACGATCGGAAGAGAACCAAGAGGCTCATCGCGCTCGGGGTGGCGGCGGCGGTCGTCGTGGCGGCCGGCGCGGGGTTCTGGGTATGGCACGAGCAGCCCAGCTTCTGCAACGCCATCTGCCACACGCCCATGGACCCGTACGTCGAGGACTACTACGCCGACGATGCCACGCTGCTGGCCGCCTCGCATCGCGTGGCGGACGTCAGCTGCCTCGACTGCCACGTGCCCACGCTCAGCGAGCAGCTGGCCGAGGGCGTGACGTGGGTGGCGGGCGGCTACGCGCTGCCGCTCGAGCAGCGGCAGTTCGACAACGCGTTCTGCATGAACGGATCGTGCCACGACATCGGGCAGGACAGCCTGGCGCGGATCACCGCGCAGCGGGAGTACAACCCGCATAGCAATTTCCACGAGGAGCTGGCGTGCGGCACGTGCCACAAGTCGCACACCGCGTCGGTCATGCAGTGCGCGCAATGCCACAGCGACGCCGACGTGCCTGCCGGCTGGGTGGTCCGCTAACGGCCGGGAGGCTGGAAAGGAGGTTCCCATGGAGGTGTTGCTGGCGATTCTCATAAGCGTGCTGTTCGCGTGCGCGCTGCACAGGCAGATCAAGCGCTACGCCGTGTCGTTCTACATCGTGGCCGTGGCCGTCGACGTGCTGTTCCTGTCAGGGGTGCTGTTCGGGGTCTCGCGCGAGTTCGCCGCCGCGGTGTACCCGTACCTCACGCGGTGCCTGCTCGGGTTCGCCCTGTTCGCGCTCGTCATGTACATCGGGGCGCTGCCCGAAGGGTCGAAGGCGCGCCAGATGCTCATGCCCATCCGCGGCGAGCTGTCCATCATCGCCGCCATCCTGACCGTCGGGCACGTGGCGAACTACCTGGGCACGTACCTGGCCGACATCCTGTCGGGGTTCGCCGGGATGTCGGCGGGCATGGTCGCGTCGTTCGTCGTGTCGAGCCTGCTCATCGTGCTGCTGGCGGCGCTCACCGTCACGTCGTTCAACGCGGTGAAAACCCGCATGAGCTCCGACGCGTGGAAGCGCCTGCAGAAAACCGCCTACGCGTTCTTCGGGCTGACGTACGCGCACCTCGTGCTGGTGCTGGCGCCCACCGTCTCGTCGAGCGGGCAGAAAGCCGCGTTCAGCATCGCCGCGTACACGGCGATCATGCTGGTCTACGTTGCGCTGCGCGCGGCGACGCACCTGCGCGCGAAGCGGGCGCGGCCCGCGACGCCGTAGAGCTTCGAGCGCCCGGCTTCGAGCTCGCTTGGAGCCGGGCACGCCGTCGGGCACGGAAATTCGCCCGAAGTAAGCAATTTTTTCGTTTTGCGTACGATTTCGGCCCTTCGGCTCCCCGCCGCGGAACAGGGGCGAGCATCGCCCCAGGTCAGTTTTGCCGCCTCGGACACCGCAGCCCTCGATCGTGCGCAAAACGTCAAAATTGCCTAGAATTCCGCGATTCCCGTGTCGGGCCGATGCCGATTGGTAGCGTCCCGAAAGTTGGTGTATCAATCCGTTTCTGGAGGGCGGGCGAAGCCTGCCCGAGAAAAACGGACATCGTCTAGAATCGTCAATCACCACAAAAGACAGATTCGAAGGAAGGCGATGCCCGCTATGGACACTCTACTATTCAACGACCCCGAAGTGAAGGGGCTCGCGTTCGCGATCCTCGAGGAATGCACCGACCTGCAGGCCTTCGGGCGCAGGATGCTCGAGCTCCTGGCGAACGCCGCGATGTCGGCGAAGGCCGACGAGGCGTGCAACGCCCCCTACGGGGAGCGCGACGAGGGGCGCGTCAACTCGCGCAACGGCTACCGGGAGCGGGGGCTCTCGACCGCCGCGGGCGACGTCACCCTCAAGATTCCGAAGCTGCGCCGAGGCTCGTTCTTCCCCGAGGACCTGATCGAGCGCTACTGCAGGGTGGACCGGGCGCTCGTCGCGGCGGTGGCCGAGATGTACGTCATGGGGATATCGACGCGCAAGGTGGAGGCCGTCGCGGGCGAGCTCGGCGTGAGGTCGATGTCGAAGTCGCAGGTGTCGCGCCTGTGCGAGTGCCTGGACGCCGAGGTGGACGCGTTCAGGAGGCAGCGCTTCGACGGGGTGCGCTTCGCCTACCTGTGGCTCGACGCCACCTACGTGAAGTGCCGCGTGGAGGGGCGCTCGGCGTCCCAGGCCGTCGTGACCGCGATCGGGCTCGACGACACGGGCCACAAGCGCTTCGTCGGCGTGGACTGCGTGGACACGGAGAGCCACGCCGGGTGGAAGGCGTTCCTCTCCGGCCTGAGGGCGCGCGGCGTCGACGGCGTGCGCCTCGTCGTCTCGGACGCCCACGAAGGGCTCGCGAAGGCGATAGCCGAGACGTTCCAAGGAGCGGCCTGGCAGCGCTGCGTCACGCACCTCATGCGCAACGTGGCGGGCCGCATCCACAGGAAGGACGACCAGAGAAAGGCGCGCGAGGCCATGAAGGCCGTCTTCGCGCAGAAGAGCCCCGTCCTCGTGCGGGCGTGCTACCAAGAGGCGACCGAGGAGGTGCTGAAGATCTCGAGGGCGGCCGGAAACGTGCTCTTGGAGGCCGAGGAGGCGGCGCTCGCCTACCTGGCGTTCCCGGCCACGCACCGCACCAAGATCCGCACCAACAACGTCCAGGAGAGGGCCAACCGCGAGATCAAGCGCAGGACGCGCGTCGTGCAGGGGTTCCCCTCGCGCGAGTCGCTCATCCGCCTGGTGGGAGCGGCGCTCATCGAGGCCGACGAGGAGTGGTCGGCGCGCTGCGTCATCTCCAGGCCCTCGCTCGCGCACGCCTGGAAGGCCCAGGAGCGCGAGGCCCCCGGCGAGGCCGAGGTGCTCGCCGCCCGCGAGGCGGCGCGCAAGATCATAGGGAGCGCCATTGACCCGAAGGAGGACGAAGGCTAAGATTCACCTCGCAAGGGTGCCGGCGATTCTCCGGCGATGGCCCTGATACACCACGATTCGGGACGCGGCCTGCCGATTCCCGCGGCAACCGCCCTCCCCGCGCAAGGCGGGCGAGCGCAGCGCCCGGCGTCGCGGCGCTACTTCCCCTCCAGCTGCGGGATGGGCGTGTCGTCGACCTCGTCGAGGTTGCCGTCGTACACGTAGTGGCGCGTCTCGCGCGCGATCATGCCGCTCAGCAGCAGCACGACGATGATGTTGGGGATGGCCATGAGCGCGTTGCCGATGTCCGAGATCGTCCACACGATGTCGCCCACGCCGATGGCGCCGAGAAAGGCCACGGCCACGTAGATCACCTGGTACGGACGGATGGCGTAACGCCCGAACAGGTACGTGATGCAACGGTTGCCGTAGTACGACCAGCCGAGGATAGTGGTGTAGCTGAACGCCACCATGCCCAGCACGAGGATGGGCGTGCCGATGTAGGGGATCTTCGCGAACGCCTCGCTGGCCAGCATCGCGCCGGAGTAGACGGTGGGATTCGCCATGATGGACGACGCGATGTCGGGGTTCGCCAGCATCGTGGACACGAGCACGATGCCCGTGAGCGCACAGATGACCACGGTGGACCAGAACGTGCCGGTCATCGCCACGAGCGCCTGCTGCGCCGGGTTGCGCGTGGAGGCCGCCGAGGCCACGATGGGGGCCGACCCCAGGCCCGACTCGTTCGAGAACAAACCGCGCGCGCAGCCGAACTGCAGCGCCATCATGATGCCCGAGCCCACCGCACCGCCGAACGCGGCCTTCGAGGTGAACGCGCATTCCAGGATGAGCCCCAGCGCGTCGCCGATGAGCGCCCAGTTGAACGCGAGGATGACGAGGCAGCCGCCCGCGTAGGCGACGGCCATGATGGGAACGAGGCGCTCGCACACCTTCGAGATGGACTGCACGCCGCCGAAGATGACCACGGACACCAGCACCACGATGATCACGCCGACGACCCACGCGGGGACGTCCACGTTCGAGGTGATGATGCCGGACATGGCCGACGCCTGCACGGCCGAGCCGGTGCCGATGGCCGCGATGGCGGCGAACGCGGCGAACGCCACGGCACCGAGCTTCGCCCACCAGGGAGTGTGCCCGCCGGGGCTCGGGTCGCGCTTGCCCTCGGCGTTGCGCCTGAACGCGCGCTCCCAGATGTACATGGCGCCGCCGAGCATGGCGCCGTTGTGGTCGCGCACGCGGTACTTCACGGCCGCGTACACCTCGGCGTACTTCGTGGCGATGCCGAACACGCCGGTGATCCACATCCAGAACACCGCGCCCGGTCCGCCCGCGAGGATGGCCGTGGCCACGCCCACGATGGAGCCGGTGCCGATGGTGGCGGCCAGCGCCGTGGCCAGCGCGCCGAAGTGGCTGATGTCGCCCTTGCCCTCGGGGTCGCTCGACAGCGACAGCTTGATGGCCTGCGGCAGCTTGCGCTGGATGAACCCCGTCTTGAAGGTGAAGAACAGATGAGACCCCAGCAGAAGCGCGATCATCGCGGGGCCCCATACGAATGCGTCGATGGTGTTGAGTAGTTCGAACATAATTCCGCTATTCTACCCCGGAGTTCGCCCGATCAGGAAAAACAACGCCTGCCGTCCACAAACGGTTACCCCGGCGCAGGCCGAGGCTTCTTGCGGCCGCCTTTTTAGCGGTGGTAGATCAAATGGCAGACGTCGTCGCCGCGGGCGATGGTCTTGGGCAGGTCGAGGTCGCAGCCGTAGGCTTCGCCGATGCCGCGGTCGCCGCACATGGCCCAGTCGCAGAGGTTGGAAATCTCCTCGTCGGTGCAGCCCTGCTTCTGCCACGCCTTCACGAGCGGGCAGTAGTGGAACTCCAGCTCGAAGCGGTCATCCTGCACGTCCTTCACGTCCATCTCGAACACCATCTGCGCAGGCTTGCCGAACAGGCCCTTCTTGAGGCTCTTCAGGCTGTTCGTGCCGCCGCCCTTCGCGACCAGCTCCGCGCCCTGGAACAACCCGCAGCGCTTCACGGCCGCCGGCGCGAACGCGGCCGGGTCGGCGCCCGCCTTCGCCGCCTCGTCGGTGAGCAGGTACAGCCACAGCGCGCGATGCTCCAGCAGCTCGCGGATGGCCTTGACGAGCGGGTTCTTGCTGCGCGGTTCGTTGACGATTCTGCTCTCGGCCATGGTGCCCTCCCCTTCGTGCCGGACCCTCTTCGTTGCTGCGATTATACGGCAACGAGGCGCCGCCCAACCCACAAAACCTGCGCATTGTCCCCCATTCGGTCATTGCGTGGTTGCCAGACGGCAACAAGGTCGCTACAATGCAGCGCATGGATTCTGTTTCAGGGCGAGGTGCAATTCCTCACTGGCGGTAATCCGGCCGCGATGCCCCGCATCGGCGAGCCGGGAGTCCGCGACCCTGCGAACGTCCCCGATAGGGAGTGCGGTTGCAGGCTGATTCCGGTGCGATTCCGGAACCAACGGTATAGTCCGGATGGAAGAGGCAGAGATCCGCGTCGACCACGCCCCGCGTGCGTCGGCTCGGACCCCAAGAAGCCTGTATGGAAGGAATTCATACGGGCTCGTTTTCTCTTTAGGCCGGGAAACGTGACCCGAACGTCACGGCCTGCAAGAGAAAGGGGTTGCCATGACCGGCAACGCACCGGGCACCAACGCCCAGGACACGTACGAATTCACCAACACCAACAAGTGGGACACCCGCCAGCTCGTGACGATGGCGCTCATGTGCGCGATCGGCGTGCTGCTGTCGTTCGTGGAGTTCCCGCTGCTACCCGGCGTCACCTGGCTCAAGTACGACGCCTCCGCCATGCCCGCCATGGTGTGCGGCTTCGCCTTCGGCCCGGCGGCCGGCCTCGCGGTGGGCGTCGTGGGCGCCGTCATCCACGGCATCCTCATGGCCGACTTCTCGGGCGCCGTCATGAACATCCTCGTGGTGGCCGGCTTCATCCTGCCCGCCGCGCTCGTGTACCGCCGTTCGCGCACGTTCAAGAGCGGCGTCGTCGGCCTCGTGCTGAGCGCCATCACGGCCACCGTCATGGCCATCCTGGGCAACCTCGTCATCACGCCGATGTGGCTGGGCGTGCCGCTCGACGCCGTCGTGGCCATGATCCTGCCCATCCTCACGCCGTTCAACCTCATCAAGGCCGGCATCAACGCGGTGCTCACGCTCATCGTGTACAAGAGCATCTCCAATTTGATCACACCCAAGAAGAAGCAGGTGAAGGGACGCTAACCGCATGATCGAGTTCAAGGGAACAGGCTTCACGTACGACGGCGACCGCTTCGTGCTGGACGGCGTGGACGCGCGCATCGCCCCGGGCGAGTTCGTGTGCATCCTCGGCGGCAACGGCTCGGGCAAGTCGACGCTGGCCAAGCACATCAACGCGCTGCTCGTGCCCGACGAAGGCAGCGTCACCGTGCTCGACCACGACACGCGCGACGAGCGGTCCACCTACTTCATCCGCAGCCATGCGGGCATGGTGTTCCAGAACCCCGACGACCAGCTGGTGGCCAGCCTCATCGAGAACGACGTGGCCTTCGGCCCCGAGAACCTGGGCGTGCCCACCGACGACCTGCGCCAGCGCGTGGCCGACGCGCTGGCGGACGTGGGGCTGCAGGGTTTCGACAAACGCGAGACCGCGGCGCTGTCGGGCGGGCAGAAGCAGCGCGTCGCCATCGCCGGCGTGCTGGCCATGGAGCCCTCGATCCTCATCCTGGACGAGGCCACGGCCATGCTCGACCCGCGCGGCCGCAAGGGCCTCATGCGCGTGTGCCACGAGCTGCACGACCGCGGCATGACCGTCGTCATGATCACGCACTTCATGGAGGAAGCCGCGCAGGCCGACCGCGTCATCGTATTGGAAGAGGGCCGCGTCGCCTGCGACGGCACGCCGCAGGACGTGCTCGTGCAGGCCGAGCTGCTGGAACATCTCAACCTCGACCTGCCGTTCGCCGCCGAGCTGTCGCTCGAGCTGGGGCGGCGCGGCGTGCCCGTGGGCATGCACATCGAGACGACCACGTTGAAGGAGGAGCTGTGCCGATTGCTTTCGAAGGCGTAAGCTACTCGTACGCCGACCCCGCCCGCCAGGAGAAGCGGAAGTCGCGGGCGAAGCGCCGCCGCGAGGCCGGCGTGATCGAGGACGCCCCCTCGCTCGAGCGCGGCAAGCCGGCCTGGGGAGGCGACCCCGACGCCGTGTGGGCGCTGCGCGATATCACGTTCGAGCTGGAGGACGGCGAGTTCCTCGGCATCGCCGGTCACACCGGCAGCGGCAAGAGCACCCTCATCCAGCACATGAACGGGCTGGTGAGCCCCACGCGCGGGCGCGTGCTGCTGGACGGCCAGGACCTGGCCGACAAGCGCGCGGCGCAGGCCTGTCGCGGCAAGGTGGGGCTCGTGTTCCAGTATCCCGAGTACCAGCTGTTCGCCGCCACCGTGCGCGAGGACGTGGCGTTCGGCCCCCGCAACCTGGGGCTGTCCGCCGACGAGGTGGAGCGCCGCGTGGCCGCCGCGCTGGAAAGCGTGCGCCTCGACATCGCCGAGCTGGGCGACAAGAGCCCCTTCGAGCTGTCGGGCGGCCAGCAGCGCCGCGTGGCGTTCGCGGGCGTGCTGGCCATGGAGCCGCGCGTCCTCGTGCTGGACGAGCCGGTGGCCGGCCTCGATCCCGTGGCGCGCGAGGAGTTCCTCGACCTCATCGCCCAGCTGCACGGCAGCGGGCTCACCGTGGTCATGGTGTCGCACAGCATGGACGACCTCGCCCGCCTGTCCGACCGCGTGCTCGTGCTGAACGAGGGCCGGCAGTTCGCGTTCGGCACGCCGTCCGAGGTGTTCGCGCACGGCGAGGGGCTGCGCGCCATCGGCTTGGACGTGCCCGCCCCCCAGAAGCTGGCCGACGAGCTGCGCGTAGCGGGCGTGGAGCTGCCGTCGAAGCTGTACGACGTGAAAGCGCTGGCGGACGAGCTGGCGGGCGCCTACCGCGCGGCCGTCGAAGCCTCGGAGGCCCCTCATGCCTGACATCGCGGTCATCGGACGCTACTGGCCGGGCACGAGCCCGCTGCATCGCATGGACGCGCGCGCGAAGCTGCTGCTGGCGCTCGCGCTCATGGCGGTGGTGTTCGTCGCGCAGTCGTTTCTCGGGCTCGCGGTGTGCGCGGCGTTCGTGTTCGGCTTCTTCAGGCTGGCGGGCATCCCCATCCGCTCGGCGTTCAAGTCCATCGCGCCGCTCGCGTTCATCGTGGTGGTCACCGCCCTGCTCAACGTGTTCTTCGTGCAGGGCGGCACGGTGCTGTTCGAGTGGTGGATCATCCGCATCAGCGAGGCGGGCCTGTGGCAGGCGGCCTTCATCGCCTGCCGCCTGCTGCTGTTGCTGCTGGGGATGAGCCTGCTCACCCTGACCACCGCCACGCTCGACATCACCGATGCGTTCGAGTACCTGCTGCACCCCTTCAGCCGCATCGGCGTGCCGGCGCACGAGCTGTCCATGATGATGGGCATCGCCCTGCGCTTCCTGCCCCAGTTCACCTTCGAGCTGCAAACCGTGTACCGCGCGCAGATCAGCCGCGGCGCCACGTTCTCCAAAGGGCGGCTGCGCATGCTCGCCTCCCTCATGGTGCCGCTGTTCACCAGCGCGTTCCGCCACGCGGAAACGCTGTCGTCGGCCATGGAGGCCCGCTGCTACCACGGCGGCGTCGGCCGCACGCGCCTGCATCCCCTCGCGTTCACCGCGCTCGACCGCAACGGCGTCGTCGTCATCGTCGCCATGCTGGCCTGCGTCGTGGCCACCAACTTCATCCCCTGGTAGGACCGCTCCGAAGCCGCCCTATCCCAACCGAAAGGAACCCCCATGAACGGAACGAACACCATCGTCGACTACCTCACGAGCGTCCCGGCCTGGTACCTGGCCACCTGCGAGGGCGATCAGCCGCACGTGCGCCCCTTCAGCTTCGCCGCCGTGCAGGACGGCCGGATCTGGTTCTGCACCGCCACCACGAAGGACGTGTACCGCGAGCTGGAGCTCAACCCAAAGTTTGAATTGACCGCCTGGAAACCGGGCAGCGGCTGGGTTATCATGCGGGGGGAAGCTGTTCTCGAAGATCGGGCGAACGATGAGGTTCGTCGTGCGGGGTACGAGCACATGACGGGGCTCGGCGAGAGCTACGAGGGGCCGGACGACAAGACGCTCACGTTCTTCACCGTGCGCGATCCCGAAGCATGGCTGTGCGACATCGACGGAAGCTGGAACCCCGTCGAGCTGTAGCGGCGACCCCTCACAGACCCTCGAACAGCTGGCCCACGGTGGTGTCCAAGCCGCCCGCGATGCGCTCGAGCATGTCGACCGTCGGATTCGCTTTTCCGCTTTCGATATCGATGAGGTATTTGCGGCTGACGCCCACCATGAGAGCGAAGGACGTTTGCGACACGTTCGCGCTCGCGCGGAGCCTCGCGATATTGGTTCCGAGCTGAGTTTTTAGTGAAGTGTTCTCCATGCCGGTTAAAGGCTAGTCCCGGCGGGAGGAAAAGTCGTAAACTATAGTTTACAGACCGTCAATAAAACAAGAGGTTTGTACTATGAGTTTATCGAGAGGGTCATTGCTTGAGGGCAAGATCGCCGGAGGTCGCACATGAGCGGAACCGAGTACGAAGAATTGATGGACACGATCAGACGCGCGGCAGCGCGCATTTTCGAATACGCCGAGACCGAGGAAGAGGTGTGCCGCCTGGAGCAAGCGATCAACCACGATATCATGTACGTGGCGGCCATCGCGCAATCCGAGCGGGTCAAGCCCCCGACGGGCTGGGACCCGCTCGGCCGCTGACGCGCGCGCCAAGCCGGTACGGCTACGCGAAGTCGTACAGGTCCTTCGTGGCGGTGCGGAAGTCCTCGTAGACCTCGGCCGCCACCGCTTCATCCTCGACGAACTCGAAGGCCGCAGGTTGGCCGTCTTCGTCGAGCTCGGTCACCTCAAGCAGCACGACCTCGCCGGACGAGCCCACGGGCTCGTCTTCTGTTACGGGGAAGAAGAAGCCGTAGCTGCGGTCGTGGTGCAAGATGAGGCCGAGGAACTCGAGTTCCGTCTGCTCGCCCGTCTCGTCCTCGAGCACAAGGGTGACGCCCTCCTCGGTCGGCGGGCAGAAATTGGGAGCGCTTCCTTCGCGCATCGTAGGCTCCTTACCTTCAGCTTGATCGTTGGCGTTAGGGTACCACAAGCGCCGCCCGATGCGCAGGTGCGCGCCGGCAACGACAGACAAGCGTTAGACGATGAAGTCGCGTCCGCTTTCCACCAGGTCGATGAGCTCTTGCTGCGTGTGCACGCCCAGCTTCTGGTAGATGTGGCGGATGTGCGTCTTGGCGGTGTTGCGCGTCACGCGGCACTCCTCCTGGATGAACGCGCCGTTGCGCCCGCGCGCCAGCAGCGCGAACACCTCCCCCTCGCGCTCGGTGAGCCCGTGGACGGACGCCAGGTGCGCGCAGCGCGTGTCGATGGCGGCCTCGGGAGCGGCGGGCGCCTCCACCTCCTCCACCGGCTTCACGCCGCGGATGGCTGCCGAGAAGCTGAAGTCCTTGAGCCCGATCCATACGTACCCGACGAAGGCGGCGGCCACGAGCGCGAACAGCAGCAGGCGCACGTCGGCGCCCGCGGCGTCGGCGGCGACGGGCAGATGCCCCAGCACGACGCCCGTCGTGGCGCCGAGGTTCGAGGCGCAGAAGCCCTGGCCGAGGGCCGCGATGCCGCCCGAGGGGTTGCGCGCCGCGATGATGGCGAGCGTCGCCCAGGTGAGGACGCTGAACATCTGCGCGCCCACGGTGAGCGCGCCGAGGGCCACCGACCCGAGCACGGCGGTCTGCGCGGCCGAGACGAAGAACCCGAACACCACGAGCAGCCCCGACACGTGGAACAGCGCGTCCTCGCGCGACGCGCGCTGCGTGCGCGCGCACCATGCGGCCAGCGCCAGCAGCGCGACGCCGCACGTTGCGCTCTGCCACCAGGCCGTCGGGCCCGCACCGAACGTGATGGACAGGCCGAACGCCACCTCGAACAGGAAGATGCACACGAACAGCCGGTTGAACGGCCCGGGGAACGAACCCGGGTTCGTCAGCGCCAGCTCGCTGGGAGGGGCGCCGTCCGGCAGCGCGTCGCGCAGGCGCGCGACGGGGCCCGCCACGGCCGCGAGGGCGACGGCGGGCAGGAGCGCGTAGACGACCGGCGCGCAGGCGGCCAGCAGCGGGTCGAGCACAAGGTAGACGGCGTAGGACAGGCACACGCCGCCGGCCATGGTGACGAGCACGCCGCGCGGGCGCAGGCGCGTGAGCGACAGCCCCGCCACGATGACCGCCCAGCTGCGCCCGCACGACAGCAGCGCCGCACCCGGAACGCCGAGCGCCGACGCGTAGCCGTTCTGCACGCCGAGCATCCACA
The DNA here is from genome assembly GCF_000024265.1 of Eggerthella lenta DSM 2243. Taxonomy (NCBI): domain Bacteria; kingdom Bacillati; phylum Actinomycetota; class Coriobacteriia; order Eggerthellales; family Eggerthellaceae; genus Eggerthella; species Eggerthella lenta. The sequence continues at coordinate 1,205,238 of NC_013204.1, read as the reverse complement.
GCCCGCATCCCGCCGCGAGCGCCGCCAGCGCGCCGACCGTCACGGCCCGCACCGGCAGCGGCGAGCCGCTGCGGTGCGCCGCGAACGCCCACAACCCGAACGCCGCGCCGTACAGAAGCCCGCACAGCGCGAACCCCCACGGCACGACCGCGTTGAAGGGAGGGTACACGTAGCCGTTCTGCACGAACGTGGACAGCGACAGGGCACACACGGCCACGAGGCTGCGCGCGTCGATCAGCCGATCGCGCGCGACGGCGGGGCGAGAAGGCTCGCCGCCGGCGTTCCGCCCGCTGGCGGTCCGTTCCGCATTCCGCATTTCGCCCCCGTTTCTCTACCGTTTACCGTCGAAAACCTACCGTTTGTCCTCGCGTAACGCCAGCGGGGTGACGATCACCCCCGCCTCGCCTCCGTATTGTACCCCGCAGAAGGCGCCCCGCACGCGGGGTGCAGGCAACGGACGGGATTCCCCAACGCAAGGGAGCCCCGCCCGCCTCGAGCGAAGGAGGCATCATCGTATGACGAGTGTCCTGGAAGAAGCCAAAGCGCTGGAAGGCGACATCATCGCCGACCGCCGCTGGCTGCACGAGCATCCCGAAATCGGGTTCGACCTCCCTCAAACGACGGCCTACGTGGCCGAGCGTCTGCGGGAAATCGGTCTCGAACCGGAAGAGATCGTGCCGGGCGGCCTCGTGGCCACCATCGGCGACCCGTCGGCGGGCCGCTGTTTCATGCTGCGCGCCGACATGGACGCGCTGCCCATCAAGGAGGAGACGGGGCTGCCCTTCGCCTCCCCGACCGACTACATGCACGCCTGCGGGCACGACACGCACACCGCCATGCTGCTGGGCGCCGCCCGCATCCTGAAAGGCCGCGAGGCCGAGCTGCCCGGCTGCGTGAAGCTCATGTTCCAGCCCGACGAGGAGGGCTGCGCGCCCGACGAGATCTGCGGCAACGAGGCCATGATCAACGCGGGCGTGCTGGAGAACCCGCACGTCGACGCCGCCACGGCCATCCACCTCATGCCGTTCGACTACCGCTTGGGCGAGATCGCCACGCGCCCGGGCACCGGCTTCTCGTCCATCGACGACATCGACATCGTCGTGCACGGCAAGGGCGGCCACGGCTCGCGCCCGCACCAGCTGGTGGACCCGTTCAACATCGCCTGCCATATCTTCTTCGGCGCGCAGAACCTCATCGCGCGCGAGCTCGACCCGAACGACCAGGCGGTCATCACGTTCGGTGCCATCAACGGCGGCACGGCCGCCAACATCGTTCCCGACGACGTGCACCTGCTGGGCACCCTGCGCACCATCGACGAGGGCACCCGCGCGCATCTCAAGGAGCGCATGGAGGCGATGTGCCGCGGCATCGCGGAGGGCTTCGGCGGCAGCGTCGACGTGCGGTTCCTCCGCGGCGTGCCGAGCGTGTACAACGACCCCGATCTCACCGACGAGCTGATCGGCTACGTGGAGGACCTCACCGGCCGCCCCGTCACCATCCTCGACAAGCCCATCTCGGGCTCCGACGACATGAGCGTCATCTCGCAGGCCGTGCCCACCACCTACTTCGTCATGGGCACCGGCTCGGAGGACGAAGGCGTGCGCTACCCCGTGCACAACTCCCGCGTGGTGTTCGACGAGAGCGTGTTCGTCGAAGGCGCGGCGATGACCGCAACGATGGCCCTGCGCTGGCTGGAAGCCCGAGCGCGCGACGACAAGGAGAACGAGCGATGAGCGAGAGCGAGAACCAGAAGCTGGCGACGGAAGCCGCCGAGGGCGCGCCCGTCGCCGCGGCCCCCGAGCCCGGCGGCAAGAAGAAGCGCAAGAAGAAAGGCGCACCGGACTCCTTCATCATCCTCGTGGCGTGCCTGATCGTCGTGGCGCTCGTCACCGTGGCGATGTCGTTCTTCACGAGCGAGGTAACCGGAGCGTCGTTCGCCGACGTTCTGACCTCCCCGGTGCTCGGCTTCTCGAGCGCCATGCAGGTGTGCGTGTTCGTGCTCGTGCTGGGCGGCTTTCTGGCCATGGTGAACAAGACCGGCGCGCTCGACACCGGCGTCGCCACGCTCGTACGCGCCCTCAAGGGCCGCGAGCTCGTCCTCATCCCCATCCTCATGCTGCTGTTCGGCATCTGCGGCTCCACCTACGGCATGATGGAGGAGACGGTGCCGTTCTACATCCTGCTGGCCGCCACCATGTACGCCGCGGGCTTCGACACGCTCACCGGCGCGCTCGTGGTGCTGCTGGGCGCGGGCGCGGGCTGCATCGGCTCCACGGTGAACCCGTTCTCCGTCGGCGTGGCCACCGCCGCCCTCACCGACATGGGCATCGCCATCGACCAGGGCGTCATCATCGGCTTCGGGCTCGTGCTGTTCGTCATCGCCGAGGCCATCTCCATCTTCTTCGTCATGCGCTACGCCAAGAAGGTCAAGGCCGACAAAGGCTCCACGTTCCTGTCGTTGCAGGAGCAGGAGGAGTCCGAGAAGGAGTACGGCCAGATGGAGGAGGATGCGGAGAACCCGGCGTTCTCGGCCGTCCTCTCCGGCAAGCAGAAGGTCGTGCTCGTGCTGTTCGCGCTCACGTTCGTCGTCATGATCGTCGGCTTCGTACCGTGGCAGAACTTCGGCATCGACGTCTTCATGGCCGGCGGCTCGGTCGACGACCCGGCGGGCGCCTGGAGCGCGGTGCTCACCGGCGTGCCGCTGGGCATGTGGTACTTCAACGAGGCCACGGCGTGGTTCCTGCTCATGGCCATCGTCATCGGCATCTTCGCGCGCTTCGCGGGCAAGGACATCGTGAAGACGTTCCTCGGCGGCTGCGCCGAGATGGTCAGCGTCGCGCTCGTCATCGCGCTTGCGCGCTCCGTCGCCGTCATCATGGGCGAGACGCAACTTGACACGTTCATCCTCACGAACGCCGCGAACGCGCTGTCCGGCGTGCCCGCCTTCATCTTCGCGCCCGCCACGTTCCTGTTCTACTTCGTGCTGTCGTTCGCCATCCCCTCGAGCTCCGGCATGGCCACGCTGGCGATGCCCATCATGGGGCCGCTGACGAACGGCCTGGGCTTCTCGGCCGAGGTCATGGTCATGATCTACGTGGCCGCCCACGGCCTCGTGGCCATCATCACGCCGCTGAACGGCGCCGTGCTGGCGGGCCTCGCGCTGGCGAAGGTGCAGTACGCCACCATGCTCAAGTGGGTGATGAAGGTGATCGTGGTCACCGGCATCGTGCTCGTGGTGGTGCTGACCGCGGCGATGCTCATCATGTAGCCGGCCCCTTGGCGCGCCGCCGCGTCCTCCTTCGCGGCGGCGCATATTCGGGCATCGACCCGTCTTTGCGAGAAAGCGAGCCCCGGCCTGGGCTCGCTTTCTCGCGTTCGGAGGCTGGAGGCGGGAGGCTCTGCGCGGCTTCTGCACGCAAAAACTCTCCCAAATGAGCAAAAAACCGCGACGTGCGCAGCCTTACAACCCTCCCAATGCTTCCAGGGATCGCGCGAACTGGGGAAACGACAGCCGTCACTCGCCAGGGGCGCATTCCGAAGCTCCGAGAGCCTCCCAAAACCCTGCCAACCACCGCACGTCGCGGATTATTGTGCAAAAAAAGGGAATTTCGCTTTCACGCCGACATCGGGAAGCGCGCCCGCACGAAACATGCCGATCATGGTCGACGACGGAAGCGCATAGACTCCCCTCCCCCTGTCACGGCGGCGGAAAGCTAGCGCTCGCGAAGGCTCCCCGTATCGCTCAGCGGTTCCTCGATCGCCGAGTGATCCGAAACGCGAACGGGCCGCCTCTCCGAGCGCTTCGCCGCAGACGCGCAGCGGCGAAGCGACGCGACCGACCTCGGCGCTACCACGATGCGCGGACGCTCGGCGCCTTACAGCCCCTCGTCGGCCGTCGCACCCGCGCCTTTGCCGCCCTCGCGCGCTTCGACGCCCAACAGGTCGAACAGCTCCTGGCGCGTGTGGATGTCGAGCTTCTGGTAGATGTGGCGCACGTGGGCCTTCGCCGTCCCGTTCGCGATGAACAGCTCGCGCTCGATGATGCCCACCGTCTTGCGCTGGGCCAGCAGCAACAGCACCTCCTCCTCGCGGGTGGACAGCTTGTAGGCGCGCGCGACCTCGGCGCAGCGGTCGGCCAGCTCCTGCTTGCGTATCATCGCGGCCGAGTCGGTGCCTCCCGCCAGGAAGTTCGCGCCCCAGCGGCTGGACAGGTCGCGCTCCGAGAACAGGATGGTGGTTGCGGTCACGATGGCCACCACCGTCAACAGCGAGATGAACAGCTCGCCGTTGCCTCCCAGCACGTCGAACGACTGCGCGCCGTCGGCCACGAGCCGCCCCAACCACATGGACACCTGCCGCACGCTGCGCTCGATGCCGAACAGCCACAGGGCCGACACGCCGTAGCGGTAGCAGATGTTCGCCATGATGAGCATGATGAGGACGGATTGCGCCGTGTACCCGGCGGAGACGCAGAAGCTGGCGGCCATACCCTGCACGTGCCCGAGCGTGGGAAGCAGGAACAGCGCCACCACCATGAGCGGCAGCGCCACCCGGTAGATGATGCCGAAGTCGAAGCGCCCGCCGCGCACCGCCACGCCCAAAAACACGAGCACGCCCACCGCCAGCGTCCCCGGCGCGGAATGCGGTCCGAACGCGCCGGCGTACAGCCCGCCCTCCATGAGCCCGTACGCGAACGCGTAGGCCGCCATGAACAGCACCGCCTTCCACGGCACCGAGAACCGCGTCCACGACGTCGAGGGCAGCTCGGCCGTCGGGAGGCTGCCGAACCCGCGGCGCAGCAGCACGAGCGACGCCGCCGGCAGCAGGGACGTCATCACGAACAGCCACGGCAGCATGAACCCGCGGTACACGTACAGCACAAGCGCGCCCACCACGATGGACGCCGAATAGTACAGCGCCACGCGCAAGGGGTTCAGGCAGCCGTACAGCTCGCTCCAGAACAGGATGAGCAAGGCGATGCCGAACCCTCCCAGCAGCGTGGCCGGCACCCCCACCGCCGGCGCGATGCCGGGCAGCCAGCACGACGCGAACATGAGCACGGTGGACGCCGTCAGCGTCGCGGCGCACAGGGCGTAGACGGCCGGCTTGTCGAAGAACGGCCCGATTCTGCGCGCGAGCAGCGTGCAGGCGACCGCGGTCACCACCATGGTCAGGTCGAACAGGTCCCGCCCCGAGAACGCCACTGCGGGGAAATCGACGAACGACCCCACGAACATGATCTCGATCCACGCGCGATACACGCCCAAACCCAAAAAGGCGACCGGCACCGCGATCGCGCCGCAGAACAGCCGCGACCGCCTCCGGACCGGCGCTTCCTGAGATTCTTCTTGATGATCTTCCCGTTCCACCGACATGTCGAGGAGCTCCCCTTCGTCCCGTCAAGCCTCGGGGCGATTATAGACGAAACGCCCCGAACCGAGAAACCGCGCGACGGGTGGTTTTGCATCGTCCGAGCAAAACAGGGGGTTATGCGCGGGGGTTACGATTTTTAAGCCTGCGAATCCTCGTGCGGTCGATGCGCGCATTCCGCCCGCTGCCCTATGGTGGGGCCCGTTCCGCAGGGGACGAACCGCACCGACCGAGGAGGGAATCAACTCATGAGCACCATTTCACGTCGCGACCTGTTCAAATTCGGAGGCGTCGCCGCCGTCGGCGCCGCCGGGGCATCCATGCTGAGCGCGTGCGCGCCGCAGGGAAGCGCCGCCGGCACGGCCGCATCCGCCAACGCGGGCGCCGCGGCCGAGGACGGGCTGCCCAGCTTCTTCGCGAAGCCGGAGCCCATCACCGATATCTTGGAGACGAAGGACTACGACGTCGTGGTCGTGGGAGCCGGCGCCGCAGGCGTGCCCGCAGCGCTGTCCGCCTTCGAGGCGGGCGCGAAGGTGGCGCTGCTGCAGAAGGAGGCCACGGCCATCTCGCAGGGCAACACCTGCGATTCCATCATCCTGGACCAGACCGACCCCGCCGGGGTCGAGGCCGTCGTGTCGCTCATCACGGAGGATTGCTGCCACCGGTCCGATCGCGAGCAGGTGCGCCTCTGGGCGTACAACTCCGGCGAGGCGCTGCAGTGGCTGTGGGATATCGCCCAGAAGGCGGGCGCGCAGGTGGTGGACTCCACCGCGAAGTGGACGGGGCCCATCAAGCAGATCGACGGGTACGACATCACGTACTTCGCCTTCGACTTCGGCCCCAAGCCCTACAACACGGGCAACGGCATGCGCGACATCGCCGACTACGCCGAGCAGCAGGGCGTCGATATCTTCTACTCCACCCCTGCCGCGCAGCTCGTGCAGAACGACGGCGGCGCGGTGACGGGCGTGGTCGCCGAGGGCAAGGACGGCTACATCCAGTTCAACGCGTCCAAAGGCGTGATCATCGCCACGGGCGACTACGAGAACGACGACGAGATGATGGCCTATTACGAAGCGGAGATGGCGAACATCTACCGCAAGGAGCAGAACAAGACCGGCGACGGGCAGAAGATGATGGTATGGGCCGGCGGGCGCATGGAGGACGTGTGCGGCTCGAAGGTGCTCCACGACTTCGACGCCGGCCCAGGGTCGATGGCCGACATGCCCTTCCTGTGCGTGAAGAACGACGGCACGCGCTTCTGCAACGAGAACCGCTCCGAGATGGCCACGATGGGCAACTTCCTCAAAAGCGAGGAAGACCAGGGCTGGTACACCCAGGTGTTCGACAGCAACTACATGACCGACTGCGCCGACTGGCCCGGGGCCCTCATCCCGCCCGAGGCCATGGTGAACTACATGCCCGAGGTCGAGGGCGAGAAGGAAGGCGTGTACGACACGCTCATCAACACCTACGCGGCCGACACGATCGAGGAGCTGGGAGAGAAGCTCGGCCTGACCGACGTCGCCGCCTTCGCGAAGACCGTCGCTCGCTACAACGAGCTGTGCGCGTTGGGCGTCGACGAGGACATGGGCAAGGCGGCGAAGTGGCTCAAGCCCATCGTGACGCCGCCGTTCTACGGCATCCACCGCCGCATCGGCCTGTCCACCATCATCCACGGCGTGAACGTGAACGCCGACATGCAGGTGCTCGACAAGGACGGGGCGCCCATCGAGGGCCTGTACTCCATCGGCAACTGCGCCGGCAACTTCTTCGGCAGCCCCGACTACCCCATGACGGTGCCCGGCCTCTCCCTCGGCCGCTGCCACACGCAGGGCTACGTGGTGGGACGCGCTGTCGCCGGCAAGTAGCCCCGCACCGCCCATCCTCGCGCGCCGCCTCCCCCTCCCGGCGGCGCGCGAAAGCAACGGCCCCCGGCGTGTTCGTCGGGGGCCGTTCTTCGCATCGGGCGCCTGGGGAGGGAAGCGGCGCCCGCTCAGCGAGGAGATGTTACTTCGTCAGGCTGTGGAGCGGGCCGGAGCCGCGCTCGGCGCTCTGCCAGCCCTCGGGCAGCGGCGCGTCGTGGCACTCGTTGCAGGAGAGGGTCGACGTGCCGTCAACCGAGTGGCAGGAGGTGCAGTCGCCGGCCTCAAGGTGCGCCTTGTGAGGATTGAATCCCTCGATGCCGCCGAAGTCCTCGTTCGCCGCATTGATGGTGGTGCGGTCGTGGCAGCTCAGACACAGCTTGTTGGGGTACTCGTCCGCATCGTCGAGCTGTCCGGCGACATGAACGGCCTTGAGCGAGCCAACCGGGTACGATGCCGCATCGGCGCCGCCGTTGCCCGCATCGCCCGAAGGCTGCGAGGGCGCGCATCCCCCCAACGTCGCCGCCAACGCGACCGTCGCCAGCACCGTGCACACCGCCATCAACAGGTTCTTCCTCTTCACGTCAGGCACCTCGGCTTTCCTAGATGTTCGCATGGATGTAGTCAAGACCGAGGATATCCTTGACGGCCAACCAGGCGAAGCACTGGCCATGGCCGATGCCGGAGCCCATGACGTTGGGCGGGTACACGTTGCCGTAGAACGAGCCGGCCGTGTTGCCCGCAGCGTACAGGCCGGGGATGGGCCGCCCCTCCTTGTCGAGGACGCGGCAACGCTCGTCGTTCTTGAGACCGCCGCGCGTCGAGGTCATCGACGAGCAGTGCTTGGATGCGTAGAACGGCGGCGTGTCGATGGGGTTCATCCACAGCGGATCCTTGTAGAAGTCGAGATCCTCGCCGGCCTCGCACAGCTCGTTGTAGCGCGTGAACGTGGCAATGAAGATGTCCTTGTCGAAACCGCAGTGTTCGCACAGCTCCTCGATGGTATCAAACTTGAACGTGATGCCGTTCTCCACGTTCTTGTCCACCTCTTCCTGGGTGTTGGACGCCGTGTAATCCTCCACCATGTAGCCGCCCTCGGGGAACTTCTCCTTCCAGGCGCTGTCCCAGATGCTCCACGCGCAGCCGTCGGGCGTGCAGGTGAGCTTCGGGATGGAAGGCGACTGGAACGGCAGGTTCTCGGCCATGAGGCGACGGCCCGCGCCGTCCACCATGAGCACCGGCAGGTTGGCGACGCCGGCGTAGAAGTGCGTGCCCTCGAACGTGGTGGGCAGCGTGCCGTCCATCATGACGGCCGCGAACGGCCACAGGTCGCCGCAGGCGAACTCGTCCATGTCCGCGCCGATCCACATGCCCATCTTCTGGCCGTCGCCCGTGTCGTTGGTGTTGATGTTGTAGCGGACGATCTTGCTCAGCGACACGTTGTAGTGCGCCATCATCTCGCGGTCGGCGGCCATGTCGCCTGTGGTCAGCAGCACGCCCTTGGAGGCGTTGTACCTCACGTACTCGTCGGACTCGTTCTTGGCGATGACGCCCGTGCACCGCCCGCTATCGTCGCGTAGAAGTTGCACGGCGGGAGCGTTGTAGTGGAACGTGGCGCCCTTCTCAGTGGCGTAGGCCTCCATCACGCCCGTCCAGTCGACGGGGTCCCCCGTGGCGAAGAAGCCACCGTCCTCCTGCGCGAAGAAGATCATCTGGGCGAACGCCTGCCACAGCGGGCTCGCGCCCGGCATGTCCACGCCGTCGTTCGTGATCTTGTAATCGAGCGATGCGGCAGGGATGAGCTGATAGCCTTTCTCGTTGAAGATGCCCTCGAGCCAGTTGACGTAGGGGCCCGAGTTGTCGAACCACAGGCCGTAGGACGACATCCTGCCCTGCACGCCGTTGGTGATGGCCCAGGTCGACGTGATGAACTCTTTACGGTCGGTGGTCAGCCCCAGCTTGGTCTGCACGTCGGAGTTGAAGCCGGCGGTGCACAGGCGGAACAGGCCGTACGTGCTACCCTTCTCAACCACGTGCACGTTCGCGCCGTTCTCGGCCGCCAGCATGGCCGCGGGCAGGCCGCAGATGCCCGCGCCGCAGATGACGATGTCGCAGTCGACGGTTTCGATGATCTCGCTCTCCGGAATGGGATCCGGCGGCGTGAGGAACGCGGGCTGGTTGCTTGCCGCGGACGTCGTCGCAGCCGGTTCCGACGCCGGCTTCGCTTCCTCGGCAGGCGCCTTGGTCTCGGCCTCCGGCGAGCCGCTGCAGCCGGCAAGCCCAAGCGCTGCGCCCGCGCCCACCATCGCCGCTCCGGTCAGGAATCCTCGACGGGATATTCCCTGTTCGTGCAGGTTTTCATGGTCGTGCATGATGTCCCCTTTCCTCGCTGGTACTTCCTGGGGCCGCCAATCGCTCGCAGCGCTCGGCCCGATGACGATCCTATGCGCCCGACCCCGGGTTAAGGAATCGGTAATCTTGCGGGGCGAGGGGCATTTCGCTGACCGAGGGCGCTAACCCCCGCTAACCCCTGTACGGGTTAGCGCTTTATCCCTAGCTGAATCATCCGTGATGGGATACCGTCGTGAAGAAAGCTTCTGGAGGGGAGTGCGTATGGGGAACGAGCGACGTTCGAGCGTCATCGCGAAGCTGCGAAGCGCCTTGGTGAGCACGCGGGAGAAAATCGTAGCGGACGGGCTGTTCGTCGGCACGTCGTGCACCATCGCGCTCGTGTCGTACACGCACTATACCCCCGCACTCGCCCACACCTCGCCCGAAGCGTTGTCGTTCTCCGACGTGACATGCCTGTTCGGCGCGCTCACCTCGCTCGTGCTGCTCACCTTCTCGAGACGCGATCGACCCGCTTTCGCGCAACCGGCCGTCATCTGGATCTCAAGCGCCTGCGTGCTGGCCAGCATCCTCGCGCTCGCGCTCTTCCCCGCCCTGTCGTACCTCTCCCCCCTGCTGATCGCCTTGGTGGGCGGAGGCGTGTTCGGCATCTACCTCTCCGTCGTGGCCGTATGCTGGCTGTGGGTGTACGCGCACCACAGCGCGGCCACCGTCATCTGGAACGTCGTATTCTCCGCGTTGGTCGGATCGATCATGCTGTGGTTCATCGTAGGCATGGACACGCCGCGGGTGGCGTGCAGCCTCGTCGCACTGCTGGGCATCGGCGCCTACACGCTGACGAAACGCATGCGCCTTCTGCAAGGCTCCCGCCTCGATCAGTCCTCGCTGAGCACCGAAGGGCACACGCCCGCACACATCATCGTCGGCACGTTCCTGTTCAGCTACGCCTTCATGGTCTCGCTGTCCTTCGCCGGGCTCGAGCACTTCTCCCTCGCGTTCTCGGCCATCGTCATCCTCATCCCCTTCTTGCTGGTCAGCGTGCTCATGCTCTCCTTCAAACGGCTCACTGCCCTGTCGCTGCTCAACGTCGCCGTGCCCATCGTCGTGACCGCCACGCTGTCGGCATCGTTCCTGGATCTCAATCCCGTGGTCACGTTCGACCTCGCCCTCATCGGCATCCTGCTGTTCCTCGCGTACGCGGTGGTGCTCCTGTGCGCCATCACCGAGAAGACCGACGCGCACGCATACCGGGCATTCTCGACGCTCATGTTGAGCTACTTCGGCGGATGCATCGTCGGCAGGGCGGTCGCGGCATGGGCGATGTCCGAATCGGCACGCGTGCACGACGTCATCGTGCTGTCGTCGGTGCTCGCGGTGCTCATGGCCATGTTCCTCTGCATCCGCAACGGATTCATGCCCAAGCAGCTGATCGCCCTGTTCGACCCCGACCGGACGAACGAGAAGGATGGCTTGAGCGACGAGCAGGCGGCGCGCTTGACGCAGGTGTCCGCGCGATGCAACCTCGGCAATCGCGAGCACGAGGTGCTCGAACTGCTGTTGCGGCAGAAGACCGCCAGCGAGATCGCGACCGAGATGACCATCGCCAACGGCACGGCGAAGTCCCACATCCGCCACGTGTACAAGAAGCTCGGGGTGCACAGCCGCGAGGAACTGTTCGAGCTGTTCGAGCGATAAAAAGCAACGGCCCCGGATGTCCGGGGCCGTTGGCGTTACTTCTTGTCGGGGCGCTTCTTGCGCTTGCCCTTCGGGGGCTTCGGCGCGCTCTTCGCGGCGGTCGCGCCGTGCGGCTCCTCGACCGTCGGCTTCTCCGCCGCGGCCCCGACCGTCGGGGCAGCCGTCGGGGCGGCCGTGGCCTTGACGGCCTTCTTGCCCGCGAGCGCCGTCGCCATCGCGTTCGGGTTGCCGAACTCGAAGCGACCCACCTCGGGCCCGAACTTCTTCACGAGCTTCTGGTAGCGCGGCTCGCGCGTCTTCCACATCGCGTACAAGGGCGACGCCACCGCGATGGACGAGTACGAGCCGCACACGAGGCCGATGACCATGGCGAACGCGAAGTCCTTGAGCGTCTCGCCGCCGAACAGCAGCATGGCCAGCACGGGGATGAGCGAGGTGAGCGTCGTGTTGATGGTGCGCACGAGCACCTGGTTGATGGAGTGGTTCGCCATCGTCATGAACGTGCACTTGATGTCGTCGGACTGCATGTTGTCGTTGATGCGGTGGAACACGACCACCGTATCGTACAGCGAGTAGCCCAGAATGGTGAGCAGCGCGGCGATGGTGTTCGGGTTCACCTCGCGGCCCACGAGCGCGTACACGCCCATGACCAGCACGAGGTCGTGCAGCAGCGCCACGATGGCGGTGACGCCCATCTTGTATTCGAAGCGGATGGCGATGTAGATGATGATGAGCACGATGGACACGAGGAACGCGATGAGCGACGACTGGATGACGCTGGCGCCCCAGTCGGGCCCGATGGTGGTCACCTCGAAGCTGTCGGTGGACAGCCCCAGGCTGTCGGCCACCTGGTTCGCACGCTGCGTGGCCTCTTCGGCGCTCGTGGTGGTGGTGCGCACGAGGTAGCCCTCATCGCCGTCGGCGTTCGTCGTCTGCACGACGGCATCGGGCTCGCCGGCCTGGTCGAACGCGGTGCGCATCTGCTCGGTGGTCACGTCGCCCGTGCCGTGGAACGACACCGACGTGCCGCCCACGAACTCGATGCCGAAGTTCAGGCCCTTCACGCCCACGATGGCCAGCGACACGCACACGAGCACGGCGGCCACGCCGAGGAACACGCGGCGGTAGCCGAGGAAGTTGATGTCGTGCTTGATGAACTTGCCGCGCGGCTTGCGCGCCGCCTTCGCGGCCGCCTCGCCGGCAGCGCCCTCGCGGCGCTCGGCGGCCTCCTCGGACTCGGTCGGGTTGATGGTCTCGCCGGCCTCGGCCGCGGCCACGCTCGTGCCCTCGGCCGCGGCGAGCGCCGCGTAGTCCTTGGACGCGGCCAGGCTGTCCTTGATGCCCCAGAAGCCCGGGTGCCGCGCGATGACCTTCGGCGCCAGCACGCGGATGAGCGGCGCCTTGAACAGCAGCATCATGGCGATGTCGCACACGATGCCCAGCGCCAGCGTCAGGCCGAAGCCCTTGACCGAGGCGCTGGCCAGGAAGAACAGCGACAGCGCCGACACGAGCGTCACGAGGTCGGCGTCCACCGACGTGACGATGGCGTGCTTCACGCCCGTCACGGACGCGGCGCGCACGCTGCGTCCCATGCGGATCTCCTCGCGGAAGCGCTCCATCGTGAGGATGGACGAGTCGGCCGCCATGCCGATAGTCAGCACGATGCCGGCGATGCCGGCGAGCGACAGGCTGAACAGGCCGAACGACGACAGCGTGGCCAGGATGCCCAGGTACAGCACCGCGAACACGATCATGGCGGCGGCGGTGATGGCGCCGAGGCCGCGGTAGAAGAACAGCAGGTACAGCATGACCACCGCCAGCCCGATGAGGGCCACCAGCACGCCGGAAGCCAGCGCGTCCTGGCCGAGCGTCGGGCCGACGGTCTGGCTCTGGGCGTACTCGAAGCTCACGGGCAGCGAGCCGCTTTCCAGCACGGTCTGCAGCGCCTTGGCCTCGTCGAGCGAGTAATTGCCGGTGATTTGGATGTTGCCGTCGGGGATCTCGGACTGCGTTGCGGGCGCCGATTGCACCTCGTTGTCCAGGATGATGACGATCTTGCCCTTCGTGGGCGCGAGGTCCTTCGAGGCCTCGGCGAACGCCGCCGCGCCGGCCGAATCGAGCGAGATGTTCACGGCGTAGTCGGTGGAGGTGTCGCTCCGCTTGCCGATGTCGACCTTCGTGATGTTCGAGCCGGTGACGATGGGCGTGTACGTGCCGTCCTCCACCTTGAGGTGCTGCGTCTCGCCCGTCGGCAGCGTGGCCACGCCGAGATCGTCGGAGACGGTGCCCTCGCCGGAGGCCTGGCCGTTCTCGATCTTCGTCTTCACGTCCTCGTCGGTGAACGAGTCGAGGCGCGCGAATTCGAGCTTGCCGGTCTTGCCGATGGTGTTGAGCGCGTCCTCGGTGTTGGTGAGGCCGGGGATCTGCACGAGGATCTGGTCGGTGCCCTGCACCTGCACCACGGCCTCCGAGGCGCCCAGCGCGTTCACGCGGCTCTCGATGATGGCGCGGCTCTTCTCCATGTCGTCGTTCGACACGGCCTGGCCGTCGGTGCTCTTCGCCGTCAGCACCACCGACAGGCCGCCTTGGATGTCGAGGCCCTGGTTGATCTTCTCCTGCGGCGGCGTGAACATGAAGACGGACCCCAGCACCAGCAGGGTCGTGATGATGAGCAGCCAGATGTTGCGCCGATCGGTGGGCCGAGCGGGTTTCTTCTTCGTCTTCTGCGTTGCCGCCATGTGACGTTCTCCCTCGTTGAGCTTCTCGTGCGTGCGTCGTGCGCGAGCCCGCAGGCTCCCTGCACAGTAACTGTCCCATTGTGCCACAACCCAGGAGAATGCGGAAGGAAGGGTGCCGAAAAGATCAGGGCTAATCCCTACGGTTAGGTTACGGCCCCGGTCAGGGAAAGCGTCCGCCCGAGCGCCTTCCCTAGTAGTCCTTCGCCGCGGGACTGGCCATCCAGGCTTCGTAGAACTCCTCGTACGCCCCCGCCAGCACCGCTTCGCGGGCACGGCGCATGAGATCGATGAGGTAGTGCAGGTTGTGGACGGACAGCAGGATGCCGCCCAGCATCTCGTTCTGCTTCACGAGGTGGCGGATGTAGGCGCGGCTGTGGTTCCGGCACGTCGGGCAGGTGCACGCGGGGTCGAGCGGGCCGAAGTCGCGCGTAAACTTCGCGTTGCGCATGTTCATGCGACCCGTCGACGAGAACGCCGTGCCCATGCGCGCCGTGCGGGTGGGCAGCACGCAGTCGAACATGTCAACGCCCTCGCGCACCGCGCGCACGAGCGTCGTGGGGTTGCCCACGCCCATGAGGTAGCGCGGACGGTCCTCGGGGCAGGCGCGGGCGACGGGGCCCAGCGTCTCGAACATCACCTCGTGATCCTCGCCCACCGAGTAGCCGCCGATGCCGAAGCCGCCGAAGCGGCGCCCGCCGCGCGCCAGGCTCTCGTCCTCGATCTCGCGCAGGCGGCGGATGGATTCCAGCCGCAGGTCCAGCTCCATGCCGCCCTGGACGATGCCGAACAGCGTCTGGTCGGGGCGCTGATGCGCCGCCAGGCAGCGGCGCGCCCAGTTGGCCGACAGATCGACGGCTTTCGCCACGAAGGCCTTCTCGGCCGGGTAGGGCGTGCATTGGTCCAGCTGCATGGCGATGTCGGCGCCCAGCTGCTCCTGGATCTCCATGTTGCTCTCGGGCGTCCAGCGCACCTTGGTCCCGTCGTAGATGGAGCGGAACGTGAGGCCCTCGTCGTCCAGCTTGAGCGTGTCGGCCAGGCTGAACACCTGGAACCCGCCCGAGTCGGTGAGCATGGGGCCGTCGTAGTTCATGAAGCGGTGCACGCCGCCGGCCTCGGCCACTACGTCGGCACCGGGGCGCAGCGACAGGTGGTACGTGTTGGCCAGCACCACCTGGGCGTTGAGATCGTTCAGCTGGCCCACGGTGACGCCCTTCACCGAGGCGCTCGTGCCCACCGGCATGAACATGGGCGTTTGGAACGACCCGTGCGCCGTTTCGTAGGACAGCGCGCGGGCGTGGCCGCTCGTCGCTTGGAGCTCGCAGTCGAACAGCGCCATGCTAGGCCTCCTTTGCGCGGGACAGCGCGGCCGCGCGGGCCGCGGCGTCGACGACGTCCGCGTCGATTGCCTGCGCGGGGTCGGCGCACGGAGGCAGCTCCTCGGCCCAGGCCGCGAACTCCTCCATGGTGCCGTGTTTCACGGAGCCCAGGTCGAAGCCCTCGGTCGGATCGAGCAGGTGGTCGGTCACGAGGAACGCGTCGGCGCCGAGCCCCTGGATAGCCAGGTCCTCCACCGTGTTGTTGCCCACCATGAGCACGTCTTCGCCGGCGAGACCGCAGGCCGCCACGTTCTCGGCGTAGTAGGCCAGCTTCGGCTTCACCGACGTGGAGTTCTCGAACGACGTGATGCGCGCGAAGCGTGCGGCGTCGACGCCCGCCCACGATAGGCGCCATTCCACGGCGCGGCGCGGGAACATGGGCATGGTGGCCAGCACGAGCGGGTAGCCCTTCGCCGCCAGCGCCTCGATGGCGCGCGCGGCGGCCGGGTTGGAGACGACGCCGGCGCCGATCGCGCCGAAATCGTGCTCGTAGAAGCCGGCGAGCAGCTCGTTCCACGCCGCCGCGTCGCGATCGGCGTAGCTGAAGAACGCTTCCCAGAACGCGTCGAAGTTCGTGCGCTCGTCGTCGTGGGCGGCCATGGCGCCGATGCCCGCCTTGAGCCCGGCGGAGAACGACCCCGCGTCGAGCCCGCGGGTGGCGACGAACTTCGCGATGGCCTCGAAGTAAGCGCCCAGGAACTCGTCGAGCTCCATGGGCAGCAGCGTGCCGTCCAGGTCGAAGAAGATTGCGCGATAGGTGCGAGATGCCATGGCGTCGATCCTTTGATTCGATGAATACGCTTGCAAGCATGGTAGTATACGTCACGTTGCGAAGGAGCGTGGAAACCCGATGAAAATACTGCTTCATGCCTGCTGCGGACCGTGCTCGTTGGAACCGGTGCGCCTGCTGCGCGCCGCCGGGCACGACCTGACCATAGCCTATATGAACTCGAACATCGCGCCCGCCGACGAGTACGCGCGCCGCCTGTCCACGCTGCGCGCCTGGGCCGCCGGCGAGCAGCTGGACGTGCTGGAAGGTGCCTACGACCCCGCCGCCTGGGAAGCCTGCGCCGGACGCGTGGGCACCGCCGAGGGCGATCCCGCCCGCCGCAAGGCGCGCTGCCGGGCGTGCTACCGCCTGCGCTTCGAAGAGGCCTCCGCGCTGGCAGCCGAGCAGGGGTTCGACGCGCTGGGCACCACGCTGTCGGTGAGCCCCTACCAATATACCGACGTCATCCGCGAGGAGCTGGAACGCGCCGCCTCGGCCGCGGGCGTGCAGCCGCTGTTCGAAGACTACCGCCCCTTCTACGACGAGGCCACGCACCGCAGCCGCGAGATGGGCATGTACCGGCAGAACTACTGCGGCTGCCGCTTCTCGGACGTCGAAGCCGCCACCGAGCGCGCCGAACGCAAGGCGCAGCGAGCCGCCGCCCGCGAGGCGGAAGCGGCAGCCCACGCCGAGGAGCGCGCCGCCGCCGAAACCGCACGCGCCGCGAAGAAGGCCGAGCGCGCCGCTTACGACGCCAAGCAGGCCCGCAAGCGCGCCGTGCTGAAAGCCCTGCGCGACCAGGAACGCGACGAGGGGTAGGCGCACCCGGCATGCCGGCGGGATGCGGCGCAAGATGGAGTGGGACGGATAAGCGCCCATCGGCGGGCAACAAGGCCTATAATAGGCAGTTCGCACCGCCGACCTCACGACGCACGAAGGACGCACGCATGAAGACCTCTGATTTCGATTACGATCTGCCCCCCGAGCTCATCGCGCAGGAGCCCGCCGCCGAGCGGGACGGCTGCCGCCTGCTCGTGATGGATCGAGCCACCGGAGCCATCGAGGACCGCATCTTCCGCGACATCGCCGACTACCTGCGCCCGAACGACCTGCTCATCGCCAACGAGACGCGCGTCATGCCGGCGCGGCTCCTCGGTGCGAAGCGCGGCACAGGCGGCTCGGCCGAGGTGTTCTTGCTGCGCGAGGTGCGCGACCGCGAGCCGCGCACGAACCAGAGCGCGCTGTGGGAGGTGCTCGTGCGCCCCGGCAAGCGCCTCAAGCCGGGCACCGGCGCCGTGGTGGACTTCGTCGACGCACGAGGCGAGGTTGCCCTGTCCACCGAGATCGTCGACTGGGCCGAGAACGCGCAGAAGGGCGAGCGCCTCGCGCGCCTGACCACGCCGCTGCCCTCCCTCGACGAGGCGCTGCACGCCGTGGGCCACACGCCGCTGCCGCCCTACATCAAGAACTACGCGGGCGACGAGGAGCTGTACCAGACGGTGTACTCCCGCCGCGAGAGCTCGGCCGCCGCGCCCACCGCAGGCCTGCACTTCACCCCCGCGCTCATCGAGCGCCTGCGCGAGCAGGGCGTGCGCTGGGAGACCGTGGAGCTCGAAGTGGGCCTCGACACGTTCCGCATCGTGGACGAGGACGACCCCGAGCAGCACGTCATCCACACCGAATACTACACGGTGCCCGAGCGCACGGCAGACGCCATCGCCGAGACGCGCGAGCGCGGCGGGCGCGTGATCGCCGTGGGCACGACGAGCGTGCGCAGCCTCGAGAGCGCCTGGGACGCCGAGGCAGGCGCCGTCACGCCGCGCGATCGCGAGACGACCTCGCTCTACCTGCTGCCCGGCTCGCAGTTCCACGTGGTGGATGCCCTCATCACGAACTTCCACGTGCCGCGCTCCACACTCATGATGCTCGTGTCCGCGTTCTCCACGCGCGAGCACATCATGGCCGCCTACCGCCACGCCATCGAGGAGCGCTACCGCATGCTGTCCTTCGGCGACGCCATGTTCATCCGCTAACGCGGGCGCGGTTCTAGAAACCTTCTGCGACGCAAAAAAAAATGACCCCGCTTTTGCGGGGCCATTTCAGCATTCTATAAGTAAGTCTGCTTATGCCTTCGTCACATTGCTTGCCTGAAGCTTGCCGTTCTGGCCGGTCGTGACGTCGAACTGCACCGCAGAGCCTTCGTCGAGCGTCTTGAAGCCGTCCATCTTGATCTCAGAGAAATGCACGAAGAGGTCTTCGCCATCCTTCTGGGAGATGAAGCCATAGCCTTTTTCCGGGTTAAACCACTTAACAGTACCTTCCGCCATTTTAAATCCTCTTTCCTCTCCTCGTCCCCGAGGAGGTAACACTGTGTGCTGCACGGCCGCAACACTCGCCCTCACCTCGAGGGCACATGCTTACTATACGCTATGCGACAACAAAAAAGCTCGGGATTCTCTTTTTCGTCCTTATTTTACCAATCCGTTGCATGAGGGTTTGCCGGAGGACTCACTCCCCCTGCTCGCACTTCGCGAGCGTGCAGGCGTAGTCGCGTTGGTACGCGGCGATCTCGGCTTCGAGCGCTTGGCGCCTCTCGGGCTCCATGCGGGCGGACCGCGCATCGGCGACCGTGTCGAACGGGCTGGCGGCGAGGGCGTCTTGCAGCGCGCGGTCGGCGTTCTGCCGCGGCGCGATGCGGAACCCCCGGAGAGCCGCCGCATGCAGCACGGCCCTCCGGGCGTCGTCGCGCGCCGCCTCGTCGACGCCTTCCGCGCGGGCAAGGCGCTCCTCGGCCTGGCGAAGGCGATCGTCGGCGCTTTCCAGCAGCGACGCGCACGTCTCGCGCTCGTCCGCCAGCTGCGCAACGCGGTCCGCCCAACGCGCCCGCGCAAGCATCGCACCCTTCTCCTGCAGGGCTGGCAGCGCGTCGAGCAGATCCGCCAAATGCTCGTAGGCTTCGTCGCTCATCCGAGTGCTCCTTTGCGGTCCTAGGCCTTCACCTGGTCGTACACGCCCGCCAGCTGCTCGCCCAAGCACTTGCCTTCGACGAGGCACCGACCGTGGCTGTTGCCCTGCACGTTGATGGGGTAGTCGTAAGCGTAGATGTCGCCCGCGCAGTTGCCGATGGCGTACAGGCCCTCGATCGGCTCGTCGGCGTCGTTGAGCACCTCGAACTCGTCCGAGATGTGCACGCCGCCGCACACGCCCAAGAGGCCCGGCGCCACCATGCACGCCGTGAAGGGGCCCTCCTTGATGGGGTACAGGAAGTGGCTCTCCTTGTAGAAATCGGTGTCTTCACCGGCCTCGCAGCGCTTGTTGTACTGCTCGACGGTCGCGAGGAACTCGTCCTTGTCCACATCGAGCTGCTCCGCAAGCTCCTCGAGGGTGTCGGCGCGCTTGTAGTAGGCCGGCGTCTTTTCCAGGCCGGTCTCCACCGTCTGCGCATGGGAGTCCACCGCGGTCTGGTAGTCGGTGCCGTAGGCGCGGAAGCTGTCCCAGAACATACCGCCGCCGTACTGCAAGCTGTCCAGCAGGTCGGTCTGCCAGTTGGCATCGAAGACGGACCACGCGTGATCGGAGCCGCCGTTCACCATGACGCCCACGCATTTGCCCTGCACCCACGTCGCCTCGTTCATGAAGCGCTTGCCGGCGGGGTTCACGAACAGGAAGGGGCCGTGGAACGCGGCCGCCGCCTGCGGGTGCATCATGGTCGGCCACGGAGCGGCCTGGAAGGCACCGCCAGCCCAGGCGGCCATGTTGTGCCCGTCGCCCACGTTGCCCTGGTCGGAGCAAAGGCGCGTCATCACCTTGAACGCTATGGGGGCGAACTCCTCCAGATACTCGTCGTTGTAGCTCACATCGCCCGTGGCCAGCACCACGCCCTTGCTGGCGTTGTACTGCACGTACTCGCCGTCCTTGTTCTCGCAGACGGCGCCCGTCACCTTGCCGGAATCGTTCTGCACGAGCTGCACGGCGGGCATCTCGTAGACGAACTGGGCGCCGTTCTTCAGCGCCTCGGATTCGAACAGGTACTCGACGAAATCGGCCATCGTGTGCTGCTCGAAGATATCGCCGCCCATGATCATATGGTAGCAGTCGATCTCGGGATGCACCGTGCTGCGCGATCCCACCGTGACCATGCACGTGGCGCCGTTGCTCTCGGCCAAGTCGAGGAACCAGTTCATGCAGCGCTCGGACTCGCGGAACCACTTCGCCACGAGCGATTCGCGGCACCGGTTGCCGCACGTGGAAACCCAGCGTTCCATCTCGATGGACTTGTCGAAGCTGATGTCGAGCTTGTCGAGCTCGCGCGAGCCGATGGCGCCCGTGCCGCCCACCCCATGGCCGTTCAGCATGGCGTCCTTCTCGACGAGGATCACCTTCGCGCCGTTCTCCGCCGCGCTGAGCGCGCAGCACGTGCCGGAATAGCCGCCGCCGATGACGAGCACGTCGGTATCCACCGTCTCCTTGATCTTGTCGGCCGCGATGGGGTCGGGCTTGACCTCCCAGGTATGCTTGGCTCCTTCGGTCGCCGCGCCCGAGGCGGCCGCGTCGTCGGATGCGCCCGGCGCCTGCGGGCTGCACCCCATGACGCCCAGCGCCGCCACGCCCGCCGCGCTCAACGCCGCTCCCTTGAGCAGGCTTCGCCTCGAGATTCCCGTTGACATGCTCATGCCGATCCCTCCTGATTCGTATGACTACCCTCCTGCGGACCTTCTATCCGCAGCTCGAGGCGAAGCATAGCCGTCAGGTGCGCGCGCCCGCATCCCATAGTTCGGGTTGTTCGGCCCCGTCGCAGGTGGTTCGGGGGAAATCCCCAACTTTAGGGGGAGTCGCCAGGACCCGCTATTCGAACAGGTCGATGAGTTCCTGGCGCGAGTGGATGCCGGCCTTGCGATAGATGCTCTTCATATGGTCGCGCACGGTGTTCTCGGAAATGTAGAGCTTGCGCGCGATGGCCGGCACGTTGTTGCCGCGCAACACGAGCGCCACCACCTCGCGCTCGCGCTTGCTGAACGGCTCGACCAAGCCGAGCGCGTCGACGCGCGCATCCCATCGCGCGGCATCGTCGGGCTCGCCAGCTGCCGCCGCGGGGGCGGGAGCGTTCGGCACGGGGGCGACCGAAACCGCGTCCACGACGGCGAGCGGCTGGCTGCCGCCCACCACGGCCACGTCGATGGGCGCCGCACCCTGCGCGCTCGCGGCTCCGGAGGCGCGCCCGCGTCGGCGGAACGACACGAGAAACAGCACCATCGACAGCGCGTACACGCACAGGAACAGCACGTTCACGGCCAAGGCGAAATCGTAGGCGATGATGGGGTTGAGCTGCCGGCCCAGCAGGTCGCCGGCGAACATGGCCGCCAGCGTGGGGCCCACGCACAGCGCGTACACCTGCACCGCCGGCGCGTTGCGCTCGCTCGAATACACCGCGCACGTGACGATGAGCAGCAGGTTCAGTATCTCGAAGCCGAACAGCAGCATGCCCACCACGAGCGGGGCGAACTGCACGCCCAGCAACGACGGCAGCATGAACACGCCGGCAACAAGGGGAAACAACACCTGGTAGACGCGCAGCACTTCGAAACCGCGCTCCGAGAACAGCTCGATGAGCAGCACCACGGCCGCGGCCAGCGCCAGCCCGCCGATGCCCGCCGCCGACGACGCGTCGGCCGACACCATGAACAGCCCCGCCACGAGCTGCCACACGAACCCGATGGCGCAGGTGCAGAACACCGGCTTCCACAGATCCCGCACGGTGGCCGCTGCAAGCGCCTTCGTCATGCGCGGCGACGGATCGGGGGCGATGATCTCGCGCAGGCTCAACTTCAGCGACGCGGCTGCGGCGACGGGCAGCACCGCGATCGTGCACACCGCCTGCGCGACCTCGGGCAGCGCATGCAGCGCAACGCTCAGCGCCACCGACAGAACCGCCGACAGGGGGATGTAGATCGCCGTGCGCGACGCGCCTTCGGACGCGAAGAACTGCTGCCACGACACGTAGAAGAAACCGGCCGCCAACCCGAGCAGCACGCCGGCGAGCGCCGCACCGCCCACCGTGGGCTGCCCGGCGAAGAAAACGATGCGAAACGCGAGGGCGCCCAACGCCAGAATCGCGCCGGCGGGAAGCGCGTAGCGCGGCGAGAAGACGGGTGCCCGCCGCTCGACGAGCACCGCCGCGAGCACCGCGACGATGACGCACGCCTGCTGGCACGTGCTGTACAGGTCGTACGTTTCCGACGACCCGGCGTACGGCGCCGCCAGGCCGCCGAACATGATGGCCCACACGAAGGCGAAGCCGACGTGGTACCACCGCAGCGACCGCAGCAGCGTTTGAGCTTTCACTATGGACAACGAAGCATCCTCCCCTGGTAAACTTCCGTCCAACGATACCGCATCATGCCGCGCTCGTACACCGAGCAGCGCGACGCCGAGCGGAGAACCTACCGGTCGGCGTCGAGGGGCGTTTCTATCACGGCCGACGGGATGATGGGCTCGGTGCCGTACCCCAGCACGTCCATGGTGGAATCGGCCTCCTGCGCCAGCTCGGCGTCGGCCTCGTCCAGCAGCAACGCCAGCTCCTCGGGCGTGTCGGGCAGGTCGAGGTCGTAGGCGTCGGCCAAGGCGCGCGCCTGCTCGGCGCGCAGGGCGGACAGCTCGTGCTCGCCGGCCTCGCTCAGGTAGCCCGAAGCCAGCAGCAGGCTGCGCGCGATGTACTCGGACACGCGCGGGTCGACGCCCGACACCTGCATGACGCTCGCGATGGACTCCGGCGACAGCGACAGCAGCGTGGCGCCGTCGATGTCGGTGGCGTCGCCCACGGCGCGCTCCAGCATGTTGGCGGCGTCGCGCGGGTCGCGATCCTCCACCGCCCGCGACCAGCTGCGGCGGATGGCTTCCGCGAACTGCAGCAGGATGCGCATGAGGTAATCCTGTTCGAGCATGCGAGCTCCTTTCAAAGGCCCGGGCGAACCCGGGCACGCGAGGTTACGAGGATGACGGAACCTTGATTCCCAGGTGGTCGTAGGCCCGCTCGGTGCAGATGCGGCCCTTCGGCGTACGCACGAGCAGGCCCTGCTGCATGAGGTAGGGCTCGTACACGTCCTCGAGCGTGTCGGTGTCCTCCGACAGCGCCGATGCGAGCGTGGTCAGGCCCACGGGCCGGCCGCCGAACTGCACGGCCAGCAGCTCGAGGATGCGGTTGTCCACCGCGTCCAAGCCGAGCGCGTCCACCTCAAAGAAGCTGAGCGCCTGCGCGGCCACGTCCTCGTCGATGACGCCGTCGCCGCGCACTTGCGCCCAGTCGCGCACGCGCTTGAGCAGCCGGTTCGCCAAGCGCGGCGTGCCGCGGCTGCGGCGCGCGATCTCGAGCGCGCCGTCCTCCTCGATAGCGACGTCCAGAATGGACGCCGAGCGGCGCACGATGGAGGCCAGCTCCTCGGGCGAGTAGTACTGCAAGCGGAACGCGATGCCGAAGCGGTCGCGCAAAGGGCCCGTCAGCAGGCCGGTGCGCGTCGTGGCGCCGACGAGCGTGAAGCGCGGCAGGTCAAGGCGGATGGAACGCGCCGCCGGCCCCTTCCCCACCACGATGTCGAGGGCGAAGTCCTCGAGCGCGGGGTAGAGCACCTCCTCCACCATGCGGTTCAAGCGGTGGATCTCGTCGATGAACAGCACGTCGCCCTCTTCGAGGTTCGTGAGGATGGCCGCGAGGTCGCCCGTGCGCTCGATGGCGGGGCCGCTCGTCGTCTTGAGGTTCGCGTCCAGCTCGTTGGCCACGACGGCCGCGAGCGTGGTCTTGCCGAGGCCCGGGGGGCCCGAGAACAGGATGTGGTCCACCACGTCGCCGCGCGCCTGCGCCGCCTCGATGAGGATGGCGAGCGATTCCTTGATCTTCGTCTGGCCCAGGTAGTCGCCCAGGCGCTTGGGGCGCAGGCTGCGGTCGAGCGCGAGGTCGTCCTCGGTGAGCGTGGGCGTCACCGCGCGCGAGCGCGCGTCGGCCGGCGGCGCGTCGCCGCGCCCCGCCCCCGCGTCCGCCTCGAACACGAGCCCTTCTATTTCAATGCCGTTGTCAGCCATAGCCGCCTATCCGTCCCGACGGCGCGCGCGGCGCCGCCCGGCTTCGCCTAGTTCGTTCCCAGTCGCTTCAGCGCATATTGTAGCAGCACGCTTTCGGCCGCGCCCTCGGGAGCGCCCTTGAGCGCGACGTCGGCCTCCTCGGACGTGAAGCCCATCGACAGCAGCGCCTCCCGCGTGCCCGCGAGGTTCGCCGCCGACGCGACCACGGGCGCCGCCTCATCGAACAGGCCCGCAAGGCCCTCGTCGAACGAGCCCTTCAGCTCGAGGATGATGCGCGACGCCGTCTTCTTGCCCACGCCGGGGATGCGCTGCACCGCGGCCACGTCCTGCGCCTGCACGGCGGCCACGAGGCCCGCGGGCGAGAACGCCGACAGCGCGGCGAGCGCCACCTTCGGCCCCACACCGCCCACGCCGATAAGCCGCTCGAACAGCGCTTTCTCTTCCAGCGTGAGGAAGCCGAACAGCGCGAGGCCGTCGTCGCGCACCTGGAGGAACGTGTGCACCTCCACGGCGGCGCCCGCCTCGGGCAGCTTCGACAGGCCGGCCTGGGACATGCCCACGGCGTAGCCGATGCCGTTCACCTCGATGTAGGCGGTCGTGGCGGTCTTCGCGGCCAGCACCCCTTTGAGAAACGCGATCATAGCCTGTCCTTTCCAGCGGAAGCATCGCACGCGGGAACGCCGCGATCGGGAACGTCGTAGGCCGCGCACGCCGCGCCCGTGCGGCGCGCGAAGCCCTCGTGGGTGGTATAGCAGATGGCGGCCGCCAGCGCGTCGGCGGCGTGGTCGGGGCGCGGGATGTCCTCGAGCGCAAGCAGCTGGCGCACCATGTACTGCACCTGGTCCTTCTCGGCCGAGCCCGTGCCCACCACCGCCAGCTTGATCTGGCTGGGCGAAAACTCCAGCACCTCGAGGTCGCGCTCGGCGCACGCCACGAGCGCGGCGCCGCGCGCCTGCCCCGTGGCGAACGCGCTCTGCACGTTCACGCCGAACCACACCGTCTCGATGCCCACGCACGCCGGCTCGAACCGCGCGATCACCGCGGCCATCTGCTCGTGTATCTTCCGCAGGCGCTGGGCCAGCGGCAGATCCTTCGCCGTGGACACGCAGCCGTACGCCGTGCACGCGAGGCGCGGCCCGCGCTGCTCCACGATGCCCCAGCCCGTGTTGGCCAGACCGGGGTCGATCCCTAGGATGGTTCGTTCGGTGCGTGCCATCGATTCCTTCTCGTCGTCGCGCTCGCCGCGTCCGCGGCGGGCGCGTTTCGGTTGCAAACGTTTGTTCGTTGACATCCTAGCACAAAGCCCGGGAGTCAACCCTTGGAAGGCGCGCTTTTTCACAGCCTCGTCAGAGGCCGTTACCCGCCCGTTCGCGCGGAACGCGCGTCGACGCGATGGTCGAGGGAGTCGGTCAGCTCGCGCTCGAGGAACTCGGCCAGATCGGCGCGGCCCTTGATGCCGAGCTTCGCGTAGATGTTGTGCGCGTGCGTCTTCACCGTGCCCACCGAGATGAACGCCTGCGAGCTGATCTGCTGGTTGCTCATACCGTCGGCGAGCATTTCCAGCATCTCCTCCTCGCGCTTGGTGAGGTCGTAGCGCTTCGCGACGAAGGGCACCGCCGTCGGGGCCGACGCCTCGCGGCGCTTGCGGACGTACGCCTGCAGGTAGAGGCAGGCGAACACGAGGTTGACGCCGCCCGACAGCTCCACGAACACGTTGCGCGGGCTTCCCCACCCCGCCGCGAACGACCCGATCGACCAGGCAAGATAGCCCACCGAGCAGAACGCGAACGACGCGACCAGCGCCGCGACCGCCCGCGCGCCGAGCACCCCGTTCGCGCCGCGGCCGTCGCGCAGCCCCTTCACGCCGATGCCCATGATGTAGAGCTGCAGCACGCCGATGCACAGGTTCTCGGCGAACTCCTCCACCGTCGCCTCCGCTAGCGAGCCCGCCACCGCCAGGTACGTGCAGCACAGGATCCACAGCGCCCCTTCGCGCAGCGCCGGCGGCCGGTCGAAGATGAACCCCGCGATGAACCGGAACGTCAGCAGGATGCCGAGATGGAGGTACCCGTAGACGAACGGAGACGCCCCGGGAGCGGCGCTGAACACCGACTGGAACTCGGGCACGAAGTCGAACAGGTACATGAGCATGATGTCGGCCGTGCTCAAGCCGAACAGGACGGCGAGCCACAGATGAAGGGCGTTCTTGCGCCGCACGAACAGAACGGCGAACGCGACGCAGAGAGCCGTGTTCGCCATCGTCATCGCCATATCGTAGAAAAACAGTAGGTAGACCACTACACCGCCTTTCCCCTCCGCCGCCGATTATACCATGCGCCGTTGGGCCGCCGGTGTGCGCTCCCCTCAGCGGCATCGGTAAGACGCGGCGCTCACCTGCGCCTACGCACGGGGATAGAGAAATATCCACCCCGGTTTCGCCCCGTATCGATCTTGGCGTTGATTGCCCGCCGCGCCGCGGGGCCGTAAGGTCGGGCGAGGCGACGCCGCGCGAGGGAGCCGGCGCGCCGCACCAGGGAACCATCGAACCGGGAAACCAGGGAAGGAAGGGATCGCGATGAATCACAGCGAGAACCAGAAGACGGGGCGCGGACGAGGACGCGGAGGCGCCCGGGTCGCAGGAGCGCCTCTCACGCGCCGCACGTTCGTGGCGGGCGCGACCGTGCTGGCAGCCGGGGCGCTGCTGGGCGGCCCGCTGGGCTGCAGCGCGCCGGGGCAGGACGGCGCGACGGCGCAGGCGGCCGGGGATGCTGCCGACCTCGTGTTCAAGAACGGGCACGTGCAGACGCTCGTGCGCGAAGG
The DNA here is from genome assembly GCF_000024265.1 of Eggerthella lenta DSM 2243. NCBI lineage: Bacteria > Bacillati > Actinomycetota > Coriobacteriia > Eggerthellales > Eggerthellaceae > Eggerthella > Eggerthella lenta. The sequence goes on along the minus strand of NC_013204.1, from coordinate 1,178,183 downwards.
CGATGCGGCCGAGGCGGTGGCCGTGCGCGAAGGATCCATCGTGTACGTGGGCGACACCGCCGGCGTCGAGGCGTACGTGGGCGACTCCACGAAGGTGGTCGACCTCGAGGGCCGGTTCCTCTGCCCCGGCTTCATGGACGGCCACCTGCACGGGCCCCAGCCGTACTACGAGCAGATGTTCCAGATCTCCATCCCCGACGGCACCGTCGACAACGACGAGTACCTCCGCATCATCCGGGAGTTCGTCGAGGCGCACCCCGACGACGAGGCGTACTACGGCGGCCCCTTCATGCAGAACGCCTACCTGCAGCCCGACGGCTCGAACCCGGGCCCGCAGAAGGAGGATCTCGACGCCATCTGCGCCGACAAGCCCGTCATGATCCGCGACGTGTCGCACCACTCCTACTGGGTGAACAGCAAGGCGCTCGAGATCGCCGGCATCACGGCCGACACGCCCGACCCCGACGGCGGCTCCATCGTGCGCAACGCCGCAGGCGAGCCGAGCGGCCTGCTTACCGACGCGGCGAAGAACCTCGTGGCGTCGAAGATCGAGGTGCCCTACTCCACCGAGAACATGGCGAAAGCCTACGAGGCGTTCCAGGAGTACTGCCATTCGCTGGGCATCACGGGCCTCACGAACATCAACCTGTCGGGCGTCGAGCTCATCCACGCCGAGGCGCTTCACGACATGGACGCGCGGGGCGACCTGCACCTGCGCCAGCGCTTCCTCGTGTGGGGGCAGCCGGGCATGGGCTACGAGGGCATCAAGGAGAAGCTCGACGTCGTGGCCGCCTACGACTCCGAGATGTTCCAGACCGGCACGGTGAAGATCGTCTACGACGGTGTGACCGAGGGCGCGACGGCCGTCATGCTGGAGCCGTACCTGCCGGCCGCCGGCAAGGGCGAGGGCTGGACCGCCACGAGCGACTGGTCGGTCGAAGAGCTCGACCAGGTGGTGGCCGACCTCGACAAACACGGCTACCAGGCGCACATCCACGCCATCGGCGACGGCGCGGTGCGCACCTCGCTCGACGCCTACGAGCGCGCCGAGGCGGCCAACGGCAAGCACGACGCGCGCCACACGATGGTGCACGTGTGCGCCATCACGCCCGAGGACATCAAGCGCTGCGCCGATCTCGAAGTGGTCAGCGACCTGCAGTTCCTCTGGATGTACAACGATCCGCTGTGTCAACTTGAAACCGCGTTCGTCGGTAAGGAGCGCGCCTTCGCCATGTACCCGGCCAAGGACATGCTCGAGGCCGGCTGCATCCTCAGCGGCGGCAGCGACGGCGCCGTGACCGCCTACGACCCGCTGCTCGAGATCGAGGTGGGCATCACGCGCAACAGCCCCTTCCCCGGCGAGGAGGACGAGGACTTCTACCGCTGGCCCGAGCAGGGGCTGACCGCCTACCAGATGCTCGAGATGTACACGAAGAACGTGGCGTACGAGAACTTCATGGAGGACGTCGTGGGCACCGTGGAAGTGGGCAAGAAGGCCGACTTCGTCGTGCTCGACCAGAACATCCTCGACATCGACCCCAAGCAGATCTCCGAGACGAAGGTGGTGTGCACCGTCTCGAACGGCAACATCGTCTTCGAAGGCTAGTAGACCCCTCCCCCGGGGCGGAGCCGCGCCGCGCGCGCCGGCCCGCCCCGGGCATCCAACGCCCCGAGCTGGTACACTACGGGCAGACGCCCGGCCGAAGGGGAGGCGACGATGCCCAACGATACGTTCTCCATCATAGCGAAGCGGTTCTTCATCGCGACGACCGCCAACGAGCTCTGCAAGAAGACGAGCTTGGACGAGATCGCCGTCGACGAGATCTGCGAGACGGCCGGCGTGTCGCGCTCCGGCTTCTACCGCGCGTTCCACAGCAAGTACGACATCGCCCCCTGGTGCCTGCGGTTCCCCCTCGAGGAGGGCGTCGGCAAGATGGGGCGCTCGCTGACCTGCCAGGAGGGCATCGCCATCACGCTTGAGATATTCGCGCTGTTCAAGGATTTGTTCAACGCCGCGAAGAAAACGTCCGAGATGCTGGTATGCGACGAGGAGGAGCGCCGCCACGTGGTCGCCCTCATCCGCGAGACGCTGGAGACGCGCCACGGCACGAGCGTCGACGAGGCGCTGGCGTTCCAGATCGAATGGGTGACCGCGGCGGGCCTCGACGTTTCCGAGGACTGGATTCGCGGCACCATCGACAAATCGCCCGCCGAGCTGGCCGAGCTGTTTGCCAGCTGCTACCCTCCGCGGCTGCGCAAGCTGCTGGACGACCCCGTCGACCACGCCGACGACGGCGATTTCGACCTCAGCAGGTTCGTCGTGTCGATGTTGAGGCACGCGCCCGAGGAGACGCAGGCCTGAAACGCCCCGCCGCGCGCGTCCCCTACTGGGACGGACGCCCCTTCGCCGTCCCACGTTGAAAACGAGCGCCCCGTTCGTTTCTTGAGGATGCGCGCGCTCCGCCCGATCATGGAACGAGAATCCGAGGGGATTCCAATCCAGGGAAACGGAGGGGCATCATGGAAACAACCGATCGCACGTTCTCACGGAGGAGCTTCCTCAAAGGCGTCGGCATCGTCGGGGCCGCAGCGGCGACCGGGGCGGCGCTCGCCGGATGCGCGCCGTCCGGCGGCGGCGCGCAGGAGGCGGCCGCGACGGGCGACGTTCCCGCGGTCACGCAGCGCCTGCTCGATCGCGGCATCATCGGCGCCGACCTGCCGGACGCGGCGCCCATCCTCCCCTTCGAGGCGCCCGAGCGCTACGACGACGAAGCCGACGTGATCGTCGTGGGCCTGGGCGGCGGAGGGCTGGCCGCAGCGGGCTATCTGGCCGAACAGGGGCTCGAGGTCATCGCCATCGACAAGGAGGCCACCGTGGGAGGCGCGAGCCGCCACGCGGCCGGCTACGTCGACATCCTCGGCGGCACCGAGGCCCAGAACGCGCTCGGGTTCCCAGGCGTGTACCGCGGCGACGACGATGCGGCCATCCGCGACGCGGAATCGAGCGCGAACTACTCCATCGACGAGAAGCTGCTGCGCACGCTCATCGACAACCACGTGGAGGCCGACGAGTGGATCACGTCGACGGAGGGCTGCAACCTCGTGTGCACCGGCGCCGCATGGAACGACGCCAGCCGCGAGGGCGGCGGGGGCGCGTTCTACAACGTGCTGGCTCAGGACAACCTCATGAACGCGCTCGAGAAGCGCGCGAAGGCGGGCGGGGCCGACATCCGTGTGCAGACGGCGGCGGCCCGGTTCGTGTTCGACGGGCAGCGCGTGACCGGCATCGTCGCCACCGACGAAGACGGCGCCGAGCACTATCTCAAGGCGAGGAAGGGGTTGATCCTCACCGCGGGCGGCATCGGCATGAACAAGGATCTCATCAGGGCGTACATCCCCAGCGCGTACGAGGGCGCCGTGCAGGGCGGCCCGATGCCCTTCCACACCGGAGAGGTGTTCCGCATGGGGCTGGGCGTAGGCGCCGACTTCTCCGGCTTCGACTCGTGGTGCTGCTGGGAAGGCGGCATCGACGAGAGCATCGCCGGCGGGGACGGCCAGTTCTGGCACTACTTCTGGCACGGCGAGCGCCAGCTGTTCCACAACCCGTGGCTCGTCATCGACAAGTACGGCCATCGCCAGCCCTACCACGCCCAGAACGTGCAGATCGACACGTACAACACCTGCCTGATAGGCGGCATGGGCGACCTGTCCACCACGAGCGCCTGGATGTCGGCCGTAGGGCACCACGTGTACAACATCTGCGACGCGAAGTTCCCCGAGGAGATATTCAAGAAGAGCGTCACCCCCGACAGCGTCAAGGACAAGTGCCGCATCCCGCTCGCCGACCCCGACCGGCTGCCCGAGAACAAGGGGCTCGTGTCCGCCGACTGGATCGGCGAGGTGGAGGCGGCCGTCGAGCGCGGCGCCGTCAAGAAGGCCGACACCATCGAGGAGCTGGCCGAGATGCTGCTGCTCGATCCCGCCGTGGTCAAGCGGGCCGTCGAGGACTACAACGCCCTGTGCGCGCAGGGCTTCGACGACGAGCTGGCCTTCCCCTACGACCCGAGCTGGCTGAGCCCCATCGACACGCCGCCCTACTACGCGGCCATCGTGGGTGGCCAGATCGGCAAGACGCTGTGCGGCCTGCGCGTGAACGATCTGTTGCAGGTTGCCGACGAGAACGGCAGGACGATCCCCGGCCTGTACGCGGGCTTCTCCACCATGGGCGGCATGGACGGCGAGGGCAACTACGGCTGCCTCGCCGGCAACGGCGGCACGTACTTCGGCGGCGTTGGCAGCTCGCTGATCACCGGCTACATCGCCGCCAAGAAGCTGATCGAGCACGAGAGATAAGCGAAAGGGCCGGAAGCACCCGCCCCCGGCCCGAACGCAGCGGCGGGCGCGCTCGAAAGCGCGCCCGCCGCATATCTTATGAGGAAGTCGCCCGCTACTCGTCCAGGGCTTCGGCGATTTCGTCGGTGATGTCCATCACGTGGTAAACGTTCTGGAGGTCTTCGAGCTCCTCGAGGCGGTCGATGAGGCGCATGACCTTCTTCGCGTCGGAGACGCTCACCGTCGCGGGCGTGGTGGGCATCATGGTCATCTCGGCGCCCTTCGTGACGACGTCGGCTGCCTCGAGCGCCTTCTTCACGGCCATGAGGTCGCTCGGGGACGTGTAGACGATCCACTCGTCATCGGCGTCCTCGTAGTCGTCGCCGCCCGCCTCGGCGACGGCGAGCATGAACTCCTCCTCGTCGGCCGCGGCGCCGTTCGGCTTCACGGGGTTCTTCTTGTCGCCGGTCTCGACCTCTTTGGGAACCATGATCTGGCCCTTGCGCTCGAACTGGAACGCGACGGAGCCGGACGTGCCCAGGTTGCCGCCCGCATGGCTGAAGGCCGCGCGCACGTCGGCGGCGGTGCGGTTGCGGTTGTCGGTCAGCGCCTCGCACAGCACGGCGATGCCGGCCGGGCCGTAGCCCTCGTACACGACGGTCTCGTAGTTCGCGGCGTCCTTGCCGGAACCGAAGGCCTTGTCGATGGCGACCTTGATCTTATCTTTCGGCAGGGAGTAGCCCTTGGCCTTCTCGATGGCGGCCGCAAGCGATGCGTTGTTGTCGGGATTCGGGTCGCCGCCCTCTTTCGCCGCCACCGTGATGTTGCGCGACAGCTTGGAGAACAAGGCCGAGCGCTTCGCGTCCTGCGCCGCCTTGCGATGTTTCGTTGTAGCCCACTTTGAATGCCCAGACATATGCGTCCCTTCCACCATAGCAATACCAGCCGAGTATTCTAGCACATCAGTCAAATCCCCCGGTCGCCCTTCGCACGGTCTTCAAAAACGCAGGACGCAGGTTTCGGGAGGGCCACAGGACGGCTGCGGATTGGTAAGGAAGCGAACAGGCCAGCTCATCGACCGTACAATGACCGACGTCGAGGATCTCTCAAGGGCTGATCCTCCGAAACAACGTGCCATACGGAAGGAGCACTGCCATGAAGGGAAACCCGGAACTTATCGATAAGCTGAACTATCTGCTTGCTGGCGAATTGACCGCCATCAGCCAGTACATGGTGCATGCGGAGATGTGCGAGGATTGGGGCTACGATCGCTTGAGCGAGAGCTTCAAGAAGCGCTCCATCACCGAGATGCATCACGCCGAGCGCCTCATCGAGCGCATCCTGTTCCTCGAGGGTACGCCCATCGTGTCCAAGCTCGACCAGTTCAGCATCGGGTCCGCCGTGCCCGAGCAGGTGGACAACGACCACGCGATGGAAGTGCAGACGGTGAAGGACTACAACGACGCCATCGTGCTGGCCGGCAACGTGCTGGACTACGCCACGCGCGAGGTGCTGCAAGCCATCCTCAAGGACGAGGATCGCCACGTCGACGAGCTGGAGGACCTGCAGGACCAGATCGAGCAGATGTCGCTGCAGATCTTCCTGTCCACGCAGAACTAGCGTTTCCGCCCTCGCGCCGCGAGCGACCATGCGCGGCGCGAGGGCGCAGCCGGTGCGCGCTTTACCGAGATAAAGCGCGCACCGGCTGAACGGTGGTTGACAACGGGTTGCGGCCTGAGCACTATAGGAGGATGCAGCAAGCAACGGCGACGAGCCGCGCTTCAACGGAGCCGCCCGCCATCCTCGAAGGAGACCTCATGCGCAACATCCACTGCCTCAACAACATCTCGGCGTACGGCACCGATCTCTTCACCGACGACTACGAGCTCATCGACGCCCTCGACCAGGCCGAGGGCGTTCTGGTGCGCAGCGCCGCGCTGCACGACACCGCGTTCCCCGATAGCCTGCTGGCCATCGCCCGCGCCGGCGCCGGCGTGAACAACATCCCGCTCGACCGCTGCGCCGAGGAGGGCATCGTAGTGTTCAACACCCCCGGCGCGAACGCGAACGCCGTGAAGGAGATCGTGGTGTGCGGCCTCATGCTGGGCAGCCGCGACATCGCCGGCGGCATCGCCTGGTGCCGGCACAACGCCGACGACGAGAACATCGCGAAGGCGGCCGAGAAGGCGAAGAAGGCGTTCGCCGGACGCGAGGTGAAGGGCAAGAAGCTGGGCGTCATCGGCCTGGGCGCCATCGGGGCCGAAGTGGCCAACATCGCTATCGACCTGGGCATGGACGTGTACGGTTACGATCCGTACGTGTCGGTGGGCGCCGCGTGGCGCATCTCGAGCGCTGTCCATCACGTGACGAACCTCGACGACATCTTCCGCACCTGCGGCTACATGACCATCCACGTGCCGGCCATGGACGGCACCATCGGCATGATCGACGAGCGCGCCTGCTCGCTCATGAAGGACGGGGCCGTGTTCCTGAACTTCTCGCGCGACACGCTCGTGGACAACGCTGCCATGGCCGCCGCGCTGGACTCCGGCAAGGTGCATGCCTACATCACCGACTTCGCCACGCCCGAGGTCATGAAGATGGAGCGCGCCATCGTGCTGCCCCACCTGGGCGCCTCTACCGCCGAGGCCGAGGACAACTGCGCGATGATGGCCGTGCGGGAGCTCATGGACTACCTGGAGAACGGCAATATCGCGAACTCCGTGAACTACCCCGCCTGCGACATGGGTCCCGTGCCCGACGGCCTGCGCCGCGTGGCCGTGCTGCACGCGAACGTCCCGAACGCCATCGCTCGCATCACGAACGTGTTCGGCGATGCCGGCGTGAACATCGAGAACATGATGAACAAGGCCCGCGGCGAGAACGCCTACACGATGCTCGACCTGGACGCCGGCACTCCGGGGCATCCCGATGACGCCATCGAGCGCCTGAGCGCCATCGAGGGCGTCCGCCGCGTCCGCGTGGTGAAGTAACGACTCCAAGGCGATACGGCACGTCAAAGAAGGCGTCGCGGTTCGCTTTTCGCACCCTCCTCCAACAAAAAAGGCGCCCCCGCGATTGCAGGGGCGCCGAGGCAGCACGTGGAAACGTCGCTTACGCGAACAGCTCGATGGTGTCGCCTTCCTTGAGCGTGACCATGGCCTTCTTCCAGGTGCGGGTCTTGCCCAGCTGGTAGCGAACGCGCTTCGGCTTCGGCTTCACGTTGAGCGTGTTCACCTTGACCACCGTCACATCGAAGATGGCTTCGATGGCCTGGCGGATCTCAACCTTGTTGGCGTCCTTGGCCACCTCGAAGGTAAAGGTGTTGCCCTCCATCTGGTCGTAGCTGTGCTCCGTGATGACGGGGCGGATGATGACCTCGCGGGGATCCTTCATTATGCAAGCACCTCCTCGATGCGCTTCAGGGCGTCGGCCGTGAACACGAGAGCCTTGTTGTCGATCAGCTCGTAGGTGTTCGCCGCGGACACGGGCAGGATGTTCACCGTGGGGATGTTGCGGAACGACAGATAGGTGTTCACGTCCTCGTCGTCGATGACGAGGGTGGTGCGACGCTCCAAGCCGAGGGCCTTGAGCGCGGCCACAGCCGCCTTCGTCGAGGGCTTCTCGAAGTTGAACGCGTCGACCACGAACAGCTCGCCGTCGGCCAGCTTGGCGGACAGCGCGGAGCGCATGGCCAGCTTGACCTCCTTGTTGTTCACGCGGAACGCGTAGGAACGCGGATGCGGGCCGAACACGGTACCGCCGCCGGCCCACTGAGGGGCGCGGATGGTGCCCTGACGGGCACGGCCGGTGCCCTTCTGGCGCCACGGCTTCTTGCCGCCGCCGCGCACCTGGCCGCGCGTCTTCGTGTCATGCGTGCCCTGGCGCCAAGACGCGCGCTGCGCGCGCACGACCTGGTGCATGACGGGCACGTTCGGCTCGATGCCGAACACGGAAGCGGCGAGGTCGGCGGTGCCGGCCTTCTTCCCGCTCGCGTCTTTGATCTCGATAGTCGTCATGATATACAAGCTCCTTATAGGTTACTTCAACTACGCCATGCGGACGCGAACGACGCCGTTCTTGCCGCCGGGGATGGCGCCCTTGACGAGGATGAGGTTCTGCTCCTCGTCGATGCGGACGACTTCCAGGTTCTTCACGGTCACGGTGTCGACGCCCATGTGGCCCGGGAGCTTGAGCCCCTTGAACACGCGGGACGGCGTGGCGCACTGGCCCACCGAACCGGGAGCGCGATGGAAGTGCGCGCCGTGGCCGCCCGGGCCGCCGCGGAAGCCGTAGCGCTTCATGACGCCGGCGAAGCCCTTGCCCTTGGACGTGCCGGTCACGTCGACCTTCTTCGTCTCAGCGAAGGCGGCCACCGTCTGCTGGTCGCCCACCTTGTACTCGCCGGCGTTCTCGACGCGCACCTCGCGCAGGTAGCGCGTAGGAGCCGTGCCCTGCTTGGCGAAGTGACCCGCCATGGGCTTGTTGACCTTCTTCTCCTTGATGGCGCCGAAGCCCAGCTGCACGGCCTCGTAGCCGTCGCTGTCCTTCGTCTTGACCTGGCAGATCGTGTTCGGCTCGGCCTGGATCACCGTCACGGGCACGACACGGTCGTCCTCGTTGAAGATCTGGGTCATGCCGATTTTCTTACCATAGATGGCGTTGATCATATCGCACATCCCCCTTTACAGCTTGATCTCGATGTCGACGCCGGCAGGGAGATCGAGGCGCATCAGGGAATCGACCGTGTTCGGGGTCGGTTCCAGGATGTCGATGAGGCGCTTGTGCGTGCGCATCTCGAACTGCTCGCGCGAATCCTTGTCGACGTGCGGGCCCTTGACGACGCAGTACAGGTTGCGCTCCGTCGGCAGCGGGATAGGACCGGACACCTTGGCACCCGTCTTCTGCGCGGTATCGACGATGAGCTTCGTGGACTGGTCCACGATCTCATGATCGTACCCCTTCAAGCGGATGCGAATCTTTTGATTAGCCACTTACTTTACCTCCGTTATGCTCGCGCGCACGCCCTAGGCGTTGCCGCCGGCCTTGCTGATAATTTCCTCCGCCACGTTCTTCGGCACTGCCTCGTACGAATCGAACTGCATCGTGTACGAAGCGCGGCCCTGCGTCGTCGAACGCAGGTCGGTGGCGTAACCGAACATCTCGGACAGCGGAACCTTCGCCTTGATGGTCTTGGCGTTGCCGCGATCGCCCATGCCCTGGATCTGGCCGCGACGGCTGGACAGGTTGCCCATGACGTCGCCCATGTACTCCTCGGGCGTCTCGACCTCGACGGCCATCATCGGCTCGAGAATGACCGGAGCGGCCTTCTTGAGCGCAGCCTTGACCGCCATCGAACCGGCGACCTTGAACGCCGCCTCGGAGGAGTCGACGTCGTGGTACGAACCGTCGATAAGCTCGATCTTGATGTCCACGACCGGGTAGCCCGCAAGCACGCCCGAGTTGATGGCTTCCTGGATGCCCTTGTCGATCGGGGTGATGTACTCCTTGGGGATCACGCCGCCCACGATCTTGTTCTCGAACTCGTAGCCCTTGCCGGCTTCCTGCGGGATCAGGTTGATGACCGCATGGCCGTACTGGCCGCGACCGCCGGACTGGCGCACGAACTTGCCCTCGACGTTGCGAGCTTCCTGCGTGGCCGTCTCGCGGTAGGCGACCTGAGGCTTGCCCACGTTCGCCTCGACCTTGAACTCGCGCAGCAGGCGGTCGACGATGATCTCGAGGTGCAGCTCGCCCATGCCGGCGATGATGGTCTGGCCGGTCTCCTGGTTGGTGGACACGCGGAACGTCGGGTCCTCCTCGGCCAGCTTCTGCAGCGCGATGCCCATCTTGTCCTGCTCGGCCTTCGTCTTCGGCTCGACGGCGATGTCGATGACCGGCTCGGCGAACTCCATGGACTCGAGGATGATCGGATGATCAGCGTCGCACAGCGTGTCGCCGGTCGACGTGTCCTTCAAGCCCACGACGGCGACGATGTCGCCCGCGGCGCAGCCGTCGATATCGACGCGCTGGTTCGAGTGCATCTGCAGCAAACGGCCGATGCGCTCCTTCTTGCCCTTCGAGGCGTTGGACACGTAGGAGCCGGAATCGAGCTGGCCCGAGTACACGCGGAGGTAGGTGAGCTTGCCCACGAACGGATCCGTCATGATCTTGAAGGCCAGAGCGGAGAACGGCGCCTTCACGTCGGAGGGACGCTCGTCTTCCTCGCCCGTGTCCGGGTTCGTGCCCTTGATGGCCGGCACGTCGATCGGGGACGGCATGTAGTCGACCACGGCGTCGAGGAGCTCCTGCACGCCCTTGTTCTTGTAGGACGAGCCCACGAACACGGGGTGGATCTGGCAGGCGATGGTGCCCTTGCGGATGGCGGCCTTCAGCTCGTCAACCGTCACCTCTTCCTCCATGAGGACCTTCTCCATGAGAGCGTCGTCGCAGTCGGCGGCGGCTTCCACCAGCTCCTGGTGGCGCAGCTCGGCCTCTTCGGCGAACTCGGCCGGGATGGCGTCCATGGCCTCGGGGTAGGTCATGCCCTTGTCGTCGGCCTTGAAGTCCCACGCGGTCATGGTGACCAGGTCGATGACGCCCCAGAAGTTGTCCTCGGCGCCCATGGGCATCTGCGCGGCGACAGCCGGCGCGCCCAGGCGATCCTTCATGGTCTCGATCGCATGGAAGAAGTCGGCGCCCACGCGGTCGTACTTGTTGATGTAGGCGATGCGGGGCACGCCGTAGCGGCTTGCCTGGCGCCACACCGTCTCGGACTGCGGCTGCACGCCGGCGACGGCGTCGAACACCGCGACAGCGCCGTCGAGCACGCGAAGCGAACGCTCGACCTCGGCCGTGAAGTCCACGTGGCCGGGAGTGTCGATAATCTGGAAACGGTACTCTTTGCCGTTGTCAGCTCCGCCGGGGTACTTCCAGAAGCACGTGGTGGCAGCGGCGGTGATGGTCACGCCGCGTTCCTGCTCCTGCACCATCCAGTCCATCGTCGCGGCGCCGTCGTGCACCTCGCCGATCTTGTGGGTCTTGCCCGTGTAGTAGAGGATGCGCTCGGTGGTCGTCGTCTTGCCCGCGTCGATGTGGGCCATGATGCCGATGTTGCGCGTATCCTTCAGTTCGATTTTCGCCATGAGTCGAATCCTCCCTTAGAAGCGGTAGTGCGAGAACGCACGGTTCGACTCGGCCATCTTGTACAGGTCTTCACGCTTCTTCACTGACGCGCCGGTGTTCTCGGCGGCATCCATGATCTCGGCGGCGAGGCGCTCCTTCATCGTGTGCTCCTTGCGCTTGCGCGAGAAGTCGACGATCCAGCGAATGGCGAGCGTGGTAGCACGACGGGAGTTGACCTCCATCGGCACCTGGTAGGTGGCGCCGCCGACACGCTTCGGCTTGACTTCGAGCGTGGGGCGGACGTTGTCCATTGCCTTCTTGAAGACGGCCAGCGGATCGCCGCCGGTCTTCTCCTCGACGATGGCGAACGCACCGTAGACGATGTTCTCGGCGGTGGCCTTCTTGCCGTCAAGCAGGATCTTGTTGATCAGCTGCGTGACGAGACGGTTGTTGTACTGGGCGTCCGGCTGTACTTCGCGGCGGACTGCTGCTGCACGACGCGGCATGTGTTCTCCTTCTAGGTCCTGCGCGCTTCGGAACGGCTTTCTCTCCGTTCATTAGGCCGCCCGCCTGCCCCCTTTGGGCTCGGTCGGTTGCTGCGGCCCGCGCGTCTTAGCGGGTGTTACTTCGGGCGCTTGGCACCGTAGCGGCTGCGAGCCTGCTTGCGGTTGTCCACGGCGGCGCAGTCGAGCGCGGCGCGGATGACCTTGTAGCGCACACCGGGGAGGTCCCTCACGCGGCCGCCGCGCAGCAGCACCATGGAGTGCTCCTGGAGGTTATGGCCGACGCCCGGGATGTAGGCGGTCACTTCCATGCCGTTGACGAGGCGCACGCGGCAAACCTTGCGCAGAGCCGAGTTCGGCTTCTTCGGCGTGGTCGTGAACACGCGGGTGCACACGCCGCGCTTCTGCGGGTTGCCCTTCAGGGCAGGCGTCTTGCTCTTGTCGACTGCCTTCTTGCGGCCCTTGCGGACCAGCTGGTTGATGGTAGGCAAAGCTTCTCTCCTTTTACCTCTTGCTTGTCCGAGACGTCTACATACTCTATAGACGCTCGCTTGAACACCGTTTCCAAGTGCGTTCAGCTGATGCGCACACGAAAACGCTCGCCTCCTCGGAGACGCGAAGGTGAACTCTACCATCGCCCCTCAGGGTTGTCAAACGCCACGCATCCGGGAGTATCTATACCTCTTGACAACCGTTATCGCAGGTGAAACCCACACTGGTGACGAATCCGTGGCGAAAAGTCCACCGTTTCTCAAAAATACTTCGAACCCGTCGGCAGCGTATCGCCGCCATCCCCGTCGACTTTCGCGGCTTGGAGCAGCGCGAGCATGTCCGGAACGTCCAGGCACGCCACCGGTGCGCTCCGGGCAAGCCGTTTGTCGGAGGTGACCAGGTAGTCGGCCTGGATGCGCTGGGCGGCGGCGAGCACAGGGCCGTGCAGTACAGCGCCGCATCGAGCGCGGCGGCTTCCTGCACGATCCGAACCGCGTCGCCGCGCGACCGGCGTCGATCGGCGAAAAAGCGCTCCCAGATGCGCGAACCCTCTTCGGCCGCCTTCATCTTGCGGCGGCGCTCGGCTTACGCGGCATCGCCTTCGGAAGCCCGCATGAGACGCGCCCGTCGCGCGCGGCCTACTGCGCGCCTTCGGCGATGAGAGCCTCCACGAGGCGGGCAGCGCCCTCCAGGTCGTCCACGGCGATGTGCTCGTCGACGGAATGGAAGGCGGCCATGCCCACGCCCAACGTGACGGGACGCACCCCGCGGGCGGCGAGCACGTTGGCATCGGAGCCGCCGCCGGAGCGATGGAACCGCGGCTCGAGGCCGGCCGCTCGGGAGGCGCGGACGATGGCCTGCACGAGTTCGTCCTCCTCGTCGAACAGCACGGCGTCGTAGCTCTTCGTCCACTCGATGCTCACCGCGCCTCCGAAGCGCGCGGCGGCGGCCTCCAGCGCCTCGGTCATGGCCGCTTTCTGAGCCTCGGCGCGCTCGGCGTACAGCGAGCGGCACTCCCCCGCCAGCGCGCACGTGTCCGGCACGACGTTCGTCGCGCCGCCGCCCTCGATGAACCCGACGTTCGCCGTGGTGGCCTCGTCGAGCCGGCCGAGCGGCATGGACGAGACGGCCGCGGCGGCCATGGCGATGGCCGACACGCCCTCTTCGGGGCACACGCCCGCATGCGCGGCGCGTCCCGAGAACGTCGCGTTGAGCGACCAATGGCACGGGGCGCCCGTGATGATGGTGCCCGGAGCGCCGTCGGCGTCCAACACGTAGCAAGGCGCGCCCGCGGGCAGCAGGCCGTCGGCCAGCGCGCTCGAACCCAGCAGATGCTGCTCCTCGCAGGTGGTGAGCAGCACGGTGACGTCGGGTCGAGGCGAGCCGGACTCGACGGCCGAGCGCACGCCCTCGAAGATGGCGGCCACGCCGGCCTTGTCGTCGGCCGACAGGATGGTGTCGCCCGCCGAGCGCACGACCCCGTCCACGACGACGGGCTCGATGCCCGCGCACGGCTGCACGGTGTCCATATGCGCCGAGAACACCACGTGCCCCGTCCGCGTTCCCGGAAGACGAGCGACGAGGTTGCCGGTATCCGAGCCGACACGTTCGGCGGAATCGTCGAAGCTCACCTCGAACCCGAGCCCGCGCAGCTCGTCGGCGCATCGGGCCGCCATCGGGGCCTCGTGAAACGACGGGCTCTCGATGCGGACGAGCTCGCAGAACAGATCGAGCAGACGGCTCTCTTGCATGGACGTTCCTTCTTTCTCTCCTTCAGCCGCCAAGCTTGAACGCTCGGCAACGACGATGGGTTCGGTTACCGAAAGCCATTATAATCAGCAACAGCACCGTGCGCGCGAGAACCCGGGCAACGGGGCCGCGCGCTCCGTACCGCGAAATCGAGGGAGGTTCCGAGTGCAGGACATCATCAAAGCCTGTCGAAGCTATCGACGATTCGATGAAAGCGACCGCATCGACCGCAAGCTGCTCACCGCCTGGGTGGACGCCGCGCGACTGGTCGCTTCGAGCGGCAACGCGCAGCCGCTGCGCTACGCCATCGTCAGCGACGAGCGCGCCTGCGAGCGCGTGTTCTCGTGCTGCGCATGGGCGAAGGCCCTGCCCGACTGGCCGGGACCCGTGCCGGGCGAACGCCCGAGCGCCTACGTCGTGGTATGCCGCGACAACGATCGCACATTGGCCGACACCTTCACCGCGTGGGACGAGGGAATAGCCGCGCAAACCATCATGCTGCAGGCCGTCGAAGCCGGGTTCGGGGGCTGCATCATCGCGTCGTTCAAAAAGAGGAGCATGGCCGAAGCGCTGGGCGTCGACGCGGACCGCTTCCAGCCCGACCTCGTGTTGGCGTTAGGCAAACCCGTCGAAGACGTGCGCATCGTCGACCTTCCGGCAGGCGGCGCCACCGAGTATTGGCGCGACGAGGCGGGCGTGCACTACGTGCCCAAACGCGCGCTGTCGAGCGTGCTGCTGTAGCCCGCACCCGACGCACGCCGTCCGGGCATCGCGCGCCTACGCTTCAGCCGCCTCGTACGCGATCTCGCGCTGCGCGTCGAGGCGGCGGTTGCGAAAGTACACGATCCAGTTGACGCCGATGCAGGCGAGGTTGATCAAGTACACCGCCAAAACCCAGTTCACCGAACCGGATGCGAACTTCGCGGCGATGCCGGCCATGTAACCTGTCGTGATCAGGGCGATAAACTGCCAGCTGGAGCCAGCCGCCGTTGCCGCTTTGAAATTCTTGTACGCGTTGAGCGGCCACGACAAGCCGAAGCACACGAGCATGGCCGCTTCCAAGAGCTCTGACACGAGCCCACCATCTCCTTACCGCGCCGGATCGTTCTGCGATCGTCGGCCTCGCTTTCCTGCAACAGGCACCACCCTACGCGCTCGCCCCAGCGTTGTCCAATATAAATTTCATCTCCAATGATATGATAGATGTTATAGGATGAGCGGATAACGATCGGAAGGCTCCCGATGGAACTGCAGCAGCTCAGGTACTTCGACGAAGTGGCGCGCACCCAGCATGTGACGAACAGCGCGAAGAAGCTCAACGTGGCCCAACCCGCCCTCACCCAGTCGATCCGCAGGCTCGAACGCGAGCTGGGCGTGACCCTGTTCGAACGCGTGGGACGCAACGTGCGGCTGACCGCGTGCGGCGACGCGCTTCAGAAGCGCGTCGCGCCGCTGCTGGCGGCCCTCGACGAGCTGCCCGAGGAGCTTGCCGTGGTAGCCGGGCAACAGCGGGCCGCCGTCCATCTTGCCATCGAATCGGCCTCGGGGCTGGCGGTGGACGCCATCGCGGCCTACCGCTTGGCGCATCCCGACGCACGTTTCGTGGTGACGCAGGAAGCCTCCTCCCGACGTTGGGACCTGCGGGTCCGCACCGTGCGCGCAGAGAGCGCGGACCCCCGCGCTCGCCGTTTCTTCGAACGCATCGGCATCGCCGTGCCCGCCGAGCGCGCCTCGCAGGAACCCCTGCCGCTGTCCGACCTCGCCGACGAGCCGTTCATCTGCCTCGCCGGAAGCCGCACGTTTCGCGCGGTATGCGACGAAGCGTGCGCGCATGCCGGGTTCGTGCCGCGCGTGGCGTTCGAAAGCGACAGCCCCGCCGTGGTGAAGAACATGATCGGCTTGGGGCTGGGCGTGGGCTTTTGGCCCGAACGCAGCTGGGGAGGCCTCGACGACAGCAGCGCGCGCCTGGCGAGCATAGCCGACGCGCCGTTCGCCCGCACCATCGAGATCGCCCCGACAAGCGGCCCCCTTAGCAAAGAAGCCGCGGCGTTCCACGGCTTCCTCGTCTCGTTTTTCGAAGAACGCTGGCGCGAACCCTCGCCCCTATGCTCCTAGGATCTTCGCCGCCACCTGCTTCTTCCTGCTGAGGATGCCGGGCATCCAGGTGCCGCCTTCGCCCGTGCAATGGATGCCGAACACGCGGTTGACGATGCGGCGGTTGCCCTCGCACATGAACTGGCTGCCCTCGGCCACGATATCGGTGACCAGCAGCAGCACGAACTCGTAGCCGTGGTCGTCGCGCAGACGGCGCATATGCTCGCGGATCTCCTCTTCGCGTTTCATGACGGCGGGAAGATCCACCGTCTCGTGCTGCGCGATGAGAACGGTGGCGTCGCCGATCTGGAACTCCTTGGCGTCGGCGCCGACGAGCTTGTCGACGGGCATGTCGTCCTCGCCGCCGCGGCACTTGAACACGGCAAGGCCGAATTCGGTGGGATCGACGCCCGCGATGCCGGCGAGGTAGGCTACCTGCTCGTGATCGGTCGGCGTGGCGGTGGGCGACTTGAGGATGACGGTGTCTGTCATCACGGCCGACAGCAGCACGCGCGCGATGGCCGGAGGCATCTCCACGTTGTGGCGGCGGAACTCCATCGTGACGATGGTCGCCGTGGAGCCCACGGGAAGGTTGAGGAACTGGATGGGGTTGGCAGTCATCACGTCGGCGATGCGATGATGGTCGACGATCTCGACGACCTCGGCCTCCTCGATGCCGTTGGCGGCCTGGCGCGTCTCGTTGTGGTCCACGAGCACCACCTTGCGCTTCGGGCGCACGGCCACGTCCGAGCGCGTGACGATGCCGATGGCGAGGCCGTCGTCGTTCAGCACGACGGCCTCGCGCAACGCGCTGGCCATGAGGTCTTCGATAGCCTCCTTGAGCAGGCCCTCCTTGTCGAGGATGAGCACATCGGTCTCGGTGATCTCGTCCACCTTCTGACCGAGCGAGGCGATGAGGTCGCCGGCGACCGCCATCTCGTTCGCCCCTCCGTCCTCGAGGGCGTCGGTGGCGGCGATGTAGCGCTCGGCGATCATGCGCGTGGTGATGAGTCCACGGTAGGTGCCGTCGTCGTTCGTCACCACGAGCGCGCGCACGTTGTACTGGCGCAGCAGGCGACCCGCTTCGAGCAGCGTGGCGTTATGGCTGATGGATATAGGGCTCGGCGTCATCACGTCTCCGACGCGCGCATGCACGTGACCCACGATCTCGGGCGCGGGGATACCGCTCTCTTCCAGAACCCAGGCGCTCTCCGGAGGCAACGGCCCCAAGCGGGCGGGAACGTACGTCTGGAACGGCTCCCCCTCGCCGGCCGCACGGCGCGCCAGCTCGTTCTTCAGGTAGGCGTAGCCCACTGCCGAGGAGATGGAATCGTTGTCCGGGTTCTTGTGGCCCACGACGATGATCGGTGCCGACATTGCTGTACTCCTTACCCGGGGATGCCGCACGCACGCCGCATCCCGCTCGCTTAGCTTGTCATGAGGGTGTTCGCCGCCGCATACCGAGCCGCGCGGCGCCGAGAGCCACAGTATAGCGGCACCAGCGAAGCGAACGGCGGCCGATCAGCCTTTTCGAGCGCAAACGTCACGAAAGAGCCAGAAAGAGCGCACGAGACGGCTGCGACAGTCCGTGATACCATAGGCGCGCACCATCCCCGCGCCCGCCCCCTTCCCTACCCGTCAATCGAGGAGCATCTATGAAAACTCTCGGCCTCTCCGACGTCATCGGCCCCATCATGGTGGGTCCTTCGAGCTCGCACACGGCGGGCGCGCTGCGTATCGCCTACATGGCTCGACGGCTGTGCCTGGCCGAGCCGAAGACGGTGGAGTTCAGGCTGCTGGGGTCGTTCGCGCACACGCTGACCGGGCACGGAACCGACAAGGCCCTCGTGGCGGGCATGCTGGGGCTGGCCGCCGACGACCTGCGCATCCGCGACTCGTTTCAGCTTGCGGGGGATGCGGGACTCGCGTTCTCGTTCGTCACGCTTCCCGACGCGGAATACGACCATCCCAACACCATCGACATGCACATCGTGGACGCCGCGGGCAACGCGATGAGCGTGCGCGGCGAGAGCATCGGAGGCGGAGCGGCCGTCATCCGCAAGATCGACGACATCGACGTGCGCATCACCGGCGAGAGCACGAGCATCGTCGTGCGCCAGCGCGACGAGACCGGCGTGCTGGCGCACATCGCGCAGAGCATCAGCGACGAAGGCGTGAACATCGCCACCACGCGCATGTACCGCGAGCGCAAAGGCGACATCGCCTACACCGTGCTGGAAACCGACCAAGAGGTGGACGGCGCCGCGAAGGCCGCCATCGAGGACCACCCCGCCATCCTGGACGTGCGCGTCATTCCCGGCGACGCGCGCCCCGGCTGCGGGTCCGTTGACGCGCCCGACGCGGAGGAGGCGCTGCAGCGGTTCGCCGAGGCGGACTTCGGCACCGGAGCCGCGCTTCTGGCATGGTGCGAAAAGCACGGCACGACGCTATCGGAGGCGTTTCTCGCCCGCGAGGCGGCGCTGGCCGAGAGCTTGGGGTACGCCGACCGCTCCCTCGCGTATTTGCACGAGACGCTGGACGTGATGAAATGCGCCGCGCAGCGCCCCATCGACGAAGCGCTGCCTTCCATGGGCGGCCTCATAGGCGGCGAAGCGCGCAAGCTGGCCGATCTGCGCGAGCGCGACGGCGAGCTGTGCGACGACCAGCTGTCGTGCGCCATCGCCTACGCGATGGCGGTGCTGGAGACGAACGCGTCGATGGGTCGCATCGTGGCCGCGCCCACGGCTGGATCGTCTGGCGTGCTGCCCGGCGTGCTGCTGGCGCTGCAGCGCACGCGCGGGCTGTCGGATGGCGATCTTGCGCGCGGCCTGGCGGCGGCCGCCGCCATCGGGTACCTCATCACGCGCAACGCCACGGTATCGGGCGCGGAAGGCGGCTGCCAGGCCGAGATCGGCTCGGCCGCCGCGATGGCCGCGGCGGCGTCGGTTGAGCTCATGGGCGGCGCGCCCGCCCAATGCCTCGACGCGGCCAGCAACGCGCTGACCAACATGATGGGCCTCGTATGCGACCCCATCGCGGGTCTTGTCGAGGAACCTTGCCAGAAGCGCAACGCTGCCGGCGCCGCCGTCGCGCTGGTCAGCGCGCAGATCGCACTCGCAGGCATCGGCAACCTGGTCGACTTCGACCAGACGGTGGAGGCTATGCGAAAAGTGGGTCGAACCTTGCCGTTCGAACTGCGCGAAAGCGCTCTCGGGGGCATAGCCGCCGCGCCGACGGCCTGCGCCTACTGCCCGGGGTGCAACTAGCGCGCCGGCCGAGACTCGGCGGGCGAACAACCGGAACGGGCATCTGCACCGAGGGGCCCGCATCCCGGGCCCCTCGGTTAATCCAAATCGAGATCGGGATAAGCTCCCAGGTCGACAGCTTGTATGGCAAGGCAGCCGGGGCCGCCCTGCGTGATGAACGCGGGGCCCAGGTCGAAGACGCCGTGGCGGCATCCCGGAAAGCGCTCGGACAGCATACCGGACGCCTCGTCGGCCTGCACGCGGTTGTCTGCATGGCTCACGCCCAGGAAGAAGCCATCGCCCACGCCCCGAGCCTCCAGGTCGTCGGCGATGGCGTTAACGGCTTTCGCGAACGAGCGCGCCACCTTCATCTTCTCGAGGCGCGTACCGTCGTCGGTCTGCTTCATGACGGGAAACGCCTTCACGAGATGAGCGAACGTCGCCGCGAGCGGCGTGAGGCGCCCGCCGCGGCGCAGGTAGTCGAAATCTTCGGGAATGAGGTAGGAGTGAGCGGTAGCGATCTGGGCATGCAGCGTCTCGAGGACGGCCCTTGCGTCCGCCCCCTGTTCGGCCAGCCGCACCGCCGTGCAGGCCAACACCCGATGGGGCACGCACAGCGTGCGCGTGTTCACCACATGCACGCGATCGGGACGGCGCGCCTGCTTGACGAGGCCGCACGCCACCTCGTAGGCGCCCGACAGCCCGTCGGCCATGGCGAGGTGAATCACCTCTTCGTCGGTGTCGTAAGCCTTCAGGGTGAGCGCCGGAGGAGGCGATGCGCTCTGCGGCAGCGCGCCCGCGCGTACCTTCGCCAAGAACTCCTCGGCCGACACGTCCTCGTATTCGAGCCAGCTTTGGCCGTCGATGGTCACGACGAGCGGAAGCACGGCCATGCCGCGCCGCGCGCCCTCCTCCACCGAGAACATAACGGAAGAGTCGGTAACGATCTTCATGGTGAACCTCTTTCTCTCGCCAGCCGGACGAAGAGCGCGGGGTTGCAGATCGGTGGCGACCGCACGTCATCGACGCGTCTATCATGCGGTATAGCGCACCGCGTTGCAAGAGCCTGGGCGAAAGAAGAAGCCGAAACGCCTAAAAACGACGAGGCCGCACCGTTTCCGATGCGGGCCTCGCGCTAGCCGATCTTGACGATGGGCGCGTAATCTTTGAGAAGCTTCTTCGTTTGACCGGTTTTGGAGAACTTCACGAACAGCGTGTCGCCGTCCACCTTCGTCACCTTGCCGCGGCCGAACGTCTTGTGGTCCACGGTGTCGCCCGTGGAGAACGTCATCTTCGCGGCGGCCTTCTTCTCGGCGCCCGGGCGCACGTAGGAACCGCCCACGCGCGCGGCGCGCTCGTCGCTGCGGCCGGACGAACCCGACGCGCTGGAGCGGCCGAACACGCGGCCGCCGCCCGCCTCGGTGCCGCTGCCGGCGATGCCCTTGCGGCTGCCGCGCTTCTCCCAGCCCGTGCCGCTGAAGCCCGCCGAGCCGAGGCCCGTGGTCTGGCGCAGCTCGGAGGGGATCTCCTGGATGAAGCGCGAGATGGGGTTCGACGATGTCTGGCCGAAGATCTGGCGCGCGTAGGCGCAGGTGAGGAACAGCTTCTTGCGGGCGCGCGTGATGGCCACGTACGCCAGCCTGCGCTCCTCCTCGATGCCGGCCGCATCGCCCACGCTGTTCATGTGGGGGAACAGCGTCTCCTCCATGCCGGCCACGAACACGCAGTCGAACTCGAGGCCTTTCGACGAGTGCACGGTCATCATGGTGACGGCGTGGCCGTCCTCGGCCACCGTGTCGAGGTCGGTGCGCAGGCGCACCCACTCGATGAAATCGGCCAGCGAGTCGCCGCGCAGGACGCGCACGGGGCTTTCCTCGGCCGGAGCCGCAAGCTCGTTCGCGCCCGCGAAGGCGTAGAACGAACCCGCGAGGGCGTCGGCGGACGAGGGGACGGGGGCGAGCGCGGGGGCGTCGGCCGGCTCGGCCGTGGGCGCCTCGTACAGCGCGTCCTCGTCCTCGTGGGTTTCGGTGAACTCGTCGACGACGCCGAGGAACTCCTGGATGTTCTCGATGCGGCCGCGCGCCTCGTCGGTGTTCTCGGCCTGCAGCGCGCCGATGAGGCCGCTCTTGTCGATGATCGTCTCGATGACCTTGCGCAAATCGCCGCCGTAGGTGCGCGCCTCGTTGACGAGGCCCACGAACTCCCCGATGGCCTGGCGCGCCGACGCGCGCAGCTCCGGATCGACGATGGCCAGCTCGGCGCCCTCCATGAACGTCATGCCCATCTCGCGGGCGAACTGCTCGATGCGCTCGATGGTGGTCTTGCCGATGCCGCGCCTCGGCACGTTGATGACGCGCTTCGCGGCGATGTCGTCGGCCGGGTTCACGACGAGCGTGAGGTAGGCCATGACGTCGCGGATCTCGGCGCGGTCGAAGAAGCGCGTGCCGCCGACGATGCGGTACGGCACGCCAGCGCGCAGCAGCATGTCTTCCAGCATGCGGCTCTGCGCGTTCGTGCGGTAGAACACGGCCACCTGATTGTACGACAGCCCCGCCGCGCGCTGCTTCTCGATCTCGCCGGCGATCCAGCGGCCTTCGTCGCGCTCGTCGGCGGCCATGTACACCTGGATCTTGTCGCCGTCCTCGGCGCTGGTGAACAGCTTCTTCGCCTTGCGGTGCTGGTTGTTCGCGATGACGGCGTTCGCAGCCGCCAGAACGTTGCCCACGCTGCGGTAGTTCTGCTCGAGCTTCACGGTGTGCGCCGTCGGGTAGTCCTGCTCGAACTCAAGGATGTTGCGCAGGTCGGCGCCGCGCCACGAGTAGATGGACTGGTCATCGTCGCCCACCACCATGATGTTCTTGTGCCCCTCGGCCAAAAGCCCCGTGATGGAGTACTGGGCGTGGTTCGTGTCCTGGTACTCGTCCACCATGATGTAGCGGAAGCGCTGCTGGTAGGCCGACCGCACGTCTTCGTGGTTCTTCAGCAGCAGGTAGGCGTATAGCAGAAGGTCGTCGAAGTCGAAGGCGTTCGCGGCTTTGAGGCGCTCCTGCAAGCGGGAGTACACGCGCGAAGCCACCTTCCCCACCGGGTCGCCCGCTTCCTTCTCGAAGGCGCTCGGCACGACGAGCTCGTTCTTCGCCGTGGAGATGCGGTTCATGAGGGCGTTCACAGGGAAGCGCTTTGGGTCGATGTCCAGCTCGGCCATGATCTCCTTGTACAGGCGCTTCTGGTCGTCGGTGTCGTAGATGGTGAAGTTGCGCGTGAATCCCAGCTTCTCGGCGTCGGAGCGCAGCATGCGCACGCACATGCTGTGGAACGTCGACACCCACATGCCGCGGCAGCGAGGGCCCACCAGGCCGTTCAGGCGCTCGCGCATCTCGGCGGCCGCCTTGTTCGTGAACGTGATGGCGAGGATCTCCCACGGAGCCACGTCGTGGTTCTCGATGAGGTTCGCGATACGGTACGTGAGCACGCGCGTCTTGCCCGAGCCGGCGCCGGCGAGCACGAGCAGCGGCCCGTCGACGGTGACGACCGCCTCGCGCTGCGGCCCGTTCAAGCTGTCGATATCGATTGACATATGAGCAGTCTCCTGACGGATGGAGGTGAAACAAAGCTTTCGTATTCTACCGCTTTTCCCCTCCGGCAACTGGCAAACGCGCGCAATCTGCGCAAGCGCAGGGGCCGCTACGCAAGCGCCTCCGCCAGCTCGTCGACAGGCGCTTCGGAACGCTTCGCGACCGGCGGCGCTCCCCCGTCATGCGAACCGGGACGGTCGGCGCCCAGCGCGTCGCCCCACATGGACAGCTCGGCGCCGTGCTCCACGAGGTTCGAGCACTCGTTGCCCGCGCGCTCCAGGCACAGCAGCAGCTGGTTGTACACCGCCTTGTTCTCAGGCGCGCACTGCCGGCTGCCCACGCGGCGGAAGTGGGCCTTGCGCGCCCGGCTCTGCCGCTTGACGATCTGGCGGCGACGCTCGTCGAGCACCTGCTCGGAGGCGGTGCCTCCGTCGCTCAGGAACCGCAGCACCGCGTCGTACATGTCCGCCACCATCGCGGCGCTTTCGGCCAGCTCCTCGCGCGCCTCGTCCGAGAAGGGCTTCTTCGACGAGAGGCGCTCGCCGTACAGCGCGGCCGCTTCGCCGCAGCGCGAGCCGATGCGGCCCGCCGCGTCCACGATGAACATGAGGTCGGATATCTCCGCAGCCTGCCGCTCGGACGTCGCGCCGGCGCTCAGCAGCTCCACCGCGTAATTCGCAAGCTCGCTTTCCGCGGCTTCCACCTGCGCGCAATCGGCTTGGAGCGCCTTGAGCGCGGCGGCGTCCCGGTTCGCGATGGCCTCGGGCAGCGCAGCCAGCATGGCGCGCACCTTGTCGCAGTACTTCTGCAGCTCCTCGCCGAACATCCTGATGGCGAACACCGGCTGACCGAGGATCTTGTCGTCAAGGACGACGAGCGCGCCCGGCGCCGCCTCGCCGGCCTTGCCCGGCACGAGAAACGTCACGATCTTCACCATAGCCCCGATGAACGGCAGCCATAGAAGCGTGCAGACGATGTTGAACGTGGTGTGCGCGTTCGCGATCTGGCGCGCGATGACGTCCAGCTCGGGGCCGGGCGTGAGAAGCTGCACGAACTGCGCGATAAGCGGCACGAACCAGATGAACACGAACGCGCCCGTGACGTTGAACACGCTATGCGCCACGGCGGTGCGCTTCGCGTCGCGAGACTGCCCGATACAGGCCAGGAGCGCCGTGATGGTGGTGCCGATGTTGTCGCCGAGCAGGATGGGGATGGATCCCTGGAGGCCCAGCACGCTGGTCACGCCGTCGGGGCCGGGCTGCGAGGCGAAGCTCTGCAGCACCGCGATGGTGGCGCTGGAGCTTTGCACGACCAGCGTCATCACGGTGCCCGCCGCAACGCCGAGCGCGGGGATATCCTTCACCTGGTCGATCATCGCCAGGAACACCTCGCTTTGCGCGAGCGGCTTCATGACCGCGCCCATGGTGTCGATGCCCACGAACAGCAGGCCGAACGCGAACACGGTCTGGCCGATGTTCTTGACGCGCTCGTCCTTCGCCGCGAACCACACGATGAAGCCGACGAACACGATGAGCCAGATGTAGTCGCTGAGCTTGAACGCCATGAGCTGCGCGGTCATGGTGGTGCCGATGTTGGCGCCGAATATGACGGCGATGGCCTGGCGCAGCGTCATGAGGCGCGCGCTGACGAAGCCGATGGCCATGACCGTGGTGGCGCTGGAGCTTTGCAGCACGGCGGTGGCCACCGCGCCCGCCAGCACGCCCAGCACCGGGTTCGAGGTGAGCATGGACAGGATCGACTTCATCTTGGCGCCGGCGGCCTTCTGCAGGCTCTCGGACATCATGTTCATGCCGAACAGGAACACGGCCAGTCCGCCGAGCAGGCCGAACACGGTTTCCATCGGAGCGTTCACGCGGGACTCCCCTTCGCATCGTCGGTTGCAAGCGCTCATGCACGCGAGTCGAAAGGATACCGGGCAGACGGTAAGGCCCCGGTCAAGGGAAGGTAAAGTTCGGGTAAAGTTTTTACAAACGGGGCGCGTCCGACGGTTTCCGAGCCGTCGGACGCGCCCGATTCCTTACACGATCTTCTTGCCGAAGACGGCGGCGATCTCGCGCAGCTTCGCCACGAGCACCTTGAACTGGGCCGGCGTCAGCTGCTGCGGGCCGTCGGACAGGGCCGCGGGCGGGTTGGGATGCACCTCGATCATGAGGGAGTCGGCGCCGGCCGCCACGGCGGCAAAGGCGAGCGACGGCACCAGGTCGCGCTGGCCGGCAGGGTGCGACACGTCGATGCACACCGGGCACAGCGACTGCTTGTGGATCACCGGGATGGCGGCGATGTCCAGCGTGAAGCGCGTGGCCGTCTCGAACGTGCGGATGCCGCGCTCGCACAGCACCACGTTGTCGTTGCCTTCCGCCGTGAGGTAGTCGGTGGCGGCCAGCCATTCGGCGATGGTGCCCGCGAAACCGCGCTTGTACAGCACCATCTTGTGCGACTCGGCGGTGACCTGGCCGATTTTCTTCAACAGGCTGAAGTTCTGGAAGTTGCGCGCGCCTACCTGCAGGCCGTCCACATAGGAGTGGACCAGCTCGCAGTGCGCCGAGTCCATGACCTCGGTGAGCGTTTTCAGGCCGTGCTTCTCGCCGGAATCGCGCATGATCTTGAGGGCCTCCTCGCCCAGGCCCTGGAACGAGTGCGGGTTCGTGCGGGGCTTGAACGCGCCGCCGCGAATCCAGGTGAGACCGAGGCCCGCGACGCATTCGGCCACTTCTTCGAACTGCTCGGCCGACTCGACGGAGCACGGGCCGGCGAAGATGGTGATCTCGTCGGTGCGGGTGCCCAAGTCGGGGATGGGGGCTATCTTCGCTTCGCTCATACGGACGGGGTCTCCTTCATGATCTTGAGAATGGTGGCGTAGATCTCGCACAGGTTCTCGTTGTACAAAGGACCCTCGTTGTAGCTGCTCACCTTCGCGAATATCTCCTCTTCGCGCTTGGCGTCGTACAGGCCCAGGTGGGCTCCGGGCTTCAAACCGCGGATGACCAGCGAGTGGCCGGCGCGCTTGTTGAGCAGCGCGACGATCTGCTTGTCGATCTCGTCGATCTTGGCACGATGTTCTTGGATCTCCGCCAGGGAGCTGTCTCTCTCAGACATCGGCTTTTCCTCTCATGACTCTCATGCTTTAACGTGCGGTTCGACCCGCTGCCTCGCGCGAAAGCGGCGATGTTCTCGGGCGACACGTGTGCTGACATGATAGCAAAAGCGGCGCGCCCGATTGCCATGCCGGCCGAATTAGCGAGGAAGTTCATGGGATATCGCGGTCGGCGCATGCCGAAAACCGATGGAAGGGCGAAGCTGCAAGCCGCTCGGCGCCCCGGCTCCCGTTGACGGTGTACACTGGAAACGCGCGCCTCGCTGCTGCGCCGAATCCGAACCTATTGAGAGGGAAGCCTCGTTGATCTCGCAATTCGCCGACATATTCGTGCAGATGGTCGTCCTGTTCGCCGTGGGCGCGACAGGTTACGCCGCCAAGCGGCTGAACCTCATGGACGAGGACTTCGACAAGAAGTTCTCGAAGCTCATCCTGAATACGGCGTTGCCGGCGCTTATACTGGCCTCCGTGCTGACCGCCGAAACGCTGCCCTCGGCGACGAAGATCCTCTGGACCGCGGGCGTTTCGTGCGCCAGCTACGTGGTGCTCGTCGCAATCGGATTCTCCATCACGGCCGCGCTGCGCGTGCCCGACGGACGCAAAGGCGTCTTCCGGTTCATGATGGTGTTCGGCAACACGGGCTTCATCGGCTTCCCCGTGACGGCGGCTGTTTTCGGCGCGGAGGCGCTCATCTACACGACGGTGTTCAATCTCGCGTTCAATGCGCTCGTCTTCACGCTGGGCGTGTGGATGCTCGCCACGGACAACAAATACGGCGTGAAGATCAAGATGAGCCCGAAGTCGTTCCTCTCGCCGTGCATCGTGGCCAGCGTCGCGTCAATCGCGCTGGCGTTCGCCGGCATCCACGGCGTGCCGGTGCTCGGCGAGGCGCTGGACACCCTGGGCTCGCTCACCACCCCGGCGGCTATGCTCATCATCGGCTCGTCGCTGGCCAACGTGCCGGCGCGCCAGCTGGTGGGCGGGCCGCGCCTCATGGCGGCCGCGCTCGTGCGCCTGTTGGTCGCGCCAGCGCTCGTATGGCTGCCGCTGCATTTCCTCGTGAGCGACCCCGTGCTGCTGGGCGTGATCGTGCTGCTGTCGGCCATGCCGGTGGCCACGAACGGCACCATGCTGTGCTACCAGTACGGCGGCGACAGCAAGACTATGGCGCAGGGCACGTTCGTAACCACGCTGGGCGCCGTTTTCACCATCCCGCTGCTCGCCGTGCTGTTCATGGCGTAGCGGGGCGCAGCGATAACGCAAAGCGGCGCGCCCGAAGGCGCGCCGCGAACCGTGCGATATCTGTATGCACGACCTTTACGGCAGCATGCCCATGCTTTCGAAGACGAAGTAGCCCAGCACCAGCACGCCTACGACGATGCGGTACCAGCCGAACGCGGTGAAGTCGTTCTTCTTGATATAGCCCATGAGGAACTTGATGGCCACCACCGACATGGCGAACGCCGTGATGATTCCCACCGCCAGCACGAGGATCTCGGTGGAGGTCATGGCGATGCCGGCCGCCACGAACTTGATGCACTTCACCAGACCCCAGCCGAACATGATGGGAATGGCCAGGAAGAACGTGAACTCGGCCGCCGCGGTGCGCGAACAGCCGGCCAGCATGCCGCCGATGATGGTGGCACCGGAGCGGCTGGTGCCGGGGATGATGGCCAATACCTGGAAGCAGCCGATCTTGAGCGCGGTTTTCCAGTCGATCTCGTCCACGTCGGTGATCTTGAACAGCGATGCCTCGGCCTCGTCGGACACATCGCCGTACGACACGCGCGCATGGCGGCCGCGCGGCGCCTCGAGGGCGGCTTCGGCCTCGCGCAGTCGACGGCGATTGCGGCGCTCGAGCACGATGAACACCACGCCGTACAGGATGAGCATGGCCGCCACGGTCACCTTGTTGTAGAAGTACTCGTTCACCAGATCGTCGAACAAGAGGCCGATGACGGCAGCCGGGATGCAGCCGATGGCCACCATGCCCCACAGACGCCACGTGCTCTTCTTCTCGACGGCGTCCTTCTTCGGCGAGAACGGGTTCAGCTTGTGGAAGTACAGGATGAGCACGGCCATGATGGCGCCCAGCTGGATGACCACGAGGAACAGGGCCAAAAACTCGTCGGACACCTGCAGCTTCACGAACTCGTCCACGAGGATCATATGGCCGGTCGAGGAGATGGGCAGCCATTCGGTGATGCCCTCCACGATGCCGATGAGGAAGGCCTTCAATGCTTCGATGATCATGCGTGCGTATCCTTGGTTGGGTCGATGCGGTTATCGTTTGCGCTGATGATGGTCTTGCAGCATGGCGATGGCCAAAAGCGCCACCGACAGGCACAGTCCCATGAGAACGAATTGGGGAAGCTCTTGGCCCAGCGCGATGGTGGCAAGGGAGACGAGCGCCACTACGAGCGCCGCCATCTTGCAAAGGTAGGAGATGCGGTCGTTGAACGAGGCGTGCATCTGACGGCGCTCCTCGTCGGTGGGAGCCTCGCGACGAGGACGTTTCGCCGGGCGCGCAGGCGCGGCGACGTCGTCTGACGCGGCAGGAACGGACGCGGGCGCGTCCAGCTCCAAGTCGTCAAGCGCCTCTATGTCGTTTCGCGCGTTCTCCATGCCGGAAATTGTACACGAGGATGAGCGTGGAGCGTCGAGAAACCACAGGGGGCACATCGCAAGCGAAGAAGATCGGATTCGACAATACAACTGCCTATCAGCCCTATTTCGCAACCTGCAACATCTTTATGAGATCGGAAACGATCGCAAGAGAAGTTAATTCGCCAGGCTCCAAATGGTTCAGATAATCCAGGGCTTCGGAGAGCCAAGCCCGTTTCGAAGATCGATAGGCTACCTTTTCTCCAAAAACGGTTTCGAGTTCGCCCGTCCTCACAATAAGACAACCGCACTCCAAGCATCGATCTAGCAACTCTTCAACTTCATTCTCAATCTTATCTAGATACATCAAAGGATCGCGTTTGTACCGTAGCTTTGTCTCTTCGGGCTTTCCCGCATCGCATTCTATAGCGTCTCTTGTCTCTTGAGCTATCTGGGAAAGCCTTCCGCTAGGGTCACATTCAAAACACTTCAAGACTCTTTTGAACTTATTCTTATCATTCAAAATATCAAAATCCATCACTGCGCAGCAGGGAACGCCAACGTTCTTATAAAATTCCACCGCGAATGCAATTCTGTCCTTGCTGTGCACGTTAACAAAGAACGCCTCGTCGGCTACGCCCACTTTATTCAGGATTTCCCGATACACAAGCTCATCCGACTCCGACTCCACTACAACTACGACACGCGTAAAAACGCCCTCCAAAAGACGCGTGCTTCTCAGCAGAGGATCCCCTTTCACCCTATCCAAGCCCTCGCGGTCAAGCAAGTTCGCTCGAAGAGAGTCTCCGTCGCGCTGTAGTCTTAAAATGTCGCAGTTATCCCAGTCGCATGTTGACATGATGCCATTAAGAAGATGCGTACTATGCGTCGCTATGATCATTTGGCTGCATTGTTCAGCTGAAGAGCCAATCACCTTCCCCAGTTCGTAAGCTTGAGGCGGATGAAGAAAAGACTCTGGCTCGTCAATTAGAACTACAGGTTTGTCTCCCGACCTAAGAGCAAGATATACAGAAACGAAGCTTCGAAACCCATCTCCTTCGTCTTTCAAGGAAACACCCTGCTCTAACAGGAATTCGAAATCTGAGGTTCCACGAGCACTTGTTCTGTAACTCGAAAAATCCGAACCAGTCTTGAATTGGATCATTCCACCTTTTGTAACGTCATCGAGTACGACATCTTTCCCAAATAATCTTTTAGAAATTTCCGACAAGTCATCAAGGATTTGATCTTGGGATCGAACTCGTGAAAGAAAATTCGTATTTGAATCTGCCACGCCGTAGTACGGTTCTCCAGCGGAAAGAATCAATCTATCTTCTGTGCCAGAATAGCCGACAAGCAGTGGCCCTATGAAATTGAGAAGCGCATCTAAAGCACGCGCATCATTGGGAGAGGCATAATGAGATTCGATTACATCCTTCCACTGTCCCTGATATTTTGTCGCACACTCTTCTCGAACTATTTGACCATATTGATTAATATTAATTCCAGTATTGCAGTACTCTCTTACACCATAGTTTCCATTTTCATCGCGAACCACTTTTCGATCCAGATCAAACCACTCAAATAGAGCGTCCGTCGATTCGGGAAGCAGCAATTCAATAGTGCTTATTATTTTCCGACCCAGGATTAGGCCGCCGTCTTCGTCGCTCAATCTACCCAAAAGGGCAGACCGAACTTCTTTCAGAAACCTACTTTTCCCAGCATTATTTGGCCCAACAATGATTGTTAGTGCTTTTGGGCTGAACCGAGTTCCTTCTTCTGAACGGAGCTCAATTTCCTTAATCTTAAAACCAGCGACCATAATGCGGCTCCCTAAACAAAAAAATGAATTCTCCCAACACGCTACTTATCAGATTAAATTATTTTTTACTTAATTGCATCTTAGAGAGTTAGCTGGCAATCTCCTTCGTGCAAAGCCTGTGCAGCACGCCTCATCAACCCGGCAATCGCTGTCTTTTCGTGTAAGATGGCTAGCGAAAAACGAGAGCGATCCATTTATGCGAAGGAGCCACCCGTGTCCACCACCCCGTCCAGCCAGTTGGTCATCGTCGTCGATTTCGGAGCCCAGTACGGGCAGCTAATCGCCCGCCGCGTGCGCGATTTGCACGTGTACTCGGAAATCGTCCCGTGCGACATCACCGCCGAGGAGGTGAGCGAGCTCGCGCCCGCGGCCATCATCCTGTCGGGCGGGCCGGCCAGCGTGTACGCCGAGGACGCGCCGTCCATCGATCCGGGCATCTTCGAGCTGGGCATTCCCGTGCTGGGCTTCTGCTACGGCCAGCAGATTATGGCCGTCACGCTGGGCGGCACCGTGGGCCACACCGAGAAGGGCGAGTACGGAGCCGCGCCTCTGACGCGGCGCGACGAGGGGACGTCCCTGCTGTACGGCGAGACGCCCGTCAAGCAGACGGTGTGGATGAGCCACCGCGACGCCGTAGCCGAGGCGCCTGCGGGCTTCACGGTGACGGCCTCGACCGACGTGTGCCCCGTGGCCTCGATGGAGTGCGCGGAGCGCCGGCTGTACGCGACGCAGTTCCATCCCGAGGTGCGCCACACGCCGCACGGCGACCAGCTGCTGAGGAACTTCCTGTTCGGCATCTGCGGCCTTGAGGCCAGCTGGACGATGGACTCCATCATCGACGATGCCGTGGCGGCCATCCGCGAGCAGGTGGGAAGCGATCGCGTGATCCTGGGCCTTTCGGGCGGCGTGGACTCCTCCGTGGTGGCCGCGCTGTGCGCAAAGGCTATCGGTAAGCAGCTGACCTGCGTGTTCATCAACCACGGGCTGCTGCGCAAGAACGAGCCCGAAGAAGTTGAGGACGTGTTCACGAAGCAGTTCGACGTGGACTTCGTGCACGTGCACGCCGAGGACCGCTACGCCGCGCTGCTGGCCGACGTCGTGGAGCCGGAGCAGAAGCGCCGCATCATCGGCTCGCAGTTCTGGAAGGAGTTCTTCGCCGTCGCGGAGGAGCTGGCCGAGGGCGGCCGGCCGGTGAAGTACCTGGCGCAGGGCACCATCTACCCCGACATCATCGAGAGCGGCGCGCGCAAGACCGGCGGCAAGGCCTCGACCATCAAGAGCCACCACAACCTGATCCCCTTCCCCGACGGCGTGCATTTCGATTTGATCGAGCCGCTCGACCACTTCTTCAAGGACGAGGTGCGTGCGCTGGGCACGGCGCTGGGGCTGCCCGACCACATCGTGCATCGTCAGCCGTTCCCCGGTCCGGGTTTGGCCATCCGCATCATCGGCACGGTGACGCGCGAGAAGCTGGAGATTTTGAAAAACGCCGATGCTATCGTGCGCGAGGAGCTGGACGCCTACAACGTCCGCGTGTACGAGGAGACCGGCGAGCGCAACAGCGAACGCAGCGTATGGCAGTACTTCGCCGTGCTGCCCGACGTGAAGAGCGTCGGCGTCATGGGCGACGAGCGGACGTACGCCTACCCCATCATCCTGCGAGCCGTGGAGTCGAGCGACGCGATGACGGCAGACTGGGCGAAGCTGCCCTACGAAGTGCTGGCCCGAGTGTCGAGCCGCATCGTAGCCGAAGTCCCGGGCGTGAACCGGGTAGCGTACGACATCACCAGCAAGCCCCCCGCGACGATTGAGTGGGAGTGACCCTAGGCTAATTTTGCAAAGCCACCTGCAATGATTCATCATGGCTCATGAAGTTCCATTGAGGGTCATAGCGAATCAAGCCACTTGCAAAACAAGAGAATGATTCCACCCCGGAAGCGTAAGTTTCCGGGGTATTTTTATGCCTTTGAACAGGTATTTTGATTCGTTGTCATTCTGTGGATTCGGGATTGGTTGCACCCCATGGCGACCGTGCAACAGCATGGCATAAAACAAGAATACGCCAAACCACCTGCGACGAGTGTTTTGGCGATTGTCGCGCTCTTTGGGGGTGATTCGAATCAATCGCGAATCACTGGACATTTTTACGTGGTATCTGGACAA
The DNA here is from genome assembly GCF_000024265.1 of Eggerthella lenta DSM 2243. Classification (NCBI taxonomy): domain Bacteria; kingdom Bacillati; phylum Actinomycetota; class Coriobacteriia; order Eggerthellales; family Eggerthellaceae; genus Eggerthella; species Eggerthella lenta. Next base: position 1,145,364 of record NC_013204.1, on the reverse strand, counting down.
AATACCAGGTCAAGTTGAGGGGATGACAAATCGAAAATCGAGCCGATTTCGGCCTTAAAATGCCCCCCTGCAACAACTGAAAATAGCGACTTTTATCAATAAAAGTGATTCGCAATCATTCCGAAAGTGGCTTGCTAGGCTCCGAATTTCGCCTTCCATTCGGCGAGCTGCTCGGCGGTGATTTCGCCGGACTTTTCCGAATCAATCTGCGCGAGCCAAGCTTTGAGCGCCTGGGCGAGCTTGGGCGCCTTCTTCGACGACGGGTCGATGGCCAGGACGAGCTCGCCGCCGATCTCTTTCGGCTTGAAGCCGAACTCCTCGTCGATCCTGAAGATGAGCTCCAAGGCCTCGCGCGCCGTGGCCACGGGAACGTCGGAAAGCGATTCGGGCGCAACGTGAAGCGCCGATGCGATTCCTTTCACCTGATCTTCCCCAGGCGTCCTGTTGCCGAGCTCGTAGTTCCTAATCGCTGAATCCGTCAAACTGCACTTCTCCGCAAGCTCGCTTTGGGTAAGACCCCGCATCTTGCGGTACTTCCTAATGAGTTCGCCAGTTCCCATGCAGCCTCCTGAAGGCGCCCTTTTCGGGCGGACGATTGAACATAACGCGGAAATAATAGCACGTTTCTGAACGGTTTGATATTGACCGCACGATATTGAACGGTTACGATTCGCCTTAAGCACCGTTCGATATTGAACTGTAAGGAGGAAAGATGTCCGAGAACCCGAAACGACTCATCGGCGCCCGTGAAGTCGCAGAGAAGCTGCACATCGGAAGGACGAAGGCCTACGAGCTTATCCACGAGCTGAACCTTGAGATGGAGAGAAAGGGCTGCAGAACCATCCCGGGGCGCGTGAGCTGCGAGCTTCTGGACGAGCTCTACATCAAGCAGAAGGGAGGTTGGAAATGAGCGTAAAGCTTGCCAAGAACGGCACCTGGCTCGCGCAATTCAGGTGCAAGGACAAGTTTGGCAACGAAGTGCACAAATGCAAGCGCGGGTTCGCGACGGCGGAAGAGGCGCAGGCTTGGGAGGACGAGTTCATCGCCAGCGCGGGCTGCACCATGGAGATGACGTTCGGCGAGTTCTTCAAGGTTTACGAAGCCGATCTTCGCCCCAGGCTGCGCGAGCACACCTGGCGGCAGAAGGAGTACGCGATCAAGTCGAGGGTGCTGCCCTTCTTCGCGAACAAGAAGATGGACGAGATACGCACCATTGACATCGTCCGTTGGCAGAATGCCCTCATGGCGCCCGACGCAAACGACGGAAAGCCCTACAGCGCCACGTATCTGCGCACGCTCAACAACCAGCTGACCGCCATTCTGAACCACGCGGAGAGGTACTACGGGCTGAGCCCCAACCCCGCGATGAGAACCGTGAAGATGGGCGGCAAGGAAGCCCGCACGATGAATTTCTGGACCAAGGACGAGTATCTGAGGTTCTCCGACGCAACGATGGACGATCCCCGCGCGTTCGTGATCTTCGAGGTGCTGTACTGGACCGGCGTCCGCGAGGGAGAGCTCCTGGCCCTCACGCCGGACTCGTTCGATTGGAAGAAATCGACCATGCGCATCGACAAGTCCTACCAGAGATTGGGCGGCCGCGACGTGATAACCGACCCGAAGACGCCCAAATCGGTGCGAACCGTGAAGATGTCGCGCTTCCTGGCCGACGAGGTGCGCGATTACGCGAACCACCACCCGGAGATTGGCGAAGGCGATCGCCTGTTCCCCGTGTCGAAGCACTACATATCGCACGCGATGCAGCGAGGATGCGCGGCGAGCGGCGTGAAAAAGATACGCGTGCACGATTTGAGGCACAGCCACGTGAGCCTGCTCATCAACATGGGCTTCACCGCCCTCGCCATCGCAGACCGCATGGGGCACGAGGCGACCGACATCACCTTCCGCTACGCCCACCTGTTCCCGAATGTGCAAGACGACATGGCCAACGAGCTCGAAGAAGAACGGGGTGGATTCTGATGCCCTGTCCGAACAGCCACCGCAAGCGAACCATCTCGAAGGCGTTCCGCTGCTCGCCCGAGGAGAGACACCGCATCGAGCTTCTCGCGAGGGCGGCCGGGGTCACGCAGCAGGAGTACATCATGGCAAAGATCGAGGACAAGGAGTTCACCATCGTCCCGGACGTCCGCACGTTCAAGATGCTTCGCGACGAGATGCGCGCCGTCGTCGGCGAGCTGAGCCGCCTGCGCAACACGGGAGATCTCGGCGAGGAGCTCGAAGCGAGGGTCGAGCTGCTGTGCGACCTTTTCCTCGGGATCGCCGACGTCGAGAGTCCGCTTGACGAGGAGGATGCCCTGATCGAGCAGACGGGACGCGGCTGACCGAGACCCTTGCGGCGTTTTTCTGCGAGCAGCGGTTGCCCCGAACCGGCAAAGGCCCTTCGCCTTCCTTGGATTCGCCACGTTCGCGCAACGGGGCCCGCGCCGCAAGGGCGCCGAAACTTTCCCGAATTCTTTTGCAGGATATTCAGAGGGCAGGACTGAAAAAGAATTAGGGAAACTTGCGGCGGAAAGGGTTGGGGCAAGACGCCTTCGGCTTTCCTCCCTTGCGGCGCGCGCCCCGCGGCGCGGCCTTCGAATCGCAAGGCAGGACAAAGGGTCCAGCCAAGATTCGATGGAGGTCAGCCATGAACGCAGAAGAACTCAAGCCCAAGGCGATCAAGGCATCCGAGCGGTTCCTGGAGTCGAGGGGCTACGAAATCCTCGAAACCAGCTGGGAATGCACGGCGGGCGGCGCCGACATCATCGCCCGCGACGATGCGGACGTCGTATTCGTCGAGGTGAACGCCAAGACGAACACCGAGGCCGGCTTCCCGGCGGAGGCGGGCACCGAAGCGAAGCGCGCCAAGTTCGAGCGCACCGCGATCGCCTACATGGCCGGCTACGAGGAAACCGACGTGTCCGTCCGCTTCGACATCATCTCGATGGTGATCATCGGCGAAAGCCGCGCGATGCTCCGCCACCACATCAACGCACTGTCAGCCGATCCGGCCTAACGACCTCCGGGCCGCTTCGGGCCAGCAGCGGCCCGCCGGGGGCGACCCCGGCGGGCTTGCCTGCGGCAAAGGCTTCCGATTAGGAAGGCACCCGCACGAAATAGTCGAGCATGGGGACTCCTCGTCCCCAAACCCCTGCGGCAGGATGCGAAGGCATCCTGCACCTGCCGCGGAAAAGCGGTCCGAAGGCGCTTTTCCGTTTCTTCGGAGCACCGCCGCAATCAAACACCGTTCAATATCGAACGGTGTTTGATACAATGAAAACGTATTACGAAGCCCCCGGCTGCGCCTCTTCCACATCTTGCGCAGTCGGAGCGCGAATGCAAAGGAGGAAGCGATGAACACCATCGCCATCTCGAACTACAAAGGGGGCGTCGGTAAGACGACCACGGCCGTCAACCTGGCTACGCTGTTCGCCAAGAACGGCAAGAGGGTTCTGCTGATAGACCTCGACCCCCAAGCGTCGGCGACCGATTACTTCGGGCTCTACGGCGAAGCCGAGTCCACCGGACTCAACTCCATATCGCTTCTCTACGGGAATGCCCCCGTAGAGAAGGTGACCCATGAAACCAAGATTCCGAACCTGAGCATGGTGCCGTCGCTCATCGACCTTATCGACCAGAACGAGCTGATGCTTCGGGAGCAGCGGCTCAAATTCGCGCTCGACGACGCTTCGGACGATTATGACATAGCGATTGTCGACTGCTCGCCCGTCATGAAGCGCCTTGCCTTCAACGCGTACCTCGCCGCAGCGGACGGCGGGCTGGTGATCGTGCCCGTGAAGCTCGACAGCTCCGTGATGCGCGGAACCGCGCTCACGGTGAACGCCACGCGCGCCATCGCCGACGCCCTGCGCATGCCGACGCCTCGCTTCAAGATTCTGAGGACCTGCGTTCCCGGCCGCGCGACGCGCAGCGAGGCAACGGGTGCGGAGGTTCTCGACCGTTTCTTCCCGAACGACCAACTCCGAACCGTGATCCACTCTTCCTCGAAGGTGATGGAGGGCAGCTGGCAATGGCAGCCGGTCGTGGAATTCGACCCGAAGAACCGCGCCGCAAAGGACTATGCCGCACTCGCGGAGGAGGTCTCCGATGAGCTCGGCTAGTGACGTGGCCGCAGGGTTCTCCATCAGCGGTCTGCTCGACGCGGGCGCGAAGACCCGCAGCAAATACCCAGTGGCAGAGCTCGACATCAACGCCATCGAGGACAACCCCGAAAACGCCGTCTACTCGATGGACGAGGCCTCGATCGAGGCGCTGGCCGCATCCATCGAGAAAGACGGGCTCACCGACCTGCCGCTCGTGCGCAAGCTGCCGGACGGGCTCTGGCAGCTCATATCGGGCCACAGGCGCCGCGCGGCGTTCAGGCTGCTGGCGCAGAAAGACCCCGCCTATCGGAAGATGGGCTGCCGCATCGTCGAAGGCATAACCGACGAGCAGGCGGTGTCCATGCTTCATGCAGCCAACTACTTCGTACGCGAGCTCACGGTGGCAGAGCGCGCCGCTGCGACGAGGGCCCTCGGCGCGCAAGTTCAGAACATGCGCGACTCAGACCCAGCGCTTTCAGGCGTGCGCACCGAGGACATCAAGGCCTCCATCATCGAGAAACAGACGGGGCGCAAGGTATCGGGAAAGACCATCAAGCGCGACGAGGCCCTGGCGAAGACGATCGAAAAATCAGTGTCGGACTCTTGGAAACCTATGGCAAACGCCGGCAAGGTCTCGGCGGCGGCAGTGAAGGCGCTCGCCGCCATGCCCAAGCCAGCGCAGGAGAAGGCTTTCAGGGAGATGGACGTCGACGGCATGTCGAAGCGCGATATCACCCAATCCCTGCTCTCAATTCGCCCTTCGGAATCGCGTCCCGACGACTCACTGGCCAAGGCAAGGAAACTCGTCGAAAAGTACGCGAAGGACCTCAAGGGAATGCCCGCGCCGCACGACCTGGAATGCATCGAGGCGATGCAAGCCGCCCTTCGAGAAGTGATGGACGCATCGGAAGGGTCTTCAGCACCTTAAGTAGCAAGTAGCCTATTCCGTAATACGTTTTCCAACGCATGCCGGAATAGCACTTGTCCGAGCCGATGCGCAACGCCCGAAGGCGCCTTGGCGCCGTGCCGGGCAATGGCTCGGAACCGCTTCTTCCCAGCGGCGACACCACCGCAGGAAGGAAGCATGCGGGGGCTGCCCCCGCTCCCCGGCGAGCAATAGCTCGCTCAAGAAACGAACCACGCAGCACCTTCCACGTTTGGCTGCGCCGACCGCAAAGGAGAATCCCATGGCCAAGAAAACCCACATGGTCACCTGTAGGCTCGACGATCGGGACTACGGATCGCTGCACGAGAACGCCGCAGCTCTCGACGTCGCCCCGTCGACCTACATGCGCTACCTCATCCGCATCCCCGTATCGGCATGCCAAGACCCGAAAGGCGCAAACGTTCTCGTCGTCGACGCGAAGACCCTCGGCGCCCTGCGCTACGAGCTCGTCCGCTGGGGCCGCCATTACAACCAGGGCGTCCACGCCCTCAACGCGATAGCGTACGCAGCGCGCAAGAAAGCCCCCGGGCGGGATTACTTCGTCCAGCAGATCGGCATCGCGAACGAAAAGCTCGATGCGGTCGAAGAAGGTCGGCGCAGGCTTGAGGGGCGGCTCGACGACTTGGAAGGCTCCATCGTAGTAGGCGGCGGCCCATGCCGATACTGAAGCCGATATCCGGGCACACGGGCTGCCGCAACGTCCGAAGGTACCTTGAGAAGAACGGGCGCGCCATAGCCCGCGACTTCTTCAACCTGTCATGGGACGAGCGCGAGATGGCAGGCTACGACGAAGCCGGCAAGGAAGCCGTCGAATGGGACCGCGAGATGAACAGGACGCGCGCATCGTTCGGCAACGACGCGCCCTACAAAGGCAGGAAGGCCCGGACCTACAAGCACTTCGTCATCTCGCCCGACCCGGAGGATGACATCGACATCGAGGCGCTTCGTGGGTTGGCGAGCGACTGGGCGCTTCGCTTCTTCGGCGACCACCAGATAGCCATCGTCTACCACGACGACAACGCAAACGGGATCCCACATGCGCACGTGGTTGTGAACAACACCAACCTCAAGACTGGCAACAGGATGCAGACGAAAAACCCGCTGGAACTCAACCGCGCCTTGCAAGACATGGCCCGGGCGCGCGGGCTGCGCGGCCTTTCCAACGAGTCGAAGGCTAAGAGCGGCGTCGAAAGGCTTGCAGAGAAAGAGCATGGGCGCAAGGGGCCTTCCAAACGGCAAGACGTCCATATGAGCCGCGCCGAGCACGAGATAGTCGCAGAAGGCGGTTACTCATGGGTATCGGACATCAGGTGCCGCGTGGGCATAGCGAAGAAGCTCTCAAGAAGCGATGCCGAGTTCAGGCAGGTGCTCGGATTGCTGGGCATCGAGGTCTCGCCAGCATCGACACGCGGCGGACGGGACGACTGGGTCTACAGCATGAGGGAAGCGCTGAAATGCAAGGTTTCCGGGGGCAAACTCGGGTACACCTACACCAAGCAAGCCGTCGGGAGGAGCTTCGGCGGAACGAGCCTCGAAGGCATGAGCAACCGCGAGGTACTGAAAGCCGCAAGGAACGCGATCGCGCTTGAGAGCCTGAGCGACCTGCAAGACATTGCAAGCGCCCTGGAGACGTGCTCTAAGTACGGGATAGCGAACCGTGCGGACGCGACAACAAGGGCACGCGCCATGGAGGCCAAGGCGGAACGAGCCTTCAGCGACCCTCGCGCCATTGCAGCCGCGACGGAAATCCGCGAGGCAGCCCAGATACTCGCCTCATACGGGTTGCTGTCCGAGAAGGGCGAGCCACGCTCGCACCCCGGCGATGACAGGCGTCGAGCCAACGCCCATGCGTCAAACGGTCGAAACAAGGAACAGGAAACGGCGCAACGACGCCAACGAGAGCAACGCCGGGTAGATCGAGGAGAACGGTAAATGAAGATAGAGATGGCGTATCGAAACGGCAGGGTCGACGTGTTCGACACGATGTCGTTCACAGCCCCAAGCCCGTTGGGAAAAGAGAACGCACTCACGAACTTCGAACTGCGCTTCGACGAGCTTGGAAAAAAGGGATTGTGGCTTGCCGCCCATCATTACGACGTCGACCCTTCAGGCACCGAGGAGTGCCCTGACGACGAGACGCCTGTTGCCAGGCGCAGGCGCGGCTGGCGCTTCCTGCTGGCGGAAGCTTCGGAGTTAGATGAACTCGAATGGGTCGCCGTCGACGGCGAGCTTGCCTTGGCGCGCGTCCTTGGCGAGATGGTCGATGTTGGCCAGCTGATGAGATCCGCAAGGCTATGGCTCGGAACATCGAATCGATCGGTTGCGGAAACCATCGTGCACCTGTTCGATGAGCTTTCTACTGTCTCGCAAGCCGACTGCGGTATCGCGCGCGATGCGATACCGCGGCACTGTGGCTGCTCGGAAGAGCTCGTCTACCGACTCAAAGCAGCTTGCCCCAGGGAATCACCGAACGAAACAGAAACCAACAATCAAGAAGAGAACTGGCTGGAAGGATTTGAAAATGAAGATTATTAAATGCGTATTCAGCTTTATCGGAAAACTATGTCTGGGCTTCATTGCCCTTGTCGCGTGGATTGGAAAGCGCGTGCTGTGAGGATGCGCCCGGAACCACGAAGCATTCCGCGGGCGACAAAACAGTCACAAAGGCTCCAATCCTAAACAACAAGTCCGCAGAACAATTTTTTGATGTCGAGGCCAGCTGGCGACCGAGCAGGAACTCTACATTTGTCAATATCGAACTATGCAGCAACTGAAAAGGGTAAGCCCTTGAATGCCTAGAGCTCAAGTTCGCCGATTACTTGCTTCATAACGATAGCCCATTTGAGCTGCTCTGATATAAATCTCGGCCAGGCGGCCTCGTTGTTCTTGATCTTGCAGCCGTCTTTGTAGAAGCGAAGCCCCGATGCCTTCTTGGCGTCGAAGGGCGTGGCCGCAAGGCCGAGACGTTCTTCAAACAAATCGGCGTTGTCTATGGCCTTGTGGCCGATCTCCTTGTCGTTGGGCGCGTAGAACTCGATGCCGATTCTGCCGTGTTGCGTGTCTATAAGCAGCGCGATGTGATAGGCGGACGTGCCGCAGCGCAACGTGGTCCAGTGGTCCTTCGAGGGCTTCTGCGAGTTGAACGCCTTCAAAAAATCAGGTGACGCCTGGGCCACCTCGCGATACTTGGTCCAGTACGATAGCTTGACGCGCTCGGTCTCGGAGAGGCCCTCGCTGAGCTTGATGGCCTTCGTCCACTCGTTCGGCTGCTCGACAACGTTGAAGCGCGGGGCGGGCAGTGAGTCCCCGATGGACCACAGCTCTATCTCCACCAGAAAGAACCCGAAATCGCTGTCGGTGTGCTGGTTGAGCCACTCGATGGCCTGACGATGCTCGTCACGGGCGCGTGCCACCACCCACACGACGACCTCGGCGCCCTTACCGGCGGCGTAGGTGATTACTTTGCCCAGGTGGTCGTGGTTGGTGTCCTCGAGCTGGTTCTCGATGATCACCTTGCGTCCGGTGCCGGCTTCCCGCGCATAGATATCGACATTGAACGAACCCACCGACGACTCGGTCTCTATGAGCTCGAGCTCAATGCCGACTGCGGAGCTCAATATGGCAAGATTGGGCTCCTCGGAGAGCCACCTGGTGAAATCGAGCGCCTCGTGCAGCCACACGTCGCGCAGCTCGACCTTCTTGAGCTTGTCGAGGTTGTATTTCATCGCATTCCTTTCAAATCGCTGGCGCGCAGAGCGCTTCGTCCGCGTCAATCGAAAGCTAAGCTATACGCTATCGGCGGGCCAGCGCTTTCTCCAATTCCGCATCCGCGCGGTCTTCTCTGATGGATCCATTCCGCCAATCGACTTAAGGACATCCTGCGGCCCAACATTCCCGTTTTTGTGCTTCAAGGAATCTTTTGCTATGTCGTAGGCAAGCTGAACGGACGTCGTCGCAGCAAAGGGTTTTCCCTTCCGCGCCAGATTGAATGCTTCGGCGGCTCCGCTTATCGCGTTGTTGAACAACTCGATGGGGTCCATCTGCCCGGACGTGTTTTCGACCAGATAATCAACGCCGTCGTTTCCGACACCGAACTCAACCTCTCCTTGTCTATCCTGCTTGCCGAAAGGCGCTTCTTTTCCAAGGCCTAAATATGGCGTCTGGATTATGCCTTGTCGAGCGGCGCTCGTTTCGAACATGCCGTTGCGGCATCTGATAATCGCGGCGTCTCTCACCTCATCGCTGTAAAGCGGGCAAAACGCAAGCACGATCCAATCAACGTGAGCCGATGCTTTCCTAAGAAGCTCATAGGCTTCGCAACTTATCGGAAACTGACCTGGAGATACCCTGGTCTCCTTAAATCCATCATTGAGGAACCATTGGCGCAAATCCGTATGGAGCTCAATCAGGAACCCAAGCTGGATATCGGCATTGGCGTCACTCTGCGTTATGTTCTCGCGATACGCATCGAGCTTGAACGCATGCCCGCGACCGTCCCTGCCGAACAGCCCAGCGTCAAGCGAAGTGCTGATGTCGTCAACGCAGGCGTTCGATTGCTCCCGTATCGCCCGGCTAATCAAATCACCGAACCCTCGGTAAGCCTCTTCTGCCAAAGCGCCCCTACAAGCTGCATCCTCGTGTTGCTTTCGAAAGCGCTCTGCATCCGAAGAGAACCTCGCGGACTTGGATTCAGCCTTCTTGCCCCTCCCGATATGGTGGTCAACACGAAAGTGCTCTAAGCCGACTATTCTTCTTCCGTCTTCTGCTGCGATGAGGATATCGGGTCTATCGAATGGGCGGGCGTCGCCCGACAGTCGGGCGACGTTCCTTCTAGCTTCTCCGCCTTTTGCCCTCGCGACTTTCAGCGATTGCTCATAAATCGAAAGCTCGGCCTTTTCCTGGTTTTCCTTATGGCTCATAAGCGTGGCCTAGCCCATCCTGCCCATCACCTCGAGCAGGTCCTCGTACGTCGCCACGTTGTGGTAGCGCACGTCGCCCGTGCTCATCTCGTTGAAAAGCTTCTTGGCGCAGGCGATCTTGGCGTTCTCCACACCGGAGAGCTCCAGCGTGTCCACGGTGCCCTTGGTCTCGGCGACGAAGAACACATGGCGCACGCTGCCTTCCTTGAAGGCGATGGCCCAGTCTGGGGCGTAGTTGCCCACCGGCGTGGGAATCTGGAACGTGCGCGGCAGCTTGGCATAGACCGCTACCTCGGCGGCGGCGTCCATGTCCTCAGCGAACCTGCGCTCGCCGTCGGAGTCGGGAAACACGAAGCGCTGGATGTTCTTCTTGGCCTCGTACGCCTTGCTCGCGTTGTCGGGCATGCGCTCAGTGAAGATAGCCTCATCGTAGACGTCGTCGATCTCGTGGTAGCTGATGTGCTCCACCACCATCGTCGCCTTCTCCGACACGATGAGCGCCGCCGTCTTCTTGATGAACTCCTCGGGATTCACGCGGTAGAGCCCGAACACGTTGGCATCGATGCCGGCGAGAATCGCCGCGGCGCTCCTGCGCGTGATAGCAGCGGCCTGCGCCACCTCGCCCACGAGGTCGTAGGTCACGCCCACGGACGCGGTTCCGGCGTCGACGTTGCGAGTCTCGGTCTGCGTGCGGCCGAACGACGAGCCGCCCTGCACCTCGTCGCGCGTTGCCCGTGACTTTTGCCCGCCGACCGTCAAGGTGTACTGCAGCCTGCTCACGCGCAGGTCACAGTTGATACGCTCTATCGACTTGCGCCTCAACTCGTCGTCCGAGAAGCTCACCGTGTAGGCGTGCTTTCGGTTGATGCGCGCCCACAGTTCCTTGAACTCGCGTCTTGCGAAGTTGTCGGTCAGCGTGTTCTCGGAGATCTTCTCCTGGGCGCGCCCGATCATGCCGTCGAGCGCGTGCGCGTCGTAGACGCTCTTCACCAGCGCCTCGACCGCCTTGGCGTGGGCAGCGTCGGCGATTTCCTCGGGCAGCTTCGCGACGAAGTACTCCACGAAGGTGCCGTCCTCCACGGCCTTGCGGAACTCGGCGGTCGGCTTGTCGTCGTCATCGATGAGGTCGCACTTGTAGAGGGTTTTGTATACGCGCCTCGACTCGTCCTCGGTGAAGGAGACCGTCTCGCCGTCGAGCACGACGTCGCGACCGCTGAACAGGTCCATCTCCACCTTCTTCGGACGATCGCGCAGGCTCTTGCTTATATCTGTCTGCAAATCCCTCACGAACGTCTCGTAGCTCTCCGACGCGATCACGGTGAGCAAGTTCACGCGGTGCACCTCGTCGGGTCCCAGCAGCGCCGCGTCCTGGCGGTTGCCGTCTTGATCGACCGCCAAGCGCATGCCGCGGCCGACCTCCTGGCGCTTGCTCGTCTCAGAGCCGGATTCTTTGAGTGTGCAGATCTGGAAGATGTTCGGGTTGTCCCAGCCCTCGCGCAGCGCCGAGTGGCTGAAGATGAAGCGCACCGGCTCATCGAACGAAAGCAGGCGCTCCTTATCGCGCAGGATCAGGTCGTAGCCGCGTTTCGCGTCGTCGTCGTTGATGCCGATGCCGTCATCGCGCTCCGCCTTCCTCTCGGCCTTCGACTCGACGGCGTTGCCCTTCTTGTCCACCGAGAAGTATCCGGAGTGCACTGAGCATGCCTCGAATCGCCCGAGGTACTCCGCATACGAGGGGTCGAGGATGTCATCCTGCGTCGGGTGCTCCAGCCTGTCGGAGACGATGGCCTCGTACTCCTCCTCGAAGATCTTACCGTAGCCCACTGTTTCGCCGTTTCCGGAGAGGTCGCGGTACTTCGCTACCTGGTCGATGAAGAAAAGACTCAGGCACTTGATGCCGCGGCGGAAAAGCGCCTCCTCCTTTTGCAAGTGGCTCAGGATCGTCTCGCGAATCTGTATGCGCTGCATGTCGTCGGCGGCGGAGTCGCCGTAGACCTCGCCGATGTAGACGCGCCCGTCGTCCCCGATAGAGCCGTCCAGGAAGCGCACGTAGCCTGGGCGCCCATCCTGGGGCGGGACCACGCCGTCGTTGCCGCTCGCGATGGTGTAGCCGCGGTACGCTTCGAGCTTCGTCGAACCGCTGGCGCCGTAGATGCTGTCGCCCTCGCCAAAGCGTGCGGTCTTCTTGCGCACCTTGCCGCCAGACCCCATGCACTTGAACTCGATAACGGCCTCGGGGGCGCGATTCTTGGATACCACGATGTCGCGCAGGTACAGGTAGCCGTCGGTTCCGCGCATGTTCTTTAGGGCGAAGCCCTTCACCTCGATGCGCTTGACGAGTTTCTGGTTGTAGGCGTCCAAGGCGTCCAAGGCATACACCAGGTCGTGCTTCTCCTTGTGAGTTGCCGAGTAGTTCAGCACGAACAGCGGGTTGAAGCGGGCGATGCCCTTCTGGGTCGCGCCCCCCTTCTTTCCCATCTTCTGGGGCTCATCGCAGATGACAATGGGGCGGTTCGCCGCTATGACGTCGATGGGCCTACGGCTGCTGAACTCGTCGCGCTCGTCGAAGATGATGCGCGCCGCCTTGTTCTTGGCGCCCTCCTTCATCGACGCGTTGAACGCCTGCATGTTGATGACCATGCAGTTGACGTCGCTCGACTGGGAATACGCATCCAGTTCGGTCAGGTTGTCCGAGTCGTATATGAAGAACCTGATCTTCTTGTGGTATTGGGAGAAGAAGTGCTCCTGGGTGTTCTCCAGGCTCTTGGCCACACCCTCGCGGATGGCGACCGATGGCACCACCACGATGAACTTGCACCAGCCGTACAGGCGGTTGAGCTCGAGCATCGTCTTGGTGTAGACGTATGTCTTGCCGGTGCCCGTCTCCATCTCGACGTCCAGCTGGCAGGCTCCCATACTGCAGAAAAGCTCCTCCGACTCGGGGATCTGGTTGCGTCGCTGCACCGCTCGCACGTTTGCCAGTATGTCAGCGCCCGAAAGCGCGACGGGCGCATTGGCATAGCCCTCGGTGCTCTCGTCGCCGAAGTCGATCTCGCCCTGCGCACACTTGGGCTTGCGGCCCAGATCGCGCAGGTAGACGGAGGCGCCCTGGTTGGGCTGCCCCTCGAAGACCGAGGTCACCGCATCTGCGGCGTCGGTTTGGTACCGTTGTACTTTGAACTTGAACTTCATGTCGACGCCTTAAATCACTTGGGGAACGGTGTCGGGGCTGTAGGTGCGGAAAAGCTCCTCGTAGTTGGCGTGTGTGGCGTCGTCAGCCATGGACGAGTCGCGGATGACGGCGTACCAGGGCTTGGCCTTCGCCATCTCCTCGATGGTGTCGGAGCCAACGTTCGCATCGAAGCAGGCCGCCAATTTGTCGCCGTCAACAAAGAACACCTGCTGACGTCCTGCGGTTCCATTTCCGGTCATCTCGTCACCATCCCGTATCAAATCATCAAACACATTCCGACATCTGCGCTGCTAGAAGCATAAATTGCCGTTCATGTGGGCGATAGGTCGAATTACCCTGTCTCCATCGAAATAACCGCCCCCGGAGCCATCTCGAGCCATCCGGGAGGCACGTTTCCACATCATGCGAAGGGAGGCGGCACGTTGCCGGAATCAAGGATAAGATCGGTCAGGGAGCTCAGATGCGGCGTGTGGGAGGTTGACATCATCGACGCGTCGCGCAAGAGGCTGCGAAGGAGGTTCCGGGCGGAAAGCGCGGACGGGGCGCGCGCCGCGGCGCTCGCGTCCCTGCCGGGGCCGAAGGCGTGCACGCTCGCCGAGGCGCTGGACCGCTACTTCGAGATCCTGACGGCCAAGGGGGCCGCCAGGAAAACCGTCGCGAACTATCGAAAGGAATGCAGGGCCCTCGGGGCGATAGCGGGCTGCGCCGTCGACTCGATAAGCCCCGCCGCGGCGGCGGCCGCGCTCGAGTCGGCCGAGTCCCGCGGCGTCTCGCGCGTGCGCTGCTACCGGCTCAAGACCATCTGCGCCGCCGCGGGCAGACATGCGCTCGCCGAAGGGCTGTGCGCCTCCAACCCGTTCTCCGAGGTCCCGTTCGACGTTCCCCGGCCGCCCAGGAAGAAGCGCCCGATCCCCCCGGCGGGCCTCAAGGCCGCGCGGGCCCTCGCCGCATGCGGATCGGGGCATTCCGCCGCGGCCATCGGCCTCGCCCTCGGATGCGGCCTCAAGCCCGGCGAGATCTGCGGGATACTCGCCGACGACCTCGATGCGGAGCGCATGACCGTCACCGTCCGCGGGATCTGGCGGGAGAGCATCGGCGAGCCGAACTTCTTCGTCGCATATCCCGAGCCCTCCGTGACGCGGCTGCCGGCATGGCTCGGCGACGCGCCGCGCTCCTGGGCCGCCTCGGCCGGATCCAGGCTGCTGCTCGAGAAGAACGGCCGCCGCCGCGACGTGGAACACCTCAGGAGCGACGCGAACGAGCTGCTGCGCATCGTTGGCGCCGGATGCACGCTCTACGGGCTCAGGCTCGCCCATGATGAAGGGGAGGATTGAGGAATATGCATTACGAAAGGGTCTCCCTCGCCCGCCGCGGCGGTTCATGGAGGATGAGCTACCGCGCGGTCTACGATGCCGAGCGCAAGGGCGATCGCAAGTGGGCCACGATCGGGGCGGCGGCGAGCCGCGCGGAAGCCGAGCACCTAGCGGCCGAATACCTCTACAACCTCCCCCGCGACCCGGAAGACGAGCGGCGGGCCGAAGCCATCGAGGCGACGGAGGGCCGCATGCCCACGGTCGGCGAGCTCAGGCGGGACGACATCGACCATGCGCTCGCCGTCGGCGCCATCGAGAAGTCGACGCATGCCGGCTATTGCCGCCACGTCAGGCTCCTGGGCGACCTGGGGGAGATTCCCGTGGACAGGGTCACCGCCCAGGACGTGCAGCTCTACGTCGACTCGCTCGTCGAGGACGGGTACTGCTCCGAGACCGTGAACCATATGCTCTGGACGGTCAGGGACACCCTAGAGCTCGCCAGCTTCCGAATGCTCCGGCCCCCGCTCGACCTGCGCAGGATCCGCGCGCCCAAGCACGACCGCCCGCTCCCCCGCGCGCTCTCCGCCGAAGAGAAGAACGCGCTGCTCGCCGCCCTCCCGTGCATCCGCGGCCCGCTCGACGCGATAGTGCGGCTCGCCCTGTTCGCGGGCCTCAGATGCGGGGAGATCTGCGCCCTGCGCTGGGCGAACGTCGATCTCAACCGCCGCACGGTGCGCATCACCAGCGCCATCGGCACCCTGCCCTCCTCCAACGGCTACCTCAAGGGGCCGAAGAGCCCGGCCGGCGTGAGGGCGCTGCCCATCGCGGACGGGCTCATGGAGGGGCTGGAGCGCCGACGGGCGGAGCAGGAGGCCCGCTGCCGCGACGCCGGCGTCCCGTTCACGGACGACATCTTCGTCGTCGGCGACATCGACGGCGCGTTCATGGTGCCGAGATACGCCAACCAGCTGTTCAGGACGTTCGTCCGGACGTTCGGCATAGGCGGCGGGAAGTGCGGCCTGCACCGCCTGCGGCACACCTTCGCCACCGAGCTCATCATGTCCGGGGTCAACCCGAAGACCGTGTCCAACTGGCTCGGGCACACGGACCCCTCCTTCACGCTGAGGATCTACGTGAGCTCCAGCCCGGAGAACCTGCGCGCGAGCGTCGACGCCGTCAACGAGGTCATGGCGCTGCCGGAAGGCTACGACGGGCAGGGCTCCGAGCTGCCGGCGCGCATCCGGGGTCAGGAAAAGAAGGAGCCGGAAGAAGAGCCCCTGCCCGATGCCGAGGCGATGCGGACGGTGAAGATCATCTCCTGGGAATCGCTCGCGTGCGGCTAGGCCGTGGCGCGGGCAGATGCGCAGGCGCGTTCCCGCGTCTGCGCATATATGCGTAAATGAGAAAATGCGCGTATGCGCATGTACGCGTTCGGGTATATATGTATATATGAACCTGAACCGCGCCCGGCTTCCCGTGCGGGAAGGCCGCATTGCGCACGGCGCGGCGCGGGCGGATAATCGGCAGGCCGCGGCATACCGCCGCGCCATCATCCAAGGAGCGACCACCATGGGCCTTTTCAAATCGAAGCGCGACATCCCCGACGAGGAGATCTACCGCCCCGGGGACAGGTACTTCGACCCCGAGCTCGTCAAGTCCAGCGACCTCATGAGGCGCTGGTCGGACCTCTACAACGCACACGAGGCCTCGACCCATGTGGTCGAGGAGGGCTACACCGCGGAGATCGCCGTAGTCGGCACGCTCTACGACACCTTCTACATGACGGGCGACGTCGACGTGCCCGGCGCCGTCGAGATGTGCTTCACGCCCGAGCAGATCCGCGAGCACCCCGAATACGTCACGTACAACGCGTTCATCCCGCCCCACCAGCTCGGCTACACCATGGACGAGGTCGACACGTCGCGCACGCACTGCAGCGTCGTGAACTACGTCGCCGTGCCCGAGGGATATTCCGTCGCGCTCGGGCAGGACGGCCGGCTCCACCTCTACGACCCGCAGGACAACGTGTGCTGCGTCACGATGCCGAAGATGTTCCAGCCCTGGTTCGACATCGAGTCGCCCATGGGGCATATAGGCACCCAGGCGCGCCGCCGTTACCTCGTCAGCACCCGCAGCCCGTTCGAGGACGTCGGGCATGCCGCCCACCGCTTCGCCGAGCGCGACGACCCCGAGACCGGGGAGCATTGGATCGACACCGACGCCCATGCCATGAGGGCGCCGTCCATCGCCGAGGACGAGCCTGTGCAGGCGGAGGCGCCGTCGTGCGCCCGCGCGCTCCCGCGCAAGGGCTGATTCGCGCAGATGCGCAGCTATAGATATATGCGCATGCGCATATATGCCGGTGTGCTGATGTGCGCACGCGCACGGCTCAGAAGTCCTCGGCCATCGCCCTCGCGACGTCGAGCAGGGTCCTCTGCTTGGCCGGGCCCATCATGTCGTAGTAGGCGCGCATCTTGCGCCAGCGCAGGGCCGACTCGTCCTTCTTCCTGCCGCCCGCCCTCGGGTCGCCGACCTCGGTGAAGGCCGTGACCATGTTCACGCCGTACTCGTTGAGCAGCGCCCGCAGGTCCCCCGGCGACACCCACAGGGTCCCGGCCTCGTACTTGTACACCGTCGTGGCCTTCTTGCCGATGACCGCTCCCGCCTCATCGCCCTTCAGCCCCGCATCGTAGCGGTAGCGCTTGAGCTGCGCCGCCAGCTCGGACTTCTCCGGAACCCTCGACCTCATCGAACGCATCACTTCCTTCCGTGTCGAAACGCGCGGGGCCTTTCTACCCCGTGCGGGCAAGTATCGCACCGCGCGCCATCTCCCCGTTCCTATACTGTTCCCGTCGGGGGTCGTAACGACCCGGATACTTTCGGTATCGGAACACGGAACGGGAAGGCTTCCGACATGAACAGACAAGACGGCATACACATGGACGCGCTCGCCGCGGCGCTCAGGGAGACCGGCGCCACGGCGCTCGACATCGTCCGCGGCACGGGGATACCGCTGCCCAAGGTCCTGAGGCTGCTCGGGCTCTCCACGGCGTCGCGCGCCGCGGCGGCCCTCGACGGGCTCGAGATCGTCCAGCTCTGCCTCTACGCGGAGCTGCCGCTGTCCGCCGTCATGGACGCCGAGGAGGACCAATGAGCTCAGTCATCGAGGACCTGGCGGCTCTGCCGAGGTTCCTGACCGTCAAGGAGACGTGCGCCTTCCTGGGCGTCAGCGCGTCGACCGTCAAGAGGTTCGTCAAGTCGGGGGACCTCAGGCAATGGACCCCCGAGCGGGGGCACCGCAAGATAACGCGCGACTCCGTCGCCAGGCTCGTCGGGGTCGATCCCGCCTGCATCCCGAACAGGCGGAAATCGACTGAATAGAAACTCAGACAATTGGTTATAATGCCACCGTCGATGGTCCGGCCTGCCGACTGCATCGACCTCACCACCTGACCTTCCGCCGACCCCGGCCACGCCACCTGACCCCAGCAGGCCCATATCCACACCTGCTCTACAGAAGGGGTCAGAAGAAATGGCAGCAGAAGACGAGGCGGTACAGCTCGCGTTCAGGACCGGCACGGCAGCCGTGCAATCAGCCTCAGAAATCATCAAGTACCTGCTCGAGGGCCTGGCCCAGGCGCGGCGAGCCCGCGCGGCCGGCAACAGGAACGACCGCATACCGGCGAGATTCGCCCGCGCCCTCACGCACGGGGCCGCGAACATGGTCGACGGCCGCGGCGAGAAGGGCATCGTCTCCGCCGAGACCGTGCGCGCCCAGAACCCGGACCAGTACCGCGAGGCCATGGTATTCCCCGGGGCGGTCGCCGACAATCGCGAGGACATCCAGAAGCTCAAGCGCGAACTCATGAACCACGGAGTGAAGTTCTCCGTATTCGACACCGTCAACCCCATGGACGGAAGTCCCGCGGTCTCCATCGGCATCCAGGGCCGGGACATGGACATCATGACCCAGGCGCTCATCAACATCGGCGTCGAGTCCTTCGGCATGGACCGCAAGGAGCTCGAGGAGTGCGCGCGCGGCATCGAGCGCGACGACCAGAACCGCTATCCCCGCGCCTTCAAGCGCAACGGCATCAACTGGGAGTTCGAGCGCACCGGCGACGGCCGCAACAGCTGGGTCGGGTCGGCCGGCGGCCACTCCCGAGAGCAGTACCGCGTGACCCTCGACCCGGACGACGAGAACAAGGCCTCCTTCGAATGCACCCGCAACGGCCGCCCCGTCGCCAGCGCCGAAGTCGACGCCACCCAGGGACCCGAGCTCTGGAAGACCGGCTCGGACGGAGCCAAGGAGTTCTACAACGAGATGAAGGCCGAGGGGGCCGCGTTCGCGGCCGCGCCCGGCATGGTGCTCGAGGCCGCCATCGACCGCGGCTGCTTCATCTCCGAGAACAAGAAGAAGATCGACCCGAAGCAGGCCGCTGCCGCCGAGAAAAACGCCGCGCTGCTCAGCGAGGCCTTGGGAAACTCCCGGGCCGCCTCGCCTGAGTCCCCCGTCGGACAGACGAAGGCGGCCAAGAAGATCGCCGAGAGCAAGATGCAGCCCTCCATGCCCGCACGCAACGAGGGGATGCACCGATGATCGACCTTGAGACCCTGGCCGCCTCGTGCGCGACGATGGCCGACGAGATCGTCGCGCGCGGCAGCTCCGACACGTTCAGATACGACGCCGCCGGCATCCTCGAGTTCGGCGACAGCCCCGAATACTACTCGCCGATCTCCTCGTCCGCCTACCGCAGCGAATACCCCGAGACCGCCCGCGAATACGGCTACACGAGGGAATACCTCGAGCAGGCGGAGCGCCGGCTGCTCGCCTGCGTCATCGGGTACTGCGCGCTCGACGGCGAGCTCGCATCCATCCGCGACGGCGGCGAGGGCCATGACGGCTTCCGCGTCAACCCGCTCGACGTCCACGAGGTCCTGCTGTGCGCCCGCACCGCCCCGTTCGACCCGCGCGGATGCGCGGCGCTCGAGAGCGCCATCAAGGGCAACAGGTTCGTAGACGGCGAGGAAAGCTACCTCGACCGCGCCATGGCCAACATGGACTACGACTACATGAAATTGTCGGCCTCGCGCTGGTCCTACCCCATCGCCGAGCTCGACGGGTTCCTCGCCATGTTCCCGCCCGCCCGCTCCGAGCGGAGGGCCATCGCGGACCGCGTGCTCGACAGCGCCTCGATGCGCCTCAAGACGTTCTTCGCCCTGTCGATGCCCATGGCTGAGGCCGCGGGCGGGCAGGACGGCGACGAGGCCGAGGGCGGCAAGCACTACCACCGCGCCGCGGCGCCCGACGGCGGCGAGACCGCGGAGGAGGAGTAGCCCATGCGCACCCTCAAGGGATTTCTGTACCTCATCCTCGGCGGCACGCTCTGCGGCTGGATGTTCAACCGAATCGCCGCATGGTTCATCGACAACCCGCTCACCGTCGGCTCCAACCACACCGTCGCCGAGTGGGCCGTGATCCTGCAAGACCCGTTCTACCTCGACTCCCGCACGATGCCGTTCTTCTTTCTGGCCTTCGGCGCCATCGCGCTGGTGGCCATGACAAAATACGACTGGACCGGCGAGCGCGAGGAGCAGAAGAAGCTCCGCGGCGAGGAGTACGGCAACCAGCGCTGGGCGCGCGACGACGAGATGCAGCAGTTCGCGCACACCTCGACCGTGAAGCGCGTGCCCATCCGCATCCCGCAGCGCACCGCCGACGCGATGCGCTTCGCCCGCAACAACCCGAAGGACTTCATCAAGGCCAAGCTCGGCATGACCAACAAGGTCGCCAACCCCAAGCCCGACTACGTCGAGAAGATCGAGGACGACAACATCATCCTGTCCGAGCGCGCCGAGCTCCAGATGTCGAAGATCCCCGACCCGGCGCTCGAGCGCAACAAGCACGTCTACGTGCTCGGCGGCTCCGGCTCGGGCAAGACCTTCAACTTCGTCGGCCCCAACCTTCTCCAGCTCAACAGCTCGATCGTGACGACCGACCCCAAGGGCGACACGCTCAAGCAGTACGGCAACTTCTTCCTGCGCCACGGCTACAAGCTCAAGGCTGTCAACACCAAGCCCGACCAGATCAACCAATCGATGCACTACAACCCGCTGCTCTACCTCCAGGACTCCACGTCGATCATGCAGATCGTCAACCTGCTGGTGGAGAACACGTCGGGCAACGCGGAGGCCGAGAAGGAGGACTTCTTCGTCAAGGCCGAGAGGCAGCTGTACATGGCGCTGATGGGCTACCTCTTCTACTTCTACGCGGACCAGCCGCAGTACCAGACGTTCCCGCAGATGCTCGACCTGCTCCAGCTCGCCGGCAAGGACAACCCCAGCCAGACCAAGACCCCGCTGGACATCATCATGCTCGGCACGACCGCCGAGGACGGCTTCCAGGGCTTCGAGGAATGGATCGTCGCCAACCACGGCGGCGACGAGGCGGCCGCGCAGGCCTCCGAGGAGTACTTCGTCATCAAGCAGTACAAGGGCTTCAAGTCGACCTCCGAATCGCCGGAGACCGAGGCCTCGGTCATCGCGTCGTGCAACGTCCGCCTGGCGCCGTTCGCCGTCTCCGCGGTCCGCGAGTTCTTCAGCGAGGACGAGCTGGAGCTCGAGATGATCGGCGAGGAGCGCACGGCGTTCTTCCTGGTCATGTCCGACACCGACAAGACGTTCAACTTCATCCTGGCGATGCTGCTCTACCAGCTGTTCGACGTCAACACTGCCATCGCCGACAGGAACCCCGGCTCGCACTGCAAGATCCCGATCAACTGCATCCTCGACGAGCTCGCCAACATCGGCCGCATCCCCGACCTCGACGTCAAGATCGCGACCCTGCGCTCGCGCTGGATCTACATCACGGCCATCCTGCAATCGGTCACGCAGCTCAAGAAGATGTACAAGGACAACGCCGACATCATCGAGGGCAACTGCGACACGACGCTGTTCCTCGGCCGCTGCGACCTCGAGACCAACAAGAAGATCTCCGAGCGCCTGGGCAAGTTCACCGCCACCGTCCGCAACCGCAGCGAGTCGCACGGCCGGCAGGGATCGTGGTCCGAGAGCGAGAACAAGATCGGCAAGGAGCTCATGGCCGCCGCCGACCTCGGCAACAACCCCGAGAAGTTCGGCGGCGACGACTGCATCGTCTTCGTGAAGAACGCCTTCCCGTTCCTCGACAAGAAGTACAGGACGATCGACCACCCGCGCTACCACGAGCTGCGCGAGGTCGGCGAGTTCAACCTGGACGACTGGAACTGGGACCGCAAGTGCGAGCGCGAGCGCGCGCACCGCGCCGAGGTCGAGGAGATGCGCTGGCGCATCGAGGAGGCCCGTTCGTTCTTCGACCCCGAGTTCTTCATGTAGGAGGCCCCCGGCGGGGGAGACCCCGCCAGTCGTCATATCTCACCCGCCGCGGCGGGTCAAACAGGGCGCCAAGGCCACACGGGCGGCGCCGCGAATCAGAAGGGAAAACCCCATATGGCTTTCTTCAACCAGCTCCTGAACTATCTGTGGCAGATCCTCACCTTCGTCGGCGGAATCACCGCCGCCGTGGGCGTCTTCCGCTGGGTCTCCGGCGGCAAGGCCCACGACGCGCAGGCCCAGGAGGGCGCGGTCTGGGTCATCGCCCTCGGCGGCGCCATGGCGGCCATCGGCCTGGTCGGCGGCAGCTACCTCACCTTCCCCACGATGTAGGGACGACGGAGGGAACTCCATATGACTGCTCTAACGGGAAAAGATAGGCGCGCGGCGGGGCCCTCTGCCCCCTTGCGCGCCGCGCTCGCGGCCGTGCTGGCGCTCGCGCTCGTCGCGCCGGCCCTGGCCGCACTGGCCTGCCCATCGCCGGCCCTGGCCGTGGAGACCTCCAAGGAGAGCTTCGAGGCGAAATACAAGGACGACTACCACCAGGCGATCAAGGACCGCAAGAAAGACTCCAGCATCACCACGAACACCATGTGGACCGACGACGACCTCATGATGGGCGCCTGCGGGGAGTATCCGGGTTTCGATGTCGTAAACGCAGGGCCCTGGGTCTCCTATTTCGTCTACAGCACCGCCGAGGGCATCGCGAGCTTCTGCGTCGACTGCGGCGAGGCGATGCTGCAATGCATCTCGTCGTCGGGGCTGCTCAAGCTCGACTTCACCGGCGAGGGGTCCGATTTCGCCAAGATGTACTCGGCGGCCGCCGACGTCTCGGTCAAGGTGATCCAGCCGATCTGCGTGGGCTTTCTCGGCCTCGCGTGCGTGTGGGCCCTTCTCGAGTTCTCCAAGGAGGTCTCGACCAACCGCGGCGACCACTTCACGATGGCCGGCAACTACGTCTGGATCATCGTCAAGTTCTCGCTCGTCATGGTCCTCATCAGCCATACCGTGCAGCTGTGCGGCGGCGTGTACGAGGTCTTCCTGTGGGTCGCCAACAAGGTCTCCGACACGCTGGCGGCCGGACAGATCGGCGGCGTCGGCTTCAACTCCTTCATGCTCTCCATGATGGAGATCAGGTACAGCCAGTTCGCGTGGTCGGTCGGCTACGCGCTCGTGTCGATGGTCATCCTCGTCTCGACCGGCCTGTGCCTGATCAAGGTCCTCACGCTCACCATCACCCGCATGTTCGAGATCTACCTGATGACGGCCTTCGCCGGCTTCCCGCTCGTGATGCTCACGACGCGCGAGACCAGGCCGTCCGGCATCGGGTACTTCAAGAAGTTCGCCGGCGTGTGCCTTCAGGCGGCGATCCTCATAACGATCATCGCCTTCGCCGGGATCTGCTTCTCGGCCGCCGGGTCGCTTCTGGCGACCAAGCCGAATGCCGGCATCGATGACTCGGTCTGGACCATCGTCTCGCTGCTCGCGTCCATGGCTGGATGCTTCGGCTTCTCGGCGCTGTGCGGGCAATCCAAGCATATAGCGGACACGATCATGGGGGCGATGGGCTGATGGTAGAGATCATCCTGCGCAAGGACATCCAGGACTACGAGGCCAGGCCGCTGTTCGGCTTCACGTACCGCCAGGTCGCGACCGGAGCGGCCATCGCGATCACCGCCGCCGGCATGGGGCTGGCGATCTCGTCGTTCACCGAGATCAACACGCTGTGGCTGATGCTGATCATGTCCGTCTGCGGCGCGATCGGGCTCGTCGGCCTCGGGCGCATCCACGACCTCAAGTTCGAGCAGTGGTTCGCCATCTGGAAGGCCGACCGCGACTGGCCGAAGGTCGCCCTGTTCGCCGCGCCGACGCTCTCGCCGCACGGCGACCGCGCCTCCGCCAAGGCGAAAGCCGGCAAGAGGCCCAAGAAGGAGACCAAAGCGGAGAAGGCGGCGGCGCTGGAGGCCGACGCCGAGGCCGAGGCATAGAGAAAACGGAGAAAACCACATGATCTGCCCCAACTGCAACTGCGAGCTCGTGGACGGCACCGCGGTGTGCCCCTACTGCGGCACGCCCTTGGCCGCGCCCGCGCCGTCTGCCACCGCCACCGCGACCATGCCCGCCATCCAGTCCGCGCCGCCCGCGGCGCCTGCGCCCTCGCCGGCATACCGAGCTGAGGACATCCCCGTGTCCGCGGCCCCGCAGCCGGCCGCCCGCGGGGCCCACGAGCAGGTCTCACAGGTCTCACAGAGCCCGGAGCCGCCGTTCGCATACGGCCGCGAGGAGGCCGCCGAATCCCCGGCATCCCCCGCCCGCGACCCCTACGAGGACTACTACCGCCAGGCCCCGGCACGCCCGAGCGCGCAGCCATACCGCGAGCCTGCGCCCCAACCGGCCCGCGACCCATATGAGGACTACTACCGCCCCACCCCGGGCCGTGGCGGGCAGGGCCCTGCCGCCCGCGACCCCGACGGGGAGCCCGCCGCATCCGGCGAGTCCGACGCCTACGCCTACGGGAAGAACGCATATGCGGACACCTCGCGCGACCCCTACGAGGACTACTGCCGCCAGAGCCAGACCCCGGCGCGCCCGAGCGCACCGTCATACCGCGAGCCTGCGCCCCAGCCGGCCCGCGACCCCTACAATGACTACCGCGACGCGGGCCGCGCAGATGACGCGGACGGCCGCGGACAGCGCGGGCAGCGCGAGGAGAGCCGCGAGGACGTCCGCGCCGAGGGCCGCGACGCCCGCCGCCAGCAGAAGCTCAACGCGAAGGCCGCGAAAGCCCGAAAGCGCCGCGAGCGCGCCGCGGAGAAGGCGGGAAAGAAGAAGGGCATGAAGCGCCTTCTGCCGACCGAGGACTACCCTGGCACCCTCGTCCTGCGCGCGGACAAGTGCACGCAGGACGCGCTCGGCTATGAGCTCCTGTGCGAGGACGGCACCGTCAAGCTCCAGCAGGGCGTCTACAGCCGCGTCGTGGAGTTCCAGGACGCCAGCTTCCAGGCGGCGCGCGAGTCCGAGCAGCGCGAGATCTACGAGAACTGGTCCGAACTTCTCAACACGTTCGACAACACCGTGCACCTCCAGGTCAAGATCCTGTGCCGCGTCATCGACCGAGACGCGTTCCGCGAGGACACCTTCCTGCCGCCCGTCGAGGGCGACTACGCCGGCAACCGCTTCCGCCGCGACATCAACCAGATCATCGAGAGCAAGGTCGCCGAGACGCAGCAGAACGTCGAGAGGCGCCGGCTGTTCATCGTGACCGTCGAGGCGCCGACCTGCGAGCAGGCGTCCCCGCTGCTCGCCCGCGCGACCGAGCAGGTCATGCGCTCGCTCAAGAACATGGGGGTCAACTCGGAGGAGGTCCGCGGAAACGAGCTTCTGCGCATCATCGACTCGATCACCAACCCGCGCGACCCGCGCGGCTTCGTCTCGTTCGAGGACCTGAAGGTCACCGACGAGCGCGGCGTGAGCGCCATCCAGCTCGGCTACACCACCAAGGACCTCGTCGCGCCCGCCGACCTCACCAAGATCGACGACACCCATATCTCATGGAACGGCGTCACGGGCCAGGCGCTCTACCTCCAGAAATGGGCGGGCTCGGTGCGCTCCGACATGATCTCGAGCCTGGCGGAGCTGCCCATCAACCAGGTGATCACGCTCGACATGACGAGCTGGGAGCAGTCGCGCGCCATCGAGACCATCGAGTCGATGAACACCGATCTCAAGGTGCAGAAGTCCGACTACGTGCTCAAGCACTCCCAGACCATGTACATCACCGACGAGATGCTGCCGACCAACCTCCAGGACGCCATGGAGAACGCCCGCGACCTGCGCGACGACCTCGTGAGCCGCGACCAGAAGATGTGGTCGCTCACCTGCACCACCATGACCTGGGCGGACTCGCTCGAGGACTGCGACGAGAACTCCGGGGCCATCCAGGACGTGTTCCGCCGATTCACCTGCCGCGCAGTGCCCCTCGTGAAGCTCCAGCGACAGGGTTTCGCCGCGATGCTGCCCACGGGCCGCTGCGACATCCCCTACGTACGCAACCTCACGACCGCCCCGCTCGCGGCGCTCGTGCCGTTCACGTCGGTCGAGCTCATGGAGCGCGGCGGCATGTGGATGGGCCAGAACCAGACGTCCAAGAACTTCATCTTCTACAACCGCCGCGACGCCGTCGCGCCCAACGGCTTCATCCTGGGCAAGCCGGGCCGCGGCAAGTCGGTGACGGCCAAGAACACGATCCTGTGGACGCTTCTCACCGACCCCACCGCCGAGGTCATCGTGCTCGACCCCGAGCGTGAGTACATCAACGTCGCGCGCGAGATGGACGGCGAGGTCGTCCAGATCTCCGGAGACTCGCATACCTATATCAACCCGTTCGATCTCGAGCTCGTGGAGGGCGAACAGCCGCTCGCGATGAAGGTCGACGCCATCATGTCGATGGTCGAGATGATGGCCAAGAACCTCTCGCCGATGCAGAAGACCCTCGTGGACCGCTGCGTCTCGCGCATCTACGACCGCTACTTCGCCACCCACGACCAGCGCGACATCCCCACGCTGATCGACTTCTACAACATGCTCAACCAGCAGCCCGAGCCCGAGGGACGCATGCTCGCCGTCACCATCGAGCGCTACGTCACCGGCCAGGCCTCGCTGTTCAACCACCCGACCAACGTGAACACGCACAAGCGCTTCGTCGTCTACGACATCCGCGACTGCGCCGACAACATGAAGGGCCTGGCGCTGCTGATCCTGCTCGACCAGACGTGGAACCGCATCGTGCGCAACCGCGAGCGCCACGTCCGCACCTGGGTGTTCATCGACGAGATGCAGCTGCTCTTCGAGAACGACTACGCGATCTCGTACTTCGACCAGCTCTGGACCCGCTCGCGCAAGTACGGCGCCATCCCGACCGGCATCACGCAGAACATCGAGCGCATCATCAACAACGAGAAGAGCCGCCTGATGCTGGCTAACTCCGACTTCCTGGTGCTGCTCGGCCAGTCCGCATCGGACGCCGCGGCGCTGGGCGAGGTCATCAAGCTCTCCGAGCGCCAGGTCGCGATGATGCGCAACGCCGGGCCCGGAGAGGGCCTGCTGGTCGCCGGCGGCAAGATCATCCCGTTCGAGAACCGCATCCCGACGGACTCGGCCATCTACCGCATGGTCACCACCAAGCTCGACGACCTGATCCAGTACTCCAACGAGGACGGGCGCGGCGACGGCGCCCGCCGCGGGTAGCGTGACCCGAGCCATGGCAGACGAGAAGCCCACCGTCACCGACAAGGCGAGCCCGCTAGAGATGGAGAAGGTCAAGCACTCCTCCCTCGAGTATGCCGTGCAGCACGACGGCCCCGCATACAGGCAGCGGGCCGTCGCGCCCTACAAGGAATCGGCCCTCCCCGAGCTCACGCGCGGGGAGGCCGCAAGGTCCGTGTTCAAGGACCGCGTCAGCGAGTCCGTCGGCAACGCCCTCGGCGCGGCGAAGGGAGCCGCCGAGGGCGCGGCGAAAGGCGCAGCCAAAGGGGCCGCGAAGGGCGTCCTGCACAGCCCCCGCGCGGCGCTGGAGATGAGCGCGGCCATCGGCCTTTCCGACGGCAACGCCCAGATCGCCGACGAGGGGGCGCGCGCCGCCGACACCGTCGCCAACGCGGCGATGACCCAGGCCGACCCGCGCAACCTGTACCGCGAGGGAAAGGCCGTCGCCGACAGGCTGCCGGCGGGACGGGCCCGCAGGCGCATGGCCCGCTGGGACGCGAAATCGAAGAAGGCCCTCGCCAAGCAGGACAAGGTGCTCGACCAGCTGGAGCACAAGAGGAAGCGCGCCGACACCATGCGACGCGCCGGGATGTCAGACAAGTCCCTGCTCGGGCGCTGGATCAACCTCAGGCAGAAGCGGCTCGAGAACAAGGCGGGACGGCTCGGCGCCAAGGCGGGCCGGCTCGCCGGGACGAACACCTCCGGCATCCGCGGCAAGCTCATGCAGCTGCGCCGCACCAAGGCGACCGTCACGAACACCGTCTTCGGCTGGCGCGGCGTGGCCGCGGCGGGCGCCGCGGTGGGCGGCACCGCGGTTATCTGCCTAGTCGGGATGTCGCTGCTCAGCGCGGTCATCGGCGGTGCCGCCACATCTTCTTCCGGCGGCAGCGCCGAGGGCTACCTGGCCCAGGCGCAGCGATACGTCGACGACGACTCCATCGGGTACTCGCAGTCCACGCGTTGCCACAACCCCAACATGGACTGCTCGTCGTTCGTCTACTACTGCCTCGTCGATTCGGGCTACTGCACGACCGAGCAGCTGGGTACGCACCCGTTCACCACCTCCACCATGGCGGAACCTCTGCTCAAGGCGGGCTTCGAGAAGGTCGAGTGGGACGGGAAGATGGACTCCCTGCAACGCGGCGACATCCTCATCAACACCGAGCAGCACACGGAGATCTATGCCGGCGACGGCAAGGACTACGGCGCGCACGAAGACCTCGACGGCGCCGACGGCGACTCGTCGGGAGACGAGGTATCGCTGGGGTCCTACTGGAACGACGCCTGGGACACGGTCCTGCGTCCCACCGGAGGGGCGGGCGTCACCATTCCCGAGCAGTACGGCAACGGCGGGTACTCCGTCACCTTCTACACCCAGCGCGGCTGCTACGTCAACGGCCGTGACACCGCATGGGCGGCCGGGACGTCGCAGGCGGCCGTCCACTCCAAGTGGGCGCTCGCCGGCGCGAAGTACGACGACGATATCGCGACATACAACGGGCGCTACCTGATCGCCTGCACGACGACGTACGGCCGCGTCGGCGACAAGGTGGACTTCACCCTGTCGGACGGCACCGTGATCAAGTGCGTCATCGCCGACGCGAAGAACCCCAACGACCAGGGATGCAACAAGTGGGGGCACTCGAACGGCCAGAACGTCATCGAGTTCGAGGTGGAGAGGTCGCGCTTCTACAGGAGCGGCAACCCCGGCAGCTCGAGCTGGAAGGCCGAATGGGGCGGCAAGCGCGTCTGCTCGTCCGTCAACAGCGGCAGCATCCTCTAGCCCATCGAATGAAAGGGAAAGCGAACATGAACATGACCGACAGGTTCAACCCGGCCAACGAGAACGACCCCAAGAGGAAGCTGGCCTACGGCCTGATCGCGCTGGCGTGCGTGATCGCGCTGGGCTTCGGCCTCGACGCCGCCTCGTGCTCCCGCACGGGCACCGCGGGCGACGAGGGCGGCAAGCAGGACGCCACCGAGGCGGTCGATGGCGGCAGCGCCGCCGGGGGCGACGAGCAGGACGGGAAGGAGGCGGGCGACGAGAAGAAAGTCGAGGCGTCGCCGGACCCGTCCGAGACCTCCGGCGTTCGGTTCGAGGGCTTCGACAAGCTCTCGGGCATGACCGCGACCAAGCGCGAGAGCTTCTGCGACGCCGTGGCCTCGACCATGCGCGCCAACGGCTACAAGCTCGACGAGATCACGGTCTCGATCAAGAAGAAGCCCCAGGCCACCGATAACGGCACCGTCGTGTTCATGCGCGTGAAGGGCACCGGCGACTGCTACTCGGCGCATTACGCCGACGGCACCTGGACCGTCTTCCCCCTGCTCGAGCGCGTGGACGGCGTGAACGACGACCTCGCGCAGGACCAGATCGACTCGCGCGCCGACACGGCGGCCGACGCCGACGCCACCGAGCAGAGCGCCGCGGCGCCCAAGAAGACCTTCGCCATCACCGACACCGAGCAGGCCGCCAAGTATATCGGCGACTCCTGCGCCGGCGCGCTCATGGACGCATGGCGCGCGTTCGCCGCGGAGAAGGAGGGCGGCGCCGATGCCGATTCCGCGCTGTTCTC
Organism: Eggerthella lenta DSM 2243; assembly: GCF_000024265.1. Classification (NCBI taxonomy): domain Bacteria; kingdom Bacillati; phylum Actinomycetota; class Coriobacteriia; order Eggerthellales; family Eggerthellaceae; genus Eggerthella; species Eggerthella lenta. Next base: position 1,115,678 of record NC_013204.1, on the reverse strand, counting down.
CCGCGACCATGTGACGCACAACGACGACGGCACGGTCACGTTCACCGTCTGGATGCCCTCGAGCCAGAAGACCTACCGAGGCGTGGCCGACATGGCCGCCGGCTCGGTCTCCTTCTCCGAGTAGGGGGGAGCGGCATGCCTACACTCATCATCGCCGAGAAGCCGTCCGTCGCGCGCGGCATCGCCGACGCCGTCGGCGCCCACGAGCGCCGCGACGGCTATATCGAGGGCGGCGGCTACCTCATCAGCTGGTGCCGCGGCCACATCATCGACCTCGACTTCCCCCAGAACTACCCGCAGTGGTCCGGCCACTGGTCGATGTCGCAGCTGCCCATGATCCCGGAGCGGTGGAGGTGGAGCGTCACCGCGCCCGAGCAGTACAAGGTCCTGAAAGGGCTGCTCGACCGCGCCGACGTGGAGCTCGTCGTGAACGCCTGCGACGCCGACCGCGAGGGCGAGGGCATCTTCCGGCGCGTCTGGACCCATTCCGGCTGCAAGAAGCCCGTCCGTCGCTTCTGGTCCACCTCGCTCGTGCCAGAGCAGGTGCGGACCGACCTCGCCCACGCCAAGCCCCTCTCCGACTACGACGGCCTCGCCGACGCCGCCGAGGGCAGGGCCAAGGCGGACTGGCTCGTGGGCCTCAACGCCTCGCGCGCCCTATCGTGCCTCTACGAAGGCTCGCGCCTGTCCGCCGGCCGCGTCCAGACCCCGACGCTGGCGCTGGTCGTCGAGCGGACCCGCGCGATCCGCGGCTTCAAGTCGGTCCCCTTCTTCCAGGTGGAGTGCTCGGTCGGCAGGACGGCACACGTGCGCCTCGCCGGCGAGAAGCTGAAGACCCGTCAGGAGGCCCTGCGCCGCGCCCATGCGGCCGTCGGGTCGCAGTGCGCGATCCTGAAGGTCGAGCGCAGGCAGGAGAAGTGCCGCGCGCCCAAGCTCTACGACCTCACCGGGCTGCAACGCGACGCATCGACGCGCGCGGGCCTCACCGCGGAGGAAACGCTGAACGCGCTGCAAACGCTGTACGAGAAGAAGCTGGCGACATATCCCAGGACCGAGAGCCGCTACATCGGCGAGTCCGACATCCCCGAGACGGCCCGCGTGCTCTCGGCCATCGCGGTGCCGGGAATCGTCGGCGAGGCCGCCGCGGCCGGGTTCGACGCGTCGCGCTCCGACGTCGCCCGCGTGGCCGACGACTCGAAGGTCCACGGCCACGGCGCGATCCTGCCCACGGCGCTGCTCGACGCCAAGGAGATGGCCAAGCTCGATGGCGCAGAGCGCTCCGTGGCCATCCTCATCTGCTGCCGCCTCATGGCCGCCACCATGGACCCCGCGACGAAGCTCAAGACCAAGGTCGAGGGCGAGGTCAACGGAGACGCCTACACGGCCTCGGGAAGCACCGTCACGGACGCTTCCTGGATCGCCGTGGACGAGGCGTGCCGTGCCGCGCTTGCGGGCGGCGGCAAGGCCGCCGAGGACGAGGACGACGAGGCGCAGGACATCCCCGCCGACATCGAGCAGGGCGACTCCTTCACCGTCGCCGATGGCGACGTTCGCGTGAAGGACGGCAAGACGACCCCGCCGAAGCCCTATACGGACGCGACGCTGCTGTCGGCCATGGAGCACGCCGGCCGGTCCATCGAGGACCGCGAGCTGAAGGCTGCCATCGAGGACGATTCGATGCACTCGGGCGGCCTGGGAACTCCTGCCACCCGCGCCCGCATGATCGAGAAGCTGATCGAGGCGAAGTACATCCGCCGCCGCGGCAAGACCCTCTCCGCCACCGAGCGCGGCGAGACGCTGATCGACATCGTGTGCGATTCGCTCAAGACCCCCGAGCTCACCGCGAAGTGGGAGCTCGCCCTGTCGCACGTCGAGCGGGGAGAGGGGTCGCTGTCCGACTTCCTCTCCGGCATCGAGGGCTACACGGCCGCGGTCGTGTCCGACCTCGAGCGCGGCTTCGACCCCGCGCAGGCCGCGGCCGTCTCCGGCCGCGAGGAGCTGTGCCGGTGCCCGGCCTGCGGAGCGCCGATCGTGCTGTCGCGCAGCGGCAGGCAGTGGCAGTGCTCGTCGTCGAAATGGGCCGGCAAGGAGGAGGGCTGGCGGCTGCTCCAGGGCTGCGGCGTGAAGCTCAACATCGTCCAGAACGGCAGGAAGCTCACCAAGTCGCAGGCCAAGTCGATCCTGTCGGGAGGGACGGTCCACCTCACCGGCCTGTCGAAGAAGGCCGGCAGCGGCACGTTCGACACCGACGCGAAGCTCGGAGCGGCGCCCTACACCGGGTTCGTCGAGTTCTGCCGGAGCGAGAAGCCGGGCGGGAGCGCCGGCCGCACGGGCTCGCGGCGTCGCGGCGGGAAGCGGTAGGCCATGGCCGCCGTCACGCGCGACGGGGACGGCTGCGTACCCCTCGCCGAGCTCGACATCAACCCGGCGCTGCGCGCGACCTGCCAGCGCCGGCTCGCCGCGGCGCTCGAGGGGCGTGCCATGACCGCCAGGAAGCTCGCGGAGTTCTCCGGCGTGTCCGAGGCGGTCATCTCGAGGACGCTGCACGGCCAGCGCACGCCCACGCTCGACGCGATCGTGCGCCTCTCGCTGACGCTCAACGTGTCGGCCGACTACCTGCTCGGCCTCAAGGCCTCACCCCAGGGCGACTACCGGGACGCATCCCAGGGCGGCGCGGGGGCGTAGGAGCAAGGGGAGGTGCGCTTCCCGTTCGGAAAGTCCGGGCGGTCACCGGTGTAGACCGGCAACCGGCTGGGTAACATATCTCAGATTACGGGCGCCGCGCCGGGACCTCCCGGCCGGCGCCAAGAACATGGAAAGGATGATGCCGAGATGAAGCATACAGGAAGCGGCGGGCATACCGCCCGCGCGAAGCTCGGGCGCATCGGGGTGGGCGCCCTGTCCATCGTCTTCGCCTTGAGCCAGGCGCTCGGCCTGGTCGCGCCCGCGGTGCCGGCCGCCTGGGCGGAGCCGGCGGCAGAGCCCGAGACCGTCACCGTGACGCTCGCCGCGGGCGAGCACGGCAGCCTCGCCATCGCCGGCGAGGACGCCGAGGCCGACACGGTCCAGGTAGACAAGGGGTCGAACGTCACCGTCGAGGTCACGCCCGACGACGGCTGGTTCGCCGACTCGCTCACGACCTTCGCCGGCGACGGGTCCGAGGCCGCCAAGATCGACGTCGAGGACGGCCGCGCGACCTTCAAGGCCGAGACCGACACCACCGTCACGTGCGCCTTCTACGAAGACGGCTCCAACGGCTCGGCCGCGCTCGAGGCCGTCGCCACCGAGGCCTCGGCCAAGCAGGCCAAGGAGGCCTCCGACAAGGCCTACATCGAGGCCAACCTGGACGAATCTCTCTCGGGCCTCGACAAGTTCGAGCGCCGCGACGTGCTGACCGTCACCACCACCACGGTCGACTCCGGAAAGGTCGCCGCGCCCACGCTCGACGGCCTGTGGGCCGACGCGGACGGCGACGGCATGGGCGACTACAGCGACGCGCTGAAATCCAACGCCGTGAGCCATGCCGTTCTGTACGACCTCGACAACTCGTCCGACTACCTCGTGGGCCGCGCCGGCTCCGACATCTCGGGCGCGACGCTGGCCGACTGGGGCGCATCGGAGAACAACGCCGACGCCGCCATGCGCCGCGGCTTCAAGTTCGACGCGGCCACCGGGCTCGTCTACGTGCCCAAGAAGTACACGGTCAAGAACAAGGCCGGCGAGTACAAGGTCGCGTCCTCCCGCATCCAGCTCCTCTACGCCACGTCCGACAAGGGCGCGGTGAACACCTTCCCCGTGAAGGTCGAGGCCGAGAACGTGGACGGCCGCGCAGCCAAGTCCGGAACCGCCTCGGTCGACGTCTCGTCCCCCGATACCCAGATCGCGCTCGCCCGCGACAAGGCCGCCCGCAAGTCGATCTCCGACGCCACGATCGAGTCCGTCACCGTCAACGGCATCGAGTACACGCGCGACCTCGATATGTGGACCTACGACGAGGACACCGGCACGCTCGACATCCTCATCGCCGCAGCCGGCGTGCGCAGCGTCGACATCAAGCTCGCCAACGATGCCGAGAAGAACGTCGGCTCGTGGCTCGCGGCGCTTGCCACCGAGGCCTTCGCCGGCAACGTGTGGAACATCGGAACCTGGGAGTTCCAGTCCGCCCCCTGGGCCGGCATGTCCTTCCACACCGCCGGCCACAACAAGTACACCGGCGCCCGCACCGGCGCCACCCTGCCGGCGGTGGAGAATCCGTCCGGCGGACGCTACGAGGCCAAGACGATCTATCAGGCGCTCGGCACGCAGAACGTCGACGTCTCCGCCCTCCAGTCCGGAGCCTGGTCGATCGAGCGCACCTGCACGATCGCCGCGCAGACGGTCTCCGGCGTCACCATCCCCAGCGCGACGAAAGTGGACCTCACCTGCGGCCACGTCGGCGTGAACCCCTCCGGCCAGCTCGACCCCTCCTACAACCAGGCCGTCCATACCGACGACGACTACGGCCAGACCGTGCGCATCGCCGCCGTCAACGGCGACGAGGCGATCATCGGCGTGACCGTCCCGACTACCTTCACGCAGGCCGGCGCCGGCTTCTTCAAGATCAAGTGGAAGCTGAACAAGGTCCGCTACACCTTCTCCAAGTGCTCGGCCAACGTCTCCATCACCGACGGCAACTCCGAGTACTCCGTCGAGGGCGCCGAGTACGACATCTACCGCTCCTCCGACAACGCGCTCGTGTCGCATATCGTCACCGACGCATCTGGCAACGCCGCGCTGGACCTCGAGCCCAACCAGGCCTACTACGCCGTCGAGACCAAGGCGCCCGCGGGCTATACGCTCCACGAGGGGCATATCGCCTTCAGGACCGGCAACTCCGCCGGGACCGAGCAGCTGAAGGACGACCCTGGCACGGTGCGCATCAAAATCAATAAGAAGGACTCGGCTACGCTCGGCGGGGCACAATCCGGCGCTTCGCTCAAGGGTGCCGAGTACTCGATTGCATCCCTGTCATCGCCCTCATGGGGACCCGTGACCGTCACGACCGACGAAAACGGTTATGCGGTTATTCGCGATGTTCCCCTTGGAGAGCTGACTGTAACCGAAACCAAAGCACCTGCCGGCTACAAGCTGGACACTACTGTTCATAAATATACGATTAGTCGCGATGACCCTCGCGCAGAAGGCATATTTGAGCTCGAGCCTGAGAACGACTTCTCCGAGAACCCGATTTCGTTCGATATCGAGATCGCCAAGACCAAGGGCGGCGAGGACGACAGCTGGGAATCCGACGACGGCCAGGGAAATGCCGCGACGGGCGTCCAATTCCAGATCATCTCGAATACCACCAATGAGGTCGTCGGAACCCTGACGACCAACGATGCCGGCTTCGCGTCCACCAAGGACGCGGCCACCTGCGACGAGACCTCCGTCTCCGAGGCCAAGACCGACGACCCGGCGCGCCCGTGGTTCGGCTCGGGCAAGCGCAACGCCGGCATCTCCGGCGCCGTGCCATATGACGCGGCAGGCTATACGATCCGCGAGGTCGATTCCACGGTGCCCGAGGGCTTCGACCATGTGGACGACTGGACGATCTCGGCCGACGACCTCGTGGACGGCACCACGAAGTACTACTCCGTCATCGACAAGACGCTCAACAGCCGCATCCAGATCGTCAAGACCGATGCCGAGACCGGGAACACCGTGCCCCTCTCCGGCTTCAAGTTCCAAGTGCTCGACTCGAACGGCGAGACCATGAGCTTCGCCGACCCCTACGACGTCAACGGCACCGTCGACACCTTCACGACCGACGACGCCGGGCAGGTCACGATCCCGCAGCGCCTCAAGTCCGGCAAGTACTCCATCAAGGAGGTCTCCGCCGCGGCGCCCTACACCGTCAACGGCGATGCAGTCGGCTTCGAGGTCCCCAAGGACTACAAGAAGGCCTCCCCCGTGACCGTCATCAAGGTCTCAGACAAGCAGGCGAAGGGCAAGGCGACCATCACGAAGACGTGCTCGCATGACGGCAAGGCGCTTCAGGGCGCAGAGTACGACGTCGTGGCGCAGCAAGAAATCGTGTCCCCCGACGGCACCGTGCGCGCCGCGGCCGGAGACGTCGTCGACCATGTGAAGACCGGGCAGGACGGCCGCGCCACCACCAAGGAACTCTACCTCGGCAGCGGCTCGGCGGCCTACGCCTTCATCGAGACCAAGCCCCCCTCGGGCCATGTGATCGACGAGACGCCCGTGGCGTTCACCCTCTCCTACAAGGACGGCGCCACCGCCGAGGTGAAAGCCGCATCCGACCAGTCCGACGCTGCGGTGAAGTTCGAGGTCGATAAGACCGTCATGGGCGCCGACACACCGCTTCCCGGAGCAAAGTTCCAGGCCTGGAACACCGACGACGAGATCTCGATCGGCAGCGCCGCCGGCAACCTCGCCGTCCGAGCCGACGCCGGGGCCGAGGTCTCCATCAGGAAGGCCGTCGCCGCCGCAAGCGTCAAATCCGAGGCCGATGACGGAACCTCCCTCGTCCTCAAATCCGCCGACGGCATGGAAACCCAGCTCGGGCCCGATGCCGTCGATATGGAACCCGGTACGTACACCCTGACCGCCACCCAGGACGGCAAGACGCTCGAGGGAGCGGAAGTCGAGATCGAGGCCGGCAAGGCCTATACCGCCAAGGTCGCGGGCGGCCTGCTCGGCAATCATGCCGTCCTTTCCGACGACGGTTACGCCATGCCCGCCATCAAGCTCGCCTGGTCCGAGGCCAATTCGGCGTACGTGGCCCTCGACCTCGGGCTCGGCACATACGACCTGACCGTCGCCGGCAAAGCCGCCGGACAGATCGAGATCGACGGGGACGGGCCGACCTACATCTTGGTCAGCGGCGGCCGCGCCCGTCGGGTGCCCGTCCTGCTCAAGGAGGGCAAGAGCGCCACAGAGGGCATGACCGGCGCCGACGGCTCGACCGACTTTCTGCACCTCGCGCCCGGCACGTACCGCGTCGCCGAGGTCGAGGCGCCCGCCGGATACGTCGAGGCGCCGGGGATCAAGACCTTCACCGTCGGCGCCGACGGCCGAATCGATGGCCGGGACTCCGGCCAGGCGGCCTTCGAGGACGACTACACCAAGGTCCGCATCTCCAAGCGCGACATCACCGACGAGTCCGAGATCGAGGGCGCCAAGCTCACCGTCACCGATTCCGAGGGCAAGACCGTCGACTCATGGACCTCGACCGCCGAGGATCACGAGATCGATGCGCTCGCACCCGGCAAGTACACGCTCACCGAACAGCGCACGCCGACCGCTTACGACCAGGCCGAGAGCATCGAGTTCGAGGTGAGGAAGACCGGCGAGGTCCAGACCGTCACGATGTACGACTCGCCCATCTCCATCAGCGGCGAGATCGACAAGCGGCAGGAGATCGCCGACCCCACCGCCAAGGACACCGATGCCAACGGCGACGGCCTGAACACCGCCGAGACCAAGGCATCCGACGACGGCTCCTATGCCTACACCATCGACTTCCGCTCGACATCGAACACCTGGACCGACGAGTTCACGGTCGAGGACGACCTGACCGCCGCCGCCGACGGCCGTGCTCAGCTCACATCGATCACCACGCCGCAGGCCCTCGATGACTACGACGGCAAGATGAACGTCTGGTACAGGACCGACAAGACGCCCGACGACTATATCGACGAGTCCGGTGCCAACGCCACGCTTTCCGACGGCCATGAGAACCCCTGGCTGTCCGACGAGGCCACCGCCTCCACCCTTGGCGAGGACGGCCGAGCCGTCGACTTCACCGGATGGAAGCTCTGGCGCGCCGACGTGCCCACGACCGAGGCCGCCGAGCTCGCCGTGGCAGACCTCGGCCTCGAGGAGGGCGAGCACGTCACCGCGATCCGCTTCGAGTACGGCCGCGTGGAGCAGGGCTTCACCACCCGCGACGGCGGCTGGGACCGCGAGGGCATCAAGGACGTCCATGACGACATCGCCAGCGCCGAGGACACCGCCGCCGAAAACGGCTCCGATACCGACGATTCCGGCACGGGGACCGGGACGGCCTATGCGCCCGCCATCGTTCGCATGAAGGCCACCGACGGCTACACCGCTGGCACCTCGCTCGACAACTACGCCCGCGTGGACCTCACCCGCAACGGCGGCGGCGACGGCCTCGAGGACCATGACGAGGACCAGGTGACCCAGACGGCGAAGGCCGTCACGGTGCCCCCGACCAACCTCGACCAGACCGGCCGCAACGTCATCATCGGCCTCGCCGCGACCCTCGCCGCCGCGGCAGCGGCAGCCGCGGCGCTCATCTACCGCCGCCGCCACGCCTATCCGGACCCTGTTCCCGCAGGCGGCGAGGATGACGGATATGAGGAAGACGCGCACGAGCGCGAATACCGCGACGACCGCTATCCCGACGGTTACGACCGCGACCCCTATGGGTACGATGACGGATACCGCGACAGCTACCGCGACCGCTACTGAGAACAGGGCCGATAGATAGCCCTCGACCGGGGTCCGACGCATATCCGCGCCGGGCCCCTTCGCTTGACATCCCAGAGGAGACGCCCATGAAATGCCGACAGCGACGCCGGATCAAACCGCTCGACATCCTTCTTGCCGCCATATGCGCCGTGTCGCTCACAGCCGCCGCCCTCATCGGATGGACGATCTTCCATCAGGACGCCGTCTACAGGGAACTCTCCATCGATGCCGAGGCGGATGCCGGCGACGGCATCGACTGGGATGGCCTGCGCGCGCGCAACCCGGACATCGCCGCATGGGTATCCGTCGAAGGCACCCCGGTGGATTTCCCGGTGGTCTCGCCCCGGGAAGGCGACCCCAAGGGGTTCTATCTGAACCATGACTTCGACCGCAACTGGTCGTTCTCCGGGTGCCCCTACCTCGACCCGCGCTGCGGGGCGGACGGGCGCCATGCGCTCGTCTACGGCCACCACCTCAACTTCGACGGCGAGATGTTCACCTACCTGCGCGACACCTGGCGGCAGGAGAAGTTCGATGCCCTCGGCGACATGCGCTGGTCGACGCCCGCCGAGGGCACCGTGAGCCTCCACCCGGCGTTCTCGATGTCCGTCGACAAGAGCTTCGCCGACATACAGAGGTTCGACTTCAACGGGACCGCGGAGCTGCGCGCCTGGCTCTCGGCCCTCTCGGCGCAGGCCACGGCGAAGGCGGACGGCTGCGACGCGCTTTGCGCAGGAGCCAAGCGCGTCGTCACCCTCGTGACCTGCTCGGCCAACTTCGCGGGCGGCCGCGCGAGGACCCTCACGGTATTCGTCGGCTGATTTTTCCGACAAACATGTCACACCATGGAAAAGAGGCACAAAAAAGGGAATAAAAACGGGTATAAAAAAGGTAAGAAAGCGATAAAACCGCTTCCCATCTCGATAAACGCACTATCGGAAGGAGGTGCCGAAATGGATGGAAGCGCCAAACTGCCGCCGCCCGCGCCGGTGGGCATAACCGAACTCAAGAACAACTTCGCTTCGATCGCGAAGCGGGTGCACGACACGTCGGTGCCCTGCACCGTGCTCAAGCAGGGCCGGGCATACGTCGCCATCGTCCCCGTGGACCCGGGATACAGGACAATGGGAAAATACGCCTGCAACCAATACACGAGGGTGCTGCGCCGCCTGTTCACGTTCTGCCGGAACGCCCACGACCACCGGATCACGTTCGTGCTCCGCCGGCGCAACGAGGACTACGTCGCCATCGCGCCGCTCGATCCTCCCGATACCGAAGACTGAGCACATAGTAAAACCCGAGGGAAAGGATCGACCCATGCTGCCCACCATCATCATCGGAGCGTTCGCGCTCGCAATCCTCTGGCCCTTCATCAAGCTGGGCTATGAGCTCATCAAGCTCGCGGGATCGCTCGCCCTGCTCGTCGCCTCATGCGCGATCGGGGCGGTCGCCCTCGTCGGACGCGGGGCCTGGGCCCTCATCTCCGCCTGCCGCCGACACGCGGGAGCGAAGAAGGAGAAGCCCGTGGAACATCCGTCCGCGCCCCGCGAGCGCATTCCCGCGCTCCCGGAATACTCCTCGGTGCGCTAGGGACACACCGAAGGGGACCAAACAAGCAGCGAAAAGACCATCAGGCATATATCTCGAAAGGACCATGCCATGAAGAACAACCCTATCGACAAGATCCGCGACCTCTTGGCGGAGCCCGCCGCGCGCCGCAAGGCGGTAATCTGCGCCGGTGTCGTCGCCGTCCTCGCCATCGGCGGGGCCGGAATCGTCATCGCATCCAACCGACCCGAACCGATCGACAGCTCGCCGTCCGCCGTCGAGAAGGCCGGCGCCGAATCCGTCGCCCCCGCCGACATCGCCAAGATATGCCCGACGCTCACGCTCGACGGGCAGGACGTCGGCGCCCCCGCCGACGAGGTCACCGTCACGACCGGCAAGGGCCGCGTCTTCGTGACGCAGCGCGCCGACGACGATGCCGCCGCGACCGTGGACTCCACCGCCCGCCGCAGCGCCGCGCTCGCCCGCTCGCTCGACGGATGCGAGACCGGCGGCAAGACGATCGAGACCGTCACCTGGGCCGCGGTCGACGAAGGCGGCAACGTCCAGGTCGCCGTCACGAACTCGCCCGCCGCAGCGCCCTCCGGCGGCACCACCGCGGAGGTCGTCAACGGCTCGGGCGGGCATGTGATATCCGACGGCGTCTGGAACTCCGACGGCGTGCATGACGCCGGCTACGAACAGAACGCGGGAACGGTGACCGATTCGGCCGGCGGCAAGATCGAGGCCGGAGCCGCCCCCAAGGCAGACGAGGGCGACAAGTCCGAGACGGCCGAGGACGGCAGCGCGAAGGCCGACGATTCCGGCGCCAAGGCGGACACCAAGTCCGATACCAAGAAGAACGACTCGAAGGGCAACGCGGCGACGCAGGCGTCCGGCGGCTCGTCCTCGAGCTCGTCGGCATCCGGCTCCGCGCAATCCCAGAAGAAGTGGGTCCCCGAGCAGGGGCACTGGGAGACCGACTACGGCCAGGTCTGGGTCCCGAACGTCGTGTACGTGCGCCACGGCCGCTTCATCTGCAACGCCTGCGGCGCGACCTTCGACTCGAAGAACGGATTCTATGCCCATAGCGACGCGATGTATGCTCAAGGTCAGAACCATGATGGCTACACCGACGACTCATATACCACAAGCGAGGACCAGGGACATTACGAGCAGCAGGCGACCGGTAGGCACTGGGTCGTGGATGTGGCCGGGCACTGGGAGTAGACGGGTCTTCGTAACGGTTCGCGCGCCGGCGCCCGCCGTGCGATAAAATGACGGCAACGCCATAGTCAATTAAGCAACGATCGGAGCCAGATGATGGACAGCAGGCAGCCCGAGCTCTCGCGGCTCACCCTCATGTGCGGCGACCACGAGGTCGCCGAGTTCACCTGGAACCATGACCGCCAGGCCGTGACCGGCAAGACCCACGTCCTCGATGCGGCGCATGCCCCCCTTATGGCGACCGACCCATCGGGCAACATCACGCGCGACAGGCTCTCGAGCTGGTTCAAGAACAGGGGCATCCCCGATTTCCGCCCCGATGCCGCGGACCGCCTTCGCGCCGTCGGCTACCCGTCGGCCGCCTCCCTCATGGCCTCTGGTTTCGGCGCATCGCTGTCCGACCAATATTGGATCCGCCCCGCCGGATCAGCATCTACATGGCGCGACGTCAACTGCTTCGAGAACGATTTCAGCGAAGAGCTCGGCGAGCTGCTTCTTCCGCACGACGCCTCGTCGGTCCCCTCCCTCATCGAGAAGATCAGGGGCAACGCCGACCTCCTCGCCTCATCACCCGATGCGGCCCTGAACGGCAACCTGCCGAAACGCTGGACGATCGAGGGCGGGCAGCGGATGCTGGTCAAGTCCGGGCGATCCTCCGGCAGGTTCCAGGAACCGTTCAACGAGAAGATCGCCAGCGTCCTGTGCTCGCGGCTGCTCGACGAGGGCGACTATGTCGCCTACGAGCTCGAGGACGGCGGCTTCATGAAGTGGACCTCCCGCTGCAAACCCATGACCGACCAGGTCACCGAGTTCGTGCCGGCCTGGGCGCTGCTCTGCTCGTCGAAACGCCCCTCGGACCTCGGGCTGCACGATTTCTACGTGTCCGCCTGCGCCGCCCACGGGCTCGACGTGCGCGAGGACGTGGAGAAGATGCTCGTCATCGACTACCTCATGGCGAACTTCGATAGGCACTGGAACAACTTCGGCGTGCTCATCGACAGCGAGAGCAGGGAATGGCTCCGCGCGGCGCCGGTGTTCGACACCGGCGAAGCCCTCTGGTGCGACCGCGAGCTCTCCCAGCCCTTCGACGGCTACACGACCCCGCGGGCCGGCATGATGCGTCCCTTCGCCCGCAAGATCGACGAACAACTCGGCAGATATTGCCGCGACCTGTCCTGGTTCGACCCGTCCGGGCTCAAGGGCTTCTCGGAGGAGGCCTGCGACATCCTCCTCGGCAACCCGTTCATCGCCAACGAGCGCGGCAGAATCGACAAAATCAGGGAAGCGATCGACCTGCGCGCCATGATGCTGACCAGGCACGCCCATGAGATCAGCGGCGGGCGCGGGTTCATGGTTCCCGACATGGGCGCCGTTTGCGCGACCGGAGCGGCGAAGCGGACGGGGCTCCATCTGTAATTCCCAAAAATCGAGCATCGTGCCCGCATATCGGTATGAAACGCTTCCCGATTGGGAAAAAGGGTTACAAACTTCGGCCCGCGGCCATACCGTGGTCGAATACCCCTCACCGCTTCTCACCGAAAGGGCCTCTCAATGGGAAATATGAAATTCGACGGCGCGGACGTCACCTTCGAGCTCGACGGCTACGACGCCCTGGTCGAGCGCGTCCGCTCCAAGAAGGTCAACTGCAAGATCAACCCCTCCGATCTCCCCAGGCTCTACGCCGTCATGGATGCCGAGCTCGAGGGCAACGAAGAGCTCGCCGCGGCATTCGCCGAGGCGCAGGAGGCGGCGTTCGGCGAAGCCGTGCTCACCGTCTGGGCCGAGCGCATCAAGAGCTTCAAGGACTCCTTCATCCCGGTGTTCGGCGAGGCTTGCAAGGACGCCGCGTGCCGCTTCGGCTTCTCCAAGGACGGCAACAACACCTTCAAGTCCGCGGTCGACGCCTTCGCGGCCAACATCTGCGACCTCTACGGCGCCGCACCCCAGATCGTCGACGGCTTCTGCGAGTTCCTGGCGCGAAACGCCTGCCTCGAGTTCGACGGCTACGCCGCCGACATGCCCGTCCCCTGCCAGCTCTACGTGGCCGAGGGAATCTCGAAGATGGCCTACCAGCAGGCCATGAACAGCGTCCGCGGGTTCAAGCTCGACACGGACGCGTCCGTCGAGTTCGCCGACAAGTTCATCAACGACAACGTCACGACCCCCGACAGCTTCATCCACCTGAACGACGCCTGCATCGCGATCGAGAACGTCAAGGCCGCGACCTCGACGCCCAGCGTCCCCGAGACAGCCGTCCAGTTCGCCGTGACCCAGGCGGCCTTCGAGCACAAAACCGTCGACCACTTCGACGACGCGCTCCGCCCGGTATACACCGACGAGACCGATGCCGAGTTCGAGGACGCGGTCGATGCGGCGCAGGGCCTCGACGCGGATGCAACCGGCATCATCGCGCGCCCCGATACCGATCACCCCGCCCGCCCGGGCGAGGCGACGTCGGCCCCGGTCCAGCCCGAGACGTACCGACAGGACGATTACCAGGACGCCTACCAGGGAGAGGGAGCGGGATATGCCCGACCCGAGACCCATGGCGACATCCGCGGGCAGTACGGCCCCTATGGCCAGGACGCCTACGGCAGCACCTACAAGCAGGGCTACTAGGCCCATCTGAACCTCTGGAAAGGCAGGGTCGACTCATGGCGGACGCACCCCCCGCAGCGTCGGGACAACGCTCGGTCACGCTCGATATCGGAGCAATCGGATCCGGGCTCGGTGACGGCATCGATATCGAGGAGGCGTATCGACTCGTGGCAGCTGCTATGGAAAACGACGCGGAGCTCATGGCGGCGGTCGGCGCCGCCCGCGAGCGCGCGGTCGAGACGGTGAGGGGCAACCTCGCCGCCAAGTCCGCCCGCGGCGGGCTCGAGGAATACCGCCGCGCGCTGGACGCCGAGTTCGAGGGCACCATCGACGCCCTGACGGCATCGATGGGCATGACGGCATCGCCCGACCAGAAGAACACCTTCAACTCCGCGTTCGACGCCTTCGCGGCCGCCAACGCCTCCATCTACAAGAGCAGCGCCGACTTCCGGCGCGAGTGCGTCGACCTGCTCGCGAAGCGCGCCCTTGCCGAGATAGGGAGCCCCGTGCCCGCCGATTTCGATGCGCAATCGCGCATCTCGGACTACATCGGGGAGCTCTCACGCGAGCAGGCCGCCAAGACGATCTCCTCGCTCCACGGCCTCAAGGTCTCCGAAGTTCTCGCCGCCGGGCGCAAGCGCATCGCCCAGGCCCTGGGTGAGCTGATGCGCCGCCTGCGCGCCGTCCCCAAACCCGCGAAGGCCACGGCCGAACCGCGCCAGGCGTCCCCGGCGCCCGCCCCGGCAACGGCGGCGGCTCCGGTGCCGCGCGAGGCTGGGCTCGAGTCCGCAGCCGAGCCGGCCGAGGCAGCGCCCGCACCGAAGCATGCGGCGGCGAAGCCGGCGGCCGCGGCGGACGACGAGCGCCTGCGAGACCTCATCAACGGCATCGGCACCTCGCTCAGGTCCGGATTCCCGGCAGGCACGCGGGGGCGCCACGCCGCCCGCGCCAAGGTCGCCCTCGACGAGATCGACGAGCCGGCCGCGGCCGACAACATCGTCGAGTTCAAGCCGCGCGACGCCGAGCGCGAGAGGGAGCGCAGCGCGGCGATCGACTCGCGCATTCCGGCCGTCCCCCCGGCGCGCGTCGCCGCGGCGGCGGGCGCTGCATGCGCGAGCGCCGCGGCGCCCGTCAGAAACTACTCGCTCAACCTCAGGTAGCGTCTCCTTTCCGTCAGCCCCCGCTTCCCGTTCGGGAAACGGGGGCTTTCGCATACCCAAAAGACGACGCCCGCCGATACGATTGCCTGGAATATCAACTTTCCGTCGAAAGGGGAAGCCATGCCGGACAATGATGACCTCCGCATGAACCAGAACGAGACCCTTAACTGCAAGCTCGCCCTTATGGGCGTCTGGACGGAGGCGTGCCGCGAGGCCGCCGCATACTTCGGGGTCAACCCGGACGGCTCGGGCAACTTCTCGTCCGTCACCCAGGCGCAGGCGGGCTCGACCGCGGGCACGCTCGCCGTGGACGGGATCTCGGCCGACGAGATGACGAGCCGCCTGGCGGCGTCGCTCGTCGAGCACTTCCCGGACAAGACCGACATCATCACCGGCGACCCGGCCGCGGCCAAGGCCTACGTCAAGCAGTACGTCGTCGACCTCGCCAACCACCAGGCGCTCGCCCAGGCGCGAACGAACAGCAAGCTGTTCCACAAGCAGCTCAACCGCGCCGCCGTGGGCCTGGCCGATGAACACGGCCCGTACGCCCCCGTGCCCGCCGCCGAGGAGGAGTTCGACATGTGCGTGCCCCTCATGGACGGCACGATCGAGGAGAACAGCGAGGAGGTCGCCGAGTTCAGCCGCGAGCTCGACCGCACCGGCATCCGCTACAAGTTCAGCGAGCTGGCCGCCGCCGGATCCGCGAAGGTGCAGACCTGCCTCGAGTTCATGTCCCGCGACATCAAAGCCGTCCAGGCCGCATGCACCCGCGCGGCCCAGAACATCTCGGCGCGCGGACGGGCGTTCGCCGACAAGGTGAAGTGCGTGCCGTTCGTGCTGTCCGCCGCGGCGCAGGGCATCTCGGACGCCGTGCGCGACGCCGCCGAGCTCATGGGCAAGGGCTATGAGGAGATCAAGGCGGCGGCCGCCAAGGACCCGCGCTCGGTGGCGGCGGCCGCCAAGCACTGCGCCGACGCCACGGCGAACGTGCCCACGCGCCATCTCCCCAAGGCCTCGCACGGCGCGCACATGGGCTAGACATTTCAGACGAGACAACGGCCCGGGAGGCCACCATGTTCAAGACCTGTAGCGACCCGGACTTCAACTGGGTCCACTGCCTTTGCGATTCGGCCACCTGGGTCGTCAAGGAGCCCGGCAAGCCCATCGGCTTCTTCTACTCGCGGCTGTTCGACGATGCGCTCTCGCCGTCGGGCCTCGGCTTCGCCGTCGACGCCTTCCGCATCGACGAGGACGGCACGCTCGACGACTTCTACAGCGATATCCTCTGGGACTACGGCGCGGCCGACGAGCTGATAGCGGCCTACCCCAATAAGTTCAGCTGCGCGGTGCGATGCGACGGGCTCAACCCGTATGACATCCCGACGAGCTGGAGCCAGGACAAGGGCGAGCGCTACCGCGCGCGCGACACCGTGCTCGCGGCGGTCGATATGCTCACCGACGAGGCCGACGAGGCCGGCATCGACGCCTGCCCCGAGTTCTACCGCAACGACTACATCAGCATGTACCTCAAGACGCAAGGCCTCGGCGAGCGCGTGAAGGTCGGCGGCGCCGAGGCCTTGCGCTTCTCGGTCGTCTCGACCGACTGCTCATGCGGCGACGACGAGAAGGGCGACTTCGAGACCCTGGGCGAGGCCATGAGGGCGGCCAAGAGGCTGGTCGACGTCGAGGGCTATGAGGGCGCCGCGGTCTACGACCGCAAGCAGGAGGCCTGGTGCGCGGGATGCAACGTCGCGACCGTCATGGACATGAACGGCCCGGCATCCGTCACGCATCCGTTCTGGACGATCACCTGCGAGGCCGAGAAGAGGGAGCCCGCACAGCGGGCCGCCGCGCTCGAGCGCGCGCAGGCCATCGACCGCGCCAAGGACGCCGCCGCGCGCACGGCGCGACCTAGCGGCGCGCATTACCGTCCCCGCCGCGCACAGTAGAGGGAAGCATAGATATGGACGACTACGATATCGAGCTCACGCCGAACGATCCCGAGTTCGGTCCCGACGAGTGCGAGAGCGCCTATGCCCTCTGGGCCTTCAAGGAGGACGGCGAGCCCGTCAAGTTCCTCGAGGCCTCCCTTGTCGAGGACCCGGACTACCCTAGCGGCTATTCCTTCTCCTGGCGCAGCCTGTCGTGCGACAGGACCGGAAAACTCGTCGAGGGCGAGGGTGGCGTTATCGGGGACGTCTCCCGCGCCGACTATGTCGCGGACATGGTGCTCCCCGGCGGGGCCGTCTTCTCGCAGGTCGAGGATGAATACCTACCGAATCTGCCGTATTCCTTCGAGAAGGACAGTCTGAGCGACAGCGCGAGGAAGTCGGCGGCCGAGGCAATCCGCGGAGCGATCCTGTCGCTGCCGCTCTCCGTCCCGGAGACGACGGAGGCAATACCGGTCTTCTACAGGCTCGACAACCCCGCCATGCCCGACGACCCCCTCACCCGCGACATGCTCGCCGACGCACTCCAATCGGTGGAGAACTACCATCGCGGCGGCGCTATCGACACCCTGCTGTGCAACCGGGACGGGATGAGCGTCGCGAAGCAGGCCCTCATCGTCTCCGCGGCGAAGGGCTTGCGGTCCAACAGCGGCCTGTTCGATGTGATGTCCCGCGCCGTCGGGTTGATCCGCGCGACCGAGGGCTCCGCCGCGGGCGTCAGCGACTGCGCGCTCGCGCAGAGTCTCCTCATTACCGGGTTCCACCACATGCAGAACCGGTGTTTCGATACCGTCTCGCGCGGCCTAGGAGACGTCCGCTACATGGACACCTCCAAAGCCGTGAAGATCTTCGCCGAGGAGCTGACGCGGGATACCGGCCTCGCCCTCGATGCGGCGCTCAAGGGGAAGTATGCCATGCGCTACGGTCGAGACGTCGATGCGCTCATATTCACCGATGCCGATATCGACGAATATGCCGAACTTCTCGGCAACTGCTGTGCCGACCTCGATCCCGAACAGCGCTCTAAGGCCGCCGCCGATGCGGTACGCGAGTGGTGCCGCGACCACGCCATGGACGGCTTCAGCGACTTCCTCTATGACTACCAGCCCGAACAGGTCAAGGGTATGGCGCGAAACACCGGCGTCAGGCATTGACAGGTTTTCGGGGCGGTGTCAGGGGCGCAGGCCGATTTGGACCGATGCCGCCCGCCCGGCCGTCGCCGCGGCCGCCTCGCGGGCTGCCATGCGTATAGCCGCCGGGGAAGGCAGGCCCATCTCGGAACGCTTCGCGTACACGGCTGAAAGCGAGTGGCCGGTCTCGGCCGCGATCTGCTTGGGCGACGCGGCGTAGTCCCGCAACCGGCCGAGCTCGTCTGCCGTCCACCTGGTCCGGCAGATACCTCGGCGGGAGCGCGCCGCCCTCACGGCCATCTCGGTCCGCCCCGTCGCGGCGGCCACGTCCGCGGCGGCAAGCGACCTGTCGGCGAGCAATTCGAGCTCGGCGTCCGTCCAATGGCGATATACCGCGGCGTCTTCCATCGCAGCCCCCTCATCGTATGTAGCAGAATCTCTGGACTCATACCCATCGGGCGCCCGGTGATTTCAGCACTTCCCGTTCGGAAAGCGTTTTTCTTCACGGGATTACGGTCGCCGCGAGGACGGACAATCCCTTAAACGCGAAACCTGACTATCGGAGGTTTCAATGAGCGATGCATCGATGTGACGCGGCATAGGGGGCTTCCCGTTCGGGAAACACCGTGGTGCCGCACATGCGGCGCGGATAACATCGACGCCAAGCACCTATCCGCCATCTGTCCTGTGGAGCTGATCTGTATGGCAAATAACGATTTCCGCGACGGCTTCGACGTCTGCGTGGGCAACTGGGGCTACTACAGCGAGGGAGAGCTTCGCGATACCTGGATGCACCTGCCGATTGATCCCGACAAGATCGAGCCCTGGCTGCGTAGCCACGGGCTCGTCGACGCGGAGCACGAGGAGACCTATATCTCCGACTACGATGGGCTGCCGTTCCGCTGCCCCCAGGTGTTCGATGAGTACGGCCGGCTCGACAAGCTGAACGTCCTCGCGATGCAGCTCACGCTCCTTCCCGAAGGGGACTTGGCCCATATCCAGGCCGCTATCGATTACGGCGAGCCCCTGGACCATCTCGACGAGCTCATGAACCTCGTGGCGCAGGCAGACGAGCTGCCCGTATTCGACTACCTCTATGACGATATGTATGTCGAGGACCAGTGGCATAAGACCTGCCTCGAGCGTTCGACGCCGCAGGAGAACTATGCGTACACCGTCCTCAACGACGATTCCGAGTTCTGGAACCTCATGAACCGAGGAGACGGCGAACTCCTCTCCTGCTTCGACTTCAACCGCTACGGCGAGATCGCCGTGAACAACGGCTATGTCGACCTGTGCGAGACCTGCTATGTCAACAAGGGCGGCGACTGGCCGCTGCTCGACGAGTACTCGTTCGAGGAGATCGGGGGCGAGACCGTGGCCGAGTGGCGCGGGCGTGTCGCCCAGGAGAAGCCCGCAGCACCGTCCGAGATCGCCTATGCCGCCAGCGCCCTTGCGGCGCTCAGCGCCGACGACGGTGCCGGCGGCACCGCACGCGCCGCGAAACTGTAGGGGGCGGCCGCCATGATGTTCAGGGATATCAACCAGTCCTCCACGATGGCTCGCTCGGCCTACCCCGACGGCAACGGCGAGCTCACCGATTTCAGCCTGTTCGCGACCAAGTACGACGCGGGCAAGCCCTCCATCGCCACCGACGGCCTGCCCTCCGAGCTCTCCTATCAGGTCAGGACCGCCATCCGCCGCGCGGTAGACGAGCTCGGCATCAACGTGCCGGAGGCGGCCGTCGTGCTGAAATACCCGATCCACTTCTACTACTCGGACGCGAGCGCGGAGCTCACCGGGGTGCTCGCCCTGCCCGGCGCGGTGGCGATCCTCGCACTCGACGGGTTCATTCCCAAAGAACAGCTCGCCGCGCCCGTCATCGGCGATATCTCCAGGCTGCGCGAGGTAGCGGATGAGCTGCGCCGCCGCGGAGGCCTCGAGCCGCTTCCCGTTCGGGAAACTATCTATACGCACACCGTTCCCGAGGGTACATTCGTAGCAAATCAACGCCCCGCCGCCCACCGCGCGACGGGCAGGAAGAAAGGTACCGCCATGGACCAGGAAAAGTACGACAACGAGGTCAGCATCAAGTTTCCCGCAAAGTGGTGCAGCGTCACCAACGCGCAGGGCGAGGACATCGTGATCACGAACGGCACGAAGACCGAGACCTGGCCTGCCGTCCTCTGCACCATCCCCACGGGGACGGACATGAACGGCATCGACATCTCCGGCTACAAGTTCAAGACCTTCCGCAAGCCCTGGACCGAGTCCGATATCGCCAACGGCAAGGGCACCACCGTCACCGTCAAGAAGGACATGCCCGTCCATCTGTTCAAGTATGACGAGAACGACCAGCTCAAGACCCTCGACGTCGACCCGTTCGAGCTGACCAAGGCCGTCAAGGCCGCGCGCGAGGCCTACAAGGCCAAGATGAGCGCCGAGGCGCCCAACCCGCAGTCCCAGGCCGCCGCGGCAGTCGCCGCGGCCCACGGTACCGCCGAGCAGGGCACCGAGGCCACGCAGGCCGCCAAGCTCTAGCAGCGCGCCCGCGACCTCCGCAACCCGCACCAGAAGGGCGCCCGCGCACTGTCCCGCGGGCGCCCTTCCCTGTTATCTTGGATGTGATGGCATATGAAGAGCTATATCGAGCCGATGAGCGCCGCGGATGCGCTGGATGTGCTTCGCGTATTCTGCGAGCCGTTCGGGGATCTCTCCTACAGCTACAACAACGACGAGGATGCCGTGCTGCACGGACCCGATGGCGACAAGGTCCTCAAGACCCCCGACGAGGTGATCGCCGTCATGGGAGACGACGCAACCCGCGAGATCGCCGAGCATAAGCGCTTCCGCGAGCGGGCGGTCCGCGAGCTCATGGTCCCCGTCCTGCCTGAGTGGGAATCGATCTACAACGTCCGCACCGGCGAAACTTTCATCCTCGACTCAAATTGCGAGGGCAAGCTATACGGGTTCTACTGTACGGAAACCCCGCTCGCCACCCTGGTCGATGAGGGCGAGGACGGCATCCCCTACGACGCGGCGCTGTACGCCAGACGGCAAGAACTCCATCGACCCCAGGGAACTCACCGTCCTGCCAGACGAGTTCCACCCGCTCAGCTGGGGAGTCGTCGCGGACGTCATGATGGAGTTCGCATCAGCCAGACGCGCGGCGCGCGAGGACGGCATCGCCGGGCCCGGTTGGACCGAGCACCTGAATGACGGGCTCTCGGGACTCGTCAAGGTCCTGAGGGGCCATAGCGGGTGGAGCCCCGAGCACCCCTTCGATGCGAACGCCTTCCCGGTCGGGGACGGACCCCGCGACGATAGGCTCGTCTGCCGCGACCTCGACGCGTTCGCGGACGCAGGCGAGCTCGCCGAGGAGAACGCCAGGCTTTACGGCGCAACGTCGGTAGCCGACTTCGTCGAGACCGTGTGGGGCTGCACCAGCCTGGAGCCCGTGAAGGCCTGGCACTTCGGCGTGAGCGGCTTCCGGGGGCTCGAGTTCTCGTTTAGGGACGGCGCCGAAACACGCATGCGCGCGTGGCAGTTCGACGCCTGCCCGAAGGTCGCCGCGGCGCTCGCCGCCGCGCTCACCTACCGGTGCGAGAAGGGCTTCTACATGGAGGCCAGATGCGCCGGCGATCAGGGCGGCGTGTGGGGCCTGAGCTTCGACAGGAAGGAGCGCGGGGCGTATGCGGTCGCCAGGTTCCATCCGGAACGCGCGACTTACGACCCCCATGGCCGGGAAGTCGTCTCAAGATGCCCGATCCTGCTAGAGCAGGATGCCAACGGGAACATCGCCTTCCGGCACCCCGGCACGGTGCCGGACCGGCTGATCGACAACTTCATCCCCTCGATGAAGCGCTGCGACGTCGCCGGCGGCGAGCCGACCTGCAAGACCGAGCGCGGTCCCGAAGGCGCCGCGATGCGCGCGTCCAGACCCGGAGGTGTCAATATCAGCTTCCCGGCGCTCGTCGAGCGGGCCCAGGCGGCGGCACTGGCCACGGCCCGCGGGGCGACCACCGCGGCCGGTAACCGGTTGTGACCGGTCTGGACAACGGGCCGCGCGGGGCGGTCCCACACGAATAACGATTCCGATCCATTGGAGCCACCATGAGCACCTATAAAGAGCAGGATATCGAGAACCTGCTGGCACACCTGCGCGAGGGCGTCGCGCCCGATTCCGTCTCGGCGCTCGTCGACGACGTACAGATCGAGTGCGACGGCGCGAAGGAGGGCGAGTCGGTCTGGATGCACCTGGTCCTTCCCGGGGCGCGCTACGGCAAGGACGACATGGTCACATACGACCCGTACGAAACCCACCTCGAACGCTCCCTGTCCTGTTCCGGCGGGCTGCCCATGGTCGAGTTCTACCTGCATCGCGGCGACGACCGCCCCGATGCGGCGCGCAACATCAAGGATATAGAGCCCCTGCCGTATCTCATCGGCCGCTACTACATGAAGACGCTGCTGGCCGACCACCGGGGATTCGGTATCCTGCTCCAGGACACGCCGCACCTGGGCCTTCCGGCCGATACCGTGCTCGACGTCCAGGATGCGCTCGCCGAGACCGCGAGGGCCTACGCCGCCGGATGCGATTTCGAGATCGATGCCGCCGATGCCGACATCGCGCGCTGCATCGCAAGCGGCGGATACCGCGGCGGCGCCAAGGTCGCCGCTGTCTACGTGCCCGTGGGCGACCTGCCGCGAGAGACGACGGTCTTTCCCGACATGGACCGCGCCCTGGCCTCCATCGGGCTCGACCGCCCCGAGACCGAGACCCTGGCCGAGTATGGGGGCGTCACCGTGAAGCTGCTGCGCGCAGGCGACGAGGAAGGGTCCGCGCTCAAACCGAACCGGACCCTGTGCCGCGACGGCGAGACCGAAATCATCCGCGGCGGCTTCCTCGTCGTCGCGACGGGCCGGGACGGCGGGCTCGTCGACCTGCCCGGGTGGGCGATCGAGAGCGCCAAGGAGCGCTTCGCCGACCCCTCGTCGGGCCCCTTCCGGGCAACCGCCGAGCTCGCGAGGGAGGTGCGCCGCACCCTCGGCGAGCAGATCGAGCGGGCGGGGCGGACGCCCTCCGACATCGCCGCGCTGGTGTCGCAGCTCGCCGCGAAGCCGGGAGGGGACGGCGGGCCGGACGGGAAGCACATCTGAAAAAAATCGGGCCCGGCGCGGCGGCGATGTATATATTCGGGCTTGCACGGGTATCAATTTTGCAATCAGGCCGCAGCCAGCTACCCAATCGTCACCCAAACGCATCGCCGCGGCCTGGTGCGCGGGAGCGCGCGGCGGCAGAATCCGAACCGCAGGCCCGAGTTTCGACCGCCCCGCCGCCGCATCCGCCAGAAAGGGCATCCGATGCCGGCATATGCTGGTGCGGGTGACATCAGTGTAGAGGCCAGGACATCGCAGGGGGACAGCATGCAGCGGGGCTCCGACAACGAACGGAACGACAGGACCGAGATGCAGCGGCAGCGCGACCGTGACTACGCCAAGGAGCTGTGCGCATCGCGCCTTGCCTTCACGCTGTCGAGGACCGGCACCTCGAAAGAGGACTACTGCCGCGCCGTCGGCATCTCGAGCTCGACGCTCTCGCGCATCCTCAACAGGCAGACGCTCATGTCCACCTCCACGTTGATCGAGACCGCGAGGTATTTCGAGGACACGAGCGTGTCCTGGTTCCTTGGACTGTAGGAGGACAATTGAATCCCATCGATTTGGTCAAGCACTCAAATATCGAACCGCATGAGCTGAGGCGCATCGCGCTGGCCGCCATCCTGACCGCGCTGCCGCCCGCCATCTTCCAGCTGCAGAGCGCCGCGTCGGTCATCCTGTCCTGCCCGACAGACTACTACTCTCCAGCGTCGGCAGCGTGGTTTCTGACCAGGGGCTGCCTGGGCGCCGTGTGGGTCCCGGTCATCCTGCTCATCGTCGCCGGCATCGCCTGCAAGGTACGGAGCCGCGCCCTCGACCTCGGCATCGCCGCGGTCCTTTTCGCCCTCACGGTCCGCAGCGCCATCCGCCTGGACCCGTATTCCATCGGCTATCTCGCCACCGCTTTCACCTGTTTCGCCGTCTCCGGCCTCAAGGAGGAGTAGATCGCTTTGAACACCTCGCCAGAAACCGATATGGTCCCGGTACGGGACGGGGACAGCGAGAAGACGGGGCTGCTCGAGCTTCCGATCTCCCGTCGAGGAGCCTTCGCCGCGCTCGCCTGCGCGGCGGGACTGGCCCTGCTCGGACCCGTCCGGAAGGCGGAAGCGCTCGCAGGCATGAACTTCAACCTCGGCCAGGGCTGGTTCGGAGCCGCCGACGACTCGCTGCTCGTCCATTCGGACCCTCGTCAGGGCGAGGGGGACATGTTCTTCGGCTTCGCGAACGGCTACCATGAATGGCTCTGCGCCGCCCCCGCCAACACCAGCTACTATATAAACCATTACGGACAATGGCTGAGGTACGCCTTCGCCTGCGTCTTCGAGTGCAATTACGCCAACGAGCTCTACACCCTCGTAGTCGTCAGGCCGTTCGCATGGTGCTCCAGCAAGGACCTGCAGCATGGCAACGGCCTTTGGGTCGATACCATCTCCGATGGCGGCGACAACAAGGGGTACGTTTACCTCGACGGCGCCGAGTTCGCCGATTCCCGTTTCGCCGGCGACTTCAGGAACCAGATCGGCTACAGGTACTACGACTGGATCTCCTACGGCTTCTACGACTTCAACGACTTCCAGGGGAGCACGTACTGGGGATCGACCCGCCCGTCCTTCTGGGTCAAGAGGCAGAAGGGCGAGGCGCGCCACAGCGTGTCCAGCAAGCTGCAGGTCTACAACGTGGACTACAATCACTTCGGGATGCACGAGAACGTCATCAAGGAAAACGACGCCCCGAACTACTGGTTCCTGAGCCAGACCACCCCTTCCCGCGATTTCAGGGTCGAGAAGATCTACATCCGCAACGATGTCACGCTCTACGGCGGCATCTTCTACATCAGGCCCGTCTCCGCGCCGGACATCCAGCTCGACTTGGTGCAGGGCACATATAGCGACGGTAAACCCAAAGCCATGTACGATAACGGGCGCGGCGTGTGCCTCTACGAGAACTATCACGGCGTCAACCAGACCTGGATGCTCAAGCCTTATACCAACGACGGCGTCGACACCTTCACGTTCGCCTTAGCCAACATGGTCGGCCCGAACCTGACGCACATGCTGAACAACAGCGGCCATGCGGCGCCCGTGGTCGACCACGGAGTCGTCCAGAACAGCCATGCCGACATCTGGGACATCAACAACTCCGACGGCCGGAGCAAGGCATGGTGGATCCACCACGAGCCCGACGACTCGAACGAGACCGACCACTCCTGCTACTTCATCACCTCGGATGCCGACGGCCTGCGCCTCGACACTAACGGGGTCACGTCGAACTCCGTCGCAAGCGTATCCGTCCAGTCCGCGGCATGCCCCGGGCGCTGGGCCATCCAGAAGAACGCCCAGTGGAACCTCGTCGAGGCCCGCATCGAGGGCAAGGTCTCGGTCCATTGCGACGAGGACGCGCTCAAGATCGGCGACAAGGCGAAGATCTGCGGATGGCATAATGCAGACCCGGACGACCCGGATGTCGGAATCAGGCCCTCCGGCTGGGCCCTGGGATGCAAGAACGAATCGGACCTGCCGGTCAGGCCGATCTTCAGGCTCTACATGTCCGACATCGACGACGACCTCCCCGAGGACAACGCCTCCATCTTCGCCCAGTGCGGCGTGGCCACATGGGGGTGGCAGCAGGAATCGCTCGCGCACCGACATATCGGCTACCCCCATGGAGGCCACTCTATCTACGGCCTCGGCCTCAGGCTCGAGGGTTCCGCGTTCCCCGGATCGATCCACTACGCCGCGCAGCGCTACAGCGGGGGCGAGTGGGTCGAAGGCTCCGACGGCGTGCACATCCTCGATGCCGAGTCGGATATCCTCGGCAGGGTGAAGGTCTGGCTCACCGGCGAGATAGCGGACCACTACGACCTCGAGATCAGGACCAAGCTGCTCAACGGGAGCGGCGAGTGGTCCGGCCCGGTCTATGTCAACTGTTCCGCCTCGGCGCCGCTCGACGTCAACACCGCACCCGCAGCCGGCATCGAGCCGGACGGCGGCGACGGCAACAAGATCTGCGGCATGAACATCCACCTCGTGCGCAAGCCGCAGGGCGGTCGCGTCGTCAGAGAGTTCTCCGACAGCGAAAACCTGGCTGCCGACGCCTCCTGGGGACCGGGATTTCTCTACGCCGCCGCGATGCTCGGCATCCGCACCGTCAGCAAGACCGACCGCTACGTATGGACCGACCGCTATCTGGGCACGCTCGTCTCCCGCGGCGTGCGAGTCGTCACGACGTGCGTCGAGTACTATGCCGACGGCATCGAGCAGAAGGACATGGTGTATCGCGACCTCGACGTCGAAGGCGGCGATATCTACAACCCCGCCGCCATCGCGACGCAGAAGGCCCTGAAGGACACCTGCAACCTCGACGAGCAATACGGGCAGAACCCCTCGACGGGGTTCTCGGGCTGGTTCCTCGATCCCGAGCTCACCCAGCCCGCCGCGAATGTCACCATCGTCAAGGACCAGACGCTCAAACTCTACGGCCGCAACCGCTGCACCGTGCGCGTCGAGTACGCCGAGGGGTCACTCAAGCCCGAGGACGCCGGCATCTACCGCACCGCGCCGCTCATGTACAAACCCGATGCGCGCTCCTCCTTCGAGCTCCCCGATTTCTCCCTGTCCACGGAGAAGCACAGGCTCGACGGCCTGGCGCTCGCGACCATCGGCGACGACGGGCAGGGGCACAAGGCGCTCTATTGGGGCGAGAGCGTCACGCCGGTGAAACCCGGCGAGGTGTTCGCCATGATCGCCGACGAGACATGGCGCAGATACGTCCCGGAATGCTGGCTGACCTCGGCTAGCGGCACCGAGAAGGTCTCCTCGGTCACCGCCAAGCGCGACGTCACGCTCTACATCAAATGGACCGAGGCGAAGGCCGAGGGCGTCGCGAGCAGCAAGGGCTGAGCGCGGACCGTGCCGTACGGACCGGACCCGTACACGATGGGAACACATTTCCGCCAATGACGTGATTAGCGTATATCGCGAAAGGGTATAGTCAAGGCAACGCCGTCACTCCTTCCGATAAACCATGTCACGGCGACCCGGCCGACCCACCATCCGATCCAGTCGGCCCCATATGCAATGGCGGACTCCCCAATATGCCGCCATTCCCCCATCGGCGGCCGGCCCTCACCGGCCGCCATCCTTTTGCCGATATCACGACCGCGGCAATCTGCCTTTTCGGTGCCCCGTTCCCACTTTTGGGAGCGGGGTTCTTCTTTTCGCCGCGACGGCGTATGCTCCCGGTCGAATATCTACCCCTTGGAGCCATCTTGAAAGCAACCATTCAGGCCGGCCGCACGCGCCTCGCCATATCCGCCCTATGCGCCCTCCTCATCGCGGGCCCGATTCTCGCCCGCGCCCTGGCGGGAACGGGAACGCTCGATTCCGACGTCTGGTTCCTCCTCGCGACCGGCCGCGAGATCGCCCGCAACGGCATACCCCGCATCAACCCGTTCTCCATCTGGCCCGGCCGGGGCATGGTCGCGCAGCAGTGGCTCCATGATGTCTGGCTCTGGGCGTGGTACACGCGCGGCGGCTATACCGCAGTGGCCGTGTCCGTCTGCGTGCCCGCCGGGCTCCTCTTCTGGCAGCTGTCCCGCCTCATGCTCGACGCCGCCGACGGGAAGCTCTCGCCAGCGGCCCTGGCCTTCTGCCTTGCGGTGCCGTCTGTGTGCATCTGCATGTACATATCTGTCAGACCGACGGTCTGGACCGCGCTCCTGTGCACCGTGACGGCGAGGATCATGCTCAGATACCTCCGGGGCGGTGGGCGCCGGGTGCTGTTGTGGCTTTTTGCCGTGGCGGTGGCGGGCGTCAACCTCCAGGCGGCGCAATGGCCGCTGCTCGCCGCGTGCGCCGCGGCCTTCGCCCTACCGTACCCGCATGAGCTCGCCGACGCCGGGGCCTGCCGCGCGTGGTCCGCGCGGGCGCTGACGATCTGCGCGGCGGTCGTCGGGATGTGTGCGGCGTCGCTTCTCAACCCCTACGGGACCGACGGCTCGCTCTACGTGCTGAAATCGCTCGGCGAGGCCGGCTACGGCGGCGCCATCATCGAGATGCAGCCGCTCTGGGTCTCGCTCGGCCCCCTGTTCGCGGTACCCGTCGCGGCGATGGCGCTGGGGCCGGCGGCCCTATGCCTGCGCAGCGGCGCCAAGGTCCCGGCCGGCGCGTGGGCCATGCTTCTCGCCGGGCTTGTCGCGGGCACCCTGCACTCGCGCTGCATGTGGATCGCCGGGCTGTTCTGCGGGCTGTGCCTCGCCTACGGCGTCGCCGCGGCCCTCGGGGAGTCCATCGCCCGCCCGCGGCGGGCCGCTGCGGCGGCAGGCGCCGCGCTCGGCCTGATCACCGCGCTCTCGGGACTCTGGGTATCGCTGGTGCCGCAATCCAGCGGGGCCAGCGGCGTGCTCGCCGTCACGGAATCGGAGATGTCTCCCATCTTCTCGGCCATCTACGAGGCCGGCGCGGACACGTTGGTCTTCTCGAGCGACGTGTCGGTGTACAACCAACTCGAATGGGAGGGGTTCAAGGTGCCGTGCGACATGCGCCCCGAGATTTGGGGCGAGCGCATCGCCGGGGCCGGGTCGAGGTCGGCCTACCGGGAGGTCGTCGACGTCCTCCAGGGCTCGACCTCGCTGAAGGAGAGCACCGCGGAATGGGGCTGGGACCTGTTCCTCGTGAGGGACGAGGAGGCCGACGCGCTGCGGTCCGGAGGCGCCGTCGAGCAGGTGGCGGCCGGCGGCGGATACACCCTCTTCAGGCCGACGGAAGGCTGTGAATAGCGTGGAGCGCGGGGAAGATATGCGCCGCGGACGCATCCTGCTGTGGGCGTCGCTCGCGGCCACGCTCGCCGCATGCGCGGCGGCGCTCGCGGCGGTCTCGCTCACGGGATGGTCGCTTTTCCAACCCGACACCCGCTACATGGTCGCCATCGGCCGCTGGATCATCGAGAACGGCGCGCTGCCGACGACCGACCCCCTGACGCTCACCGGGGGCCTTGCCTACACCTGCCAGCAGTGGCCGCTGTGCCTCGCGGCTGCGGCCGTCTTCGATACGTTCGGGGAGGCTGGGATCAAGTGCGCTGCGGCGATGCTCGACATGGCCGCGGCGGCGACAGTCTGGGCATGCACGCTCGACCGCGGCAGGACCGGGGCCGTCCATGCGGCGGCCTCGGCGGCGCTCGCCGCGGTCATAGCGGCGCTCTGCAACTCGACGCCCCGCGGCATCGACGTGATTGCCCTGTGCATCTGCTACGCGGCGGGCGGGAAGTGGGCGCGCGGCGGGCGGGACTCCCTGCTTGCCGTCTTCCCCGCCGCTGGCCTCGCCATGGCCCAGCTCCACGGGGCGCTGTGGACCGTGGCCGCCATGGTCCCGTGCTGCCTGGTCCTCGACGGCAGGCTCGACCGGTACGGCAGGCTCAAGGCGCTCACGGCGGCGATGTCGACCGTGGCCGCCTGCATGCTCAACCCCTACGGCGCCGGGCTGCTCATGCTGCCCTTCCTCACCATGGGCGCCGAGTCGCTGAAATCGGTGGGGATCGGCGAGCTCGCGCCGTGGACGCAGGCCGCGCCCGTGCAAGCCGCCTGCGGCTGCACCCTCGCCGCGGCGCTCCTGCTGTTCCGGTGCCGGGTTCGCGGGCGAAGCGGCGGCCGGGTGCTTCTAGAGGCCGGTGACGTCCTCGTGCTCGGCACGCTCGCGCTCGCACTCGCCAACGTGAGAAACGAGCTCTTCCTGTTCGCCTCCATGGCGCTCTCCCTTTCCGATATCCAGGGCGAGGTGGCGGGGCCGCGTGCGCGGAGACCCCTTGCCCTCGCCGCATGCTGCACGGCTGCGCTCGTCGCCGCCGTCGGGTGCCTCGCCGCGACCGTGTCGGCCAAGACCGCGCTCGAGCAGTCCGCGGAGGCGGCGATCGCCGCCCTCGAGGATGCCGAGGCAGACGGGGGCGAGGCCGTCATCTGCGATATCGACGTGGGGAGCGAACTCGAACTCGCGGGGTACCGGCCTCTGCTCGACACGCGGGCGGAGCTCTACTGCCCCGAGCTCAACGGGGGCACGGATGCCTGGGGCGCCGCCCGGGCCATGCTGGCGGGCGATACCGAGGCCATCGAGGGCACCGGCGCCGATTTCGCAGTCGTCCCCTCGGGGGCCTACCCCGCTCTCGAGGACGGGCTTGCCGAACTCGGGTTCTCACGGGTGCATGACGACGGGACCTTCGAGGTGTATGCCCGCAAGGCGGCTCCATAATTCCTCCACAAGCGGAAATAGGTCCTGAGCTGGGACAATCCCGAACCTTTCCCATTTCTGGGCAGGGTGCTGACCCGTCCTCCCGCCGGGGGCATAGTTTATGCCGTATCGCCCCGGATGGGGCACAGGCTTCGCGCGGGCATGTGCCCGCGCAGACATCCAAGAGAGGAGGAGGTCCAATGAACGATATCCTCGCCAAGCCGGCGGCCATCGCCACCTGCGGCCTTTTCAACATGAAGCGCCGCGCCAAGGAGGCCCTGTCCGCCCAGGGCTCCATCGAGTGGGTCGTCATCGTCGTCTGCATCGCCGTCGCGCTGATCGCCGCGCTGATCTACCTGTCCAACCAGATGAACGTCAAGATCAACACGGTCTCCGACACGCTGTCCAAAACCGGCATCTCCGGCGCCGTCCCCGGCCAGGGCGGCCACTAGCGCATCCCGGAGCCATCCGTCCGGGGGCAGACACCCCCGCCCCCGGGCATCCCGAACCTTCCCGCGCGCCGACAGGGCGCGCTTTCCAGATAACCACAGCACCGGAGGGAGCCGCATGCTCGGAACACTCACGCTCGCAGCCGGGACGGCCGCCGCCGGCTGGCTCGCGCAACATGCCTACCAATCCCTGCGCTACTCCTTCTACGAGCGTGAGGACGCGGCCATGCTCGCGGACGGCGCCGATCCCGCCGAGCGACGCGACTGGCTGGCCGCTATCGGCGCCCAGGTCGCCATCCAGGCCGTCGCGCCCTCCACGATCGCAGCGCTCGCCGCTTCCGGCGACATCGACGCGGACCTGCTGGCGGACGGCGAGTCGGGCGCCTACGCGCGCCGCTACAACCCCACGCTCGCGGGCGAGGCCTACTGGGTCCCCGCATATCTCGCCGCCGCGCTCGCCGGCGCGGCATACTCGCCGGCGGCCGCCGTGGCGGCCGTGAGCTCGCTCGCCATCGCCGCAAGCGATATCCGCTTCCGCATCGTACCGCTCCCGCATCTCGCGGTGCTCGCCGCCTCGTCTATCGCGGCCTTCTGCCCCACCCTTGCCGGTGCCGCGCTCACCGCCGCGGGCATGGGGGTCACCTGGGCGCTCGGCGCCGCCGTGCGCCGGGCCGGCGGCGAGTGGGGCGACGGCGACTCGCTCATGCTCGGCTGCGTGCTGGGGTCGACCGCCGCGACGCCGCTGATCGTCGGCCTCGTGCCCGCGCTCGGCGCGGCCGCGCTGCTGTTCATCGCATGCTCGCGGCGCATCGGCGTCAAGACCGACGCCATGCCGCTCGCCCCCGTCATCTCGCTCGCCCTCATCGCGGCCCTCGCGGCGGGAGCGCTGTCATGAGCGCGGCCAGGGCGCGCGGGCGGCGCGGTCAGGCGACCGTCGAATTCGTCCTCATCCTGCCGCTGCTGGTCCTCATGCTCGTCGCCGTCGCCGACTACGCGCACGTCGCGCGCGAGACCGCGAACGTGCAGGCCGCGAGCTCCGAGGGCGCGCGCTACGCCGCGGCGAACCCCACCCTGTCGAACGACGCGATCGCCGCCTACGTGCGCGAGGCGTGCGCCCTGGGCGACGGCGCGACCGTCACCGTCACATCGGCGGAGGCGCCGTCGAAGCCGGTGACGCTCAAGAGCGGCGACAAGTCGGTCACCGCGCGCTATGCGCGAGAGAAGGTCACCGTCAAGGTCGTCGAGGATGTCGGCTGCATCTTCCCGCTCAAGTCGCTCGGCGTGAAGGGCGCCACCGATGACGGCTGGCAGGTCCATTCCGAGACGTCGTCCATCAGGTCAGAGATAGAGAGGTCGTGACATGGCAGCCTTTCCAACGGCACGCGCGCATGCGCACCTTCCCGGCCAGGGCTCGGTCGAGTTCATCCTGATCATGCCGGTGCTGCTCACGTTCCTCTTCGCCATCGGGTCGTTCGCGATGCTCTCCTACCAGAACACCGT
Source organism: Eggerthella lenta DSM 2243 (assembly GCF_000024265.1). Classification (NCBI taxonomy): domain Bacteria; kingdom Bacillati; phylum Actinomycetota; class Coriobacteriia; order Eggerthellales; family Eggerthellaceae; genus Eggerthella; species Eggerthella lenta. Next base: position 1,083,244 of record NC_013204.1, on the reverse strand, counting down.
GATCCAGCACTCGCTGGCGACGCTCGCCGACGCGCTTCCCGCCGGATGGCAGGAGCAGGACCGAAACGAGCTCGTCCGCGACCTCGTCTGCGACGGCACTGACCTCGACAAGAGCAGGCTCACCGTGACCAACGCGCGCGTCAAGGCCGATACAAGCGGTGCCGTCAACGACGGCGACTCCATCGCGAGCGATCTGGGGGCCTCGACGCTCAGGACCGAGACGCGCCGCGTCGCCGTCGAGGCCGATATCGCCTACGAGTACAACGACCCGCTCTCGCTCGGGCGCAAGACGACCCTCACGCGCCACGTCTCGCACAGCTATACGACCTATACGGACTGGGAGGTGCTGTGATGGCATCGCGAAAACCGCTGCGTACCCGCGGCCTTCCCGGCCAGGTCGCCGTCATCTTCGTCGTGGCCATCAGCTGCCTGCTCATCGCGGTGGGCCTCGGCGTGGACGTCAGCACGGCCTATTCGGCCAAGACCGGCCAGGAAGCCGTGCTCGAGGCCGTCCGGCAGTCGTCGCTCGGGATGTCGAACGCCGTCAAGTACTCGGAGAACCCCGGGCGCGAGGCGCGCGAGGAGGTCGTCGAGCTGCTTTCGGACAACGGATACACCGGCACCGCCGAGATCTGGTATGCGGAGCTGCCCGAGTCCGAGTCGGGCTCCAACGACCGCTACGCGGGCGTCTACGTGAGGCTTTCCAACGATACGGAGACCACCTTCCTCAAACTCGCCGGCCGCGACAAGCTGACCGCAAGGTCCACGGCCGTCTGGACCATCCATCCCTACTCGACCGGCAACGTGTACCGGCCGGCGGCCGTCGGCAACGGGAGTCTCGAGGCCACGTTCGAGGACGGCACCGTGACCGGCCGCAAGGAGACGGCAACCCGGCTCGCCGACGCCCCGGGCGCGCTGCTCGACGCCGTGCGCGGCGCGGCGGCGGCCAAGGGAAACCCAGGCAGCGGGGAAAGCGGAGACTGAGACGGCCGGCGGCCGTCCCCGAGAAAGGAACCAAGCTACATGAACGATAACCGAGACGAGATCCAGCGACTTCGCGCCATGAGGGCCGAGGCCATCAACCGCGGCGACTTCGGCCGCGCCGACGCGATCGGCGCCGACCTCGCGCGCCTCGAGTCCGCCGCGGGCGGTACCATCGACCCCATCACGGGCATGCCCGCGGCATCGGCAAGCGTCCCGTCCGCACCGCAGGGGGCGCCCTTCCCGCAGCGCCGCGACGAGCGACCCGCGCAGGGCCGTCCCGCCTACGAGGACCAGCACGGCCCCGCGCCGCGCCAATCGGCCCCGGCCCCGCAGCCCGCGTCCCCGTCCGCGCCGCAGGGAGCCCCTGCACCCCGCCGCGAGGCGCGCGACGCCCGCCGCATGGAGGCCGACGTCCACCAGCAGGAGAATACATACCGCCACGAGCCCGCGCAGGAGAGCGCATACCGCCCCGAGCCGAGCCGCCCGGCCTACGCCGGCGATGACCGCGGTGCGAAAACCGAGGCCGCTGCCGAGGAGCGCGGCGGTAGCCGCGAGGAGAAGCGCCGCGGGCGCTTCGGCAAGGCCGAGGGCAAGAAGGATGCCAAGCCCGCCGAGGGGCGCGATCCCTCGACCGCGCCGCGGCGCGCGGCGCCCAAGCCCGCCCCCGCCGGCCCCTCGAAGGGCACGCGCGCGCTCACGGTGGTGGCCGCCGCGGCCATCGCCGTGTCGGTGGGAGCCACCGTGTTCTCCGGCATGCGGGTCGCGGAGTCCTCGGCGATCATCGCCAAGAACGAGGCGAATTCCGTTAACGTCGTCGTGACCAACCGCGACGTCGCCGCCGGCGAGACCATCACCGAAGCCGACCTCGAGACGCAGGCCGTCCCCAAGGCGTACTGCCCGACCGACGCCGCGACCAAGGTCTCGGATGTCGCCGGCCACACCTCGCTCACCACGCAGACCGCCGGGACCTCCATCTCGCTGTCCTCCCTCCAGGCATCGAGCTCGCCGGCGCACATCACGTCGGCCATCGAGGACGGCCATGTGGCCATCGCCCTGTCGCTCGACTCCTCCAAGAGCCTGTCGCCGCTGCTGCGCGTCGGCGACCGCGTCAACGTCATGGCCGTCGTCTCCGACGGCGCGACGTCGAGCGCCGAGACGGTGTGCGCCAACGTCAAGATCATCGCCCTCGATTCCGCCCTGTCCGGCTCGCCGGACGCCGGGTACTCGCTCGTGACGCTCGACGTCACCGAGGACCAGGCCGCGGCCATCGTGGCGAACCCGAACGTGACGCTCACGGCCATCCCGCAGACCGCCGAGGGGGCCAGCGATGCTGAATAGGGACCTCATCGCGCTCGAGCGCGCCGTATACCGCGCCGCGCGTGAACAGCTCTCATCCGACAACCAGACCGAGCAGCCCGACGCCGACGTGCGCAGTCGCGACCGCGACGCGGCCTCGGTCATCGGCCCCATCATCGACGACCCGGCTTTCTACCACCTCGTGCCCGAGCGCTTCATCGACCAGACCGGCCGCATCGCCGACGACGCCTACCAGGAGGTGCTGCGCGCGGCAATCAACGACCTGTACTACTTCGGGCCGCTCGAGGACCTGCTGTACGACGAGTCGCTTTCCGAGATCATGGTCAACGGGCCCGAGTCGGTGTGGGTCGAGCGCTCCGGCAGGCTCATGCTCACCGACGTCTGCTTCGAGGACGACGACCACGTGAAGTTCACCATCGACCGGATCGCCGCCGGCATGAACCGCCGCTGCGACGAGGCCTCGCCGCTGTGCGACTGCACCATCGTCCGGCCCGGCACGCCCTTCAACGGCTCGCGCGTCAACGCGGTGCTCAAGGGCGTCGCGGTCGACCACCACCTCATCAACATCCGCAAGTTCCGCAAGGACGCGCTCACCCCCGAGGCCCTGATGGCCAACGGGTCGTTCGACGGCCGCATGCTCGAGATCATGCGCGCCATCGTGCAGGGCCGCATGTCCACCATCGTGGCCGGCGGCACCGGATCGGGCAAGACGACGCTGCTCAACGCCATCTCGCTCTACATCCCGCCCGAGGAGCGCATCATCACCATCGAGGACACGCCCGAGCTGCGCCTGAACCAGCCGCACGTCGCCCGCATGGAGACGCGCGACGCCAACGTGGAGGGCAAGGGCCGGATCGACTACCGCGACCTCGTGACCAACGCGCTGCGCCAGCGCCCCGACCGAATCATCGTCGGCGAGTGCCGCGACGCGGCGGCCTTCGACATGCTCCAGGCCATGACCACCGGCCACGACGGCTCGCTCACCACGATCCACGCCGACAACTGCCGCGAGGTGCCCACGCGCCTGCGCACGCTCGTCCAGCAGGCTAACACCGGCATGTCCTCGCGCGAGATCCTTGAGTACATCAGCCAGGCCATCGACTTCATCATCTACACGGAGCGCTCCCACGGCGTGCGCCGCGTGACCGAGATCGCGGAGGTCCAGGGCATGCAGGGCGACGTCGTCACGATCGCCCCGATCGTCCGCTTCGAGCACGACCCGAACGACCCCGAGCACTCCGGCTGGTTCGTCCCGACCGGCGAGCGCTTCATGCGCCGCCATATCGAGAAGATGGCGAACGAGGGCGTCTTCGTCGATGACGACTGGTTCAACCCCCAGGCGGTGTTCTAGCATGGGCGGGTCGCTTTCCAACATCGTCAACCTGCTGCCGGCCCTGCCAGGTCTTGCGCTCGGCGTCGCGATGCTCGTCATCGCGCGCCGCGGGCGCATCGCCCGCGAGCAGGCCGGCGTTGAGTCCGCAGACGAGCGGCCGAGCGGCAAGGTCGCCGCGGCGCTCGTCTCCGTCTGCGAGCAGGCGTCCCCGCAGCTGTCGGTCCAGGAGGCCGAAATCGTGTGGGCGGCGACCGCGACGCTGCCGGCGCTCACTGCGCTCGCGCTCGGCGTCGGACCCCTGTCGCTGCTGCTGCTCCCCGTCTGCGCGGCCGGGTTCCCCCTCTACCTCAAGGTCCGCCGCGACTCCGGCAAGAAGAAGTTCGAGGAGCAGCTGGGCCAGGCGATGCCGCTGATCGCGTCGAACCTGCGCGCGGGGTCGTCGGTCGCACAGGCCATCGGGCCGGTCGCCGAGAACATGAGCGACCCGATCAAGTCCGAGTTCAGGCGCCTGACCTCGGATATCCGCGCCGGAACCCCGGTACCCGAGGCGCTGGACAAGGTCGCCGACCGCACCGGAAGCCGCGACCTGCGCCTGTTCGCCACGGCCGTCGACATCTCGCAGCAGACCGGCGGCTCGCTCGCCGACATCACCGAGAACGTCGGCCAGACCGTCCGCGCCCGCGTCGAGGCCCGCAAGGCCATCAGGTCGAAGACCTCGCTGAACCGCATCGAGTCGCAGATCATGGTCGGCCTGCCCGTCTTCATGATGGCGGCGCTGCTCGCGATCTCGCCCTCCCACCGCGAGTTCTACAGCCAGCCCTCCGGCTGGGCACTTATCGCGCTGGCCGTCGTGCTGGACACGCTCGCCTACCTCATGATGAGGAAGATGGGCGACGTCAAGCTCGACTAGGCGGCGCCGGATAGATTGGAAGCACCGTGAACATCGAAATCCTGCGCGGCGTCGCGCTGTCGCTCTGCGCCGCCACGGTCGCCGGCCTGCTGTCCTTCCTGGGGCTCAGGCGGCTCGGCGGCATCGAGTCGGGCCCGGTCAAGCGGCCGAGCCGGCGCCGGCGCGGCGAGACGCGCCTGGACACGCTCACCTACAGCGTCACGCGCTACGTCCCCATGAGCGAGAAGGTCGCCGACGCCACGCGCGACATGCTCTCGCGATCCGGCGTCACCATGCCCGCCGCGTCGTTCTGGGCCATCCGCGTGGCGTCGTTCTCGGCCGGCGCCGCCGCGGGGCTGATCGCCATGCCGCTCGTCGGAGGCGTGCAGGGGCTCGCAGCGGCGGGCGCGCTCGCCGTCGCCGGGCTCGCCGCGCCGCAGGCGTGGCTGCTCGCCCGCCGCGCCGAATGGCGCGACGAGCTCGACCGCCAGCTGCCCGACGCGCTCGACCTCATGGCCATCTGCATCTCGGCCGGGTCGTCGTTCGAGGGCGCGCTGGCATCGGTCGGCACCCGCATGGACGGGGCGATCGCCGAGGCCTTCGCCCGCGTCGCCAAGGAGGCCGCCTACTCGAGCCGTTCCGAGGCCCTGCTGGGACTGGCCGACCGCGCCCAGGTGAACTCGATCACCTTCTTCACGGCATCGCTCGTGCAGGCGGAGCGCGCGGGATCTTCTCTGGTCGACATCATCCGCATGCAGGCGCAGTCCGTCCGCACCGAGCGCCGCCTGAGGGTCGACGACATGACCAACAAGCTGTCCACCAAGATGCTCTTCCCCATGCTTCTGCTCATGCTGCCCTCGATCATCATGCTCATGCTCGCGCCGATGATCCTACAGCTCGGTCAGTTCTTCTAACCTTCCGATCAAGGAGCCATCCGATATGAACGACAGATATCTCGACGAGGCCGTGGCCGTCACGGCCTCGGGCAAGAGGGTCCCGATCCTCACCCATACCTGCCGGGGCTTTCTCGAGCGCTTCTGCGGGCTCATGCTCAAACGCGAGGTGCCCGAGGCGTGCGGCCTGTACTTCCCCGGCTGCCGGTCGATCCACACCTGCATGATGCGGGTGCCCATCGACGTCGTCTGGGTGCGCGAGGGCGAGCCCGGCGAGCTCGATGCGGTATCGCTCGATGTCGCGCTCAAGCCCTGGCGGTTCTTCGCCGCGCCGCGCGGCGCCACCGGCTGCGTTGAGTTCCGCGCCGGGTCGTTCGACCCCGCGGACAGACCGGCCGAGATCGCGCGCCCGAAGAAGAGGAAATAGGCGATTTCGGCCGCAATGCCGCCGTCTGCCTGTGTAGGCAGACGGCTTTTGGGTATCGCGCCCGGTTTGCCTTCGCGTTTTCCATGGGTGGCGGCATGGAGGGACCCCATCCGTCCCGTAGGGCCGCCGGATGTGGGAAACGCCTCGCGGCCGGCTTCGGCGGAACGGGGTATGAGTCAAAAGGAGCTTGCCGAGGCGGCAGGCCTCACACCGGCCTCGGTGAGCAGGTACGTCAACGGCGAGCGGCTGCCGTGGCCTGCCACGATCGCCGCGATGTCGCGCGCCCTCGGGGTCGAACCGTCGGACATCATCGGAACCTCCTGCGATCAGGAGCTGGATGACGCCGTGCACCACGTAGCCCGCAATGCGGACAGTCTCACGGAAGCGCAGCGCGCCGAGCTTATCGCCGCACTTGCGAAGCGCTAGGGAGATCGGCGGACGGCCGAGGTCGATATGCTCAAATATAGAATCTGAGGGCGCGTCTATACCTTGCCGGAGTTGGGTAAGATGGCCGTAGAAGACGATGCGTCCCCGTGTGAGCAACAAGGAGCGCGGGCGGCCTAGTTTTCAGCTTTGGTTAGATGCCCGGGCTCCACCCCGGGCATCTGCGTATCAACTCCGGTCCACCGGGTAGAATCACAGGTGAACGAAGCGGACCCTGCGCAGGTTGCTAGCCAGTTACGCGGGCGATGCGGATTTCAGGTTTAAAGGCCGGGCTGCACTCCCGGCCTTTTTCTGCGACAACCCCGCCGCCCGCCTGCTCGCGGGGTGCGTCGCCCTTCAATTCCAGCCAATCTAATATGGGCGTCTACCTGCTGCGTTGGGACGATTGACGATGATCCGTTGGGACGATTGACGGTAGCCCGTGGGCATGGCGTCCGGGTACATATCGCCCTTGGGTCTCCTGCGGATGAACAGGGCGAACGCCCTGTCGGTTTCGGCAGGGCGCCGCTTGCAATCGGAGATATGTTTTGAGGGAAGGGAGAGGGGCCGTTTTCGCCCGGCCCCGGGGCGCGCACCTGCGTTGCCCGCGTTCCCAAGGTGTGACAGCATAAGGAACGGGTTCCGCTTGCTATCGATTCTACCTTGTGGCGCGGCGTTCCATCTGGCGGCCCCATTTCTCCATATCCGGTCGAGGATGTAAGGTTTATGCGGTCTGAGCGCATCTTTTAGGCAGTTGCGGGGTATACCTCCTGCCGAATCTGAAAGATCTCTTGAAGGCGTGAGTATCTATGAAGTCGATCATCGACCCTGCCGGCGAACACGGCGCCCATATGCTCTGCATGGCGGCGGTATAGTTGTTCGGTTGGGAGTGCGATCCCGCGAGGGACGGGCGGCTCACGATCGCCGAATACCGCGAACAGTTTTTGGGCAAGGTGGGCCATCGGGCGACCATCTCGGGGCACATGGGCTCGAAACGCGGCACCGCGGCGAACCTCGCGAAGGTGCGCTGCACGCTCGCGCAAGTGTTCGACAGCTTCGCTATCTTCACCGTGAACGACGGCAGGCACACGCAGCCGGGACGCCGCCGGACCCTGTGCGTCGATTTCGCCTCGGTCCATTCCGGCGATACCGTAGTCGAATGGCTCTAGGCGGGTCGCGACCGCGATTCCGCAGGACTGAAAGGAAACGACCATGACCGAGAAGAAGGCCGCCTTCGGGAACAACTTCAGCCCCGAACAGCGGGCCGCCGCACTGAAGCGCGCCGCCGAGATGCGCGCCGCGCGCGCCGAGTACCTTGCCCGCGTCAAATCGGGCGAAGTGACCATCGCGACCGCCCTGGCCGAGGGCAAGGATAATCCCGTCGTCGGGCGCATCAAGGCGAAGCGTCTGCTCATGGCCCTGCCGGGTATCGGCTCGGCGAAGACGCAAAGCGCCATGACCGCAATCGGCATCGCGGAGTCCCGCCGCGTCGCGGGCATCGGGCAGCGCCAGGCCGAAAAGCTCATCGAGCTTTTCGGGTAGATGCGCACGCTGCGTTGCCCCAACGGGCAATGAGGAACCATATGCGAGGCCCCGGAGCCGTCGCCCATCGGGCGGCGGCTCTTCCCTTTCGCGTTCCAGGGCGTCTGGGGTGCGGGTGAGTGCTTCCCGTTCGGGAAACATGGACGGGCGCGGGGGCGGTCGGGGTCCAGCGCGGATAGCATCGATGGCGAATATACCCGCGCCGCCGGACGGCGCCCGATGAAAGGACCGACCGCCATGTTGTGGAACTACGACGTCAGCGACAAAGAAGAAGCGGAGCGCATGGCCTCGCTCTACGGCGAGGACTTCACGCGTGCCGTCGAGCCCGGAATGGAAGTCGAGACCGGCCGCAACCTCGTCCGACGCTGCGGCAACGAACTCGGCGTCGCCACCTGGGAGGCGTACGACTTCGACCCGGACACCCGGACGTGCGAAACCTTCTCGAATCGCGAGGCGGCCGAGCTCTGGCTTTCCGGGTCCCTTTACCTGGACGAGTGTAATGAGCTGGACGATCAGCTCACCCAGTCAGTCAAACGCATGGCCACGCTTGTCGCCAACATGTCCGGCGGTCGATGGACCGCCGGGATCCAGGAATACAGGGACGGGCGCAAGTCGCTGTCCTTCCAGCTCTCCGACGAAACGGGCTTCTTCCTGATCACCTCCCCCATCTGCAAGGCATCCGAGCTCGCCCTGGGGGTGGTCCGCGACCGCGTGCGCGAGGAGCTGGCAGACCTCGACCCGTACCGCGAGGCGCTGGAGGCGTGCCGCCGCGCCGAGGACAGCTCTATCGCGCTCGACAAGCTCGCGTTCTACGAAAAGCTCAAGGACCGGGACATGCCGGTGCTCCTCGGGGCGCTCGCCGTCGCCACCGAGCAGAACCAGCGCGCGATCGGACGCCTGCTCGCGGACAGGAAATTCGAGGACATGCCCGAGCTGCCGGATGCCATCAATCCCATGGAGGCCGCCTTCGCCGAGGCCAAGGGGAAGCTCCTGGAGTGGAAGGAGGGCGGCCACGGCGACGGCATGTATTATCACGACACCGCCTCATCCTACCTCGATGACTACCACGACATGGCCGACGAGATCGGCCGTCCCCTCCTGGAAGGCATCGACGAGATGATCGAATACGGCTACGTCGACGAGTCCGGCATCTACGAGAACCCCTTCGCGGCAATCGGCACCATGCTCGCCGAAGCCGCACTTGAGCATGCGCGTGCGGACGCCGAGTACTTCGACGAAGACTTCCGCATGCGCGCCACGGAGGGCATCAATTTGTGGACCGTCGCCAAGGAAATCATCGAGGCCGTTCCCGCGGCCAAGCCCGCCGAAGAGGAGCCCGCGCAGGCACGCGGGCCCAAGCACTAGACTCCCGGAGCTACCATGACCAGAAAACACGCAACCATGACGGACGGCGAGGGCATCTGCCTCGCCTTCCAATCAGAGCACGGCGGCTTCGATTGCAGCGAGGCCTCCATCGACCGCATCTCGGGCGCACTCATCTGCCACGACGGCACGTTGGAGGGCCTGGGCGAGGGCGTCGCCGACGCGGCGATCTACCCCACCGCCGAGATCTTCGCCGGCGCCCGCCTGCTCGCGCTCGACCGCGTCGCCGAGGGTTACGCCGACGGCCGGGACGCGCACGCGATCGACGCCGCGGCGAAGTCGGTAGCGGAATCGGTACGCCGCAACTGCATCGAGCTCGGCGGTGCCGGCGCCTCGATGATCGATTTCGCGGGACACCCGTTCGCAGCGTCGCAGTGGATCGGCAAGAACTTCAGGACCTCGATCAGCGAGGTGGACGCGCGCCGCCTCATGCAGGACCTCACGCTCGTAGATATCGCCAGACTCGACCGCTCCCGCCCCCTCATCGAGGGCCTGGGCATGCAGGCGCGCGAGAGCATCCTGGCGTTTCTGGACAGCATGGAGGAGCTTCGCGCATCGTCTGTCGATGTCGAGCTTTTCGACCGGCTGATGACCGATGACTTCAACGTCGTCCGCACGCTCGGCCGCGACAGGTCCCGCGAGCTCGGCACGGTCACGGTCCACGGGCGCGACATCGAGATCTCCTGCACGCTCGCCGACGGGTTCTGCGCGACCGTGCGACCGCAGACCGGCACCATCCTCACCTTCAGCTCGAGGCGCCTCGGCTGGCACGGCTTCCAGTCCTCCCCCCTCTCGTTCGGGGGCTCCACGGTCTCCATCCGACACGACATGCCGAGCGCGAGGCTTGCCCGCGACTTCGACCTCGCGGCGCTCTCCGCCGAGGCGGAGAGCGCCATGCGCGAGCTCGGCGTCCCCGTCCCGGCGGCACTCAAGTACGTCAAGGAGGAGTGCGAGAGGGTTTCCGCGCGCTGCGACGAGATCGAGGCGAAGGTCGGCGCGGCCGTCGATGCCCTCGCGCAGGCGCCTGCGAAGGGCATGAGCCCCGCGGCCATAGCGGCAGCCGCCAAGGCGGCAGCGCATGCCGGTGAGACCGGAAGCGCAGACATCAAGGTTCACAGATAGAAAGAGGTATGTGTGATGGCTTTCAATGTAAGGCAGATGCCGGCGGACCGAGCCGCCGCGCTCATCGGGGAAGACGACGTCGCAGTCTTCTCGCAAAGGCTCGAGACCATGGCGGCGACGTCGCAGTTCGATCTGGAGGAACCCGATTCGACCCGGCTCACGTTCCTGTTCGAGGTCGGAAAGGACGATCTCTTACGTGAGGGGAAGTGGCTCGACGGAGTCGATTACATGTCCGATCTCGTCTTCGAGACCCCGCGCGACCTGGCCGGCAAGATCTTCAAGAGATTCGAGACGTTCGCGGATGACGACCATACTCCATCGGAAGCCCTCGCCGACGTCCGCTGGGGCTTCGCGAGGTTCGGCGGCACCTGCACGGTCCTCAGCGGACTCAGTGAGAAGGAGGCCTTGGATATGGAAAAGAAGGGCGATGTGGGCGCGAATACCCCCAATGGGAAAGCAGGCGCGGAGCAGCACCCGGAAGCTCCGGCGGAAAGTCCGGTCGACCTAGCGCATAGGGCGGCGGCTGCCGCACGGCGCAGCCGTGTCCAGATGGAAGATGCCGCCACGCATCTCGCGCGTCACTGATTTCCGGAGGTCCGAATGTTCCTGCATGCAGTAAAGAAACCGACCGGGGAGGCCCGGGCCGGCGCCACTAGGGCGGAGAGCGCATCGCCAGAGCGAAAGGCGGATTCCCCTAGAGTCCCGCCTTTCGGTTCGAATACTGCGTCCTGCACGACGGGGAACAGAACTCGCGTCTCTTCCCCCTGGTTTTAACCAAAATGCCGTTCCCGCAATTCTTACACGTCGCGGGGACATATCCGTAACGGTAGATAATCGAGCCGAACATCGATGCAGCCGCGGAGTGGAATAGATACCTGGGCAAAGGCTCGTTATCGAAAATCGATGGCTCGCTTACGGACCATCCGAGGGGTTCGCCGTCTTTCGTAGTCAGCCCGCGCAGCATCTCGACGGTAGATTCCACGAAAGCGACCGCTTCGTCTCTCTGATTGCCTCCATCATCGATGCTGAGATACAGCTGGGTCTTCTCGATTTCCGGCTTCCAGCAGACGTCGAAGAACGGCGCGCCCTCGCCGGTCTTTATCTGCGCGGTTATCAGAACCGCGTTGGGGACTGATCCGAAAAGAACCTTGTCCTTCTTCGGACTCAGGTCGAGAATCCGCGTCTCCAACGGGTTGATGACCATATAGCCGAAGACGTTCTCGAACCACTTCGACGAGTAGTTGAGAGTTCTGTCAAAAGACGAGTTATGCTTAAACGGCAAGACGTAATAGGAGTCCTCGAGCTCCCCGGCGATGCGGGATCGGTGTATTTTGTCGAAGTGCCTGAAACCGCTTCTCTCGAGTACGTCGCCGCATCCGGACCTGATGTTCGCCGTCAGCCTCAGTACCAACGACCCGAGGTTTCGGCACAGTACGATATCCTCCAGAGGCTCGACCACGACAGTGCATCCAGGATCGGCCTCCCGCCACCTTCTCAGCTCGGCAAGGCCATCGGATTCGATAAGGCCGTGCCTTTCGATATCGCGCGAGACGGAGGCCCGAGACGGATAAAGAGACGAGGCGCTGCCCGTCGCAGACACCCCCTCAAGGCACAGTTGGAGATAGAGGAAGTCTTCGTCGCAACGCGTGAAACCACGCTCGCCGCCGACGGACTCCTCCACGACCTCGATGGCCTCGTTGATAGACAACCGCCTATTCTCCTCTTTATAGATACTGCGATCGATGAGCGGGCCCGATTCCGAGATTGCCGCGACGAGCTCGTCGAGCGTGCCCCACCGAAGCAAGTGCTCGGCCAGATCGAAGTCCATAGGCGCTGTCGCCGGTACCGGATTGTCGGACCCGATTACCTCGAACAGCGAATGGAAGCCAGTGTTTCGGTTCCTTGCGATGAATACGCTTCTGATCATTTGCCAAACAACACCAACCTAGATAACTGCTGCCCATAATCGCAATCGTACCCACGGCATAAAGTTAATTTCAGGTCCGTGGTTAATTCTTCCCAACGTCAACCGTCATTATCTGAATACCCGGGATAGAGGAAACGACATCTGACGCCATGCCTCGGTCGAGGCTCCCCCGGGCCGTCGCTTCCCGTTCGGGAAGGCGCGTTGGCGCTGGCGTCCCATGGGGATACGGTATCCGAGATAACGCAAACCAGACCATGAAGGCGAGGCACCGATGGCGCGCCGCTCCCGCAAGACGCTTCAGGCAGAAGGACAGCTCTCCCTTTTCGCCATGACCGACGACTTCCTGTTCGCCGTCACTGAAAACACGGAGAATGCCGTTGACAAAGCCGCCGAGTCGCGGTCTTATGTAAACCAAATCGCGGGCGAGCCGCCCGCCGACGCATCTCGGAAGGGAGACGAAGATGGCCGTCCTGAAGCAACCGTATACGGGAGTACGCGGCATGAGGTACCAGTTCATGCTGGACAACCTGCCGGAGAAGGTAGCCGAGCTGAAGGCATCCGGGGAGACGGAATCGTATCTCGAGCAGATCGAGACGGCGTACCGCAACCGGATCAGCGAGCTCACGCCGGGCTGCATGAAGTCGTGCGGGGCGACGCCGGAACTTCGCTCGAGCGACCTTCCGAGCTTCATCAAAAAGGCGAACTCCGCCGAGGCGATGGCGACCGAGATCGCGATCAAGGAGATCATCGAGGCCATGTAGGGGCCGCCGAGGCCGAGACCCCGACGCCTATCGACGAGCCTGCCGACGACGCGGCGACCATCGACGCGGTCGCCGGCGTGGACTCGCAGTGCGCCGGCAGCCCCATCGCCCGCGCCAGGAAGAACCTGGCCGCCCTGGAGGCGCTTGCCGCCGCCGAGGAGCGAGGCAGCGCCACCGCCGCCGAGATTGTCGCCATGGAGGCCTATTCGGGCTGGGGCGGCGCGCAGAAGGCCTTCTCCGAGAAGGCCGAGGGCGAGTGGGGCGAGATCCGCGACAGGCTCAGGGAGCTGCTGAGCGAGGACGAGTTCGCGTCCCAGCGCCATACCGTCCTCACCGCCTTCTACACGCCGGCGCCCGTCATCGGCGCCATCTACGACGCGCTGCGCGAGGCCGGCATCGGCCGGGGCGACAATCCCGCCGCCATCCTCGAGCCGGGCTGCGGCACCGGTAACTTCATGCGCCTGGCGCCGGCCGACCTCGCCCTGGACTTCCACGGCGTGGAGCTGGACCCGATCTCCGCGCGCATCGCGCAGGCGCTCTGCCCCAAGGCGCACATCACCGCCGCCGGCCTCGAGGAGTGCCGGGTCTCCCCCGCCTCCTTCGACGCCGCGATCGGCAACGTCCCCTACAGCGGCGACATCAAGATCGACGGCATGCCGATCCACGACTACTTCATCAGGAAGAGCATCGAGTCCGTGCGCCCCGGCGGCATCGTCGCGGTGCTCACCAGCCGATACACGCTCGACAAGAACTCGACCGCGACCCGCCGCGCCATGGCCGAGAAGGCCGAGCTCCTGGGCGCGGTACGCCTGCCGGCCGAGACGTTCAGGCGCCAGGCGGGAACCGAGGCGCTGAGCGACATCCTGCTGCTCCGCCGCCGCCCCGAGCCCATCGCCCTGTCCGACGACGAGCTTCCCGAGTGGGTCGAGACCTCGCCCTTCGAGGACACCGTCAACATCAACCGATACTTCAACGAGCATCCCGGCCGCGCCATCGGCGACATGTCGATCGTCAGCGGTCCCATGGGCCCGACGCTCGGCGTCAGCTTCAAGGGCGGGGCCACCGCCCTCGGCGACCGCGTCTCCGACCTGCTGCGCGACAGCGTCGACCGCGCCGACGTCGTCGAGATGGCCGCAGCCGAGGAGGCCGCCGGGGTCTCGGCGGTCCCGACCGCGCCCACGAAGTTCGAGTTCTCCGTCGCCGCGGACGGCACGATCTGGTACGGCACGGAAGACGCCGTGGAGCCCTTCACGCCCGGCGGCGGCAAGACCGGCCCCGAGCGCGCCCGCGCCATGCTCCTGCTTCGCGACGGCGCCCGCGCGCTGCTCGCCCTCGAGCGCGACCCCGGCGCGGACGACGACGAGGTCGAGGAGGCCATCGCCGGGCTCTCCGCCGAATACGACTCCTTCCTCGAGCGCTACGGCCGCATCAACTCCAAGAAGAACCTCGCCGTGTTCCCCTCCAAGGGGTTCACGGACCACTCGCTGGCCCTCAACCTCCTGAGCCTCGAGAAGGTTGATTCCAACGGCGAGGTGACCGGCAAGGCGGACATCCTCAAGAAGCGCCTCGTCACCCCCGAGGCGCCCACGCCCGAGCACGTCGGCAACCCCTCGGACGCCCTCGCCGTCACGATCGATGCGCGCGGCGGGGTCGATATGGACTTCCTCGCCGACCTCATGGAGACCGACGTGCGGACCGCGCTCGAGCGCCTGGGCGACCTCGTGGTCTCCGACCCCGACGACGCGACGCACGTAATGACCGCCGACGAGTACCTTTCCGGCGACGTGGGCGGCAAGCTCGAGCACGTCCGCGCGCTGCTGGACGCCGAGCGCGGGCGCGCGGAGCGCCAGACCCGTCAGGCCTGGAACGAACACCTCGGGTTCTCCGTCGATGCCGACGGCCTGCCCGACGACGCCCGCGACGCGCTCGCGCAGCTGCGCAAGACGCACCTATGGGAGAGCAGCCTGAACCCGACGACATCGCGCTTCGCGGTAGACGGTTTCGCGCACTCCGAAGGCCTCGACCGCGGCGCCCGCCGGATCAACTGGGACTGCTGGCCGGCGCTCATCCCCCTCGCGCTCGAGGCATACGACGGTCCGCGCCCGATCGCCGTGCAAGACGGCGACGACCGCGCGTCGGTGTCCACCGGCAACCCGCTGATCGACCTGCTGGCCCGCGGCCTCGGCGACTTCTATTCGGGCCAGATCGACAAGGACGTCGCGAAGACGCCCGCGCACGCGATCAAGTACCTAGTCTGCGACAGCGGCCTTTCCGATGAGGAGCTGGGCGCCTTCTTCGCCGCGGGCGGCTCAGGCATCCTCAACAGGTCGGAGTATTTCGAGACCTTCCGCGCGGTCGCCGGCGTCGAGATCGAGCCGCCCGTCCGCTCGTCCTACGGGGAGGTCTCCGTGAGGGAGGCGCGTATCGAGAACGGCATGCGCCTGGCCCGCGCCCTCAGGGCGGCACCCGATGCCGTCGAGTACCTGTACCGCATCGAGCGGAAGCAGCGCTCCGAGGACCGTGTCACGAAAGCCGATCTGCTCCGCCGC
This sequence comes from Eggerthella lenta DSM 2243, assembly GCF_000024265.1. Taxonomy (NCBI): domain Bacteria; kingdom Bacillati; phylum Actinomycetota; class Coriobacteriia; order Eggerthellales; family Eggerthellaceae; genus Eggerthella; species Eggerthella lenta. Next base: position 1,067,694 of record NC_013204.1, on the reverse strand, counting down.
GACGGCCGCCCCTCCTACCTGGTCGACTACTATTCCGGCGAGCCGGCAAAGCTGTCCGACCTCGCCACCGAGGAGGGGCTGGAGCGCTTCCGCGAGTACAAGGCGCACTTCATGGAGGCCGCCAAGCTCGCCGTCCCGCCCGTAGATCCGGACCGCGTCGCGGCCCTCGAGCGCCTGGAATCGCGCCTCGAGGCCGTCCAGCCGGTCAAGCTCGTCCCCGGGCAGATCGCCTGCCAGCTCGGAAGCTCCTGGGTCCCCGCGTCGGTGATCCGCGACTTCGCGCTCGAGACCTTCAAAATCGGCTACGGGCACGAGAGCCGGGTGCGCGGCAGCTACCAGACCGCCGCCCAGGCGCGCGGCCTCGAGGTCCGCTACTCCGAGGTCTCCGGCAGGTGGGGCGTCACGTCCGCCAGCGGCGGCATGGACGAGTCGGTCGCGAAAAAGTGGGGCGTGGGCTCCTACAACTGCTTCATGATCCTCACCGCCGCACTCAACGGCGGCCTCATCCAGATCGAGAAGGACAACCCCGACTACAACCCGGTCGCGGAAAAGTCCAAGAAGAAGATCCCCGACCCGGTGGCCACGGCCGCCGCCAACGCCAAGCGCCGAGAGCTCGAGGAGGCCTTCCGCGAGTGGGTCTGGAAGGACGAGGGCCGCGCGGCCATGCTCGCCGACATCTACAACCGAAAGCTCAACCGCGTCGCCCCGCGCGCGTACAGCGGCGACTACCTCTCGCTGCCGGGGATGTCGCCCGACATCCAGCTCAGGAAGCACCAGCGCGACGCGGTGGCGCGCATCATCCAGGACGGCGAGGGCACACTGATCGCGCACACGGTCGGCGCCGGCAAGACATTCACCGGCATCGCCGCCATGCACGAGCTCAAGCGCCTGGGGCGAGCCCGCAAGCCGATGATCGTCGTGCCGAACAACCTCACCGAGCAGTGGGCCGCCGACTACCTCAAGCTCTACCCCGACGCGAAGCTGCTCGTCCTCACCGACGCCGCGGCGAAAAGCCCGGACTCGGTGCGCCGGTTCTGGGGCCAGGCGGCATCGGGCGACTGGGACGCCGTCATCGTCGGATTCAGCCGCTTCGAGAAGCTGCAGATGTCCTACGGGGCGCAGAAGGCGGCGCTCACGGCGCGCATCGACGAGCTCGAGGAATCCAGACTCATGGAGCTGGAGGACGGCGCCGGGGAGAAGGACTTCTCGGTCAAGCAGATCGAGGGCGTGCGCGACAAGTTCAAGAGCAAGCTCCAGTCGCTCGAGAAGCGAAACGCATCAAAGACGCTCGAGGGCGCGACGTTCGAGGAGGTCGGCTGCGACGCGATATTCGTCGACGAGGCCCACTACTTCAAGAACCTCGCGGTGTCGGGCGGCTCGGTGCCGGGCATGCAGACCAGCGACGCCGCCAAGTGCGAAGATCTCCTGATGAAGTGCGAATACCTGCGCGGCAACGGGCGCGGCAGCAATATCGTGTTCGCCACGGGCACGCCCGTCACGAACACGATGGCCGAGCTCTACAACATGCAGCGCTATCTCTCGCCGAGCCTGCTGGCCAGCCAGGGGGTCTCGAACTTCAGCGCGTGGGCCAAGACCTTCGGCGAGGTCACCGAGACACTGGAGCCGAAGCCCGAGGGCGGCGGCCTGGACATCAAACGCCGCTTCGCCAGGTTCCAGAACCTCCCCGAGCTCATGAGCTCGTTCCACTGCTACAGCGACATCATGACCGCAGACGACCTCGACCTCGACCTCCCCGAGCTCGAGAGCCACGCGGTCGCGGTGCCCGCGACGCCCGAACAGCTCGCCGAGGTCGAGGCGCTGGTGAAGCGCGGCGAGAAGGTCCATGCCGGTTGCGACCCGAGCGTGGACAACATGCTCAAGATCACCGGCGACGGCAGGAAGGTCGCGCTCGACCCGAAGCTGCTCTACCTCGAGGACGACCCCGACATGGAGCCGCTTTCCGGCGGCAAGGTCGACGCATGCGTGCAGAACATCCTCGACATCCGCGAGCACACCGAGGCCGAGCGCGGCGCCCAGCTCGTGTTCGTAGACTCCTCCACGCCCGCCTCCGGGCGCTGGAACATCCAGGACGACGTGCGCCGCCGCCTCATCGAGGCCGGCGTCCCCGAGTCCGAGATCGCCTGCGTGACCGACGCCAAGGGCAAGTCGAAGCAGAAGGAGGCGCTGTACGAGAAGGTGCGCGACGGCGATATCCGCATCCTGCTGGGGTCGACCACGACGCTCGGCACCGGAACGAACGTGCAGACGCGACTCGCCGCGATCCACGACCTCGACTGCCCGTGGCGACCGTCCGACCTCGAGCAGCGATTGGGGCGCATCGTGCGCCAGGGCAACGGCTTCGACCACGTCCACGATCTCCGCTACGTCTCGACCGGCACGTTCGACAGCTACCTCTACTCCATCGTCGAGCGCAAGCAGCGCTTCATCAGCCAGGTGTTCACGAACAAGTCGCCCGTGCGAACGATGGACGACCTGGACGAGACCGTGCTGTCGCTCGCGCAGATGAAGCAGATCGCCGAGGGCGACCCCACCGTGGCCGAGCGCATGGACGTCGAGAACAAGATCGGCCAGCTCAAGCTCATGATGGCATCGCACCTGGAGGGCCTGGCCGACGTCCAGCACAAGATCGAGACGCAGTACCGCCCGCTCGTCGAGGCGCTTACCTCCCAGCGCGACATGCTCGCCGACGACGAGATTCCGTTCGCGGAGGCGGACCTGGTCCGCCAGCAGACGCTCGGCTCCAAGGACAGCTTCCTCACCGTCGGCGGCACGCACATCGCCGACAAGGAGGAGGCCATCCGGGCCCTGCGCCGCGCCGCCTACGACGTCCGACCCGGCTGCCAGGAGACCATCGGGATCTACCGCGGCCTGTCGGTCGTGTGCCGCCGCCAGCACGTCCTCGACGACGACTGGCTGCCCTATATCGGCCTCGCGGTCGATGCCGCCAAACACGTTCACATGTCGGACAGGGTCTTCCCTTCCGGAGAGAAAGGAGCATTCACCGTGCTCACCCAGATGGACCGCATCATCGCCCGAGACGCGAAGGGCCCCGCCGAGATCGAGCTGAAGCTGCGCGAAGCGCAGCACGCGCTCGCCGACGCCCAGAAGGCGGCCAAGGAGCCGTTCCCCAAGCAGGCCGAGCTCGACGAGCTCGAGCAACGCCTGGCCGTCCTCGAGCAGGAGCGCATCGAGGCCGAGCTGCAGTGCCAGCGCGAGCAGGCGCAGCGCGACGAGGCCGAGGCCGCCGCGATCGAGGTGGGCGTCGAGGAGGAGCGCGAGACCGAGCGCGAGCACGAGCGCGCCGCCGCGGCCGACGACGAGGCCCGCGAGGCCGCACGCATGGCGGAGCTGCGCCGCCAGGGGCTCATCTGCGAGGACTCCGCCGCGCACAATGCGGCGACCGCCGTGCCCAACGGCGTCGCGCTCGGTGTCCCGGGCGACATCGCCGAGGCCGCGCGATGCTCGGCGGCCGCATCCGCGCACGATGGGCACGCCGAGGGCGAGAAGCGCAAAGCCGGCATGTAAGCCGGGGCGCTTTTAGGGTATATGCCATGAAGGACACGTCCGACAGGGGGCCGGTCTCCGGCCCCCTGTCCCCTTGAAACCGAAAGGACAAGCCATGCAGCCGCTCGAAATCGACTCCGCCGTATTCTGCGACGGCGCGCACTACACGATCATCTCCCGGGAGAACTCCAGCATCCTGACCTGCCCCGTCGGGAGCGGGGCGGGCGGGTACACGCTCAACAGGGTCGAGGTGCGCGACATCGACCGCGAGGCCGGGCGGCTGACCGGGCACGCCGCCTGCATCGCCGTCGACGTCCCGACCTGGTGCCGCATCGCCGGAGACCCGCTCGACGCCGTCGCCGACGCGCTCGCCGACCTGCTCGACGAGACGCCCTCGCGCTTCGAGCTCGAACAGCTCGCCGCCGCCTCGCCCCTCCTCAAGGCCAACACGCCCGGCATCCCCGTGTTCCCGAGAGGCATCGCCCCCGCCGCGAACTCCTACACGCTCGCCGGGTGCTGCCGCGCCGCGCTCGTGCGCGGGCTGTCGAGCCCGGAGCTGTACGCCACCGCGCTCATGGCCGCCGAGACGGCGATATCGACGGCCCGGCAGTTCGGCGTTAAGGTCCCTGAAGCGATCGGCACCTCCGAAGGGCTGTTCTCCGTCACGATCGGCCTCGGCGGGACCGATACCGCCGAGATCGGAGTCAACTGCGTCGACGCGCGCAGTGACGGAGGCGTCCTGATCGAGGGCGCCGCCTATCCCATCGCGGACGGCGGGAGGGAGCGCGCGTTCTTCGGGTTCGTGGACACCGCAGAGGACTCGAGAGACTACATGCGCGAGGTCCCGGACGGCGCCGACGGCGTCAAGAGGCTCGCCGACGCGGCCCTGGCCGCATCGTGCGCCACGCTGTCGCCCAACACGGCCGACCCCTGCCTCGTGGCGCGCCTCGCCGCCGAGTCGCGAGAGCGCTCCCGCTCGCTCACCGACCCGTGCACGCAGGCCCGCGGCGCCAAGAGGGCAGCTGGTTCGAGCAAACAGGACGGGACGGCCGACGGGCGCAGGCCCGCGCTCTAGGGACGGCGCTTCCCGTTCGGGAACATGCGTTCACACGGCCGCGCCCCGACCATATCATCAGGGCAATATCCACATCGCCGCCGCTTTTCCGCGGCGGATCCCTTTAAGGAGCTGCGCCATGGAGCATATCGTCCTCGAATATGACGAGAACACGCGCACCGCGCTCGTCGTCGCCACTTCGGGCGGCCACGAGCCTGTCCTGAGCGGGCACGCATCGCCCTACATCGTCGCCGACGGATACGATTTCGAGTCCCGTTCCTGGGGCGCCGGGCACTACTTCACCGACATCGCCCAAGCGAAGATCGACTACGAGCGCTCGTGCCGCCATCCCTACCCGCTCGCCGAGGGCAAGCTGCGCGGCGACGAGTTCTGCACGATCCGCTGGTGCCGCGATGACGTCGCGGAAGCGTTTTCCGACTTCCTCTCCTACCCCGTCCCCGCCACCGAGAAGAACATCGATGCCGCGATCGGACAGCTCATGGCGCATGACGGCTTCCAGGACCGCTCCATCGAGGACGGCTGGGAGACCATCAGCGCCATCATCGACGAGGATGCGCTCGACCTTGGCATCTCGACCAAACAGGGCGCGGACTTCTACAGGGACGCCTTCGGGCTCTCGAGCTTCACCGAGGCCGTCGTCTGGCCGAGCAGCGATAGGGACGCCGCGTTCGTCATGACTTCCGCCGTGGACGGCGAGGACGGCGACCTGGCAGTCTACAAGATCGATGCCGGCCTCATCGGGGACGACGAGATCACCGTCGACGATATCGAGCGCCTGGGCGGCAAACGCGAGCTGTGCGTGTACAAGCACGGCCTCGACGGCATCGAGGCCATCCGAGCCTTCGCCAACCGCGTCGCGGTCGATAGGTTCGATGAGCGCTTCGGGGTCAACAACCTGTACGGCGAGCTGCCCGACCTCGCGCCGACGCTGCGCAAGGTGACCGAGGATGCCCGCACGGCCGCGCAGAAGCCCCTCGACCCGCAGGCCATCGCCGCCGCGGCGCTGTCGGCCGCCGAGGGCGGCGCGAAGGGCGCCGTCGAGCTCGTCGGCAACAAGCGCTGAGTTCACTTTGCCGCGGCAGGCGGTTCCTGCCGCGGCGTTTTTTCGTTTGGGAGTTTCAACATGGATGGAACTATCGATTTCATCATCCTCGAGCACGACGACGTTGCCGGGTGCGCCCTCATCGCCGGTGCCGTCGACGGGGTCGTGCCGGCCATCGACGGGTACAACACGCCCTACGTCGTCGCCACGGGATACGACCATCCGACCCGCGAGTGGGAGGACTGCACGCTATTCGACGACATCGTGAAGGCGAAGCTCGCCTACGAGGGATTGCGCGGGCGGGAATACTCGCTTGACGGGGTCATGCGCCGGGGCGGTTCCGCCACGTCGGATATCCGCGGGTTCACCGATGCGGAGCTCGCAAACGAAATCGAGAAGGCGGGCGCCGCAATGGTCGAGCACGTTGATGCCCATATGGCGCATGTCCACGGCCTCGACGGCAGCGAGAGCGACAGCGCCGCATACTACGCCGCCCGAAAAAGGTACGCGGACCTGAGGCTCGAGAAGGACCGCAGGCTCCGCGCATCGATAGATCCCTGACGGAAGGAAAGTCCACGCGAGCCGCAAGCCATGGCCGCAGCGGCCGCCAAGGCCGCGCTGAATCGCGATGGAGCCGAGCTCGGACGAAGCGGCAAGAAACAATAGGGCCGCCACACCGTCCGCGGCAATATGATTGGAGTATCGAAATGGAGACCGTCCCGCATGTCGTCCTCGAGTATGACAAGTGGAGCGATTGCGCGCTGGTCGCGTTGACCGACGACGCCCGCTCGGCCGTCCGAGGCGGCACCGACATGCCCTATCTCGTCACGAGCGGCTACCACCGCGGATCGCGCACCTGGGCCAGGGCAACGCCGTTCGGCGACATCACGCGCGCCAAGGTCGTCTTCGAGCACCGCGTCGGCCGCGACTACACACCCAACGAAGGCAGGCTCCACGACGACGAGATCATCGCCTGCCGCTGGCGCCGCGGCGATATCGCCGGGATCCTGGAGGAGTCGCTTGACTACCCTATCCCCGCGACGAAGGAGAACATCGATACCGCGATCAGGCAAATCGCGCATGTCCGGGACCGTCTCATCGAGCATGGATGGAGGGAGATGGTCGATTCCATCCGCGTGGAACGTCTCGACCTCGGTCTCGGCAGCTCCCAGGCGGATAACTTCTACAGGGGCGTATACGACGTGACCGCGCACCACAATTCGATGTTCTGGCCGTCGGGCGACGGCAATGCGGTTCATGTGTCCCATTGCCGCTTGGGAGACGGCCCCTCGTTCGGGCTCATCGTCCGCACGATTCCGGCCGCGGCAATCGTCAACGAACCCGTCACCTTCGAGAAGATCGACCGACTGGGTGGGAAAATCGAGCTTTGCGTGGACGGTATCGATGCGGATATCGGTAAAGTCCGTGCCTTCGCCAGCTCATCGCCCGTCGTCCGCGCCTTCGTCGACCCCCTTTGCGCCTATATCCCGGCACCTAGCGATTCGGTCAGGGAGCAAGAACGCGACATCTCGCCCTACCTGCGCCAAACCGCGCAGCGCTGCCAGCACATCTCGCACCCGATCGACCCGCCCGAGACGGCCACGCCGCCACGCCACGTTCGGCGGCGCGGCGGCGTGGCCGGTATATCGAGGACATAAGAACCAGTAACCAGCGGCGGACGCCTGCTTCCACCGCCCTATCCGTTAGGAGACCCAACATGAACGACAAGCTGGACCATTTCGTCCTCGAGTATGACGACGAGAGCGGTCTCGCCCTGCTGGCGATGACCGAGGCCGACGGCGGACGCGTCGCCGACGGCGCAGGCCTCCCGTATGCCGTGGCCAGCGGCTACGAAGCGGACTCGCGCACCTGGGAGTCGATCGAGCGCTTCGACGACGTGACGCGCGCCAAGCTGCGCTTCGAGAAGGGCCGCGGCCGCGATTACGCGCCGACCGGCGGCAAGCTCTACGATGACGAGTTCATCACGCTCCGTTGGCGCCGCAAGGACATCGCCGACTCGCTTGAGAGCGATTGGGGCAACTTCGGCTTCCCCATCCCCGCAACCGAGGAGAATGTAGATTTCGCCATCGACCAGCTCGGGAACCATATCGACGACACCATCTACAGCCAAGGCTGGGGCGTCATCCATGACTGTCTCGACCCCAGCTCGTTCGATTTGGAGGTCGGACACAGCAAGCAGGTCATTGAGTTTTACGAGCAGGTCTTCGACTGCGACGGCGACTTCTATCCCACCGTCAACGTCTGGCCCGCGGTCGACGGCGGCAGTGTGCATGTCTCCGTCTGCCCCGTCACTTTCGGGGAGCGAGACCTGGCCGTCTACAAGGTCGATGCCGGCAAGATCGGCGATGGACCCATCACGATCCGCGACCTCGACGACGTTGGCGCCCGTGAGGTCCATGTCGACGACTTCGCGGAGAAGCCCGAGGAGGTGCGCTTCTTCCTGCGCACGGATGCCGACGTGTACCTTTTCGGCTCCAGCCTGGGCAAATCCCTCGCCGTCGAGGATGCGGATGAGGAGGACATCGCCCCGGCCCTGCGCGAGGTGCGTACCTACTGCATCGGTGCAAGCAAGAATCGCGATCCGCAGCTCATTTGCGCCAAGGCCCAGGCGGCCGCGGCAAAATCGGCCACGGCCGAGGGCGATGCCGGCGGCAAGAAGCTCTAGCGCGCCATGGCCGCCCCGACCGTCCGAACGGTAAACGCGCAAAACCAAAACTATCTGGTCTTTGCCGCCTCAAATGAAGCGGGATGGCGGCGCTATCTCGAGACGCTTTCCCGGCACACGGGTTGCGCCAACGCCTTCTACAACCTGTCGGCGATGAACTGCGCCGGGCTCGCCGCATCCGACTGGCACGAGTCCCGCGAGATCCTGCCGATCGCCACATGGAGATCGCTCTTCCCCGGGGCGGACATCAAGGCAGCCGACGGGTGCCGCGGCGTCTACGGCGTCAAGTCCAGGCCGCGCGGGTCGGGCGGCGGGCTGTTCTACGTGGACGAACTGTTCCCGCCGGCGCTCCTCGTGGGGCTGCCGCCCACGAGGCTCAGGGGCGCGGCCCGCGTGCTCGACCTGTCGGTCGATATCGCCTCCGCGTCGTGGAATGACGCCAAGGCCGGGCTGCACCGCCTGGTCAACATAGCCGACATGGACGGCGACGCCGACGCGGCGCCGGAGGCCGAGCGCGTGCCCGTCGCATGGGACGACCTCGACGAGAACACGCGCTTCGTCATCGAGGCGCACTTCCGTGCCCAGGGCCCCGGGTGCGCCAGCCCCGTGCTGCCTCCCGACGACGTGAGGGCCAAGGCCTCCTCGCTCAAGAGGTACGTCAACGAGATCGTGAAGACCGCTGCGCCCCTCATCAGGCAGATGCGCAACGGCTACCGCGCCGCCTTCGAGAGGCACCGCCGGTACGTCATCCCCGAAAGCGATCCCTCGAGGGAGAGCGTGCGCGGCGCCGCCGAGAGCGGCATCGCGGGGAAGGCGGGGGGCGTGGAGGAATCCCGCTTATTGGAAAGCGGTGACCGCCCTACACCGATGGAAACACTGCCGCTAGAGGTCTCCAAAAACGGCGCCGGGCTGCATGTCGATGTGGGAGAGCTCGCGCGCGAGCCCATCGAGAAGGCAATGAGGGCTATCGGCAGGCATTCCAGGGCGGATGGCGATGGGGCGGGTATCGAGACCGCGGTCCCCTCTTCTATGGAAAGCGTCGGGGATGCCGGCGCCACCGGGCGGCACTTCGCGCGGAAGGACGGCATCGCAAGCCCTCTCGGGGCGGGTCCCCAGGGCGGGAGCCTTGAGGTGGCGCATACGGGGGCGGAACCCTGCCCCGTGACCCCTCCCGTGCCGATGCGGGCCGCAGGGGCCGGCGATAGAAGCCCTGATGCGAAAACAGATCGGGGCACAGCTGGCGATACAGGAGGGGCCGTACCGGCCGGAGAGGGCGGGCGGCTCGCGGAGTCGCGCGCAGAGGCCCATGAGCGCCGACGGGAGCGACTGGGACGCCACGGGCGGCCGATGGAGCGCGGAGCGGACGACGGCGGGGAGGTCGACGTCCTGCGTCCCCGCGGGCGGCGCTACCGCCGCGAAGAGGGCGACGGCGAAGCCGGCGGCCCCGAGCGCCATGCGATGCGGCGCCGGCGCTCACCTGAGGCCAAGCCCGAGCCCGTGGCGCCGCCCGAGAAGTACTACCCCCACGGCAGGCCGCCGCGGGAGACGGCGGGACACGCGAAGAGCGCCGCCGCCAGGACCGCGAAGGACCGCGGCAAGAAGAAGAAACCGCCGACGGGCAAGGGATCGTCGTAAGGAGATTGGTCTATATGGTTGAAAGACTCGAGACCGCGGCCGAGACCGGCGCCGAATACTATATGGTGACGGTCTCCGAGTCCGTCACCTTCAGCTATCCCGCGCTCGCCACGGACGCCGAGGCTGCCCGCGAGAAGGTCGCCGCGCTCATCGAGGCGGGACGCGTCCGCGCTCCGCTCGACTTGGTCGGGGCGCCGTGCCGCCGCGAGGGAATCGAGGTCGTGGATGCCGTGGAGTCCGAGGACCTGAGCTGTAGGCAGGTCTGCGCCCAGACGCTCACGCCTGGCGAGGCCGAACGGCTCGTCGACGACGTCGAGGCCGGGAAGCTCTACGAGAAGACGCCGCCGCAGATGGCCCATGCCGCCAAGTCGATCCTCAAGAAGACCGGCTCGGGCAAGCTGACGCCGACCAAGCGGCAGAGGAAGTGACCGGGTTTCCCGTTCGGGAACCTTACGGGCCGCCGGGCCGCATCGCGGGACGGCGGCCCTACCATCTCGGGTATCAGAGTGCCGGCTTTTGCGAATTGGAGTGCATCGATATGGACGCAGACAGACGGAACGATACGGGTATTTTCAGATATACCGATGTGGAGTACACGCCCGAGGGCCATACGGACGCGTACCGCTGGGACGATTTCCTCGGGATCGCGGGCGGCCACGTCTACAGCGCCATGGATACCATCGATATGGTATCGACCGGCGGCCAGTACGAGGGGGATGAGCCAGAGCATGCCTATGCCTGCGAAATCGTCGGGTGCTGCGGTCTTAGCGACGGAGTCGCGCTGTTCCGCCCGGTGTCCCACGACGGGGCGGACCTGATCCAGATCGCGTTTCTGCGCAACGATGTCGACGACGCCACCGGGGCGTATACCGAGCGATTTGAGGCGGGGTCGTTCGACTTGCCCGCCGCCGACCTCCCGCGTTCCGAGTTCGGGGTCGATCTCCTGGAGTATTTCAGCGGAAGGTCGTTCAAGTACACGCCCGGCGTGAGCCGCGGGCTCGACCCGCGCGAGGCGGTCGATTCCATTGAAGACGCCATCGGATGCGATCTCGAACTGTTCGACGGTTTCTGGCTCGGCGTGCCCGGCGAGGCGGATATGCGCGTCGGTCCCTATACGAAGAAGAGCCTCCTCGACTTCTCGTATTACGCCAAGGAGCTGTCGTGCAGATACGGGTTCGCCGACAGCGATATCCTCGAAATCGCCCGGCACCTTCCTGATGAATGCCCCGACTGCCTCGCGGCGGTAAAGGCCTACCTCGATTGTGAGTACGTACCGGACGGCAATGCGCCCGACGAGAAGACCTACCGCTGGGGCGACTTCCTCGAGATTGCCGGCGGAGACGCCCGCTACGCGGCCATGCTCGTCGACAGGACCGCGGCGGGCGAGCCCGAAGCGGGACTTCACCCCGAGACGCTTGTCGACCAGGACATCCGCGACGGCGAGGCCTTCATGCTCGCCGGGCGGCCCATCGCCCCGGAGGACGCTTACGACCTGCCCGGAACCGTCCACGGACTCTATAAGGAGCTCGCGGACAACGTCGACCGCTTTGGCATGCTCTTCCGCGACTGGCGCGGCTTTGCCGCCGGCACCGATGCGGACGATGTGCTGCGCGCGATCGACGGAGCGTTCGGCGAGACCGAGTACAGCCGCGCGGGCACCGTGCTCGGCGCCTATGCTGACGACACGTTCATGTCGCCCCTCTATGTGGCGCAGGATGCCCCGCGCGACGTCACGCCGCTCACGCCCTGGGAGGACGAGGACGGGGTGGCGTTCCTGTCGCGCACCCTTGATGCCGATGCGGGCGCGGGCGTCCCCTGCCTGTGGTACTGCATGCGCGACGGGGAGCAAGGCTTCGAGGTCGGCGGCGTCAAGCTCGACTGCTCGAAAATCGGTTTCGACGAGGTCTCCGCGGCGGCGGCCTCCAACGGCATCGACTGCGTCCTCGCCTATCTCGAGGAATCCCCCCGCGGGCTTGAGCCGCTGTGCGATATCGCCGTGCGCCGTGTCGATGCTGGGATGTCCGATGTGGTCAGACACTTCGGCAACCGGGACGAGGCCATGGCGATGCTCGGCGCGATCACGGGATGCAGGGTCCAGGCCTACGGCGTCGACACGCTCACCTACCGCGCCTCGCTCGGCAACGCCGCGGCGGCGAAGCTCGCCGCGGGGGCGCTCGCGATGAATGATCGCCTCAGCGGGCGGGGTAACGCGGTCGAGGCCGGGTGCCGTCTCTAGCGAATTGGCTTGCGTCGGCGTGATATTTGACCCGGGGCCCTTTTCGGGTCCGGGGCCTTTTGCGTTCAAGACCCCAGCAGGCCTGTCGACTTCCCGTTCGGGAAAGAGGGTGCGTGGCCATGACTGTTGGCGATTCGGGCGGGTACTATCGGTCTATAGCGGTGACCGGACCGGTCCCGTGCCTTCGTTTCCAACCGAAAGGACTTCGCCATGAATCTCTTCATGCCCGCGGAACGCGTCCTCTACGACCGGGCCTACTACCTCTCCGATGAGGCGGAGAAAGACTACGCCTTCGAGGTCGCCGAGGAGCACGGAGTCGACGTGGGCGAAGTGCTGTACTCCGACGAGCTCATGAAGGAGGTCCGCAATGCGCTCGACAGGGACATCGACCTCTATCTCGACGACGAGATCGCCAACTTCGATTCCATGCTCCGCGAGTTGAAGTGCGGCGACGACCCGGAGCACCCGGCTGAGATCTCCGTGGTCGCCATGGGGTCGGTCGGGCGCTGGGACGTTCCCTCCCGCGGCCTCGTCGCGGCCAACTCGCTGCGCGACCTCATCGACGGGAAGGGCAGCGCGGATGCCCTCGTGGATTGCCAAATCGACCGCATCGTCGACACGAACGGCACGTTCAGTATCGAGGCGTCCCACCATGACGGCACCGCCTACCTGGACGTGCGGCTCATCTCCGGGGTATCGTTCGACGGCAAGGGGTTCAGGCTCGGAGGCGAGCGCTACGCGCCCGGCAAGATGGACCTAGATGATTTCCATATCCTCCTCGGCAACCTCTACGATGTGTCCGATGTCGGGCCGTGCTCGCTGCCGCATTTCGCGGAGCGTGCCTACGGCGCGGCGCAGAAGTCTTACCGCTTCGGGGAGACGGTGTTCGATATCTACTGTGAAACCAGCGGCACGGACAAGCCCTATAAGGTCATGGTCTCGGCGGGAGAGACTGTCGGCAAGGATGCGGGAACCCGTTTCGCCTCCGCCGAAGAGGCGAAAGCGTGGTGCTATCGGTACTCCATGCGCGAGCTCGCCGACGAGGAGAAGAAGCCCGTCCCGGGCAAGGTCGCCTCGGCCGCGAAGAAAGCCGCCGGGTGTTCCGCCGGCGACGGCACCGGGGATGCCGGCGCGATCAAGCTGTAAAAGCGCGTTTGAAAGGATATGGCCATGGCCGAGAAATACGAGCTCGACAGGTGGGCGGCGGTCGTCTGCAACGGCTTCACCGCCGTCAACGTGATGTCTTCCGGCAACGTCGAGGAGTTGGGCTGGGACTATACAGAAATGGAGCTCGACCCCACCGGGACCTGCGGGCTTTTTGACGGCATGCTGCTCGACTGGGACGACGACACGCCCGCGGAGCGCCGCGACCATGAGGCGTACTTCCCCGACGCGTTCACGGTGGGAGCGCGCATCCTAGCCGACGACTGGGACCACGAGCTCGGCAACAACGAGGTGCGTTCGCGCTGTTTCGCCATCATCGAGGACGCTGACCAGTTCACCGACCACGACACCGCCCGCGACTGGCTCTGCGAGAGCACGATGGCGGACTTTTCCGAGGTCGAGGCGAGGACATTCTTCCAAAACCTCACGCTCATGGACTCCGAGGAGATCGCGAAGCTGGACGGGCGCCCGATCATCCCGTCCGCGGGAGCCGATGAGTGCCGCGCGGCGGTGCTCGCCTTCAACGAGAGGATGGTCCCGCGCCGCCGCGAACTCGGGCTCGGTGACACGGCCGTGGTCGGCAAGACAAAGAAGTCGGAGACAACGTCGAAGGTCGTCCCCATGAAAAAAGAGCAGGCGGTCCACGGGCTCGGTAGGGTCGATTTCTCCGGCCTCGGCTACGGTTGGGGAACGGGCTATCCCGACTCGCTTTCCGTCGACGCCATCGGCATCGATTTCCCGTCGGGTGAGCATAACATCATCCTGAACTTCTCCCCCATCACGCATGCCCCCGATGTGGGCGGCAGGAAGCTCTTCTGCCATGAGACGACCATCGGGTATGACCTCAACGCCGATTCCTGGTCCGGCGCCACCATCGGACCGGACTTCTGGACCCTCGACGGCAAGGAGGCCCGCGAGTTCGCAGAGAATATCGGGCTCGACCGCCTGGCGGCGCGCGCGTGCGTCAGGCTCGGCATCGAGGCACCGGGGCTCAAGAGCCGCGAAGCGCTCCCGATCCCCAAGGCCACCGATGTCGTACCCGAACCCAGCGTTCAGGCGGAGGCGGCCAAGAATGCCGTGACCGAGGTCACGGTCATCCCCGTGTGGGTCAGTTTCCCGGACGAGCCCGGTACCGCCCAATATCGACTCTTCTGCGAGCAGGACACGGAACCGCTCGATATCGACGAACAGATCTTCTTCTCCGGCTATACCGCGGAGGAGCTGTGCGGCATGGTCGGCAAGACGGTCAACGGGGACTTCACTATCGTGGGCGTCGAGGAACCGGAAAAGATGAAGGCCACCTACGTGCGTCCCGTTCAGAAGGCCTACAACCCTGCCGATATGGCCGCCGCGGCCAAGAAGACGGCCGCGGCGAAGCTATCGGGTGACGGCTGTGGCGGCGGGAAGCGTATCTAGTGCGGACCGTTCTCATTGTCGATTGATGGCGGCCTTTCCCATTCGGAAAGGGTCGTTCTCGTTGTCGGACGGTGCGGGTAGCATCTTCTATGTATCTGGCTGACTTGTTTTTGGAGCTGATGGTTTATGGCGGCAAAACAATACGAACTCGATTCGAGCGTCCTCGATTGGTATAGGGACTTCTGCCCGAGGAATAGCTTCCAGGTGTGGACTCGTCCCGATATCACGTTCGCAGACGTCGTCGTGGGCATGGCGAACGGTGTCGATTTGAATGACCTTATCGGTTCCAATAGCGAGATTTTCGGCAACATCGTGCTCGCGAAACTGGCTGAGATCACCGGGGAGAGTTACGAGACCGTTTCAAATGTCTGTCACGAGGGGCCGATGAATAGCGATTTCATCGACGAGGACGAACTGCGCCTCATTGAGGCCGCCAAGCTCGTGATCGAGCCCAGATCTAGGCGAATTTCCACTGTCGATATCGATTTCGGCAAGGCCTTCGCCATCGCAAATCACGCTATGCTGAACGAGGTTATGTCATCCCTTGACGACCCTGTTCTCTACGGTATTGCGGAGCGAGTCCTGCCCAATCTCGAGTGGCGCACCGATTCTATCGCTATCGATGCCATCAATACGGTCTATTGCGATCGCCACGCCGAGCACTACAACCTCGAGGCCGTTCGGAGCCATGCCACCGAGCTGTTCGCGGCCTGCCAGGTCCAGTTGGCGTTCATACAGGCGGACTTCGTTCTTCAAGCGCTTGACTGCGCGAAGCCGACGACGGATAAGATGCATTTCGAATCCGTCTATACCTCTCATCCGTTTTCACGTCGTTATATCTTGGCTTGTTGCCTTGGTGCATTTACTCACCCTCGTTTTGCCGTCGCCAGAGAGGCCGTTGCCGATATCGAGAAGCGGAGCAATGCCAAGAACAGCCCAACTAACATAGTTGCGGCGGCCAAGAAAGCGGCCAGTGCCAACGTGTCGGCCGATGGGGCCGGCAGCGGCAAGCATATCTAGCGCCTTCTTAGTTTCGCCGCGGTCAGATGGCGGCCCTTCCCGTTCGGGAAGGGCCGTTCTCGTTGATGGGCGATGTGGGTAGCATCTTCGGTGTATCTGGCCGACCCTCTTTTTTGGAGCTGGCGAAATGAGCAAGAAGCATTTCAATTTCAAGTCTAGTATCCGCGATTGGTATATCCGGGCCTTTCCATCCGATGAGCTCGGTTACAGGATCAACCCGCTCGCCACCTTTGCCGGCGCCGTGAAATGCATGGCGGACGGCGGCGATATCTATAAGTATCTCGGCGTCGGGGACTCCCTGGTGCGTGAGAACGTATTTTCCAAGATCGCCGCCATCACGGGCGTGGATTACGATGCCGTATATGACCTTTGGTCTCATCATGACGAGGACGAGTCCAGCAGACTGGTCTTCCTCGGCGACCATCCGGACTGCGCCGTAGATCGCGACTGGCGGGAACAGTTCGATGAGGTGGTCTCACCTTCCGAGCAAGTGCGCTATGACGAGATGCTTGCAGCCGAAGAGCATCGCAAGGCCGAGACGTTCGATTCGCTCATGGAGGTCAACGAGACTCCCATGGACGAGGTGCGAAGCTCCGGGATCGCGTTGATGCTCATGCAGGGCATCGTTTTCGCCGAGATCGCCAAGAAGATCGATGGGCCGAGTGAAGAGCTGGACGAACGCATCGCGACCTTCAACCGCGACCTCAAGCGCCTCTACAACGAACCGCTCCACAAGAAGGTGGAACAAATCGAGAGCCAGGTCGGAAAGCTGGAAGAGAAGGCGGCCATATACGACGAGATGCGCTATATCGCCGAGCATACCGATCCGGCGGATATCCGAATCGCAGAGGGCAGCACCAGCATGACCGGCGCGTTGATGGCCGCCGCGATGGCGAGCTACGATCTGTCATGCGGCCTTATCGACGATGAGCACATCGGGCGATACAGCGACGTCATCACCGCGCTCGAGGAGCGCATGGGGGTCGGTGCCGGCGGACTCTCCGTCCAGACCGAGGCGGGCGAGCTCATCGCCAACGCCAAGGAGGACGGCATCAGCGTCGGCATCAACATCCCCGGCGGCAAGTGCGCGGATATCGCCTTCGTCGATGCGAACCCGGATGCCAACGACCTCTATCCGACACCCGTTCGCGCCTTCACCTACAACGGCCGCGACGAGGAACCGGACCACCGCACCGACGTGCATCTCGACGGCGACATGGTCCTCGAGGGACAGATGGCTGCCGAGATCCCCTCGCATCTACCCGCCGATATCGCCGCGGCCGCCAAGGAGGCTGCCGCCAAGAGCGTCAAGCCCGACTCCGACGGAGCCGGCGGCATCAAGCACTAGGAGGGAGGCATAGCCATGGAAGAGACCTATCAGATTATCGAGGGGACGCCGACGCTGCACGACCTGGACGCGGAGAACGGCTTCCTCTGGTGCCCGTTCGGGTATTCCGGGCGCCAGAACGAACCGGGCATCCTTATCAGCCGCCTCGATGACGGAAGCTATGACGTGAGGCTCGGGACCGGGCTCGACAGCCCCGAGCGCTACGCGGCCGGGGACCCCGATTGGTCCTGGATGGACATGGCCGTGGACTCCACCGTGGATGTCACCTTCCCGGACGACATGGCACTCAAAGACTGGATCGCTAGCGAGACGACCGCCACCGGCGCCGCATGGGCTCGATGCTTCAATCGCTATTGCGGCCCCGATGCCGAGACGTGCAGCGTGAAGGAGATCACGGCGGCGCTCAGGCGCTTCGAGAGCCCTTCGTACTTGGTGCGCGGGCCCATCGAGGATATCGAGAGCCTACCGGTCGGGTACTACTGGTGCCCCGACGCCGTCGACCCCGACCCGTCCTGTAACGGCTACCTGCTGAACGTGTTCGCCGCCTTCGGCGGCGACGGGCTCCCAGGCAAATTCTTCGAGCTCTTCGGCGGGGTCACGCTGAACGACGTGCCCTCCTTCGGGTTCGACGACGGCTGGGACGGCTCGTGCCTCAACCGCCTCGACTGGTTCGAGGACGCCGTGGGCATGGACCCAGACGGGCTCTCCGCCGGCCTTGTGGCGAATGACATCGAATCCGTCAAGGCGCTCGTCGTGAACTGTCCCGCCTGGATCGAGTGCGCCCCCTCGTACAGCGAGAAGGCCGCCAGAGGCATCGACGATGTGGTCCAGGCCGTGAAGGCGTATCGGGCAAACGCCAAAAGGGTAGATAGGAAGGTAATCCCCGGGCGTATCCCAGAGCGCCTGTTCGAGGGCGCGAGGACCGCGGCGGCAAATACCGCAGGCGGGGCCGATGGCGGCACCGGGCTCCATATCTAGAAGGGCGATCTGCATGGACTACTTCTCCCGTAAACCCGATTTCCCCACCTTCGAGGATATCTATATCGCCCGCGCGCAGGGTGCCATCGAGCTCGAGCGCCGTGGCGACGAGGTCGCCTGCCGCTTCGGTCCAGACGACCCCGCCTTCATGCTCCCCCGGGGCGCAACCCGGGGCGATATCATCCGGGGCTGCCTTGCCTGCGACGGCATCGTCGGGGCATTGAGGGAAAACGCGGGGATGCGCTCCGCCGCGGCCAGGTGGCTGGACTCGTATTTCACCGAGGTCGCCGAGCGGGCTCCCGTCGGGGAGACCTGCGGCGCCGACTGCCTCTTCGCATGCCATGTCGATATCGACGGCATCTACGCGGAGCGCACCGGGGACCCGGACGGACTCCGCGCCTACTGCGACCCCATGGGGGTCGGCTGGAACTACGGCCCGATCTACTACTTCCCGCGCGAGTCCATCGAGCAGATCGTCGCGCAGCTGATCGACGATGGGGACGATTTCCCCGTCCTGTTCGACGGCGAGCGCGTGATCGAGGCCTTCGACGGCACGCCCGTACACATGTCGGTGCCCGTCGAGGTGGGCGGCGAGAAGGTGTGGACCTGCGGCTACGACTTCTGCTGGTGCGAGACCGTCGCGCCCGATTTCAGCCGCGCCCGGGAACGCTTCCCCGACGCCACCGTGGCCGCCTGGGCGGCGGCACGGAGCGTGAACGAATCTGATGGCAATTTGGGTATCAAGGAGCGTATGTTATGAACGAGCATATTTCTGTAATGACCGATTTCGGCGAGCTGATTGCCACGCCGTTCGCAGGCGGCATCAGCGTCGATATCAACCTGCCCGATGGGAAGGGCAGCGGGCAGCTCGCCTTCATCGAGGCGGCGCCGGCTGAGCTTCAGGATGACTACCCGACGCCGGTGCATGTCTTCACCTACGACGGGCGCGATTCGGAACCGGTGCACCGGACCGATGTTCACCTCGACGGGGACGCCATGACGCTCGATCCCGTGAAGGGCACGCCGGCGCATAACGGCGCGCAAGCGCATGACGGTGATAGTCGTCCCGCAGATCTCGCCAAGGCCGCGAGCGCGGCGGCAAACCGAACTGCCGGTTCGCATGCGGACGAGGCCGGCGGCATCAAGCACTAGGGCGTCGATGCCTACCGGCTAACGGATCGTCTTTGCGGGATCGTCTCGGCGGCTGTCGGCTATGCCGGCGGCCGCCGATTTCTTTGCCGCGGCCGCGAGGGTGGCGGGAGATGTCTTCTCGAGGACGACGGCGACATTCCTGCGGGCCTGCTCGGCCCTCTCCAGGGCCTCCGCATACTTGGCCTCCGCGCGGCGCTTGGCGCCGTACAGATCCATGTACTTCGCTGCATTTGCCGTATAGTCTGGCGTCCGGTAGTCCAGTGCCGACGGCGCGTCGATCGCCTGGAGCTCCGCCGGGCGCCATGTCAGGTTCTTCACGGTATCCTCCAGGACGTCCAGGAACCTCGCGATCATCTCGGCCCCTGGTGAGATATCCCTTTTGCCAAGACGAAAACACAGGGAAAACCGAGCGGAGCGCCCTGCTAGACGCATCGCGATTCCGAAAGACCACGAGGGCTCGCAAGGCGTCATTAAGTGTAACTAATTGATTTGCTATGTACCATTCATAATGGTACATTGATAATTGTTT
Organism: Eggerthella lenta DSM 2243; assembly: GCF_000024265.1. Classification (NCBI taxonomy): domain Bacteria; kingdom Bacillati; phylum Actinomycetota; class Coriobacteriia; order Eggerthellales; family Eggerthellaceae; genus Eggerthella; species Eggerthella lenta. The sequence continues at coordinate 1,047,888 of NC_013204.1, read as the reverse complement.
AGTTACATGAGGAGGCAGGGCATGAGGGAGTACGTCGAGAAGACGCTGCACACGAGAGTCGATTGCGAGCCCGTCGACGCCTCGGGGCTCCCCCTCTACCTGAGGGGGCTGTACTCCCTGGAGCGGTGGACCGCCTTCGGCGTGCCGTTCGCCGTGGCCTCCCCCGTCGAAAGCCCGACGGCGAAGACCATGGCGAAGCACCGCGACGCCCTGGAGGCGGCCCTGGGGACCCCCGTGGCCTTCGCCCTCGAGGGCGCCACGGCCTACAGGGTCGGGCGGATGCTCGAGGCGGGCCTGCCCTTCATCGAGCCGAGCGGACAGGTATACCTGCCGTTCCTGGGAATCGCGCTGAGCAGCAGAAGGAGCCACGCGCGCGACAGGCGGCAGACAGACGTTGGCACGTTCTCGCCCCAGGCGCAGCGCCTCGCGCTCATGGCGCTCTACGGCGACCTCGACGGCGCCAGCGTCACCCAGGCGGCAGGCCTCCTCGGCGCGGCGAAGATGACCGCCTCTCGCGCATTCGACGAGCTCGCGGCCGCCGACCCCTCGATTGTCGCCGCCGAGGGGCGGCGGCGGGTGCTGCGCCCCGGCAGGGACAAGATGGCGATGTGGCGTCACTTGGAGCCGCGCATGTCGAGCCCGGTCGCGAGGGAGCATCGCCTGGGCCGCGTGCCCGATGCGGAGCTTCCCCTTGGCGGGCTCTCGGCGCTGTGCGGACTCTCGATGCTGCAGGACGACCCCTGGCCGACTTTCGCCGCAACCAAAGCGCAGGAGCGCACCCTGGGGCTGGCGGCCGACGCGCGCGACACTGGCCTCGACGAGCCAGAGGATCCCGCGTGCGTGGTGCAGGTGCTGCGCTACGAGCCCGTGCCGGCGCCGGGATGCGCGGTCGACCCGCTTTCGGCCATCCTGTCCCTTCCCGCCGACGAGAGGGACGACCCGCGCGTCGCGGGCGAGATCGAGAACGTCTTGAACCGAGTGCTTGGAGGCGATCATGAGGGGAATCGATAAGTTCAAGGAGCGCTTTGCGGGCCACGATGGCGAGTACGTCCTGATCGGCGGCGGCGCCTGCGACCTGCTGTTCGGCGAGGCCGGGCAGGACTTCAGGGCCACCAAGGACCTCGACCTGGTCCTTTTGGTGGAGGCGCTGACGCCCGAGTTCGGCCGCGTCTTCTGGGATTTCGTCAAGGAGGGCGGGTACGAGAACAGGCAGAAGAGCGGCGGAAAGCCGCAGTTCTACCGGTTCTCCAAGCCGGAGGACCCGGCCTTCCCCGCCATGCTGGAGCTGTTCGCGCGCACCGACGTCGACCTGCGCGACGCGGAGTCCGGCCTCATGCCGATCCACATCGACGACGAGGTGTCGAGCCTTTCGGCGATCCTGCTCGACGAGGAGTACTACCGGCTGCTCGTCGAAAACAGGACGTCGGCCGGCGGCGTCGCCGTCCTGTCGGTCGAGGGGCTGATCCCCTTCAAGGCCAAGGCGTGGCTCGACCTTTCCGCCAGGCGGGCGGGCGACCAGGCCGTTGACGAGAAGAGCGTGAAGAAGCACCGAAACGACGTTTGCCGCCTCGCCACGCTGCTCGCGGGCGGCGAGCACCCCGCCATGAGCGAGGGGGTCCGCGCCGACATGCGACGCTTCCTGGAGGCCTACGAGTCGGACCCCGTCGACCCCAAGGCCCTCAAGATCAAGGGCGTCGGGGCGCAGCAGGTCGTCGAGGTGCTCAAGAGCGTCTACCTGCGGTAGCGCAGCTGTCCGATAGCGCTACCGTGCGGCGTCATCTAGGACGGGCCGCAAGGCGCACCCCGCGTCTTTCATCGCCGCCTACTTTCGCCACACCGCAGCTACCGTGTATCTACTAAGTAGTTACTGGGCGCTACTGAGCAGTCCAGCAGGTTGCGAAGGCTGAGCCATAGTTGGACATCGCGTCGTTGCATTCGAGACAAATGGGGATGCGGACAAATTGTTGGACCGAATCGGTCCAGCCGAGCTGCACGGACGAGCAGAAGCGCAGGGCCGTCGATATGATCGAGGAGTGCGGCGGGTCGGTGACACGCGCGATGCGCAGGCTGGGATACCCCACGCGCCACAAGTCGAGTGCAACTTTCTCCTTCGGCAAAAGGTCATAGCCGCCCCTCACCTGCGCGAGGTCGCTGAGCCCTGGCTTCACTAGAGCGCGATAGTTCCAGCCGTGAATGCGCTTCTCGAACTCGGCGCAAAAAGCCGGGCGTTCAGGCCTTGGGCCTATAAGCGCCATGTCGCCATCATCTCGGAATACGCTATGCGCTCCCCTTCGGCCATATCCGCGGCCCGCGGGCGTATGGTTATCATGTTGTGGGACGTGGCAAGGTCCTGCTCCGCATACCCCGCGCTCACCACCATGTAGTCCGCGTACTTGTGCCTGGGCAGCATCCTCGGCATCAGGATATCGCCCGCACGCAGGCAGTAACGGTCCGCCTTGGCCGCATCGACCCGGATGAGCTCGTCCCCCTCCACCTTTTCCTCCGGCATCAGGATGCCTTCCGTCAGGTCTTTCACTGAGATGCGCCTAAGGGTCACCCCGTCGATGTCGGCGGCCTTCACGCTGTCCCGGGGCATCAGGGGAGGCACGACGGCGAAAAGGTCGCCGACCGTGGCCTCGTATCTCCTCAGCATCCCCAGCATCGACTTCGCATCGAACTTTCGCTCTACGGTCATGTCCTCTCCGAACTGACGGGTCTTTTGCAAAAGGATACCCTCGGCGCGGTGGTGGAGGGGCGCCCCTTCCCGTTCGGGAAGGGGCGTTTCCGTGCGGGTTCGCGGCGGGTAGCATCGATGGGGACAACCGTTTCACTGGAGGTGCCGACATGGCCGATATCAACCCTAATGACAGCGCGACCCTTACCGATGACCTCGAGATCGACAGCTACGATGACGTCGTGAACCTGTTCGGCGCCGACGAGGCCGCCGCGATGCTCGCGGATGTCGTCGGCAACCGTTTCAACCGGCAGGAAATCTTGAAGGCCATCCGGAGCGGAGGGGATATCCACCTCGACTACTGGCCCGAATACGGGGAGTACGGCTATGCCGCGCGCATCTGCGGCGAACTGCTCGCGGACACCTCGCTTGCGTGGGCCGATGGCCTCATCGACCCGGATAAGATCAAGACGCACAAGGGGCTAACCGCCGGCGACCTGTCGCATGCCGTCACCTGCGTGCTCACGGACAGGTTCAACGACGGGCTCGATGAGGCGAGACTTGCGGATTGCAAGAATATCGCCGATGAGTTCGCCCAGGCAATCGAATCGCGGCTCGGCTCGGGGTGCCTCGGGCGTGAGTCCTACGTCGACAGTGAACGCCTCCGCGGCGACCTGACCGATAAGTTCGGGTTCTTCTACGACATCGATTTCAGCGGGCTTTCCTTCAAGACCTCGCTCATACTGTCCGTCAACGGCCTGTATTCTGAGGGCGACGTCATCGATGCAGCGCGTGGTTGGCAGGAAGACTACCTGCCGTGCGTCTGCCATAGGGGCGGCCAGGGCGAGAACGACAGGTGGGAGTACGAGCCCACCGAGGACTACCGATCCTTCACGCGTCCCGCCGACATCCCCGAAAGCATCTTCGACAAGCTGTGCGCCTCGCAGGGAACAACCATCGAGAAGGTCGTCAACGACCCCGTGACGCCTTTCGAGCGCAGCTTCCGCGAGGACATCTTCAACATGCCGCAGAATCGTCCTGTCGGGCTTGCGGTCCTCGCGACGCTGCCTCTCGACGCGTTCGTTGACGCCGGCCTCTCGATAATCTGCCGCGGCGACTGCGAAAACGCCGGCACCTTCACGGTCAAGCCTGGAGGGTATGAGCCCATCCTGGGCATCTACGACCCCGTTGGCGGCTGCGGCGGCACCATGGGTACCGTGCTCGACTGTGATTTCGAGATCGACCCGCACGACATCTCGTACACGATGATGGAACCCGTGCGCGGTGAGTGGAAGTCCGACCGCATCGACCTGTACACACCCCAGGACTGCTTCGGCTTCTCTGATCCCTTCAGAGGGCGCATCGAGTATAACGAGAAGAAGCCCGAGATCGCCGTCGCGGTAAAGCCCGATCCCGCCGAGCTGGGACGCCGCGCAACCGCCGCGGCCAGCTCGACCGCCGGCGATTGCGCCAGCCGCGCCGGAATCAAGCAGTAGAGGGACCACCATGGATAGCCAAGACGCAAAGCGCAAGAGGCCCGTCACGTGCCTGGAGTCCGGGGCGACCTACGACTCCGCCTACCGGGCTGCCAAGGAGCTCGGTTTCGCCGACTCGCGCAACATCTTCCGTTCCATCCAGCGCGGTACCTGCACCCAAGGGCTGCACTTCTACTATGCCGATGAGCCGAAGCCCGCGCCGGAGTTCTTCATCCCGCCCAACAGGCCGCCGCGTCCCGTGGTATGCCTCGATACCGGCGAGATGTTCGAGTCGGCGTTCCAGGCGGGCCGCGCGTTCGGCATCGCTGCCGGAGGCGTGCGCACATCGGCAAGCACGGGCGTCGAGCGCAACGGACTCCATTTCTACTACGGCGATGAGCCGAAGCCGGCTCCCGAGTTCTTTAAGGAGCGCCATTCGAAAATCAGACCCATCGTCTGCCTGGAAACCGGCGAGACCTTCATGGGCAACTCGGGCACAGCCCGTCCCCTGCATGTATCGCCCGCCGCGATCAGCCAGGCCGTCCGCTGCGGATCGCCCGTCAACGGGCTCCATTTCTACCATGGGGACGAGCCGAAGCCGGCGCCGGAGTTCTTCAAGCCGACGAAGGTCAAAGGCGGCAAGAGCCCTGCGGCGATGGCGGCCGCGGCAAAGGCCGCCGCGGGGAATGGTTGCGCGAGCGTCCCGGACGGTATGCAGCGGAATCGGCACTCGGTATAATGGTCGCAGTCGGTAAGGCGCCCTCGGTTTCCGAGGGCGCCTTCTTGCGTCTATTGGGGGGCTGTTTCGATTTGCATGCGTAGGGTTTCTCTAATGGCGGATGGCTTTTCGGGTTCCAGGGAGACTTTGGGAGGTCTGGTTGATTAGCCAGTGTTCCTAGGGTAAGTGGTTTAAATATAGACCATACTGTTATAATTGATGAGAGGAAGATGGGAGGATTTCCGTGAAAAGCGTCGAGGCGATCAAGATCCTGCATGGGTGCGACCTGGAGGGCCGGATCCTCTTCCGGAGTCGCGAGCTGGGGGCTCTTTTCGATGAGCACGGCGATACGCTCCGCTCGACCATCAAGAGGCTCACCGCAGACGGCATCCTCGAGCGCGTCGCCCACGACGCGTACCTCTACCTGCTTTCCCATCCCAACGGCTGCGACCTGCTCGGCCACATCGCGGCGTTTCTACGCCCCGGCGGCGCCACCTATGAAAGTCTCGAGTCCGCGGCATCGCAGTGGGGCTTTATCTCGCAAATCCCGCTCGGGCGCATCTCGTGCGTGACGACGGGCGCGGAAGGCCTCGTCGATACCCGGTTCGGCGCCATCGAATTTGTACATACTGATGATGATTTGGATGCCGTCAAACGGGGAATAATCGACCGTATGCCGAGGAATCGGCTGCCGATCGCGACCGAGGAGCGCTGCCTGCACGACCTCGTCTCGAGGAAGCGCAGCCTGGAGCTTATCGATTGGGATGAAGTGGATGTTGATTGACCTTGAAGAGGTTGCCAGCGATATCGCCAGCAAGGTCGATGGCGTCCGGCTCACGCCCGTCATTGAAAAGGAAATCATCCATTACGAGATTATCCGGTCACTCGGGAGGAACGGCCTGCTTCGAGATATCACCTTTCAAGGCGGGACCTCGCTGCGTCTCTGCTATGGATCGCAACGATATAGCGAAGACCTCGATTTTGTCGCCGGCGACAGCTTCGATTCGCTCCCCTTGGATGATTTTTCCAAGACTTTGCGCTCCGATTTGCTGAAATCCTACGATACCGAGGTTAGCGTCAGGGAACCCAAGGTCGTCAATGATTTCGATGGCGTCGGGATGCGTAGATGGACGGTTTCCGTAAATACCAACATCGCGCGCCCCGATTTGCCGAAACAGCGAATCAAGCTCGAGATCGCGTCTGTGCCAGCACATACATCCACGATTCGACGTGTCGCGGTCAATTATCCCGAACTTGCCGGAATGTATGACGACCTCACGATCCGGTGCCAGACACTCGAGGAAATCTTGGCCGACAAGCTCATCTCGTTCTCCGCCACCGATTCGCATATCAGGCATCGCGACCTCTGGGACATTCCCTGGATCGTCCGTGCACAGGAGATCGATTTCCCTGCCGTAGCCGCATTTGTCGCGGCAAAGCACGATGACTACCGCTGTCCCGCCTCCCTTGCCAGCATGATCGCCACCGGGACGCAACGTGCACGCGTCTGCTATGTCGACGGGTCATTTACCGGACAGATGCAGCGTTTCCTATCTCCCGCTGTCTTGAACCGCACGCACGATTTCGATAATCACTGCGATGCCCTCAATACAATCGTCGAAAAGTGCTTCGACCGCGTCGCCGCCTCCCTCGGCATCTCAGATGAGGTCGAGCATTCCAGACGCAAACTCGCAATCGAGATATCTTCGGGATCGATTTCGGCCGCCGCCCTACCGAAAAGGACTTTAGACCTTTCTTAAATTGGGTAATCAAAACCAGTCTATACCTTGATCAGGGGGCGCTCAATTGCGGGGCAGCGGGTTATCGGTCGGATGTTTCAGGGCTCATCCTATGGTTACCGATTCAATCGCCCTCAGTAGAAGGCATCCGGTTCTTTTGCGCCCTTTGATCCATTGCATCGCGAACATAGCACTTGCAAATTTGACTCAACCGTCTTTCCGCCCCTAGCTACGGGAACTATATGGTCGATTTGCAGGCCTACCCTATCAGGCATGTATTTACCACAGTTCTGGCAAGTGCAGTTGTCCCTTTCCATGATCTTCAGCCTAAGTTTTTTCGTCATCTGCTTGCGTTGATTCTTGCTGTGGTAGCTATTCAAGTCGGTTTCAAAACCTATTGCCCGAAGCTGCCGATATCTTTCCAGCAACCAGTCCACATCTACCCCAATTGCCCTTTCGGTCATGCTGACTTGATAAGACGTCCTGACGTAATTCTTTTGAGTGTATCTAGTGCTATCGCGATACAATTCAAACTGAAATTCATGTTCGTCGTCTATAGCGACCCGGAACTGTTTCTCCCGATGTTTCCTAAAAAACGATTGCCGGACCTTGCCTTTTGAAGCGGCCTTCCATTTTTGAACGACTAGGGCATGGTTGTCGATCAGGTTCTCGAAATCGTTTCCATAGCTGCATATATACAGGTCGATATAGTCCTCGATCTTCGGTAGTCTCTTTCCAGTCACATTGAACTGCTTGCGATAGTAGGGATATTGGAATGGATTTACATTCCACCAGGCTGTAATTACGATTACTACAATAGGCAGCAGTATTAACGATATGTAGATAGCTGTATACATTGCCATCGGTTCCTTTATTTGTGATGCTTACATCGTTGCTATTCCAGATAGCGGTTTCCCTTGCCGCAATTGCAGTCCTCGCATAGGGTCTGGAGGTTGGACATCACCGACTTGCCGCCGCGCGATACGGGGACGATATGATCGACGTGGAGCTTCACGCCGTCCTCGCGGCCTCGTCCACAGCGGACGCAATGGAAATCATCGCGGCGAAGTACGTTGTAGCGCATTGCCCTTGTGACCTTTGCGTGCTCGGCGTCGTTTGCCATGCGGCGGTCCTGATACTCCAAACGCCGCTTCTCACGTGCCCGCTTTCGTTTCGCCTGCTTGTGATCTTTAATAAGCATCGTAACGACAGTTTCAATGCCCCAGAGAACCATAGCGAAAATTATAATAGGCTTTAGGGCTTCCACCATTGCGTCCATTTGGGTTTCCTCTTTCTTTTTGGCGGTGGGTATTCGCGGATTGCGCCCGGTGCCCGGGCGCCTGCTGGGGGCCGATCTGGCTCCCGCCGGTTTCCGGCGGGGGACGCGTGATCATCGGGTGGCGTCAGTCCTTCTCGGTCTGGCGGTATACTCGGAGCTCCCACTGCTTGCGCTCGACTTTCGCAACGGCGTCCAGGATGAAGCCTGTGGTAAGCGAGAGCGCTGCCATGAACATGAGCGCCGCGGCAAGGATGGCGGTCGGGAACCGGGGCACGAGGCCGGTAGCGAGGTATTCGGTCACCACCGGCATGCCGGCACACAGGCCGCCGATGCAGAGCAGCAGGGCGACCAGCGAAAAGAACTTCAACGGGCGGTAGTCCTTGAACAGGGTGCCGATCATGGCGATCACCTTCAGCCCGTCCCTCACGGTGTTCAATTTCGAGACCGAGCCCTCGGGGCGGTCCCGGTATTCCACGGGGACATCGGCGATCCGCCAGCGGCGATCGACGGCGTGAATCGACAGCTCCGTCTCGATCTGGAAGCCCTCGGATAGGACCGGAAAGGTCTTCACGAACGGCCTGGACATCGCCCGGTAGCCGGTCATGACGTCCTCGAAACCGTAGCCGTATATCCACCTGATCATGGCGCGCACGAGGTCGTTGCCGAATCCGTGGAAGGTGCGCTTGTTCTCCTCGGCGTAGGCGCCGTTGGAAAGGCGGTCGCCCACTACCATATCTGCCTCGCCCGCGAGGACGGGAGCGCAGAGGGATCGCGCCGATTCCGCGGGGTAGGTATCGTCGCCGTCGACCATGAGGTAGCAGTCGGCGTCGATGTCGCGGAACATCTGCCGGCAGACGTTTCCCTTGCCCTGACGCGGCTCGTGCCTGACGATAGCGCCGCGGGCGCGTGCGATCTCGGCGGTGCCATCGGTCGAGTTGTTGTCGTAGACGTAGATGGCCGCGTCGGGAAGTTCGCGGCGGAAGTCATCGACGACCTTGGCTATCGTCGGCGCCTCGTTGTAGCACGGGATGATCACGGCGATTTCATGACGGGTTTCGGGTTGCGGCATCTTCGACTTCTCTAATCGATGTCCAGGTAGGTGCACGGGACGCTCACGTAAGTGCCCTGGTGGTCCAAAACCTTGATGTGGTCGTAGGAGGATTCGATAACGTCCGCATGGGCGATATTGGGCGGAAGGCGAAACAGGTCCTCATAGTCGATGTAGGCAGCGCAGGACGTGTAGCCCCCTGCGCGGATGATGACGAGCTCGCGGACGTCGGTCTCGTTTCGGCAATACTCAATAACGGTCATAAGAGTGTCCCTTCTCGGTTCTGCTTTCCAGTATCGCGAGACTTTTACCCCTGATGAAAAAATCTATTCATTGAACAGGGCAAATAGCGAAAAAGGCACCCGTTGTCCGGGTGCCTTCGCATGGGCGTTGCGAGCCCCGCCGGGGTCCGGCGGGGCCTTGGATGACTGGGCGGGTTACAGATCGTCTTCCAAGATGGGATAGTGGGCGGTGAGACTGCGTGACTTCCGGTAGTAGTCGCTCAGGCAGTCGGTCACGCGATGGCGCTTGTCGTCGCGCGCCGCGGCCCTGGCGCCGAAGCGCGAGGCCGGGGCCATGACCTTGGAACCTCCATGCCCTCCCTCCGGACATTTGTCCTTTCGTCGTCGGCTTCGCGCCGTCCGGTATCTCCATAGCGTGTCGGCGGGTCGCGGCGTCCATGCCGCTCTCTCGCCGTCCTGTCGTCCGTTTTTACACTTTAAGCAATATACACGAGACATCGCCGCAAACGGGCAGGCGAAACGCCCGCGGCGGGCACATTGCCGCCGCGGATATCGTCGCGGTCATTTTTAGAAGAGATCGGCGAACATCGAATCGTCCTCCTCGTAGTCGTCACTGTCGTCATCTTCGCCGGGGTCCTCGTCGGGATCCCCGTCATCTCCGTCCGGGCCCCCATCGGAACCCGAGCCGTCATCGGCCTCGGCGGATTCGGTTTCCGAGCCGCCGGGTTCTGGACCGCTCTCGGTCTCCGCGTCGTCTGCTTCCGCATCCTGGGACGGCCGCGGTTCGCTTTCGGTCGCGGTATCGTCGGCATCGGGATCGTCCGAGACGGTTCCGCCGCCGCTCACCATGCCGCCCGCGGTCTTCATGGCGACGAGCGCGCCGCCGAAGGTCATGAGCTCCATGTGCGCATACTGCTCCGGATCGACCACGACCGTGGGCTCGGGGCGGAGCTCCATGAGGTTGCGGTCGCCGCGCGTCCAGGCTCCGCGGGTCCAGGTGATACCCGAGTCCAGGTCGCTCCAATCGATCAGGTCGTCGGCCATAAGCATGCCGTCGCCGAACGAGAGCACAGTCGGCACGATCGTCTCGTAGCTCCCGGACTCATAGTAGATGCAGAGGCCCTGCCCGTGGTCGCCCATGTAGTTGCCGCTGTCGTCGAACAGCACCTCGAACACCGCCGGGGCCAAACGCGAACCGTCCTCGGTCCTCACGAGAATCGGCTTGCCGTCGGCATAGACGCCGTCGATGGCATCCAGCTCGTCCGGCTCGATGAGTGTCACGGCGCGCTTGAGGAGCTGCATGTCGTCGCTCGTGGTGATGAACACGCTGCGTTCAAGAAGCACGCCCTGGTTCAGGTAATCGGAAATGTCGAGGAAGTCGTCCTCGAGCATGATGCCGCTGTGCAGGTCCATGCGCGTCGTCTCGATCACGCGGGCCCTGTCGTGCATCTTCACGATGATATTCACCGTCTATCTCCTCCTCGTGTAGTTCGCCGGCGTATAGCCGTCGTCCTCGATATCGTCTCGGGTCTGCGTGTACGTCCGTGTGCCGTCCGCGCCGTCGCCGTCCATCTTCTCAAGCTCCAGGTTCTTGACCTTGGGATGCGAGTTCAGGAGCGCGTTGACGTCCGCGATGGTCGGCTCGCCGCCGAGGCTGTCGATGTCGGCCTGCGCGATGATGCCGGACTCTACGAGGTCTTCGAGATATTTCATCTGCTTCTCGGTCGCGGGGCGTTGGAGGTACGGCTTCCATCCGGGCTTCGACCTCTTGTCCGTCCCGCCGGGTGCGGCGACCGTCACGGGAGCATCCTGCGCCCATTCGCTTCCGGCCATCCCGTACGCCGAGCGTTCCGCGCGCAGGTCCTCCTCGCGCTGCTCGCCGATGATCTTCGCCTTGGCCCGCTCGTGGTCGCGCTCAATCTGCTTGATCTTATCCGGCGTGAGGGCGCCCGCCGCGATGGCCCCCGAATAGGCCTTGCGATAGCGCGTGTACTCGCGCGTCAGCTCGGCGGTCTGGTTCGCGGTGATGACCTTGGCGTCGCGCAGGCCGTGACCGGCGCCCTTCTGCCTCTCGCCGCGGCCCCGTACATCTGTGGGGCCAATCGGCATCTGCGATGAGTCCAGGACATCGACAGCGGCGGAAAGTCGGCGCGAGCGGTTGCGGATATCGACTGCCATGGAAGCGAGGTTCGCCACGTCGGCCCTGACGCCGTCGCGGCGTGCGAGGAGGTCCGTGTATGTCATATCGGTGAGCACGATTCCGCGCTCGGCCATCCACTTGCGGATCGATTCCATCTCGCGAAGCTCGTCTGCATTGTCCTCGCGCCATGCCGCGAGCGCTTCGGCTCCTTCCGGGCGCGCGGTCAACTGCGCGACGCAAGACGTGTAGACCTCGACCTGGCGGATGGCCTCGGCGGTCTGCTCGGCCTCCAGCTTGAGCGCGTCGACCCTCGCGTCGAGCGCGTCGACCTCGGCGGCGAGGCGCCTGGCATCGGCCGCCATGTCCGCATAGCAGCGGTAGCCGCGCTCGCGGATAATGTTCACGGCGTCGGCCGCGGCGGCAAGGCGGGCGGCGGAGCGCTCGATCCTCTTAGACCGCTCGAGATTGTTGGATGCGACCGCCTCGAAAGTCATGGGCGGCAGGACGACGTCCGGGACAAGGTCCTCGGTGCACATCCTGACGTTCGGGCGCTGTCCCTCGAGTCGCACGGCAAGGCGCTCGCGCAATCCCTCGACCGTATAGGAGTCGTCCAGCTTGTAACCCTTCACGGGATGGCCCTTGCCCTCGGGCGGGTAGAAGGTCAGCACTCCGCGGCGGTTGATATTGATGCGGTAGCCCTTCTCCGCCAAACGCCTCTCGAGCGCGGGCCATGTCCGGCACCCCTGCAAAGCCGACTCGATATCGTCGTGCATCGCATCGGTCCAGAGTTTCTTGCCGCTGTACCTGGCGCGGCGCTGGGCGTCCGTCACATGACGGCGCGCCGGGCGCGCCTCCTGCAAGACGACCTCGCGCCGGCGGTCGGGGCGCGGCGTGCGTGCGTACCAGGAACCGTCCTCGTCCCTCGTGAACTTGAAGTTGTCGAAGGCGGTGTAGCCGTAGTCGCGGCAGATTCTCTGCAACTCCATCGCGTCGGCCTGCACGTCATCGTCGTCGAGGTGTATCTTCCTCCCGTCAACGGGGTTGACGGAGTTGACGACGATATGTGCATGCGGAATGCCGTTATCTATATGAGTCTCGATCACCCACTGGTATCCGCTGTAGCGCTCGCGCACCCAATCGCATGCCAATGCGTCTACCGCCTTGGCATCCAGGCCGTCCTCGGGATCGGGTGAGATTACGAAATGGTAGTACTTTCGCCCGGTGTCCTTGCCGAACACCTGGCGCGTCGCGTCCATCTGCCCGTCCCAGCCGGCGCTATCGAGATCGATTGAGCTTGAGCGGAACGTCACGGCGCGGCCGTTGCGCGCGAGGTAGTCCTTTATCTGCTTGCAGCCGCCGAACTTCCGGGCGAGCGTCTTGAGCATGGCCATGCTATCGCTCCACCTCGGACTGCCGCCTGAGCTGCATCATGAGGCCGCGCGTCTCCGCGAGCGCCTTGCAGTATGGGTCTTTCAGGGTCGCTACGAAGTGCTCGATCTGCGCCGCGAGCTCGCAGCGGCGCTCCCTGGCCATGTCGGGCATGTCCTGGAGGAGGATCAGCGTGTTCGCCGCGGCGGCCAGCTGGTTCAGGTTCACGCCCTGCTTGTTGAGCTCGTAGAAGAACTTCTGGAAGAAGTCGGGGTCGCCGATGTAGTACATGGGCGTGTGGAGGATGCGGTCGACCATGAAGCGCGATTGCGTCATGCCGGCCTTCCTCGCGGCGTCACGGATGAAGGTGTCCTCGTAAGGCGTCACGTTGAAATGCTTCTGCACCGTGCGGTGCTCGGTGTCGAGTAACCCTTCCAGCGCCTCCTTCACGTCCACGCGCTCGCCGCCGGGCAGCTTCGCCAGCGTGAACTCCTGCTTGCCGTAGATCGCCGTCTCGCGGACGAAGTCTGTGACGGTCGTGCCCGCAAGACTCGCTTTAGCCTTGAGGGTGCTGATTTCCTCCTCGGTCAACCTGATGCTGACCATTCTTGTCTGCGAGGTGGCTTTTTCTGCCACGCTTCCTCCAATTCTTCGCGCACCTGTGCGCGACCCCGGTCCAAGGGCGGAGCCCTGGCAAGCGCCGGAGGCGGTCAGATTTCCGTCGGCGGGCTGTGCCCGGTGGCGGAAATCTGACCGACTTCGGTGGCATACTTGTACATACATCTACGATGGAGGTACAAGTATGCGTCTCTTGCGAAGTTTTCAGTATCCTACCCCTATTTGCCTGGGTTTAAACCGGTTTACACCGGTCATCCGATGCCGTTATACCGTCCGCGTTTCGGCTGTCCCTCGTCTCTTTCGCGACGAACGGGACGCTGCTCATCTGTTGCAAGTCCGATACGGCTCGGATACCGTCACGGCCGTATAAGTTGTTTTCAGCGATGAGAAGGAGGGTCATATGGATGCTGACGATTGCGCCCGTATCATCGAGGGGGTGGCCGCCGTGCTCGATCTGCTCGCGGCCGATGGCGATGCCGTGGACGACCCGGCGCCGATCTACGAGCTGCTTGCGGAGAGATGTCGGCATGTCCGCGTGGCACTCGAAGTTATGACGGGGTGCGGTAGCCTGCGTGCCCGATCGCGGCAGGAGTCTTGCGCGCGGGCGCGTGTCCAACGTCTCGGTGCGCGCCGATCCGATACCTCCCGGCTCCGGCGGGCGCGCATCGAGGCGGGGCGGGGCCTGGCCGTCTGTGTCCGCCGCGAGCGTTTCCGCTCGCTTTCCATCGTTGTCCGGTCAGTGTTCCGGGCGTTGCGTCGCGACATGAAAAAGGCCGCCACCGTGTTCCGGTGGCGGCCTCTCGCCCGGCGACCCTCGCCAATGCGAGGTCTACGCCTTCTTGTCCGCGAGACGTTCGTAGTCGTCGCTCGAGAGCACCACGGCATACACGGCGCCGCCCTTCATCAGGTACGCCATGCCGTTGCGCTCGATGCGGCGCTCAATCTCGGCCTGCGGGTCGCTGACGCCGCCGAGGTCGACGCTGGACTCCATCAGGCGTCTGATGTCGTCCATCGTCAAGTTCTGCATCTGCTCGGTGAACGCTTGGCGCTTCTGGCGGGCGCGGCGCTTCTCGCGCTTCTCGGCCTCGGCCGTCTTCTTGGCAGCCTCGGCTGCGCTGTCCGCAGTCGAGGCCTTCGGCTTCTCGGTCGCGGTCGGCTCGATGTCGTACGGGACATCGCTATCGGTATCGAACATATTCTCCCTCCCCTCTGGTCACGTCGCCGGCATTACCATTCGATGCTACCCAAAAGCGCCCGGTCCCAAACGCCGGCCGCCGTATCCGCAGTCCTGCAATTGCGCGGGCCGTTTCCGCCGCCTGTTTCGCGCGTTGCTCAAAAAGGATCCCCGCCATCGGTTCCGATGGCGGGGATCTGTGCTACTTGAAACCGCGACGGTGCGAGCCGGCGGTCTTCATGTGGCATCCGGCATGCCCTATGACTATCAGCTCGTTTTCCCGATCGATGTAGAAGTGAAGGCGGAAGGTGTTCTTCTGGCTCCTCCCCTTGATGTGGGCGGAGATGTCGACGGTTCGGCCGCCGTAGCTCCTCTCGCGCATCTTCATCAGATCGGCGCGCGCCCTGGTGGCGCTGCTCTCGCTGAAGGTGAGCTCGTAGCCCGTACGGCGCTGGAACTCGTCTGCGACCTGCCCCTCGCAACCGTCGTCCTCGAACAGGAGGCCGTAGAGCGCCGTCGCGGTGCTGCGGACGATATCCCATTCCTCGGCGAGGTTGCCGTCGTAGGACTTCGCGGAGTCCATTGCCTCGGGCAGGACGACGATACGTTCGGGCCAGATGGATCGCGCGAGCTTCAGGAGGTCCGTCAGGTCGCGCGGGATCGACTGGAGGCATTCGGCCACCCTCGCGGCACCGCCGTCGTCCGACGGTGCCGCGCACTGCGCCGCCTTGCGTTCGAGCGCGCGCTTCTCGCCTTCGAGGCGCTGGACGGTCCTCGTGAGCTCGTCCACCTTTGCCGTGGCGTCGGAATAGCTCCGCTCCTGGTCCGTCGCGATCTCCTCCCAGGCCTCGGCATCGGCACGCAGGCGCGCGTTCTCCGCGCGCAGCCCGTCGATATCGGCGACCGGCTCGGCTGCCGCCTTCGCGCGCGAGCGCAGGCGCTCGATGCGCTCGCCCTGCCGCTCGCTCTCGACTCGGCTGCGCAGCCACAGCACGTCGCCGATTCCGGCGACGTCGCCCGGTCGGGCGTCGATGCCGCGGCCGAGGCCCTGCATGAGCACGTTGATGAAACCGTCGCGCCCGCCCGCGGCATAGCGCTCGATCCTGTGGCGCGTGAAGAGCGTGCAGGCCGATAGAGATTCCTCGCCCGACAGGTCGATACCCGGACGGTATACCATGACCGCGCTGCGCCCGATCCTGTAGCGCCCGGCCGGTGTCCGGTCGGGCAGCAGGTCGCGGAACGCCTGCACCAACGCGCCGTCGCGCATGTCGATGACGTACACGGTGGCCATGCCCACGAGCTTCGATGCGAGCTCGGTCGCATCCCATACGGGGGTCTTGCCGTCGTCGTCGGTCGTCATGAGGACGATCGGCAGGCAGCGCGCGCGATCGGTCAGGCTCGACATGAAATCGCGCTTTAGCGTGTCCGCGTCAAGGTATATCTCCTCGACGCTCACACGCGACGCGCCGATCCTCACGTCTAGCTTTCCGTTCGCAAGGATATCGCGCACGACGCGCGGCACGGACGGCAGCGGGTTGCGCTGGTATCCGAAAAAGCCGTTGACGGCGTAGTGCGATACCTGCACGTTGAGGATGCACCCGCCGTCTCCGGCGGGTGCGAGGCCGATCCTCGTGTGCCAGCGGCGGCGCGAGAACTCGCCGTCGAGCTCATCGGCCTCGACCGCCCATGCCGCGCCTTGCGCGCCGGATAGGCCGAGAAAGCGGACGGCCTTGGCGGCGTCGGGCTCGTCGGCGGCCGTCCAGCCCGCGGGCACCGCGATGTCCGCGGCGCCCTCCGGTACGTCCAGGCCCTTGGCGTGCAGCCAGCCCATGACGATCTCCTTCACGGCCTCGGCCGCGTCCGCGCCGTCGGCCGCTGCGACCTCGAAGCGCGCGCGGTAGTGCGGTGTCTCTCCCGATATGGTCCTCAGTGCGGGAGCCAGGGCGGGAGACGCGGGGCGCTGGACTGGGACGGCGGCAGGTTCGGGCAGCTGTGTGGCCTGCACTCCCCGGCCCCTCAGCACCCTTCAAATGGCCTCCTTGAACGGGGCCTCCATAACGTCGTAGACGGTATCGGGCGACGTCACCTTCGCGACCTGCTCCAGGGCGCGCATCATGTCGTTCGCGTCGCCCTCGTTGCGGAATACCATCACCGGGGCCGTCCCCAGATCGCCCGTGCACATGAGCGTGTAGCACCTGGCCGGCTCCGTCTCCGGAGCCTTTGTCCCCGCGGCCGCCGTCTTCTGCCCGTCCGTTTTCGATACCTTCTGCATTTCCGTCTCTTCCTTCCCCATATCCTGTGACTGTCGCGCGGCATCGGCCTCCGATGCCGCCTTTCGCGCCTGGCGCTTCTTTATCTTTCGGTCGCGGCGTTCCATCGCACGGCGCTCCTCGCGGTTTAACGGGCGCCTCGCAGTCCCCATACCGTCGTCGATGCTGCCCTCGCAGGCTTCCCTGGCCCCATCCTCAGCGAGGTCGAGGCCTTCCGCCTCCACCCACGAATCGAACTTCGCGACCGCCTCGCCTTGCGTACAGCGGTACGTTCTGATCATGAACTTGGCGTTCGGCATGCGGACGTGCGCCTCATAGCAGCGCTCCTCCAGCTTCCACAGCCCGGCGCGGTAGCGGTCGCCCTTTATCAGCTTACGAGTCGACATGGATCGCCCCTTTCATCACCGGAGCGCCATGTCCTGCGGCGACCATGGGGGCGCCGCAGGACGGGCAACGCGTGCACACCGATACGGTCACGCGTGCGCCGCATCGCCCGCAGGTGTAGGAATACAGGGCGCGGTCTCCGCGCTCCGTGCGCTCCGGGGACGCCATCAGCGAGACCGGGGCAATCAGGTCGGCCAGGCGCATCGCCGCGATTTGGTAGGAAGATCGATCCGACCACCCCTTGATATCCAGGGCAGCGAGGATGCGGGCGGTGAAGCTGTCGGCATCCAGCGTGTCGGTGGCGCGCGCCTGGCGGCGGAGGCCGGCGAGACAGCCTAGCTCGCCGCACGTCATCCCGTCGGCGTCCGGCATCGCCTCGCGGGCCGCCGCGAGCCTCACAACCGCGTGCAAGCAACCCAGATAGCCCAGACGTCCGGCGACGTCCACGGCATCGCACACCTCCTCGGCGAAACCCGCACAGTCCATGTGGTGGACGCGGGCCGCGACGGCCTGGAGTCGCAGGGCGGTGCGGACGCGCCCGGCATCGGCATCCATCTAGGCCTCCTTCTTGCCGAGATCCGCGATATAGGGCGCGACGCGGTAGCCCTGGGCGCTGTACTCGAATGCTGTCATTTCCGTTTTCCCTTCTATTCGATGACGTTCCGACCGGCCTAGCGGTCCTTGCGCAGATGCTCCTCGAGCAGCGAGCGCATGAGGTCGCTCGCACTGCGGTAGCCCTCGCGGCGGTGCTCCACCAGGTACTCCTTGAGCTGCCAGTAGAGGTCGTCGGGGACGATCACGCTCAGGCGGTGCGTCGGACCCTCAGAGGCCGCCGCCTTTTTCTCAGCTGCCGGCTCGGAGTCGGGGTTCACGACCTTCTCGACGATCGTCTCCTGGCGCTCGACCATCTCCTTGGAGGTGTCAGTGAAAAAGCTGTTGATGGCGGAGTCCGCCTTCTTAGTCCTCGCCATTACAGCATCGCCTCCACCTTGTCCAGAATCCCCTCGATCGCGTCCGCCGCGCGGCCGCCCGGCTGCACCTCGGACACCGGTCGGTTGAACGACGCGCCGCGCTTGAACGCCTCGGCGGTCGGCACGCAGCCCAGGATGGGCAGGTCGTCGGCGGTGAGGAAGTCGGTAAAGCTGCGGTCGATGATTCGCTTGTCGGAATAGCGGTTCACGATCAGGCCGATCTCGAGCTCGGGGTTGACGCCCGTGATGAGCTGGATCGTGCGCTTCATCGCGCGAAGGCCGCGCTGGCTGGGCTCGACGGGGACGATCGCGATGTCGGCGACCTCCACGCAGCCGCCGAGCTTGTCGTTCAGATAGCCCGGGGTGTCGACGACGGTGACGGCCTTCTCGCCCTCGACGGTCTTCTGCTCGTGACTCGCGCCGCCCTGCGGGTCGAGGTTGATGAAGCCGACCTCACGCCCGCGGCGCTCGAGGCCCCAGGCGATCTCGTCGGCGAACGTCGTCTTGCCGACGCCGCCCTTTTGGTTGACCAAAACGATTGTCTTCATGTGTTTCCCTTCTACGGGTGCCGCCCGATTTCCGGGCGGCCTTCTCGGATATCTGCCGCCTGCCGGCGGCGGGCACGGGGCCGGCGAGTCGCTACCGGTCCCGCATCCGCCGACGGCAGGGCGCTAGGGCCCTGCCGCTGCCATATATGTACCCAGTTATGCGGATGCGTAAACGCACATCTGCATACTTGTGCGGATGCGCGTTTACTTATTCTTGCCCGCCGGCGCCGCTATGCGCCGTATTCCGACGCCCTCGCGGCGCGATACGCGCGGCGCGTTTCGACCTTGCGGCAGCACTCCTTCCGTGCCGCCACCGTCCTCTCCGCCACGTCGTAGGCGTACGCGATGAGCGCGCCCGCCACCGGGAACACGGCGCAGTTGATGTAGACATAGCTGTATGCGAGCATGAACCACATCCCGACGAGCCCCGCGACCAGCGCGGCGGCGGCGGCGACCTTCTCCCTTCCGCTCGGCTCCATTACTTCCCTCTTGCAACCGGCCATGACGGCCTCCTTCCGATATTCGGCGATCCCGCGCCGACGCGGTCGCGGCCTCCCTTGCCGCTGGTATGTATGTACCCAGCTGCGCACATGCGTAAACGCACAAACACGTAAATGCGCACGTATGCGTCTGCGTAATTCGATAATTTGCCCAGCGGGCCGCCCGGACACCGGTCGGCAGGCCCCTGGCCTGCGATTTCCATGGCCGGATGACCGGCGGGACCCCATCCGTCCCATAGGCAGCCGGGTGTGGGAAACGTGTGGAGACGGGCTACGGCATGAAAAAGCCCCGCCGTCTCCGGTGGGGCGATCACTTGAGTATGGGGTTGTACGGGTCGGCTAGAACGGGATGTCCTCGTCCGCAACCTCGACGGCGGGAGCCTCGGGGACCGCATACTGCTGTCCACCATCAACCGCGGCAGCAGGAGACGCGGCAGGGCGGGAGTTCATGAACTCGATCTCGTCGACGATGACCTCGAGCTTGCTGCGCTTCTGGCCGTCGCGCTCCCAGGAGCTATAGCGCAGCTTGCCCTCGATCGCGACCTTGCTCCCCTTGGAGATATAGCGGCCGACAGCCTCGGCGCGGGTGCCGAACATGGTACAGTCGATGTAATTGGGATAGTCCTCCCACTCGCCGGTCTGCGGGTTCTTTCGGCGATCGTTGACGGCGATGCCGAACGAGAGCACCTGGGTGCCGGCCGCGGTGGCGCGGAGCTCGGGATCGCGGGTGAGGTTTCCGGTGATGTTGACTCGGTTGATGCTCATTGGCTTCTATCCTTTCGGTTCCGACGAGGGGCCGATCCCCCCGCCTTCGTCGCCATGTATGTACCCAGATGCTCAGATGCGTAAGCGCATAGATGTGCGTTTGTGCGGCTATGTATTGGGCTGGCACCGGAGCCCGGCGTTTTCCATGGCCGGATGACCGGAGGGACCCCATACGTCCCGTAGGCAGCCGGTTGTGGGAAACGCGTAGCGATTCCTCCGGTTCGGTTCTCGCCCAGTTTGAATCACGGGGCGGTTCAGAAGGCGTGCGTTCGGCGCCGGTTAGGGTCCGGGGCCGGCTCTACACGTGGGACGCATATGGCGCCGCTGAAGGATGCCTCGTCGTAGGCGTCGCGCAGTGCGGCGACTAGGCATTCGCGTGTAACGTAGAAGTCCGGCTCCCATTTCTCGCCGTCGCCGCCCGTCACCCGATACCATCCCTCGCCCTGCCAGACCTTCTCGACCGCCTGATCGATCACAGAGATTTCGGCGTAGGGCAGATGGATCTCGCCGGCATCCCCGTAGGCACCGCGAAGGTCGTCGGCAAGGTCCGCTTCGGTTCCATACCATGTGGCCGGATACGATCCCATCCCGTCGGTGAAGCAGATTCGGTACCAGCCCTCGCCCTGCCAGCATTCCTCCAGATCGGCAGCGACGGCGCGCCCGATCTCGTCATCGTCCGTATACATGGCTGCTCCTTGCCCAAGTCGTTCATTCGGTATTACCAGTTGATACCCCGTTCGGGCGCATCGGAAACAGCCGATTCCGATGCGGACGGGAAGATACGGACAGGCGGCCTTCCTCCCCGATCTCAATTTAGCGGGCATGAGCGGGGGCGATTCGGGGTAAACGGCTCTCTAGGGAAGCCGTGGGAGCGGGATGGAACGGAAACGGAAGGATATGGACATGGCTACGGATCACGACACGGTGTCGCCCATCGAGCACGATGAGACGGCGAACCTGAGGCTCGCGCTGATGGAACGATGGAGGGAGTCCTGCGGGCGCGTGGCCGAGAGGTTCGGACGCCGCAGCGACATCCCCTTCTACTCGAGCGCGCTGTCGGCACTCGCCGGCGAGTGCGCCGACGACATGGGCAAGTCCGGCAGGGTTGCCGAGGCGGCCGTCGCCATGCTCGCCGACGCGCTCATGGAAAAGGACCCGCGGGGATATGCGGACAGCGCCGAGGCTGCCGCCAGGGAGCTCGAACGCCTCGTCTCGTCGATCGCATACGCGGACGCACTCGGACGCCTGCGCGCAGCAAACTCGACGTTCGAGACGCGCATCCTTGGGGAGATCGACGGAACCGACCCGGATGCACTGCCGGCGGTGCCGGATGGCCTCGTCGGACCGTCGGATACGGCCACCTGCACGATCGATATCCTCGGCGGGTCGCAGGAGGACAACCGCGAGGTGCTGGACACCTGCGGCGCCATGATGATGAACGAGGATCCCGATATCGGAGACTTCTGCTTCATCACGTTCATGCTGCGCGACGGCTCGCCCAAGACGGGTATCTTCTGCAAGATATGCGACTCCCGCCGCGTGCAGGACGCTTGGGAGCGGGCCTATTCCGACTACACGAACGGCAACCGCATCGGGTCGGCCGAATAGGCATGGCCATAGGCCGCCTGCTGCGCGGTGAGACCGCAGCGCGGGCGGTACCGCCCCGGATGCCCTTCCCGTTGGGATCGCAGGGCGGTATCCAGGGTGGGAGACGGCGGGGGTATCGCGCGCGTGGCGCGCGATACCGAGCGGGAGGGAGGTCCGGCACGTGGGCGGATGCAGCAGGTTCGACGCCAAGGTCGTCCCCATAGCGGTCGAGACCGACCGAAAGTGCGGGCTCAACACCCCGAGGGCAATCGTGTGCGACGGGCGGCGCTTCGAGATCGCCAGGGTCGGCGCGACGCTGCCCTGCCCCAGCATGTTCGGCAAGGCGGACGCCACCGTGACCGGCGTCCTAGTGGACGTCGGCGGTCGATGTGTCGCGCGCGGGCTGATCTGCGACGACGGTCTGTGGTTCTCCGTGAAGCCGGACGGGTAGAGGTCCGTCCAGGTTCGTCTCCGTAGACGGCCGCGCCACAGATAACATTGTCGGCAAGGATTGAGAAAGAGAGATGCCGCAATGCGGAAAGACACCTACAGGATTGGCGACGGGACGTTCGCGTTCTCCCCCGCCGTGTTCGATTCGTTGCTAGGACACGGCGCCAAAGGCGCCGCCAGGATGCGGGAGCTCGCGGGCGCGATGCACGTCTCGATCTCATCGATTAAGGACTGGCGGCGCGGGACGCACGCTCCGAGCGACTTCGAGAAGGTCGAGGATATCGCCTGCTGGGCGCACATCGACGTCGCCGACCTCCTCATAGAATCAGGAGATAGGACCATGGACGAAAAACTCACCGAAAACCAGCTGGATGTGCTCTGCGTGCTATGGAACCAGGCCTACGACTTCCTCGACCTGTGCGAGGAGACCGATCATTTCGTCTGGCCGACTACAGACCTGCGCTGCGTGCCGGACTCGATTCTGCACGACATCAAGGTGAACCCGGAAGACGATAAGTCCCGTCCTCCCTGGGAGATCGGCACCGAGGACCTGTTCCTCCAGACGCTCGACGTGTACCTCCGCGCGTGCCGACGCGCGACCCCATATGTCGGGGAGAGCGATATCTTCGTCAGGCTCCTGGGCCTCTGCGACATCATGACCGAGACCGCCTTCGGCGAGGACGACGGCAAATGGCTGCCAGACCCGGATATGATTTTCGACCCGCATGAGGATGGATACGTCAGCCCGATGGAGGCCGCGGAGCTCAAGTGCAGGAAGCTGCTCGATGAGATCAGGAATGACCTGTTGGCGCTACGCCCGACGGCGGGTAAATAAGGCTAGTTCCGCCAGATAGCACGACGGCCCCGCCCTCGGAAGGACTGCGCAGCGATGATCGATTCCGAGTTCGCATATAAGCGTTCGACATGGCGATGATTGATTGATTCCATATCCAGATTTCAAGACAGGGGCCGTTTTCGGCCCCGTCCTTTTCCCGAACCCGGTCCGGCGATTTTTCCGCGGCGTGCGTTTACGTTTCCCCTCAGGGGGTACAAGAGAGGTAGAGCAGGCGGTATGGGGCCGCCCGGTGCGCATATGGGAGGACTATATGGAAACGATCTTCGTGACGGAATCGCGCGAGATGCTGTTCACGGGAACCGAGGATATCGACGTGCGGCCGCTCCATTCGTCGGAGCTGCATTACGAGGGGGACAGCCGGGAGGAGGCACTGCGTGCGGCGCATAAGGTCTCGGCGGCCTCCAGGGTCGGGGTCTGCCAGCGCGGTTTCGCCCGGTTCGTCGCCACAGTGAGCGAAATCACGCGCAACGGCGAGGGGTTCACGGAACACATGGATACGGTCCACACCGTCGACCCGCTCGACCGCATGCCCGAGCTGCGCACGCTCGCGCGCGAGGCGGCCGCGAACCGTGCGGACGGGAAGATCATCCGCCATATCGCCGGCCACACGGAGGCGATCGACACTGCGAAGCGTGCCGGGGACTACTACAGCCTGTACCGCGTGGAGGGATCGGCCTTCGGGGACTTCTCTTGCTACCGGGTCGGACATGCGCCCTACAACGGGACGCTCTACCTTCCCGCGGGGTTCCACGATTACGGCATTGCCACCGTCGACGAGCTTTTCGTCGCACTCGTGGTCGGACGCTGCGAATTCCTGTGCGAATACCAGGACGAGATCGATGAGGTCTATCACGGGCTCTTCGAGAAGAGAATCTAGATGAAAGGAACGGATATGCAGACCATCCACACCAAGGCGGGCTTCAAGGTGCTGCGCGAGAGCCTGGGGCTCTACCAGTCCGATGTCGCGGAGGCAGCGGGCGTCGACGTGAAGACCGTCAAGAACTGGGAAAGACCGCGCCTGCCGCGAGCCCGCGCCACTGCCGTGGCATGGAAGTACCTCGAGAATCTGGCGGAAATCCAAGAGCGCGAGGTCGGGTGCCTGGTGGAGAAGATTGTCGATGAGACGGATGGCAACCCCTACCCGCTCCCCTACTTCCGCGAGCAGGACTTAGCCGCGGAGGATGCGCGCGCGGCGCGAATCTCGAACGCCATGACCAGAAAGGTGGCCTTTGAGCTCACCAGGTTGGCCATCCCCTACGAGTTCCGCTTCGAGGAGGAGGCCGCGGACGATGAGCGGCTGAGCGAGATCTGGGATATGTAGGCAGTCGTTATTGGGCCGGTACCGTGGAGGTGCCGGCTCATATTAGAAAAGAGCTCCGGTTGCCCGAAGCCCCTGTCTCAATGATGTCGATGAGTACGTCTGGCAGGCACAGGTAACTCTCTGTCGCCACTTTGCCGCTCGGCCCGGTGAAAAGCATGGAAGACGGGGTTTCCACCGTTTGCGTCGAACGCGCGGCCATCGGCGAGCGCGACGGAAAGCTCCTCGAGCCCGTCGATGAGATGATCGGCGTTCGCAACGCCGCATATGTCGTAGGATGCGAGGTCGTTCCATATCTCGAAGCGCCTATACCACGACATCGACGCGATTTGACCATCGACGAGACTTGCAGCCTCCGATGCGACCTGCTCGCCGAAATCTTCCGTGACGCAGGCAAGAAACTCGCTTCGCGTATCCGATACGAAATCCTCGGCCGTGTAGGCCGACGTCACGGTAAAGCTGGACTCCACGGTGGCGGTCTCGCTATCCTTCGTCTCGGTAAGGATGCCAAAATCAAGCGCCGGGGCGGTTACGCAACGAAGGCCATGACGGCGACCACCCATGACTTCCTGCCGTCAGATACTCTCAGCCAGGCGCAGGTATCCGCGAAGCTCTCGCCTCGCGAAGTTCAGGCTTGAACGAAAATCACCGTTTACAAAAGGCCCGCCAATCTCACGCTCGCCGACAAATACCGTCGCCATATAGCTTTGCATACCCATATCGAGTCCCTTCTGAATATCTGCTTGTCCCTATTGATTGGATGCCAGGGCAAATCACGCGGTCGGGGTGCCTAGGTCGATTTCGGCCAGGACGTCGCGGATATCCGCCACATCCCTCACTGCCATGACGATGCACCTGATCGATACCGCCGCCGCGACCACGGATGTCAGGAGGACTACCGCGCCGACGTCGTGGGCCCAGATGACAATCCCCACAGCCATAGTGATGGCGAGGCCAACGATCCAGCAGATGAGCGCGTTGCGCGACTCGTCGAGATACGATCGCGCATAGACCTCCAAAATCTCGCGGTCGATGCCCATCTTGCCGAACCTGTCGATGTATCTGGACATCCTCGACGACATGCCGTGCTCGGTCCATGCAACCATTTTCAGAAAACCCATGGTCGCAATCGCCGCGTTGAATGCCATGGCCATGCAAGGAACCAGGTCGATATTTTCACTGATGAACGGCGCCATGCGGACCATCCCCTCCCGTTTCGTCTCTACTCGATGTGAGTCTACCCATATGCGCATGTACGTAAACGCATAGACGCGCATATACATATATGTGTGGACGTGCGAGCGGGGCGGCCTATTGCAGGCCCGGGTTCACGATGCAGTAGCATCGCTCCGACCTCGGCTCCTTCTCGCCGGGCGCCATCACCTTGACCGTGACCGGAACCGTCTCAGAATCGGGGGCGAACGCCGTGAACGACTTCAATTTCCCGCCCGGCTCGATCTGCTTCTGCGCCCGCTGGTCCTGCACCTTGTAGGACCTGTCGAGCTTGATCCCGTCCTGGTATGCGTTGATGTCGGTATAGGGTGCGACAGCGTCCGAGTCCGTGACGTTCTCGAAGGTATAGGCAACCCGGATGTAGCGGAACGGCTTGCCGTCCGGCCCCGTGCCTTCCTCGATCGTCACGCGGTCGATCGAGATGCCGTCCACGGACGCCTGGGCGGACTGCTGCGGCGCGAACGGCGACGAGGTGCCGGCATCGCCCGACTTCCCGGCGCCGCCGTCGGAGGAGCCGGCGTCCGGCGCCCCGTTCCTCACGCAGCCCGCGAGTCCGGCCTGCGCCGCCATGACCGCGAGGCCCACGAACGCTCGCCTCGTCATCGCCGTCATCGTATAGACATTCTTCCCCGTCACCTGTGAATCTCCTTTATGCTCTTCAAAATGGGGGCGGTGCAGACGCGGTGCCGAGTCTCACGTATCGCAGCGCGCCTGGCCTCGTCCTGCATGAGCTTCGGTCTCCCCTCGCGAAAGGCCGCGGCCCTTCTCGCCGCCGCTGCGAATTTCCGCTCGGCCTCGTCGAAGTCGATATCGCGCCACGCGCGATCCCCGCCCGTGCCGGATATGAAAACCGACGGCACCACATGGCTGCTGTCCGCATAGTCCGCCGGGACGGACATCTCCGCATAGCCCGACGGCTCGCTGCCGTCCGGCAGCCGGTACACGACGAGCTCCTGCTTCCTGTGTTTGCTCACACGGCGCTCGCACAGCTCGGGATGGAACGCCTCGTACGCCATGGCGCTATATGGGGAGCAGGAGAAGCGGTACTCGAATAGGCATTCCGCTTCCCTCCGATGCCGTTCCGCCTCCCGCACCCGGGCCGCAGCCTGCGCCCGGATCCGGTCGCGCTCGGCCGTCTCCTCGGGCCCGAGCTCGCGGAACGCCCCGACCACGGCGGCCTCGTCCAGGGCGAAGAACTCCGTCTCGCGGGCGTAGGCGCCGGTGTGGTGCCAGGACGAGGAGGCGATGAACCGGTCGAAGAGCGCGGCCTTGGTCTCGGACTCGACCGCAGGGTCGTAGAGCAGGTCCATCTCATCGCAGTAGCCCCTCAAGGCGCCGAGGATCGCCGTCTTGGTCCATTTCGAGCGGAGCATCTCCCCCGCCTCGTAGGCCGCCCGCGCGTTCACGCTCATGGAGGCGCCGCTGTATCCCTTTTGCCCATAGGCCACCCTAGACATGTCCGACCTTTCGCGCGGATGTGTACCGTCCCAGCTGTTTCTACCCCGTGCGCGGGAAGTCTTTCACTCGATTCGAGCCGGTGCGGGGGCATTTTTATCCGTCGAGTTTCGGTAGGGGCGTGTAAAGCGCGGCGGGGGCGGGTATCAAAGCTGCTGTGTATGCCAATTCCAATAAAGAGGTGGTCCATGTCCGACCCGATCGCCGCGGCCGAAGCCGCCGGCAAAGCCCGCGATATCGCCAACCGCTTCGAGACCGCCGTATTCCTCATCGCATACGGCATCGCCGAGAAGGACGGCCTCTACGAGGCCGACCCGCATAGGTATCCCTACAGCCAGGCATTCAGACACGGCATGAATATCCTCGCCGCGCTGTGCGCTGAGTGCTCCGACGATGCGGAAGAGCTGCTGCCGACGTTCAATGAGTCCGATTTCATCAGGAACAGCGCAGCGTCAGACGTGCGCGAGTGGACGGCCCGGTGGCGCGACGAGTGCAGGGAAGCCGTCGAAGGGTGCCGGTCCATCGAGATCGGGCCCCTGGCGTCAGTAGACGGCGACTACTTCGCCGCGACGTCGGAATGCTACGAGGTACTGCGCTTTGCGGAAAACGACCTCTTGGGCGGCCATCAGGAACGCAGGGTGTATGAATTCCTCCGAGCCGGCACCCAGGAGCAATACGTGTACGGACGCAGGATGCTCATCCGCCACCCGCTGCTCACCTGGAACGAATACGTCAGGATCAAGACGGGGCTCGCCCTGGGCGACCCCGACCCCCTCGACCAGGGCGAAGCCGACACCATCGACCCGGTGTGGTTGCAGGAATTCGTCTCCATGGCCTACGAACCCGTCCCGGGCGCCGCAAAAGTATGCCCGAATTGCGGCTGGACGATGACCATGCGAGGCAAGCAGCCCCACTGCTCATCGGCGACGTGCGCCAAGGCCGTCACAGGCGATTTCGACAAGCTGGACAGCGTCGCGCACGACGCCTTCCGCCTATCCCGCGGCGTCATGCACTACATCTCTTCCCCCGGAAAGCTCGAGCTGGCGATCGCCGAGGCCGCAGCGGGCCTCGGTCTGAAATACGAAATGTGGCCCCTCAAGGACACCTGCGACATCCTGATCCATCTGCCGGACGGCCGGCAGCTTGCCGTCGACGCCAAGGCATACGGCCGCGCCGAGCGGCTTGCCCGCGAGATAGAGGACGACACCGGCATCGCCCAGATGTGCGCGGACGAGGTGGCCTATGTCGTGCCGGACCAAGTCGAACGGGACCATCCCGGATATCGCGCGCTATGCAATGCCGTCCTGCGCGGCAAGACCGGCTATTCATGCGAAACGCTGCGCAACTTCTCGAAACGACTCGATGCCGCCGCGAAGGGAGGCACGCGATGAGCGAGCCGAATGATACAGCCCAGGAAGGCTTCGACCAGCTGAAGCGCAATCTCGAGGTGCGCTATCCCGAGGACAGCGACCTATCCCTCGACGAGTTCCTGAATGTGGAGTCGCTGCTCGCGCTCGCGGTACGCGTATGCGGTCCCGGCGCCGATCCCCGAAAGGCCGACAGGCTCCTATCGAACTACCAGCTCATCAGGCCCGAGACCATCGGCGCGGACGGCCACCTCATGCAGATGGCGCGCCGACACCTGTTCTCGCTGGCTTCATCCACGGCCTGGCGGCGACTGCTGGGCCTCTACGAGCGCGCGGAATATGAGCGGTACCGGTTCTTCGATATCGCCAACGGCGGAATGGCCCTGCGCGAGCACCCCCTTACCGGGATCGACCGCATGCCGATCTATATAGACCGCCTCCTCGGCGATGTCAAACTCTCCCATAAAAACGTGGTCGCGAGACCCAAAGGACGGTATTCCTACACATGCAAGCCCGAGGCGACCGGCGATACCACGGTAACCGGATCGATCCGTTGGGTGACCATACCCGATGCCGTGCCGCCCCAAACGGGCAAGATTGACGATATCCCCCGCAAGAGCAGGCGCCCGCCCATCGATATCACCCTCGACGAGCTCATCTCGACCGCGGACGAAGTCGGGGAGAAGACCGGGAAGACCCACTACGCCGCCGTGCTCAGAAGGGTCAAGGACCAGGGGCTCCTCAAGCGGGCACGCGGCGGCAGCACATCCGTCGCCGACGGCCTGCGCCTCGATGAGGTCGTGAGCCTCGTCGGCCTCGTCGGCGCCGGCAAGTCCGTCCTCGCCAACATGCTCATCGTCTGCCTCGCGAAGCGCGGCCTGCGCGCGGTATCCCTGCTCAACTCGGTATCGGACGTGATGGAAAGCGTCGTCCTGCTTCGCGAGGCGGGAATCAGCGCCTCGCCCCTGGTGTCGCGCGGCAGGCGCATCGAACGGCTCGACGAGTTCTTCGACCACGATGACTCCATGCTCCTCGACCATTCCGCATCCAAATACCTGGAGACCGCCTGCATCATGGACGGGCTCTCCTCTTCCGATCCCGAGGCCTGCGGATACGGCAACACGCCATGCCGCGGCCTCCGGTCCAAGAAGGGCGGCGCGAACTCATGCCCGTACTGGGACGTGTGCCCATCGCAGGCCATGGCCCGCGAGTCCCTGACATCCGACGTCGTGGTCACGACTCCCACCGGCTTCGCCACCATGATCGTCGGAAGGGAGCGCAAGGCATTCTTCGAGGAGGCCCTTCAGCAGTTCGACGTCGTCCTGTTCGATGAGGCGGACCGCGTGCAGGCGCAGCTCGACGGCTGCTTCGCCCCGAGCATGAGCTTCCAGGAGCTCATCCGCAACGCCGCCGACCCGACAGCCGTGGCCGTGAAGCGGCGCCCGGACGACAAGATGAGGGACTTCAACGAGGAGCTTTTCTACGACCTGCGCCAGAAATCCGAGCCCGTCGCGAAGGCGCTGCTCAAATCCGTCAGGGACGACCGCGTGGCGAAATGGCGCATCGTCAAGGACGAGGCGTTCACGTCGCTCTCGCTTCTGAACGACCTCCTGGAGCAGGGCCTTCCCAAACAGGTTTACGAGGATGCCGACAAACTCATCAACCCCTATAGATTCGAGATTGCCAAGAAGAGCCTCGATGGCGGCGGCGCGGCCCTCAACAAGCTCTCGCAGGCGGTCGCGACCTCCTGCGAGGGCATCGACGACGACACCCACAGCTACTCGCTGAACGAATACCTCGCTGCATGCGGATGCTCGGAGCTTCCCGACGAGCTGCGGACCAGGTTCTCCTTCGCCCTCAAGGTCATCCGGTTCGACTCGTATCTGCGCGAACTCGCCTCCGCGCAGGACCTCCTCAGCTTCAAGGACGATTCCGTCGACGAGCTGTACAACTTCCTCAAGTTCAGCTACACGCGCCAGCAGCACTATCTCCCCAACTCGCTGATCGGCAACATCTTCGGGATGAAGCTCGACGGCAACGACCTCAGGCTTTTCCGGCAGTTCGCCTTCGGGCGGGCCTTCATGTGCTCGCTGCCCTGGCTCGATACCGACCCCGCCGGGGCGGCGCTGGGGCCGCACGTGCTCCTGCTCTCCGGTTCGAGCTGGGAGCCCGGCTGCCTGCAATACCACGTGAACAGGCCGGTCGACTACCTCCTCGAGGCGGAGCCGTGGAAGGCGGCCAAGCTCTCCACCTCGACCGTGAGGGACCTCGGCATCGAGCAGAACGTGTCCGGCAGCGCCGCCGAGATGCGTTCCGGCAACCTCGGCATCGTCCTATCGCAGACCATGGCCACGTTGAGGGACGAACTCGACGCGGAGGGCGCGGGAAAGGCCCTGGTCATCGTGAACAGCTACCGGGAGGCCGAGGACGCACGCGACCGCATCGAGCAAGAGTTCCGACGCAAGGGCCAGGCAATCAAGGTCGCGGCCCTGGTGCGCAACAACCACGACCACAGGGAGCACTTCGTGCCCCGGAGCGAAGTCTACAAGTTCTGCGACCATCCGGCCAAAGTGCTCGTGGCGCCGGCCATGGCCATCGAGCGCGGCTTCAATATCGTCGACCGCGGCGGCCATGCCGTTTTCACGAGCCTCATCTTCTCGGTGCGCCCGATGGGCACACCGCACGACCTCGGCGGGCGATACCGCAAGCTCAACGGCCTCATCGAAAGGGAGGTCGGCGACTACCCGGCCAATCCCGGGGAGTTCGCGACCGAGGTCAGGGCCTCCGCCTGGCGCACATGGAAGACCATGGAGCGGGACGAGAACCTTCCCATGGGCGCATGGAGGACCATGGGCAGGCAATTCCTCGTAGACGACGCGATCTCCACGCTCATGGTCACGATCATCCAGATATTCGGGCGTCTGGCGAGGCTTGCCGATAAGGAGAGGCCCGCGCCGCATGTCTATTTCGCCGATGCGGCCTTCCGCGGCGGCGACGGGAAGCTCTCGTTCAGGACCCTGGAAGAGCTCGGCGCCTACATGGAACGCCTCATGCACGATAGCGACCAGCCGGAGGTCGCCAAAGCCCTCTACGGGCCGTTCTACGAGTCGTTCAGGAAAGGAATCGGAAATGTCGGACTCTAAGCTGCACCTCATGTCATTCGCACCCGTCCCCGACACCAAGACGACCGTGCACGTCGTCGGCTTGCCCGACAGCCTGCGCGACGCCCTCTTCACGCTCATGCCCCCGAGGAAAGAGGGCGGCTACCTCAACACCAAAGTCCTCAAGGACGACCTGCGCTGCTGGCTCGACCGGGCCGTCGAGCTGAACCCCGTACGCCCCAACGTGCATACCGACAGCTGGCTTATCGCCCTCGCCCCCATTGATCTCGCGAAGCTATGCAACGTCATCGCGGTCTGGATCTCCTCCCGCAAGGACATCGATACCCAATCCCCCGCCTACCGCAAGGTGATGGGGATGCTGCACCCCGAGACGTTCGAAGAGGCCGTGCGTGGCGAAGAGATCTGCCTGTTCAGCGGCGACGGCCGTCCCGCGGGCGGGCTCACCTTCCCCGCATTCTCCGCGCAAGTCGCCGACGTCATCGCCGGCATCCCCCTCGAACTCGCCAACGGCATGGTCGAGAACTTCAGCAGAGTCTCACGCGGAAACGGAAACGTCTACGAGCTGATTTCCGATATCCACTGGCACAAGGAGGACCCGTGGGCGTTCGCCCTCAGATTCCACGTCGAGACGCTGCCGGTCGGCCGCAAGGCAAGGCTCAACATGGATGTCGCCGTCCGCCGCTTCATCGGCAAGCCATGGCAGGACGACCCGTTCCTCAAACACGATGTCAACGCCTACGTCCGCACGGAAGGCGGCACGCTCCGCGTCGTCCCCTACGGCTACGACAAACAGAAGCGCGACTTGGCCTGGGACCCCGCGGCCCTGGCGAACTACGAGTTCGCCAGCGGGACCGGATTGCCCGCAGTCCGCGAGTATCTTGAGGACATGGGCAGGTACGCCCGCGACGGCTCGCAGCCGCAGATCCTATCCCCCTACGCGATGACCGCCTCCTGGGCATCGAAGCCCTCGGTCGCAAGCGGGGCATCCGTCATCGACAAGGCCATGTTCTTCGAGGCCGTCGCGGCTCGGCTCAAAGATATCGCGGAGCCCGTCGGTGCGCTCGACTCGCTTCAACTGACCCATCTCAAGGCGTCCATAGAGGAACCCAGGCAGGCGGATTGGGACAAGGACCCCGTCAGCGCACGGGCGAGACAGGAGGCCTGGGGCCGGGCCAACCGCGCCAGACTCGCCCGCTGCACCGGCAGGGACAGGGCCGTATTCCAGCTGATCGGCAACCAGGACGATGCCCGGCTCCTCGATATGGCAAGGGCCGAGATCTCCCGCTTTCTCGGCGGGGAGGGGGCCGTCGACGACTTCGAGGTCGAGATCGATAACATCCCGGCAAACGACCTCCTGAACCGCATGGAGAATACCGGCGACAGCCAGGCGAAGATCCGCTGGCGCAAAGTCGCCGCCGCGCTTCCCGAGGCGACCGACCCGACCGCGTGCATAGTGGTCCTGCCGGGCGCCGAGAGCTACAAGCCCAAGGGCAAAGACGACGGCGGAGACCCCAAGCGCGCCCTGCGCATCGCGTTCGCGAAAACCGGGCGCCTGACCCAATTCATCGAACCCGAGGACTCGAAGGACAGTCCCGAGATCCGCGCGCGCGTCGCCGTCCGCGACCTCATGCGCCAGCTCGGTTTCGTACCCGAACCGGCACGCAATTCGCGCGGCATCGACACCTCGATCCCGGCGATAGGGTTGAAGGTCTACAACTCCGGCAACGGCAAGGCGCGGGCGAGCTTCCCCTATTGCGTCCGACAGGACATGAGAAGCGGTGCCGTCACCGTGTACTGCCCCCTCCTACCTGACGGAAGCCTACCGTACTGGCGCGCCCTCATCGAGTTCGCCCGGCTGAGCGGTTCCGAGGGCTTTCCGGACTCCTGCAAGCGGGCGAACGGAATGGCCCTGAAGAGGATGCTCCACGGCATAGTCCGCGCCACCGGCGACAGGCCGGAACTCCTCCTCATCAACTCCTACGGCCGCATCCGGCAGAGAGACTGGTGGCCCGGCATCAGCGACTCCGGCCTCGAGTCGGGACCCTTGAGCTACGGACCGACCGGTTATGAGGAGCCGCTTGGCCTCGCGGGCAGCAAGCTGCGCATCCTGCGTATACGCTCCGGTCTCAACGGCGAGATCCCCGACTGGTTCACGGATGAGGTGGCCGCGGGCGGCGCAGACGACGGCACCGTGCCGAACAGGCGCGACAAGCAGGGACTCTTCAAGATGGACGGCTACTTCCTCGCGTTGGCCCCGCGACCGGGCGACGCCCAGTACAAATGGTCCGCACGCGGATCGAAGTACGATTCGCCCACCGCGGCGTTCTGCGAGAAGACGATCAACGAGTACTGCCTTCTGTCGCCCGGTGGCGAGGCCGAGGCGCTTGCCAGCGTCAAATACGCCGAGGCCCTGCGCGGCTGCATGGTGCAGCTCTACAAGAACGATATGAGGGTGAACCTTCCCGCCCCGCTCCATCTCGCCGAGCAGGTCGAGGAGTATATCTGGGACTGGGAGCTCACCGGCAGACGGTAGCGATCCGCCCGCGAAAATGAAATGGGGAGGCCGGGAGATTCGGCCTTCCCATTTCCGTTGTCGCTACCGCTTATTCGCCTTGCGTGTATTTCGGGTGCGACCGGCGGACTCTTTCGCCGAGCCCTTCCGCCTCCCAGGACGAGAGTCGGACGGGCTCGGCTGACGACGAGCGGAGCCCAAGTCGAAGCCGGAGTTTTTCGCAATCCTCGCCTCAATCTCGGAGCGCCGGATGCCCAGTTCCGATGCGCTGACGCGATAACCGCCCTCCTTGCAGACGACATAGAGCTCATGCGGAGCGCGTCCCCAATCAAGTACGTACCCGGCTAGGAGCATCTTGGCCTCAAGATGGTCCTTGGACATGGCACTCGAAACTGCAAATTTGAGGGCGAAGGTGGCACGGGCAACTATATCCGCCCCAATCTTCTCTTCGAGGGTTCGAGCCGGTCTTTCGGTCCCCGGTTCCGGGGTACCTCCCTTGCTGTTCTCCAGGGCGCCTTCCAGGGCGGGAGGCGTGGGGGCGTCGGGGTCCCTGCCGTCCATGAGGTCTCGGATGTAGGCGCGGACCCGCGACTCGTAGCGGCGCGGGCACTCGATTTGGACCGGCTCCTCCATCCTGTGCTCGAGGGAATCGTAGAACTCCACGACCTCGCGGCTGGCGATCAGGCGGTTCGGCTCAATCTTGGGGAACACGGTGAGGCCGGCGGCGGAGCGCACGCGGGACAGGCCGACGTACAGCTGGCCCTCGGCGAAGACTTTCGTGTGGACGCAGCAGGCATCGAACGTCAGGCCCTGCGACTTGTGGATGGTGATGGCGTAGGCGAGCTTGAGCGGGATCTGGGTATAGGCACCCACGACGGCAGTCTTGACCCTGTTGACAGGCCTGCCCTCCTCGTCCATCTCGACGATGGCCTCGGACTTGTTGATCTCCCATCTGTGCCGCTCGATGCGGACCTTCTCGTCCGCCCCGTCGAACTTGACCGTCACGGCGTCGGCGGACGCGTCGGTGACGGTGCCCTGCGTGCCGTTGACGTAACCCTCCTGAGGGCTGTTCACGAGCGACATCACGCGGGCGCCGCGGCACAGGACGATCCTCTCCGGCGCCATCTTATCGCCGCTGTTGACCATACCCGTGACCGCCGCGGTGAACTCGACTTTCGGGGCGTCGAGCGCGTCGACGTTCTCGCGGTTGATCGAGTCGGCGATGCGGTTGTTGGCGCACAGCACGAGCGTGTCCTTCGGCAGGTAGGCGCGGGAACTCCTGGAGTGCGCGTTGAAGTAATCGAGGCACGACGCGTCGCCGACGCGGGCGCGGTTCAGGTTGTCGATGAAATCGGGGGCGGATTGGCGCACGACCGTCTTGAGGACGTGCGGCTCGAAATCGAAGCCGGTCCAGTACCTCGACTTGAAGCACCAGCCCTGGAGGTTTCCGGGATAGAACTTCATCAGCAGCGCGGAGTCGCGTTCGGTCACGACCGGCGGCAGCTGGAAGAAATCGCCGACGAGGACCACCTGCTTCGCGCCGTTGCGCGTCATGGACTGGGAGATCATCCCCATCACGTGGTCGAACAGGTCGATGCGGCACATCGAGATCTCGTCGATGATGATTACCTTCGCGGCGTCGAGCACCTTGCGGGACCCCTTGGGGCCATCGGGGGCGCAGACCCCCGGCGCGATTTTCAGCGTGCGGTGGATCGTCGAGCCGTCCGTGAGGTTCAGCGCGGCGATGCCGGTGGGCGCCAGGGCGAGGAAATCGACATTGCGCGCCTTCAGGTCCGATATGAAGGCGTTGAGCACGTAGCTCTTACCCGTGCCGGCGTTGCCCGAGAGAAACACGTTCCTCCCGTCCCTCAGCGCGCTCAGCGCCTCGGCCTGTTCCGGTGTAAGGCGGTCACCGTCTGCCATTTCCATATCCCGTCATCCGTTCGACCAGTAACGGGGAATTGATACCCGCGCAAGCGAAAAAATATACGCTGAACGGGGGTTTCGCAGAAACTATAGGAAGTTTTGGAAGGCGGGGCGGATATGCTTCCGCGCATTTCCCCGCGCGCCCGTATACCCCGATGCGCAAACGGGTACGATAGCGCCGGTGTGTATATATGTATGTGCGCGTATGTGCCTCGGCGTATGTATGCCGATGTGCGGATATGCATCCGGACAGATGTGCCGGCGATCTATACGGGAAAACCGGCGCCGGTCTCGCATGAGCTCTTCCGCCTCAGCATCGCCCATATCAGCTCGATTGCCGGGGCGACGCGCACCTGCCGGAACTCGGAAGTGTCGTAGCGCTTCCGCAGGGCGCCGCGGGCGTCGGGCGAGTACACGGCCGCCCCCTTGGGCAGCATCCCTTTGGAAGCCAGCGAGTCGGCGAGCTCGAGAGGGCACACCAGCCAGTTCTCATCGCCCTCGAACGTCCTGCCGTGGCCGCTCGTGAAATCGTCCATACACGACTTGACCTCGACGAACGTGAAGGTGCCGGACTCGAGCTCGGCGGCGGTCGCATGGTTCGACGATCGGTCGCGCGGACGATGCGGCCTGTAGGCCACGAAATCGACCCGGCTGGCGTCATCGACCCAGACCTCGCTCGCGACCAGGGCGTTCTCGCGGCACAGCCTCGCCCATACCTTCTCGGAAAGCTCGGCGGTCACCTCGCCGCGGTTTCGTTTCCCCTCCATGGGACACACTCCCCTTCGATGTAAAAGGCCGCCCGACGGTCTGCGCGACGTGCGGGCGGCCCGCGCCGGTACTACTCCTCGGAACCCTCCGGCTTGATGGTCGACAGGTCCATATGCCTGCGAGCCTAGAAGAATATAAGCCAGATCGTACCCAAGAGCAGGGAGACATATCCCACAGCGGTCACGAGGAAGTCTATGAAGGCGAGGGCCGCGGCAGTATCGACCCGGATGCCACAGGGGGCCAAGTTCGATGCGAACCCATGCAGGGGATACATGGCACAGATGAGGCATATCGATTCGAGACCTGCCGCCAACAGGGGATTCACCCCCGCCAGCTCCCTCGGATAGAACAAGCCCATCAGGACGGAATCCGCCACCAGCGCCGCCCAAATCAGGAACACGCCGACCTTAAATGCCTTGGTGTCCTCGACCAATGCCAGGGGCATCATGCAGCCGAAGAAATCGAGCAGCAAGGCCGAGGCGATCAGCTGGACGACCATCACTCCACCGAGTTCTCGGCGGAGTCGGCATCGATATCGGGGTTCGAGATCAGACCGTTCAGCAGGGACGGCAGGTCGATTCCCGTGCTGTCCTTCAGGCCGGATGCGACCTGGTCGACAATCGATGTGGTCTCCTTTACGAGTTTTTGCGCGTTGCCCGATCCGTACATCTTGATGGAATCGACGGCAGTGAGGGGCTTCGCAACCTGCTCGGCTACCTTGGGCATGATGTCGATGTAGCGGTTGGCGAGCAGGTAGGGGTTGTCCATGCCGTTGTACGCCTCGGCCTGGGCCTTGATTCCCGCCGCGACGCCCTCGCCGTGGGCCTTCTCGGCCACACCCTCGGACTCGCCCTTCAAGCGCGTGGCCTCGGCCTCGGCCTTCGCGCGGGCCTGGATGCCCTCGGCGTCCTTCTGGACGGAATACAGCTCGGCGTCGGATTGGTTCTGACGCTCGATGCGGGCGGCCTCGGCCTGCTTCGTGCGCTTGTAGAGGTCGGCTTCGGCCGCCTGCTCTGCGGCGTAGCGGTCGGCCTCTGCCTGCTTCTTCACGGTCGCGTTCAGCTCGCGCTCCCTCACGTCCGCCTGGCGCTCGGCGAGCTCGACCTTCTTGGTCTCCGCAGCGATCTCGGCCTCCTGCTGGGCGATGTAGAGCTCGCGCTGCTTCTCGGCCGTCACGGTGGCCTTCACCATATCGGCCTCGGCCTTCGCCTTGTCGGCCTGCTTCTTGAGGTCGGCCTGCTTCAAGTCGAGCTGGTTCTGGCGGATGGCGACCTCCTCGGCCGCCTTGATCTGCGCCAGCTCGGCTTCCTTTTTAATCTCGGCCGCTTGATCGGCGCCCATGGAGCGGATGATGCCCTGGGAGTCGGAGAAGTCCTGCACATTGAAGGTGCGCAGCTCGAGGCCGAGGTTGGCGAGGTCATCCTTGGAGCCGCCGAAGACCTTCGCGTTGAAGCTCTCACGGTCGCGCATGAGCTCCTTGAGGTCCATCTGGCCGATGACCTCGCGCATCTTGCCCAGCATGACCTCGGTGACCTGGCGGGTCATCTCCTCTTTGTCCAAATTCAGGTAGTTCTTGGACGCGGTCTCGATCAGCTCGGGGGTCTGGCCGATCTGGAAGTTCGCCACGGCGCAGGCGTGGATGAGGATTGCGTCCTGCGTCGGGATATCGTTCTCGGTGGTCAGCTGCACCTGCACGGCACCGAGCGAGAGGGTGTCCACGCGCTGGAGGAGCGGGATTACGAAGGTTCCCTTGCCGGAGACGGAGCGCATCTTGCCGGCGCCGGAGACGATCATGAGCTTATCCGGCGGGCATTTGCGCCAGCAGCTCTCGAACACCAGCACGACGGCCATGATGCCGACGGCTGCGGGGAGCAGGTTGAAGATCAAAGATTCGAAAAGCATCATAGGGTTTCCTTCCCTTCAAGGACGGCTCGGGCAGAGCCGCCCGGTTATAGATAACTTCGTCGGGGGCGGACCGGGCTCACGATCGGCACGACACCGGTTCAGTCCAACCGTCGGGACTCAAAGGCGGCGGCGATCATGTAGCTCCAGCAATTCGTATAAGAGGAGAGGCAAGGCCATCGCGAAGAGAGACGGCAGTAAGATGTAGTAAAACGCTGATCTTATAATGATGCCGTTGGCCGTCATCAGAGCCTCGAATGCTTTCAAGGCCTCGTCTGGTTCCGCATCGGAAACCGATTCGCCCTGACTGCTTTTCATATCGGCTTGTTCGGTCGCGTCGCCGACAGGCGCACTTCCGTTCAGGTCGACGTCGACGACGACATGATCACCGTCGTCGGAGATCACGGCGGCGGTCGCGTTCTCGGCGTAAGCCGCGGGCGCGATGCAGCCGAACGATGCTGCGGCTATGGCCATGGCGACGAGCGGCCCTGCCGCCCTTGCGGGTATCCTCATTTCCGTTCTCCATTCCTTTTCGGGGCGCGCCCTCCCTCGGCGCTGTCCGTTTCCCCTCAGGTGGTTATCCCCTGTATCCGGCGGCTTAAACACCGGATACGGAAAACGGCCGGAAACAAGGCGTCCACCGGGGCTAGAGCCCGATGGGCGCGTGTGCGGCTATGTGCATGTGCGTAGATATGCCGACGTGCATGTGTTCCATTGTGCGAGTGTACGTATGCGCAACTGCGTATGTGTACGTGTATGCGTATGTGCGATTGCGGAACCTACAGGAGCGTATCGAAACCCGGCCTACCGAGATTCTGACGAATGTTGCCGGCCGTGAGCTCGATGCGCTAGTGGCCGTCGGCACCGAAGACGAGGTTCGTGGCGCCCGCCGCGGGGACCACCGTCTCCACCTGTCCCGTCGTGAGGTCGTACCGCATGTTGCCGACCTGCTGCTCGATATGCACCGTGCCGTCGGGCTTCAAGACGTTTCCAATCATGGCACGTCCCCTTTTACGCATATATGCGGATGCGGATGTGTGGATATGTGCGGATGCGCGGTTGAGCGTTTGTGTGTGTATGCCAAAGCGCCTGCGGGCGCATCCGCACCCACCATGGTATCAGTGTCGGGGAGCCGAGTCCTTCGAGGCCTCGCGGGCCGCGGCGGCGACCTTGCCGGGGGAGGATTCCTCGGCCGCCGAGGACGCGGCGGCCTTCCGGGCGCCGGCGGCGATGGAGGCCGGGGTCCTCCCCGGCCTCACCCAGCCGTAGGCCTCGGCCATCTCCTCCATGTCGACGATTCGCGAATCGAGGTATACCGGCGAGACTTCGCCGGTATAGACGCGCTCCAAGTCTTCGACGATCGAGTTCTCGGCGAGGAAGTTGTCGCTCGCCAGGCGCCAGCCGCCGCCGGTCTGCTGGAAGAGGACCGGGTCGGAGCCCTCATCGGTGTAGTAGACGAGCGTCGACGCCTTCTGCCCGCCGTCGGCGTCGACGGCATACGAAAACGTCTTCGCCTTGAGGTCGGTGATGCGGAAGACGGCATCGCCGACACCCCAGTCCTCGATAAGGGCCGCATCCACGGCGTATGCGTCCGCCAGCGGCACCTCGTCCAACCCTCCCATGATGCAGTACCCGTCCACCATGCGGTATGTGCCGAGCGCGTGACGGTCCGGCTCGTTGCCCTGAGCCCGGACGAAGTCCAGGGAGTCCTTCAGGCGGACGGCCGCCGGGTAGGTCGAGCACAGGTAGACCAGCCCGGGATCCGGGACGTCGTCATGGATGCCGCGGTCGAACACGCAGTAGCCCCTTCGCCTCGCGCGGTCCAGGGCGGATTCCAGGGCGCTGAGCGCGGTGGCGGACTCGGCGCCCATGAGCTCGCCGGCGATCGCCGAGACAAGTTCCATGCGATAGGTGTTCTGCGGCACCTTGCCGCCGAGGGCCTTGCACGAGCCGGCAAAACGGGCATCGTCCTCGATGCCAGGGAGAAACACCGTCAACCCGCTACCTTCATGCCCGAAGTCGATCTCGCGCCCGAGGTCGTCGAGGATTCCCACCGTGACGGCGGGGGGATAGATTCCCTCTACCGCCCTTGCCGTGACGATGCCGCGGTCGAAGGCATCGTTCAACATGATCTCGAGCTCTCGTCTGTCCATCTTGAAGCTCCATTCCGTTGTCCGGGCACATTCGGCCCATGCGTGTCCTTCCGCAAGATGCTAGCGCCTGCTAGCGATGGGGCCGGCGCCGCGGCCCGGGGCTTTCCGAACGGGAAGCGACATCGCGGCACTGGGCGCGCAGGCGCCTCGCGATGTCGCTGATCTCGCAGCATGCGTCGAAGCGGTGAGGCATCCCCTCGCCCGCCCAGAGCATCCCGGCACGATCGGTCGCGATGCGGTCGTAGTCCAGCCCCAGCGCATCGCAGATGCCCCTCACCTCATCATGGACCGGTGCGTACCGGCACCGCATGGCCCCCTCGCCCGAAACCTCGCCGTCGAGCTCGAGGCCGTACAGCTCGTCGCCGTAGAGCCCGGCGATATGCCCTCCGCCCGCTCGGCGGACATCTCCTCGATCCTCTCCATGGGAAACCTCAATCCATCAAGAAGGGCGCGCGGATACGCGCCCTCGCATCTGTGCTTCTGTGCGGGTATGTGCATGCGCAAACGCGCAGATATGCGGACGCTCATGCACATACCTATGCGGACATCAGCGGGGAAGCCCGCGCACGAGCGATGCGAAATCCGCATCGACGCGCGAGCGGTCCAGCTCCCAGAGGCCGGCGATGAAGTCGAGCAGGACCCTCACCGTCCGGGTGCGCTCGGGCCTCGGGAGGCGCGGAACCAGCAGGACGACGGAGTAGAGGGCCTGCTCATAGCTGCGCCCCTCCTGCGGGGCCCGGCGGCTCATCGCCCGGCCCCCTCGGCGTCGCAGGGCGCCATGCGGCGGTCCGGGCCGTCGACCTTGACGCGCTCGGTCATCTCGGCCAGGCGCGAGACGATCGCCAGGGCGTCCTCCTTGCGGCCGTACTCCGACAGCACCGCGGCGAGGCCGGCCTGGGTGTACTGGCTGGTCACGATCGTGGCGCGCTCGGCCTCGTAGCGGCCGTTGACGATCTGGAACAGCTTCGCGAGCACCCACTGGGTCGAGGAGTCCTTGCCCAGGTCGTCGATGATCAGGACCGGGACGTTCACGTACCTGCGGATGACGTCGGCCTCGCTGTCCCCTCCCTTGTCGAAGGTCGAGCGGAGCTCGGTCATGAGGTCGGCCGAGACGACGAACCTGACGCCGTGCTTGGGCCTGCCCTTCGGGACGGGACGGTACGCCCAGTTGCCGAAGCGGGGATCGAGCCGCGCGCCGGCGTAGTCGTAGGCGATACGGCACGCCAGCTCGGTCTTGCCCACGCCGCGCGGGCCGTAGATGTACAGCCCGCCGCCGCGCGCGAGTCGCGCGTCATAGGCATGCTCCGGGGCGGCCTCGCCCTCGGCGATGCGGCGTGCGAAGCGCGGCGGGATGCCGGTCTTGCGGACCACCGCCTCATGGAACGCGCGGTCGGTCGCGGCCAAGGTCGCGACGTCGGCGACCTCGAGCGGCGGCAGGGCACCGCCGACGGAAAGCGCCTCGGGCGAGGCGACCGGGGCCTCGGGTGCCGGCGCCGAGACCGGAGCGGACGCCGCGGGTGCCGGGGCAGCGGCGCGTGGCTCCGGTTCGAGGTAGTGCGGCCCCCTCTCATGCCACGTGTCCGCCTCCGCCCTCCAGTCGGCCACCGGCGTGCCGTCCGCGCGCCGCCAGACGCGGGCGTCGTGGTAGGCGTAGAAGAAGTTGCCGTAGAAGGCGTTGGCGGCGCCGGGCACGTCGTAGCCCTTCCCATGGACGTAGGCCTCGACTTCCTCGAGCGTGGGCCTCACCGGCCTCGCCTGCGCTTGCGTGTCGTTCATCTCGGTTCTCCCTCCGTCTGAGCTAGTCGTCGTTGAATTCGCTGAAATCGCTATCGGCGGCCACGCGCTCGGCGACGCTCATGGCCCTCTTCGGCCCGGACGGGCCGAACTTACGGGCGGAGCGCGGCGCGGGCTTGCGGCGCCAGGTGTTCACGACGTTCTTCCATCGGACGATCGGCACGCCGCCCGCCCGGACCCAGCCGGTCGCCTCGTAGTAGTCGAAGAACTCATCGGGGTCGATCACGCGGTAGGCGGGATTGTCCGGGTCGGGGGCGTCATAGCCCTTCTCGTGCACGTAATTTCGGACCTGCTCGCGGGTCGGCGCCTTCGACGGGGCGGCCTTCCCCTCGGCCGCGGCCACGGCGCCGGAATCGACAAGATCGGCCCTCAGGTCGTAGAACCTCAGGCCGTTTCCGGCGGCGAGGAACTTGGGCAGCGACATGATGTAGCGGCCGTCGGTGTGCGATGCCGCGTACTCGCGGCGGTATGTGTCGTAGGCGCGGCCGATGCGCGGAAGCGTCCAGCCGTCCGCCAGCACACGGGCATAAGCCTCGGCGACGTCGGCGAAGACCTCCGCCTTGCCGATGGACATGCGCATGAGGGCAAGCACCTCGGCGTTGGAGACCGAGACCTCCGTCTCGAGCCCAAGGCCGGCCTCCGACGCGACCTTCACGACCGTGACCGAGTCGCCCGCGGCCTTCGACACCGCCGAGTTTTCGACAGACGGCAGCGCGCCCGCGCGCCCTCTCTCACTAACATCAATAACAACATCCTTGTTAGTGTCGCAAAAATTGGTACACGGTGAAATCGTTTTCCCAGTTGGGCCCGTGTACCAAAAATTGGTACACGGTGAATCTAGTTGCAAACTAACGTTAGTTTGGTCGCCCGTGTACCAATTTTTGGTACACGGCGAATCCTGCGGGTTGTTGATAACTTCGTTTTCGGCGTCTTCCCCAAGCGAGTTTTCAACAGCGGCGGCATCGGCCGATTTCGAGTTATCGACAGGCACGAAACGGCGCTCCTCGGGGATCTCGGCATTGACGACGTAGCGGTTCGAGAGATAGCGCCCGCGGCCCTGAGCGCGACCCTGGTGCACGCTGATGTAGCCGCACTCGACCAGGGTGCGGCGGTGGCGGTAGTAGGTGTTGCGCGACATCGCGAGGTGGGTGCAGATCGTGTCCACGGACGGGAACAGCGAATGGGTGCCCGCGCCGGCATGGGCGCAGAAGTAGGCGTATACGCCCTTGGCCGACGACGACAGGCGGGTGTCCTCGGTCGCCTTGGCCGAGACGATGCCGAAGCCGCACTCCATGAGGTCGCCGCCGAAGACGACGACCGCGCCGTCGCGGTCCAGGATCTCGAAGGTCTCGTCGAGCTCGTCGCGGGTGGGGTCGGCGGACTGCACCGATGCGTCGTGTCTCTTGGCGCTACCCACGGCACTGCACCCCCTCCTTCACGATATCGGCGGGGATCGGGACCATGCAGAGTTCCCCGTCCCGATCCTCGCCGTAGGGCGTCACGATGTCGACGATGTAGCCGCCGCGCTCGAGCGCGTCCAGGGCCTCGTCGTAGTCGCGGCGCGGCAGGCCGGCCTCGGCCGCCGCGATGTCGCGCGCCGGGCACTCGATCGCCACCGACATGGGGTCGCGCGCCACGATGCAGCAGAAGACCGACTTCTGCTCGAGCGTGAGGTCGCCGTCGTCGAAGATCGG
This sequence comes from Eggerthella lenta DSM 2243, assembly GCF_000024265.1. Taxonomy (NCBI): domain Bacteria; kingdom Bacillati; phylum Actinomycetota; class Coriobacteriia; order Eggerthellales; family Eggerthellaceae; genus Eggerthella; species Eggerthella lenta. The sequence continues at coordinate 1,003,838 of NC_013204.1, read as the reverse complement.
GCGGATGCGCCGCGCCCAGAACCTATCGCCGACCGTCATCCTCGCCGTGCCGGCCTGATTCCCGGCGGACTCTTTCCTTCCCATATGCCATCCCTCCATGGTCATCCATCGCGGGCCCGCGCCCGCATCCTGTGCTGTATCTACCCAGATGTGCAGATGCGTAAACGCGCAAACACGTAAAAACGGAAATGTGCGGTTACGCATATGCGCATATGCGCATATGCGTGCATGCGTATTTATGCAGATGCGCGGGATGAAAAAGGTACGGGCCATGGGGCCCGTACCGGAATCAGCGCGCGTCGACCTTGAGGAAAGTCGATACCTTGATCTCGCTCTTCCCGCCGGTCTCGGCCCTGCGCGGCCGGCCGTCGAGAAAGGACGCCGCCCTCGCCTCGGCAAGCTCCCCCTCGAGCACCACGGCGACGCCAGGTGCAAGGGAAGCTGCCACAGCCATCGCCACCGGGCCGAACGCGACGCAGTGGAACCTATGCTCCACGCGGCGCGAGCCCGCCGGCTTCTCCTGGGACAGGCAGAAGCGCGCATGCGCGGGCCCCCTGTCCGGCTCCGTGAACTCCACGGGCCCGAACACGAGCCCCGATACCACGACCCTGTTGACCGTTTCCAAACCCCGGCTCCTTCCTTTCCAAGCCATCCGTCTCGGAGGGTAAGCCGCCGGCAGCGGCGGCCTGGGGGTCTTTATGCCCACTGAGGGGGAGTTTCAACGCGCGGGTTGCGCGATTAACGGCAAACGAAGGCGCTTTTCTCCATAAACGGTCCATATGGAGAGAAAAACACAACTCGATTGGGGGCATTTTCGGCAATCGCCCATGGGAATAGTCGGCTTTGGGTCGAATCTTGAGCCATGGTGCCGGGAGGTTTCCACACCCTAGAAATGAAAAAACCCCCTGAACAGGGGGTTTGTAAATAGGAGGGAGCGATAATTGCAGCCATCGAACAGCAGGAAACTCCTGCCGGCGAGCATGCGCTCCTCGATCTTCGCGGAGTACGGGATGCCAAGTTTGGGCAGCACCTCGAAGAGCAAATCCAGGTCGGAGCGCCCCTCCTTCACGTTGTCGGCGAAATCGAAGAGGCTCTCCTGGGCGGTCTCGCCAGGCGTAAGGTAGAAGTCCTTGAAGTTCGAGTAGTCGATGCGCAACACGCGGAAGCCCAGATCGGGATAAGGCTTTGGTTCAGCACCGAGCTCGAGCTGCATGTTTTCCTTGTCGATGTCTGCGGCGATCTTGTCGCCCGCGCGGCGGATACGTTCTTCGCCAAGATTGCAGATGGTTTTAAAACCGGATCGGGAAGCTACCGAATTCAACTCGCATTCGGCATCAAGCTGAACAGAAATGCACATTCTACTGCCGCCATCTTTTGCGTTTTTTCGCATAACGGCTTCTGCAGTTGTTGAGGAGCCCGCAAAAAAATCAAAGACAAGATAGTTGTTCCCCTTAACAAGGCTCAAAGCACGCTCTACAACACCGACAGGCTTTGGGGTATCGAAAACCGAAGTTTCAAAAAGTGATTTAATCTCGGATGCAGCGTCGCGAGTTGTCCCGACATCTTTACCGAACCAAATAGTTTCTGGAGCTCTTCCTTCGAGATTCTTTAAGTAAATTTTTCGAATGATACGGGTTTCATCTTCGGAAAATATAATCTCGCCAGAAGCTATTTTCTCCTGAACAGTCTCCTTACTCCAACGCCAACCATTAGGGCAAGGTTTGATGACTTTCCCTGACGGAGAAACAATATCGTAGATAAGATTAGGTCGATAGAGAGCATTCCTAACATCGCCAGAACGCCATGGGCCATTAGGATCGTCGTCCGGGTTTGAATACGCCTTATTGTCTTCCGCCGTTCTCGGCAAAGGCGCAAGTTCAAATTCGCTTGATTTTTGATATATAAGAACCTCATTGTGATGAATCGAAAAGCCACTTAAATATCCTTTTGGCTGAACGCTATGTTGCCAAATTACGTTTGCAACACGATTCGAGCTTCCAAAGATCTCATCTAGCATCTTCTCGAGATTTGCAAACTCGTTGTCGTCGATGCAAACGAATAAAACTCCATCAGCGGCAAGCAGGTCTCTAGCAAGTAGCAGCCTGGGATAGAGCATAGTGCACCAATTAGAGTGGAATCTGCCTTCCGTATCATGGTTTGCAACCAACATGCCCATTTCCGACACATCAGCGTCGATATTCTTGTATTCTGCCCCGCTTAAAGAGTAGTCGTCTTTATAAACAAAATCGTGACCAGTATTATAGGGTGGGTCAATAAAAATGAGTTTCACCTTGCCGGCGTAGGTCTCCTTAAGGATCTTTAGCGCGTCAAGGTTGTCGCCCTCGATATAGAGGTTCTCGGTGGTGTCCCAATCCTTAGACTTGCCGGGCTCGGGAATCATCGTCTTATAGATGGGGCGACGCGCCTCTGCTTTAGCTTCACGCTTACCAGGCCAAGTGAACTGATAACGCTCACGCTGACCTTCGACCACATCACCAAGAAGGTCTCGTAGGGCGTCAAAGTCAATAGTACGTTCGATTTCACCGTCGGCGCTTTTTATCTCAGTAACAACCTGTGGGAACAGTTCAGTGATTCTCTTTGCATTTTCGGTGGCTCCGTCGCTGGTTCCCAGCTTGATCTTTTTCATTATTATTTCCTCTCTAAAAAGGGATGTAGTCATCATCCCATGCAAGGGGTTCACATTTGCAAGTTAGGACGGAGCGCGCCTCGTTAGGCAAACCGTCAAGCTTGTCGGCAATCTCTTTAACCCAGAACGGAACAGCTGCTTCCTCGCGGGAAACGGCATTCTTGAACCTAACGAACAGCCGAAGGCCTTTCGTTTTTGAGCCAATACCGTTGAGCCCCAGATTATCCTCGAGTAGCGTCCGGAAACCAAAATATGACTCATGCACATTTCCGTCAGGGAAATCGTCCAAGCAACCGAAGAGCGAAAGGATGCTCTTATTGGCTTTAATGGTGTGTGCTTGATCTTCGGTTTGGAAATTCTGAAAGTCCCCGTCGAAAAGGATGAAGCAAGGGATGCCGAATTCGCTGTATAAGCGATAGAAACGGTCAAGCTCATTTTTGCCGCCGCAGCGTACTATGGAGATGCCTTTTCCATCGTAGTCGAAGCCTATCCTATCGAAGCAAAACGGCAGGATAAGCGACTCACTCTCTCCCTCGACTAGTAACACCTTCGAAGCGAAAAGGCCTTCGGCAGCTTTTTGAGAGTCGCCCGTGTTCTCGAAAGCATTGCGGTATTCGAGCATCAATCTGTTTGCGTCCGTTCTTATATTGAGCCTGTTTTGTAGGTCATCTACAAAACTCTGGGGATCTGCTTTTCTAACATAGGTCCCTCGCTCGGCGTTCTTGCGCACAAGGTATATCTGATCAAAGTTGCCCAGATCAATGAACTCAGTGGAATGAGTCGTAAGGAATATCTGGGTTCCCGAATCTGCGAGCTCTTCAATCACGCGATAAAACTTTCGCCTTGCCTGAGGATGTAAATACAGTTCTGGCTCGTCGATAAACAGCGGCGTTTGGTTCTTCAACTTGAGCTTCGAATAGGCACGGAGGATAGCTATAGTGAGGCTTGCCTGCACCCCCATGCCCATGTCAGATGCCCGCATCTGAACACCGGTCTCCTGCTCGGTCACGAAAATCTGCAGTGTTTTGTACAGGTTCCACGGGTCGTAGGCATTCAAGTCGACAGTCAAATCGTTAGGCGAGCAATTGAGCTGATTCGCAGTTTCCTGCTGCATAATGCGGCTAAGCTCGCCCATAAGGTTCGTACCGTCTTGGTCGGTAATGGAGAAGAGTATTTGATCACGAATCTCCTGCATGCTCTGTTTAAACGCTTCGGCTTTGGTGACCGTATGCCCATCGGCAGACGAGATCGTCTCCTCGCTAAGACGTTCGTTGAATTCCTTGAGCATCCTGCCCAACAGGCTCCATTGGCTGGACGCCGGATTGTCGAGAACGCGCCTGTCGGGCCCAATCGAAGCTGAAATATAGCGACTACGCACTTCATCCGAAATGTAGCTACCGTTGTAATTTAAGCCGTGTTTTTCTCTTCCATAACCATCGTGCCAGGTTGAATCGAATGAAAGGTGAGCCCCGTCATCGAAATCAAGGGCTATTTTGAGGGGAAGCTCCTCATCGCCCTGGTAGAAGTCCCACCGCTCAAGCCGATTGGCTGTTGGATAGGACGGACCCAGCAGATATTCCATTGCAGAGAGGATATTGCTCTTGCCAACGTTATTTGCCCCAATGAAGACATTGATGCGCGGCGACAGGCTGAGTTCCAAATCACGGACGCTCCTATAGTTTTTAATTGTCAGTTTATCTATCTTCATTGTCCACGCCTGTCACTCTCGGTATCAGCAATCTGCCGTTTGAGTTCCTTCGCCTTATCGAACAGCGCGTTCTTTCGCGCAACCTGTCGTTCCTTACGTCCGCGCGCCTCCACGCGCGCAAGTTCTTCGTGCAGCGTTTTAATCCTCGCGTCTGCTTCGAAGCGCTCCTCTATGGTTTCAGGACCGCCGCCTGCGTCGTTGTAGACCACTTGAGATGCAAGCGAATCCCACACCGCGTCAACGTCGCTTACATTCATGTCGAGCGTGAGGCAGTCAAACGGGCGCCAGGGTCCCACGACGAGTCTCTTGAGCATCACCGCGAGGCGAACCTCATCGTTGAAGGTACACGCGAACAGCAGCTTATGGGGGTTCGCCTGAGCCACAAGCGCCAGCACTTCTTTGGGGACACAGCGGCTCTTGAGCGCCACTTCCACCACGAGCACCTCGTGCACGCGCTCGCCGTCGGGGATACCGGTCGTGGAGGTCTTTATCGAGTTCGCGATCACGAAGCGCTCGACGTCGTCGATGAAGGACTGGCGCAGCGCGGCGCTCACCTTCAGGCGGCCGTAGAAGGCCTCCTTGGGTATGCGGCGGCCCACCTCGGTCGTGCTCGGAAGCCCTAGCATCTGGGCTTCACCACCAGGAAGCACACCAGCTCGAAGTCGTCGAGCCCCTCGATGTCGTTCTCCAAGAAGCTCGTCGTGCCGCCGCCGAAGAAGCTGTCGATGTCGGACGCCTCCTTGGAGTCTACGATCGAAGCCACCGCGTCGCGCAAGAGCCCCGCCTCGCGGCGCATGTCACGGCCGTTCTTGGTCTCGCGGTTGTAGGCACGGCACAGCGCCATGTCGGGCTCGGAATTGCCGCGGCACAAAAGGCGCATGTCGTCGAGCACCGCCTTGGGCTCCAGGTGCCCGTGAATTACGGAGCCGTCGGACCCCATGCGAACCACGTAGAACGGGTGCAGGTGGTTCGCGCCGTCGCGGTCGATCCTGCTGTTGACGTTGCGCAGCACGAAGATGACGCCTGGCTCGTCGCCCTCCACCACGGCGTTGATGCCGCTCGGAAGGCGGTCGATGTCGGGGTTGTCGCGGTAATAGCCTACCAGGTCCATGCGGAACTCGTTGAGCCCCAGGTCGGTGATGGACACGCCGCCCGAGACGTCCTCCAGGTCCACGACCTCGTCGCGCATCTGCTCGAGCTGCTGGCGGCGGTACTCCAGGTCCCCCGTCTCGTCGGCGTTGATGTAGTCGTCGTCGCCGGTGGACGTCATCACGGTGATGCGCATGCGCTCCTCGACGCGCGCCTTGAGCTTGATGTACTCGTCAAGCTCGACGTCCGGCCAGTAGTTCACCAGCTGGATGCGGTCATTCTTAGAGCCGATGCGGTCAACGCGGCCGAAGCGCTGCACGATGCGCACGGGGTTCCAGTGGATGTCGTAGTTCACCAGGTAGTCGCAGTCCTGGAGGTTCTGGCCCTCCGAGATGCAATCGGTGGCGATAACGATGTTCACGTCGCAGCCGGAAAGCTGAGGCGCCACCACGTCGCGCTCCTTCGACGCGGGCGAGAAGCAGGCGAGCACCTCCTGCATGTGCGGGGGCACTGCCTTTATCGTGCAGGCGCAGCCGTCGCCCGTGACCTTGGCGCACTCGAGGCCGAGCTCGCGCTTCGCGAAGGCCGAGACGTTCTCGTAGAGGTAGTCCGCCGTGTCTGAGAACGCGGTGAACACGAGCACCTTGCGGTTGCCCGGGTTGATGGGGCCTTGCGACTTCTCGCGGATCTGCTCGCACAGCTCGATGAGCTTGGCGTCGTGGGCGGGGTCGATGTCGCGCACCATCGAGATCAGGACCTCGATGACGGCGACGTCCGCCTCGATGTCGCGCTCCCAGCTCATCCAGTCCATGTCCTCGACGAGGATCTTCGTGGCGCCGCCCACCTCGAAGCCGCTCTCGTCGTCGGGGTCGAAGTCGAACCCGCCCGGCAGGTCGCCGTCGGCCACGCTGGCGCCCGAGGCGAGGCCCCTGCGGTAGTCGTCTATGGTCTCGAGGGCGGCGCTCATCGCCGCCAGTACGCGTTCGAGCGTCAGGCGGAACGAGCACACCGAGCTCTCCAGGCGCTTGAGCAGGTTCGTCGTCATGAGGCGGCGCACGCCCGTCTCGCGACCGCCCAGCGTGAGGTTTCCGCCGCCGCCCATCTTCGCGTACTTCTCCATCTTGCTGGGGTGCACGTACGAGCTAGGCATGTACACGGCGAGCGCGAGGGAGTCCAGCTCCTCGTATATCTCGCGGTAGTTGATCGCGTTCGCCAGCGTCGAGAGCTTGGGCCGCTTCGATATCGGCGGCAGGCGCTTCGGGAAGGGCCCGATGGCGCTCATGTCGTAGTAGCGCTGGATGTGCTTGCGGCTGCGCGCCACGGTCACCTGGTCGAGCACCTCGAAGAAGTCGTAGTCGAGCATGTCGGTGAGGGCGCGGGTCGTCCGCTGCTCGCCGGGCAGCTTCGACCAGCGGGCGTAAACGGTCTGCGCGTTGCGGAACACCGTCTCGATGTCGTTCTCCAGGCGCAGCTTCTCCGACCAGCCCGTGGGGTCGCCCCAGTATGCCAGGGCGAGCTGGTTGCGCAGGTCGCGGAAGCGGTTGTTCACGGGCGTGGCCGAGAGCATCAGCACCTTGGTCTTCACGCCCTGCTTGATGACCTTCTCCATAAGCAGCTGGTAGCGGTTCATCTTGTCTTCCGACGCCGAGTCGCCGCCGTTTCGGAAGTTGTGGCTCTCGTCGATGACGACAAGCCCGTACGCGCCCCAGTTCAGGCGGTCGAGGGGCAGCCCAGTCTCCGACGTGCCTCGCGTGCGCGAGAGGTCGGTGTGGTAGAGCACGTCGTACTGCAGGCGGTCGCCCGCGATGGGGTTGTTCACGACGTTCGAGTTGTAGGTTATCCAGTTGTCGCGCAGCTTCTTGGGGCACAGCACGAGCACGTCCTTGTTGCGGCTCTCGTAGTACTTGATCACGGCGAGCGCGGTGAACGTCTTGCCAAGGCCCACGGAGTCTGCCAGGATGCAGCCGTTGTAGGTCTCGAGCTTGTTGATGATGGCGAGCGCCGCGTCCTTCTGGAAGTCGTAGAGCTTGTTCCAGATGAGGCTGTCGCGGAAGCCCAGCCCCTCGTTGGGCAGCACGTCCTCGGAGACGTCGTCCAGGAACTCGCTGAATATGCGGTAGAGCGCCATGTAGTAGATGAGCTCTGGCGCGTTTTCTTGATACATTGCCGTGATGCCGTCGATGACGGCGTCGGTGACGTCGTGGAGCTCGCCCGAGTCCCAGGCGTCGTCGAACTGCTTGAGCAGGGCGCGCGACTGGGAGGCGTCCAGGCGCATGGTCACATCGGGAGCTTCCGCGGAGTTGTCGCAGCCGAGCTTGCGCGTGGTGAAGCCGTCGAAGGGCATGTAGGCCACGTTGTCGTCGGTCTTTTCCACGTTCAGAAAGCCGCTCATACGCCCCTCGCCCTCGAAGGAACGGAAACGCGCCTTGCGGCGGATCCAGTCGGCGCACTCGGTCGCGACGGCCTTCTGCGTGAGCTCGTTGCGCAGCTTGATCTCGAAGTCGGTGCCGCAAAGGCCCTGCTCTCGGGAAAGCCGCGGGATGTAGAATTCGCGCTTCTCGCGCGGGGGGCGCTGCTTGGTGAACGCCTGCGACGTGAAGACGAAGCGCAGCTCGTCGATGCCTTCAAGCTGGGTTGCGAGTTCCTGATAGGCGTACATGGAGAACACCGACGCGGCTATCGCCACGCGATCGCCGTCGGCTATATTGGCGACAAGGTCGTCCTTGACGATGCGCGCCCTGTTGTCGAAGAAGTCGGGTTGCACGCCTCTATGCCCCCTTCTTCGCAAGCTCTTCGATCATACAGGTGCGCACGAAGGCGGAGAAGCTCATGCCCCGCAGGGCCGCCTCCTCTTTCGCCGCGTCGCGCAGGGTATCGGGGATGCGCAGAGTAACGGACACCTGGTCACCATCCACAAGGTAACTGCGAATTTCGGTTTGGCTTGGATTAGCGTCTATGAGTTGCTTGTACGTCGTCGGCATCTGTGCCCCTATCGCTCAAAATGCAATACAAATGCGTTTCTGAGTATTATACCGCCCGATATCATAAAAATTGCCGGAAGAAGCATTCAAGGGCGAGTATTCGCAGATGAGCGTTCCGCTATCTCATCGATTCGGCACCGCATACACGATGGCTCGGGAATTGGCCGCCTGATAGGAGCAGGTCGTGAACGCGAATACCTTGCTTTCGCCGTCGTATTTGCGCAGGACAACGTCGCTCTTCGCGACCTGTTTCGCAACCGCTTCCGCATCGCCGAAACTCGGGCACATGGTTTCGTATCTCGCATCCACCACGTCGACGGCGATGACCGAAAGATTGTACGAGCGGCCATCACGTGTGTACAGGTCGATTCTCGAATGACCCCTGGCAAACGATTCGTCGCTGTACTTCGCAAAATCCGAGAACACGCCGCCGTCCGACATGTTGTGCCCGTAGATCGGGACGAGGAGCGACCCTCCCGTGCAGTCGGCGTCGATGTATGGGGTGCCGTAGCCGCCTTGGTCGAGCGCATCGAGAAAGAGATAAGCGTTCGGGTTCTGCTTGTCGGCCTTGGCTACAGGCTGGCTTATGCTCGTGTTGGGCGCCTCCACCCAGGCGACGATTTCCTGGGACAAGCTGTCCCAGTCGATTCCCAGGGGCTCCTCATGCTCGCTTTCCTCTGATACGGCGCCTTCGAGCGACTGTGCGATACCGGCCTTGTCGTTGTCGTCCGCGGCGATCCAGGTGCATAGCGCGGCGACGGCGACTGCGGCGAGCACCAGGCCGAGGCCTTCGGCAACTATCTTCAGTTTCTTCATTCTCGCTCTTTCCAATAAAGAAGGCGGGCCTCGATCGAAGCCCGCCTGAACTTGCAGCGATTTGCTGTTACTACTCGACAGGTTCGGCGGTCGGTTCCTCAACCCCTTCGCCGGCCTTCTTGCGGCGCTTCGCCGCGGCATAGGCCGCGCCGGCCGCACCGCAGCCCACGATCACCGCCGCGCTTGCCGCAACGGCCGCCTTGGCCGCATCGGCGCCCGTCTTGGGGTATCCCTTGCCTACGGGGTTTTGGGGAGCATCAGGCTCCGGAAGCTCGATGGTCTGGCCCTCGTCCCCGATGTCCTCGTGCTTCGCGATGACGTTGTCGCCGTCGTCGGCGAGCTTCTCGAAGAACACGAGGGACTTGCCGGCCAAGTCAGCGGTGTCGAGCTCGAACACGACTTCAACGGTGCCGTCGGGCGCCTCGGGCGCGAAATCCGTCTCGATCACCATCGGGTTGCCGGCGGCATCCTCAACGGGCTCGCCGGTCGCCTTGTCCACCAGCATGGTGAACAGCTTGTAGCGGTTGCCGGGGGTCAGCCCCTCGAAGCTCACCACGTCCACGAGCGTCGCGGATTCGCTCACGGTGCCCTGGTTTGTGCCGGTTTCCGCATCGTGGGCCTTTGTTGCGATGTCGACGACGTTGACGGTCTGGCCCTCATCGTCGATATCCTCATGATTCATATAGATGCTGCCTTCGGCGTCGTACATCGCCTCGAACGCAACGAGCGAGGCGCCTGCGAGGCCGGATCCGTCGAATCTGAACTCGATGTCAATCGACCCCTCGAAACCCTCCGCTACGAAATCCTTCTCGGCCGTGATCTCGTTGCCCTCGGCGTCGAGCGCGGGCTGGCCGGTGGATTTGTCCATGAGCTTGCCAGTTACTTTGTAGGCTTCGCCGGGGATGCATCCCGTGTAGGCGACGCTGTCGATAATCGACATGTCGCTGCGCGCCTGGCCCTCATGGGTGCCGCCGTCGCCGTCGGCCGCGGTGGTGCCCATGGTCTTGGGCATGTTCTCGACCACGATGGCGAGCTTGGCTTGCATGGAATCGCCGTCGAGCGTGGCCATGCCCTGGTCGTTCACCTCGAAATCGTGGGTTTTGGCGTTGCCGTCTTCGTCGACGTCGCTGATCACGTAGCCCTCCGCCGCGGCTACCTCCTGCAGGTGGTAGCTGCCGTGCTTCAGGTACTTGAGGTCGATGACGCCGCTTTCGTCGGTTGTCAAGGTCTCATCGAAATCGCCCGCGTCGTTCCAGATGCGGAAAACGGCGCCCTCGATAGGCGTTTCACCGTCGAGCGAATCCACCTTGACCAGGCGCAACTCGGTCGGGGCGTCTGCCACGTCGATTCGCTCGTCGAACACCGAGGCCTCCTGGCCCTGGTAGGTCAAGGCAACGGTATTCTCGGCCACGTCGAGGGCGTAGCCGTCTTTGGCCTTCGCCTCGTAGACGGTGTAGGTGCCCAGGTAGAGCGGTTCGCTAGTCGCGTGTCCCTCAGCGTCGGTGGTGAGCGTCGCTACGATCTGCCCGTCTGCGTAGCGCAGGATCCCGTCGGGGGTGGAGACATCGCCTTCGGCCTTCACGATATAGGTGGAGCCGTCGACGGGCGACCCCGTCTCGGAGTTGGTCTTCGACACGGTTACGGTGCCTTTCTGGGGCGCGTCCTCGAAAGTCAGGACGATCGGGTCGTCCCATCCGCGGTAGTCGGCGGAAACCGCAAAGGCTGCCGGCTCGGAATCAAGGACGTAGCCCTCGGGCGCTGCGACCTCCTTCAAAAAGTAACACCCCTCCCCCAAAGCCATCGGCAAGGTGAGCTCGCCGCGCTCGTTGGTGGTCCACGTGCTCACGACCTCCTCGTCCGGGTAGTGGAGGGTATAGGTGACGAGACCACCGTAGGCGTCGTACAGTTCGAAGCTCGCCGCAAGCGGGATCCGCTTGCCGGTTTCGGCGTCGGCCTTGACCACCTTGAGCGGCGTTTGCGGGATCTTGTTGCTCACCAGAACCGGCGGGTCGTACTGTCCTTCGTCGGAAATCGTGATCTTGAAGTCCTCGACGGGAAGAAGGGCCTTGCCGTATTCCGTCTTGAACTTCGCGGCGACGTCTGCAGGGATGACCTCGTGCACGGTGTAGGTGCCGTACGCCAGCGCGGCGCTCCAGCCCTCGGGCTTCGACCATCCGTTGGCGGCGGCGTTCTCGTCCTTGGTGGTGGCTAGCCCGTTCTCGTCGGTCGTTATGGTGCACACGACGCCGCCGGGCGCGACCTCCTCGCCGGTTTCAGGGGATGTGACCGGGTTGGTCGAGTCGTTGATCAGCTGGAACTCGACGCCGGGGACGAGCACGCGCTTGGCGTCTTGCGGCATGTCGCCTGCGCCCTCGGAGTAGATCGATACCGGCACCTCCTTGACGAGGCGGTAGTCGCCGCGTTTCACGGTGTCCTTCGCCACAGGCGAGTTGTAGGTCGAAACGGCTTCGATGCGATCGTTGTCCGACTCAACCTTCGCAAGATGCGTTTCGGGCGCGTTGCCCCGGCCGTCGTCGAGGTTGTAGCCGCAGGGCACCTTCGTTTCGGTCACGAGGACGGTGCCGAGCGGGATGACCGGCGTCGCCCCGTCGGATGCGTAGTAGAACGCATCGCCGGACACCTTGGAATCGCTGCTCAGGTGGGCCTTGCCCTCGTCGTCGGTCGCAAGGACCCAGGTGCGCTCAGGCGAGCCCGATGCGCGGGCCTCGTCGGCCGAGGAGTAGATCCCCTTGTAGTACTCGACGGTGAACTCGGCGCCGCTGAGAGCGGAATCGCCCTGGGGCTGTGCCTTTTCAGTGGTGGCGTCTGCCTTGGCCACGACGACGTCGACGGCGTTCGACTGCGGCGTGTCCTGAACGTGCCCGGCCGCAACGGTGGCGGTTTTGTCGGGCTCGACCGTCACCGCGTAGGCGGCCTCGTCGATGGCGAACCCAGGTGCGGCCTTAGACTCCTTGAGCCAGTAGTCGCCGGGCTCAACCTCGTCGATCCTGCCGCGGCCGGAGTCGTCTAAAGCCATGACGGACACCGCCTGCGTGCAGGCCTCGTCCGAATAGAGCGTGTACTCGGCCGCAAGGGAGTACGCGTCGTTGCCGTTGCTCATGGCATCGTTGCCCGACTGCTTCTCAAGCTCGACGCTGCCGTAGGGAGTGTAGCTGAACGAGACGATCATCTGCGAGAAGCTTCCCGTGTAGAGCTGGAACGCCTTGAAGGACTGCTTGACCTCGCCCATGCGCGAGTGCATGAGGCGTCCCGTGGCGTCGCCGTTGATCACCGAGCCGCCGTCGTCGAAGCCGAGCACGTTCTGCTGGCACCACGAGCGAAACGCCTGGGTGCACCCATGCATGGCCTGGTCGCCGCTCGAGCTGTACGTGTCGGACAGGATGATGTGCGTGAGCGCTGCGTAGCGCGCGTCGTTCATCGGCGTGCCGTCGTACCAGGCGCCGGGCCACATGGAGTAGTCGAAGCCCGGGCCGCCCCATCCGAACCACAGGTCGGCGGCGGCTTCGGCGTCGCGGCCGGACGCGGTGCTCAAAGGCGCCTTCTCGTAGCCGCCCTCGGAAGGCGTCGCCTTGGAGGGCTGGGCGCAGTAGGCCATCTGGTCGTCTGCCCACATCCACGTGGTGAAGAACCCCGCATAGGGGATGTTGCCGCCCACGCTCAGGTAAGCGGTTTCCGCCGCGTGCGCCTCCTTCGCGCCGAGCGATGATAGCGCACCAGCAACGCTCGACGCTGCGAGCAAGAGGGCGAGCAGGCAGCGAGCGAGCTTCCCGCGCACATCTTCGAGGCTCGCCCCTCGGGCTGTTTCCTTGCTTTCATCCATGATGCACCTCCTAACGGTTACGGGAGTCGAAAGGGGCATGTTCGTTGGCGAGCTCCGATGCTCCGCTTCGGGCGTCGCTCGCGCGCTGCGCCAGGGTGCGCTCGTCGCGCGTCTTGGCCTGCGCCTGCAGGTAGCGGCTTCGCGCCTCGTCGAGGGCGCCCTTGATCTGCGCCGGCATCGCGTAGACGGTGTCGCGCATAGGCTTTCCATCTTCGCCCATCACGGGTTTCCCTTGGTTATCGAGCACCGTTTTCGAAAGCCGCACCTCGCGGTTTGCGAGCAGCGGGATGTCCCGGTAGCCTTCCCCCTTGAAGCGCGAGGGGTTCACGAAAAGCGGGCTGAACTGGTAGTAGCCCACGTCGGTTCCGTCGATGACGGTCCCTTTGGGCAGCGTCACCGAGTTGAACGTCCTCGTCTCGCCCGTGGCGCGGTCGGCGTACTCGATGTCGGTGCGCACGAAGTCCTTGTGGAGCGTGACGTAGACGTTCTTCCTGTCTTCGCTCATTGCTGTCTCCTTTGCATGTTCTTGGATTTTTGGCTCAAGGCCGGGTGTGGAAGGGCCTTGCATTGCGCGGCCGCTTTTAGCGCCGCGGCCGCCCGGCGCAGGTCATCCCATCGCGACCACCTCCTTTCGGTCCGCCCGGTTTCGCTAGAAGCCGCTCATGGCATCCCTTGCCCACGAGCCGCTCTTCACGAGCGAGAGCACCAGCAGGACGCACATGGCCAGGTACTGCAGCGCGTAGGTGAGCCCGTTGGCCATCCCGTCGATCGGCGTGCCGGTTCCGGGGTTTGCCGCCACCAGGCCTCCCAAGACGAGGGGGAACGCTATGAGCAGCACGAGTATCACAAGGCCCGCAAGGCACACCGAGACGAAGTTCTTGATATATCCGACGCCCACCTGGCGCGTCTCGTCGAGCGCCATGAGCGACAGCGGGATCGGCGCGAGCATCGCCAGCACGTAGAGCTGTATGGCTCGTGCCCAGCAGACGACGAGGCTCACTATGTAGGCGACGAGCACCACGAGCCAGCTAACGAGGGAGACCACGAGCATCGCCACGAGGGCGGCGACGTCATCGTCGGTGGTCACGATCGAGACCTTCGCCAGGTCCATCGGGCTGCCGGTGCCGAAGAGGTCCGCCGCCCTGCGTATCGCGAGCCCGACCACCTCGTAGAGCGATGTCATGAGGTCGAAGCTGTTCTGTATGAGGAAGAGGAACACCGCGAAGAAGACGAGGAGGAAGACCACTTCCTTGACGCCGGGCATGCTGGCGCTTCCGTCCATGCGCTGGGATATCTGGATGAGCTTGATGGTGAACACGAGGGAGAGCACCCCGCAGCCGATCGGCAGCACGGCTACCGACCATATGCCGCGTACCACGTCGTACACCGACACGTCGCCGGACGTGCCGAGCATGCTCTGGAAGCCAGCCCCGAGGATACCGTCGTAGCCGATGGATTTCAGGACGTCCACTTGTGCCGCGAACACCCAGTTGCACACGCCCCGCAGCATGTCGCACAGCCAACCGTTGATGTCCTCGGCGATGCCCGCCCATGCGGGCTGCGTCGGCACGAACACCGCGCAGCAGACCGCGAACGAGAGCGCGGCGAAGATGGCCGCTTTTCGGATGGCCTTCCTTTCGACGTGCGCGCCCATGGCTACACCGCCTCCATGGCCCCGTCTTGGGACACGCTCACCGTCACGATGGTCGAAGCGGCGTCGTCGAGCGTGAACGTGGTCAAAGTACTGTGCGCGCCGTAGTCGATCCAGACCTCTTTGTCCCACGCAGCCGACGTTGCGTAAGGCGAATGCGCCTTCGCGAAAGATTCCAGGATCGACTCGAAGTCGGCCTCGTTCTTGCCGGTGAGCGCGCAGAGGTCCCGTATGTCGCCGGCGATCGACAGCTCGGCCTGCGCCTTGCCGTCTTGGATGTAGGTCGCTTTGAGCAAATCGCACGTCAGCCTCGTCGATGCGCCCTCGTTCTCGATGCGCACGACCGTATCAGCGCCCGGCGCGGCGATATCTTCGGAGGCGCTCAGGGTTACGCTCAGGCCCGCAGCGTCGGTCTTCTCGTCGCTTACCGTGTAGTAGACCACGCTTGTAGAGTCGGCCGTGCGCTCGATGAGCGCATCCTTGGCGATCGAGAGCTTCGAGGCTCCGTCGCGGCTCGTCCATGAGGTGTTCGCCAGCGACGAGAACTCGCTTTCGCTTAGCAGCCGCTCATCGGGCGCCTGCTGCGAAGATTGGCTCGCCTTCGCGTCGTCTTGCTTTCCCTGCGCCTGCTCTTGCGGCGCCTGCTGCCCGTTTTGAGCATCGGGCGCGTCCATCGCGCAGCGGGCAGCGCCTGCCCCGATCGTCAAGGCGACGGCGCCCGCCGCCACGGCGGCCACGATCTTTGTTTTTCCGTTCATGTCTCCATCCTCCTTATTTGAACCTGAGAGCGCAGGTGAAGTAGCTGATTCCTTGCGACACCTTGCACACGTCGCCCGTCTGGGGCTCGTGGATGTAGGAGTCGTCTCCTATATAGATTGCCACGTGCCCGGGCCGCCAGAGCACGTCGCCCGGCTCCGCCATCGAAAGCGGGATCTTTGTTCCCGCGGCCGCCTGGTCCTCGGAATTGCGGGGTATCGATATGCCAGCCTGGCGATAGCACCATTGCGTGAGCCCCGAGCAGTCGAGGCCCACGCCCGGCGTGGTGCCGCCCCATACGTAGGGCACGCCGAGCTGCGAGAACGCAGCCGCGATGACGGAGGCGCCTCCGGCGGAGGGGTTGGCCAGATCCCCGGGCGCCATGGCGTCGAAAGCGCGCAGCCCGTATTGGTCCATCACGGCCTTGAGCTTCTCGACGTAGGCCGAGTCGGTCGCCCAGCCAGCGTCTTTCAGGCCTTCCGCCATCTTGTCGGAGGACCGCTCGGAAACAGCTTCCCCGATCAGGGCGTTTCCCGAATAGGTCGAGCTAGCCAGGAACACGCGGCTCCTGAACTTGATGCTGTCCGCGTCCGATTTGAACACCGTGAACGAGTCGGTTATGGTCACGTGCGCACCGTCGACCTCCTCGCCGGTGACCCAGTTCGCCTTGCCGGCGACTTCGGGCGCCGCGGCGAACGAAGGGGCCCATTTCATCCCGAACAGGTTGTGGTCGCGCGTGGCGAGCCTGCTCATGTGGTCGCCTTGCCCCGATTCGACGATGATCTGGGCTATCGTGCACCCGGCGGGATGTCCGTAGTCCTCTTGCGCCTCAAGCGCCGCCTCGACCATCTCGTAGGTGATGTAGGGCGGCAGGCCGGCGAGGCTCTGCTTCTTCGACTCGTTGTCCCAGAACCCGAAGAGCGCGCCGGCGATCTGGCTGACGGCGAGCATCGTCACGACGAACATGAGCATTCCGGCGACGATCCCCGCTGCGGGCGCGGCCGTTGTGGCGCCGGCAGCGCCGGTGGCTGCGGTCGAGGATTTCGCGGCTCCTGCGGCAAGCCGGATTTGGGCGTCGGGCCGGGCCGCCATCGCGGCGGGCGCGCCCTGCGCCGAAGCTCCCGCGGATATGGCGTTGCCCGTCTTCGCGCCCACGCCCGGCACACGGCTTCGGGCTGCGGCGCCGTTCGACTTGCCGCCCTCTTGCCCTAAGCTCTTTCGGGCTTTCGCGCGCGCCGCGATCCTCTTTCCCGCACGAGCCGCGTCGTATACGCGCTGCGTGTCGGAAAGCTCCTCCGAATCGTCCAATTCTCCGACGAGCGCCGACATGGCCGCCGATTTCGCCTCGACCTTCGCCCGTTCGAGCTTGGCGGGCTTTCGGGCGACGTCTGCGGCGTGCCGATCTGCGTCGATGGGATCCTTGCCGCATTTAGACTTGCCGCGCTTGCCCTCCGCGGGCTTGGCGCAGCCTGGATCGGGCCGCGCCGCCGCCTGCCGTTGCGTGGCGGCGCTTTCCCTTTGCGCCAAGGTCGACGCGGATTGCCCTTCCGCGTCCTTCACCGTGCCGGTGTTCAGCAGGTCGGCCTTTTCCGACGTGACCACCTCGCGGATGCCGGCGCTCATAGGCCGGCTCCCTCGCGGCGCGCCTTTCGCTTCAGCTCGGCGATCTCGGTGGCTTTCGTGTTGAACAGGTCGTAGAGCGCGCCCTTCGGGAAGTCGTCGCGGATGGGGACCCGCACCCCGCCGGCCACGAGCAGCCCTTCGCCGGCCTTGACGGTGTCGTCGATGTAGCCCGCCTCGGTGGCGGAAAGCGACAGCAGGTCGACCCAGCTCTTCCTGTCGAGCGCCGACTGCTTGTGCAGCAGCACGAAATCGGAGTTCAGCACCATGTTGCGCGCGTCCTCGTGCGCCAGCATGTAGGTCGAGTTCTGGGTGATGCCGGTTGCGATGAGGTTGAACTTGCGGCCCTCCGCCCAGAACTTCGTGAAGTACTCGATGATCGCTGGGTGCCCGAAGAGGGACTGCACCTCGTCGATGTAGAGCCACGTAGTCACGCCGCGCTCGTAGTTCGCGTACATGCGGTTTCGCACGGCCTCCAGCGCGGTGAGCATGCCGAACACGCGCATGCTGCTCGACAGCTCGTGGAGGTCGACGTTGACGATGCGCTCGTCGAAGGTGACGTTGCTCTGGCAGTTGAAGAACGAGAGCGGCCCGCTCACATAGCGCTCGTAGCGAAGCGCGATGTCGCGGGACTCCCGCTCGGGCTGGGCTTTCAAGATTTCATAGAAGTCGGAAAGCGTCGGGGTGCCGTCGCCGCCGCGCTTAGCGTAGGCCGCCTCGACGCAGCGCGTGATTATCGACTTGTCGGCCTCCGGCAAACCCTCGTCGCCCTCTGCCATCATCGCCGACGAAAGGGCCAGGAAGGCGTCGATCTTGAACGCCATCTGGCTGGTCGTGGCCATGTTGGCGACGTCCGAGCGGTCGAACGGGCTCAAGCGCGTGGGCGAATCTGGGGAGAACGCGATGTTCGATCCGCCGAGCGCCTCGATGAGGGTCGGGTACTCGCCGGCCGGGTCGAACACGATGATCTGGTCCTCGGGATGCGCGAGCACGGTGTTGGTTATCTCTCGCTTGACGCTGAACGATTTGCCCGAGCCCGGCTTGCCGCAGACGAACCCCATTGGGGATGCCAGGAGCTTCCTGTTGCAGATCACGAGGTTGCCGGACTGCTTCGACTGCCCGTAGTAGCCGCCGCCTTCCTGGTTCAGCTCGAGCGATGCGAACGGCATCTGCATGGCTATCTGTCCCGTGGTCAGGTAGCGCGTGAACTCAAGGTGGTTTCGTCCGAGCGGAAGGACCGAGTTGAGCGCGGGGCGCTGGCGGAAATCGAGGCTTGCCACGGCGATGGAGTTGCCCTGTGCGATGGACTTCACCTGCGCGACCTGGCGGTCGAGGGCCTCAAGCGAGTCGGCGTAGGTGTAGATGAGCCCCGTGTACTCGAAGAGGTGCTCGTTCTTGTTGCGGAGGAAGTCGAGGAGCTCTTCGGCCTCCTCCTTGGCGTAGCGGATCTCTGGCGTGAGGATCGATTGGCTGAAGCCCTTCTTCGCCGCCGTCGTCTGCTCGTCGATTATCTCCTTGTCCATCCAGTCGATCTGGCGCTTGACGAGCGCGATCGCCTCCGACTGCACGATCGGCGCGATGTGCACCGACACGGCTAGCGGTATCGGCAGATCGATGATCGAAGCCAGGTAGTGGTCTTCGAGCACGCTTCCGAAATCGCGCAGCGTGAGCACGCTGGCGTACATGCCGTCTATCTCGACGGCGTCGGCGCGCCCGGCGGGGGCGAAGTCCATGAGGTTCGGCGCGATAAGGTCCTTCGTTCGCAGCCGCGGGTGCTGGGACAGCTTGTCCCAGTCGCACGACGGCGTGTGCCCCGGGCGAACGAGCGTCGAGATTGCTTCAAGCCTTTCCTGACCGCCAAGCGGCGCCGCATCGCAACGGATGCGTGCCAAGGTCGACGCGATGTCCGACCTGATGTGCGAGAGCTTGGGCACAGCAGCCTCCACGCTCTCGGCAGGCACCGAGTACGTGAGGAAGCGCCTGCGGACGAGATTCGACACGCCCTCGCACATCTTGTCGTTGAGGATTCGGTTGTACTCGTCGACGTAGCCCAGGGTACGCTCGTCGTTCGGCTCGAAGAACACCTTCTTCCCGATGAGCTCTCGCGGGATCGGGGTGTTCACGATGGTCAGCTGCACGCTCGATTCCGCCGGAAAGTAGTTGTAGAGCGAGCTCAGCGTGGTGAAGATCTGCTCTTGGGTTTCCTTTCGGGCGGATTGGTAGCTGATGTCGGAGAATTCGACGGTCTGGCTGAATAGGCCGGGCTCGACCTCGGCGATGCCGTCTTTGTACAGCGCGTCGTAGGCGATGAAGCTCGCCGCGTCTGCGCTTGAGCAGCGCTTTTTGCTGCTGCGGGCGCGGGCCTCGTCGCGGCCGGGGTCCTTTTCCTTCGACCTCCTGCTGGCCAGCGCGGCGAGCAGGCGCGACGCCGCGCCCTGTACGCGCACATTATTGGTGCTATCCTCGCGCTTGGAGCTGCGCTGCTTGCTTTGTCGGCTCATAGTTTTCACTTCCTTTCTTCCTGAACGCGCGTTTTTCGCGGCGCGTCCTCTTGCGCGGCTTTCTCTCAGGCATGAGAGCGGCCTTTTCGATTGCCGCGCAGCTGCGATACGTGAGTGACTGATTGTTCAGGGCATGGGACGCCAGCAGCGGGACGAACCTCTCGAAGGGCAAGCCGTAGGGCTTGCAGAACCCCGCGAGCCAGAACGGCAGGGCTGCCGCCATGATCGGGAGCGTCATGGCCGAGACATCGACCTTGAGTCCCAAGTGAAGGACCGCGGCAACCGCCACCGCGGCGGAGAAGCCGAGCGCCAGGCAGCAAAGCGTCCTTAGGGTGAGCTTTCCGACGATCTTCTCGTCGTACTCGCCGATGTCTTTTTGGATGGGAATTTGAAGCGACATGCTCTTCGCCCCCGGCCTAGGCGGGGAGCCAGCTGGTGTCGAGCATGCCGAAGTAGACGGCTGCCGCGATGATGATGGCGCCGCCGGCGATGGTGGAGATCGCGCTCGCGATCTGGCTGCCGCCCTGCTGCTCGCGGATGGCGAGGCCGAGCGAGACCGCGCCCCATACGACCAGAAAGCCGCCGAGGAACGTTACGCAGCCCGATACCAGGCTGATGATCTGGGATAGCATGGTTTGTTGCTCCTTTGCATGTTGGGCGCCGCACCAGTTGTGGAAGGCGGGCGGCGCCTGGTAGAATCTTCGTTCGGAGCGGGATCGCTCCTTTGCATGAGGCAGTGGGGTCTGGGAGCGCGAGGGTGGAAGCTCGCGTTCCCGGTTCGGCTTTCGGGGCCGGCCCTGCTGCTTTTGCCTTCTCCGGGCATCGTCACCTGCCTTTCGCCAGCATCCCGTAGCGCGGGTGCCCTTCGAGCCTGTACTTCTTGTCGCGGATGGGGTTGGCGCCCGCGATGAGCACGATCGCCTCGTCCCTTGGCAGGCGGCCAACCTCGCTTGCCTGCATGAGGTCGCGCTCGATGATCTGCCGGTTGCGCGTGGTGGACGAGCCTTGGCCGCGCGAGTCGTTCACGGTCATGGCCGAAACGGTCTCCTTGCCGATCGCCTCGGAGATCTCCTTGTTCGTCTTCACCGCCTTGCCGCCAAGGAACAGCGTCGTGTCGCAGTTGTCCTTGATGATCTCGGCGCCCTCGCGGTAGCGCTTCTCAAGCTGCGCGAACGACTGAACTATCACCGAGCAGGAGATGTTCCTGCTTCGCACAGTCGATATAGTCTGCTCGAAGTTCGGGAGCTCGCCGATGTTCGCGAACTCGTCGAAGACGAAGTGCACGTGGGTCGGCAGGCTTCCGCCGTGGCGCTCAAGCGCCGTATTGCAAAGGGCGTCGACCGTCTGCCACATGAGCAGCGTGAACAGGAAGTTGAAGGTCGGGTTGGTGTCGCTCATGGATGCGAAGACGCATGTCTTCTGCCCGGCGTCTCCCATTGATCCGAGGCTCATCTCGTCGCGGCTCAGCAGCGCGGAAACTTCCTTGACCGACAGCGGCTTCAGCCGCACGTTGCATGAGATGATGATGCTCTTGAGGGTCTTGCCGGCGGCCGTCTTGAAAGCCTTGTAGTTGGACAGCGCGAAGTCTTCTTGCGCGCTCACGGGGTTCGCGACCCCGATCCAGCGCCAAGCGCCGGCGGCGTCATCGAAGCCGCGGCTCTCCGCGTCGAACGCATTGCGAGCGCCGACTTGGGTGAAGCACGCCCCACGTTCGAGCTCCTCGAAGACGATGTCGAGCGGGCTTTTGAAGTCCTCGTCCTCCTCACGCGCCTCGGCCAAGCCCAAAAGGGTGAGCAGACCCGGCACGTTGCGGTCCGCCTCTGGGCAATGAAACACCAGGTAGGAGACGAGTGCGACGTACAGAAGCCGCTCGGCCTCTTCCCAGAAGGGGTCGCCGGAGTGCTCGCCGTCGCCCGAGGTGTTCCTTATCAGGCATTCCACAAAGGTGAGCACGTCGGCCTCGTTTTTCACGTACGCGATCGGGTTGTAGTGCGCCGAGCCATTCATGTCGATGGTGCTGAACTCGACGACCCGGTATCCCGCGGATTCCAAAGCCTCACGCAGCTCGGCCGCGAGCGTGGCCTTCGGGTCGGTGACGAAGTAGCTGCAGTTCATCTGAAGGAGGTTAGGCTTGACAAAATAGCGGGTCTTGCCAGACCCCGATCCACCGACCACCATGACGTTCTTGTTGCGGTCCGTTTTCTGGTCGAACCTCCTCGGCACGAGGGCGAGGGCACAGTTCTGCGTCAGGATGATGTTGTTGTCGGAGTCCTTGGCGTCAGCGAACGCACGCATCTCGGCTTTAGTCGCCCAACGCGAGCTTCCATGCTCCTCGCCCTTGCGCGTGCCGGCGCTGCCCATGAGATGGTTGGCATAGGCGACCCACACCGCGCAGGCGCCCAAGGCCGCAGCGCAGAGGGCGATGGGGTCTGCGGAGAAGCCACCTCCGGCCAAAAAGTACGAGGGCAGGGTCGCCGCCGCTTCCGCCAGGTTCTCGATGGGCGTTCCTGGAAGCGACGTGAGGTTGGCGGCGTAGAGGTTCGCGGTGGCAGTTGCCGCAGGCGTTGCCACTATTGCAGCCACGAGCGCGGCGTCCATTATTTGGCCCTCGCTTGGGCGATCTCGATCTCGCGGGGCTTGTCGGCCTTTTGGGCGATCTGCTCGGCGGCGGCGCGCGCCCTTGCGGCGCGCTCCTTAAGGGGCTCGCCTTTGGCCAAGACGCCCTTCGCGCGCTCGCACGCCTCTGGGATGGATTCCTCGATTCGCCTGAACGCCCGGGCCACCGACGGCGTCTCTTTCGCCTTGAACACGAGGAAGCGCTTTCCGCCCTCGTTCGCGAAGGCGTGCTCGACGCCCTCTTTCTTGAGCTGCGAGGAAATCATGTCGGCCAGGGTTTCGTATTCGGGAAGGTCTTCGAACTCGCGCATGCTGAGCTTCGCCCATTCGGTGGTCTTCGCGGCGGCGCCTCCCGATCCTTCGCTCTTCTCGATGCCGGCGCACGTGCTCCTGATGGCCTCGGCGAGGCCCTTGGCGCTTTTGGCGAGGGCTTCCTGGCCGGCCTCTTGGCCGACCCTGAGCATCCAGTCGAACAGCTTCTCGCCGCTCTCGTCTCCGAAATCCGTTGCCATGGGTTGGTTCCTTTCTCTGGATTCCTCGCTGGGACAAGCTGTCCCAGCGATTGATTTGTTGGTTGTTTTCGTTAGTCGATGGCCTGGGCCTCGCGGCGCGGTACGTGGCCGCGGCCATTTCGGGCGGATGCGGCTTCGCGGGCATCTGAGGCGCGCTGTGCGAGGGGGCGTTCGAGCTCGGGGATGCGCGGATTGTGCTCCGCGGCCCATTTGGCCGAAGCGTCCTTGTCGTAGTAGTCGAGGGTCTTGCATCGCGCCGGCGTTGCGAGCTGCATCGAGCGCACGAGCGTCTCGAACGCGGCGCGGCCCTTCGCCTCGATGATGTAGGCGAAGCTAGTCGACTCGAAATCCACCCATTCTTCGCCGTCGCGCTTGAGGGTCCACCACTCGTCGCCTCCGTTCACTTGGTTGATGAACGCCAGGTCGTCGAACACAACGCCCTGGCGGATCGCCCAGTTGCCGCGCCCGAAGTGCTCGCGAAGCGCGTCGATGTCGTCGATGCGCATGAACTCGTAGGGATATTCCTCGAGAAACGGGTCGTCCTGCCAGTCGTAGCCGCCGACCTTGAGCCAGCCGTTCTCCTGGCATTTGGAGACGAGCTGCTCGCGCGTCTCCTCGTCGAGGGGCTTGGATCTTGGCTCGAAATCCTGAATCGTGGCGCCCATATGCCTGCCTTTCTCTCGCGGTGGGACTCGGTTGCGCGGGCGGGGCACGGGCCCGGCTCTTCTGGTGGTTGGTTTGGCCCAGCCAACCCCGCCCGCTCGCCCAGATAACACTGATTGCTTTTGCTTTGTCTGCGGGAAGGCCGTTTTAGGGTTCGCTCGGGTATTGCGGGTGAAGGCTTATTTCGCCTTCGCGCTCCGGCGGCGGTCCTTCCCGCCGAGCTGGACGATCGTGCTTGTCTCGCAGATGCGGGACACGATGGCCTCGGCGCTCTCGGATTCGTGCTGGCGCGACATGCGGCGTTGGAGCGATTGCAGGTCGTACTGCGACGTGTAGATGGTCGGCTTGCCGTCCTCGTAGCGTGAGTTGATGATCTGGAACAGGGTCGTGAGCGCCCACGCGTTGGCGTTCTCCTTGCCGAGGTCGTCGATCACGAGGACGTCGACCCCGGTGAAAATTGAGATGCCGGCTATCGACGGGTCGTCGTAGCTTCGGCTCACCGAGTCCAGCATTGCGAGCGACGTCGTCACGCGCACGGTGTAGCCCGCTTCGATGAACGACTTCGCGAGCGCGCAGGCCTCGTAGGTCTTTCCAGTCCCCACGCCGCCGACGATGTAGAGGCCCTTGTCCCCGGCGCTGCCGAACCCGACGACGTACCTTGCCGCCTCCGGCACGCTGATCTGGGCGGACATGTAGCGTCGCGGGACCCCGCAGCGCTTGAGTCGGCGCTGGGATTCCATCCGCTTCGCCTCCGCTTCGGCCTGTCGGGCCTGCTCGCGCTCGGCGACTGCGCCCTCGCATTGGCATTCCCTGTGGGTGACCCAGGCGATTCGGCCCGCGCGCCCGATGAAGCCCTGCTGCTCGTACGGCTCGCCGCAGTGCGGGCAGCGGATCTCAACTTGGGAGTCGTAGCCTATGCCCCTCGCATCGGCCTCTTCCTTCGTGTAGAGCCTGAAAGTGCTCTCCTCGTCCATATCGTGTCTTCTTTCTATTCGTAATAGCTGTTGTCTGTCTTTGCTATCGGGTGCAGCTTCTGCAGGAATCCCGATGAAGGTTCTTCATCGCGGGATGCTCTCTGGGATGAAGAACCTTCACTGGTTGCAGAAGGCAGTAGTGCAGGTTCTTCATCGGCGGCGTCTTGCGCATATGCAGGTTCTTCATCGGTCGCGAAGATGATGCCGAGGGCGGAGAGGGGCTCTCTCGCCGGGACATAGCACCGGCTGCCTATTCTTTTCGCCTCGTCGCACGGCTCGACCTCCTCGATGAGCCCGCGCGCCTTCAGCCGCGAGACGACGGAGAACGCCGCTCGCTTGCTGATGCCGCAGAAGCCAGCCGAGCCGGCTTTGCTCTCGAAGTAGGGCTTTCCGGCGTTGGCGAAGCCGAAGATCCTCGCGTAGACGATGAGGTCGTTGCCCTTCAGGCCGAGCCCTTTCGCCATGAACTCATGGACGACGACGAACGAGCCCTCGATGCCGCGGGCTGCACCCATGCGTTAGGCGCCCCGGTCGACGGAGCCGAGCGCGATGAGCTCGCGGATGTTGTCCGGAGTGAAACGCAGCGCCTGCCCGATGCGGGTGCCGCGCAGGCTCCCGTCCTCGATGAGGCGGTACACTGTCGAGCGGCTCACGTGCAGGTAGTCCGCGACCTCTGTCACGGTGTACAGGGGCGGCATGGGGCCCGAGGGCTCCGCCGCGCCCGGACGCCCTGCCTGCTGCAGCCGTTCGGCGTTCTTGCTTTCCATTGCTTTCCTTTCGTTCTGGTTGACCGCTGTTGCAGCTGCTTGGCCAACGGGCGATATCACTGGGACGCATTGAAACAGCAAGGGATGCCGTGATGGCGCGGCGAGCCGTCGTTCGGGTTCTCTGGGGTTTTGTGGGTGAAGGCTAATCTTCATGCGGCTCGCCTGGCTTGCCGTTGCCGATGCCCTTGGGCAGCGACGCGATCCATTCGACGAGTTCCTCGCGCAAGATGATCGTGCCGCGCTTGCCCGGGCCGTAGTTGTGCGTAGGCAGCGGGTTGCGCTGCTTAAGATCGGTGAGCTCGTAGAAACGAGGCTTGCTGATTCGCAGCAGTTTCATCACCTGATCGGGCTGGTACACGTCCTGCATGAGCACCGGCTCGCGCAGCAGCGGGATGACGAGCATGCGCGCGCCTTCGTCGTCGAGCGAGGACGGGATGATGATCTCGATGTTCTTCTTTGTTCCGTTGGACATGATGTTCACGGCCTTTCTTTTCGAAGCTGCCGTGAACGGCACCGTTCACCTTTACGAGGTTCATTCTTGCCTAAAACTCCTGTTATCTGAATACCCCCGACCACGCCCGTTTGCGCATTTATCCTGGAGGAGAGCGTTGCCCATGCGCATAAAGAAAACTATCCCGCTTGGGTGTCCAATAGCATGTACATCAAAGCAGGATAGAAAAGTCGATAATGTTCTTCTAAAGCTCTCATTTGCAAGGAGGCGATAAGATGCACGATCGAATAGGTGAAGCAATCCCGGAGGCAAACTGCCCGTACGGCGTTTTCCTGAATCCGAAGAATTGCGAATTCGGAAACGCGTCTTTTCTGGGAATAAGGAAGGACGACGTCCTTTTGTTTTCCATTGACGGACGTGAAGAGCGAATCAGGGAGGTTTGCGAGGACATCCTGAGTAAGGCCAGCCTCGCTTCGATAGAGGATGATTTAATTCGCTTCTCTCGACTTCAGACGAAAAGCGATTTCGCTGAATACGCTTCGGAGCACGGGCCTCTCTTCGGTGGGACTTACCTGAGGGAAAACGGAATAATCGAAGAGCCTCTGTCCATGTGGAAGCTAGCCGCATCGTTCTTCGAGCTCGCATTCAGGCTCAAGGCGGTCATCGACGAAGACTCATGGAACGGAAGCGTCTATTGGGATGGGAAGGAAGTTATATTCGGCTCTTTGATTTTCTTAGACAAAGAGCAGGTTCGAGAGGTTGCGAAGAAGCAGCGTCTGACTCACAAGGAAACGGAAGAGGCTATTTTCTCGGCTTCGGTGGTGCTGCCTTGCGCCATCAACCCCGATTACGCCCGCTTCACCATGACCGAAGAAGAGATTCAAAAAAGGGTCTATTGCTCAGGCCGGTGGGATGAACCCGGAGCCGAGATGAAGCACTGGCATCCATTCGTGAAGGCCATTCCTAATCTGATGCAGATGGACATCCTCAAAGGGAAGATGGCTATGATCGAGGCGAGGGCTGGGTTCGATGTGGCGATAATGCTGAACCCGAGACGCCATGCAGAGATGATAGGTCAAGGTCGTCTGCCATCCCTCGTTTGCCCGCTCGAGGAATTCAATGCCTCTTTCAGAAAGGAGATGGGGGCAAAGCTATGCCGAAGCCTGATGGAACTCCTGGTCAGCGCACACACAAAATATGTGAGACACGAATGGATTGGGCACAATTTCACCTACTACTTCGAAGACAGGCTACGCTACATGTGGTTCGCATTCGCCACTTACATGGACAAGAAACACGTCGCCATTTGCGATTACTGCGGCAAGCCTTACATGAGAACGCGGTCGAATCAGAAGCGCTGCCCTGGCGAATGCACCCGTAAGGCGCACAAGCATTAACGCCTCGCATCCGGGATCAACGTGCCTGCTAATAAGAATTTGCCATGCTTGGTCGCAACATCGCGAGGAAATGGTGCTTTCTTTCTCTCCGCGCCGAACGAGCAACGGTTTCATGGCGAAGCGCCATAGTTAAGTTAGTTACGCTTGCTGAGGAAAATCAATGGAAAGGTGGACAAAATGTACCCCTTTTCATTGAAAACCGTCATCAGCTCGCATTTATCTGTGGTCTTTCCGCCTTGTACGCAAAGGCGACTCATGGCATGGGTCTTGAGGGGGATTTATCGCCACTGCTTCCAAGTGTCGAGATTTGTCTTACGAAAATCGTTAGCCATTCTCCTCCGAAAAGCTAGAAGCATTGTTTGCAGCGGCCAATCAGAAAGAGCTTTGCTTTTACAGAATGCTCAACGAACCGCTGGAAGGCCGCCATCGAATCCCAGCAAACGCAGAAGCATGTTACCATGCGTACTGGTTAGCCCCGGGATGACCGCTGATTCAAGTCACCGGGCCTAAATTTGTTTTTACAGGAATAGCGTCTTGCCAGGCGTCTTTGCCTGATGGCCATGATCTTCTTTTTTGATTAATAGACACATTTAAGCTACAATTCGTGTCCAATAATCAAAAGGAGGGTTATGGACAGAAGCGAGGAGATAGCCGAATTCGTAGAAGACTCGGGCGGCATCGCGAGCGCGGCGCAAATCGCGAAAGCGGGCTTTCTGCCGGGCTCGATCTCCTACGCCCTTGAATCGGGCGCTATAGACAAGCTTACCCGGGGCGTGTACTGTCTGCCCGAAGTCTTCGATGACGAGTTCGCAGCGATATCCTACAGGTGGAGCAAATGCGTGCTATCGCATGGAAGCGCGCTGTACCTCGCCGGCCTTTCCGACAAGGTTCCCGCCGCAATCGATGTCACCGTCCCGCGCGGCTACAACCCGCGTGGCCTTACCCAAGAATATCCCGATACGAAGATTCACCGTCTCTCTCCCGAGCTCTACGAGCTCGGCATCGTTAAGGCAAAGTCCCCAGGAGGGGGCACTGTGAAAGCCTATTGCGCCGAACGGGCCGTAGCCGATCTCATTTCGCAGAGAGTCTCCGAAGGAGCGGACCCCCAGCTCGTCCGCGACGCGGTCGCGGGTTACTTCAAAAGGAAAGGCGCCGACCTGCCTAAGCTCGCACGGATGTGCAACGCGCTCGGCGTCGAGAAAGAGTTCAGGATGTATTTGGAGGTGCTCACATGATGAGGAGCGATGCAAGCCTCAAGGGCAAAATTAAGGCCCTGGCCAAAAAAGCAACCTGAAGCCCCAGGAGCTCCTGCAAATGTACCTGTTCGAGCATCTTTTGGTGCGGCTCGGAAAGAGCGGCTACGCCGAGGCGTTCGTTCTGAAGGGCGGCCTCCTCATCTCCTCGATGACCGGCGTCGCCCAGAGGACCACCATGGACATGGACACGACGGTGATAGGCATGGATATGGACGAAGGCACGGTGAGCGAGGCCGTCGCCGCCATCTGCGCCGTGGACGTCGCCGACGGCATGGAATACTCCTTCGAGCGGATCGAGCCCATCCGCGAGGGCGACGAGTACGCGAACTGGCGCGCGCACCTGCGCGCGAGGTACGGCAAGATAGACGCTCCCGTGAAGATCGACATCACGACCGAAGACGAGATAGTGCCCGGGCGCATCGAGTACCGCTACCCGCTGATGTTCGAGGAGGGCTCGGTCAGGGTGCTCTCGTACCCGCTCGAAACCGTGCTGGCCGAAAAGCTCGAGACTGTCGTTTCCCGGGGAATCGCCAACACGCGTGGCCGCGACTACTACGACATCCACACTTTGCTCCGTTTGAAGGCGGGCGAAATAAATCGGGATTCCCTGCACGAAGCCGTTGTCGCCACCGCCTCCAGGCGCGGTTCACTCGGCACGATGGGCGACTACGAGGCCGTGCTCGGCGAGGTCAGAAGATCCGATATGATGCGGGGCATCTGGTCCTCTTACGTCTCGGCATCACCCTATGCGGAAGGCCACAAGACGAGGGGGAGGCGAAGCAGGACGCGTTCAAATACATCGAGCTCTACTACAGCAGGCAGAGGATGCGCTCATCGATCGGCTATAACGCCCCGTGCGACCTAGAGCGAGATGTTGCCTGAAGAAGCTTATTTTTCCGTCCAAGAAACCTTGACCAGTCCAAAAACCTCCCATTTCTCGTGTTCAAGAAATGGGAGGCAGTTCAAACGTGCACGGGACCCTTTCCTTTTAATGGCTGGTTTACGCTGCGGTCCGTTTTGGAAGGGTCGTGAGCATGGTGGCCCCGTTCTCGGAACTTGCTTCGACCTCAACCGTGCCGCCGTGCAGCGCTGCAATCTCCCAAACAAGCGCTAGCCCGAGTCCTGCGCCGCCGTATGCCCTGCTGCGGGATTTATCCAGGCGAAAGAACGGCTGGAAGATGCTCTCACGGTACTGCTTGGGTATTCCCGGGCCCTGATCTTCGACTCGCAGGAACACGTGACTGTCGTTGTCGCAGATGGAGACGTTGACAGTGGAGCCGGGGCGGCTGTAACGGATGGCATTTTCGACCAGGTTAAACACCAGCCGATAGAGGAGCGTGTCGCTTCCGATTATCAGAGCGCCTCCACTGCAATTGAGGACGATGTCTTTATGCTCGGCAAGCGGAGCAAGGTCGGTGAGGACTTCTTCGGACAGGGGGCCAAGCTCAATATCGTCCTCGCAGGGAACGCTGTGGAGCTCACTCATCTCAAGCAGCACCTTGGTCATTCGCGACATCCGCTCGGTTTGTTCTTGCAGCAGGCCGAGCAGCTCGGCTGTTTGGGGTTGCGATGTGGGATGCTCGGAGGCGAACAGTTCAATCTGCGCCTGCATAAGGGCGAGCGGGGTGCGCAGCTCGTGTGCGGCGTTGCCGGTAAACTGACGCTGTGCGGAGAACCCTTCGTCGAGCCGACCGATCATATCGTTGAATGAGGCGCTGCATCGTTGCAGTTCGGTGGGCACATCTTCGCTGAGGTTGATTTCGCTTAGGTTGTCAGGCTGCACGCGCTCTACTTGAGCGGCAAAAGCCCGTAGCGGCTTGAGCGCACGACCGCTCACAAAGTATGCCAGCACGCCACCAAGCAGCGTGACTCCAGCTGTGATGCACCAGGCGGTCGCGCCAAAAGACTCTTGTGCGTTATTCACGACGACCGTGACCTCGTCATCGAGGGCCACGTTCGTTGGGTCAAACGCCTGGGGCGTATCTTCGTCGGCTGTGCTAAGAGCCGAGATGCCACTGCCAATTGCGTCCATGTAGCGCATGCCCGTATAGCCGACCAGGCAGTTTGTCAGCATGCACGCCGCGCACGTCAGAAGTGCCGTCATGATCGTTATGCGCCATTGCAGCGAAAGCCTTTTCATTCGCTATCCTCCATGACGTAGCCCTCTCCAATCCGATTGCGAATCGGGTCGTATCCCAAAGCGCTGCGCAGCTTTTTCCTGAGCGACGAGATATGAACACGGGTTGCGTTGCTAAAGCTGTTCACACTGCTATCCCAAACGTGCTCGATAAGCTCCTCTTGGCTTACCGGGCGCCCCTGGTTAAGCATCAGGTATTCCAAGATTCCCGTTTCTTTGCGCGTGAGAGACAGCGCTTCGCCGCCTACGGAAGCGATGCGCGCCTTGGTGTCAAAGCTGAGCTTTCCGCAGGTTAAAACTATGTTGTCTTGTGCGAAGCGCCTGAGCGTGAGGCTGCGAATTCTCGCCGCGAGCTCGTCCAGATGAAACGGCTTGGTGAGGTAATCGTTGGCGCCGGCATCGAGTCCGGTGACTTTATCGAATACTTTGCCACGTGCGGACAGAATCAGCACTTTGGTCTCGCGGTCGGTTTTCCGAAGTGCCTTGAGCACGGTCATGCCGTCGATACGGGGAAGGTTGAGGTCGAGTACCACGAGGTCAAAGACTTCAACGCCTAGTAGGTCGAGCGCCTCCTGCCCATCATGGCAGCAGTCGACGCTGTATGCCAAGTTTCGCAAGCTGCGCGCGATTGCGTCACATAGAGCTCGCTCGTCCTCGACGATTAAAATACGCATAACAATCTCCTTGCACATTTCAAATCGCGCTTAACACGGATTTTATGGTCGATATGGTTCAATGGTTGCGTAACGAAAGGAGTGGTCAGGTTGTTCAAGGCGGTAAAACCCATGGTACAGGTCGCTTTGTTGATCGTCGGAATTGCCATGGTGTGCTTTGGCGTTATGCGTGGCGAGGCGGATGCCGTGCTGGCCAAAGCAATTAGGCTGTGCTTGGAGTGTATCGGAATTGGATAAAAGAGAAAACACTGCGTCGCATATTTTGGCCCGATTTCGCGGATTCATTCAGGCGGTAGCAACGCTCATTACGAATATCCATCTGCCAAACTTCGCCAAAGGCGGCATCTACCAAGGCGCGGAAAAAACGGTTTGCGTGCCGGGGCTTAATTGCTATTCGTGCCCTGCGGCTGCGGGCGCATGTCCTATCGGTGCATTTCAGTCGGTGGTGGGCTCGTCCAAGTTCAGCTTTTCCTATTACGTCACGGGCACGCTCATCTTGCTCGGCGTGTTGCTGGGGCGCTTTGTGTGTGGGTTCCTGTGTCCGTTTGGATGGCTGCAGGAGCTGCTCCACAAGATTCCTTGCAAAAAGCTCTCAACGAAAAGGCTCAAACCTCTCACGTATATCAAATACGGCGTGCTGCTGCTTGCCGTGGTATTGCTGCCCGTGCTGGTGGTCAACGATGTGGGGATGGGCGACCCGTTCTTTTGCAAGTACATCTGTCCGCAGGGTGTGCTCGAGGGCGCCATTCCGCTGGCGGCTGTCAATGCTGGAATCCGATCTGCGCTGGGGCAGCTCTTTACCTGGAAACTTTTCGTTCTCATTGCCGTGGTGGTGCTGAGCGTTTTGTTCTATCGCCCCTTCTGCAAATGGATTTGCCCGCTCGGCGCATTCTATGCGCTCATGAATAAGGTGTCCTTACTGGGGATCCGGGTCGATGCATGCAAATGCGTCTCGTGCGGCACGTGTTCAAAGGTTTGCCAGATGGACGTCGATGTGGTCCGCGCACCCAATCATGCCGAATGTATCCGGTGCGGAAAGTGCATCGGGGCCTGTCCCGTCGATGCCATCAGCTATCGCTATGGCCTGGATGTGTCGGAAGAAAAGCTCCCTCTGACCGCCGATAAAAAGTAAGCAAGTTTCGACAAAACGGAGGAATGACCATGAAACTATCTAAGATTGCGGCCCTGTTTATGGTGCCGGTGCTGGCCCTGTGTCTTGTGGCGTGTTCGGCGCCCGGTGGCAACGCGAGCGAATCTACGGGCTCCGATCCTAAGATCGCGGAGCTCATTGCGCAAGAGCCGGCCAACGCCGACGAGGCCGCCGAGCTCTATGCGAAGCTCATGCAGAAGCAGAACGATATCCTCTCGAGCGATAATGCGCTGTGGGAAAAGGTGTTTCTTGCCGCCAATAAAGATACGCCGATGATCGAGGACGGCAGCAATTATGGCGATTTCCTGCTCAAGACCATCGACGGCGCCAAGGATGAGTTTGCAGCGGATGAGTTGAAGACGCTCAAGGCCGGTGCGCAGCAGATCAAGGAGATCGAGGACAAGCTCGAGAGCCTGGAAAAGGAGTTTCCTGGCTGTGGAAGCACGCCGAGCGCAGGCGAGAGCGTCGACGCTTCGGCCGCTGGCATGACGGCTGGCGCCGATGCTTCGAGCGAGGCGACGAAGTTCCCCAGCTTTACGGGCAAGGACTTGGACGGCAACGACGTGAGCAGCGACGAGCTGTTCTCTAAGAACAAGGTCACCGTCATGAACTTTTGGTTTACCACTTGCAAGCCGTGCGTGGGCGAGCTGGGCGATCTTGAGAACCTGAACAAGGAGCTTGCCGAGAAGGGTGGCCAGGTCGTGGGTGTCAATTCCTTTACGCTCGATGGCAACAAGGACGAGATTGCAGATGCCAAGGACGTGCTGAGCAAGAAGGGCGTGACATATAAGAACATCTGGTTCAAGTCGGATAGCGAGGCCGGCAAGTTTACGTCAAATCTGTTCTCGTTCCCGACAACCTACGTTATCGACCAGAACGGCAACATCGTAGGGGAGCCCATCATGGGCGCCATCAGCTCCGCCGAGCAGCGCGCGGCGCTTGACAAGCTTATCGACCAGGCGATTGCGAAGAGCGAACAGTAAACAAGCTGAACTATGTATATTGAGGAGGTCTCGGGAATCCCGGGGCCTCTTTGTTTTCGATTCTTCGAGATGCGAATCCGCTCCTGCCATGAAGGGTTTCAGAGCGGGAGCGGATTACCAATGTTGGCAAGACGCGCGTGAGCGGTTGTTAGCGGTCAATCACAAAATCGTCCATTTCGACGAGCTTGCGGGCCTTCTCTTGGCCTTCGATCGCCTCGCGGAGGCGCTTGGTGTAATACGTCATGCCGTTGGCGATGTCGATGCGCAGGCCAATCTCGGTGCGCTGATAGAGCGTCAGCGCGTAGGGGATTACGGTCGATGCCGCAGGAGGGGGCATCGGGGTCAATGAGCATAGCGGCTATGCGAATGGCGGGCTGGACAAACTCAACATCGTCGCGGACAAGCTCAAGACTGCGTTCGTACAGACGGTATGCTTTTGACTTGTCTTGCGGCACAGCGCGACCGCGGCCGAACATGTCGCCGAGTTTGTATACCGCTTCGCTGGAGGGCGCAAGCGCTGCGGCGAGCGAATACCACTGATAGGCCTTGGTGTGGTCGGGCTTGCCGGTCCTTCCGTACTCGTAGATATAACCGAGGTTGATGATGCTCTGGAAACAACCTGCGTCAGCTGCCATTTCGTAGAGTTCCGCGGCTTTGGCGTAGTCCTGTTCAACAAGGTCTCCCATATAGTAGAGGGCACCTAAATCGTTCATGCAGGCTCCGCTGCCGGATGAAATTCCCAGTCTGTAGCCCAGTCCATGCTGGAGCTCAAAGGTATTTGCGCGAAGACCAGCTGCTACCGATGCTGCATTCGAGGGATAAAGAGCCGACGCCAGCAGGCTTGATGCTCGACGCGGAGGAGCTCACGTCGGCCTACATCCTGCCTAGAAAGGACGGCGAGAGACTCTATTTGGACTTGTTCGCCAAAGGGGAATACCGCCCCGAGCTCCTCTTCGGTGAGTGCGCCATCGCCCAAGCCGCTGTCGCGAGCCCGGAAGCGCAATGGAAGCTTGCTAACTTGAAGAAGATGAAGCGATAGCGATATGTGCGGGTTGGTCTCCGAATCACTCTGTTTTAAGCCATCCGCTACGAATCCTGGCGGAAACCCGGGAATGATTAAAGGAGCGACCTGCGATTTCGCGAATCAGTTGAGTCATTCCCGAAATCGCGAATCAAGGGGCTGATTCGCCTAAATTGCGCACGAATCAGCCCTTAGGCGGTATGACGCGGCACGGATCGGCAGCACCCGTACTGGATTAGTCACTGAGTGGGAGTAATGTACAGTAAAAAGTGTATTAGTTTTACCAGTTGATAAGAGGCTTTCTGGAGCGTGGTTTACTCTCCGTAGTTTGTCGGGAGAAGGTGCAATCCAAAGGAAAACCGCAGTACAGCACCGAAAAGGGTTGGGTAGATTTGTTTGTCTACCTAACCTTTGTTGTCTCCTGGTTTTACCAGATGGCCAACAATGACCCAGAATGGCCGCACGTGATTTCTGCTGAAAAGGAACCATTTGGGAACCAGGGGGATTATTGGGAACCAGCGTCTATCACTTATCAGAAAGTTATCGTTCCTTCTTAAGATTCCCTTACTTACCAACGAAATGGCTTACTAGCAGTTCGCCGATGGCAGACATCATTGCCTTGTACTTTGCGCTGTCCTCAAAAAGCGAGGTGAACGATTCTGTGTTCTCCACGTAAGCTTTTCTTGCAACTTCATCAAAAGCCTTCGGTAGGACGCTGTTCTCAAAGACAACACGGCCATCACGGCGGATGGTGTCTTCAATTTCAGGCATTGCGGACATCCTCTGCCAGAGAGTCGTGATGACCACACGGTCGCCCTCGGTAAACTCGCCAAGCCACTGTTCATTGAATTTATCAATGAGGGCCTGCAGGGGATCTTTCTTCTTGTCTAGGCTACTGCTACCAGACCCCGAAGAGGGCTCGAGCACGCCGCCACCCTCCTCTAAGGTGATACTGCCCTCAAATTCCTTCTTGAGCTTGTAAAAGCGCATCTCAACTTTATCGTCGATGCCCTCAACAGGGATTGGTTCGGCCTTCAGAAAGTGCCTCAGGTAGTTCAGGTAGACATACTCCTTGTGGAGATCCTTGTCAAACATGCGAACAATCTGGGTGATGTACGAATACCACTTGCAGAAACTGCGCACCTTCCTTCGGACCTGATATTGGCGCTCCTCATCCAGCAAATCGTACTGGATAATAGCGGGCTTCAAAACACCGGCAAGTTTCCCTTGCAGGTTCGCGCGGTCTTTGCCGCCCTCGGTAAAGGCGATATCTGCAGCGGCCTCGATATCCGATTGGTCGTAAAGCCCGAACTCCCCGATCTCCCTCTGAACCTTGTACAACAGGTCAGTATTAATTTGCTCAGTAAGAGAGGTCTCCGTATAGAAACGGCTGAAGGCTTCCTGTATATTTGCAGGATCGTTCACGAAGTCAAGTACGTAAGTGTCCTCTTTGTCGGGATGGATGCGGTTTACGCGGCAAATCGTCTGGACGGCTTTAACGTCACGAAGCTTCTTATCTATCACAAGGGTGTGAAGCAGCGGCTCGTCGAATCCAGTCTGGTACTTCTCGGCAACGATGAGCATGTCGCCATAATCATGGAACTCTGCCTTAGTCTGGCTCTCGGCAACCCTCTGGCCGTCATGGCCTACATTCATTCCTGGCTCCGTGTATTCCTTACCACCCGGATCGGCGGGATCAACTATCGTTCCGCTGAAAGCGACCAGAACCTCAAGGTCGTCATATCCCTTCTTCTGCATATACCGTTTTACTTCGTGGTAATAGCGCACAGCCGCAAGGCGCGATGCTGTGACGACCATCATCTTGCCCTTGCCCTTTATCTTCTTCCGGGTAACAGAGCAGAAAGTCTCAACGATGATCTCCGCCTTCTGGCCCAAAGCGTAAGGATGCAACTCCTTGTATCTGCGCAATAATTTCAGTGTCGGACTGGATGGGACATCTGGATTGTCAGGAATCGTCCTGGCAATTTCAAGCGCCTCACTGTAGGAGACGTAATGGGCGAGAGGATCCATGATAAAGCCCTCCTCAATCGCCTGGCGCATCGAGTAGATGTGGAACGGGCGATAAGATCCGTCCGGATGTTCCACTCCGAATATCTCAAGCGTCTGCTCCTTTGGCGTTGCGGTAAACGCGCAGAATGTCAGGTTCTCATGTCGACCATGCACGGACAAGGCCTTAGCGAGCTCATCCTCCCAGTCTTCGACCTCACCTTCAGCCTCGACCTCGATTTCGGCGTACTCCCGCAAGGCCTGCTCGGTATCAGCGAGGGCTGCCTTAAGCTTGAGCGCACTGGTACCAGTCTGGCTCGAATGGGCCTCATCAACAATCACAGCGAAACGTTTTCCGCTGCTTTCGACCTCCTCAAAGATTACAGGGAACTTTTGTAAGGTCGATACGATAAGGCGCTTTCCATCGTTTAGAGCATCGCGCAAGTCGCCAGAATCTTTTTTTTGTCAATAATACAAACGCTGCCAACAGCATGGTCGAATCCGCTGATTGTTTCTTGCAGCTGATCGTCAAGAACCCTGCGGTCGGTGACGACAACAACAGAATCGAACAAGGGCTTGTCACCCCTAAACAGCGAGGCAAATCGATACGCTGTCCAAGCAATACTGTTCGACTTCCCCGATCCCGCAGAATGCTGAATCAAGTAGCTGCTGCTCGATCCTGATTCGATGACATCCCCAACAATCTTTCTGACAACGTCAAGCTGATGATAGCGAGGGAATATTATGCGGTTCTTCTTCTGTTTAACCTCGATACCTTTGGAGTCAAGTTTCGTTTCTTCCTTTACTTCAAGGTGAATAAACTTCTGGAGAATATCAAGCAAGCTATCTTTCTGCAGAGCCTCTTTCCAAAGATGCGAAGTTGCATAACCATGTGGATTATTAGGATTTCCAGAACCACCATCATTTCCAGCTCCGTTCGAACCTTGGTCGAACGGCAAGAAGGAAGTGGTCAAACCTTCAATCTTTGTTGTCATCATCACGTTGCAAAGATCAACGGCAAAAAAGGCAACGACACGATTATCGAATTTGAACGATTCTTCGCGAGGGTCTCTGTCCTCTCGCCACTGACGCATGGCATCTTCGACGTTCTGGCCAGTGAACTGATCCTTTAGCTCAATTGCGACAACAGGAATTCCGTTTACATCCAAAACCATATCGACAGAATGGCTAGGAATCGTCTCATAATGAAATTGGCGGATACAACGGCAAACATTTTGGCCATATCGCTTGTTAGCAGCATCATTCAGGCTCGACTCTGGCTTGAAATACACAACTTTGAAGGCTATGCCTCGATGTTTGAAACCATGTTTTAGTACATGAACGATGCCGTAAAGACTTACGGCATCTTGAAAAACCTTAAAGAACTTCTTCTCAGGATCGGAATTGCACTGCTTCTCAAAACGCTCCCAAGCTTTTGGCTGCGTGGTCTGGACAAAATTGACCAATGTTGCGATATCAATACCTTTTCCAGGCATATCTCGGTAGCCGTGCCCGTCTACAACCTGATAGGTTCCGTCTTCGACGTATAGGAGGGATTGGCTGTCTTTAGATTTATAATACCCACCCGCTTCTGAACAGAGGAAGGACTCGATGTCTTCCTCTAAATTTTTCTCTTTTGTGACAATCATTACATAGCCCTCCGTTTACCAGTAACGATTTCGTACACAAATGTCTCCTGAAGCTTGTTGAGCGATTCAAGGGACTCACTCAAGCGACCAAGCTTTAATTCGGCAAGTACATTCTGTTTGTTGCCGTCCGTCATATCACTTACAGCGTCATCGATAGCACAGAGTCTCTCCGTCAACCACATCAAACGAAATATTCTCGATCTCGGCCTGAACAGACGCCCTGGCAGAACGAATTTGCTTCAATTCGTCAGACAGATAATCCACTATCCTTTTCTGTTCACTGATTGGAGGACATGGGATAACGATCTTTTTCATGTCCGACCAATTGGTCGTCCAGATATCGCTATCAATTCCATGCCCCCATCGGTAGAATTCCTCTGCAAACCTTGGGGTGTCGAACAGCAGGTCAAAGTATCTCGAAACAATTGGCTGCCTCGGAAAAAGGACTGTAGTAATAGTTGAAACAGATCCATCGTATGGAGAAAAGCCGCAAGAATTCCTACGGTCGGATCGGCTGTTGATGGCAAAGTCGCCTTCTTTTACAAGCTTTCGATTCGCATGGTTATCGCTTTTAGCAACAGAATCAAGTTGAGGGACTATGCCCTTCTTGGTTACGGAAAGCGGTCGGTAATCTTCATCACTCACTTTTGTTGACCTTAATTCGAACAGGTCTCCAATACGAAGAGCACTCCAAGATTCAGGGATGTCACCTAGCCATGTTTCGCTTGCTTCATAGCAAATCTCCGGATCAGGAAGCATGGCGAAACGCCTACCAACTTCTGCAGCACTCCTATTCATCGAGCAAGAAAGTTCCTGAGCCGCGTCATTGACGGTTTCAAGATCCATAAATTCATAGAAGAACCTGGTGAATGGGATAGTGTAACCTGTTTTTTGCTTCTTTCTGTTTAGCCACGCATGCTCATTGAAAGGCAGAACTTTCTTTTCCATGTATTCGTCAATATCGTAACTAAGCGGAATATCTTCGGTATCTTCCCTCTCGGCATCAGCAACCGGGCTCCCTTTCTTATCGACCACAATTGACCCATCAGGGTTAAACAGGGGTTCGCAGACGCCAACCCTGTTGTAGCCAAAATCAGCAGCATCGCAAACCAGAGAACGTACATGAATGGCATTGCCGCTTTCTGAAGAAGACGAGTAGTCTTTCGTCTCAAAATCCGAGAACGCCTCAAGAACCAAATCACGACAGAATTTGGTTATGTCATTCCTCTTTTTACCAATGGGTCTATTTCTTGGCACGCAACAACCCGAGGCATCAATCAACTGCACTTTTCCTGCTCGTTTTTCAGGCTTGCCTTTATTGATGACCCATAAAAATGTTACTAACCCTGTGTTGTAGAAAGCGTCTCCACTCAAACGAATAATCGCATCGAGCCAATCGTTTTCAAGAATATAGGAACGAATCTTGTCTTCGCCACTTTCAGGTTTTCCTTTATAAAGAGGCGATGCGTCTTGGACAATCACCATTACGCCTTCGTCCTTTAGCTTTGCGATTCCGTTAAGCATAAAGAGCATCTGGCCATCGCCACGAGCGGGAAGTCCGACATGGAATCGGCTTCCAGTAAGCTTGGCTTCTTTTCTGACGGCGGTTTCTTCAAGCTTCCAGTCGCCTCCAAAAGGCGGATTCGAAATACAGTAGTCAAATTTATAATCCGCGAATTTGTCTGATGATAGGGTGTCTCCAAACCGCATATTCGCATCGTCTTCTCCACGAATTAGCGCGGATGCCTTGGCGATGCCAAAGGTGAAAGGATTGAACTCCTGGCCGAAGCAAGTCACACGAGCGTCATCGTCAAGCTGGCGCAAACGCTCCTCGGTGCAGCTGAGCATCTGGGAAGTGCCCATGGTCTGATCGTATACGGTCTTGGAGATGCGATCGCCGTCGAAGACATGGGGGTCGGCGGCAATCAGCAAATCGGTCATGAGATAGACGATGTCGCGGCTTGTGAAGTGGGCTCCGGCATCCTCGTCATAGGATTCGGAGAACCGCTGGATAAGATTTTCGAAGATGTAGCCCATGTCAACGGGCTTGATCTTCTCAGGAGACATGTCGGCGCGCTCCGCGCAGAAGTCGCTCACCACCTGGTACAGCAAAGGTGCATCAGGATCGCTCAGGCGCTCAATCTGGCGGAAGAAATCCATGCGCGCCAAAATGTCTTGCACGTTTTCGGAAAAACCGTTGAGGTAGTCCTTGAAGTTGTCCTCGATGTTGGCGGGGTCGGCCTTGAGCGTCTCGAAGGTGAACTTGGATGTGTTGTAGAAGGGGTAACCGGATGCCTCTCGGAGGAAACCGTCCTTGACGGCAAAGTTCTTGTACTCCTCTGCGGCTTCCACGACCTTCCCGTGCGTTGGCAGCAGGCAGTCGTGAAAACGTTTAATGACCGTCATGGGCAAGATGACGAGGCCGTACTCGTGGGGCTTGTAGGGACCGCGCAACGTGTCCGCAACGTTCCAGGGTAGCGTCCCGAAAGTTGGTGTATCAACCCGTTTCTGGAGGGCGGGCGAAGCCCGCCCGAGGAAAACGGGCATCGTCTAGAATCGTCAATCACCACAAAATCCGATTCGAAGGAAGGCGATGCCCGCTATGGACACTGTACTATTCAACGACCCCGAAGTGAAGGGGCTCGCGCTCGCGATCCTGGAGGAGTGCGTCGACCTGCGCGAGTTCGGGCGCAGGATGCTCGAGCTCGTGGCGAACGCCGCGATGTCGGCGAGGGCCGACGAGGAATGCGGGGCGGCCTACGGCGAGCGCAGCCCCGAGCGGACGAACTCCCGCAACGGCTACCGCGAGCGGGGCCTGGCCACCTCCGTCGGCGACGTGACGCTCAGGATCCCGAAGCTGCGCTCCGGCTCGTTCTTCCCCGACGACCTCATCGAACGCTACTGCCGCGTGGACCGCGCTCTGGTCGCGGCGGTGGCCGAGATGCACGTCATGGGGGGTGTCCACGCGCAAGGTGGAGGCCGTCGCCGGCGAGCTCGGCGTGTCGTCGATGTCGAAGTCGCAGGTGTCGCGCTTGTGCGAGGTCCTCGACGCCGAGGTCGCCGCGTTCCGCCGCCAGCGCTTCGACGGCGTGCGCTTCGCGTACCTCTGGCTCGACGCAACCTACGTGAAGTGCCGCGTGGAGGGCCGCTCGGTGTCCCAGGCGGTCGTGACCGCCATCGGGCTCGACGACACGGGCCACAAGCGCTTCCTGGGCGTGGACTGCGTCGACACGGAGAGCCGCGCGGGCTGGAGGGCGTTCCTGTCCGACCTGCGCGCACGCGGCGTCGAGGGCGTGAGGCTCGTCGTCTCGGACGCGCACGAGGGGCTCAGGGCGGCGGCGGCCGAGACCTTCCAGGGCGCCGCCTGGCAGCGCTGCGTGACGCACCTCATGCGCAACGTGGCGGGGCGCATCTGCAAGAGGGAGGACCAGCGCCGCGCCCGCGAGGCCATGAAGGCCGTCTTCGCCCAGAAGAGCCCGATCCTGGTGAGGGCGTGCTACCAGCAGGCGACCGAGGAGATCCTGAAGCTCTCCAAGGGCGCCGGCGAGGCCCTGCTGGAGGCCGAGGAGTCGGCGCTGGCCTACCTGGCGTTCCCGGCGTCGCACAGGATCAGGATCCGCACCAACAACGTCCAGGAGAGGGCCAACCGCGAGATCAAGCGCCGCGCCAACGTCGTGCAGGGGTTCCCCTCGCGCGAGTCGCTGATACGCCTGGTGGGCGCGGCGCTGATCGAGGCCGACGAGGAGTGGTCGGTGCGCTGCGTCATCTCCAGGCCCTCGCTCGCCCACGCCTGGAAGGCGCCCGAGCGCCCCGCCCCGACGGAGGAGGAGGTGCGCGCCGCCCGGGAGGCGGCCCGCAGGATCATCGGAAGCGCGATTGACCCGAAGGGGGACGAAGGCTAAGATTCACCGAGCAAGGGTGCCGGCGATTCCAGGCGACGACCCTTGATACACCATGATTCGGGACGCGACCCGTTCCAGATGAGCGCCGCCTTTTCCTGAATGTTTACGCCGACTTTCTTAATCAATTCATCGCTGTTCATAACAGCCCCTGTTCTGGTGGATTTTAGCGAGCTTTCGCTATTTCTGGTTTTGATGCATTTCTTCCGCGCGCTTCTGAAGCGCGGCGAAGGTATCGGAGTCGATGAGCACAAGATGCTCGGCACCGTTCTTGGTGAGGTAGATCGGCTCCTTGGTTTCCTTGGCAAGCCTGGAGAGCTCGCCGACCTTACGCTGAAGCTCTGTTACGGGACGAATTATGGCCATGATGTGCACCTTTCAGCCATTTTATGCATGGTCATATTTTACATAGAATTCCATGTAAACGCATTAGCTTGTTGCCAAGGGACGTTAAGCCCGGTTATTAGGGGCGCGGGAGATCCCCCGCATAGCCTGCATCAGCGCGGCAAGTTGCGGCGAAAGACGGCCCGTTAAACCGGGCTTGTCCGACGCCAAGGGCTACTTGCTGGATTCACTATCTAAACAATCGTTAGTCGAATTAGCAACACAAGTAGCCAACTTGCCTATTTTTCAGGCATTCAGATGGTTGGATCTGAGCTATCCCGAATTCGTCCAGCACAATTTTTCATACCTGAAAACGAAAAGGGAAAGTATCTTGGAACAGCAATAATCGGCGAACAGTCAATCGGGTTATCCCCAAAACTCAACGCAATTATCGGCGGGCGTGGCAGCGGCAAATCCGCTCTACTTGACAGGATTGCACTCTCGCTGGACAACGCCAGATTTGAGGATCCGGTTGATGAAGAAAGGATTGAGTTTCTGAGGACCGAAATCCCCGCCGTTACTTCATTATCGGGTACGAGCCTGTCTGACGGCTCCTTCCGCTTTGACTATTTCGATCAGAGCTATGTCTCTTCGCTGTTTCAAAACAAAGGTGAAGCTTTCAATAAGAAATTGAAGCTCTACTTCGGCTCAGCGTTTGATCAAGTCGAAGAGATCAAAACCAGGTCAATCGAAAGTGAATATAGTGTTCAATTTAACGAGCAGCTTCTTG
Organism: Eggerthella lenta DSM 2243; assembly: GCF_000024265.1. NCBI lineage: Bacteria > Bacillati > Actinomycetota > Coriobacteriia > Eggerthellales > Eggerthellaceae > Eggerthella > Eggerthella lenta. The sequence goes on along the minus strand of NC_013204.1, from coordinate 960,958 downwards.
AACCTGAAGCAGAACGACAAGAGAATCTAATTGACTTCATCGGCAGATACGGCGTTGATCATGACGAGAAGTTATCAATCAAGTTCGAAAAAGCTCCTACGGCTTCAGCAGTAAAAAATATACGTCGATTGATTATGCAACTGCTTTGGCAAAAATCGACACATCTTTTAGGCGAGACGTTCCTGAGGCGGTTAAGGAAAATAGAGATGTTACCGAAGCTTTCCGTGCTTACAAGAAAGCCGTTCTTGAAGCAGCTCGTGAAGCCCGTCTTTCCCATCTTAACGATAGTTTCATCCATAAAGCCCTTGAAGACAAGCTAAAGGACAAGCGAACCCAGATAAGCAATACAAGCAAAGCAAGACAAGAAGCTGTCGATTCTTTCCGAAGCGCATTCGAAAGCGAAACACTTGTCGCAAAGCGGAGAACCGCCCTAATTAGAGCTGATTTCCACATGCATAGCACCATGAAGCTCCATCACAAGAAGTTAGGGTTTGCAAATGGCGAAACAGCAAATGCTTTTATGTTCAAGAAAGAGCTCAACATCCAAGATCGCCGATTCCCATTTGGTTCCCAAACTCATAAAAGCTAGGGACAATCCGACAAACTACATGAACTCCAAACAATTAGAGTTCACTGGAGAAAACGAATCCCTGAATGAGGCAAGGGAACACTTGTTCTAATATTTCTGTACGCTTTGGAATACCTTGACATCTGTTAGCACCCAGCCCCGCGCGCTCTCGCACCCACCGGGCTGGGTGCTTTTTCCGTCTCTCCCGGTGGTTCTTATATGGCGCGCTTTGGTGCCTCATGCCATCTCATGCGTCACCTCGCAACCAACAGCAGCCGACTCAATCTGTCTCTATGGCACCCCTACAACCAGACATTGGACAAATGCGACATTACCCCAATTCCTCTTCGCGAGTCGGATCCTTTTCGAACACGAGAACATGGCTCAAGAGCGTCCTAGGCTCGACACCGAGCTCTTCGGCAAGGGCGCAGATGGCTTCATCAATGCATGAAAGCCTCGATTCCTCAAGACTTCTTAGCACCTGCGGATCCTCAGTAAGGAAGGCCTCGATGCCAGTGAGCCTGAACCCTAGCCTTCTGGACATGCGCCGGCTGTTGCCGTTGGCGGCCTCGATCTTCGCGACAAACCCCGTTGGCCCGACGACCTCCTCGAACCCAAGCAGGAAAGCCCGCATCGCCTCGGATCCCACTCCCCTCGCCTGGCAATCGCTCAGCAAATTGATCCCGAGCTCAAAAGGGCTCGAAGCAAGGTCAGGTCCATCATCGCCTACAGCTCCAATTCGTCGACAATCTTCTTCATCACAAGAGCCCATCTCAGCTGCTGGGCAATGAAACCCGGCCAGGCATCTTGGTTGCCCTTGATCCTGCAGCCTTCCTTGTAGAATCGCAGCCCGGATGCTTTCTTGGCATCGAAGGGCTTCTCTACAAGCCCTAGCCGCTCCTCGAACAATGACGCGTTCTCGATAGCCTTGCGACCGATCTCTTTATTGTCCGGCACGTAGAACTCAATGCCGATGCAGCCGCGCTGCGTATCGACGAGCAACGCGATATGATAGGACGATGTTCCGCAGCGCAGCGTCGTCCAATGATCCTTCGAAGGCTTCTGCGGGTTGAAAACCTTCAGAAACTCAAACGATGCCTGCGCGACCTCACGATACTTCGTCCAATACGACAGCTTGGTGCGTTCGGTCTCGGAAAGGCACTCGCTAAGTTTGATGGTCTTCGTCCACTCGTTTGGCTGTTCAACGACGTTGAAGCGCGGCGCGGGCAACGAGTCGCCGATAGACCACAGCTCTATCTCCACCAAGAAGAAACCGAAGCTGCTGTCGGTGTGCTGGTTGAGCCACTCGATCGCCTGCCTGTGCTCGTCGCGCGCGCGGGCAACAACCCAGATCACAACTTCGGCGCCCTTGCCGGCAGCGTACGTGATGACTTTGCCCAAATGGTCATGGTTCGTATCCTCGAGCTGGTTTTCGATGACAACCTTGCGCCCGGTTCCAGACTCCTGCGCGTAGATGTCGACGTTGAACGAGCCGACGGATGACTCGGTCTCGACGAGCTCGAGCTCGATGCCGATCGCATTGCCGAGCATGTTGAGGTTGCTCTCCACGGAAAGCCACTTAGTGAAGTCGCGCGCCTCGTTCGGCCACACCTTACGCAGGTCGATTCTGTTGAGTTGATCTAGATTGCAAATAGCCACATTCACCCCTCGTATGCAGACCGCCGATCCCCCTTCGTAGTCTCGCGATTAAAAGACGAAACATCCCGAAGAGACAGCCGTTCCGAAAATGACGACAGCGCGAAGGCTCCTCTGCAGGGATCAGACCTTTTTGACCAGGTACGCTAGCACCTTCCCTATGATGACAAAAGGAGCAAGAAGCAACGCGAGAAGAGCTCCGAGGCATCCCGACTTTTTCATACCTTCCCCTTCAACTAATTGCTACCTGCAAAACTCAGCATACAACAATCGACACGCCTACCGTGTACCGAATATTGGACAAAAAACACTTTTCTCGGTTTCCACCCACATGCCCACACCCCACACCAACCGGCTCCTCGTCGCGCATCGCCTAACCTTAAAAACACCTGAAATCTCGTTTGACGTGGCATAAAAGACCGCAGCAACAAAATGCCGTTGGACGAACCCACCTCCCGGGCGAAACCCCGCAGCACCACGGCGCAACCGAAAACACAGAGGCAGACACCGCATCACCAACCGAAGCGAGGAGACCGCGATGAAGACCCGCCTGAAAATCATACTGCCCGCATCGATCATATTGATCGCCCTGGTCGGCGTTGCCATAGCGGCGCTAGCGCTTCCAAGATCGCTCGCGCCCGAACAGGAAGAGCGCATCTCCTACGACAAAGACCAACAGGTTGCGCTCATCGACTCGCAGCTTGCCGGGATAGACCTCGAAAAAGTCCGTGCGAAAAAAGACCTGATCATGGAGAAGTCCATCGAGGACCTGCACGCGGCGATCTCCAGGGGCGACTTGACCTACGAAGAACTGACGGCGTTCTACCTGAATCGCATCAAAACATACGATGCCGGTGAAAAGGGCATCAACGCAGTAGCGGCGATCAATCCGAAGGCGATAGAGGAAGCCCGCGCCCTCGACGCGAGCTCCGCAACTCCGGCGGGGATGAGGGGAATCCCCGTCCTCGTCAAAGACAACGTCAACACGAACACCATGCCCACCAGCGGCGGCACCTACGCGCTCAAGGACTTCACGCCAAAAGACGACGCTGACGTAGTAACGGCCCTGACGAACAGCGGTGCGATCATATTGGGCAAATCGAACCTGTCCGAACTCGCAAACTTCATGGACACGAAGATGCCGAGCGGCTACAGCTCCAAGGCCGGCCAAACCCACAATCCCTTCGATCCCCTCAACCTTTCGCCGGAAGGATCCAGCTTCGGAAGCGGCGCGGCCGCTGCCGCCAACTTCTCCGCAGTAGCGCCGGTGAAAAGCCTTTCCGATCTGATCGCCTTCAACCAGAAAGACCCGAGCAGGCGGGCGAAATATGGCCAGGATCTCCTTGAAGACGCGAACGAAGTGACCGAATTCGACAAAGCGAAGGTCGAGGCGATGGTCAAAACCGCGCAAAGCAGGATCGATGACCTGCTTCGCGACGAGAAGCTCGACGCCCTCGTGTTCTACGACAACGAAGGCGTACTCGTGCCAGCCACGGCGGGATACCCCGAGCTGACGGTGCCCGCCGGCGTCTCGGACGAAGGCGCCCCAAGAGGGGCCACCTTCGTCGCAGGGAGAAACGAGGACGAGAAGCTGCTCAACATCGCCTACAGCTTCGAGCAGAAAACCGCCGCACGGGCTATCCCCGAGAACTACCTGAATTAGAACCGCCCTTGATTGACGAGCGCTTGAATGCATCGTCAACAACATCCCGCACCAACAAGCCCAAGCGCAAAAACGGCGAAAGCTGAAAACCTCGTCCTCCTTCATGATAAAATCCTCGGACAAGCATCGAATGACGAACCATCCTTGAACGGAGCATCATGATCAAAGAACTGGTAAAGGACGAGGCCACCCTCTCGCAGGTATGCACCCCTGCCACGGCCGAGGACGCGCAGGTGGCGGATGACCTTGTGGAAACGCTGACGTCGATGGACGGTGCCGCTTGCTTGGCGGCGAACCAGATCGGCGCTACGACCTGCATCATCGCGTACCTGGACGACGACGATCAGCCACACGTCATGTACAACCCGCGCCTGTTGCAGGCGCTCGGCGCGTTCAAGGCCGTCGAAGGCTGCCTCTCGCTTGAAGCCGACTCCAAAGTCACGCGCTTCGACCGCATCAAGGTGGGCTACAGCGAACTGGTCGACGGCGAGCTCAAGCCGCGCAAGAAGGATTTCAACGGCTGGACGGCGCAGATCATCCAGCACGGCATCGACCACTGCAAGGGCAAGCTGGTCTAGCCTCATGGGCAAGAAGCCGCACGCCATCGAACGCCCTTTGCCGCCCGCGCCCAAGCTCAACCGCGCCCTGCGCGGCGGCTTGGGTCCGAACAAGGCATCGGGCCACAAAGGCGGTATCAGCCGTCAAGGCTCCAAACGGGGATAACGGTCCGCGTTATGCACGCAGTATAGAAGCGACGATCTCGCGCTGCTCGACCGCATCTTTCCCGCGCCCGCGCGCAAGATGCCGCTCGACATGGAATAAGGAGCTCCCCATGAGGACGTTCATCGCGCTCGACCTGCCGCCCGACTTCGCTGACGACGCGGCCGCGCTCGCCCGCCGGCTGAGCGCGTCGATGGAGGGGCGCTTCCTGAAGCGCGACACCTACCACCTCACGCTCGCCTTCCTCGGCGACGTCGACGAAGCGCAGCTCGCTGCCGCGACCGACGCGCTGGAAGCCGCCTGCGCCGGCGCGTCCCCCGTCCCGCTGCGCAGCGACGGCCTGGGGAAGTTCGGCCGCGCAACCGACGCGACGTTGTGGCTGGGCATCGCCGCCGCACCCGAGCTCGAGCAACTGGCGGCGCGTCTGCGCGACGAGCTGCGCGCCCGCGACGTGCCCTTCGATGCCAAGCCCTTCAAAGCGCACTTCACCCTCGCGCGCCGCGCTCGCATCCCGCACGTCGGCCTGCCGCACCTGGCGTTTCCCCAAAACGACGAGGCGACCGACGTCACCCTCTACAAGAGCACGCTCGACCGCGCGGGCGCCGTCTACAAGCCGCTGCACACCGTGTGCCTCGGAACCATCGCAGCCGAGCGCGTTTAGCCCTCTTCCGCCAGCCGGTCGTGGTTCACCGTGCGGTAGAACAGGTCGCGGATCTCGTCGGGGTCGCTCGTCTGCCCGAGCGCCCACATAGTCTTCGCCACAAGCGCCTCGGTGGTCATGTCGCCGCCCTTGAGGATGCCGCGATGTCCCGCATAAGCGCGCCCGACCTCGTACACGCCCAGGTCGCAGCCCTCTTCGGGCACCTGCGTGGTCACGACCAGCGTGCGCCCCGAGTCCACCCATCCGAAGATGGCGCGGCGGTAGTCGCCGTAGTCGGGGATGCCCCCGATGCCGAACGTCTCCAGGATGACGGCATCGTAGTCGCGCTTGAGCAGGTTGAAGATGCTCGGATTCATCTCGGGCGTCAGCTTGAGCACGAACACGCGCTCGTTGAGGCTATCGTACGCGCGCGGCGCTCCCCCGATGCCCGCGCACGTCGCAGGCGACCCCGCCCTCACGATGCGCTCGCCGCGCACGAGCGCGATCTCGGGGAAGTTCACGCTGGTGAACGCGTTGAAGCTCATCGTGCGCTGCTTGCGCGCCCGCGTGCCGGCTATCACCGCGCCGCCGAACACCACCGACACGTCGCACGAGCGATCGTCGGCCGCGAACAGCAGGCTCTGGTACAGGTTGAGCTTCGCGTCGGTGAAGGGACTGGCCATAGGCTGCTGCGAGCCGGTCAGCACGATGGGCTTCGGGCTGCCCTGCACCAGGTAGGACAGCGCGGCGGCCGTGTAGGCCATCGTGTCGGTGCCGTGCAGCACCACGAACCCGTCGTAGGCGTCGTAGGCGTCCACGATCTCGTCGCGGATGCGCATCCAGTCGGCCGGGCGCATGTTCGTGCTGTCGATGTTCATGGGCTGCACCACGTCGAAGTCGCACACATCCGCGATCTCGGGCACGTAGCGCGCCAGCTCCTCGCCGCTCAGCGCCGGCGCCAAGCCGCGTCCGTCCTCGACCGATGCGATGGTGCCGCCCGTCGCCACCAGCAGTATCTTCTTCATACCGTCGCTTTCCTCCATTCGACCGCTCTCGCCACAGTGTAGCACTCAAAACGCGCGCCTTGCCCTCTATTGCCCGCACCTTACGGTATGATGGAACACCGCAACGAAGACGAAGGCAAGAAGGGACGAATATGGAGGAGAAAACCACCGAGACCGTCAAGAAGGGCAACGTCAAGGCGCTGCTTCCGATCGGGGTGTTTTTGGTGCTGTATCTGGGACTGGGCATCTTGTTCGAGTACGGCATGGGCATTCCCATGGGCTTCTACAACATCCCCGTCGTGGTGATTTTCCTCGTCGCGCTTCTGGTGGCGTGCTTCCAAAACCGAAAGCTGCCCTTCGATGACAAGCTTACCATCATGGGCCGCGGCATGGGAGACAAGACCATCGTCACCATGGTGCTCATCTTCATGGTGGCCGGCATCTTCGTGGGCACCGTGGGTCGCGACAGTGCCGAAAGCGTGGCCTACCTGCTGCTTTCCGTCGTTCCCGTGCAGTTCGCCGTGGCGGTGCTGTTCGTGGTGAGCTGCTTCGTGTCGCTGTCGATGGGCACGTCGGTGGGCACCATCACGTTGATCACGCCCATCGCCGTGGCGGTGTCGTCTGCGTCCGGCTTCAGCCTGCCGCTGTGCGTGGCCAGCGTCATGGGCGGCGCCATGTTCGGCGACAACCTCTCGTTCATCTCCGACACCACCATCGCAGCCTGCCAAGGCCAAGGCTGCCAGATGAAGGACAAGTTCCGCGAGAACTTCAAGATCGCCCTACCCGCGGCCATCGTATCGCTCGTCATCATCCTCGCACTGTCGTTCGGCGCCGACCTCGGCGGCAGCGTCGTTCACGAGTACGACCTGATCCAGCTCATCCCCTACCTCATCGTGCTCGTCGGCGGCATCATCGGCGTGAACGTGTTCGTCGTGCTGTTGCTGGGCATTCTGTCGGGCTCTATCATCATGGTGGCCACGGGCGCCACTGCCGCCACCGACCTGCTGGCCAACATGGGCTCGGGTGCCGCAGGCATGTTCGAGACCACGATGGTGGCGCTTCTGGTGTCGGCCATCTGCGCGCTCATCCGCGAGTACGGCGGGTTCGTGGCGCTGTTGAACGGCATCAAAAGCCTGTTCAAAAGCAAGAAAGGCGGTCAGCTGGGCATGGGCTTGCTGGTGGGTGCCATGGACATCGCCACCGCGAACAACACCGTGGCCATCGTCATCTCGAACCCCATCGCCGCCGATATGGCGAAGACGTACGGCATCTCGAAGCGCAAGACGGCATCGCTGCTCGACACGTTCTCGTGTGTGTTCCAGGGCATCCTGCCTTACGGCGCGCAGATGCTCGTGGCCATCTCGGCCGCCACGGAGCTGGGTTTCGCGGTGTCGGCGTTCCAGATCATCCCGTTTCTGTTCTACCCGTTCCTGCTGCTGATCAGCTCGCTCGTGTTCATCTTCATCGTTCCGGACAAGAAGAGCTAACCGAAGAGGGAAAACGCTTCGCCACGAGGCGCGAACTCGTGCAGAAAACGCGGATCGTGGCCGCTCAGCGTTCCTTCGGACCGGCGGTAGCCGTATACTGATATTTTTGTTGGCACGGATTAGCGGCAGGCACAACGAAAGGCAAGCAATGGGCGGATTCTTTGGGGCGGCGGCGCATCACGACGTGGTGCTGGACGTGTTCTTCGGCGTGGACTACCACTCCCACCTGGGAACGAAGTGCGCGGGCATGATTTTCCACGACGCGGAGGAAGGATGCTTCCAACGCGAGATCCACTCGATCGAGAACACGCCGTTCCGCACGCGCTTCGAAGACGACCTGCAGGGCTTCCACGGTTGCAGCGGCATCGGCTGCATCAGCGACACCGACCCGCAGCCTTTGTTGGTGCGCTCGCACCTGGGCACGTTCGGCATCACCACGGTGGGCGCCATCAACAACGCCGAGGAGCTGGTGGAGCGCAACTTCGCCAGCGGCGGCCGCCAGTTCATGGCCATGAGCTCGGGCAAGGTGAACACCACGGAGCTCGTCGCCGCGCTCATCAACCAGAAGGACGACTTCGTCTCGGGCATCAAGCACGCGCAGGAATCCATCGACGGATCGCTCACGCTGCTCATCATCACGCAGGACGGCCAGATCATCGCCGCGCGCGACAAGATGGGCCGCTTGCCGGTGCTCATCGGCAAGAGCGATGACGGGTTCTGCATCTCGTTCGAGTCGTTCGCCTACCACAAGCTGGGTTATCGCGACGAATACGAGCTTGGCCCCGGCGAGATCGTGCTGGTGAACCCCGACGAGTACCGCACCATCTCCCCCGCAGGCGACAAGATGAAGATCTGCGCCTTCCTGTGGGTGTACTACGGCTACCCGAACTCGAACTACGAGGGCGTGAACGTCGAGGTCATGCGCTATCGCAACGGCGCCATCATGGCCCGCGACGAAGCCGCGACGGGCGGCGTGCCCGAGCTCGACTACGTGGCCGGCGTGCCCGACTCGGGCGTGCCGCACGCCGTCGGCTACGCGACGGAGTGCAAGACCCCCTTCGCCCGCCCCTTCATCAAGTACACGCCCACATGGGCGCGCTCGTTCATGCCGAGCAACCAGGAAGTGCGCAACCGCGTGGCGAAGATGAAGCAGATCCACATCCCCGAGCTCATCAACGAGAAGAAGCTGCTGTTCGTGGACGACTCCATCGTGCGCGGCACGCAGCTGAACGAGACGGTGGACTTCCTGTACAAGTGCGGCGCCGAGGAAGTGCACATGCGCTCGGCCTGCCCGCCCATCATGTTCAGCTGCAAGTACCTGAGCTTCTCCAGCAGCCGCTCCGACATGGAGCTGCTCGCGCGCCGCATGGTGGACCAGCTGGAAGGCGAGGAGGGCGTGCAGCACCTCGACGAGTACGCCGACGGCTCCACCGAGCGCGGCAAGTGCATGCTGAAATCCATCTGCGAGCAGATGGGCTTCGACTCGCTGGGCTACCAGTCGCTCGACGGCATGCTGGAAGCCATCGGCATCGATCCCGAGAAGGTGTGCACGTACTGCTGGACCGGCAAGGAGTAGCAAGCCGGATCGCTTGCACCAGCCAGCTTCGATCGTTCAAGCCCGACGGATTCGCCGTCGGGCTTTTTTCACGCTTGCACCGATGTCCCTATAATAGGACAAGCGAGGCGCGCGTTTCCTGTATCCTTCACAGCATACGAACGAGATGTCGACGAAGGAGACCTTATGAGCAACGCAGCCCTCGCACCGCTCCCCCAGCCCCGACAGCAGCACGGAGCCCACGCGCGCCCGACCCGCACGGTGGAGATCGAAGTCATCCCCGGCGGTCGGCTGCGCGAGGAACCGCGCCCGACCCGCAGAAAGGCCAGCTTGCTCGAAGGCATGCGCGGCATCGGCTTCGGCCTCGCCGGCAAGGAGCGCGCCGTCGCGGCGGCATTCGGAATCCTGTTCGCCCTTGCCGCCTTCGCGACTGCGATCTACTTTTGAGCAGCTTCCGCGAACAGCGCGATGCGTTCCTCCTCGTCATGGGACAGCGACCGGAACATCTCGGCAAGCCCGTCCGGGTCGCCGCCGGCAAGCATCGCAAGGTACTCGGCACGACGCTCGAACGGAACGACAACGGGAGCCAGTCCCGCCTGCAAGAGCCCGCGATTGACAAGTATCCTGCCCGTACGCCCATTGCCGTCTTCGAAGGGATGGATGCGCTCGAACCGGATATGGAAACGCGCCTCGCGCAGGTACGGATCGACGTCGTCGTCATGGTTGTACTCGTATACCAGCTGCATCATGAGCTGGTTCACCTGGTTCGGCTTCGGCGGAATGTGCTCTGCACCGCGGATAAGCACCGAAACCGTTCTGTAACCCCCGATTTCATTGATGTTCTTGTTGATAGCCCGCGCGATCTCCTTGACGAGCCTCTCGCTCAAGGGTGCCTGCATATCTTCGAGCGCAAGGCTCAACGCATATTTGTGGTTGATGGCCTCGTACAACTCTCGTGCAGTAGCGGTCACTTGCAACGAGTTGTCATTCCAGAGAATCGCATACGTTTCAGCGTACGAAAGCGTGCTGCCTTCGATGGCATTCGAATGATAGGTGCTCCTCGTTATAAAATCCTCGAAATACGCTCTATTGCCACGCATGAATGCGACTGCGTCCACGATCTGCGCCTCCCGTCTGTCAAGTTCACGTACACTATACCAAGAGAGTGTAGGAAAGCGAGCCTTGTCGCACCAAACGGCAAAGGCTCGTCACGTGGAGAGGTTTTTGGCGATGATTCGTCCCATCATGAGAAACGAGTTGGTTCTGCAGCGCGCGTCGGCACCGGCAACCGAGGCCGACCTGCCCATCGCGCAGGACCTGCTGGACACGCTGGAGGCGCATCGTCATTCCTGCGTCGGCATGGCGGCGAACATGATCGGCGAGCTCAAACGCATCATCGTCTTCGACGACGGCGGCTCGCACGTGGCCATGCTGAATCCCGAGATCATCTCGTGCGCCGGCACCTACGAGGCGGAAGAAGGCTGCCTGTCGCTTTCGGGCACGCGCTCCGCGACGCGCTATCGCACCATCAAGGTGAGCTACCAGGATCTCGCCATGAAGCCGCGAGTCAAAACCTTCACCGGCTTCACCGCCCAGATCATCCAACACGAGATCGACCACTGCAACGGCGTTTTGATCTAAGGCATCGAAAAGGCCCCGTCGCTGCAAACGACGGGGCCTTCGACATATCGGATGAGCGAATCGCTACAGCATCTCGGCGCGCAGCTGCTCGTCACTTTTCGCGGAGAGGTAGGCAGGGGCGATGTCGAACATCGTCTTGCACCCGACGGCGCCCTCGCGGCTCAAGCGGTGCGCGGCACGGGCGCAGGCCGCCAGCACGCTGCCGGTGAACTCGGGATTTGAATCCAGCTTGAGCGAGTACTCCACCACGTGGGTATGCTCGCCGTTCTGACCGGTCACACCCGAGCGGAACACGGAGCCGCCGTGTGGGATGCCGGCATGGTCGCGGTTCAGCTCCTCCTGCGAGATGAACGTCACCGTGGTGTCGTAGTCGGCGAAGTAGTTCGGCATCTCGACGATGGCCTTCTCGATGGCCGCCAGGTCGGCGCCCTCCTCGGCCACGACGAAGCACTCGCGCGTGTGCTTCTGACGCGTGGTCAGCTGCGGCTTCTCGCCGTTGCGCACGGCTTCGAGCGCCGAGGCGACGGGCACGGTGTACTGGCGCGCGTCGGCCACGCCTTCGATGCGGCGAATGGCGTCGCTGTGACCCTGCGAGACGCCGCGGCCCCAGAACGTGTAGTCCTCGCCCTCGGGCAGCACGCTGGATGCGTACAGGCGCGCGATGGAGAACATGCCAGGATCCCAGCCTGCCGAGATGACGGCCACCTTGCCGCCCACCTTCGCGGCGGCGTCCACGTCGGCAAAATGGGCGGGGATGTTCGCGTGGGTGTCGAACGAGTCGACCACGTTGAACATGCTCGCGCATGCGGGCGTCTGCTCGGGCAGGTCGTTCGCGCTGCCGCCGCACAGGACGAGCACGTCCACGTCGGCCTGATGGGCCTCCATATCGGCGGCGGCGAACACCGGCACGCCCTCGGTCAGCGGCTTCACCGTCGCCGGGTCGCGACGCGTGAACAGCGCCACCAATTCCAAATCGTCGTTCTGCCTGCAGGCCAGCTCCACACCGCGCCCCAGGTTGCCGTATCCGAATATGCCGACGCGCGTTTTCGTCATGTGCGCTCCTCACCGTGATGTTCCGAAAAGTACTCGTCAATGATGCACGGACGCAACCCGCATCGTCAACGTGCGCAGATCAACTCCAACAAAGCCCCACGGCGTTGAAATCTTTTGGAAACGAAAAGAAGGAGGGGCGCAGGGAGAGGTGCCAGCAGCTGCGAGACGGGAAGCGATCTTGCCAGCTTTTCACGGCTGGCGCATGCAACTGGGTTCATACGCACCAACACCAACGGCGGAACGAAACGCGGAGTCACAAAATTCACCGCTGTGAAGTCCGATGCAGGGTCTATCATCATCGAGACGATCAACGACCAGGGCAAACGCTCGGACAACTCGCTCGTTCGGGCACCAAAAGCCGCTTCCGAGCGCTCTGAACCCCAAAATCCCCTTCACAGCGGTGAATTTTGTGACTCCGCACCAGCAGATCGGCCGCGTCCCGAATCGTGGTGTATCAGGGCCATCGCCGGAGAATCGCCGGCACCCTTGCGAGGTGAATCTTAGCCTTCGTCCTCCTTCGGGTCAATGGCGCTCCCTATGATCTTGCGCGCCGCCTCGCGGGCGGCGAGCACCTCGGCCTCGCCGGGGGCCTCGCGCTCCTGGGCCTTCCAGGCGTGCGCGAGCGAGGGCCTGGAGATGACGCAGCGCGCCGACCACTCCTCGTCGGCCTCGATGAGCGCCGCTCCCACCAGGCGGATGAGCGACTCGCGCGAGGGGAACCCCTGCACGACGCGCGTCCTGCGCTTGATCTCGCGGTTGGCCCTCTCCTGGACGTTGTTGGTGCGGATCTTGGTGCGGTGCGTGGCCGGGAACGCCAGGTAGGCGAGCGCCGCCTCCTCGGCCTCCAAGAGCACGTTTCCGGCCGCCCTCGAGATCTTCAGCACCTCCTCGGTCGCCTCTTGGTAGCACGCCCGCACGAGGACGGGGCTCTTCTGCGCGAAGACGGCCTTCATGGCCTCGCGCGCCTTTCTCTGGTCGTCCTTCCTGTGGATGCGGCCCGCCACGTTGCGCATGAGGTGCGTGACGCAGCGCTGCCAGGCCGCTCCTTGGAACGTCTCGGCTATCGCCTTCGCGAGCCCTTCGTGGGCGTCCGAGACGACGAGGCGCACGCCGTCGACGCCGCGCGCCCTCAGGCCGGAGAGGAACGCCTTCCACCCGGCGTGGCTCTCCGTGTCCACGCAGTCCACGCCGACGAAGCGCTTGTGGCCCGTGTCGTCGAGCCCGATCGCGGTCACGACGGCCTGGGACGCCGAGCGCCCCTCCACGCGGCACTTCACGTAGGTGGCGTCGAGCCACAGGTAGGCGAAGCGCACCCCGTCGAAGCGCTGCCTCCTGAACGCGTCCACCTCGGCGTCCAGGCACTCGCACAGGCGCGACACCTGCGACTTCGACATCGACCTCACGCCGAGCTCGCCCGCGACGGCCTCCACCTTGCGCGTCGATATCCCCATGACGTACATCTCGGCCACCGCCGCGACGAGCGCCCGGTCCACCCTGCAGTAGCGCTCGATCAGGTCCTCGGGGAAGAACGAGCCTCGGCGCAGCTTCGGAATCTTGAGGGTGACGTCGCCCGCGGCGGTCGAGAGCCCCCGCTCCCGGTAGCCGTTGCGCGAGTTGACGCGCCCCTCGTCGCGCTCCCCGTAGGGGGCGTTGCACGCCTCGTCGGCCTTCGCCGACATCGCGGCGTTCGCCAGGAGCTCGAGCATCCTGCGCCCGAAGGCCTGCAGGTCGGTGCATTCCTCGAGGATCGCGAACGCGAGCCCCTTCACTTCGGGGTCGTTGAATAGTAGAGTGTCCATAGCGGGCATCGCCTTCCTTCGAATCTGTCTTTTGTGGTGATTGACGATTCTAGACGATGTCCGTTTTTCTCGGGCAGGCTTCGCCCGCCCTCCAGAAACGGATTGATACACCAACTTTCGGGACGCTACCACAACGGCGCCACCAACCTCTTGCGGAGGTGCTGTTTCGGCATACTTCACTTACAACTGTCGTTCAACCCTAATTCAGCCAAAAGTCAAGCATTATCCAACCGCGATGCAAATCAGTCTTCAGCGAATATCGTGTAGTCGAACACAACTTGCGATGGAACGAATTCGTCATCATGGGATTCGTTTGTGACCCCGGTCACTTTCAGTACGCATGCACAACCATGGTTGTTAAGAAGGGCAACTCGCTGGCCCACGCTTGGCGTGGCGCACCTACACGAGCGGGTATAGGATGCAACAACATTGGCATCGAGGTCTTCATTTGGCGCAGCGTCCGGTATCATCCCGACGGCCTTGATGTAGTCGTTCAGGATATACACCGAATCGCCGCCGCGCTTTCCAAAACGAACCTTGAATTCATAGTCGCCATACCCCAATGTTATCGTCTCCGAAGGCGCGTCGCCGTAGGCCATCGCCACCCCCTTGGACTCGAGTTCGGGACATGACCAGTTTCCCGGTTCCATGAGATTATCGATTCGTTCCACGCGGTACATTCTCTCCCGTATCGTCGCCGGGCTGATACCCCTTCCCTTGTCCGCAGGAAGTCCCGCTAGCCATCGCCATAGATCATCAATCTGCTCGGAACCGGGAAAAGAGCCGTCTCGATCGCGATACGAGAAATCGAAGTATTTCGGATCACGCCCTTCCATCCATTTCGGAAGAAGCCTTTTCTCGTTGCGCACGAACAAGACGGATAGCCAGTTGTTCGGCCGATCGTCAACAACATCCTGGATCGTCTTCGTCTCGCGCCCAACACCCGAGTCGGGATAATTGTCCGCCCTCTCGACATAGCCTTCATCGACGATCATCAACACGCGTTTCGCGTCCTCGATCTCTCGCATGAAACCCGTGAGGTCTTCCCCGTAGTCAACCTCGGAGTCAATGCCGACATGGAAGCCAATTTGCTTCAGATGCGCCGCGAGCAGTCTCACCCACTCGCGGTGCGCGGTGTTCTCCGGACCTCCCCATGCGTAGGAGATAAAAACATCGAACTGCATTCCTGCCCCTCCCGTCGCTCCAGAAAAGTAGCTAAGCATGCGCGAGCCAATTCTTAGAGTGAAAGGGAATTACCCGTCACCATGCTCTCCCTACATTCGCAAAAGCTCATCCATCTTTGCATCGTCATGACTTCGAACCCAATCGGTCTCGGATAGAACCCAGCTGAGATTGCTGTGAAACAGCTCATTGAATACTGAGTTGTTTCGATATTCAATGGGAAAATCGGCACAGAACATCCGTCCAACCGAGAGAAGCATGGCCTGATCCTGCAATGATACGACGAGCTTGAAATTATCTAGGCCGATGACATCTAGCAACTTCGACCACAAAGACATGATCCATTCGCTTTCAGGATCCCACTGAGTGTTAGCCTTGCAAGCAGCGGTTACCTTCTTCGCGGTACTACCAACTACACTCGCAACATTGTCCGCAAGCTGAACGCCTAAACAGTCGACGCTCTCCTCAAACCTCAAGATATCACCAACCCCCAACGCTTCCAAAGCACTGCAGTATTCCCCTTCGAACTCAGGGATCCGGTCATGCACTAATTCCAACCCTGCGTTCGTAATTCTCTCATCTTCCTTGATCATGGCGAGAAGTTCTCCAAAAGCCGTTAAGTTGACAAGGTTTTGATAAGAAGACTTTTCATAGTCACCTGACGCGATGCCGGTTCCGAGAAGCATATCGTACCGCCCTGTCTCCACGATGCGGCGAAGCCCTGCATGCAGGAAGCTCCCCTCTGTAATAACTCCATCGGAGTTGACAAGCAGTCTCTCAGTTAGAAGCCTAGCACCAGATGCATCTGGCATCGCGGAAAACTCCGCATACGCTTTAAGGGACTCGGATCCGAACAAAGCCAGGTTCGACGCCTCTGAATAATATGCCTGAGGGAACGTAACCTTTGCATCCGGGCCAAGGATCGTCTGCATGAGAGCCGTAGCAAGATAGAAGTCTTTCGAATACAGGCATAACTTGAATCGTCCACATACAAGAAAGGTTTCAAAGAAGTCGGAAAGCTGATCGTTGCACTTGCGAGTCAGAAGGTCACTTCCCTTAACTTCTCGTCCAGCAGCTCCGCAGCGCTCCTTGAACGCCTCATACGATGCAGCCAAGGCTCCATCCTCGCTCTCGGGAGACAATACGGCCCCTAAGGCATAGAGAGACTGGCCATCCTTGCCGCAGTACGTTTCATGTCCCTCGCGGGTCAGGCAGCCGGTATTGCCCGATTCGTCAAAATATATCTTCATCGCGCTCCATCCGGTTTGCTTTCCCTACCAACCGAACCAATCACGTTTTTATCGCCGTAAAGTCTCTCTACAGCATCGAGCACGATCAGCCAAGCAAGACCCGACGCCTTTTAGAACCTTACCGCATGGCTGCTCCAACGTTTTTCCATCGTTGCGATTCGACCGATTTCCTCAAAACGAGATCGATCGAATCGGAAGACGTATGCCTCTCGCACGGGTATAGGAGAACGCACGGCACAAGACCACTTCGTCAATGGTATCTGTTTTCGACTTCTTCAGCTTATGCGAATCGCAGAAATCACGCATGCGGGTGTTGACCACATCCCCGGGCGACGGACACCGGCTTACATGTTATCAAACGTCTTAGTATTACGTCGGCACCGGTGCATAACGCTCCTCAAACATGAGAGCGTACTCGAACTCAGTTCTTTCGGAGTTATGACGTCATCGGTGGAGCGTTTCAAGTGGAATCGCCTCGCCGCCTGGGAGCGTCTAGTGGCCGAGGGTTTCTCACCGGAGCAGATCGTCAACGCCTACGCCGCCCCCGCCGAGAGCTACTGGCTGCGCAACAGAGACGATCCGGCGCTTGCGTAGAACCTCGCCCGCCGGATCGAGAACGAGGGAGGGCTTTGCGCCTAGAGCCCATACGCCCGACCCGCTCGACGCCGACGGAGAGCAACCCGAAATTTGCTTACCCGTAGAGGGGATACAGTTTTCCAAATCAACAGGTAGGATCAATTTAGCACGGTATCGTTCGCGCAAAACCTGAAGACTTATGCTTTGACCAGACGTGCCAACCGGGTTCACTCCTCTGCTTTTTCTGCTATACCTCAAAGATGTAGGCAAGCAGCTCATTAAACTGCATTCGCCCTGACGCCTACCGGGGCGCGAAGCCTATCAGCAACGGGATGATAAACGTTTATTGGCTGCTTTGTTTCGAAAGTGACGACAAGGGAATACGGGATCTTCTCTTTCCCAAGTGACTTAAGCCCGTTTGCACCTGCGCAGCTAACAAGAATGTCAATACCATCAGATTCTTCAGCCCACGGAAGACCGCCCTCTCCTATGAAAGACTGGTGCTGAAGAGTTCCCCTTCGGATTGCATTCCAATCAGTATATTCGCGGGTAGGCACCAAACGCTCTTTTGTCAGGCCCACACGGTCGAACCACAGTTGCGCATGTCGATATTCTTGGCGTCCGAAAGCAATTGGCGTAAAATACGCCAGCGTCACCGTCAAGCGTCGATCAACAACCCTTGATGAGAAATCGAGCGGAAGCGGGACATGGAACAGTTGCCCCTCGTCCTTGCCAATATCTCCAAATCCGAACGCCGTTACCCTGTTGAGCGCGCACTCTCGAACGCGGAGATAATCCGGCCGGCCGAAACCAACCCACCGGGTGCTCTCTTTGTTCTTCGCGCCAAACTGCCTGAATGCGATATCTCCCAAATTTTCGTAAGCGCATCCGTGCACAGCCATTGCTTTGAGGAGCAGCGCCCCATATTCGTCCGGGACGCCGGCAAAGCCTGAGTCTAGAAAGATCTCCTCTAGGACATCGAAGTTGGCCGCGCATTCATGAGAGACCGCTGCCGCTGAGTAGCTCGTTCCCGCCTGCGCGACATAACTTTTTGCGATTGCCCCTGCGGTTGGAGCGGCTGCAATGATTCCAGGCTCGCGAGTCTGCGATAGAGCGTATTCGACGCAGTTATCGTCTTTCGCTGAGACAAGGAACTTACCACCAGGATAGAGAATTTCGGGCTTGATAGAACGTCCAATTCCTCCGCCAAAAGACGTGAGCGGGCTTACGCAACCTTCCTCAACAGGCTGAACGGCAAGAGCGTTTTCTTCGATAGCAGTATTATCTTCAAATGTCGCACCCACAGTGATAGAATTTATGCTTTCGGCAGGAGAAAGGAGCTTGAGATTCCTCCTGTTTTCCATAAGTGCCTCGCTAATATGCTTGCTTCGCCTCTCGAGGTCTTCGTCCTTCAGCTTCTCGAAACCCCCTTCAACTGGAATTAAGTTTATGTGCTGATTTCCGGCGCTTATCACGAAGAGAACACGATATTTGTAGCTCAGCCAATCAAGCAGTTTCGCAAGGGGGCTGGGAGCGCCAAAAAACTGCCGAACCTCATCGCCGATGGAAAGATTGATAACATGGAGAGTTGGAGCAGCCGGCGCTTCGTCGCCGTCGCCGTCGAACATTCTCCTGACCGCTCTGTGAATGAGATCGACAATGAGAACATTCTCCGGATATGTCTCCTTCATACCGAATACCGCGTCTGGGCGCATCACTGGTCGCACATAAACGGGTCTTGAGGCGGTCGAGGGTTCTGGTGCTGCCAGATCACCATGCACGAGCATAGATGCCATCGCAGTTCCATGCATACGAAGGCTTGCAGGGTAATCGTTTCCGAACTCATCCGGGTCGTCAACAATGATTCTATTGCGCAGTGCAGCATGATTCTCGAGAGGCAACCCGTCAAGCATCCCAACGATGGGGACGCCCGAGGGAAGCTCTGCACCGACCTTGTCGTCAATGTCCTCTTCGAATATCTCACCTAGGAGACCGACCGCCATTTGACCTGTTGGGCGGAAGTACATGATTTCATTGCACGTCGCCAAAGAAAGATTTTCTCTCTCGGCGCCGAGAAGGTTTTCGATTTGATCAATTGGAAGTTCAAGCAACATTCCGTGGTATCTGATCTCCTCGATTGCGCACTCACTTGTAACCCTGCCATTCATTGCTTCAACTGCTCTGCGCACGCTCGCTGCGGCGGCACACCGTTTAGTTGGGTCGCTGCGGTAAAAAAGTTCCGCCTCAAATGTCGAGGGGGACGAGCCCTTCACCTGGATGGTTTCATGCCAGTCTTCCAAAATCCCAGTGTCTTCGAAACGATCTTCCGGCCCCCAGACGTGCACTTCACGCAGCAACCCAAACAAATCTCGTAACGAAGTAAAACCGTGTGGGAATTGAAAGGTTTCGTCCATTTGATAGTGTTTCCAGGTGCTTATAAGCTGATCAAGTGCCGCTCTATCGCTCATGATGCAGTAGACGCGACCCGAGAAGGACGCTTCGGCGTTTTCCTCGTCGTAGAAGTAGTTGTCTGGAGCCATGTCTTCGTTTTCGAGGTCGAATAGCCATTCGAGTCCTTCTATCCTTTTGACAGCCCCATAAAACGAGTTAAGGGAACCTGCGACCTCGAATACCAAGGCGAGTTCCGGCTCAATTCTATCGGGAGAACGCTGCACTTTCACGCGTTCCCTATCGAAAGCGCCACAAAGGCGTTTGTACATGGGCTCAAGACGTCTTCCTTGGGCAGCAATGTCGGGACGATGCAGTCTAGTAGGACCGCCATTACGGTCGCCCTTGACCTGCTCACTTGGCTCTGGAAGCATCAGCAGAGGGTACTCAGCGGCCATCACTTATCGCCTCCATCGTCAGGAGTGCTTTGCTTGCGCTGCTTGCTCCAAAGCTGCAGCACTTCGTTTGTAATCTTTTTTGTGACGCTAGAAGGGAGTAACAATACGTATCGTCTATATATCTCTATAGCGAGCTCTTCCACTTCTGCGAAACTGCATCCATAAACCTTCTTCGCTATCGTTTCGGGCTCAATGCCGAAGTCAAAGTCGTTTCTGCGCTCGAATAAAGATAGCCACGTTGATAGATTTGCTCGCGTTGGTGGAGGAAGCTCAACGCGAATTTGAAATCTGCGCCATGCGGCTTTGTCGAGCAGATCATCGTGATTCGTGGCGGCAATCACAACCACATAGCTAGGAAGCGAGTCTATTTGCAGCAAAAGCGAGCTAACGACACGCTTGATTTCCCCTGTCTCATGGGTATCTCCGCGCTCCTTACCGAGCGTTTCGAACTCATCAAAGAAAAGCACGCAAGGACGGGTTCTCGCGTAATCAAAGAGTTGCCCCAGCCTGCTTGCTGTTTCGCCTAAATACGATCCAATAAGTTGCTCGTAACGAATAGTGAGAAAAGGAACCATGAGAGATTCAGCGACTGCCTCCGCAAGAGAAGTCTTTCCATTGCCCGGGGCTCCAACAAGAAGGATTTTGTGGCGCGGCTCAAGGCCGTAAGATCGGAGCAAATCAGCCCGAAGCTGCTCCTCTACCAGGTCATCGCAAAGCCTACGGACGAACTCCGGAAGAACGAGATCGCCCATCCTACGCTCAGGAGTTTTTTCGATGAAAAGGGTTTGCGCCGCGAGACCGCTTGATTTGACAATCGTATGGTTCCGAACCGACTTTTGCTTAGTATTAGCAGCGGTCAGAACGATTTTCTCAATGCGATTAGCAAGCACTGTGTGCTGCTTTTCCCGCTCTTCAGCACATACCGCTTCGGCTGATTGTATAAATCGTTTGTCATCGTGAGCAAGTCCATACTTAATTAGATCACACAACAGGTCTGCTCGAGCCACCTGCCTCACCCCCTAAACGTATCATTCCCGAGGAAAGCTAATAAAACTGCTCTCACAAAAGTCCTCAAAGGCTTTCTGGGCAAGTGAACTTGGATTCACTTGCCCATTCTCCCATCGATTAACCGTCGCAAAGCTGACGCCGAGCGCTTTTGCTAGTTCAGTTTGAGTCATACTCAGTTGTTTGCGTGCGTATTTGACCATTTCGCCGAAAGTCATGATAGCTCTAACCTCTGTATCAAATGTTATATTTTGAATTGAAAAATTGCCCAAACAATATTTTGCCACATAATGGCCTGCAGATAAACTTTGCTAGATGCTTACAGATAGGGACTACAAAAATCAGTATCAAGAACCAGCTTCGGAGGGGATCATGAAGAGCGCCGATGTACAACGAGAAGGCGGACAGTGCACTGCCGCTCTCGATTTGATTCATCCCCAACGACAAGGCGTTGAAGCGACTTCCTTCAATTTGCTGTGTGGCCCCAAAAAACGTGATGGTATTCTCGAATACGCTGATTCATGAGCGACAAGTGCGCTCCGAGAAGCGCCGAGCACAAGATCGCACTGGGCATTCGCTACATGCTCTTTCGGCATCCGGAAACACAAGTGCGATCCTCTACGCTTCGGCCACCGACGCCAGATTTTTTCTCACGACAACCCGTTTTTCGGCACAGTAAGCGAGATCGGCATCCGCGTATCAGACAGAACCTCTTCAACGTGATAACATAACTTGCTAGGTTAGTTATTTGATCCTGCGCTAAAGGGGTTTCGCAATGTTTGGTGAAGCGGTTACCGTTTCTTCGGTTGTTTCTGCATTCATCTCTGAGTTCGTCGCCAAGACAACGCAATGGGCTGAACAAGGACGCAAAAAGGCCAAAACAAAGGAATCGCTTTCAGGTGCGCTCGACAACCTGACCTCAGATCTGAGGTCAGCGCTTGAGCAAGCAGCCGATGTAGGCCTCGATGAAAACGGCTTGTCGTTTTGCGACTGGCTCGGCGAAGAGACCGAGTATATCTACGACTCGGCACTGGAGACGAAAGAGGAAAGGGATTCGCGAATCGAAGCGCTCCTCCTTGAAGGTCAAAGAAAATTCGGTTTCAAAGGCGGCGAGGACAAGGCGGAATCCATAGCCGAAGCGATAAGCATCGCATTCGATTACTGTCTCAAACTGAGATTTGGGCATCTAAACGACGACGACAGAACCGTCGTCAACATGACGGTAACATACGGAGAAGAGACGGTCGACCGGCAAACGACTGAGATAATCTACGCCCTAGATCCAACACTCGCGACCGATCGTGAGTGGCTGAAGTACCAGGATTTCCTTGCTTCCCAATCCATGACGGCGATAGGCACCAAATTCACCGTCGACGAGCTCTACATACCGCTCAACGCCATCGAGACTGCGGAGGCCACGTTTTATCCTCCACACCAAGATTCCCATGGCCGCCTCTTCGATCTCATCGAGAGTAATAATCGTTTAGAAATCCAGTTGTTTCCCGAAACCGTTGCAGAGGCATCCGTTGCCCATTGGCCTATCGAGCATAGCCATACCTCAACTTTCACCGATACAGTAAGCTTAGTCGTTTCAGTAGATGAGCGTATCGCGCAGTGGCTGGAAACGCCCGATTTTAGGGACGACCACAACCCTGTCCTTGTTCTTTCCGGAGATCCCGGAAGCGGAAAATCCACCGTTGCCAGGCGCCTTTCTAAAACACTGGCCAAAACCGAAGAGGTCAACGTTGCTTACATCAGCCTCAAAGACGTGGCGACGGATTCGCAAATCGACGATATCGAGGCCCTCGTCGTGAAATACATCCTATCGTTGCCCGGTCGCGACTTCGTTGTTTCGAAGCTTCCAACGAGCAAGCCTCTGGTTCTCATATTCGATGGACTCGATGAATATGCAGCGCGAGGACCTAAGAGCAAAAAGGCAGCATGGGGTCTCCTGGGATCCATACTTCGATACGGACAGCGTTGCAGCGAAGCCTCCTTCCCAACCAGAGTCCTCGTCACTTCAAGGACCACACTGCTTCGAGATATGAAAAAAGAAGTATCTCCAAAAGAGTGCAAGCCGATTCGACTCGAGCTGCTTCCCTACGTTTGCTCCGAAAGTGAGTTAGGCGACATTTGCGACCCAGACTTCCTCCTTTGTGAAGATAAAAGGATTACTTGGTGGACGAACTACGGAGAGAGACTTGGTAGGGATATGAGCTCGACGATGGAAAAGATTTTCAAGTGGGACGACGAAGTGAAGTTATCGGCCCAGCCTATCCTCAACCATCTGATAGCCGTGTTCGCAAAGAATATTCTCGAGACGGCTGCACCCAACCGCGCCGAGGTGTACGGAACTTTGCTTAAGGGCGTGATAAACCGGAATTACGATCACGCGCAAGGAAAGGCGAAAATACATAGCAGAACACGCGCAGCGGACGTGGCGGGGTATCTCGAGTTCATGGAGGCCGCTGCTATTATGGCATGGCACAACGGCGGATCTATCACGGATTTAAAGCCCTTGAAAAACGAATGCGGGAGCGAACGCGCTAAAGAAGCCTTTGATTGCTTCAAAAGCGAGGCGCGCATCAAGGATAATATAATCGCTGGTTACTTTCACCTAAGAAACAAAAACGGCGAGGAGAGTTACGAGTTCGTTCATTACAGTTTCATGGAGTACCTCGTATCGCGCCGCATCGTCGGCGAGTTGACCAAAATGCTCGACAGGAAAGTTTGCCCCATCACATCGATGCCAAAGCTTTACGACATGCTGGGCTGTTCGGAACTCACGGACAACACGCTATCGTTCATAAGGGCCGAACTCTCTCTGTTCACCAAAAAGAAAGCCGCCTCGCTTCAAAAATACATGATGTCGTTATTCATGGAATCCCTATTGGAATACAGCTTCGATGAGACGTTTTTTGATAAGGAAAGAAACGGAACACTGTTTTCGACAAAGTTATCATCCATTCGCAACGTCCAGGGGAACATTCTGGCGCTACACAGCTGCGCTGCCAAAGTGACTGGCGAGAGGATGGGCGTATCTTTCAACCTATTGTTACAATGGTTGGGAGGGATCGGTGTGTTTGCATGGGAAAGCAACGTTTCTTCTTTCTTCAATGGTCTTGAGCCGATCATAGAGAGCGGGGAAGATGAATACATTCTGACGCTGCCTTTCGCGCAACTCAGTTCGTCGGATATGTCCAATTCGTTCATGGAACACGCAATATTCACCGGAGCAATGCTTGATAACACCATCGTAGTCAACGCGGATATGAAGCATGCGAATTTCAATGACGCCCGACTCGTTGACGCGAAATGCTCATATGCCCATTTCGAACACGCGTCCCTGGAAAAAGCCACTCTTCATGGAGCGCACTTCGATCACGCCCACCTCGAGAACGCCCACTTGCTAGGAGCAGAGTTGGAGGGGGCGAAATTCCAGCACGCCCACCTCGAAGATGCGGATTTGCGGTTCGCAAAGCTCATAGAGGCAGAATTTGGATGGGCGAAAATGAGGGGCTCAAATATGGGAGGGGCCATCCTCCGCGAGGCTGATCTTCGGTATGCCGAACTCAAGGGATGCAATCTCGAAAACGCGATCCTCGACAAGGCGAAGGTGCTGAAGAAGGACATCAAAACACTCCACGAATGCGGTGCGGACGTTTCAAAAGTTATAGCGTACGACGAATGAGAAAACAGCGTCAAATCACTTGAACTTCGGTCTATCACTCTAATTTTCAATAATAATGTATAATTGCACTTTATTCAAAACTATTCAATTTTGGTGAAACTATATGGATGAGCTAAGAAAATACCTGAACGAAACGCTTGGCTTGAAGATCGAATACGGTGAGTGGCTTCCCGATGCCAACTTGCCGCTCTTTCTTTCGCGCTCGGCATCGTACGCTCGATGCGTGTTCGAAGGCATCGCGTTCGTAGCTGCGAAGATGGAGAACGAGGACGGCCTCCCGGACATCAAGAGGGTGCACAATCAGCTGGGCAGATACACCGACCTGCCCGTTGTCATTGTCAGCGAAACCCTAGACGCGAGGCAGAGAAAAGCGCTCGTCGTGCAAGGCGTGCCTTTCGTCGTTCCTGGCGTGCAGGCCTTCCTCCCCTTCTTGGCCTTTGCAGCGACATCGAGAGAGCCCCGGAGGTACCGCCGGGGGGGCCGCCTATCCTCCAGGGCGCAAGCGGCCTTCGTCACCCTCGTCGCGCATCCCGAGGTCGAAAGCGCTGCGGAGCTGAGGGAGGTCGCCGGTCTCACGCCGAGCGACGCTTCGAGAGCTCTGGCCGAGCTCGACGAGCAGGGGCTCGTCGTCCGCTCGAAAAGTGGAAGGTCGATGCTGCTCGAACGCGAACGCGACTCGGGCAAACTGCTGAGGGCGGCGAAGCCGTTGCTGTCCTCCCCTGTGAGCGGCATCCTTCATGTCGAGCGCAACGCGGCGCTAAACGCGCTGCCCGATGCCGGCGAGACCGCCCTGGCGGTGCGGTCAATGCTCGCCGTGCCGCCGATCAGACGCAAGGCGGTATCTAGAAAGAGACTCAAAGACCTGTCCTTCTCGGAGGTGCTCATAGGCGAGATCGACGATAATGACACGATCGAGCTCCAAGTATGGACGTACGAGCCGCTCGTCACCGGCGGAAAGGACATCGACGACGTGTCGCTGGCCCTCTCGCTTGCCGACAGCGGAGACGAGCGGGTCGAGAAGGAGCTGAACAGCCTGTTCGACGAGGAGGATTTATGGTAGCACGCGGAGTCAGAGGACTGGATCGGTTCAAAGAGCACATGGTGGGGCTCGAGGACAGCTACGCGGTCATCGGCGGCACTGCATGCGAGGTCTTGCTGGAGGATGCCGATCTCGAGTTCCGCGCCACCAAGGACATCGACATGGTCCTCCTGGTCGAAGGACGCCTTCCGGAGGCTGCCGCAGCGGTATGGAGGCTCGTGAGGGCGGGAGGCTACAGCTGTGGATGGAAAGGGTCGGCGCGTGCCCACTTCTACCGCTTCACCGAGCCGACCGATCCTGGATTCCCCGTCATGATAGAGCTCTTCAGCGCCGCGCCCGACTTCATCGACGAGGACGCTGGAATCGTCGTGGCCCCGATGCCCCTCGATGACGAGGTATCGAGCCTTTCGGCCATCCTCCTCGACGAAGACTATTACAGGTTCATGAAGGGAAGATGCGAGATCGTGGACGGCATCGCCGTGCTCGGCGAAACCGGCCTCATACCGTTCAAGGCGAAAGCGTTCCTCGACCTCTCCCAAAGAAAGGCGATCGGAGAGCATGTGGACTCTCGAGATCTTAGAAAACATAAGAACGACGTGCTCAGGTTGGCTCAGATCCTGAAGCCCGGCCAGCACGTAGAACTAGCTCCGACGATCAGGGCAGACATGTCGGAGTTCTGCGACAAGATCTCCGACGACGATGCGAACATGAGGCAGTTGGGGATCTCCGCATCCTACGAGGACATCATCGAGCTGATAAGGGATACGTACCGGCTCGATTAACCGCTGCAAAATTTTCGCATGTTCGAATTCCTAAACGCGAACGGTCCTGCAGCATGCTGCGGCAGGACCGTTCTTGCGAGGCGCGGCGACTTGTAAGCGATCGGGCGGCGCAGCTTATTCGGTGCGCAAAGCCTCGATGGGGTTCTTGCGGGACGCCCGGTAGGCGGGGAAGATGCCGAACACCAGGCCGATGGCCGTGGCTGCTGCAACGGCAACCGCCACCACGCCCCACGACACCACGAACGCCAGCCCCACGGTGCCCATGAGCAGTCCCAGCGCGATGCCCGCCGCGATGCCCAGAACGCCTCCGATGATGCTGAGCACGAGGGCTTCGAGCAGAAACTGCACGAGGATGTCGAAGCGGCGCGCGCCCAGAGCTTTCTTGATGCCGATTTCGCGGGTGCGCTCGGTCACCGACACCAGCATCACGTTCATCACGCCGATGCCCGCAACCACAAGCGATATGCCCGCGATGCCCGCCAACAGCAAAGTCATGGTGCCGTCGATCTCGTTGCCGGCCCGCAGCATCTCGTCCTGGGAGATGATGTCGAAACGTCCGGGGGGAATATGCGCCGTGCCCGTGAGGTACGAGCCTATCTCCCCTTTCGCCGCCTCGATGGCGTCCTCGCCGCGCGCTTTCGCGTAGAAAGAAGTGATCGTGCCGCTCTCCCCCATGCTCACGGCAGTAGAGAAGGGAACGAGAGCAACGTTGCCCGTATTGAGCCCCATCGACTGGCCCTGGTTCTGCAGCACGCCGACCACGGTGAACTCATCGCCGTCGAGCTTGACGGTACGGCCGACCGCGCCGTCGGCCGAGCCAAGCAGCGTCCTCGCCACATCGGAGCCCAGCACGATGACCTTGCTACGATTCTCCCGGTCGACAGCGCTCAAGTTGCGGCCTTCCTGCAATTTGAGGTTGCGCACGTGCAGGTAGTGCTCGTCGGTGGCCTCCACGAACGCCTTGTTAGCAACCGTCGTGCCCACCGAAAGCTTATTCATCAGGGACTTCGAGGGCGCCACGCCATCCACGGCACCGAGGTCGTTCATGCCCGAAAGGTCGTTGTAGCCCATGTCGCCGTCGAACAGGTAAGCCGACAGCGCGTCTCCGCCGAGAGCTTTCATCTTTTCGCTCACCTGCCGGTTCGTCCCGTCGCCGATGCCCACGAGGATGATGACCGACGAAATGCCGATGACGAGACCCAGCATGGTCAGAGCCGAGCGCAACCCGTTGCCGAACACAGCCTGAACGGCAGTTCGCGCCAATTGACTATACCGCATGCGAACCCCTTTCCATTTCCTGTATCAAGCCGTCAGCAATGCGCACAACACGCTGCGCCTCGTCGGCGAGCTCCTGGTTGTGCGTGATGAGGATAACCGTCTGGCCCTCGGCGTGCAGGCTCTTGAACAGCTCCATGATCTCCACGCCGGTGCGCGAATCGAGCGCGCCGGTGGGCTCGTCGGCCAGGATGATCTCCGGCTCGCACACCAACGCACGGGCGATGGCCACGCGCTGCTGCTGGCCTCCGGACAGCTGGTTCGGCAGGTGGTGCTCGCGCCCTTCGAGACCCACGAGCGCGAGCTGCTTGCGGGCACGGGCGTCGGCCTCTTTCAGGCGTACCCCGGCATAGCTCAGCGGCAGCTTCACGTTCTCGAGCGCCGTGAGCTTGCCCAGCAGATTAAAGCTTTGGAACACGAACCCTATCTTTTCGTTGCGGATGGAGGCTAGCCGATTGTCGGACAAAGCCCCGACATCCATGCCGTCGAGCAGGTAGCGACCCTCGTCGGGCACGTCGAGCAGCCCGAGGATGTTCATCAGCGTCGACTTGCCAGATCCGGACGGCCCCACGATAGCGAGGAAATCGCCTTGGTCGACTTGAAGATCCACATGATCGAGGGCGCGAACGACCCCTTCGCCCATCTCGTAGGTTTTGGAAACGCTCTCCAAGAGGATCATCGCCGACCGCCTACTCTAACACCGGAGTCACGGTTATAGGCCCCTCTTCGGCATCGCCTTCCGAGAAGCCGCCGCCCGCAGGCTCTGCCTCGTTGAGAACCACGAGATCGCCTTCCTTCAGACCCTCGCCCGACACCTCGACCATGGTGCCGTTGGATATGCCCGTGGTCACCGGCTCCGCACGCTGCTCGCCGGATGCGAGATCGTACACCTGGACGAACTTGTCGTCGCCCGCGCCGATCACGGCGCTCACCGGCACCGTGAGCACGTCGGAGGCTTCCGCAACGGTGATGGACAGGTTGGCCGACATCCCCAGCTTGATGCTGCCGTCGTTGGGCACTTTGACCGTGACCGTGAACTTGGAGCCCGTCGCGCCGTACGTACCCACCTCGTTGATGTTGGAGATGGTTCCGTCGTACTCGCGGCCGTTATCGGATCCCAGCTTCACCTTCACGCTTTGCCCTTCGGACAAAAGCCCCAGATCCTTCTCGGAAACCTCCATGGTGACCGACACCGTGTCGATGCGCTGCACCTCGATATAGTGGTCGTCCTTCGTCACGGCGCCTTTGTTTTTCTCCGGAAGCTCGCGCGAGGTGACCACGAGGTCGTACGGAGCCGCCCACTTCTCGCCGTTGGCGTAGGTCACCAGCGTCTCGTCTGCAGCAACGCGCTTGTTAAGCGGCGCGTCGAACGATTGCAGCCAATGCCAGCTGTCCGCAGGCCTGAGCTTCACGGTTTCCAGCGGCTTCACCTCGCCAACGCCGGTGACGGTCTGCTGCACGGATCCTCGCTCCACGGGAGCGGTCAGCGGCGAAACGGTCTGAGGCTCACCGGAAAGCGCCGCCGATATCTTGTCGCCGAACACGAGCCAAGCGGCCAGCCCGCTCGCAACGGCCAGCAGAAGCACGACGGTCACGGACTTGCCTACTATGCTTTTCACAATTGCGTTCCTTTCTATAGTTCGCGATGCCAGGATTGCCGATGTCGATCAGGGAACGTACGTCTCGCCCTCGACCGAGGGCGTCGGCTCCGCTATGACGTCCTGAGCCGTGGCTTCGTTTCGGGTTTTCACAGTCTCCGGCGCATCGGTTCCTCCCGCTTCGGGAAGCAGGTTCTTGGCAACCAGCAAACCTCCCAGCACGACGATAACCGCAACCAGCACTCCGACGAGCACCTTGAACCCTTTCGACCCCATCGTCGACTCCTCACTGCGCACTTCTGCGCGTCGTCTCGATATCTTCCGGCGGCCAGTCTAACGAAAGCCGCCTTAAAACTTCCTGAACCGCGGCGATGTTTTTCGCGTCTCCCCGCCGAAGCTTGCCGAGGGGGTCGGTTTCAGGATCGTTTCAGGTTGCGCGTGCTAGAATGACCGCATGAAACTGCTGATCGTGGAGGACGACCGACTCCTCTCAAACGCCCTAGCCCGCAGCCTGCGGGACGCTTACGCCGTCGACCAGGCGTTCGACGGCGAAGAAGGCCTGTTCTACGCCGCTCAGGACGTGTACGACCTCGTCGTGCTCGACGTGATGCTGCCCGAACGCGACGGCTTCTCGGTGCTGGAAGCCTTGCGCGCACAAGGCGTGGACACGCCCGTGCTCATGCTGACGGCTCGGAGCGCGACCGCCGACAAGCTTCGCGGACTGCGCTCGGGAGCCGACGACTATCTCGCAAAGCCCTTCGACCGGGACGAGCTGCTCGCCCGCATCGAGGCCATCCTGCGCCGCACGACGGGCCGGCGCGACGTGGGCATCGTTGCGTTCAAGGAGCTTGCGCTGCACACGCGAACCCGGCAGGCCTTCATCGCAGACGAGCCCCTCGCTCTGAAAGGCAAGCAGTACGACATTCTCGAATACCTGGTCAGCCACCAGGGCAGTCTCATCTCGAAAGAGCGGTTGTTCGACAAGATATGGGGATTCATGTCGGACACGTCCTCGAACGTCGTGGAGGTGTACGTGAGCGCGCTGCGCAAAGCGCTGGCTCCGACCGGCTACGATCGCTACATCAAGACCATCCGCGGAGCAGGCTACCTGTTCACGGAGGACGATCATGACTGAGCGCGCGCTGATCCACCGAGAGCTGGTTCGGCAGACGGCGCTGCTGTTCTTCGTGTTCGCTTTGCTGTTCGCGCTACTGGGCGCAGGCGTCTACTCCATGGTGAGCTCGAATATCTACCGAAACGCCGACGAAAACCTGCAGGCCATTGGCATGGAATCGGATTACATAACCCTCGATGCCGCCGGCAGCGGATCCGCGATCGTCGACGACGTCGTGGTAGAAGAGCCCGACGGCGCCGCCCCCTCCGACGCCACGGCGATCGACGACCTCTCCCTCACGCTTCAGCAGAGCATCGTGGACGCCGATCCGCAGTTCATCACGCTCATACGAAACGAGCAGGGCGACCTTCTCGAGACCGTGGGGCTGTACGCCTCCTATCCTTCCTTCCTGCGCCATATCCCCTTCGACAAGAACGACCTCGAACGCGTCTACCAGATTGCCGCGGGGGGTCACGAGTACCGCGGCATCACGTATGCGGCAAGCGACGAAGGCGAGACCACGTATCTTCAGACGCTGGTGAACGTCGACTCGGAGATCGCCATTCTAGACGGCTTCACGCGCACGTTGATCGTCTACTTGGCGGCAGCCGTCGTCGTGGCAGCGGGCGCAAGCTACTTGCTTTCGCGGCGCACGCTCAAGCCCATCGTGGCGAACATGCGCGCGCAGACGGAATTCGTGCAGAACGCCTCGCACGAGCTGCGCACGCCGCTCGCCGTGATCCAGACCACCGGCGAGCTGCTGCTGGACAGCCCCAATAGCCGCATCGTCGACCGCTTCGAGGACGTGAACGCCATCACCTCGGAGACGAAGCGTCTCGCGCGGCTGGTGGACAACCTCATGGAGCTGTCGCTGGGCGATGCCGGGCGCTCGTCGCTCGATGCGAGCGCGGTGAACCTCGACGCGCTCGTACGCGAAGCGTGCGCAGCTTACGAAGACTTCGCCACGCTCCAAGATAAGCGCCTCGAAGTGGAAACGGGCTCGCGCGAAACGATAGAGGCCGATGCCGACAAGTTGCGGCAGCTGCTGGGCATCGTGCTGGACAACGCGCTCAAGTACACCGCGCCCGGCGACGAGATAACCGTGCGCACGCGCGCATCGGGACCGAAACAGTGCGTCGTCGAGGTGGCCGACACGGGCTGCGGCATAGACCCCGAAGACCGCGCGCACGTATTCGAGCGGTTCTATCGCGCCGACAAGGCCCGCTCGCGCGAGACGGGCGGCTACGGGCTGGGGCTCTCGCTCGCGCAACACATCGTGGAAGCACACGGCGGCTCCATCGCCCTCGAACCCAACGAACCGCGCGGCACGGTCGTCGTCACGCTGCCCGCAAACGCGTCTAAAAGAGTCGATTCGCTCTAAGACGTCCGCTCCTGCTCCTTCTGGGCGAGGCGGGCGAGCGATACGATCTTCGTCATGATCACGCCGTCCGACACCACGTCGCCCGCATCGTCGTACGCCGCCACGTTCCAGTACTGCTTGACGGCCCCCGTGCGCTCCGACACCTCCTCGCGGTCGAGGTCGGCCACGCCGCGCAGCGTGCCCTCCTTGCCGCTTTTACGATGGCGAACCTGCACGTCGATGCCGAAGGGACGCTCCTTGTCGAAATCCGTGTTCTGCTCGGTGCCGATGCTTGCCACCGTTTCCAGCAGCGCGATGGTGGCGCCGCCGTGCAGGTAGCCGTGCGGCTGGAAAACCTCGGGCACGATGGGCATCGTCGCCTCGACGTGGCGCTTGTCGGCGGAAACGGTCTCGATGCGCAGCGTATCGGTCAACGCCATGGAAGCCTCCTTCGTTAACGAGGCCGCATCGTCGCGGCCTCCGTGCGGTTTTTCGTCAAGTATACCCGCAGCGCGCCATCGCGGCACCGGACAGACCCGCGCTGCCGTCCCTCCCCTATCGCGCGTCGTTCAGGCTGCGGATGAGGCGCTTGACCTCGTCGTCGACATCGCGCGGCTCAGGAGCAGGCCGCCCGGTGAGGTAGCCCTGCACGTAATCGGCGCCCAATTCGCGCAACGCTCGCAGCTCGGCCTCGGTCTCCACTCCTTCCGCGATCACGCGGATGCTGCGATCATGCGCGTACCCGATCAGGTTGCGGGCGATGTCTTGATGGTCTTTCGCCACGTCGATGTCGCGGACGATCTCCATGTCGATCTTCACGAAGTCCACGTGGTAGTCCAAAAGCGACGTCTCGCCGTTGTTGCCGCTGCCGAAGTCGTCGATGGCGAGACGCGCGCCGAAGCGCCGCGCCAGCGCCTCTTTGTACAACGCCATCTCGCGGCTGTAGTCGCTCTCGGTGATCTCGATGACGAGGCGCTTGAGCAGGTCCGGATAGCGCTCGTTCAGTACGAGCTCGTCGTCGGACGACAAGCGCTGCGTAGCGATGCTGTTCACGAACAGAGTGGCCCCATGCGCCTCGGGATAACGGGAGAACGCCTCGAGCGCGCCGAAAAACGTGAGGTGTTCCACACGGTAGAGCTTCGACTGCGAGCGCGCCAGCGCCAGAACCTGGTCGGGCGTCGGAATGGTGTCCAACTGCGAGCGCATGAGCGCTTCGTACGCCACCGGCTCGCCCGCACGCAGGTCGACGATGGGTTGGAAGTGATACTCGACGAGACCCTCCTCCAGCAAGCGGTTCAAGTCCTCCTTGTTGTTGACGATGAACGACTTCTCTTCGTAGCTTTGCCGATCGAACGAGAACAGATCCCCCTTGCGGCTGCTCTTCGCCAGGTACATGGCGAAGTCGGCGTATTCGCGCAGGTGAGCGAAGTCCGTCGCATCCTCCGGATAGAACGCTGCGCCCATGGACGCGCGCACCTTGAGCGTCTTTCCGTCGGGCGCCACGATGGAGCTGGCATCGAGCATGGCGCGGAACGTGGCGAAAAGGTCTTCCACCGATGCGCGATCGGGGCATACGTCGACGAACACGAGGAACTCGTCACCGGAGATGCGCGAGTAGAATCCCTTGTCCCTGAACGCCTCGTCCACCACGCGGCCCGCCGCCTTGATGTACTGATCGCCCCAATCGTGCCCGTAGATATCGTTGATGAACTTGAGGTTGTCGAGGTCGAGCATCAGCATCGCTCCCAGCGCAGGCGGGCGTTGCGCGAGCAGGTCGGTAACCTCCTGCTCGAATGCACGGCGGTTGAACAGCCCGGTGAGGATGTCATGGTCGCGCTCATGCTCGATGCGGCGACGCGTCTCGATCTCATGCGTCACGTCCTCCACGAGGCCGAGC
Source organism: Eggerthella lenta DSM 2243 (assembly GCF_000024265.1). NCBI lineage: Bacteria > Bacillati > Actinomycetota > Coriobacteriia > Eggerthellales > Eggerthellaceae > Eggerthella > Eggerthella lenta. The sequence continues at coordinate 927,557 of NC_013204.1, read as the reverse complement.
ACGCGGTTGTGCTCGCCGCTTTCCACCACCACGAGACGAACCCACGAGGTTCGATGCGGGCCCGTGAAGAGGTAGCGGCCCTCTTCCTCCACCTCGATGTAGGGAACGTACCATTTCATAAGGCTCTCGAACTCGCTCGCGCTCAACGACCCCGTCGCAATGCGCTGCGGATCGAAGTACGAGGGATCAGGAGGTTCCAGCGTCGACAACGTGGCGAAGAACCCGTCGGTAAAGGTGATGGCATCTGTTTCGTAGCTGTACTCGAAGGCGCCGATGCCGCGGTCGGACAGGCGCAGGATGCGCGATAGGCGCGATGCGGTCATGGCCACTTCCTCCCCCATCGACTCGATGGCCTCGGACAGCTCGTCGACCTCCACGATGCCCGTGGGAGTGAACGCAATAGGCTGCTCGGGCTGCGCCGCGCGCACCTCGGACATGAGATGCCGCAAACGTGAGGACGACAGCCACGCAGCGACGACGGCAATCAGCAAGCCCACCACGAGCGATGCGGCGAACACGGCGGTGAGGTTGTCGGACAGCGTCTTCGATGCGGAGAACATCTCGCCTTCGCGCTCAAGCCCGACGAGCGCCCAATGCTCGTACGCGAACGGGGACGTGCTGTCGTAGAGCTGGATCTCGGCTGCACTGGCGACGGCTCGCGCGTCGGAGGAAGCGTCGTCCGCCGGATCTACCACCATGCGTCCGGCGCCGTCGATCGACGCGGAGAACGCAGACTCCTTCAGGTACAGGCTCTGCGATGCGCCGGTGGTGGTAAGCGCCTCGTACACCCGCTCCTTGTCCGGCAGCGGCGCCACGCCGCCGTCTCGGACGAAGCCGCCGTCCTCGTTCGTGATGGCCAGCACGTACGAACCGTTGCCGCTGCTGGCGAGATCGCGATACGGGAAGAAGGATGCAACGCGGTCGAGGCGCACTTCCACGCCTATGACGCCCACGATGCCCCCCTGCGCATCCCTGATAGGCTTGCTGTACGTAATGGAAGGGGTTCCCGCCCATCCGAAGTCGACCGGACGGCCCCAGTAACCCAGATCGTTCGTGCTGGCCTCAGGGTAGCGCTCGGCAGCGCGCACGGGCTCGTAATAGAATGCGCTCCGGCTTTCACCCTCGGCTGCCAAGGGGAACGTGGCGGACCACATGCTGTCGAGGGTGACGCCCAGCTGTCGCCCGATGCTGATGGGGCAGGCGGCCAACATGAGATCGGAACCGTTGGCAACCTCCACCTTGGGGTTCGAGTCGCGGATGTACAGCGCCGTCCGATTGTCCGATTGTCCTTCTGCGCCGTCAGCCAGCACGAGGAACACGCCGTCGACTTCGGCGCGATGAGAATAGGCCAGAAGGTCTTGGGAAGTCGCCTCGATTATGGAGATGGCCAGATCGGACCCGGTTTCGATATCCGCCGACGTTGCCTGAGCCGCGGCCAGCGCCTTGTCAATGCTGGCGGTCGCGCTTTCCACCACGGGATCGAAGTCCGACCAGCGGAATATCATATCGTTTTCCAGATAACCCGCACGGCTCGCCACGCGCTCCGAGAACAGATCGTACGCGTCGATCTCCATCTGTTTGAGTATCTCGCTGCGCGCGAGCACGGTAGCGCAGACGACGCCCTGGATTCCCAACGCGACGCAGAACGGCAAAACGACGAGAGCTCGAAACGTCACTCCTCGCCGTCTAGCCGTGCGCTTCTGTCCGGAACGCATCCTCAATATTAAGCGATCGCTTCCCTGAGCTGGGTCTCCAGGTCGGCGAGCCAAGCGTCGAACCCTGCGTCGTCGAGATACGAAGCCACAGCCTCTTCGGACGATGCTCCCGCCGCCATTGCTTCGACCACCGCCGCACGATCGGCCACCGCCCTGTCCGACAGCGCGCGGTCAAGGACGGCGCGCGCCTCAACGCCGCCTTTGAACGGCGGGTTCGCGTACACACCGGCCTCGATGGTATCCAGCGTGGCAGGCAGGTTCACCAGATAGTTGCCCGAAGCGCCGTCGATCGACTCGGCCGCCGCCTGGAGGTTCTCAAGCGTCAGCGCATCCTTGGTGACCGGCACGTAGCCGGCGCTCACCGAGAAGTCGGTGTTCTGCTCTTTAGCGGTGAACCACTTGAGGAACTCGACGCACGCAGTTTCCTTTTTCTCGTCGGACTTCGTCACCACGAACCCGGCGCCCTGCTGCGGCGAGCACGGCTTGCCGTGCTCGAAAGACGGGTTGGGCAACGCGTCCAACTGGATAGGATAGCTCGTGGCATCGTCCACCGTCACTGTTTGCGGGAAGTACACCACCGAGGACGATGAGCCCACATAGCAGATGAGATCGCCCGTCTTCACCGCATCCGAACGGAACTTGCCCTCCGCCGAGAACCAGCCCTGCACCATGGGCACGTAGTAGTTGTCCCAGAGCGTCTTCATCGTAGCGCGGTCGAAGTTCAGCGCGCACACGCCGTTCTCAATTTCAAAAATCTCGTGACCCAGCTGTTTTGAACCTGTGATCAGGTAGTTCGCCATAGCATCGCGTCCGAAGAACGGACGGCCGTCACCCATGACGCCCGGCGTCTGCGCGTCGGTCCACTCGTAGTAGCGCTCCGCGACTCTCACGATGCCCTCAATGGTGCTCATCTCGTCGAGCGAAGTGCCGGTGGCATCGGCGAACGTCTGGAAATCGGTCATGTTGATCTGCAGCGTCTCGGTGGACTTGCCCACCGGGAACACTTTGAGGCTGCCGTTGCCGTTCAGATCGCCCTCTTCCAGAAAGCCCTCCACGAATCCGGCCTTCTCCTCTTCAGTAAGGTAGCCCGACAGATCGGCCACCATGCCGAACCCGTCTATGACCGACGCCGTATCGGAATACGACAGGAACGCGTCGGGCATCGCCTCCGAACCCACAAGCTCCTGCGCGGAATCGGTGACGGCGGAGGCCAGGTCGTTGACGCCGCCTTGGCTGGAGCTGGTCACCACGATGCCGAGATCCTTGCCTTTCGTCGCATTGAAGTCCTTGACGAGGTCTTCGAAAGCCTGCTGCTGCGTGCCGTTGTAATAGGTCCACAGCTCCACCTGCACCGGATCGGACGGGTCGAGCACGGACGAAACCGCATCCTCCGAGGGCGCCGAAGAACCCGAGCAACCCGCAAGCGCCAAAGCGCCGACAAGCGCGAAAGCCGTGCCCGCGCGCCCTATGACATTCTTTTTCATAGTCCCCTCGTTCCGTACGGCAGCCGGAGCCGCGCTGCATGCATCCTGCCATTCTAGAACATGGAGCACACCGAAACGTCGTCAATTTACCATTGAGGCCGCGGAGGAAGGCTGAATGCGCCGAACGGATGACGGGCTTCGGGCTTAACGGCGCAAGCCCTTGCCTTTCTGGTCGCGCACGGCCCGCTTCGCATCGTGCTTGAACGTCTTGGTGGTTTGAATGAGGATGGCGCCGATGAGGAACGGCATCCAGAACACGATGCCGCGGTACACGAGCGCGATAGACAGGCCCGCCGCGCCCGACACGCCGAACGACGTGAACGCCACCACCACGGCAGCCTCCACCACGCCTACGCCCTGCGGCGTGATAGAGATCATGGCGAACAACGTGGCGACTACGTAGCCGCAGATGAGAGGTTCGGGCTGATGCACGCCGAACGCCACGCCCACCAAGCTGAAACAGGCCAGCTCGCAAGCGCTGGCCGCAATGGAGCAGCCGAACGCCTTCGCCGTTGTCTTGGGGTTATGCGCGATAAGGCCGGCAGCGTCGGAAAACGAGCCCACGATGCGCTCGACCCAGGGGTCGAGGGGCTTTTTCTTGAAGCGCACGAGGACGCGGTCGACAAGCCGTTCGATGGGACGCAGGGCGCGCAGGACGAGAGCCGGACGCTTGCGTCCCAGCACGAGGATAAGCACCATCGCGCTGACCAGCGCTATAACCAGCAGCCCCAACAGAAACCACAAGGGCGACAAACCCACCGTGGCCGCCAAGATGCCGAACGCGATGAGCATGATGGTGGCGAAGCCCGAGTCCACGGTGATCTGCATGAGCAACGCAGCGCTCGTAGCCTTGCCGGGCGCGATGCCGCGACGGCGCGCATCGTCCACCACGAGCGTGGTGCCTGCCAGGTTGAGAGAGGGCGCGATAGTGTTCACGAAGAACGTACCGAACACGAGCGGCAGCGTCTCGCGCGGATTCATGTGCTCGTCGACGGCCTCGAAGGCGTACGAGTACGAGAAGCTTTGCGCGAAGTACTTGCCCAACTGGGTGCACACCGCCGCGATAAGCGGAATGACGGCACCTTTTTTGATGGTCTCGACGAGCTCGACCAGCTGGTCGCCGCGCAGCAGCACCACGGCCAGCACGATGACGATGACCAGTCCGATGAGCAGGTTTCGAATGTTGAGTTTCTTCACCGATCAGCCCGTGCGCCGTGCGCTCCTCCGCCTTAGCGGAGGAACTCCTTAAGATCGGAGCGCATGAGGAAATCCAGCTCGTCGGACGTGGACGGATCCGTCTCCAAGAACAGGAAGCCGTAGTTGCCCACGCGCTTCACGTCGAAGGGGCGCATCTCCAACACGTGGGAGAATCGACCGAGGAACGCGTCGTAGTCGAAGTCTTCGTCGCCCGAGGCATCGGCCGGCGCGTTCAGCAGCGACATGGAGTACACCTTGTCGGTCTTGCCGTCGAACGCCGCATCGAAGTCGGGCTCGTCGTCTTCGAGGAACGCCTGGTAGGTGCGGTAGCCGTAGCCGTACCAGCTGACGTCGGTGCCGCCAAGGCCCGCAAACCGCAGCGGATTGAACTCGATGGGGCTCACATGCCCGTCCGACACGCGCACCTCCACGTGCACGGGGAAGTTCCGCGCGCCGATGAGCGCGTTCACGCGGTCGAGCCAAGAGGCGAACATCGTGGAGGTGTCGCGCACGATGGAGGCGCTGGTCACGTACATGCGATCGGAGGTATCTTCAGGCGAGGTGAAGTCGTGGCGCAGCACATTGAGGATGTGCGCGCGACCCGTCTCGTCGAAGTACGCGTCCAGCGCGTACTCGGTGCCCTCAAGATAGCCTTCGAGAATGAACGACCCGGCGCCGATGACGCTTTCGGGGTACATGTCGTGCCACGACGAGGCGTTCTGCTGGATGTCGGCCAGAGCGCGCTCCCAGTCCTCGCGGTTCTGGATGGCGTAGACGCCCATGCTGCAGAAACCCACCGACGGCTTCAGCACGAAAGGTGCCGGAAGCTGGGAGAAATCGAGCTTGAACAACTCGTCCACCGAACAGGATTTGAAGAACAGGTCGGGGTCGAGGCCGGCCAGCGCAGCTCGCATGGCGGCCTTGTCCTTGAACAGGCCGATGGCGCGCGATAGGCTTTCGTTGTGGGCGCTCTCGACGATCCAGGCCAGGGCGTTCTCGGAGTTCGTGTACACGCGCTCCCCTGCGTCGATACGGCGAACCGCCTCGTCGGACGATACGAGGTTCAGAGCGCGTCCGTCGGCGATCGAACGCGCGAAAGCGTTGTCCAGCACGGGATGCTGGGACTCCTCGAGCCAGGCGATCAGAGGTTCGGACACGTAGGGCTCATCGAGCACGATCATGGTTTGACTCCTCCTTCATTGCTGCAGAATCGGCGACGCCTGCCGTTGCCGCCCCCGCGGGCGCTGGCTCGGCATCATCGCCAAAGGGCAGTATACCCTCATGTCCAGCCTCGCGGATGATCTCCGCGCCTTTTTCGGCACGTTGTTCCCAACCCGTTTTCCTTTTCGCAGGTGAGCGCGCGCCGCCCTCTTCTCGGCGCGAGGCTATGGCGCTGCCGATGCCGGCGAGCGGCTGCTCACCCGCTGCCTTCGCCGCAGCCCGCCTGGCGCGCCAAGCGCGGAACCGCTCGACGTTCTCGCGGAACTCGCGCACGAGGCGCGGCGCGTCGTCTTGCGGAGCGATAGGACGGTCGAACGCGTCGCGCTTCCAGAACAGCCACATCACCAGCAGCAGAGCCGCCACGGCAACCTGCACGGTGTTCACGTAGAGGAACTCCGCGCCAGCCACCAGCACGAGCACGCCCAACGTGAGCGCCCACGCCGTACGGAAGCGCAGGATGAGTCCCACGGCCAGCACCACGAGCACGATGCTCCCCACGATAAGGAACGGACCGATGAGCAGGCCGCCCATGTTGATCCAATCCGTGAGCGCGGTGAACGGCCTGAACGTCTGCGGAATCAACGCCATGCCGATGTTCACGAGTCCCACGATGAGCACGATGGTGCCCGAAACCCAAGCCGTGTCCTTCGCGCGCTTCTCCTCGGTAGGGCTCTTCTTGTCGGCGAAGAACCCCGACTGCGACAGCAGCAGCGCGCCGATGCAGAAAGGGATCCAGAACATGATACCGCGGTACACCAGCGCGATGGCCGTGGCTGTGGCCAGCGAGCATCCGTGCGCCGTGAGGATGGCGGCGATGGCCGCCTCCACCACGCCCACGCCCTGAGGCGTGGGGCTCAGGATGACCGAGATGGCCGCCACCGCGAACGCCGCCACGAGCGCGGCTACGTTCTCGAAGCCGAACGCGTAGCCGATGGCCACGAGGCACGCCATGTTGAGGATGGCCGAGAACGACGCGTAGGACACGGTGACCATGGTGCCCTGCGGGTTCTTCGCGAGGATGCCCGCCGACGAGATGAAGGAGCTGGCCATCTTGCGCCCCCAGGCCGGCTTGAGATGCTTCTTCAGCAGCCCCAGCGCCTTGTTGATGAGCGACTCGATGCCGATGAACAGGCGGAACAGCACGCGCGGTTTGCGGTAGCCCACCACGAACATGCTGGACAGCGCCGCCAGCACCGCAGCCAACGCCAGCCCCCCGACGAGGAACAGCGTGTTCATGCTGCCGGACAGCAGCATGGTGAGAAAGCCGATGACGGAGATCACGAGGATGGCGGCGAAGTAGCCGATCTGCGAGAGGATAGCGCCGCTGGTGGACGTGCCCGCGTCCGCGCCCGTGCGGTGCGCGTCGTCGATGATGAACGCCACGCCCGTCGCCCCCGAGAACAGGCAGAACGTGTTGATGAACACCAGCGAGAAGATGAGCACGACGTTGTGCCAGAAGCCCGTCTTATGGCCGACCGCCTCGAAGGCCGCGTCGTAGGACGCCGCCTGCACGAGGTGGCGCGCCAGCATGAGCACGCAAGCCACGACCAGCGGCACGAGCGCGCCGGTCTTGAGCGTCGCGAGGAAGCTCGCCAGGTAATCGGCGTTCGCGATGAGAAAGCACACTGCGACGATGCCGATGACGAGCAGCAGCGCTTTCTTCAACCAGCGTCCCCTTTCGACGAACCATGACGGAATGATTCAGTATAGCATGAGGGTGCGCGCTGCAAGCGGGACGCGGCGGTCCCGCCACAGAGGCTCCGCTAGGACGTCGCCCGGCGCGCGACGCGCAGGGCGCGCAGGAGGTTGCGCACGTTCACCACGTCGAACAGCACCGCGAACAAGAACGCCACGGCCAGCCCTGCGGTGACGGCCCCCTGCCGGGGCGCGATGATGAACACAAAGGGCGCGCCCAGCAGCATGAGCGGCACGATGAGACCGATGAGGCACGAGCCGAAGCGCTTCCACAGGCCGTATACGATGGAGATCATCACGTACAGGAACAGCCCGGTGGCCGCGGTGCCCGCGAGCGCCGCCACCGCCAACAGCGCCACCTTGCCCGCAATGACGAGCCCTTCGCGCCCGAGGTCGCGCTTGACTTCGTCGAGAGCTTCCTGCGGGGTCTTGCGCGGCTCGGCCGTTGCGCGGAAGGGCGCGAACGGGTCGAAAGGGTCGAACGGCTGGCTGCCCACGCCGGAGCCGCCGGAGCGCGGCGCGTCCCACGACGTCCATACGTAGGTGGTCTGCCCCTGGCCTTGGCCAGGGGCCTGGCCGAACGGCCAGCCCGCGAAAGGATCGCCACCCTGACCCGCGCCGCCGTAAGGGTTCTGCGTGGGGTGGGCGTACGGGTTGTTCGCGTAGGGGCGAGGATCGCGGCGCGGATCGAACTCGGGCGTCCATGAACGGTTGAGCAGCACGTCACGCGCTTCGTTGATGCGCTTCGTGAACTCTTCCGCCTCCTCGCGCTCCTTCGATCCTAGCGCGAACTTGTCAGGATGGTGCTCGATCACCAGCTTGCGGTGGGCCTGTTTGACCGCATCGTCGGTCGCGCCGTCTGAGAGCCCCAGGATGTTGAGCGCTTCGGATTTCTTCATGTTCCCACTATACGCGCCGCCCCTCCCCCGCCATCATCCCGTCAGAGAACATCCACAAGCCCCGACAAGCCGCGGAAACATCGTCGTCCGGCGTGGAAGTTGGGCGAAAAACGGTTCCCAGGGGGCACGGACGTTTTTCTGGACTCCTACGCGGCTGCGGCGAGCGCCGCCCTATGGGCCGCTATCGTCTTCCATCCGAGCGATCTCTTGATCTTCTCGTCACGATACCACACGATGTACTCGTCGAGGGCCCGCACGAAGCTCCCCTTCGTCGTCCCCTTCCAGTCCCTCGCGTAGAAGAACTCCTGCTTGAGCGTCCCGAAGAAGCCCTCCGCCCTCGCGTTGTCGGGGCTCTTGGCCTTGCGCGACATCGACCTGACGAGGCCGTTGGCCTCGCAGACGCCCTTCCATCTGGCGGAGCGGTAGTTGCCGCCGCCGTCGGTGTGGACGGCGCAGCCCTCCTCCAGGCGCCCGAGCGCGTCCTCCAGCGAGCCCGCCGTCAGCTCGTCGTCCGGGCGCGTCGACGTCCGCCACGCCACCGGGCAGCCGTCGAAGCAGTCTATGATCGGGGAGAGGTAGACCTTGAGGCCGCCGAGGTCGAACTCGGTCACGTCGGTCACGACGAGCCTGCCCGGCGCGTCGGCGCGGAAGCCGTGCGTCCCGTCCTCTCGAAGCGGCAGGTTCGCGGGGCGCTCGTCGGTCTCGCCCGCGTAGGAGCTGTGGCGCCGGCGCTCCTTGACCTGGACCGGGACGAGCCCCTCCTCGCGCATGATCCGGCGCACGACCTTCTCGGAGACGACGACGGGGGCCTCCATGTCCCCGGGCGCGAGGTCGCGGGCGCGCACGGGCGCGCCCTCGCCCCGCCGCAGGGCCGCCCACACGCTCAGCGACCCGTAGCGGCCCTTCGAGCCCTCGAAGGCCGCGCGCACGCGCGCCCGCAGGGCCGCGTGCCTGTCGGGCCTGGCCGCCATCGCCGCCTGCGAGAAGTACGTGCTCCTGGCGATGCGGAAATCCCTCAGGACGTCATCGACCCTCGCCCTCGCCGCCATCGCCCTCGCCCTCTCGCCCGCCCGGCGCTTCTCCGAATTGCTCAAAGAGCCCGGGCCTGGTGCTTTTAGGACGTCCAACACCGCCAGCGCCTCCGCGAGCCTGACCTCGGCCAGCCGCGCCCGCTCGACGGGGTCGCCTTCGGGGAGGTCGCCCCATGCGCGGGACCATTCGCCCCGCTCGCCGCCTTCTTCCTTCGCCACGCCCTCGCCGCCCTTCCCCTTCGTCGCGCGCTTCCGCTCGACGCCGGCCTTGTCCAGCCAGCGGCGCACGGTCCTCCTGTCCGCGCCGATCCGTCCGGCTATCTCGGAGACGGACGACCCTCGCGCGAACATCGTAACAGCTTCCCCGCGCTCGCGCTCGCCGTCGGGACGGGACCGGCCGTCGAGCCCGTCGAGGCGCCCCAGCCTGGAGGCCCACAGGCGGACGGGGGCGGCGCTCGCGATCCCGAGGCGCCCGGCGACGAAGCGCGGCTCCATGCCGCCCGCGAGGAGCCGCATCGCCTCCCGCTTCGTCCCGAGGGGGTAGGGCTCCCATGCCCGGCGGCCCTCGCACCTGCCCGGCACCGCGAGCGCGGGCGGGCGCAGGAGGCCGGCCCCCTCCTCGCGCGCGAAGGCCGAGAGCGTCGCCGCGCACGGGAACCCCTCGAGGCTCGAGCACGCCGCGCGCATCGACATGCCGCTCGCGTGGAACCTGCTCAGGACCTCCTCCTTGTATTCTTTGCCGTAAGCCATTCACGGACCTCTTTCCTCATCGAAATTCAGTCCAGAAAAACGTCCGGGGTCCCCCATGGCAATCATCGGGTCGCGACGAACGTTATAAGCGTCGTGAGCATCCACGAAACCCCAGATCGCGTGAAATCCAAAGTGCGAAATCCACTTGAAACCAAGGCTAACTTTGCCACAGCTGCCGTTTTGCGTCCACGTCGGACGAGAAGGCTACAACTTGACGCGCCGAGCGAACCGAGGAAGTCGGATCCCGCTACGGGGCGCCCGCAAAAAAACGGCAGCTTCGTTTCCGAAGCTGCCGCTTGCAACATGGTATGCCGCCGGATCTAGTGCCTGAAGTGGCGGTGGCCGGTGAAGACGAGCGCGATGCCGTGCTCGTCGGCGGCGGCGATCACCTCTTCGTCACGGATGGAGCCGCCCGGCTCGATGATGGCCGTCACGCCGGCCTCGGCCAGCGCGTCGAGGCCGTCGCGGAACGGGAAGAACGCGTCGGAGGCGGCCACGGCGCCCTTGGCCTCCTCGCCCGCCTGCTCCACGGCAATGCGCGCGGAGTTCACGCGGTTCGGCTGGCCGCCGCCCACGCCGATGGTCGCGTGGCCCTTCGTGATGGCGATGGCGTTGGACTTGATGGACTTGCACACCTTCCACGCGAACAGCAGCTCGGCGAGCTCTTCCTCGCTGGGCTGGCGCTTCGTGGGAACCGTGAACGTCGCGGGATCCTCGGCCACGGCGTCGGAATCCTGGGCCAGCAGGCCGCCCTCGACCGAGCGGTACTCCACTTCCCCGCCGGCCGGGTTCACGCCGCCCGTGGACAGCAGGCGCGCGTTCTTCTTCGCGCTGTACATGTCAAGCGCGTCGCCCGCGAACTCGGGAGCGATGATGGCCTCGACGAACTGCTTGTTGTCGAAGATGGCCACCACCACGTCGGAGGTGACGGGGCGGTTGAACGCCATGACGCCGCCGTAGGCGCTCACCGGGTCGCACGCGTGCGCGCGCTGGTAGGCCTCGACGAGGTCGTCGTTCTGGCACACGCCGCAGGGCGTGAGGTGCTTGACGATGACGCAGGCCGGCTCGTCGAACTCGCGAACGGCCGTCCAAGCCGCGTCGAGGTCGAGGTAGTTGTTGTACGACAGCTCCTTGCCCTGATGCTGCTTGGCATGGGCCAGGCTGTGCGGGGCGTCGGCGTAGTCGTCGCGACGGTAGAACGCGGCGGACTGGTGCGGGTTCTCGCCGTAGCGCAGGTCTTGCACCTTCGAGAGATGCAGCGTGCGGTCGGCGGGGAACTTCACGTCGCCCTCGTCCTTGAGCTGGGCGCCCATCCACGCGGCGATGGCGCCGTCGTAAGCCGCCGTGGTCTCGAACACGTCGAGCGCCAGCTTGGCGCGCGTGTCGCGCAGGGTGGCGCCGTCGTTGGCGCGCATCTCGGCCAGGATAGCGTCGTAGCTCGCCGGGCGCGTGACCACGGCCACGCTCTCGAAGTTCTTGGCCGCGGAGCGCAGCATGGACGGGCCGCCGATGTCGATGTTCTCGATGCAGGTGCCGAAATCGGCGCCGCTTTCCACCGTCTTCTCGAAGGCGTAGAGGTTCACCACCACCATGTCGATCATCTCGATGCCGTGCTCGGCCGCTTGGGCCATGTGGGCCTCGTTGTCGCGCTTGGCCAGCAGACCGCCGTGCACGCGCGGGTGCAGCGTCTTCACGCGACCGTCCATCATCTCGGGGAACTGCGTCACGTCGTCGATGGGCGTAACCGGCACGCCGGCGTCCTTGAGCGCGCGGGCGGTGCCGCCCGTCGAGATGATTTCCGCCCCGAACTCGTCGACGAGCGCGCGGGCGAAGTCCGCAACGCCGCTCTTGTCCGTAACGGACACGAGCACGCGCTTGACCTTAGGATTGCTCATATGGCCTTACATCCTTTCCTCTTGTCTGCGACTGAACGGCCCCTTGCGTCCAATCTCCTGCGACGCATGGTACCACCCGAACCGCGAGGTCAACGAGGAAGCGCGCGCATATCCCGCAAACGCGCACGACGAAAAGGTCAGCGAGCCCCGCCGCAAGGCGCACGCCCTCAGCGGCCCAGGCTCTTCTCGTGGCGTTCGCGCGCTTCGGCGCTGTAGCGTTGGCGGTAGCGCACGTCCACGAGCTCGGCGACGATGGCGATGGCCAGCTCGGCGGGCGTCTTCGCCCCGAACTTCAGGCCGATGGGGCGCTTGACGCGCTCCCAGTCCTCCTCGGTGGCGCCGGAGGCCAGCACCAGCTCGCGCACGCGGTCGTTCTTGCCGGCGCAGCCCATCATGCCGACGTAATGCACGTGATGCCTCGTCGCCCAGACGCAGCCCTCGGGGTCGAACATGTGACCACGGGTGAGCACGCACACGTAGTCCTCGGGCGCGGCGTCCAACTGCTCGAGCGCATCGAAGTTGCCGCCCTCGAGCACGATGCGCTTCGCCGTAGGGAAGCGCGCTTCGCTCACGTAGGCCGGATCGTAGTCGACCACCGTCACGGCGAAACCCACGTGGTCGGCGAGCGCCGCCACTTCGCTGGCCGCGTCGGACGCGCCCAGCAGCCAAACATGCACCTGGTCGAACAGAGGGACGCTCGCCCAGGTGAGGCCCTCGAACTGCTCGTTGTGCATCGAGGGGCCGCGCGTGACGTCCTTCATCTGGAACGTGTCGCGGGGCGAGTACGGCCGCGACGCCACGATCTCCTTCGCGTCGTTGCAGAAGAACACGAGCGGCTCGCCGTCGGCCGAGCCCTCGTCGCCGTACTTCTTCGTCACCTCGTTGTCGGTGTTGCGCTGAGCCGCGTCCGCATCGTAGACGATCTTGAAACCGAGCCAGGCGAGGTCGCCCTCCTCCATCGCGCGCAGGGCGCGCTCGAACGTGGGCGCGTCGTCGGCCGTGAGGCTTTTCGCCACCACGTCGAGATACGTCGGATCCACGTGCTGGTTGCCTTCGGTCGCCTCGTGCGAGAAGCACGGGAAATCCTCCACGCTCAAGGACGGCGTGCGGCCCTCGCGGAGGGCGGCGATGACGGACTGGAGGGCTTCCTTGTTCATGAGGGCTCCTTCGAGGTTCGAGCTGGCGGGCATTTGCCTGGGCGGACGACAAGCTTACGCGCGGAACGGACGGTTGACCTGCGGGTTTCCCCGCGGGTTCATCGGGCGGGGGCGATATGGACCTTACGGTCCTCGCCCACGGTCACGCGGCCTTCGGCCACGAGGCGCAGCACTTCGGGATACAGGACGTGCTCGACCTCGTGGATGCGGGCTTCGAGGTCGTCGTGGGTATCGTCCTCGCGCACCTCCACGGCGCGTTGCGCCACGATGGGGCCTTTGTCGTAGTCCTCGTTCGCGAAGTGGACGGTGATGCCCGTCACTTTCACGCCCGCGTCGAACGCGTCTTGGATGGCGTGCGCGCCCTTGAACGAGGGCAGCAGCGCCGGATGCAAGTTCAGCACGCGGTCGGGGAACGCGTCCAGCAGCACGGGCGTCACCTTGCGCATGTACCCTGCCATCACCACGTACTCGGCGTGCGCGTAGCGCAGCGTCTCGGCGATGCGCCTGTCGGCTTCGACGGGGTCGGCGTACACGTCGCGGTTGAGCACCGTGACCGGGATGCCCGCCCGATGCGCGCGCTCGATGCCGAACGCATCGGGGCGCGACGACACCACGTGCACGATCTCCACGGGCAGCCCCTCGGCCGCCGCATCGATGATGGCTTGCAAATTCGTGCCGCTGCCGCTCAGCAGCACGCCGATTTTCAGCGGTTCGGTCATGCCCTTACGCCTCCGCACCGAAGCCGTACAGCTTGCCGTCGTTCGCGTAGCGGACCTCGCCCTCGCCCGCCACGATGCGGCCGACGCGGTACGTGGTCTCGCCGGCCTGCGTCAGCGCGGCCTCCACCTCGTCGGCGCGCGCCGCGTCCACGATGAGCACCATGCCGAGGCCCATGTTGAACGTCTTGAGCGCCTCGGCTTCGTCGAGGTGCGCCGCGTCGCACACGAACGACGCGATGGCCGGCACCGGCCACGTGCCCAGGTCGACCTCGGCGGCGCAGCTCTTCGGCAGCGCACGGTCGAGGTTCTCGGAGATGCCGCCGCCCGTGATGTGCGCGAGCGCGTGCACGGCGCCCTCGCAAGCCTCCAGCACGGCGCGCACCGGCTTCACGTAGATGCGCGTGGGCTCCAAAAGCGCATCCTGCAGGCTGCGCCCGCCCAGCTCCTCGCGCTCGATGCGCAGCTCGTAGTGGGTCTTGCCCTCCACGCACACCTTGCGCGCCAGCGAGTAGCCGTTGGAGTGCAGGCCGCTGGACGCCAAGCCGATCAGCACGTCGCCCTCGCGCACGGACGCGGGATCGAGCATCTTCGAGCGGTCGACCACGCCCACGCAGAAACCGGACAGGTCGTAGTCGTCCGGATCCATGACGCCGGGGTGCTCGGCCATCTCGCCGCCGATGAGCGCGCAACCGGCCTGCTTGCAGCCCTCGCCGATGCCCGCCACGATCTCGGCCACGTTCTCGGCCTTCAGCTTGCCGATGGCCACGTAGTCGAGGAAGAACAGCGGCTCGGCGCCGGTGGCCAGAATGTCGTTGGCGCACATGGCCACCAGATCGATGCCCACCGTGTCGTGCTTGCCGGCCATCTGGGCCACCTTGAGCTTCGTGCCCACGCCGTCGGTGCCGCTGACCAGCAGCGGATCGTCCATGTCCTTGGCCGCCGCGATGGAGAACAGGCCGCCGAAGCCGCCGATGTCGCCCACCACCTCGGGACGGTACGTGTCGTGCACGACGCCCTTGATGGCTTCGACGGCGCGCGCGCCCTCGGCCGTGTCCACGCCCGCCTGCGCGTAGGTCACCGCGTCCTCGTCCATCCAGCTGGGCATGTGCGGGCCGTCGTCGGTCTGCGCTGCGTTCACGGTTACTCTCTCGGTCATCTCTGCTCCTTGTGCCGTATCGTCCATGTCGGGGCGGTTCCCCCTGTCATGCTGCTATCGCGTGCGAGGGCGCGCCTCGTCGGCCGCGCCTTCGCCGTAAGTCTCTTCGAAATCCTTCTTCGTGAGTAAGCTCTTCTTGGCCACCGAATCGGGGATGGCCACCGGGTAGTCGCCGGTGAAGCATGCGTCGCAGAACCCCTGGCGGCGCGCATCGGGCACGGAGGCGCGCAGGCCCTCGAGCGAGATGAAGGCCAGCGAGTCCGAGCCGATCCACGCGTTCATCTCGTCCAGATCCATGTTCGCGGCGATCAGCTGGTCGCGCGTGTCGGTGTCGATGCCGTAAAAGCACGGCCACAGCACCTCGGGGCTCACGATGCGCAGGTGCACCTCGGCCGCGCCCGCATCGCGCAGCATCTGCACGAGCTTCTTGCTGGTGTTGCCGCGCACGATGCTGTCGTCGATGACCACGAGGCGCTTGCCCTCGATCACCGAGCGCAGCGGGTTCAGCTTCAAACGGATGCCCAGCTGGCGCATGGCCTGGGTGGGCTCGATGAACGTGCGTCCCACGTAGCGGTTCTTCACGATGCCGTCGGCGTACGGGATGCCGCTCTCAAACGCGTAGCCCATGGCCGACGGCACGCCCGAGTCGGGCACGCCCAGCACGAGGTCGGCCTCCACGGGCGCCTCCTGCGCCAGGATGCGCCCCATGTTGCGCCGCGCCTGGTACACGCTCTGGCCGTCGATCACGCTGTCGGGGCGCGCGAAGTACACGTACTCGAAGATGCACGCCGCCGACTTGCGGGCGGCGACGCCCTGCTCGGCGTGCATGCCGTCGCGGTTGAAGCGCACGATCTCGCCCGGTTCGACGTCGCGCACGTACTGCGCGCCCACGATGTCGAGCCCGCACGTCTCGCTGGACACTGCCCAGCCGCGGCCGTCGGGCAGCTCGCCGATGCACAGCGGGCGGATACCGTTGGGGTCGCGGAACGCGTACAGCGAATCGGGGCTGGCCAGCACCATGGCGTAGGCGCCCGACAGCTCCTCCATAGCGCGGCGGATGCCGTTGCGCAAGTGGTGCGTTTCCTGGGTCACCCGGCCGATTGCCTTCGCCGCCACCTCGCTGTCGGTGCCGGAACGGAACTGCACGCCCTCGTCGACGAGATGGGCGCGCAAGGCGTTCGTGTTGACGAGCGTGCCGTTGTGCGCGAGCGCGATCAGCACGTCGTCGATGGCCGAGATGTGCGGCTGCGCAGCCTCCCACGACGCGGCGCCGCCGCTCGTGGAGTAGCGCGCGTGGCCCACGGCCACGAAGCCCTCGAGCGCGGCCAGGCTTGCTTCGTCGAACACCTGGGTCACAAGGCCGAGGTCTTTCGACACCATGACCGTCGCACCGTCGCCCACGGCGATGCCGGCGCTCTCCTGACCGCGATGCTGCAGCGCTTGCAAGCCGAAGCACGTCATGCGCGCCACGTCTTCGCCGGGAGCGAACACGCCGAACACGGCGCACTCCTCTTCGAGGCGGTCGGGGCGCTCGCCCGGCAGGATGGACGTGCTCATGAAGCGATCTCCTGTTCTGCGGAATCGATGGCCGCGACGGCATCGGGGTCGATGACGTCGCCGTCGCCCTCGCCCACCGTGCTGGCCTTCACGTACGAATACAGCACGTAACGCCCGTCCGACGGCAGATTGTCGCACGTGGCAAGGGCGAAGGTGTGTTTGATATCGGAAGCAGCAGGTATGTCGGAAGCGGGCACCACCGATCGGTCGATCTTGTCCTGCACGTAGGCCACGCGTTCGTCCTCATCGGCGAACCGCATCTGTGCCAACGGATCGTCGGCCGCCACATGCACGAGCGCGAACGTGCTCAGCTCGTAGTTGCCCTCAGGCGTGAGGATGTACACCGTGCGATGGTCGTTGAACTGGGCGGCATCGCTGAAATCGGCGACGCAGGCGAACATCGAGCCGTCGTTCAGATGATGGCCGTAGATGATGTTGTTCGGGTCGGAGAAGTCGGAGCTGTTCTCGGCCGCCAGGAAGATGGCGCCGAACGTGGCGATCCAGCCTTCCGATCCCTTGAAGTCGTGCGTAAGGTACTTCTCGTCGTCGGCCGCTTGCACGATGGGGTAGTTCACCACGGTGCCGGGAATGTAGATCCACCCCACCGTGTCGGGATTGATGGCCTTGAGCGCATCCCAGTCCACCGTGAAGTCGGCGAGCGACGTGGCCGACAGATCGTCGGGCGGCGTGAAACCCTCCCGCGCGACATCGTTATAGGTTTGCTGACCCTGCCAGTAACTGAAGCCGATGGCACCGAGCGCGGCCAGCGCCACGACGAACACCACGAGCGCGATCCAGAACACCACGCGCCACGGCCCGCTCTTCTTCCGAGGCCGTCCGGAACCGGGCTGCTGATAGGTCGGTTGCTGTCGATACGGGTAGCCTCCGCCTCCAGCCGATCTGCGCTGGGCAGGCTGAGCGGAGCGGTAGGCGGCATGCTGCGCGGTGGCCGGCCGGTAGGCGCCCGGTTGCGCCCCTGCCCGCACGTCGGGCGCGGCGCCCCTCGGCACGCGCTGCTGCGCAGGTCGCCCGCTTGGAGCAGGGCCGGGATGCTGTCGGTACTCGGACATGTTCACCTTTCGGGATGATCTTCAAACGGCGGAACCCCGCCGTCGCCAGACCGTTACCATAATAAACAAACGCCCCCATGATGGGGGCGCGATGTTCGCAAAAACGCAATTTTCACGATAGGGACCGCTGTTCGCCGAAGCGGCTACTTCTTCATCTCGTCGATGAAGCCTTTCGCGATGAAGCCGACGATGACGAGGACGATGATCGCGACGATGACCCAGATAGCCTCCATGGGCACGGTGATTCCGAACAGAGTCATGACTGTTTACCCCTTTTTTTCGTTCAAGCGCGCGAATGCGCACGGTCGTTTCGAGTACTGCTGCCCATAGTAACGCGATCTCAGTTTTCGCGCAAGCGCGCTTCCAGGGCGTCGTTGATAATTTTGAGCGCCTTGACGCGCGCGTAGCGCTTGTCGTCGCTCTCGAGGATTATCCAGGGGGCGAACGGCGTGCTGGTCAAGCGGAAGATATCCTCGACCGCGGCTTTGTACTGGGGATACTTGTCGCGGTTGCGCCAATCCTCATCGGTGATCTTCCACTGTTTCGCAGGATCTTGCTCGCGGTCGCGAAAGCGTCGCAACTGCTCTTCGGGACTCACGTCAACCCAGAACTTCAGCAGGATGGCGCCCCACCGCACCAGATCGCGCTCGAATTCGTTGATCTCGTCGTACGCCCGCGTCCATTCCGACACCGAAGCGAAACCTTCGACGCGCTCCACGAGCACGCGACCGTACCAGCTGCGGTCGTAGATGCCCACGTGGCCCGCCTTCGGCAGACGCGTCCAATAGCGCCACAGGTGCGGATGCAGCAGCTCGGGCTTCGTGGGGGCGGGACTGGGAAAAATGGTATAGGCGCGGGCGTCGAGCGCTTGGGCCACGCGCTTGATGTTGCCGCCCTTGCCCGCGGCGTCCCAGCCTTCGTACATGATCATGAGCGGGATGCGCTTCTGGTACATCTCCATCTCCAGCCTGTTGAGGCGCTCCTGCTGGGCCTTGAGCTCGACCTTGTACGTCTCGGGGTCGAGCGCGAGCGCGTGGTCGACGCTCTCGAGGCACGGCGGGTCGTCCACCTGACGGAACCTCGAAACGCGCGGAGCGCGGGCGGAAGCAGCGGCTGCGGCGGCTTCCGCCTCCTCGCGCACGCGCGCCTCCTCTTCGGGAGAACGGCCGAACAGGGGCGCTTCATCGAGAGCGCCGGCGGAGTTGGCCTGCGCCTTGGCCGCCGCTACGGCGGCTTCGGCGTCGGGCGCTGCCTCGAACGCGCTCGTAAGCGCGTTCACCAGCGTCTCGGCGATCTGCAGGTTGGCGCGGCGCTTGTCCTCGCCGTTCACGAGATGCCATGGGGCGAACGAGAAGTCGCTGCCCTTCAGCAGGTTGTCGTACAGGCGGTACGCCTCCTCGTAGTTGCCGATGGTGGCCAGCTTGTCCTCGCCCACGCGCCAGCGCGTGGCCGGATCGTCATGCAGGCGCGTGAGGCGCTTCTTCTGCGCCTCCTTCGTGACGTGCACGAAGAACTTGACCACAAGGTAACCGTCGTCGGCTAGCTGCCGCTCGAAATCGGACGCAGAGGTGAGGTAGCGGCGCAGCACGTCGATGTGGCGTTCGTCGCGCGCCTCGGCCATGGCGGCCGCGACGGCTTTCTGGCCCTTGCGCTTGGAGGCTTTCAGGGAGAGCTTGCCGAACTCGGTGTACAGCATGTGCTGAACGGCGGCGGTGTACCAGCCGCGGTCGAAGAACGAGATGGTGCCGCGCTGGCCCAGGCTCTTCCAGAACTCCTGCATCACGGGATAGAAGCCCGTTACGCCGCTCTTCGCGCCCGCGAACGCGCGCGCGGCTTTCACGTCGAGGTTTTCAGTGACGTACACGCTGGTGGCGCGCGCGTCGAGGTGGTACATGAGATCGGAGATGCGGCTGCCCTTGCCGGCGCCGTTCCATCCTTCGAACAGCACCACCAGGCCGACGCCCTGCACGCGCGCCTGCTGCTGCAGCACCACCAATCGCTCCATCAGCTCGTCCCGACGCGCCTTGTAGGCGTCCTTCGAGAGCGGTTCGCGTGAGAAATCGACGGTTTCCAGCATGGCGCTTCCTTTCCTTCGAGAAGCTCATGGTACCACAAGGATCGCGAAGAACCGGACCGCCATCCTGCAAGGGCCGGCCCATCGCCACCCGAACGAGCGAACCAGACCGTCGTCCCGAGCGCAGGCGATAAAAAGTAAAATCCAGCTTTCAGTTCGCGCTCGGCCTGGCCGCGACCGGCGCGGTTCACTACAATGAAGCGATGGAGCACATCGCGGATCGCCCCGGGCGAGCCGCTTGATTTCGGACGGACTATGCCATGCCCAACTACGCGGTGGTCGACCTCGGGTCGAACTCGATACGCCTCGTCGTCTACGACGTGAAAGACGCGCATAAGCGCACGTGCACGAACAAGGATTTCAAGAGTCTCATAAACGACAAGGTGATGGCGGGCTTGTCGGCCTACGTCGTGGACGGGGTGTTCACCCAGGACGGCATCGACCGAGCCGTCAGCGTGCTGCGCGGACATGCGAAGCGCGCACGGTACTTCGATTGCGAGAAGATGGAGGTGTTCGCCACCGCGGTCATCCGCAACGCCTTGAACTGCGAGGAAGCCGTCGCGGCCATCGAGGAGGCAGCCGAGCTGCCCATCTCGCTGCTGTCGGCTACCGACGAGGCGCACCTGGGCTTCGTCGGCGCCACCTGCGACCGCGCAGTAGAGCGGGGCACGCTCGTCGACATAGGCGGCGGCTCGACCGAGCTCACACGCATCGAAAGCAGCCTCGATTTCGACAACGCGAGCATCGGGCAAGGGTCGTTGTCATCGTTCGCCCAGCACGTACGCGCTATCCTGCCGACCCCCGGCGAGATGGACGCCATAGCCGAAGCGTTCCGCAAGCGCTTCGCCGGTCTGCCCGACCCCGACGCGTACCGCTCGGAAGCGCTGTACGGCATCGGCGGAAGCGTGCGCGCGGCCGCCAAGATGCATGCTCAAGCCACCGGCGCGGCCGTACGTCCGAAAACCATGACGAAACAGCAAATTCATGCGATACTTGCATGGTGCCGCACCGATCCCGACACGTTCGCGCACGCCGCGCTCAAGGCTTCGGCCGAGCGCGTGCACACGCTGGTACCGGGCTGCATCATCCTCGGCGAGCTGTTCGACGCATGCGGAGCCGAGCGTCTGGACGTGTGCAAGTACGGCGTGCGCGAAGGGTACCTGATCGACCGCATGCTGCGGTAGCGGCGCGCAGGAAGCGAACGTTTACGGGAAGGGGACGTTCATGGACACAGCCAAGAAATCCACGACCAGCACCGCCGAGACTCCTGCCGGCCAAGCGCCGGACGCTCTCGCGGAAACGAGCGCGGACGAGATGCGCGCGTCAATCGACAAAGTCGAGGGCGCAAACCCCTCCGTCGAGGGCGAACCGAGCAAAGAATCCTACTTGCAGAACCGAGAGCTGTCATGGCTCACGTTCAACGAGCGCGTACTCGACCAGGGAGCCGACGAGACGGTGCCGCTGCTCGAGCGCCTGAACTTCATCTCCATCTTCTGGAGCAACCTCCAGGAGTTCTTCATGGTGCGCGTCGGCAGCCTGACCGACCTGTCGTTAGTGAAGAAGCACATCATCGACTCGAAGTCCGGCATGACGCCCGCCGAGCAGCTCGACGCCATCTACGCGCGCTGCCACGAGCTGTACCCCATCCAGGAACGCACCTACGAAAGCGTGCGGAAACAGCTGTGCGCGCGCGGCGTGTGCAGCCTGCGCCCCGAAGACCTCGACGACGAGCAGCGCGCCTTCCTGTCCGATTACGTGCACAAGAACGTGATGCCGTTCCTGTCGCCGCAGATCATCAACTCGCGCCATCCCTTCCCTCACCTGGAGAACGGCGCGCTGTACGTGGTACTGCGCCTCAACGAGGAGCCGGGCGCGAAGAAGAAGGCGGCGAAGACCAAGGACGGCGAAAAGGCGCCCAAGGAGGAGAAGGGGAAGAACCTCGGAGCCGAGGGCGTGACGCTGGGCCTCGTCCCCATGCCGCGCCAATGCCAGCGCGTGATCGCGCTGCCGGGCGAAGGACTGCAGTTCATCCTGCTGGAGCACGTCATCGAGATGGTGGCGAGCGAGATATTCTCCATGTACGCCATCAAGCACACGAACGTCATCTGCGTCACCCGCAACGCCGACCTCGACGCCACCGAAGGCACCGACGAGAGCGACGAGGACTATCGCGAGCACATGAAGCGCATCTTGAAGAAGCGCTCGCGCCTGGCGCCGGTACGCCTCGAAAGCGAACGGCCGCTGTCGCCCACCTTGGAGAAGCTGCTGCTCAAGCGCCTGAACCTCAAGCCGCACCAAGCTTACGTCACGAAGGTGCCGCTCGACATGAGCTATACGTGGGGGCTGGCCGGCCATCTGCCTGAAACCGCGCGCGCGGAGCTGACGAACGTACCGTTCACGCCGCAGTGGCCCGGCTGCCTCGACCGCAACCGTCGCATCATCGACCAGGTGGCCGAGAAGGAAGTGCTGCTATCGTACCCGTACGAGAGCATGGACGCCTTCGTGCAGCTTCTGCGCGAGGCTGCGAACGACCCCACCGTCATCTCCATCAAGATCACGCTGTACCGCCTGGCCAGCCAATCGCATCTAGCCGAGGCGCTCATCGCGGCAGCCGAGAACGGCAAGGAGGTGACCGCGCTGTTCGAGCTGCGCGCCCGCTTCGACGAGAGCAACAACATCGAATGGTCGCAGCGCTTCGAACAGGCGGGATGCAACGTCATCTACGGCTTCCGCGACTTCAAGGTGCACTCGAAGATATGCTGCATCACGCGTCAAACCGACCAGGGGCTGCAGCACATCACCCAGCTGGGCACCGGCAACTACAACGAGAAGACGGCGAAGCTGTACACCGATCTGTCGTTCATCACCACCGACGAGACGTTCGGGCGAGACGCAACCGAGTTCTTCCGCAACATGGGGCTTGAGAACACCTCCGACAACTACGACATCATGTGGGTGGCGCCGTTGCAGATCAAGCCGATGATCCTCGCTGGGATCGACGCGCAGATCGAACGCAAGAAAGCCGGCGAGCCGTGCGGGCTGTTCTTCAAAACGAACTCCATCACCGACAAGGACGTGATCGAGAAGATCGTGGAGGCGTCGCAGGCCGGCGTGAACGTGACGCTGTTCGTGCGCGGCATCTCGTGCATCGTGCCGGGGCTGGAAGGCTACACCGAGCACGTGCGCGTCGTGTCCATCGTGGGGCGCCTGCTGGAGCACAGCCGCATCTACGGCTTCGGCCCGCGCGACAATATGAAGGTGTACCTGTCCAGCGCCGACCTCATGACGCGCAACATGGACAAGCGCATCGAGATAGCCTGGCCCGTCCTCGACAGCGAACTGCGCGAGCAGATCCTCGGATACCTCGACGTGAGCCTGAGCGACACCGCCAAACTGCGTGAGCTCATGCCCGATGGCAGCTACACGCCGCTCGGCGCGTTCGCGAAAGAAGACGCCGACGGCGAGACCGTGCTGTTCGAATCGCAGGAGTTCTTCATCAAGCGCGCGCAGCAGCGCCGCCTGGAAGCAGCCGAGGACGAAGCGGCGCGCGATGCTGCTCGGCGACGTTCGGCCCAGCTGATGGCGGCACACGAGATGACCGAGGACGAGGCGAGCATCCGCGCGGAGGAACGCGCCGCGGCTGCGGCCGCGCGCGAGGCGGAAGCGGCTGCGGAAGCCGCCGTTCAGGCATCCGTGGCCGCATCGTCCCGGATCGCGCCCGCAACCGCGCCCGCTATTCCGGTCGGCCCTGCCACCGCCCCGGCACTCGAAGCCGACGCCATCGAACCTCCTGTCGGCGAGCGCCCGTGCGCCGAGCAGGGCATGGTGGCAGCCCCGCCCGCAACGCGCGGTGCGAAGAAGCCGAGCCTGCTCGTGCGCTTCCTCAGCCTGTTCGTGCGATAAGAGCACGCTCCCTCTCGCATGAAAACGCCCTCGGCTCTTCGGAGCCGAGGGCGTTGCTTTCGGATGATGCGGCAGGAGCGCAGTCCGAGGATGCCGCGGTCGACCGGCGCGCATATCGCGGCCGCGTCCCTGTCGCAACGACCACGATCCCATGAAGCGCGCGAGTGCGCAAGAGGCCGCAGCTGAGCGTTGCCGCCTTGCCACCCTCCCGCTACTCGCCTTTCCTCATCGGCCCGACGTATTTCCAGAAGCGTTCCGGATCGCAGCAGAAGCACAGCACGCGACCCGACTCGGCGTCGAAGCGGTAGCCGGCGCTTTCGAAGACGAAGCGCCATTGCTTGATCCTGCCTGCGATGATCGGCCGAACGCGAACGTGGCGGCACCCCGTCAAACGGGGCGCCTGCAACGAAAACCGGAGAAATCTCCTCTGTCCATGACTTATGCGCACCTCTGCCACGCCGAAACGGCCTTTTCAGACGACGCGGCAAAGCGTCGCCCAATAAAAGGCCTGGTCAAAAGTTAGCTATGAAATACTTCGATCGCGCAGGCCGCTTCCGAGGTGCACATAAGTCGCGTACATGGTGCTTTTTGGGCGTTTTCGATGGCAGAGGTACGCATAAGTCGGGAACTTGCCCGCACGCAGGGGGGGGGCAACCCTGCTTGCTTTTCGCCCCGAAGCGCGCACTACGCAATAGAAGGATCCCGAATACGGCACCGGCAGAAAGACTTCCTGCTGACGCCGCACGGGATCCTTCGCGTCCCCGCTTCGCGGGGCCTCCCTGCGCTCGCTTCGCGTGCTCGGGAATTCTACAGTCCGCTGGACTGTCGAATGCTTGCGCTCGCTCAGGATGACAGCGGAATCACGCCTCGCGCTCGACCACGGCGGCGATGGCCTGCGCGTGGCGGTCGGCCTCCTCGGCGCTGGCGGCCTCCACCATGACGCGCACCACCGGCTCGGTGCCGGAAGGACGCAGCAGCACGCGACCCGAATCGCCCAGCTCCGCTTCGGCAGCTTCGACGGCGGCCTGCACAGCCGCATTGCCGTCCACGGCGTGCTTGTCGTTCACGCGCACGTTGATCAGCGTCTGCGGGAAACGCGTCATGACGCTGGCGACATCCTCGATGGAGGAACCGGCACGCCGGCAAGCGGCCAGGAACTGCAGGGCGGTCACCAAGCCGTCGCCTGTGGAGTTGTGCTCGAGGAAGATCATATGGCCGCTCTGCTCGCCGCCCAGGACGAAGCCGCCCTCGCGCATGGCCTCCAGCACGTAACGGTCGCCCACCTTCGTCTGGACGAGCTCGATGCCCGCATCGCGCAGAGCATGCGAGAGCCCGAGGTTGCACATGACGGTGGACACGGCGGTGCCGCCGGCAAGCAGCCCGCGCTTGTGCAGGTCGATAGCGCACACGGCCTCCACCACGTCGCCGTCGATCTCGTTGCCGTTCGCGTCCACAAGCATGACGCGGTCGGCGTCGCCGTCGTGCGCGATGCCCACGTCGGCGCCCGTCTCGGCCACGAGCGCGCGCAACGGCTCGAGATGGGTGGAGCCGCACTGCACGTTGATGTCGGTGCCGTCGAAGTCCTCGTTGATCGAAACCACCTCGGCGCCCAGACGGCGCAGCGCCTCGGCGCTGGTCATGCAGGATGCGCCATGGCCTGCGTCGAGCGCCACCTTGAGGCCCGCGAAGTCGATGCCCTCGCCGGCCACCGTGGACACGGCGTGCGCGATGTACAGCTCGCAGGCATCGTCCACCGGCAGCGCCACGCCCACCTCGTCGCCGTTCGGCAGCTCGTCCGCCGACGGGCCGCCCGCCGCCAGATAAGCCTCGATCTCGTCCTCAACCGCATCCGGCAGCTTGAAGCCCTGGCCGTCAAACAGCTTGATGCCGTTGTACTCGGGTGGGTTGTGCGACGCCGAGATGACGATGCCGCCGTCGCAGTGCAGCTCGCGCACCAGAAGCGCGATGGCGGGCGTCGGGATGATGCCGGCCAGGAGCGCCGTGCCGCCCATCGACATGATGCCGGACGCCACGGCCGACTCCAGCATGTCGCCGGACAGGCGCGTGTCCTTGCCGATGAGGATGGTCTTGCCCTGGAAGGCCACGGCGGCCTGACCCAGCTTGAAGGCCGTCTCGCACGTCAGCTCCTTGTTCGCGACGCCGCGAACCCCATCCGTTCCAAATAAACGTGCCATGCTCTTTCCTTTCCAGCAGGTTCAACAAAGTAAGCGGGGCTTTCGAGGCGGCGGATAACCGCCGGAAGATCTACTTCCCCCGTTTCACATGGTCTTCATGCAAGCGGACGCCGCCCTCGGGGCGTTCCGCGTCGGTCATGCGGTTGTTCAGCTCGGCGGCGAACTCGTCGAGACCGATGCCGTAGCGCTCGAGCACCACGAGCAGGTGGTACACCACATCGGCCGCCTCGTAGCGCAGATGATCGATGGCCGCGTCGTACTCGGGCGGCAGATCGACGGCCAGCTCGTCGGTCTCGTCGACAGCGCCGCTTGCCGCGATCGATGCCGCCAGCGACGAGCACGCCCACGACTCCACGTCCTTCGCCGCAAGCGCCGTCTCGCCCGCCTCCTCCATGACCTTCTTCAGCACCCCGTCGAGAGAGCCGGTGAGCAGACGATAGGTGTAGCTCTCCTCCCCCGCCTCGCGCCGGGCTGCGATAGTTGCGGCAAGCGCCTCGAACGTCGCCCCGATCTGCGACGAAGGCGGCATTTCGCCGGAAGGGATATAGGTTTTCTGAGACATGATGCTCCTCCTACAACTAAGCAAACCCCGCAGGTAGAACCCTTCTCCAGCGAGTCCCGGTCTGACCGCCCTATCGCAGGTTGCGATCCGCACCCGCCGGCACCGCGCGGGATCCTTCGACTCCGCGCTGCGCGCTCGCTCAGGATGACAACCTACTGCGAAAACCGCATGAAGGGAGGTGCGGGGCGGCACCCACCAAGCGAGTTCCGCAGCGAAGCGAGGACTGTCTGAGCGACTGGGTGCCGCCCCGTACCTCCCGCCAAGAAAGCCGCAACAAGAAAGGGGCGCGCCGAGCGCGCCCCTCAGGTCGAACTTATTCCTCGACGTCGTCGTCGGCGTTGGAAGCCTCCTCGGACTCCTTGGTGGTCAGGCCGAAGCCGAGCGACCCTACTGAGCCCAGCAGAGCGTCGAGCTCTTCCAGGTTGCGCTGGTAGGAGCGCGGCGGCAAAGCTTCGCCCAGCATGTCCTCGCCCTCGGTGTTGAAGGTCGGGGGCTCGTCGCCGCCGATGAGGATGGTGTCATCGGGCGAGAACACCATGTCCAGCAGCTGCGACATGTCGTCGCTCGTAGCCGCGAGGTCGTCCTCGATCACGTGCGTCAGATCGTGGGCCTCGAGGCCTTCCTTCAGCTCCTCGATGGCCTTCACGCCGATGCCCTCGATGCGCAGCAGGTCCTCCTCGGTGTGGCCCACGAGGTCGGCCACCGTCTCGATGCCCGCCTCGGAGAACTTGTTGGCCCAGCGCTGCGACACGCCCAGGTCGTCGTAGATGTACAGGCGCGCGTCCTCGTCGGACAGCTGCGGGCCGCGATGGCCCAGCGAAAGCCCGCTGTAGTAGCTGCCGTAGTTCGTGCCCATGTTGAGGTAGCCGTCGCCGTCGAGCGACCAATCCTGCGGCTGGGGCAGCAGCTCCTCGATATCGCGCAGAGCCTCCGGCGCGAAGTCGGGCAGCGTCTCGCCCACCACCGGCGAAACCGGACGACCCTTGTAGGTGAGGCCCACTTCGCGGTAACGCGACAGACCCGTACCCGCCGGGATCGGCTTGCCGATGATGACGTTCTCCTTGAGGCCGGCCAAGTGGTCGATCTTGCCCTCGATCGCGGCGTCGGTGAGCACCTTCGTCGTCTCCTGGAACGAGGCGGCCGACAGGAACGAATCCGTGGCCAGCGACGCCTTCGTGATGCCCAGCAGCAGCGGCTGGCCCACGGGCGGCTCCTTGCCTTCGGCGATGAGCGCGTTGGCGGCATCCTCGAACTCGAAGCGGTTCACCTGGCGACCCGGCAGGAAGTCGGACTCGCCGGCGTCCATGACGGCCACCTTGCGCAGCATCTGGCGCGCGATGACCTCGATGTGCTTGTCGTTGATGTCCACGCCCTGGGACACGTACACGCCCTGGACCTGGCTGACGATGTAGCGCAGCGTCGTGTTGGGATCGGTGAGGCGCAGCAGGTCGTGCGGGTTCACCGAGCCCTTGGTGAGCTGCTGGCCCACCTTCACTTCGCAGCCGTCCGTCACGCCGGGCAGCATCTGGGCGCGCGCCGACACGACGTACTCGCGGAAGTTGCCCTGCTGGTCGTGGATCGTGATGGTCTTGGACTGCTTGTCGCCCGAGATCTGCAGCGTGCCGGAGATCTCCGCGAGGACGGCGAGGCCCTTGGGCTTGCGCGCCTCGAACAGCTCCTGGACACGAGGCAGACCGTGGGTGATGTCCTCGCCGGCGACGCCGCCGGTGTGGAACGTGCGCATGGTCAGCTGGGTGCCGGGCTCGCCGATGGACTGGGCGGCGATGATGCCCACCGCCGTGCCGATGTTCACCGGACGCGACGTGGCGAGATCCCAACCGTAGCACTTCTGGCACACGCCGTGCTCGGCATGGCAGGTCATGACCGTGCGAATGACGAGCGTCTCGACGCCCGCCGCGTCCATGGCCTTGAGCTGGTCCATATGGGTGATGTACTCGCCCGCGGCCAGCAGCACCTCGCCGTCGACGCCCGCCACGTCGTTGAGCAGGCAGCGGCCGATGAGGTTCTCGTCGACGTCGCCCTTCTCGTTGTGCAGCGGGTACGGCACGCCGTCGGCGGTGCCGCAGTCGATCTCGCGGATGATGACGTCCTGGGCCACGTCCACCAGACGGCGGGTCAGGTAGCCCGAGTCGGCGGTACGCAGCGCGGTGTCGGCCAGACCCTTACGGGCGCCGTGCGTGGAGATGAAGTACTCCAGAACGGACAGGCCCTCGCGGAAGTTCGCCTTGATCGGGCGGTCGATGATCTCGCCCTTCGGGTCGGACATGAGGCCTCGCATACCGGCCAGCTGGCGGATCTGCTTGATGTTGCCTCGAGCGCCGGAGAACGCCATCATGTAGATGGGGTTGAACTTGTCGAAGTTCTCGGCCATGGCCTCGCCGACTTCTTCGTTCGCGGCGTTCCAGATGTCGACGACCTGCTTGTGGCGCTCGTCGGGGCTCATGAGGCCCATCTCGTAGTCCTCGTCGATGGCCGCGACCTTCTCGTCGGCGGCAGCCAGGATCTCGGCCTTGTTCGGCGGCACGGTGGCGTCGTACACCGAAACGGTGACGCCGGCACGCGTGGCGTAGTGGAAGCCCGCGTCCTTGAGGCCGTCGAGAATCGCCGGCACGCTGGACAGCTCGTAGCGGTTGCACACGTCCTCGACGAGGCGGCTGATCTCCTTCTTGTTCATCTCGTAGTTGAGGTACGGGTAGTCCTCGGGCAGCACGTTGTTGAACGTGATGCGGCCGATGGTGGTCTCGATGCGCTCGCCCGCCTTGTGCTCCTCGAACACGCCGAAGGCCGTGGCCACCTGCGTGTCCTTGGTCAGACGCACCCAGATCTTGGCCTGCAGGTCAAGCTCGGCGCGCGCGTCGTAGGCGTTCATGGCGTCGTCGAAGTCGATGAACGAGCGGCCCTCGCCCTCGAAGCCGTCGCGGGCGGCCGTGAGGTAGTACAGGCCGATGATCATGTCCTGGGTGGGCACGGTCAGCGGACGGCCATGAGCCGGCGACTTGATGTTGTTGGCGGACAGCATGAGCACGCGGGCCTCGGCCTGCGCCTCGGCGCCCAGCGGCACGTGCACGGCCATCTGGTCGCCGTCGAAGTCGGCGTTGAAGGCGGTGCAGACCAGCGGGTGCAGCTTGATGGCCTTGCCCTCGACCAGCACCGGCTCGAAGGCCTGGATGCCCAGACGGTGCAGGGTAGGTGCGCGGTTCAGCAGCACGGGATGCTCGGTGATGACCTCTTCCAGCACGTCCCACACGTAGCTGGCGCCGCGGTCGACGGCGCGCTTGGCGGCCTTGATGTTGGCGGCGTACTCCAGCTCCACCAGGCGCTTCATGACGAAGGGCTTGAACAGCTCCAGCGCCATCTGCGACGGCAGGCCGCACTGGTGCAGCTTGAGCTGCGGGCCGACGACGATGACCGAACGGCCGGAGTAGTCGACGCGCTTGCCCAGCAGGTTCTGGCGGAAGCGGCCCTGCTTGCCCTTGAGCATGTCGGACAGCGACTTCAGCGGGCGGTTGCCCGGGCCCGTGACAGGACGGCCGCGGCGGCCGTTGTCGAACAGGCTGTCGACGGCCTCCTGCAGCATGCGCTTCTCGTTGTTGACGATGATCTCAGGCGCGCCGAGGTCCAGCAGGCGCTTGAGGCGGTTGTTGCGGTTGATGACGCGACGGTACAAGTCGTTCAGGTCCGACGTCGCGAAGCGGCCGCCGTCCAGCTGCACCATGGGGCGCAGGTCGGGCGGGATCACCGGGATGACGTCGAGAATCATGTCCGTCGGCTTGTTCTCGGACTTGAGGAACGCGTCAACCACCTTGAGGCGCTTGATGGCCTTGGCGCGCTTCTGGCCCTTGCCGTTGGCGATGACGTCGCGCAGCTCGTCGGCCGTCGCTGCCAGGTCCATGGCGTCCAGCAGGTCGCGCACGGACTCGGCGCCCATGCCGCCCGTGAAGTAGTCGCGGTAGTTGAGGCGCATCTCGCGGTAGAGGGCCTCGTCCGGCACCAGCTGCTTCGGCTCGATCTTCATGAAGGCGTCGAAAGCGTCCTGGCGCAGCGCCTTGCGCTCGTTGAACTCCTCGTAGATGTCGGCGATCTCCTCGTCGACCTCCTCGGCCGTCATGCGCTCGTCCTCGTCCACGTCGTCGACGAAGTCGTCGTCCTCGGGCACGTAGTCCACGGACAGCTTACGCGTGGCCTCCACGAGGCGGTCGCGCTCGGCGTCCAGCTCCTCGAGGTCGGCGGCCAGCTCGTCGCGCAGCTCGTCGGCGTCCTCCTCGCGGGCCTCTTTATCCACCGAGGTGATGATGGAGGATGCGAAGTACAGCACCTTCTCCAGCTCTTTCGGTGCGATGTCCAAGAGGTAGCCCAGACGCGAGGGCGAGCCCTTGAAGTACCATATGTGGCTGACCGGGGCGGCCAGCTCGATGTGGCCCATGCGCTCGCGGCGAACCTTGCTGCGCGTCACCTCGACGCCGCAGCGCTCGCAGACGATGCCCTTGAAGCGCACGCGCTTGTACTTGCCGCAGGCGCACTCCCAGTCCTTCGTCGGGCCGAAGATCTTCTCGCAGAACAGGCCGTCCTTCTCGGGCTTGAGGGTACGGTAGTTGATCGTCTCGGGCTTCTTCACCTCGCCGCGCGACCAGCTGCGCACATCCTCGGCGTTGGCGAGCGAGATGCGCAGGGCGTCGAAATTGCTCACGTCGAATTCCGTCGTCATTTATCGCTCCTCTCCCTCACCGATCAGGTCGTTCGTATCGTTGTTGCTATCGCCCATCAGCTCTCCCAGCTCGGCGGCAATGCTGTCGAGCGCATTGGCCGCGTCGTCTTCTTCGGTCTTGCGCGCGTCGGCCGCGATGGCCTCGTACAGCGCGCGATCGCCGTCTTCCTGGCCGTCGATGTCCTGGGTCACGTCGATCGTGCGATGATCGTGGCCCTCCAGCTCGACGTTCAGGCACAGCGACTTCATTTCCTTCACGAGAACCTTGAAGCTCTCGGGCACCTCGGGGGCGGGGATGTTCTCGCCCTTGACGATGGCTTCGTAGGACTTCACGCGGCCGGCGGTGTCGTCGGACTTCACCGTGAGGATCTCCTGCAGCACGTTCGATGCGCCGTACGCGTACAGCGCCCACACTTCCATCTCGCCGAAACGCTGGCCGCCGAACTGCGCCTTGCCGCCCAGCGGCTGCTGGGTGATCAAGCTGTAGGGGCCGGTCGAACGCGCGTGGATCTTGTCGTCCACCATGTGGCCGAGCTTCAGGATGTAGCTCTGGCCCACGGTGATGGGCTCGCGGAACTTCTCGCCCGTGCGGCCGTCGTACAGCCACGTCTTGCCCGTGCGGGACAGCTGCGGCACGAACTCGTCGCGCGCCAGGTCGCCGTACGTGGCATGGTTCTTGTTGATGAGGTTGCGGTTCGCCTTCTCGATGGCATCGGAGATCTCCTTCTCCGTGGCGCCGTCGAACACCGGCGTGGCCACGTGCATCGGGCCCTCCACCACGGCGTCGGTTTCCTCAGCGTCGTCCCAGCCCCACTTCGCGGCCCAGCCGAGGTGGTTCTCCAGCAGCTGGCCCACGTTCATTCGGGAAGGAACGCCCAGGGGGTTGAGGATGACATCGATGGGGGTGCCGTCGGCGAGGTAGGGCATGTCCTCCACCGGCAGCACGCGGGAGATGACGCCCTTGTTGCCGTGGCGGCCGGACAGCTTGTCGCCCTGCTGCACCTTGCGCTTCTGGGCCACGTAGATGCGCACGAGCTCGTTGACGCCCGGAGCCAGCTCGTCGCCGGCGTCGCGGCTGAAGCGGCTCATGCCGATGACGCGGCCGCCGGAGCCGTGGGGCACCTTGAGGGACGTGTCGCGCACCTCGCGGGCCTTCTCGCCGAAGATGGCGCGCAGCAGGCGCTCCTCGGCCGTGAGCTCCGTCTCGCCCTTCGGCGTGACCTTGCCCACCAGCACGTCGCCCGGGAACACCTCGGCGCCCACGCGGATGATGCCGTCGGCATCGAGGTCGCTGATCATGTCGTCG
Source organism: Eggerthella lenta DSM 2243 (assembly GCF_000024265.1). Taxonomy (NCBI): domain Bacteria; kingdom Bacillati; phylum Actinomycetota; class Coriobacteriia; order Eggerthellales; family Eggerthellaceae; genus Eggerthella; species Eggerthella lenta. The sequence continues at coordinate 895,245 of NC_013204.1, read as the reverse complement.
GAGATGTTCGGGATCTCGCGGGTGATCTCCTCGGGACCCAGCTTCGTGTCGCGCGCGTCGACCTCGTACTCGGAGATGTGGATGGACGTGAGCAGGTCTTCGGCAACCACGCGCTCGGACACGATGATGGCGTCCTCGTAGTTGTAGCCTTCCCACGGCATGTAGGCCACCATGAGGTTCTGGCCGAGCGCGAGCTCGCCGCCGTCGCAGCTGGGGCCGTCGGCCAGCACGTCGCCCGCCTGCACCTCGTCGCCCTTGCGGACGATGGGGCGGTGGTTGATGCAGCCCGACTGGTTGGAGCGCTGGAACTTCGGCACGAGGTACTCGTCGTACTCGCCGTCGTTGTTCAGCACGATGATGGTCTGGCCGTCCACGTAGTCGACGACGCCCGGGTTCTGGGCGACCAGGATCTCGCCGGAGTCGACCGCGATGCGGTGCTCGATGCCGGTGCCCACCAGCGGCGCGTCGGGGCGCAGCAGCGGCACGGCCTGGCGCTGCATGTTCGAGCCCATGAGGGCACGGTTCGCGTCGTCGTGCTCGAGGAACGGGATGAGGGAGGTGGCCACCGAAACCATCTGGCGCGGGGACACGTCCATGTAGTTCACCAGCTCGGGCGCCACCTCGTCGGGCTCGCCGAACACGCCGGCGGCGTCCTTCGTACGGCAGAGCACGCGGACGGCCTCGTGGAACACGCCCTGGTCGTCGAACGTGCCGAACTTGCGCGTCTCGGGGTCGAACAGGTCGTTGGCCTGCGCGATGGTGTAGTTCTCCTCCTCGTCGGCCGTGAGGTAGTCCACCTCGTCGGTGACCTTGCCGTCGACGACGCGGCGGTACGGCGTCTCGATGAAGCCGTAGGGGTTGATGCGGGCGTAGGTGGCCAGCGAGCCGATGAGGCCGATGTTCGGGCCTTCAGGCGTCTCGATGGGGCACATGCGGCCGTAGTGGGACGTGTGGACGTCGCGCACCTCGAAGCCGGCGCGCTCGCGGGACAGGCCGCCCGGGCCGAGGGCCGACAGACGGCGCTTGTGCGTGATGCCGGCGGCGGGGTTCGTCTGGTCCATGAACTGGGACAGCTGCGAGGAGCCGAAGAACTCCTTGATGGCCGCCACGATGGGGCGGATGTTCACGAGGCTCTGCGGCGTGATCTCGTCGGGCTCCTGCATGCTCATGCGCTCGCGCACGACGCGCTCCATGCGGGACAGGCCGATGCGGAACTGGTTCTGGATCAGCTCGCCCACCGTGCGGATGCGGCGGTTGCCGAAGTGGTCGATGTCGTCGGTCTGCACGCCTTCGTCGCCGGCATGCAGCGCCACGATGTACTGCATCGTACGCACGATGTCGTCGTCGGTGAGCGTGGAGGCTTCGTAGTCGGGGTCGAAGCCCAGCTTCTTGTTGATCTTGTAGCGGCCGACCTTCGCCAGGTCGTAGCGCTGCGGGTTGAAGAACAGGCCCTCCAGCAGCGTGCGGGCGGAGTCGATGGTGGGCGGCTCGCCGGGACGGAAGCGCTTGTACAGCTCGATCAGCGACTCTTCCTTCGTGGTAGCCGGGTCGCGGTCGAGCGTGCGCAGCACCATCTCGTCGTTGCCGAGGAGCTCGATGATCTCCTCGCGCGTCTCGGCGAGGCCGAGGGCGCGGACGAGCAGCGTAGCGGGCTGCTTGCGCTTGCGGTCGATGCGCACGGACAGGATGTCGCGCTTGTCGGTTTCGAACTCCAGCCACGCGCCGCGGCTGGGGATGACCTTCGCGTTGAACAGCGTCTTGTCGGACGCCTTATCGCGCTCGGAGGCGAAGTACACGCCCGGGGAGCGCACCAGCTGGGAGACGACGACGCGCTCCGTGCCGTTGATGATGAACGTGCCGCGCGGCGTCATGAGCGGGAAGTCGCCCATGAAGACGTCCTGCTCCTTGATCTCGCCGGTCTCGCGGTTGATGAAGCGGATTTCCACGAACAGCGGCGCCTGATAGGAGACGTCCTTCTCCTTGCACTCGTCCACGGTGTACTTCGGCTCGCCGAACTCGTGGCGGCCGAACTCCACGCACATGTCCTTGGTGTTGTTCTCGATCGGGCTGATATCCTGGAACGCTTGCGCCAGGCCCTCGCCCTTGAAAAACTCAAAGCTGTCCGTCTGGATAGCGATGAGGTTGGGGACGTCCATGACGTCCGGAATCTTCGCAAAGCTGCGCCGATCCCTGTAAAGGCTGGTCTGATCAGTCGTTTTTCCTTGAGCCACGAGGCTTTTCCTCCTTCATGTGCACCCGCATTTCTGCGAAAAAGTCGCAATTGCCTAAGATACGTCGCACGTCAAGGCTAGTCAAGAAATATTTTTACGAACTGTGGAAATTCTTTGTTGATTTGCCCTTTTATCTGGGAGAATGCAAGTATGGTTTCAGGCCGATCCCGACATCGGGACGGCATCTTCGGTCGATTCGAGGCTCCGCCGACGCTATGCGAGCTGGATAGCTTTGCCGGTTCAAGACCCCTTCGACGAATTCCGAGCTGGAAAGCCCCGCAAAAAAAGTCGCTGACTTGGCGAAACGATGATCTTCATCATCAGGCTCACCTCCCTGCTGAAGTTTGTTTTGTTTGTCAGGGAGCTGTGGAAACGGGCTATCGGGACTTGGCTCCGCCCGCAATCGCGTGCGAAACTTAAGTTTCAACGCGCCCGCGGGCGCGCAAACACACTACGAACGCACTTGAAACGCAGCATACTTGCAGAACTAGGAGGTCCTCATGGGACAATCCACTACGCCGAAGGCGCTCGCCTTGGGTGTTTCGCTCTCCCTCGCGTGCGGCCTGCTGCCGGGCGCGGCCTTTGCGGACGAAGCCCCAGAAGACGATGAGTCCGCCAACGCCGCCGATTCCGCTAGAGGAACGGCCGGCGGCGCCGACTCCGCCCCTTCGGGCGCGGCCGCCAAGCCCGATGGCTACGATAAAGCCGACTTCTACTCCGACAACCCCGTCGCGCCAATCGCACGGACGCTGGCCGTCCCGCTGGCAGCCAACACGCAGCTGCGCAGCCTCTCGAACGAGATGAAGTACTTCGCCCGATTCGAGAGCAACCAGAACTATGACCAGGGGCTCTCATGGGGCGATGGCTACCATGCAATGGGCTACTATCAATTCGACAACCGATACTCGCTCAAAAGCTTTATTTCCTATTGCTACAATTTCGACCCGGTCAAGTACCGGATGTTCTCCTGGGTTCCCAGCGCGAACATTTCGGGAGACCTGTACGACGGAAACGCGGATCGGCTGACCGACATCGGCCAGCAATTGAACGAATCCTGGCATGCGGCATACGCCGCCGACCCCGCGGAGTTCTCGGCACTGCAGGACACCTTCGCATACGACAACTACTACGTCCCCGCTGAAACGTACCTCGCAAGCCGCGGCATCGACATCTCGAATCGCGCCGACAGCGTCAAAGGCCTTTGCTGGGGCCTGGCGAACCTGTTCGGCACGTCGGGATGGCACAAATTCGTGGGCGGTTGGTCCGACGGCTACGTGAACGGAACATATTACAACAGCTATAACTACCCCGGCGCCGGGCTGACGAACGACATGACCGACGAACAGTTCGTCACCACGCTGTGCGATTACGTGATAGCGCACGTGGCCGAGTTCTACCACGGCCAGCCGCAGTACCACGAAGGCTGGACGAACAGGTACAAACAGGAAAAGGAGCTGTGCCTGAGCCTGCTTCCCGAGAAGCCCACCGTGCCTCCTGTCGAGGAAGAGCCCCCTGCGGCGGATTCCCCTGCGGTTCCGCCGGTCGGGAACACCCCTCCCGAGGAAGGCAGCGGAGATGCGCCTTCGGGCGAGACGAAACCGCCCGAGAGCGTCCTGCCGCCCGAGGTGAACCCGCCGGCAGCGCCCGAAGGGAACCCGCCGAGCGCTCCGAACGAACCCGCCCCGCCCGCGAACGACGGCGCCGGACAGGCCGATCCCGACGAAACCCCGAAGCCGGACGAAGACAGCGCGGCTCCAACTCCGCCTGCATCGCCGTCGAACCCCGAAAACACGACGCCTCCCGCTGGATCCGAAACGACGCCGCCCGAGGAAACAAAGCCTCCGGAGAGCACGACGCCGCCCGAAAGCCCGGAAACGACGCCGGGATCAGGTCTGCAAGAGCCGACGAAAGAAGTGGCGAACAGCAGCAAGCCCTCCCTTGAAGAGCCAACCGCCCCTGCGCAGGAGCCTGTCAACCTGCCCAAGGCCGACGGAGACGAGAAGAACGGCAACGAAACAGCCGCAAAAACCTCGAAGCTCAGCCAGACGGGCGACGGCACCACGAACGCGCCGCTCGGCGTGGCGCTTGGAGCAGCCGGCATCGCCGCGATCGCAGGCGCCGCGCTCGCCACACGACGCATCCTCAAATAGCTCCCCTCGTTCCTGCTACAGTCGAGCGCCCCGGCCGAAACCGGGGCGCTCGACTGTAGGGACGCCATGCGACGTCAGGCGGAATATCCCCCCTCCCCCTCTAGCGAACTGCCTCGACGAAAAAGTTCCGACAACGAGCCCGTCCGAAAGCCGGCGAGGAATCAGCATCGGGCGACGACGCCCTCACGGCGACTCGACGGTCGCGCGACGATTCACCGACCTTGCGCAATTCTTCTGCTGTGGTAGCGCTAGAGCAAGCGGCCTTGGTACTTTTCCATGAGGGCGCAGGGCTGGTAGCTCAGCTTGTTCTCGCGCAGGCCGGGCAGGCCGAGATCCTCTTCCAGGTTGAGGTAGGTCGCCTTGTCGACGCAGTAGCGCGCGAGCTCGCGCAGAAGGGCTCGCCACACGAAACGGAAGTCGAGGTTGCCCTTGAGCACCATAACGTCGAACGCGCCGCCGGGCAGCACGCTGCCGTACGCGTAGCCTTCGACGGTGCCGCCGATGCGCAAGAGGATGCCGTCGAGGTCGAGCTCCTCGAAGTGGTTCATGTCGAGCAGGATCTTTCGATGCTCCAGCTCGAGGGGGTGCTCGTCGGTGCCGCGACGGCGGCTCGTCTCGAACCAAACCTGCTGGTAGGCGCGCAGCTCGTCCATATGGTCGAGGGCGATGGGCTCGAAGGACGCCTCGCTGCCGTACAGCTGGAAGAACTTGTTCGTCTCTCGGCGCTTCTTCGCCAGGCCCGGGCCCTCGTAAGCCGCGATAGTCTTCGTAAGGTAGAGGTAGTCGGCGAAGTTGCGGTCGGAAGAGAATTCGAAGGCACCCGGCAGGTCGGCCTCGAGCTGCTCCTTCTCCTTCGGCGACAGGCCCACGAGGTGCAGCCTGCGACCTTCGGCTTGCGCCTCGCGCATGAGCGTGCGCACGTCGTCGGCGATGTCGAGCGTGCCCAGCGGCGGATAGTACGCGACGGCGCCGGGGATGCGATCGAGCTGGCGCACGTAGAGCACGCCGTCCTCGAGCGCGATCTGCGTTCCGTACTTCTCGGTAAGCGAGTAGAGGTTGGCGAACCCGAGCGCGGAATCGTTGCGGCCGAGGGGCAGGAGCACGTCGTTGACGGCGGCTTTATCTTCCAAGTGCAGCGTTCTGAATTCCATGGGCCCGCATTTCGCTCGATCGGTTGCTTCGCAGCGGAACAGGATAGCACAAGTGGGCGCCGCCTCGGAAAACGCCATCAACTTGCAACGCGAACCGCGCCGCGAGGGGCAGTCGGGGCAGCCACATTACCAATACGGTCGTTTTTTACCACGCTTCTGACCAGGAGAAACATACTGTTTCACCTGGTCATAGGCTTGCGACAAGATGGCAGAAAACGCCCGGTTTGGCAACGCTCCTACCCGACGAGCGCGCACGGCATCTTTCTCGTAAAACCGGACATGCCCTGTCCGGTTCTGTTCGGTATCGTGTCCTAGTCAGCATATCCAACGAAAGGACACGAAACCATGCACTACGAAATCGTCGAGCTTCCCGCACGCACCATCGTCGGTCCCACCGTCCGCACGTCCAACAACTCGCCCGAGGAAACGACCGTCATCGGCCAGCTGTGGCAGCGCTTCATGGGCGAGGGCCTTGATCGCACCATCTCCGAGGTGCGCGTCGTGCCCTACGGCTGCTTCGCGCTGTACTACGGCTACGACATGAGCGACATGAGCTACGAGCTGCTCGTGGGCTGCGAGACGCCCGCCGAGGCGCCCGAGGGCATGGAGGCGCAGACCATCGCCGCAGGCCGCTACGCGAAGATCGCTATCCGCGGCGGCGACTGCGTGACCAGCGTCCAGAAAGCCTGGGAGGAGATCTGGGCCGACGAGGAGCTGGGGGCGCAGCGCGCGTTCACCGTGGACTTCGAGGCGTACCTGCCCGGCGAGGACATGTCCTGCGCCGACATCGACGTGTTCGTAGCGCTCAGGTAAACGCGCCCGTCGCGGAGGCGGTCTCGCGTGCGCGGGACCGCCGCACCTGTCATACTGGCTCGAGACCTTAAACCGACGAGGAGCCCCGATGGGACACGACTGGATCGGCGATGTGCCCGACGAGCTGCTACGCGACCTGTGCGATCACTCGTACAGCCTCGTGTTCGGCAAGCTCACGAAGAAGCTGCAGCGCGAGATCGCCGAGTAAGCCGACGGGAACTGAAGGAGGAAGCATGGCGTTCGATTTCAAGAAAGAGTACAAGGACCTCTACCTGCCGAAGACCAAGCCCGAGCTCATCGACGTGCCGCCCATGAGCTTCATCGCCGTGGCCGGCACGGGCAACCCGAACGAGGAAAACGGCTCGTACGCCGGTGCGATGGGCCTGCTGTACGCCTTCTCGTACACCGTCAAGATGTCGAAGATGGGTGCCTGGCAGCCCGACGGCTACTTCGACTACACGGTGCCTCCGCTCGAAGGCCTGTGGTGGACAAGCGACGAAGCGTTCGACGGGCAGCGCATTTTGGACAAGGACGCGCTCTCTTGGATCTCGCTCATCCGCCAGCCCGACTTCGTCACGCCCGAAGTGTTCGCCTGGGCCGCCGAGCAGGTCGCGGCGAAGAAGCCCGAGCTCGATCTGCGGCGAGCCCGCCTCGTGCGGTTCGCCGAAGGACCGTGCGCGCAGATCATGCACAAGGGACCGTACGACGACGAGCCCGCCACCATCGCGCAGATGGAGGAGTTCGTCGCCGCGTCCAGGATGGTCGACGACATCGCGAACCCAGCGAGCAGCGAGGCCATGCTGGACGCGCTCGATGCGCACGGAGGCGTGCCCGCAGTGCGCCTGCACCACGAGATCTACCTGGGCGATCCGCGCCGCACCAAGCCGGAGAACCTCAAGACGGTGATCCGCCATCCCGTGAAGCCCGCGTCCGCATGAGCGACGCGGCCTCTGCCGCCGCGCCCTGCCCCGTCGTCCGCGCGCGCTCGATCCTCCAGAAAGTGCGCGCGGGCGGCAACGAATGGTTCGGCATCGACTACAACATGAACTTGTACCGCGGCTGCTGCCACGGCTGCATCTACTGCGACAGCCGAAGCGAATGCTACCGCATCGACGACTTCAACCAGGTGAGCGTCAAGTTCGACGCATTGGCCATCCTGCGGCGCGAACTGCGCAGCCGCCGCGTGCGAGGCATCGTGGGCGTCGGCGCCATGTCCGACACGTACAACCCGTTCGAGCGCACTCTGCGCGTAACGCGCGGTGCGTTGGAGCTGATCGAGGAATTCGGCTTCGGCGTGTCGGTGGACACGAAGAGCACGCTTATCACGCGCGACATCGACGTGCTGAGCGCCATCGGAGCGGCGGGCGGGGCCATCGCGAAGATCACCGTCACCACGGCCGACGACCAGCTGGCGCGCATCATCGAACCGCACGCGCCCTCGCCTAGCGAGCGCTTCGCCGCGCTGGCCGAGCTGGCGGACGCCGGGGTGTTCTGCGGCGTGCTATTCACGCCGACGCTGCCGTTTGTGACGGACGACGATGCCACGGTGCGCGGCGTGGTGGAAGGCGCGGCAGCGGCCGGCGCGCGGTTCGTCTACCATATGACGGGCGTCACCATGCGCGACCGCCAGCGCGACCACTTCCTCGACCGCATCGCAGCCGCGGATCCCACGCTACCCGAGCGCTATCGCGCGGCATTCGGCGACCGATACTTCTGCAACAGCCCCCGCGCAACCGAGAACCGCGCCCTCTTCCGCTCGCTGTGCAAGCAGCACGGCCTGCTTTGGCGCATGTCCGACATCGTCGCCACCTACAAGCCCTCCCAACCTATGGGAGCGCAGACGAGCCTGTTCTAAGCATGTAAATCGCCGTTCGCAGCCGAGAACCCGCCAATCGCGGGCATAGTCGCCGCGCGCTCGTTGACCCTGTAATCGTTACAGCCCCCATGATGGCTGTACGTCACCGCGCGAATCCGATCCCCATTCCCATCGAACGAAGAGGAGGACGACAATGAAGGTAGCGAACAAAGAGATGAGCGTACGGAAACTCTGGACCTCGAACGAACTGCTCGACGCAGTCAGCGCCCGGAAGGCCGTTTCCATCGGGAAACTCCGCGGCGAGGCTCTGCGCGCGGCGCTGAGCGAGATGCGCGACCCCGAGCTTATGGCCTTTCTCTCGAACGTCGACGTGAGCCGCGTAGCCAAGATCGTAGCCGTATCTTCCATCGACGACATCGACCTCCTGCTTGCCATCGCCGCCGGCAATGGTCCCAGCTTCGTCAGGAGAAACGCGCTGCACCGCATCGACGAGCTATGCGATCGCACGCCCCTCGACGTTCGCGACGCGCAGCGCCTCGTCGCCTGTTTGAGCGAGAAGAGCCTCATCGCCTTCGCAGTCGCGCTCATGGACATGAGCGATTACGATTGGCCTTCCCACTGCGACGTCACCTCGGTAGGCGCGCTGTGCGAGGCTCTGTACTCCTGCACGAGCATCCACGAGACCGTATTGCTCGAAGACGCTTGCGCCCACCTCGCGCATCGCCGTCCCGACCTGCTGTCGAGCATCGGCGCCTGCGCCCCCGACCACTACCCGATGGTGGCCTGATCCTTTTCGATTTCTCGCGTCCGCGCAGAAGGGAGTCCTCAATGAACCGCAACACCCGCAACGCCTTCGTCAGACAAATGCTCCAAAACGAAACGTCCATCGAGCCCTCGCCCGAATTCAGCTACAACGCCCTCATCAAAAGCCGGCAGGACTACGACGCCATGTACAGCCGTTCCATCGCCGATCCTGAGGCTTTTTGGGCCGATATGGCCACCGAGCACCTTGACTGGTTCAAACCGTGGGACGCCGTCGAGGAATACGATTTCGATTCGGATGAGCCGTTCGTGCGCTACTTCCGCGGCGGGGAGCTTAACGCATCTTGCAACTGCATCGATCGCCACCTGAACGGGCCGCGCAGGAACAAAGCCGCGCTCATCTGGCAGGGCGAGCCCACCGAAGAAGTGGACGTCTACACTTACCAGCGTCTGCATCGCGAGGTGTGCAAGGCGGCGAACATGCTCCGCCGCCTCGGCGTGCGAAAGGGCGATCGCGTGGTGCTGTACATGCCCATGGTCCCCCAACTCGCGATCAGCATGCTGGCGTGCGCTCGCATCGGCGCTATCCACTGCGTGGTGTTCAGCGGCCTGAGCGCCGAATCGCTGAAGGATCGCATCGTCGACTCGGGTGCCACGGTGGTCATCACGTCAAACTACGGATACCGTTCGGGCAAGATCCTGAGACTCAAGGAAATCTGCGATAAAGCCCTTGACATGTGCCCCCAGGTCGAGAGCTGCGTCGTCGTACGCCGCATCGAGAAACGCACAGCCATGAAGGCGGGGCGCGATTTCTGGTGGGACGACGTGCTTGCTCCCGAGGCGCCCCAATGCGAGCCGGAGCGGATGGAAGCGAACGATCCCCTGTTCATCCTCTACACGAGCGGCAGCACGGCGAAACCGAAGGGCATCCTGCATGGCACCGGCGGCTATCTGCTTTACGCCACCCTCACCTCGAAGTACGTGTTCGACCTCAAAGAGCATGACATTTTCTGGTGCACGGCCGACGCCGGCTGGATCACCGGTCATTCCTACCTCGTGTACGGGCCGTTGTCGAACGGAACGACGTCGCTCATGTTCGAAGGCGTGCCCAACTTCCCCAAGCCCGACCGTTTCTGGGAGATCGTTGAGAAGTTCGGCGTCAACATCCTGTACACGGCCCCGACCGCAGTGCGCTCCATGATGAAAGACGGCGACCGCTGGGTGAACGAGCACGACATCTCGACCTTGCGGCTGCTCGGCTCGGTAGGCGAGCCCATCACCTCGAAGGCTTGGATGTGGTACTACTCCACCGTCGGTCACAGCATGTGCCCCATCGTCGACACGTGGTGGCAAACCGAGACGGGCGGCATCATGATCACCTCGATACCCGGCGCAGTGGACATGAAGCCAGGATCGGCGGCGCTACCGTTCTTCGGCATAGAACCGAGGGTCATCGGAGCGGACGGAGCCGAGGCCGATGCCGGCGAGCGCGGGAGCCTCGTGCTGACGAGGCCATGGCCGGGCATGATGCTGGGCGTGTACGGCAACGCGAAGGCTCACAAAGACGTGTACTTCCCCACCCCCGGCTACTACCTCACGGGCGATGGCGCCTATCGAGACGAGGATGGCTACTTCTGGATCACGGGTCGCATCGACGACGTGATGAACGTGTCGGGCCACCGCATCGGCACGGCCGAAGTCGAAAGCGCGCTCGTCTCGTACTCGCAGGTCGCAGAAGCAGCCGTCGTAGGGTACCCGCATCCGGTGAAGGGCGAGGGCATCTATGCCTACATCACCGTCAAAGAGGGAACGGTCATCGACGCCGACCTGCGCGACCGCCTGTTCGTGCACGTACGGGAGATCATCGGGCCCATCGCCACGCCCGATGTCATCCATTTCGCCAACGCGCTGCCGAAAACGCGCAGCGGTAAAATCATGAGACGCATCCTGCGGAAAATCGCCGCGCAGGAGACGGAGGATCTGTGCGACATCTCCACGCTGTCCGAGCCTTCCGTGGTGCACGAACTCATCCAAGAGACGAAGCGCATGAGCGCCTAGAAGGCCCGCTCGCGCACGAAGGACCGCCCGCGATCCGTCGAACGGATCGCGGGCGGTTTCGCGTCGGGCGGCTTACATATCGACAAGCACCGAGATATGCAACAGGTAGTCGTCCGCAGAGTCGGACATGAGATACGAGTTCATATCTAACTCGTACACCGGCCCCACGAGATCGAGACCCTCTTCTTTGACGTAGTCCAGCAGCTTGGCATAGGATCGCGCAACCGTGCTCGTGCCGCCCCTATGAAGAATGACCGCGTAATTGCCCCGCGGTTTGCACGCCAGACGACCCTCCAGAAGCGCGGGGTGGGAAGGGGGCGAGATCCAGGTGATGAGCTTCGTGTAGACGAAGTCTTCAGGGTGATCGGAACAAGGAAAGTGCACGATACGACCCAGGGGAAACTTCGTCACGCCGGCAGACGATTTGCAAAACTCGGCATGCTCGCTCACGGCCTGGGCGAACGCCTGCTGCGTGCGCTCAGGCTTTACGTCGGTCGTGATGAGCCACGTTTCATCCCAGAACGACAGTCTCGGCTTATCCTTCGGGAACAGCAAAGCGCGCTGGGTGATGTAGCGCATCTTCTCGATCATCCCGATGCGCGCGTCCAACACATCGCGCTGCTTCTTCATCTTCTCGATGCCCGCCTGCGTGGCCTCGAGGAAGAGGTCGGTGGTACGGTTGTCGAGATAGGTCTTCACCTCTTTCATGGACATGCCCGTATCGAGGAAGAACCGAATGGCGTCCATAAGGTACAGCTGCTTGAGCGAATAGTAGCGGTAACCGTTCTTGCCGATTACCTTCGGCTTCAACAAACCGACCTTGTCGTAATGGATGAGCAGTTCCTTGCTGACGTTGCACATCCGAGCAAACTCCCCGGTGGAGAGAAGCAGTGTCGAGGGTGGCTGCATGTCATCCTCCTTTTTGCCGCGCCCTCTTGGGGCGTTTGCTTTGAGTATACCGTGCATGAAAGATATTTCCCCTGATATATACGGGTAAGGACGCAAAACGACCGCCAGCGCGCGTCCCTTCGCATGACCTCTCGCGTCGCAGCGCGGGAAGCGGCACGCCACGCAGAGCATCAAGGGAGAATGAGGATTCCGGGCCTCTACCTTCCGCGATGCTTCTGCTTTCGTTTCTGCCGCCTGAGAGCGAATCGACGCTCGGCTTGCGCTTGGCGAGCCTCGCGGGCCAAGGCTCTGGATTCGATTTTGCGCGCCTCGTAACTGACGCTCATGGCCTGCTGGGCTTTTGTGCCGACGCCGGCTCGCTCCACGAGCTTGCGCGCCTCGCGCTGACGACGCTTCGGGTTCGCGTGGGACAGCATGGCATCCGCTGTCGCAGACGGATCGGCCGCCATATCGAATGCAAGCGTCGTCCATCGCCGCACGATAAACGCTACCAGCTCTACATCGGTGGGTTCGGCGGCGCCGAACACGACGCGGCATGCGCCGTAGCGGCCTTCGTCCGCATGCTCGAATATGCCGATCCAGAATTGACCGTCATGAAGCACGGTCAGCGTGATCGAAGTGGTGACCTGCATGGTTGCTCCTCCTTGTATGTGGTTGCTGCGCGAAGGACGGACAACCAAGGAGGCAGGTTACTGACGAAGCCGTTGACGCGTCGAGCGCGGCATAGGGTTCGCGTCCGGACTACCGACCGGACCGTGTTTTCACCTTCGCACGGGCATCATACCAAGAGAGCGCGCGCCGGTGCAACTGGAGCGCGTCGGAATGCAACTCGGTCGCTGTCGCCTTGTGCGCACCGAACGCATTCGGCATACTGACGACGTTGGCCAACCACCCGCTCACCAAGGGAAGGCACGCCCATGAACGTCACCATCACCGAGGACCCTCGGCTCGCCGATATCGAAGTGGCCGTATCGTGCCCGCGCATCGACGAGCGCGTGCAACGCATCGTCGCCGGGCTGAACGCTTTCGAGCGCAAGCTGACCGGCGAGCGCGACGGAGCCACGTACCGCCTCGACATCGACGGGATATGCTATGTCGAGACGGTCGACGGACGCACGTTCCTCTACACCGAGGACGCGGTGTACCGCACGCCGCTTCGGCTGTATGAGCTGGAGGACAAGCTGGCCGGCACCGAATTCGTACGCGCATCCAAGCAGCTGCTGGCGAACTTCGACCACGTGGTTGCCATCCGCCCGGCCATCAACGCGCGACTGCAGCTGCTGCTGGACAACGGAGAATCGGTGATGGTCTCGCGCCAGTACGCGCCCGCCATCAAGCGCAAGCTGGGGCTGTGAGCCGATCCGCCCCGCTGCCGCATCGCAACCCTTCCGCAACTCAATTCTCCATGCAAAGGAGCACCTCATGAAAAAGATCATCGCACAAACCGCAACCGCCGTCTGCATCGTCTTCACCGTGATGATGGCCTGGTTCCTCGCCATGGGCTACCTGTTCGCCGGGCCCAGCTACGGCCTCAACCTCACGGCAAGCCTGTACGGCGCCGCCTTCGGCATGGCGGCACTCCAAGCGATCTGGTTCACGGGCGCGCTGATCAAGAAGCTTCCCTACCCGGCGCGCATCGCGGGCTTCGGCGCGTGCCTGCTGCCGGTGCTCGCGCTGTGCGCGTGGTTGGGCCAGTGGCTCCCAGCAGAGGATCCCGGGGCGTGGGCGAGCTTCGTCGTGATCTACCTGTTCATCCTCGCGGGCATGACCGCAGGCTACACCGTGTACTACAAGAAGACCGCCGGCGGCTACGACGAGGCGCTCGCGCGCTACCGCGAGCAGAACCGCCGCTGATACCGCGCAGGCGAGCCGCTGAACACGAGCGTCGGCGGCATGTTGGAGATACTCGCGCAGACGCTGCTGTTCAGCATCGCGGCCGCCTGGTGGGTCAAACGGCCGGCACGGCGAAATCCTCGGAGCTGAAGTTCTGGTAGTAGCGGCCTCGCTCGGCCGTGAAGCGCAGCACGCAGTAGTCGGGATCGGTCACCCCCAGCGGATAGTACGTTTCGTCGCCGTCGAGCCATATCAGCTCCTTGGCCCACGCGTCTTCGAGCACTTCCATCGTGCCCTTGAGCATGACGCCGCGGAAGAACCGCCGGTCGACGAAGTAGATGCACGCCTGCGGATGAGCGCGGTAATGCGCGGCCCGCATGGACGAGGTGTTCGACGTGAAGTAGAACGTGCGGATGCCCTCGCGCTTGCGCGGCGGCAGCATGGCCTTGACCTCGGGGTAGCCGTCCTCGTCCACCGAGCCGACGAACGAGGTGTTCTGGCGGTCGATGAGGTTGCCGATGGTCTGTTCGGGGTCTCGCATCATGAGCGCGCTCCTTTTGGCGCGGCGCGCAAGAGCATGAGCGCCTCGGCGTCGCGCAATATGCCCTCGCTGGTTATTTCGATCATGAGCCAGCGGCCCATGCTGCTGTCGGCCGAGCGCTCGTACAGGGCGCGCACGTACGGGTCGGCCGTCGCGAGCAGCGCCTCGGCCTCATCCTTCTCCTTCGAGCCCACCGACACCATGCAGATGAAGAAGCCGTCGCGCGGATATACCGTGCACAGCGCGCGGCCGCGCGCCTTGTACTTCACGTTCCAACCCGGAGCGCCGCCGCATCGGCTGTACTCGATGCGCGGTTTCGCGCCGTAGCTTTCGTCGACGAACGCGGTGAACGCGTCCCACAGGGGATGGTCGATATAGCCGGCGATGTCTTCCATCGTCGGCTCGCGATCGAGGGGAAACAGCTCGTGCCAAGCCGCCATGGGCATCCTCCTAGCTTCAGGGGCGAATAGACGCAGTATATCACACTGCAGAATGCTTTGATCGGGAATTTAAGAACTTATGTTCTCTATTTTTAGAGAGAGCGGCCAAAGAGGGGCGGGCGACCGGCGCAGCATGGAAGGCATCGGTCCCCGGACGCATGCCGCGCCATCGTGAGCGGCACCGTCCACCGGCGAATTGCGCACGCGAGAATCGGCGCACGCGCCTTTGGCGAGCGACGTGGTTTCCCTTCACCGACGATTCCTGGAATCGGACGTGCGGCTCACGTAGGATGACCAGCATCTCATAACGCAACGAGTTGAGCGCTTCGCCTTGCCCGCAAACGGCCAGGTGAGGCTCAGTCCTATCCGCGCACCGGCCAACCGCGCCAGCCAACGCCCTTCGAGGGGAGTGAACGCCCATGAACGCCACCGCCCTATTGTCGCGATTCCGACGCACGCGAGGCGCCGTCGTGCCCCATCGCAAGGACACGGCGGAACTGGAAACCATCGATATGCCCGTCCCAAGCGAAATCGTGCTGCCCATGCAGCAGCATATCGGAGCGCTGTGCGAACCCGTCGTGAAGAAAGGGGACCACGTGGACGTGGGCAGCCTCGTCGGGCACGCGCCGCGGGGTCTGTCCGCCGACATCTTCAGCGGCGTGTCGGGCACCGTGAAGGCCATACAGCCCGTCTTCTATTCGACCGGCAAAACCGACACGACGGTGATCATCGAATCCGACGGAGCCCAGACCGTCGCGGACACGGTGGCACCCCCCGAGGTGACCGACCAGGCGTCGTTCCTCGCGGCAATAAAGAAAAGCGGTCTGGTGGGCCTGGGCGGCGCGGGCTTCCCCACCGATATCAAGCTGGCGCCGCCCAACCTCGAGGAGATCGACCTCTACGTGGTGAACGCCACGGAATGCGAGCCGTACCTGTCCACCGACTACCGCGAGATGATGGAGAGCCCCGACGACGTGCTGTTCGGCATTCGCGAGACATGCAGGCACCTCGGCATTCCGAACGCGATGATCTGCATCGAGAGCAACAAGCCCAAGGCCATCGAGCTCATGCGCGAGCTCACGAAGGACGATTCGTCCATCCAGGTGAAGGCGCTGCCCAGCCGCTACCCGCAGGGAGCCGAGAACGTGCTCGTGCACAATGCCACGGGACGCGTCGTCCCGCGCGGAAAGCGCCAGACCGACGTGGGCGTCATGTTGAACAACGTGACCACCATGGCCTCCATCGGACGCTTCCTGAAAACAGGGATGCCCCTCGTCAAAAGACGCTTCACCGTTTCAGGCGACGCCATCGCTCGCCCTTGCAACGCGAACATCATCATCGGCACGCGCCTGCGCGACGTCATGGAATTCGCCGGGCTGACGAAGGAGCCGCACAAGGTGGTGCTGGGAGGACCCATGATGGGCAACGCCCAGATCGATATGGACTACCCGGTCATCCGCCAGAACAACGGCGTGCTCGTGTTCAGCAAAGACGCCATGGAACAGCCCGCCACCACCGCATGCATCCGCTGCGGTCGCTGCACGAACTCGTGTCCCATGCAGCTGTCGCCCATCGCTATCAAGAAGGCGTACACGGTCCAGGACGCGAAGAAGCTCGACGACCTCATGGCGGATCTGTGCATGGGCTGCGGCACCTGCTCGTTCGTCTGTCCAGCCAAACAGCCGCTCGCCCAGACAAGCAAACTTGCGCGCGACTTCATGCGCGCCGAGATGGCAAGGAGGGGCTAGATGGAACATACGACGAAACGACCGCTTGTCCTCTCGACGCCGCCGCACGTGTTCGACGGCATCACCACGCAGAAGGTCATGCTGAACGTGGTGATAGCGCTCGTGCCCACGCTGATCGCCTCGTTCGTGATATTCGGCTGGCGGGCGCTGCTGGTTACCGCCGTGACCACGGCGGCCTGCGTGCTGTTCGAGTACCTATGGTGCCTGCTGCGCAAGACCCCCCAGACGGCAGGCGACCTGTCCGCCGTGGTCACGGGCTTGCTGCTGGCCTTCAACCTACCCTCCACCATCCCGCTGTACATGGCGGTGATCGGCTCGTTCGTGGCCATCGTCGTGGTGAAGGAACTGTTCGGCGGCATCGGGCGCAACTTCGCGAACCCGGCCATCGTGGCCCGCATCGTGCTGTCGGTGTCGTTCACCGCGGCCATGACGAACTACGCCGCGCCCCAGGGTTTCCTCCCCGGCGCAACCGGCGTCGATGCCGTGAGCTCCGCCACGCCGCTGGCCCCGGGCGCCGCGCAGCTGCCGTTCATGGACCTCCTGTTCGGCGTGCACCCCGGCGTGCTGGGCGAGACGTGCGGCATCGCCATCCTGCTGGGCTTCGCCTGGCTTCTGGTCACGCGCACCGTCACGTTCACCATCCCGGGCGTGTACGTGGGCACCGTCATCGTGTGCAGCCTGCTCACCGGCCACGACGTGGCCACCCAGGTGTTCTCAGGCGGACTGCTGCTGTGCGCCGTATTCATGGCGACCGACTACACGACCTCGCCCACCACGTTCAAAGGCCAGGTGATCTTCGCCGTGGGCCTTGGGCTTATCACGTGCCTCATCCGCTTCTGGGGGAACATGAACGAGGGCGCGGCGTACTCCATCCTGCTCATGAACCTCGTGGTGCCGTACATCGACTCGCTCACGGCAACCACGCCGTTGGGCGGCGAGAAGAAGCGCCGCTTTGCCCGCGCGAAGAAAGAAGGAGGCGAATGATGGCGAACGCACCCGACACTCCCGCCGCGCCCGCTCCAACCCTCTGGAACAGCCTGGTGAAGCCAGCCGTCGTCCTCGTGCTGATCTGCGCCATCGTAGGATTCCTGCTGGGCTCGGTCGACAACCTCACGTTGCCCACCATCACGGCGAACCGCGAGGCGCGCGCCTGGGCGACCTACAACGCGCTCATCCCCGAGGCGACCGACTTCGAGGCGCTGTCCTGCGACGTGCCCGGCGTGACCGCGCTCATGGAAGCCGACGACGATTTGGGCTACGCCGTCATCGCGCAGTCGAAGGGATACTCCAGCCAGGTTCCCATGGCCGTGGCCTTCGACGACGAGGGCACCATCGCGAACGTCATCGGCATGGACAACACCGAGACGCCCGGGCTGGGCACGAAGGTGCAGCTGCCCGATTTCACCGACCAGTTCCTCGGCCGCGCCGCCGAGCCCCTGACCATCGACGACATCGATGCCGTCACGGGCGCCACCATCTCGTCCAAAGCAGCCTTGGCCGCCGTGAACGAGGCCATCGAAGCCTATCGATCCGCTGCCGGCGAGGCGCCTGCCGCCGCCGCAACCTCGACGGAGAAGGGAGCAGCATAATGGCAGCCATCGACCAAAAGCCCTCGGCGCTTTCCGTGTTCAGCAAGGGCCTGCTCATCGAGAACCCCACGCTGCGCCAGATGCTGGGCCTGTGCCCCACTCTCGCCGTGACCACGGCCGTCACGAACGGCATCGGCATGGGCGTGGCCACCACGTTCGTGCTCGTCTGCTCCGGCATCGTGGTGTCGCTTCTGCGCAACATCATTCCCACCACCATGCGCCTGCCCGCCTTCATCACGGTCATCGCCGGGTTCGTGACCATCGTCATGATGGTCGTCGAGGCGTACCTGCCCGACCTCAATCAGGCGCTGGGCATCTACCTGCCGCTTATCGTGGTGAACTGCATCGTGCTGGGCCGCGCCGAGGTGTTCGCCTCGAAGCACCCGGTGAAGGACGCGGCGCTCGACGGCCTCGGCATGGGCGCAGGCTTCACCCTCACGCTCGTCCTCATGTCGGCCATCCGCGAGCTCTTGGGCGCGGGCACCCTGCTGGGCTTCCCTATCCTCCTCGGCATCGTCGAGCCCATGACCGTGTTCATCATGCCCCCGGGCGGCTTCGCCGTGCTGGGCGTGCTGATCGCCATCTCGGTGGTCTTCGAGATGCGCCGCAAGCGGCGCGCGGGAGAGCCGGAAGACGAGGCCATCGCATCGCAGGAAGACGTGTGCGCGTCGTGTCAGATGTGCGACCTGAAGGAGCGTGAGGCATAATGGCCGAGTACGCAGCAATCCTCTTCAGCATGATCCTGGTCAACAACTACGTGCTGGTGAAGTTCCTGGGCATTTGCCCGTTTCTCGGCGTGTCGAAAAAGCTTGACTCGGCCGCGGGCATGGGCTGCGCGGTGACCGTGGTCATGGTGCTTGCCACCGCCGTCACGTGGCCCTTGCAGCAGCTGCTGAACGCGCTGGGGCTGGGCTACCTTCAAACTATCGCGTTCATCCTGGTCATCGCCGTGCTCGTGCAGATGCTGGAAATCGTCATCCGCTACTTTCTTCCCGCGCTGCACGAAGCGCTGGGCGTGTACCTGCCGCTGATCACCACGAACTGCGCGGTGCTGGGCGTGACCATCCTCGCCGTGGACGAAGGCTACAACTATCCGGAAGCGCTCGTGGCCGCGCTGGGCGCAGGCCTGGGCTTCCTGCTGGCGATGGTGCTGTTCAGCGGCGTGCGCCGGCGCGTGGACGAGGCCGAGCCGCCCAAGGCGTTCAAGGGCATGCCCATCACGCTGATCTCCGCGGCGCTGGTGTCCTTGAGCTTCATGTGCTTCGCGGGCGTGGCGGACAACCTGTTCGGCGTGCTGTAGGAAGGGGGACGAATGGACACTGTCGTTTGGACCGTTGCGCTCATGGCCGCCGTCGGCCTCGTAGGGTCGGTGCTGCTGCTGATCGTCTCGCGCAAGCTGGCCATCGGCGAGGACGAGCGCCTCACCTACCTCATGAGCATCCTGCCGGGCGTCAACTGCGGCGCCTGCGGCCACCCCGGTTGCGAGCAGTACGCGAAGGCCATGATGAACGGCGCGCCGCCCAACGCCTGTACCACCGGCGGCGACCGCGTCGCGCAGGCGCTGGCCGCGTACCTGGGCGTGGAGTCCACGGGCGTGGTGCAGCGCGAAGCGTTCGTGGCCTGCCAAGGCTCGCTCGACCATATCGACCCGCAGCTCGTGTTCAAGGGCGTTCCCAGCTGCCGCGTGTTCAGCACGCTGTCGTACAGCAGCTTGTCGTGCCCGTTCGGCTGCCTCGGCTACGGCGACTGCGCCGAAGCGTGCCCGTTCGACGCCATAGTCGTGGAGAACGGCGTGGCGCGCATCGACACGGCAGCCTGCACCGGCTGCGGCACGTGCGCGAAGATATGCCCGCGCGGCATCATCTCGATGGTCGACCAGGCCTCGTCGCCAACCGCCTCCGTGGTGACGTGCAAGAACACCATGGCGGGCGCCAAAACGCGCAAGGTGTGCAGCGTGGGCTGCATCGGCTGCCAGAAGTGCGCGAAAACCTGCCCCACCCAGTCGATCACCGTGGAGAACAACCTCGCGCGCATCGACACGGACACGTGCATCGGCTGCGGAACGTGCATCGAAGTGTGCCCGACCCATGCCATCAGCAAACTGGTGTTCCAGTGATGCCATGGTGAAGCGTTTCGCGCGACAGAACCGAACCACCCGCTCGTCCCGTCGTTCTTGGACCGGACGAGCGTTTGCTGCGCTGCTCGCATGCGCGCTGGGCGCTGCGCTGGCCGTCGGCCCCGTCGGATGCGCGGGCGGCGAGCCCGACGGGGCGGACGTCCCGACCACAACGGCCACCAGCTCCTTCACGGCTATGGACACCGGCATGACCCTCACCGTGCACGCCGCCAGCCAAGCCGTCGCTGACGACGCGGCAAACGCCTGCCGACAGCGCGTCCTCGAGCTGGACGAGCTGCTGGCCCCCGAGAACGCGGCCAGCGAGATAGCCCGGGCGAATGCCGCAGGCGGCGCGCCGACGGCCGTCTCGCCGGCGACGGCCGCGCTCGTCGCCGCGTCGCTCGACGCGGCGAGCCAGACGGGCGGCGCCTTCGACCCCACGGTGTACCCGCTGACGAGCGCCTGGGGCTTCACGACCGGCGACCATCGGGTACCCTCCACCGACGAGCTGGCCGCGCTGCTGCCGCGGGTGGGATACGCCGCCGTGCAGGTGGACGAAACCGCCGGCACCGTCACGCTGGAAGGCGGCGCGCAGATCGACGTGGGCGGCGTGGCGAAGGGCTTCGCAGCCGACGAGCTGCGCGCCCTGCTGCGCGAGCGCGACATAACCTCGGCGCTGTTCGACCTCGGCGGCAACGTGACGGCCCTCGGCTCCAAGCCCGACGGCTCGCCCTGGAAGGTGGGCGTCGCCGACCCGGACGACCCCGGGAAGCTGGCAGGCCTGCTCGAGGTGCGCGACGCCACGGTGTCTACCTCGGGCGCCTACCAGCGATACTTCGAAGGCAAAGACGGAACGCGCTACCACCACTTGCTCGACCCCTCCACCGGCTATCCTGCCGCGTCCGACCTGGCCTCCGCAAGCGTCGTCGGCGCGGACGGCGCGCAATGCGACGCGCTGTCCACCGCCTGCTTCGTGCTGGGGCTCGACGGCGCCCTCGACCTGTGGCGCGCGGCCGCGGCGGACGGCGATGCGGCGTTCGACCTCGTGCTGATCGCCTCCGACGGTCGCACGTTCGTCACCGACAGCATCGCCGATGCGTACACTCCGGCCGCCGGAACCAACGCCCAGGTGGTGCGCTCATGAAACGCCGCGCGAGCAAAGCGGAGCTGCTGTTCGCAGCCGTCGTCGTGGCCGTGGCCGTGGGCGGGTTCGCCGTCGCGCACGCCGCGGGTGCCGCCAACCCGAGCGGCCATGCCGTCGCTACCATCGCCCGCGACGGCGTCGCGATCGAGACCATCGACCTCGATGCCGTGAAGAACCCTTACACGCTGCGCCTCGAAGACGAGCGCGGCGTGAACGTGGTGGCCGTGGAGCCGGGCCGCATCCGCGTGGCCGAAGCCGACTGCCCCGACGAGGTGTGCGTGCACACGGGTTGGATCGACGGTCCTGCCACGCCCATAGCCTGCGTGCCCCACGGGCTGACCGTCACCGTCGCGCGGGAAGGAGGCGATGGCGATGGCCTCGACGCCGTGGCGCGCTAGCATCGCCGCCCCTTCCACCCTGCGCGTCTGCCGCTGCGCCCTGATGGCGGCGCTCGCTTTGGCACTGACTGCGCTCGAATCGCTCATCCCCGTCCCGATGCCCGTGCCGGGCATGAAGCTGGGCATCGCGAACGTCGTGACCGTGGCGGCCGCGTTCTGGCTGGGCCCCGTCGATGCGGCCGTGGTTCTGGGCGTGCGCATCGTGCTGGCGGCCTTCTTGACAGGCCAGCTGGCGACGCTGCCGTTCAGCATCGTGGGCGGCGCCTGCGCGCTGGCGGTGACGTTGGCGTTCGTCCGCTTCTCGTCGCCGAATCGCGTGCGCCTCGCCGCCATGGCGGCGGCGGTCGCGCACAACATCGGGCAGATCGCCGTGGCCGTCGCGGTCACCGGCACGCCCGAGATCGCGTTCTACCTCCCCGTTCTGCTGGTGGCGGGCATCGCGGCGGGGTTCGCCACCGGCACCGCCGCGCAAGCGGTGCTCGACCGGATTCCGCACGCGCATGCGACGGCCGACCGCGGAAAGCGCGTTCGCGCCTGACCGCTTCGGCCCCTTGTGCACCGCCCACCGAAGGACCGCGCCATGCATGACGGCTCGTCTACCGCTAACCTCGAAATCGCCGAGCACCGCGCACCGGATGCTATGATTGCCGCTGTACTAATGAATGAGCATCGGTAAGATCTGCATGAAAGGACGGCTCATGGGCATCTACGTCATCACCGGCGCCACCAGCGGCATCGGCGCCAAGACGGCCGAAATCCTGCGCGAACGCGGCCATGAAGTGGTGAACATCGACCTCAACGGCGGCGACATCAACGCCAACCTGGCCACGAAGGAAGGGCGCGCGGGGGCTATCGCCGAGCTGCACGAGCGCTTCCCCGAAGGCATCGACGCCATGATCTGCAACGCGGGCGTGTCGGGCGGCAAGGTGCCCATCTCGCTGATCATCTCGCTCAACTACTTCGGCGCCACCGAGATGGCGCGCGGCGTGTTCGACCTTTTGGAGAAGAAGGGCGGCAGCTGCGTGGTAACGTCGTCCAACTCCATCGCCCAGGGCGCGGCGCGCATGGACGTGGCCGGCATGCTGAACAACCACGCCGACGAGGATCGCATCCTCGAGCTGGTGAAGGACGTCGACCCGGCCATCGGTCACGTATACTACGCATCCACCAAGTACGCCCTGGCGCGTTGGGTTCGCCGCATGAGCCCCGACTGGGGTTCGCGCGGCGTGCGCCTGAACGCCATCGCTCCCGGCAACGTGCGCACGGCCATGACGGCCAACATGCTGCCCGAGCAGCGCGCGGCCATGGAGGCCATCCCCGTGCCCACCCATTTCGGCGAGGAACCGCTCATGGATCCCGTCGAGATCGCGAACGCCATGGCGTTCATCGCCAGCCCCGAAGCCAGCGGTATCAACGGCGTGGTCCTGTTCGTGGACGGCGGCACCGACGCCCTGCTCAATTCCGAGAAAGTCTACTAGGAGGCGACCATGGTCATCAACGATTTCGTTTCCGCGATGCAGAGCAAAGATCACGAGGCGCTGGCCGCCTGCTTCGCCGAGGAGTGCCGTCTGTTCGACTACTGCCCCTCCGTGGTGAAGCGCCAGAACTCGTTTCTGTTCGGCCGCAACGCCATCGAGATGTACTACCACAACAAGTTCATGTTCGGAGGCTTCGGCATGCTGGACCCGCGCGTGGTGAACGAGCGCACGGTGAACTTCTACGCCGATTACAACGGCACCATCATCCACGCCCTCGCCCAGATCGAGAACTGCACCGACGGCTCGTGCAGCCTCGACGACAGCCTGATCAGGGAGCTGGTGATCAGGCCGGCGTAAGAGGTCGGCGACCGTTTGCTCGCGAACGCCCGGCAAGCCCCGTGCCTGCCGGGCGTTCGCTTTTCTCAGGGCCTCATGGGGAAAGGGCGCCAAGGGTGTGTCAAATCACCCGTCCCCTTGACGCACGCCCCGTCCCTGGGCGAGCCCTACGGATTGCACACGGAACAGGCGCCGTAGCCTTGAGCGATGGCATCGGAACGCGATATCGCGATCTGGCTCTTCTTCAGGTACCGGCATCCGTCACGGTGGTATTTCTCGCCCGTGTTCGTGATGTACACGGTATCTCCGCCTCCGCCGCTCGCCGCAGCAGCCGCGGCTGCTGCGGCCGCTGCTTCTTGTTCGGCAGCGGCGGCCGCTGCTGCTTCTTGCTCGGCTGCCGCTGCCGCAGCAGCTTCGGCAGCCGCCGCTTCCTCGGCCCTCTGGCGCTCGGCCTCCTCCTGCGCGGCTTTCTCCTGAGCAGCCTTCTCCTCCTGCGCCTTCTGCATGGCGGCGGCGTCTTGCGACACCTTGATGCGCACCGTGCGGTCCGCGGATCCGTCGAACGCGCATTCGACGCGCTCGGCTTTGAACAGCACGTCGCCCGCCTCGAGCGAGGACGCGGACACCTCGAACGTGTACGAGCCCGCCGGATACGCCAGCACGTACGTCTTTCCGAGGGCTGCCCTGTGCGAATCGCTCACTTTTGTGCCGTCGGCCTGCGTGCCGGTCACCAGCACCGTCACGGAAGCGGGGACGTCCTCCTCGCCGGCGGCCTCGACGACGAAGCTCAGCTCGTGCTCCTCGGCCGCTTCCAGAAGCGCCTCTTGTTGCTGCGAAGCCGGCTGGTCGGGCTGCTGCACCTGCGCATCGTCGCCGGAGGCCATGCCCGCCATGATCGTGATACCCAGCAGCAACGAGCACGCCGCCAACCCGAGCGTCGCCTTCGGGGCGGCGAGGGCCGGCGAGCCCTCCGTAGCCTTCCTGTCGCGCACGAACAGCCCGAGCGACACGGCGCCGCACGCCGCGCCCACGAGCGCGAGCGATCCCGTGAAGCACAGGACCAGGCCGATGATCGCCAGCACAAGCGGCAAGCGCTTGCGCGGCGGTACGGCGGGCTCGTCCCCGGAGGGAAACTCGACGATGCCCCCTTCGAACGAGCCGGGCTTGTACGGCTCCGCGCCTTCTTTGCCGGCGGCATCCGCATCGCGGGCCGACTTCGCGGATCCCACCTCCTTGACGGCACGCTCCGCCTCACCCGAACGCGCTTCTTCGCGCTCAGGACGCTCGATCGGCTCATCCCCCATGGTTCCCATCCTTCCCTCCAACGGGCGCGTTTCCCCCAAGCGGCACCGCAAAAGGGTCGCGCCTCCCTCGAATGACGGCATTGTCCTGCGAAAACGCGCGTCACCCGCCTTATCCGACGCTTCATTCTAGCAAACCGGAAGCACGAACATGATCTTTTCAGTAAGATATTTCGAGGAAGGGTCCTCTTGCCGAGGGCGTCGCAAGCCGCCCTGGCGGCTGCAAGTGGAGTGGCGGCTGGAGCGGGGGCTCGCGAATCGCACTCCGTCAGCGAAATCGGAAGAAAACGACCATGTTCCCGACTTATGCGCACCTCCGCCACGCCGATTCGGCCTTCGCGGACGCGTTCGGGACATGTCGCGCAACATAATCCCAGGTCAGAAGTTCACCGAAGTTCACTTCGCGACCACGAGCGGTTCCGAAAGCGCACATAAGTCGGGGACATGGTGCTTTTCGCGGTAGCGTCCCGACGATGGCGCGAAAAGGGCGCCCGGAGGGGGGTGGGCGCCCTTTTCTCGAAACCCGCACGGTCGAGTGCCGACCGGCGCTCTTGCGAAACGGATCGTTTTACGAAGCAGAACCTTCCGCCGCAGCGTTCTGCCCGGCGATCCTGCCGATGGTCACGGCGCTAAGCACAGTCCAACCGCTCGCGCAGTTCCATTCGCACACTTCGCCCGTGGCGTACAGACCGGGTACCGGCTCCAAGGTCACGTCTCCCTTGCCGGAGCTTGCCAGCTTGAGGGCCTCGCCGTTCGTGTTGATCTTGACGCCGCCGATGGTCATCGACGTGCTCACGGTCACCGGAGCCGCATAGAACGGGCCGGTCATGGGAACGAGGTGCTCGCCGCTTCGACCGAAATCCTCGTCGAGACCCGCCTCGACGAACCCGTTGTAGCGCTCCACCGTCGCCTTCACCTTCGCCGGATCGAGGCCCACCTGCTCGGCGACCTCCTCGACGGTGTCGCCGCAAGGCCACACGATTTCGCGCACGCTCAGCAGCTTCTCCAGCTCGGGCGTCGTGGGAATCATGAGAACAACTTCCTTGCCATCCTGCTCGTTCTGCTTCGCCAGCACGTCGATCGCAAGAGCCCTGCCGAAATACTGACGGCCCTCGTTGCAGAAGCGCTCGCCGTTCTCGTCGAGCAGAAGCCCGTTCAGGCGCTCGGAGTAGTCGATGAGCACGGGCGACTTCGTGGCCGCGCCGGCCACCGGGCTCATCAGCGGTTGCCATGAGGTGCGTGTGGTGAACACGCCGGCGTCAGACGCCATCGTCAAGCCATCGCCGGTCAGTCCCGCGGCACCCGAAGCCTTCAGGTTCTTGTTCGCAGGGCACAGGGCAACCAGCATGTCGGTGCTGCCCGAATAGCCGCCCGTAGCCAGCACCACGCCCTTCTCGGCCTTGATGCGAACACGCTCGCGGCCCTTCATAGCCTCGACGCCCACAACGCGGCCGTCAGCGTCCTTCACGAGCTTGGTGACGGCGGTTTTCGTCTCGATGGAGACGCCGGCGCTTTCGGCAGCCGCGGTCATGGCACTCACCATCGCGCCGCCCTTGCCCACCACCTGGTGAACAACAGGCAGATCGGTGTAGCTCATGCGGGGGCCGACCTCTTCCTCGAACGGAACGCCCAGCTCTTCGAGCCAGTCGATGGTCTCGCCGCACTTGTCGGCGTTCAAACGGGCCACCTCAGGATCGATCGCACCGAACCACTCGGAATGCGCCATGAACCAGTCGTAGATCTCGTCCGGTGAAACATCGATGCCCTGGGCCTTCGCCAAACGGGTGCCCCATCCGGAAACGATGCCGTCGCATACCGCGGAATCGCCGCCGAGACCGTTCTCCTTCTCCAGAAGGACGACCTTCGCGCCTGCCTTGGCAGCTTCGATGGCTGCCGCATGCCCGCCTGCGCCCGAGCCGACCACCACCACGTCGAACGTTTCCGTCCAATCGCCGTCAGCAGCCGACGAACCGCCCGCACTGCATCCCGAAAGCACCGATGCGGCAGCAATGCCCATCGCGCCGGCGAAAGCGGCACCGACGAACCCCCGGCGAGAGAGATCCCCTTCTATACGCTCCATCCCTTTGTTCCTTTCAATAATTTGAACCGTCGAGTCGAAACCCGACATGCAATCAACGGTGAAACCATTGCAGGAAGCTCCCCATCCGACGCGTCTTCGAACGGCTCCGATTCAATCGGAGCATCACCAATCATACAGGCCGTGCAATACCCTGCATATTTCAAGTATGGTAATCTGGGTATAAGGCAATGCCTTATACAGGGGGAAGAAACGGGGAGGCGCCATGAACGATGTCCAGCTGAGGTCATTCACAGCCGCAGTGGAGCTGGGGAGCTTCAACAAAGCGGCGAAAGGCCAGTTCCTTTCCGTGCCCTCGTTCGCCCAAAGGATCAACTCGCTCGAAGCTGAGCTCGGCTACCGCATCCTTGAGCGAGGCCCGAGCGGCGTGCGCCCCACCGATGCCGGGCTTGTTCTCTATCGGGCTGCGAAAGAGGCTCTCGACATCCTGGACAAGGCGAGGGAAGAAGGGCGATCCGTCGCGGAGGAGCAACCGGCCGAGCGCGTGACGATCGGAGTCTGGTGGCAGGTCCACCCCTTCATGATGGAAGCGGTCCGGCAGATGGCGCAAACGCATCCCCGCCTCAAAATCGACTTCGTGGAAACCTCGTACGGCAACGCGGCAGAAGGGTTCGCGCAGGGGCTGTTCGATCTTTTCTTCTCTGCGGACTCGCTTGCGCTACGGCAGATGGGAGCCTCGTTCACGCCGCTGTCGCGCGAGAAATACTACTGCGTGTTCTCCCCCGACAGCCCCTTGGCGAAGCGCGAGACGATATCCACCGACCTGCTCGAAAACATCACGGTGTACGCAGGAGCGGGCTATCGCGACGTTCCCGAGCTGCACGAGTTCGAATCCTTTTTCGCGCGAGACAACGTGGTGAAGGAATCCATTTTCAGGGAGAAGCTCACCATGGACTGCCTTCGAGGCGACGCCGTATCGTTCTTCAACCATTCCAACATCTCGAAAATATGCCCGCCGCTGGAAGCGCGCCCCATGGAGTGGCCGCCCCTCGCCTACGGAGCCCACGTCCGTCCCGGTGCGCCGCGCGTCGTGCGCGACGTGCTGGATGCCTGCATCGACAGCTTCAAGCGAACCGGCTGAGCCGGTGTCGCCGGGGCGCCCGATACGCCGGCTACTGCAGTTCTACGGTCACGCGGAGGACGCCTCCCTCGAGAGAGGCGGCGGCGGTGGCCCCCATGGAGGCGGCCAGCTGGGAGACGATGGCCAAGCCCAAACCTGCCCCCGCGCTCGATCGAGCGCCGCCTCCTTGGTAGAAGCGCTCGAACAGGCGGTCGACGTCGATCGCATCCGGATCATCCACGCGGTTCTCGAACGTCACGCGCCCGCCGCGCTGCTCGATGACGGGCGCCGCCGCGCCGTGGCGAAGCGCGTTCGCCGTCAAGTTGCGGAAGATGCGCGCGAGCGCCTCGGCATCGGCCTGCACGACCGCCTCGTCGTCCAGCAGCACGCGCGGCTCCCAGCCCCGCTCGCGGAACTGCGGGTACAGCCCGGCCAGCACGTCTCCCAGCACGTCGGCCGGACGCACCGGCTCGTACGCCACCTCGAACGACGGATCGTGCACCTGGGCGAACGAGAACAGGTCGTCCAGCAGCACCCGCACGTCGTCCAGCCGATGGGCGGCGGCGCTCAAGTAGCGCTCCTTCGCCGCGGGATCGGCCTCGTCCTCCACCAGCTGCAGGTAGCCCTGCGCCCCGGCCAGCGGCGTGCGGATGTCGTGCGACAGGCACGTGAGCCCCGCTTGGAACGCCTGGCGCGCCTGCTGGGAAGCGATGCGCTCGTTTTGCAGCTCGTCCAACTCCGCATTCACGCCGCGCGCGATGCCCAGCACGCCGCGCGTGCGCACGAACGCCGTCATGCGGGCATTGCCGGTAGGTTCGCGCTGGTCGAGGAATCGCGCCATGCGCCGCAGCTCCCGCTCGTATCGGAAGGAGACGAGCGCCGCCCCCGCGGCGAACGCCGCAATCGCGACACCGGCCAGCACGAACCCGTTCATGTTCCTACACGTCCTTTCGAGCGCACACGCCCAGCGCCACCGCCACGCACGCCACCAGCACCGTGCCGCACGAGACGAGGATATGGCCTATGTCGCCCGGCGACGCCAGCAGCGCCTGACCGCCCTGAACCAGCAGCGCACAGCTGCCGTACGGAAGCCATTCCGCTGCGCGAGCGAGGGGCTCCCATGCAACGGAAGTGCTCGCGAGCAGTGTGACGACAATGCCCACACCCCTACTCCGCGTCAACCAGGTTGCCGTCGCGGCCAGCATTCCATACGTCCAAAGGACAAGCAGCAGCAACCCGTACCAGACGGCGATTTCCGGGACCGAATCCGCATGGGCGTACGCGAACCCTGCCGCCTTGAGAAGGATTTCGAACACAGCGATACCGAACACCGAGAACGCCGTCGAGAGCATGACGACGAACACGATCTTCCCGCCGTAGTAGTCCAAGCGATCCCGTCGCGACAGGGGCAGGCTCTTCACGAAACCGCTTGAGAAATCAAGCGCAAAGAACTGGGCGACCACCACGGAGACGAGGAGGACCGTCGTCCAGATCCACAGACCGGACTGGGTCTGCGTGAAGCTTCCAAGCTCCTTGCCGTTTTGGATCGCCATCGACGAGGGGCCTTCCCCGCCCGTCGCGCTAAGGTCAGGCATGGCCGCCGTGCTCATCATATACACCGAAAACGCCACCGCCGCGAGGATAATACCGAGCGCTACATACAGCGTCTTGGTCTTGATCAGGCGATATGCATCCATGCGCAGGTACTTAAACATGAGCAGCATCCCCTCCCATGAGTTCGAGGAAGTAGTCTTCCAAATCACGCTCGTGGACACGCAGTTCGTACACCGGGATATTGTTCGCAGCCAGGAACGTGCCGAACACGGTCGCGTCGAGCGCTGCGCGCTCCTCCGACACGCCCCGCAAGCGCAGCGTCCCGTCCGGCAACACCGTGCAGGCGATATCAGGATATGCCTCGGCCAGCAGCGCCAGCGTGCGCTCCGGCTCAGCCGTGCGCACGACCAGGTAATCGCCGCACGCCTGGGTCACTTCGTCCGCCGTCATCTCGCATACCATCCGACCCGCGTCGATCACGCCGTAGCGCGTGGCGATGCGCCCCAGCTGGTCCAGCACATGCGAGCTCACCACCACGGTGACGCCACGCTGCTCGTTCAAGCGGATGATGAGGTTGCGCATCTCGCGCACGCCCTCGGGATCGAGCCCGTTCATCGGCTCGTCCAGCAGCAGCACGTCGGGCGAGCCTAGCATCGCCAGCGCCAATCCGAGGCGCTGCTTCATGCCCATAGAGTAGTTCTCCGTTCGCTTCCCGCCCGCAGTACCCAGCCCCACGACGCTCAGCAGCTGCTCGATTTCCCCCACATCGTCCACGATGCCCAGCGCGATAGCCTTGCAGCGCATATTATCGAACGCGGTCATGTTGGGGTACAGTCCAGGGCTTTCCACCAACGCGCCGATGCGGACGGCCTCGCTGTACTCAGCGCTGCCCGACGGGTCGGCGGCCAGGCGGTCGAACAGACGCACCTCACCCGCCGTGGGACGGATCATCCCGCAGATCATCTTCATCGTGGTCGATTTTCCTGCGCCGTTTCGGCCGACGAAGCCGTAGATATCGCCGCGGGCGACGTGCATGTCCAGCCCGTCGACGACGTTGCGCCCGCGATACGCCTTGCTCAGGCCACGCGTTTCAATTGCCAGCACGCGATTCTCCTTCCTGACGGCTTGCCGCAACGTCCGCTTAGCCTTTCAGAAGCTGAGAGTTTTCGCACAGGCGCATCAGGCCTCTTAGCTCAAACCCTCAGAACCTTCAAGGTTATGCGGCTCGCTGCAGCAAGCCCGCCTACTCCTGCCGTGAACGCTCTGCCATCCACGATACGGAGAAGGCGTTAGGGAACCTTCCCGAAAACGTTAAGAAAGTTGTAAGAACGCGCGCGAA
Organism: Eggerthella lenta DSM 2243; assembly: GCF_000024265.1. Taxonomy (NCBI): domain Bacteria; kingdom Bacillati; phylum Actinomycetota; class Coriobacteriia; order Eggerthellales; family Eggerthellaceae; genus Eggerthella; species Eggerthella lenta. The sequence continues at coordinate 864,380 of NC_013204.1, read as the reverse complement.
GACAAGCGAACCGCTCATTCGGCCAGCTTGAAGCCGATGCCCCATACCGTTTCTATCTCGCCGGCCGAATGCGCGGCGCGCAGCTTGCTGCGGATGTTGCTGACGTGCACGTTGATGGCCTTCTCCTCGACCGCGCTTTCCTCGTTCCATGCGATCTCGAACAGCTCGCGCTTCGTGAACACCTTGCGCGGACGTCGCACGAGAGCTTCGAGGATGTTGAACTCCAGGCGCGTGAGGCGCACGGGCTCGCCCTGCACCGAAAGCGTGCGGGCGTCGACGTCGAGCGTCCAGTCTTTGTAGCGCATCGCGGCTGCGGCGGCGGGCTCGGGGAGGCGCTCGTCGGAAGGCGCGCCGGACGCGGATGCGCGGCGAACGTCGGCGTGGCGCAGCTGCACCTGCACGCGAGCCAGCAGCTCGTCGAGGTCGAAGGGCTTGGTCAGGTAATCGTCGGCGCCCAGCTTCAGCAGCGCCACCTTGTCGGCGGCGGTCGTGCGCGCCGACATCACGATGACGGGCATGTCGCCGCGGGCGCGCACGAGGCGCACCACGTCCTCGCCCGCCATGCCCGGCAGCATGAGATCGGTGATCACGAGGTCGAACGGCTCGGAGCCGGAAAGCAGCAGCCGCCCCTCGCTGCCCGAGAAGGCCTGCGTGCAAGCGAACCCGTTGCGGCGCAAATGCACCGCCACCACCTCGTTGATGTCGGCGTCGTCCTCGATGATCACTATGGATGCCGGTTCGCTCATAGAGGGTATTGTACCGCAAGGCAAACGCGGGAACCCGCATTTCGAGAGCCGCAACCGCACGCACCCTCTTTTCGCTCCAAGCCCAAACGGCAAAACATGCAGTGAAACGCGCTCTGCCATGGAAAAGGCCGAAAACGGCAATGTCCCCTACTTATGCGCACTTCCGCCAAGCAAGTCTTAGACTTCTGCGCGCCTCATCGTGAACGTGATCAGGGAAATACCTGGTCACAGAATCTTTTGAATTGCGAGAGCCGCAAAAAAGAGAAGGTTGGAGCCTTTCGGAGCGCACGTAAGTCACGGACATTGCCTTTTTCGGCCTTTTTCATGGCAGAGCAGCGCATAAGTCGGGAACTTTTCCATCGTGGACGCGATGGCGATGTTGACGGAAAGCCCCGAAGCTCGCACCTATCGGAGAGCGCTCAAGCATCGCCTCGAAGAGGAAGGCAGTCGGTTGGTTGCAGAATGCAGCCAACTGAAAACGCAGTCTGCGGAAGACAATAGTTCTACCGCACCGACGCCGGCACCACCGAGCAGGTACTGCGCCTCGTCCGGTCCATCCCCTCGCCCAAGGCCGAGCCGTTCAAGCTGTGGCTCGCACAGGTCGGCAAAGAGCGCATCGACGAAATGTTCGACCCCGAGCTCGCCATCGAACGCGCCATCGAGTACTACCGCCGCAAAGGCTACACCGAGGACTGGATCAGCCAGCGCCTGTTCTCCATTCGCGTGAGGAAGAACCTGACGTTCGAATGGCGAGAACGCGGCGTGAAAACCAATTCCGAATACGCCATCCTGACCAACGACATATATCGCGCCTGGTCGGACATGACCGCCCGCGAGTATAAAACCTTCAAAGGCCTCGCCAACGAAAGCCTGCGCGACAACATGAGCGACCTAGAGCTAGCTTTGAGCACGCTGGCGGAAGCCACCACGGCCGAGGTCGAGCGAGCGACCGACCCTGAAAGCCTCCCCGAGCATCGCGAGGTCGCACGCTCAGGCGGCGAGGTGGCGGGCATCGCGCGCAAAGCAGCCGAGAAGAAGATCGGCGGGCCCGTCATCACCTCGGCCACCGCGCCCGATTTCGGTCGCCTCATCATGGAAGTGATCGAGGTGCAGGCCATCGAGGAAGAGGGGGATGCGCTAAACGCCGATGCGGCCGAATAGGCGCGCACCCGATCGTGACGACGAGATGGAACCGGCTGTCGGCCTGGCCGTCGGTCGCTTGCATCTTGCTGCACTCGCATTCCCGCACCGCCTCTCGCGTGCTAGAATATCGGCAACAAAGAGCCAGTGCGAGCGCCCCTCCTCACGAGGCGGCCCATTGCGGAAACCGTGCCCTCGTTTCCCCTACCACGCCCGTAAGATCCTCTCAACCCAAGGGCAATGAGGAGGCGCGGTGGCTTCACCCTCGATATGCTTCGGATACGAAACCGCTTTGCAGATCCTGCGCACGACCGACCCGCGAGAGCGAACCCTTTTGCGCAGCGGAGCGCACACGATGCCGGATCGAGCGCCCAGCATGTGCGCCTTTCGGCAGGCCCTCGAATCGCTCGAAACGTTGCACCCATCCATGATGCTCGAACAACCTGTGCATCTTCTGGTGTCTCGCGTATCCCAATGCCGATCTACAAGCGCTTTCACGGTGCGCGCATGCAAAACGATCGTGCAGGGACGCCCGCTTCACCGACTTGGCAACGGCGCATACGTAAGCGCTGCACCCCTCGCCTTCGTGCATATAGCAGCTCAAGAGACCAGCATGATCGCACTGCTCGAACTCGGCTACGAACTGTGCGGCTCCTATCAAACCAGACGAACCGGCACATCATCCGCCTACCAGGTCGAACCCCTGTCATCGATTCACGCCCTTGCAGACTTCGCCACACGAAACCCGTCGCTTCGCGGCGCAACCAAAGCCGCGAAAACCTTGCGCTACCTTGCCGACAACTCGGCCTCCCCGCGCGAGACCAAGAAAGCCATTCTCCTCGGCCTGCCCATGATGTACGGCGGATACGGGCTGGGCATTCCCCGCATGAACTACGAGGTGAAAGCCAACCCGGCTGCACGAGCGCTTACGGGCAAATCGTGTTTCCGGTGCGATCTATGCTGGCCGGAAGCGAAGCTCGATGTCGAATACCAAAGCCGGGAATCGCACTCCGGGGAAGAAAAGCGCATCGAGGACTCCCGAAGGACGAACGCCCTCGCTTCCATGGGCTGGACCGTCGTCTCCGTCACCAATGACGAGCTGGACAGCCTAGTCGCCACCGATGCGATCGCGGACAGGATCCGCAAGCATCTCGGAAAACGATCGCAGGTGCGCGTGGCAAACTACCACTCGAGGAAGCTGAAACTCCGCAGACAGCTCGGCCTCCCAATAGGGTACGACTGACTTTCGATGCATCTTCCAGGCTGTGATTCGCACAAAAAACCGCGACGTTTGATTCCTTGAAGAAAGCCGAGGGAGCGCCGATCGAGGGATCTCGACAAAACCGCAGGTGGGAAACTCGAGCCCGGAACCCGTCCGAGATGCGAAGCCCTCCGTCCCGCTCGAACGGCCCTTTCACCATCGAACGTCGCCACTTTTTGTGCAATCCGGCGCGAATTTTGCGCATTGGCCGCCGGCAGCGGGTAGTGAAACACGGACAAGAAAGCGGCCCGGCGGGACACGGCGGCCCGGAGGGGCGGCGGGTCAGCGGGGACGCGGCGGGCCGGAGGGATTCGGCGGGCCGGGGAGCGCGGCGAGCCGGTGCGATGCGACGCCGGGGGGGGGTCGCGGCGGGCCGGCTGGGCTTCGGACGCACGGGCGCAGGGCACGAGGCGGCCGCGCAAAAGGGAAGGGCCCGCTGCCGAACATGCGGCAGCGGGCCCTTCGGGCTTCGGAGGCGCTTTACGCCGTGATGACCGTGCCCGTCTTGCCCTCGAGGCCCGCGGCGGCGCACTCGAGGCTGGTGATGAGGGCCTTGCCCTCAGGGTAGGCGCGGACGTACTCGATGCAGGCCTCGACCTTGGGGAGCATGGAGCCGGGGGCGAACTGGCCCTGGGCGATGTACTCCTCGGCCTCGGCGACCGTCATCGTGGAGATCTCCTCCTGCTCCGGCTTGCCGAAGTTGATGCAGACCTTCTCGACGGCCGTGAGGATGACCAGCATGTCGGCGCCGAAGTCGGCGGCCAACTTGGCCGAGGAGCGGTCCTTGTCGATGACCGCCGGGACGCCCTCGTACAGGCCCTCCTTCTCGAACACCGGCACCCCGCCGCCGCCCGTGGACACCACGATGTAGCCAGCGTCCATGAGGTCCTTCACCGCGTCGAACTCCACGATGCGCACCGGCTTCGGGGAGGCGACGACCTGGCGCCAGCCGCGGCCCGCGTCCTCCTTGAAGGTCCAGCCGGTCTCGGCGGCCTTGGCCTTGGCCTCCTCCTCGGAGAGGAAGGCGCCGACGGGCTTGGTGGGGTTCTGGAACGCCGGGTCGGCCGGGTCTACCACGGTCTGCGTCACGACGCAGGCCGTCAAGCGGTCGATGCCGCGCAGCTTCATGTCGTTCAGGATGGCCTGGGACAGCTGGTAGCCGATGTAGCCCTGGCTCATGGCGCCGGCCTCGGGGAACGGCATCTCGGGCGTCTTGCCGTCGTTGGCGGACGCGTACGCGAACGCGTTGTTGATCATGCCGACCTGCGGGCCGTTGCCGTGGGACACGATGACGTTGGTGCCCTCCTCGACCATGTCGACGATGTTCTTGGCGGTGTCCTTCACCAGCTGGAGCTGCTCCTGGGGCGTGTTGCCCAGGGCGTTGCCGCCCAGCGCGATGACGACGGACTTACCTTCACCCTTCTGATAAGGCATGCGATGCTCTCTTTCTCTCGGGCGCGCCCAACGCGCGCCGCAGGGACGGGAGGTGAGGAAAAAGCGGAGCGGCCCCTGGCGAAAGGACCGCTCCGTGGCCCGCCGACCTCCGCCGGTGCGCACCGGTTGGCCGGAGGACGGATGGGGCCTTCTGGAAAATGCCTTGATGAAAAAGCCGGGGTTGCCACGGCCGGAGACTGTCAGGCAGAGGATAATCAATCGCAGAACGCTCGCGGCACCGGCGGGACGATCCGCCCCGCCGGCCGCGAGGTCGCCGGAACAGCCTACTTGCCGGCCGGCTCCTGCTGGGTGATGCAGTGGATGTTGCCGCCGCCGAAGACCACCTGGTCGGTCTTCACGCCCACGGCCTTGTACGCGCCCTCGCCCCACGCCTCGTCGAACGCAGCCTGGATCTGCTGGACGGCCAGCGCGTCGTTCTCGTCGCCGTACTGCGGCACGATGACGCCGCCGTTGACGATGAGGAAGTTCATGTACGACGCGATCAGCGGCTCATCGGCCACGCGCGGCTCGGCGTACTCCTCGGTGTCGATGGAGTCGCAGGACGCCTGGTCCATGTACAGCGGCTTCACGGGCATGCAGAGCTTGGTCACCTCGAGCTTGCGGCCCTTGGCGTCCACGGCGTTGGACAGCGTCTCGTAAGCGGCATGACACTCGTTGTAGAACGGGTAGTCCGGGTCGTCGGACCAGATGCACAGCACCTTGCCGGGAGCGACGATCTGGGCGACATCGTCGATGTGGCCGTTCGTCTCCTCGGGGTCGATGCCGTCCTTGACCCAGATGACCTTCTCCACGCCCAGGTACTTCTTCAGCTGCTCGTCGCAGTACGCGCGCAGCTCCTCGGACCAGGGCTCGTAGTCGGTCACGGACGCGTTGCGGCCGGGATCGAGCAGGCACATGTCGGTGGTGATGACCGTGCCCTCGCCGTCCACGTGGATGGAGCCGCCCTCGAGGATGAAGCTTTCGGGGCGATAGCGACGGCAGCCGCTCATCTCGGCCATCTTGAGGGCGATCTGCTCGTCTTTGTCCCACGGGAAGTACAGGCCGTTCTCGAAGCCGCCGTAGGCGTTGAAGTGCCAATGCACGGCGCGCTTGTCGCCCTCGTCGTTGACCACCCAGGTGGCGCCGGTGTCGCGCACCCACGCGTCGTCGGTGGTCATCTCGACGACGGTGACGTTCTCGTCGTCCTCGAACACGGCCTTGGCGTTGGCGTAGTCCACCTGGTTCACGCACATGGTGACGGGCTCGAACTCGGCGATAGCGCGCGCCACGTCGGCGTACTGCTTCTGAGCCGGCTTCGCGCCCCAGGCCCACGTGTCGGTGCGGTGCGGCCACGCCATCCAGATGCGGGTCTGCGGCTCGAACTCGCCGGGCATGCGGTAGCCGTCGGCCTTCGGGGTGGAAACGCTCTCGTGAATCGTCTTCATAATGCACACCTTTCTGTTTTGGTTTGCAGTACTTGCTTCAAGCGTTGTTTGTTACTCTGCTGGCGCCGCGCCGGATCCTTCCCTAAAGGACTAGCTTCGCGTCGCGACTCCGCTCAGGATGACAGCCGGGATGACGACCTGCGCGGCGCCAGCTTGGTTCTTGCTTACGCGACCGGCACCGCTTCGGGTTCCGCGTCGCCCTTCGCCTCGGGGGCCTCGGCCTCGTCGGCGGCCTCTTCGGCGGCTTCCTCAGCCAAGCGCTCGGCGGCCAAGGCGGGCGTCAGGCCCTTGTACTCTTCCGTGCGGCCGCGCTTCGACCAGATGCGCACCACTTCGCCCAGCACCACGAACACGATGACGCCGATGAGCATGGGGATCTTCGAAAGCTCTTCCTCCGAGCCGTTCAGCGGCACGATGGTGGCGATAATGGCCAGCACCAGCTCGATGGCGGGAATGGCCAGCATCACGTACATGAGCTTGCCCTTGAAGGGGAACGTGAACACGCGCTTGCGGTTCGGGTCCACCTTGCGCATCTTCAAAAACGCCGGGAACATCGGAATGTAGCTGATCAGCAGGAACACGACGTTCATCGAGAACAGCATCCAGAAGATGCCCTCGGAGATGGCCGGAATCGGGATCAGCTGCAGCATGAGGGCCAGCGAAGCCACCACGCCGTTCACGATAGCCGCGCCGGTGGGCATCTCGGTCTTCGCGTTCTCATGCGAGAACACCTTTGGCATGTTGCCGTGCTTGGCGGCGTAGTCGGCCACGAAGTTCACGCCGAACGACCAGGAGGCCATGTTCGCGAACAGGGTGACCAGGAAGATGATGCAGATGAGCATGAAGATGGGAGACGCCTCGCCCACCATGGTCATCACGGCGTAGATCATGCCGAAGTCCGGGTCGATCTGGTCGGCCGGGATGGCCGCGCCGATGCCGAACGAGCAGAACAGGTAGATGGCGCCGATGGCCAGGCCGCCCAGCACGATGGCCTTGGGGATGTCCTTCGAGGGGTTCTTCATGGCGCCGGCGAAGGTGCAGATGACCTCGAAGCCCATGAAGTTGAACAGGATGATGGACAAGTACGTCAGCGCGTTGGTGTTGGTGAGGTCGGGCATGAACGTGGCCGGCGACATGTCGCTGGCGAAGCCGTTGTTCACGGCGTACCAGATGCCGAGGCCGCCCACGGACACCGCGATGAGCACCTTGAGGACGGCGCCTCCGTTGAGGATCCAAGCGGAGTCCGACACCTTCGAGAAGCTCATGAACACGACGATCCACACGAACGCCAGCTCGATGAGCAGCACGGGAGCCAGCTCGAACTCCACGCCGAACACCATCCCCAGGATGTCGGGGAACAGCGTGGCCAGAGAGGCGATCCACAGCGGGAAGTTGATCCAGTAGTACCACGCCACGCGGCTGCCCCAGCGGTCGCCGAACGCCTCGCGGATCCAGTCGTACAGGCCGCCGTCGGAATCGTAGGTGGTTCCCAGCTCGGCGACGACCATGCCGTAGGGAAGCAGAAACGTGATGATGAGGAAGATCCACCAGAAGAACTGCTGGTTGCCGATGGCGGCAGCGGGGGCGGCGGCCTCGGCCACGAACACCACGCAGATCACGGACAGAATAACGCTGATGAATGAGAACTTCTTGACTTTATTACCCATTGGTTGTCCCCTTTCAGGGGTTCAGCCCCACCGGGCCGCGTCAGCTAACGTCGCGGGCCCGGCCCGGTGGAGCGTTCGATCAGTGCAGGCATCCTGGAGAAGGCCGTCCCCCTCCAGGATGCGCAATCCCCAACTAGGCGATCTTGTTGAGCACCGCGTTCATGCGAGCCTCGGCGGCGTCGGCGGCGTCGGCATCCTCCTTCGTCTTCGGGCAGAGGTAGGCCAGGATGGCACGGATGGAGTGCTTGCGGTTCTCGGCCTCGACCCAGCACAGGCTGCGCTCGGGATGGTCCATGACCTCGTCGGTCACTTCCTCGCCGCGGGTGGCCGGCAGGCAGTGCATGAACTTGGAGTCCGGGCCGGCGAAGTCCATCATCTCCATGGTCACCTGGTACTTGGGATAGAAGACGTCCATGTAGCTCTCGCCGCCCTCTTCCTCGTCGTACAGGCCGTACCACACGTCGGTGTAGACGAAGTCGGCGCCCTTGATGCACTCGATGTCGTCGGACACGGTGACGGTGCCGCCGGACACCTTGCAGTTCTCCTCGGCGATGGCCATGATGTCCACGTCGGAGTCGACCACGAGGCCGCCGTCGGTCACCTGCTTGCCCTTGGGGCCGAAGTGCACGAAGTCCATGCCCATCTTCGAGGCGATGAACATGAGGGAGACGCACACCTGCGTGGCGTCGCCGATGAAGGCGAGCTTGCAGTCCTCGATCTTCTTGCCCTCGGGCAGGTTCTCGATCATGGTCAAGAGGTCGCCCAGCTCCTGCGTGGGATGGTTGAAGTCGGACATGCCGTTGATGACCGGCGCGGCGGAGTGCTTCGCCAGGTTCACCACGTCGGGATGGCGGTTCACGCGGGCCATGAGGATGTCGACGAGCGAGCCCATGACGCGGGCGGTGTCCTCGAGGGTCTCGTGGCCGCCGAGCTGGATGGTGCCCGGGCCGAAGAACTGCGCATGGCCGCCCAGGTCGGTCATGGCCGTCTCGAAGGAGATGCGGGTGCGGGTGGACACCTGCTGGAAGATCATGCCGAGCGTCTGGTTCTTGAGGATCAGCGGGTAGCGGCCGCCCTCCTTGATCATAGCCTTCATGGACTGCGCCAGCTCGATCATGTCGAGCAGCTCTTCCTTGGTGAAGTCGTTGGTGTCGATGTAGTCCTTCACTGCCATGGTTCCTCCTATGGAATCGGTGGTCCGCGACATGCCGTCGGCAGCCGCATCTCTTGGCGCCCACTATGCGACCGGCACCCCGCGTTGTGAAGGAATAATGAAGATTATTTTCACGAAAAGAAATCTATAACCGAAATAATCCCCCGTAACCCATCCTCTGAACAGGCACTATAGTCTCAGTTTACAAAAGCTCTACAACCCCGATACGACTCGCTAAACCCACGAGGTAGAATGGCCGCATGAAGAACGGCCGACCCGCAAACGGGAAAGCGAGGGGGACTAAACCTTGGAGATCGCCTTCTACTTCTACACGATCCTCGTCATGCTCGTCTGTATCGCGGCGGGAACGATCTCCCTTTCCGCGTACTTCGTCTGCCGTAAACGAAGCCATCTGTACATGGTGGCGTTCTTCCTGTTCTACTTCCTCGATCTGGCGCTCATTTTCCAGAACGAATACCTCGGACAGAACACCGAGTTCCCCCTCGAAGTGTTCTACGCCATCGACCAGCCGGCCCTGAGGATATTCTTCGCCCTCGGCATCTTGGAAGCCCTGTGGCTGATCGCCTTGGATTTCCTCGGCGAGAAACGGATGTCGATGCGCATCGCTCCAGCCGTGGGCTTCGTCGTGCTCAGCACCGTCGTGATCGTCGCCCTGCCCGAAGGGCAGTACAAGCAATGGCTGTTCTACAGCATGCGCCAGGTGTTCCTGCTGTGGTGCCTCGGCTACGTGCTCATGCGCTACCGCACCACCAAAAGCGAGATCGAGAAGACGAGACTGCGCCGTCACGAGCCTTTGTTCCTGATCACGTTGGTGCTGACCATGTGCATCATCCTGGAAGACACGTTCATGATGCTAGTGTGGGACCCCACGTCGGTCTCTATGCTGCCCCTCTACATATCCGAGCGCAACTTCTCCGAGAACTTCCTCATGCTGGCGTTCGCGTTCTTCAGCCTGCGCGAAGCCGGAGCCACGTTGCGGCTGCGGTTCAAGGAGCCGCCCGCATCCGAGAACCCCGAGGTGCGACGGCAGATCGACGACCTGCTGCCCGCGTACTGCGAACGCCACGGCATGACCGCACGCGAGCGGGAGATCCTCGCCCTCGTGCTGCAGGGCAAGGACAATCAGAACATCGCGAGCGAGCTGCAGCTGGCGCTGGGAACCGTGAAGGCGCACGTGCACAACATCTTGAAGAAGACCGACCACGCAAGCCGCCAGGATCTCACGCGCGACTTCTGGAAAGAGTGAGACAAAGGGACAGGGTCAATGACTCATCCATCTTTTTTCGCCATCCTGAGGCATCTGTTCCCAGCCAACGCGCCGCTATCGGTTCGCCGCGCATGAACCCACTGCGCGGCGAACCGCAGCAGAATCGGCCCGTTGCGGACAAAAACCCCCGACGTGCGGATTTCGAGACCATTGGCAAACACCTTCGGGACGCCCATCGGAGCCCTTAGCCGCGCGCTGCAACAAACCCATGATCCTGACCAGGCACTTTTCGAACCGTTTAGATCCGTGAAGGACGGCGACGAAAACCAGGGTCCGCACGTCGCGGATTTTTGTCCCCAAACGCCTCACGTGGCGCGCTAATCCCATATAATCCCGCGCTCCCTCGAAACGCGACCGGTATAATCCCCCGCTCGCGTCGGCTTCGCGATAAGGTCGTCACGACGAAAACCGCCACCAGGCTCAAGGAGGCCGACGGCAATGGACGAGCTGCTCATCGAACCCGAACCCACCGAACGCGAGCTGCGCACCGCTCCCATCAAGCCGCTGTTCGCCCGCTACGCCGCCATCACGTTCGCCGGTATGCTGGCGCAGATGGTGATGGTGGTGCTGGAGGGCCTCATCATCGGCAACGGCCTGGGGCCGCTCGGCCTGGCCGCCGTCACCGTCATCCTTCCGCTGGAGCTGCTGAACTTGGCGCTGGGCGGGGCGCTGGGCATGGGTACCGCCGCCGCAGCCGGCCAGCGCCTGGGCAGCGGCGACACGGCGGGCGCGCAGAAGGTGTTCAACCAGGGGTTCTGGCTGGCCGCCTACCTGCTGGTGGCGCTTTCCGCGGCCATCGCCCTGTTCGCGCCGCAGATAGCCACGATGCTGGGCGCCACGCCCGACATCCACGACGACGTGACGGCGTTCATCCGCCTGCTCATGTGCTTCTACCCGTTCTGCACGCTGGGACAGCTGCTGTGCTCGCTGTTGCGCACCGACGAGAAGCCTTCGCTGGCCTCGGCGCTTGCCGTCATCGCCTCCGCCACGTCGCTGCTATGGCTGTATCTGTGCGTGTACGTGCTCGACCTGGGCTTCGCCGCCGCGGGCGCGTACTACGGCATGAGCACGGGGCTGTGGTTCCTCGCCATTCTGTACTTCCAGCTCAACAAGCAGTCCACCTTCAAGCTGACGTTCGGAGGCATGAAGCTGGATCCTGCGATATGCCGCGCGATCCTCTGGCAGGGCTTGCCGCTGTTCCTGGTGCAGGCAGCCAGCCTCGTGTACACCATCGCGATCAACAACTATCTGGGATCGCTGGGCGGCGATGCCGACCTCGCCGCGTTCGCCGTGATCAACGGCTACGTCGTCTACCTCCTGGACATCCTGTGCCTCAGCGCAACCTACGGCCTGCAGCCCATCGCCAGCTTCAACTGCGGCGCGCGCCGCTTCGACCGCCTGAGCGAGCTGGTGAAGGTCAGCCTGGGCGGAACGCTTGCCGTGCTGGCCGTCGTGTGCGGGCTGGTCATCGCGTTCGCTGAGCCCATTTCGGCTTTCTTCATCGGCGACGATCCCCAGCTGATCGAGCTGACCGCCTCGCACTTCCTGCCGCTGCTGGCGTGCGCGCCGTTCGGGTTCCTGGCGCAGGTGGCCTCGGCGTACTTCCAGGCCGTGGGACAGGAGCGCATCTCCATTCTGCTGGGAGTGTGCCGCTACCTGCTGTTCGCCATCCCCATGATCGTGGTGCTGGCGGCCGTCGAGGGCCTGACCGGCGTCTGGTGGTCGCAGCCCCCCGCCGATCTCATGGCCGCCGCCCTGGCCGTGGCGCTGGCCGCGCGGGAATGCGGGAAGCTGAGGCGGGCGGGGGCAGCGCAAACAAAACCCGCACCCGAATCCGAACCGCTGCTCGAAGCGGAGTAAGAACCTCTCACGATGCGGGCGTCGTCTCGCCTTCGGCGCCCGCATCGTACACAATGTCGAGCACCTCCTGACGAGAGCTTACGCCCATGTTGAGCCGCTCCCGCTTGTCACGATTAGCATCGGTTTGTTGGGTTGCGGCTTGAACGTGGGGTGCCTGTTTTTGGCACAAATTTACGGGTAGGGGAATTTGGTTCGGATTGTGGACGATTTCGACCTGAGGTTTCTTGTTTTTCACCCCTATCGTACATGCGAAACAGCGCCGAATCGCTCCCCTACCCGTTATTTTGTGCCAGAATTTCGACTCGCGCCTTCACGATGGAGAAGCGCGTGGCCCGCGCGTCGACGGGCCGCACGCTTTCGGCGCTTACGCCACGATCAGGGTGCCGGACTCGCCCTCGATGGCTTCGGCGGCGTTCTCGAGGCTGGTGATGATGGCCTTGCCCTCGGGGTAGGCTTGCAGGTACGCGATGCAGGCCTCCACCTTCGGCAGCATGGAGCCGGGAGCGAACTGGCCTTCCTCGATATACTGCGCGGCCTCGGCCACGGTCAGCACGTCGAGGTCCTGCTGGTCCGGCGTGTTGAAGTTGATGGCCACCTTCGGCACCGCGGTGAGGATGACCAGCATGTCGGCCTTGAAGTCGGCCGCCAGCTTGGCGCTGGAGCGGTCTTTGTCGATGACGGCCGGCACGCCGCGATACCCGCCGTCCTCCTCGACGACGGGCACGCCGCCGCCTCCTGTGGACACCACGAGGTAGCCGTCGTCCACGAGATCCTTGATGGCATCGAACTCCACGATGCGCACCGGCGCGGGAGAAGCCACCACCTGGCGCCAGCCGCGGCCGGCGTCCTCCTTGAACGTGGCGCCCGTCTCGTTCGCAAGACGCACGGCCTCGTCTTCAGTAAGAAACGCGCCCACGGGCTTCGTGGGATCCTGGAACGCGGGGTCGTTCGCGTCGACCACCGTCTGGGTAATGAGCGCCACCGACGAGCGCATGATGTCGCGACGCTTGAGCTCGTTCAGGATGGCCTGGGACAGCTGGTAGCCGATGTATCCCTGGCTCATGGCGCCGCACTCGGGCAGCGGCATGGCCGGCGTCTTGCCGTCATGGGCGTTCGCGTAGTCGAACGCGTTTTGGATCATGCCGACCTGCGGCCCGTTGCCATGGGACACGACGACGTTCACGCCCTCGCCCACCATGTCGACGATGTGCGAGGCGGTGTTCTTCACCAGCTCGAGCTGCTCTTGCGGCGTGTTGCCCAAGGCGTTGCCGCCGAGGGCGATGACCACGGTCTGGCCGGGTCCTTTCTGATAGGACATGGGAAATCCTTTCTGATTGGGGCTTCGGACTTTACACGCCAGCCGGCTGCTGCTGGGTGATGCAGTGGATGTTGCCGCCGCCGTACACCACTTCGCGCGTGGGCACGCCCACGACTTCGCGTTCGGGGAACATCTGCTGCACCTGCTGCAACGCCATCTCGTCGTATTCGTCGTCGTACTGGGGCACCAGCACGAAATCGTTGCCGATGAGGAAGTTCATGTACGAGGCGATGCACACGTCCTCGGTGGTGCGCGGGATGGTGCCCTCCACCACGTCGATGGCGTCCACTTCCTCCTGCGTCATGTAGACCGGCTCCTTCGGCATGGTCAGCTTGTGCACCTTGAGCGCCCGCCCCTTGGCGTCGGTGGCGTTCGACAGCGTCTCGTAGGCGGCGTGCGCGGCTTCGTAGAACGGGTTGTCCTCGTCGTCGGTCCAGATGCAGGCCACCTCGCCCGGGCGCACGAAGCAGGCCACGTCGTCGATGTGCCCGTTCGTCTCCTCGGGGTCTATGCCGTCCTTGATCCAGATCACCTTGTCGACGCCCAGGTACTCGCACAGGTAGTTCTCGATTTGCTCCTTCGAGAGCTCGGGGTTGCGCCCCTCGGACAAGAGGCACATCTCCGTGGTCATCACGGTGCCTTCGCCGTCCACGTGGATGGAGCCGCCCTCCAGCACGAACGAGTCCGGGCGGTAGCGGTCCACGCCGGCGAGGTCGGCCACCTTCAGGCCCACGAGCGCGTCCTGGTCCCACGGGAAGTACAGGCCGTCCACCAGCCCGCCCCATGCGTTGAAGTGCCAGTGCACCGCGCGCACGTCGCCGTCGTCGTTCACCACGAACGTGGGGCCGCAGTCGCGGATCCACGAGTCGTCGCTAGTCATCTCCACAACCAGGATGTTCTCCTCGCCCGCCAGCACGTAGTGCGCGGCGGCGTAGTCCTCGGGGTTCACGCCCACGATGACCGGCTCGAACTGGGCGATGCCGCGCGCCACGTCGGCGTACGCCTTCTGCGCGGGCTTCGCGCCGTCGCGCCAGTTGTCGGGACGATGCGGCCACAGCATCCAGATGCACTCCTGCGGCTCGAATTCGCCGGGCATGCGGTAGCCGTCTTTCTTCGGGGTCGATTCGTTCTCGTAAATCGTATCCATAGGTACGTCCTTTCGGGGTTGGTTGTCATCCTTGATGAAAACCGAGCTGAAGCGCCATCCGGGTTGTCATCCTGAGCGAAGCGCGTCAGCGCGCAGTCGAAGGATCCCGTTTGGCGGCAGCAGGAAGGTTTACGGCTGGCGCCGCACGGGATCCTTCGACTCCGGCGGCTTCGCCGCCTACGCTCAGGATGACATCGGCTACGCTCCGCTCAGGATGACAGGGGTCGCTTTACACCAGATCGCGCGGTTCGCGGCCGATGAGCAGGTCCTCTTCCACGGCGATCTTCTCGGATTCGGGCATCTCCTCGTAGCCGTGCGCCACGTCGAACTCGAACGGATCGCCGCTCGAGCCCATGCCGCCGTAATCGTCCTTGCGCCCGCGCGCCGACCAGATGCGCACGATCTCGCCCAGGATGACGAACGCGATCACGCCGATGAGCATGGGAATCTTGCCCATCTCGTCGGGCGAGCCGTTCAGCGGCACGATGGTGGCGATGATGGCCAGCACCAGCAGGATCACCGGCACCCACGCCACCACCAGCGCCACGCCGTGGCCGCCCGGCACCTTGAACACGCGGTTCGCCGCAGGGTCGATTTTGCGCAGCTTCAAAAACGCGGGGAACATGGGAATGTAGCTGATCAGTAGGAACACGATGTTCATGGAGAAGAAGATCCAGAAGAAGCTGTCGAAGCCCGCCAGCTCCATCACGGGCGACAGCAGCACCAGCACGCTGGCCACCACGCCGTTGACGATGGCGGCACCGGTGGGCATCTGGTTCTTCTTGCTCTCGTGCGCGAACACCTTCGGCATGTTCTTCTTGCGCGCCGCGTGCTCGGCCACGAAGTTCACGCCGAACGACCAGCTGACCATGTTGCCGAACAACGTGATGAGGAACACGATGCCCACCACGATGAACAGCACGCTGCCCACGCCCGCCATGATGCCCACGGCGTCCATGATGCCGGAGTCCAGCGAGATGTCCATGGCCGGGATGGCGGCGCCGATGCCGAACGAGCTGAACAGGTACAGCGCCGCGATGGCGATGCCGCCCGCGATGATGGCGCGGGGAATCTGCTTGTTCGGGTTCTCCATCGAGCCCACGTACGTGGTGATGACCTCGAAGCCCATGAAGTTGAACAGGATGATGGACAAGTACGTCAGGCTGTTCGAGTCGAGCGCCGGCAGGAACGTCTCGGGCGCCATGTCGTTCGCGAAGCCGAAGTTCACGGCGTACCAAATGCCGAGGCCGCCCACCACCAGCGCGATGCCCACCTTGAGCACGGCGGCCAGGTTGAGGATCCACGCCGAGTCCGACACCTTCGAGAAGCTGAGGAACACGACGATCCAGATGAACGCCAGCTCGATGGCCAGCGAGGGCACCAGCCCTATTTCCATGCCGGTGATCATCGAGATGGTCTCGGGGAACAGGAAAGCGAGCGACGCCATCCACAGCGGGAAGTTGATCCAGTAGTACCAGCTCACGCGGCTGCCCCACTTGTCGCCGAACGCGCGGCGAACCCAGTCGTACAGGCCGCCCTCGTCGTCGTAGGTGGTGCCCAGCTCGCTGACCACCAAGCCGTACGGCAGCAGAAACGCGATGATGAGGAAGATCCACCAGAAGAACTGCGAGTTGCCGATGGCGGCCGCAGGAGCCGCCGCCTCGGCCACGAACACGACGGTGATGACCGACAGGATCGCATCGACCAACCGGAATTTCTTATTCTTTGCCATAAGGAGCCTCTTTCAAATCAGTCGGACCCTTACTTGATCGCTTGCTTGCCGAGGCCTTCCAGCAGGTAGTTCAGCTGGTCGTGGGCTTCTCCGGCTTCGGTCTGGTCGGTTTCGGCCTGCTTGCAGAAGTACGCCAGCAAGCCGCGGATGGAGTGCTTGCGGTTCTCGGCCTCGTCCCAGCAGATGGACTGCGAGCCGTCGATCACCGCGTCGGTCACTTCCTCGCCGCGCGAGGCGGGCAGGCAGTGCATGAACTTGGCGTCCGGGGCAGCCATGGCCATAAGCTCCTCGGTGACCTGGTACGTCGGGTAGAAGATGGCCATGCGCTCGTCCTTCGACAGCTCCTTGTCGTACAGGCCGTACCACACGTCGGTGTACACGAAGTCGGCGTCCTTCATGGCCTCCTCGCGGTTGTCGGTGACGCTGACGCTGCCGCCCGACACCTCGCAGTTCTTACGACCGATCTCCAGCAGGTCCTCGCGAATCTGATGGCCCTCGGGGCCGTACTGCACGAAGGTCATGCCCATCTTCGAGGTGATGAACATCTCCGACACGCACACCTGGGTGGCATCGCCCACGAACACCATCTTGCAGTTCTCGATGCGCTTGCCCTCGGGCAGATGCTCGATCATGGTGAGGAGGTCGCCCATCTCCTGGGTGGGATGGTTGTAGTCGGACATGCCGTTGATCACGGGGATCGTCGCGTACTTCGCCAGCTCGACGAGGTCCTCGTGGCGGTCGACGCGCGCTTCGAGAACGTCCAGCAGGCGGCTCATGACGCGGGCCGAGTCCTCGATGGTCTCGTGACCGCCCAGCTGGATGGTGCCGGGCGCGTAGAACTGGCCCGTGCCGCCGAGGTCGGCCATGGCGCCCTCGAACGACAGGCGCGTGCGGGTGGACACCTGCTGGAAGATCATGCCCAGCGTCTTATGTTTCAGCAGCTCGGGGTAGTACCCGGCCTTCACGCAGCGCTTGAGCACGCGCGACAGCTCGATCATGTCGAGCAGCTGGTCCTTCGTGAAATCGTTGGTATCGAGAAAATCCTTGACGGTCATCGAAAAGCCTCCTTCGAAAGCGAACTGAACGGGCAGCCCGTCGTCGCGGCAGCGCCAGCGCGATGCGGCGAAGACAAACCGGCGCGACCGGATTGCAGTACGGCCGCGCCTTGCCCTCAGTTGTAACCCGAATCGCCGAAGCGCTCGACAAGGCTTGCGGGTCGTGCGAGAATCGAAGACGAACCGAAACCGAATCGCAAAAGGATGCCCTATGAACCTGCCCGGACTCGTCACCGTTCAACCCGACCGAACCGAGGAGCTCGATGCGCTCGCCCGCATGGTGGGCACGTGCTTCCTCGAGGAGATGTGGTACGTCACCTGGCTCGAAGCGCTCGACGAGCTGGGCATCGGACGCGATCGCAAGCTGGAGATCACGCGCGCCGTCATCCGGTCGGACTACGAGGTCACCGCACCGTACCAGTGCGTGTACGCGCTGCCCGACCGAGCGGGGGCCGCGAACGTCTACCTGCGCAGCGAGCTGGGCGACGTCGACTGGACCGAGCTCGAGGAGGAATCGGGCGCGCTTCTGGCCGAGGTGCTCACCGACGAAGAGATCGACGTGCTGGGACCGCGCATCGAGGCGATGGACCCCATCTCCTCCACGAGCTGGCCGCTCGAGCGTGCGGCGGCCGACGAGGATTTCATCTACTTCATCTCGGCCGGCGTGGATCCCGAGAAGCGCGGCAGCGGAGCATTCCGCCGTCTGTTCACGCCGTTTCTGGAATACGCCGACGAGCACGGGCTGGCCTGCTACCTCGATTGCTACACCGAACGGCTCGAGCAGCTGTACGGCCACTTCGGCTTCGAGACGGTGGAGCGCCGCAGCATCGACGCCTTCCCCATCGAAGAGCGCCTGATGGTCCGCCGGGCGCGGTAGGCGCGAGCGAAGGAGAGTTCCTGGTGAAGTCGAGCGAGATAGCGAAGCTGGCGGGGGTGTCGGTGCGCACGCTGCGCCATTATCACGCCATCGACCTGCTGCCCGAGCCGCCGCGCGGCGAGAACGGCTACCGCGACTACGGCGCAGGGGACCTCGTGCGCCTGCTGCGCATCAAGCGGCTGTCGTCGCTAGGGTTCTCGCTGTCGCGCATTTCGGAGGTGCTCGACGAAATGGACGCTCATCTGGCCGAAGCAGCCGGCCCGAACGCCGACGAGGCGCTCGATGAGCTCGACCGCGAACTGGCGCTGCAGATCGAGCGTCTGCAGGAGCAACGCCGCACCATCGCCCTGCTGAAGCGCGAGCAGTTGGACCCCGACTTGCCGGTGCGGTTCGCCCGCGCGGCCAAGGCGCTATTTGCTGCAGAACACTTTAATGACGGGGAGCGCCAGGCGATGCTCATCATGGGGCACCTCTATGACGAAGGGGAGGTCGCCGAGCTCGAGCGAGTGACTGCAGCACTCAGCGAGAAGGGACTCATCGATAAGATACGGGCTCTCCAAGCGCGTTACGACGAACTGCGCCCCGATGCAACGACGGAGGACATAGATCGCCTTGTCAAGGAGTCGCTTGAACTGCTTGACCCCGTTATGGACTGCTTCGAGCCGGTCAACTGGGAGGATGAGGCCGACTTCGAGAATTCAACCGCATGGAGCCCTATACAAGAGCTCCTCCGCAAAGACCTTTCGCCCACAGAGATTGTTGCCGAAGATCGCATCATGGAAGAGCTGAAGGCGCGCATCCTTGAGCGAATCCCCTCCATATCTTCGTCACAGGACGCTTGACCCCGACGCAGCGTCGTAGTTTTTACTCCTTTCTAGCAACGATTGTCATCCTGAGCGAAGCGCCGCAGGCGCGCAGTCGAAGGAACTCGCCAGAAAGGATCCCCCTCATGTTCGGCCGCACCTCCATCCGTTTCCTCGTATCGAACGCGCTTTCCCTGCTGGGAAACTCCATCGCAGCCGTCGCGCTTCCGCTCATCTTGCTGGCTACCACCGGCGATGCGCTGGCCGCCGGCACGCTGGCGCTCATCTGCGCCGTCCCCCAGATGGCCATCGGCATCGTGGGCGGTGCGGCGCTCGACCGCTTCAACCGCCGCACCATATCCATCGCCTCCGACCTCGTATCCGCCGCCAGCGTCGCGCTCATCCCCGTGGTGGACATGGTATGGGGGCTGAACTTCTGGTGGTTCGTCGCACTGGGCCTGCTGGGAGCCGTGGGCGACATCCCCGGCATGACCGCGCGCGACGCGCTGCTGCCAGCCGTCACCAAACACGACGACGTGGACCTCCAACGGTTCATGGGGTTGTCGCAGTCGCTCGATTCGCTGGTCACCATCGTAGGGCCCGCGTTGGCGGCGCTGTCCATCGGCCTGGTCGGCGGCGTGCCGTCGCTGTGGTTCACGGCCGCCCTCTCGTTCTCGGCAGCGCTTGCCACCGCCACCATCCCGCGCCGCGTGGGCGCGGTGCGATCGGGTGCCCCTGCGAACGAAGGCGACGCGACCGCGCAGCGGGGCGTCGTGCCATCGGCCGTTGGCGCGCTGCGCACCGGCATCCGCGTGCTGTTCCGCACCGACGGCGTGCTGACGGTCTCCACCCTGCTCACGTTCGGCATCGTCATGGTCATGGGATCGTTCCAGGGCCTCGTCCTGCCCGTGTTCTTCACGGACAGCGGCCGTCCCGAGCTGCTGGGCTACGTGCTGTCGACCATGTCGCTGGGCCTGCTGGCAAGCTCGCTCGCCTATGCCGTGTTCGCTCCGCGTCTGTCGCGTCGGACATGGTACGTGCTGTCGATGTTCGGCATGCTGTTGGGCGTGGCTATTCTGGGCGCGTTGCCTCCCTATCCGTTCATGCTGCTGGGCGCGCTCGTGCTGGGCGTGAGCGCCGGACCCGCGTCGGCGCTGCTGGGCTTCTTCATGCTCGATCGCATTCCCGAAGCGTCGCGCGGCAGCGCGCTGGGCACGCAGAACTCGCTTCTGCTGGCGGCGGCGCCCGTTGCCGTGTTCGCCACCTCGGTAGGCGTCAGCGCACTGGGCACCTCGGTGGCCGCCGTCGTGCTCGTAGGCTGCTGGATGGCCATCACGGCCTTCGCCCTGGTCGCGCGCGGCATGCGCAACCTCGACGACGCCGCGCCCGACCTGAAGCGGGAGGAGGGCGCCCTCGAGGAGGCGCGACTCGATTCGTAAGCGTCCTCCTCGCCATTTCAGCCCGATTGCGTGCAAGTCGCACCTTTCCAACGGCCGTGCAGCCGCCCGAACGGCACCCGCTTCTCGCTCCTATCATAGCGGGAAAAACCACTCGGGCGCAGCGCGTCCGGCACGAAAGGAGCGCCATCATGGCACAAACCGCATTGGTCACCGGCGCGACGAGCGGCATCGGAGAGGCCCTCTGCCTGCTGTTCGCCAGCGACGACTTCGATCTGGTCACCGTCGCACGCGACAAGGAGGCTCTGGAAAAGCAAGCCGACGAGCTGCGCAGGCTCGACATCGATGTGCTTCCCATCGCCTGCGACCTCTCCGACCCCGACGCTGCGCGCACCATCTTCAAGCGCGTCCAGGAGGCGGGCAAGGAGATCGAGATCCTCGTCAACGACGCGGGCTACAGCCCCGCCGGCCAGTTCTCCGACCTGCCCATCGCCGACATCCGCTCGATGATCCAGGTCAGCGTCACCAGCCTCGCCGAGCTGACCAGCGTGTTCCTGCATCCCATGCTGGAGCGCGGCCACGGCCGCATCCTCAACATGAGCTCGATGATGGCGAAAACGCCGTGCCCCTACAACGCGCTGTACGGCGCGGCGAAGGTGTTCGTGCTGTCGTTCTCAACCGCGCTGGCGCGCGAGCTCAAGCACACCGGCGTGTCGGTGACCACCGTCTGCCCCGGCGCCACGCGCACGAACTTCCCGAAGAACGCCGGCATCGAGGACGCGCCCGCGTGGAAGTACTTCTCCATGGATACCGACGAGACGGCCATCCGCGTGTACCGCGCGCTCATGCGCGGCGAGCGCTGCGCCGTGACGGGCTGGTACAACAAAGTGGGTTCGATCTCGGTGCGGCTCATGCCCATGGGCATGCAGCTGCTGGCCGGCGAGTGGCTGATGGGCGCGCGCAAGCATCCGCTCGACCACGAGGGAACCGAAGAGGGCTCGCACGAGGAGCATCCGCACGGCCGGAAGCAGGGTCAAGCCGGGACGCAGGCCTGCGGATGCGGCCATGCGCACGATCACGGGGCCGGTCACGAAGACGGGCATCCTCGCGGACGCGAGGACGATCAGGCTCGGAGGCACGACCACCATCAGCACGGCCAGCGCGAACACGGCGGCATGGGCGGCACCGCGCCTGTCTGCCGCATCAGCTGGGATCGCTGGTAGTTCCTTTCAGAAGCGGCCGGGGCAGGCTTGCTCCGGCCGCTTCCGCTTCACGGCCGTTGCCAGGCGGTGGAGCCTATCTCGCCCAGACGGAAATCCGACCCGTCGTAGGAAATGCGCGTGACGCTGGCGTTCGGTATCTTCACCGGATCGTTCACGCGCTCCGGGTCGATGAGGTACACGAGCGTGCGCACGACGAACGAATGCGTCACCACCAGCACGTTGCCGCCGCCGCGCTTCAGCCCATCATCGCCGGCCTCGCGGAAGAACCCGCGCAGGCGCCGCTCGATGGCATCGAAGCGCTCGGCGCGGCCGGAGCAATCCGCATCCGCCAGCACGTCGGCCACCTCGGGCAGCCGCCGATTGTGCTCCTCGAACGACAGCGGCGCGCCGAACCCCGCGTCGAGCGTGGCGTGCAGCAGCTCTCCCGGCTCGCCCTCGAGGTCGCCGTAGCACCATTCGCGCAAACGCATGTCATCGTAGGGACCGAACGGCACCTTGCTCCCCCGCGCGCGCAGCAGCTCGTCGAGCGTATGCACGGCACGGCCGCTGTCGCTCGAGTACGCCGCGGAGAAGTCCACTTCGGCCAGCCCGCGGCCCAGCGACTGCGCGGCGCGCACGCCCTCGTCCGTGAGCGGCGTGTCGCACCAGCCCTGCACCTTGCCCATGACGTTGAACAGCGTCTGCCCGTGACGCACGACGTAGAACGTCATCTCGCCGGAACGGCGCTCCCCCGCCTCCATCAGACGACCTTGCAGACGTCGACCCAGGTGCAGGGCGCGGCGCAGCGTTCCAGCTCGTCGGGCGTCAGGCGCACGGCGCTCGCGGCGTTGCCCGCCGCCGGATACACGGTGTCGAAGCGCCGCAGTGATTCGTCGAGGAACACGTCCACACCTTCGTTGAGCGCGAACGGGCACACGCCGCCCACGCCGTGGCCTATCAGCGGCTCGGCCTCGTCGGCGGCGAGCATCTTCGCCTTGCAACCGAACCGCGCCTTGTACTTGGGGTTGTCGATGCGCGCATCTCCCGCGGCCACCACGAGCGCGACGCGGTCGCCCACGTGGAACGACAGCGTCTTCGCGATGCGCGCCGGCTCGCAGCCCACGGCCTGCGCGGCAAGCTCGACGGTGGCGCTCGACGTCTCGAACTCCAGCACGCGCTCCTCCATGCCCCGCTCGCGCAGAAACGCCTTCACCTTGTCGATAGCCATCGTCGCCTCGCTTTCCGGATAGGTTGCAGCTTCCAGTATAGCGCCGCATCCCGAATCGAAGAAGCCGACGACCGGATACCGCGATCCCAGTTCGGAAGCAGGCTGGGCGATGTCATCCTGAGCGGAGCTACCCCTACTCCCCCTCGAACTTCGCTAGGAACGCCTGGGTGCGCTGGTGCTGGGGGTTGTTGATCAGCTGCTCGGCCGGGCCTTCCTCCACGATAACGCCGCCGTCCATGAACACGATATGGTCGGCCACGTCGCGCGCGAAGTTCATCTCGTGCGTCACGATGACCATCGTCATGTTCTCGGCCGCCAGATCGCGGATGACCTTCAGCACGTCCTTCGTCAGCTCGGGGTCGAGCGCGCTCGTGGGCTCGTCGAAGAACAGCACGTCGGGGTCGAGCGCGAGCGCGCGGGCGATGGCCACGCGCTGCTGCTGGCCGCCCGACAGCTCGCAGGGCACCATGTCTTCTTTGCCCGCGAGGCCCATCTTCGCCAGCAGGCCGCGCGCCGCCGCCAGCACCTCGTCCTTCGGGCGCTTCTGCACGTGGAGGGGCGCGTCGGTGATGTTCTTCAGCACCGAGTAGTGCGGGAACAGGTTGAAGTTCTGGAACACCAGGCCGAAGCGGGTCTTCGCTTCCTTGAGCACGGCCTTTGGCGCATAGGCCGCCGCGCCCGCGCCGTCGCTTTCGGCAACCACAAGGTCGCCGTAGGCCAAGCGCCCCGCGTCGAGCGTCTCCAGCAGCGTCATGCAGCGCAGCAGCGTCGACTTGCCGCCGCCCGACGGCCCGATGACGGCCACCACCTCGCCCGGCTGCACCTTGAGCGAGATGTCCTTGAGCACCGGCGTCCCGCCGAAGCTTTTCTGCGCATGCTCGAGCAGCACGACGGGTTGTTCGTTGGTCATGACATGTGCTCCTTCCAGGTTTGCCAAAGTCAGCGAGGCTTTCTGCAGCGTCGAGCCGTTCCGCTGTTCGCCAGAACAGCGGAACCTATCAATCATGGTAGTAGTTCAGCCGCTTCTCGACGCGGGTGAGGATGATTTCCACGATAAAGTTGAACACCCAGTAGATCACGCCCGCGATGACGTAGGGAAGCATGCTCACCTGCGAGGCGGCGATGGCCTTCGCCTGGCTGAACATCTCCATGATGCCCAGCACGAACGCGAGCGAGGTGTCCTTCACCAGCGTGATGATCTCGTTGCTCATGGCGGGCAGGATGCGCTTTACCACCTGGGGCAGCACGATCTTCATGAACGTCTGGAACCGCGAGTAGCCCAGCACCTCGGCCGCCTCGTACTGCCCGCGCGGGATAGACTGGATGCCGCCGCGGTAGATCTCGCCGAAGTAGGCCGCATAGTTGATGATGAAGCCGATGGAGCACGCCCAGTACTTCCAATCGTTGCCCATCTGCAGGCCGAACAGGTAGTACGGGCCGAACATGAGCGCCATGAGCTGCAGCATGAGGGGCGTGCCGCGCATCACCGAGATGTAGAAGCGCGTAACGAGCGCGACCGGCTTGAACCGGCTCATGCGCCCGAACGCCACCAGCACGCCCAACGGCAGCGAGCCGATGAGCGTGGTGACGAATATCTGCAACGTGAACGCCAAGCCCGAGAGCAGAAGCTCCATCATGGTCGCGAATTCCATGTTCGGCCTTTCTCAAACATAACAGGTTCAGTAACGTCAGCGAGGGCCGTTCCCGTGCCGAAGATTCGGGGGATCGCGGAGGCGAAGCGTACTGCGGTACGCGAGCTTCCGGGATCGCGCGAAGATTCGGTGCGCGAACGGCCCGCAGCGTCGAGCAGGTCCGCCGGCCGTCAGGCCGGCGGAACCTTACAGCACCCAGTTGTCGTAGGTGATGCCCTGGTCGGCGTACTTGTCGCACAGCTGCTTGACGGTGCCGTCCTCGTCAAGCGCCTTGAGGGCGTCGGTCACCTGCTTGGCCAGCTCGGTGTCGCCCTTCTTGAAGCCCACCGCGTAGTTCTCGGGAGCCAGCACGCCCAGCTTCACGTACGTGTCGGGCTTGGCCGCCATCTGGTAGCTGGCGATGGACAGGTCGCACGCAACGGCGTCCACCATGCCGGACTCAAGCTGCATGAACGCGTTGTTGTAGTCGCCGATGGTCTGCAGCTCCTTGAACGTGTCGGCCAGCGCCTTCTGACCCTTCTCGTCCTCCAGCACGTGCAGCGCCGCCGAATCGACCTGCGTCAGCACCGTCTTGCCGGCCAGATCCTCAAGCTTCTTCGCGTCGCTGTCCTTCTTCACGACCACCACCTGCTCGTTGTACATGTACGGCTCAGAGAACGTGTAGTCGTTCTCGCGGTTCTCCATGGTGAAGCCGTTCCAGATGCAGTTGATGGTGCCGCTGCCGATGAGCGCGTCCTTCGCGTCCCAGTCGATAGGCTCGAGCTTCAGCTCCCAGCCCATCTTCTCGCACACGGCCTTGGCAAGCTCCAGGTCGAAGCCGGTGAACTGGCCGTCGTCGCCCACGTAGCCGTACGGCGGATACCCCTGGTCGAAACCCACCGCCAGCGTGAACGAGCCGTCCGTGGCCGCGCTGTCGGCGCTCTGCGCATCTCCGCCGCCGGAGCAACCGGCCAGCATCACCGCAGACAGCGCCAACGTGGCGACAGCCGCCGCGAGCGCTACGAGTTTCTTCTTCATCGCATCTCCCATCATCCTCAAGTCCGGCCGATGCGCTCCCTTCCCTGGTGGCGCCTTCGCTTCGGCCGCTTTTCTACTTTACTGTACTAAAGCGCGGGGACAGTATAGCACAGCCGCCGAAAAGCGGAACCCCCTGCAATCGGGAACCGGCGACGGACGGCGCAAGCGGAGCGAGCGCGAGCCGACGGCTGCCCCGAAGCGCAAGCGCCACGACGGACATCACATCGAGGCGGCTCCAAGGTGCGGGCGCAATGGCGGCCCGGCTCGCCATTGCGCCCTGGCGCTTTCCGTATCGTCCCGCCTTTCCCCACGAAGCTGTTGGCAGAGATTGCGCGCTATGAACGATTTGCCGAGCATGCAGAAAAAGGCGAGCTAGGAGTTTCTCGAACCATTCCCGAAAAGATGCCCTGAAATCGTGCATACCATGCGATCCGTGCCAGAGCGCTTTCCGGAATGCGCCTGCTTCATGCAGAACCGGTGCGAGCGCGGCGCCCCGCAACGGCCCGCGCTCAGCGAGCCAACAGCGCGCGGAGGCTCGCAACTTGAACGGGCGTCAGGCGCAGCGCGTCACGCACGTATGCCGGAAACCCGCCGACGCACCCCTCGACTTCGTCGAAGAACGCACGCAAGTACGTCGGCCGCGCCTCTAAAAACGACGCCAGCACCGCGCGCTCGTCATCCGACATCCCCTGCGACAACTGAGCCGTCTCGTGAGCCGTCGTCTCGGCGTTCGCCTCGTTGGTGGCCAGGTACGCAGCCATTATGTCGTCTTCGGGGCATCCGGCTATGCGTTGCAGCACGGCGCACAGCACGCCCGTGCGATCTTTGCCGTGCTCGCAGTGCACGAGGGCAGGCAGGCGTTCCGCGGCCATCGTGCGCAGAACGGTTCCCATAAGGGGGAACTCGCGCGCATAACGCCGGTAATTGCAGATCATGCGCTCTTCCGGACGGCCGTACTCGCCGATGACGCCGGCCACCAGACGGCGAGACGCGTCCGAACGTCCACGATCGGTGGAAGGTTCGAATGCGAGCGTTTTAGCGCCGACGATACGCGGTTCGGGACTGGACGCCACCTCCCAACGGTTACGCAGGTCGTAGATAGAGCGAACGCCCAAACCGCCCACGACGAACGCCGCCTCGTGCTCGGTGATGCGCGAAAGCGAAGCCGACCGGAACAGGCGCGCGCCCTCAAGCGGCCCCCCGTCGATGGCGCGCAAGCGGATGCCGCCGAACGACGCGACGCCCGGCGCGCCCGCCCTCGCGTCCGTCACGACTCTACCTCGAAAGCGTATTCCGCGACGATATCCGATACCGTGCCGTCGCCATCGACCGCGCGCACCTTCAGCAGATAGCGGCCGGGCCGTTCCGGACGATACACGAAATGCCAGTTCACGCCTTTGTCGATGACCGCGCCTGCCGTCTGATAGGTCGTCCAGGTTGCACCGCCATCCAACGAGAACTGCATCGCGGACACATTGCGCTCGAAATCGTCCACGTACCCGTCGAACTCGAGAGGCTCCCCCACCCGATGCGCCACCGCCATCCCCTTTCACCGGCAAACTCCACCTCGTCCGCGCGAACGATGCGCGCCCGTCCACCCTACCACAAGCAAACACCCCGCGCAAAACCAAACAGGCCGCCCCCTTGCAGCAGCGGGCGACCTCGAAAACACGGGCCGGCAGCCAAGGGCTGCCGGCCCGCTTGCGAAAGACGGCGAGGGAGGGCCGTCCTCGCATCTATCCGATCAGGCTCATCACCGTTTCGGCAACCAGGTCGGCATGCATGCCGGCAGCGAGGATCAGGAAGCGGAGCGCGCACCCGCCTATCAGAGCGCCCACGGCGCACGCCGCCATCAGCGTTCCGCCATGCTGCTTCATACCGGGCTTCTTCTTGCCGCGCTTGTGTAGCACAAGCCCCGCCACGGCCATGGCCAACGGCATCGCCAACCCGCACGCTGCCACCAGAGCCCAAAAGCAGGCTGCGAGATCACCCGTCAGCAGCAGCGCCGCAGAAGCCGCAGCCGTCGCGCCCACCGCCGTCTGGACGTCGCCTCCCAGCATGACCGCAAAGAACGCCGCCAACACCGCTATCTCGACCAGCACAAGCACCACGACGATCCGCTCCATGAGCACGCGCGCCTTGGGAGCAAGGGCATCCTTCTTCGACAGCGCGAGCGCCACCAGCTCCACCAACGCCACGCCCGTATCGAAGGCCGACACCGTGAACAGCGCCGGCAGCAACGGAGTGCTCCACAGAGGAACGCTGCCGGCCGCCATAAGCAGCATGCCCGTGTACACCGCCACGAACGCGCCCAGCACGATGCCGATCACCGCGAGCACCCGCCGCAGCGCGACGCCCCGCTTCTCGAACCACTTCCACTTCTTCGCCAGCCACACGCCCACCGGGCGCGTCGCCAACAACGCCGACACCGCGAACACCGCCATCGCCGCGAACGCGCCCCAGGCGCCGTAGGTCATCCACGAGGTGAAGTGGCCGAAACTCTGCCACATCATCAGGCCTCGCAGCGGCGTGACGAGCTCGGAAAGCAGCAACAGCAGACCCACCGCAAGGCTGGCTAGCGCAGCCCACATCGACACGCACACGATCAGGCGATGACGCGTCCGGTCGATCAGGAACAGCACCGCCGCCATCACGAACGCGCCGGCGCCCATGCCGCCCAAGAACAGGTACAGGGCGGGTTGCCAACTCCATATCGTTTGCAGCTCCATACTACTTCTCCGTTCCCAGCACCAGGCAAGAGGGACCGTTCGCTTGCGCGACGGGAACCGCGGAATGGTTCGTAAGCTCCATCAGCTCATCCAAAGGCCCGAATTGCAAGGCGCCGAATTTGCACGCGCGCACGCAATAAGGATCCTCCCCTATTGCAACCCCCGACCCTTGGCAGCAATCGCATTTGTCCATGGAAACGGAGTTGTACTTCGGCACTTCGTACGGGCACGCCTGGAAACAGTACTTGCATCCTATGCACACGTCCGGATTCACCTTCACGATCCCATGGGCGTCCTTCGAGATGGCGCCGGCCGGGCATACCTTCATGCAGCTCGGATCCTCGCAATGCATGCACGAAGTCGAGATGAAGAAGCTCCTCCCTCTTCGGCGCTTGAACGAAGATACCGTTCTCCTGTCAGGGGTATCGTCGGATAGATCGTTTTCCTTCCTGCACGCCTCGACGCATCGTCCGCATCCGGAACACCGCGCAAGGGCGACGAGGAAGCCGTACGCCGCGCCGTCGCCGTCTTGCCGTTGGTCGGCCTCGCGGGCATGCGCCTCGCCGCCGGAAGCGGCAACGCCGCCGAGGACGAGCGCGCAGGTTCCCGCAGCCGACGCCTGCAACAGCGTGCGGCGCGTCACGCTCACATGTTCTCCCATTTCAAACACTCGCTTTCAAGATCGAAGTGACGACGAGCCTACGCTTCAACGTCGAACACCACGCTGGAGGCGAGGGGAGAGACCGTGCCGTCCTCCGTGACCGCGCGGACGTCGAGCTTGAAGGTGCCCGCCGTCTCGGCCACGTAGTCGAAGTGCCAGTACACCCAGTCCTCGGCGTTCGAGGAGGAGGTGTCGAACGAAGTCCACGTCTCCCCTCCGTCCATCGAGAACTCAACGGAGGCAACCTTGACGCCGCAATCGTCGGCGTAGCCCTCGAAGGAGACCATGTCGCCCACCTTGAAGCCGCCGTCGACCGTGCTGAGGATGTTCACTTTGGCGCGGTACTCGTCGTCCGGGCCCTGCACCTCGGGCACCTCGTCGGAAACGGACAGCTCGATGTCGGTGACCGCGCGGGTGAAGTACTTGGCCACGGTGTCGGGCATCCACACCTGCAGGCGCTCGCCCTCGGACAGCTTCTGCTCGTCGATCTGGTACACCAGCAGCGCTTCCTTCTCCAGCACGTACGACAGGGGCATGGGCAGGCCGTAGCCGTCCTTGTCCTTGAACGTGATGGTGTTCACCTCGGGGGCGATGTCGGTCATGGACAGCATGTCGGACACCTTGACGCCCTTGACGCTGGCCATGGCGAGGGCGGGGCTCATGCCGCACGTGCAGCGCATCTTCTGGATCTTGGAGTCCATGCGCTCGATCTCGTCGAGACCCACCGTGTACACCTTCTCGACGTTGCCGCCGATGTTGAGGTAATAGCTTTCATGGGTGACCGCGTCGAAGGCGTAGCCCGGCTTTGCGCACAGGGCCGTGGTCGCCGTGCCGAACAGGTTGAACACCTCGTCGGCCGGAGTAACCACGTCCTGGCAGAAGGTGAAGTCGCCCGAGACGTTCGCAACCTTGTCGTAGTCCACCGCGTTGCGCTGCATCGTCTCGACGGGAAGCAGGCTGCTTTGGGCCATCGCCATGTCGAGCCCTCCCAGAGCGCCCGCGCCTCCCAGCAGAAGGGTCGCGCCCACCACGGTACAACCCAGCATCTTTGCCCCAGTAGCGTATCTCATTCTATCCCTCCACATTGCTCTTGGCGGTCACCATCACCTTTTGGATGTTGGTTCCCACGAGGCCGGTATCGGTGGTGCCCCGCACCATCAGCACGTAGCTGCCGTCGCTTTCAGGAGTCCACGTGTAGTGCCAGTACACCCACTTGCTAGGATCGGTCTGGCCCAGATCGTACGGCGTCCAGGTCTTGCCGTTGTCCATGGAGAACTCCAGCTTGACCACCGCCTCGTCGTAGGCGTCCGCATATCCCTCGAAGGTGAAGGGCTTGCCGGTCTCGATGATCATGCCCTCGGGAACCTTGAGCACCGTCGCATTCGGCTTGTTGATGTAGGGGCCCTCGCCGTACGAATTGAAACCGTTCATCATCCAGTCTTCCCACGGCTTTTCCTCGTCGGTCAGCTTGTAGCCCACGCACTGCTTGACGTACGACTGGGCGTCGCACTTCTCGACCCAGTTGATGCAGGGGCTGCCCTGGCTGGGATCGAGCGGCTTGCCGCCGATCTCGTAAACGAGGTACACGTCTTCGAACGAAGCCTCGGGGACGCCGCGGTTGCTGTGCGTCTGGGCGCCGTTGGTGCGGAACTCCTGACGATCGAACAGCACGCCGGTGATGTCCTTGCTCGCGCCGCCCGCCTTCTCGATAAGCCAGGTCAGCGGGATGCCCGTGATCTCGACGTTCGAGATGCCGCCGCCACCGGGCATGTTGTCAACGCAGTGGATCTTCGAAAGCTTCGTCACGGTGACCCCGGCCGCCTCGGCTTCGGAGATCAGGTCGGCCAGCTTCGCCGTGAACGGCTTGTTCACCAGGCCGTCCATGGTGATCTCGAAATTGTCGACGAAGTCCTTCGGAAGCTCCGTATCCAGCACGTTCTTGCCCATGATGTGGATCAGGCTGTCGTAGCGGGAATGGATCCAGTCGTAGGTGAACATGTCCTCGGGGGCCACAACGGTGTCCTGATCGAACACGAACTCGCCCTGGACGTCGGGAACCTTGACGATGCCGTCAAGATGGTCGTACTTGACCACGTCCCAAAGCTCGGCGCCCTGCTCGTTCTCCGTCATGTTGTGGCAGCTGATGCATTTGCCGCCACGCTCCTCGAAGTTCTCGCCGTTGCGTTCGCCGTAGTGGACGCCGTGCATGACGGTGCCCATCTCGTAGCCGTCATCTGCGCTATGGCAGAGCATGCACTGGTCGACCGTGATCTTACTGCCGAGGGCGTCGTTCCAGACGGTCGGATGGCTGTACTCCATGTTGGCCAGGGCGTCGCCGAGATCTTCATGGCAAGCCCCGCAACCGCGGTTGTCGGCATCAAGATAGTAGTTGTTGTACGACGTGCCGCCTTCGTACGGACGGTTCCAGTGGTAGCACTGGTACTCGGTCGGCGTGCGCTGAACCTTCGTGCCGTCTTCCAAGGTGCGGATTTCGGGAGCGTACTCCTTGTTCAGCTCGTCCTGACGCTCGTTCACCCCGTCAAGATACGCTTCGGCCTCCTCGATGCTGTTCTGATATTGAACCTCGGTCGAAGAGCTCTCCCCTTCCGCGGCTCCTTGCTGCGCGCAACCGGCGGCGAACAGCGATCCCGCCATCAGCATCGCGGTCACCACCATCAGCTTCTTTCTCATTCCCCTTCCTTTCTTTCGCTCGTTTCGTGCGGATCAACGCGGAAATCGCCGCGCGCCGCTTTCACCGTAAAGGCTTGCTCGCCTTCTGCCTTCAAAACGGTAATGAACGGAATATCGCCCCCTCCCTTGACGGGAACGCTGCACGATACGACCCTCCCCCGTCGCCCGTATCGTATCATAAATCATACAAATTTGTGATACTTGTCTTACATGTTTATGATTCTTTTTCGAGTATAGATACCCGGCACCGTTGCCGGGCACAGATGGAACCGTGGTCAACCGGCATGCGTCGAACTCGCACACGCGAAAGGGGCTCCGCGACGGCGGAGCCCCTTCAGGCAAACGGATGCGCAGAAGGCGCGCTAGGCTTTCTTCGCGATGTTCTCCAACCCCTCGAACGCCTCGGACAGGGCGCTGGGGATGACCACGAGACCGCCCTTCTCGCGCACGCTGTCGGAGACGAAGCTCATCGCACGCAGCTGCAGCGCCGCATCCTCGCGACCGTAGGTCCGCGCGGCGTCCACGAACATCTCCGATATCTCCTTCTCTACCTCGGCCAGTATCACGCGCGCGTTGTACTCGCGCTCGGCGCGCGCCTCGGCCGACAGCGATTCCTGCAGCTCGTCGGGGATCTCGATGTCGCGGATCTCCACCGACACCACGGTGATGCCCCACTCGTTCGTCTTGCGCTCCAGGATGTCGGCCACCTCGCGGTCGATCTGCTCGCGGCGCGTGCTCAGCTGGGCGATGTTCACCGCGCCCATCACGTCGCGCAGCGTGGTCTGCGCCGCCCAGTACACCAGGCGGACGTAGTTCTTCACCTCCGAGCACGCCTTTCCGGCATCCCACACCGTCCAGAACAGCACGGCGTCCACGTTCACGGGAACCAGGTCGGCCGTCAGCACGTGCTCGGCCTTGAACGCCGTCGAGCGCATGCGCATGTCCACCGTGGCCGCCGAGTACTCCACCAGCGGGATCATGAAGATGAGGCCGGGGCCGGCCACGCGGTTGAACTTGCCGAAACGCAGGACCACCGAGCGCTCCCACTCCAGCACCACGTGCATGCAGCTGAACAGCACCGCGCTGGCCAACGCGCCCACGACGACAGGCGCAAGCGACCATGTAAGCCACGCCATGCCTGCGAACAGAAAGAACACGATCAGCGTCAGCACCCACCGAAGCGCTGTCGCACCCGTGCGGCTGGTCGTCGTCTCGTCGAACTGCGCTTCGGTCGCAATCACGACGTCGTCGGCGCTCACGTCGTCCAACTCGTCGAAGTACGGCTTCTTCTCGCCCATGGCTCTCCCCTATCGATCCTCGAGCTTCGCGAACGCTTCCTCGATTCGCGTCATCGCGTCCGCGCGGGAAACCCCCGTCTCCCGTACCACGCGAACCAATTCCTCGATCACCATGTCTACAGGCGAATCGGGCAGGCTGAGCGCTTCCCGATCGATTTCCGCGATGGTCGAGCGTTTTCCACGTCCCGACAAGATCAGCCCGTCGGTCTCCAGATCCTGATACACCTTATGGATGGTGTTGTAGTTTACCCCCAGCTGAATGGCCAGCTCGCGCACCGTAGGCAGCGTATCCCCCGGCCTCAAGTGCCCTGACCTGATGAGGAAGATCATGTGGTTGCGGATTTGGATCCACACGGGAACGCCCGATGTATCGTTCACCCGCAACGTCTCGAACACGCGCCCCAACCTTCCTGCCAAAGTATCATCTAGTCGTATGATAACACAAGCGAACGCCAACGGATCGACTGGGAAAAGAAGCGCGGCCGTCGCGTTGACGGCCGCGCTCGGCAAGGCGCGATTCTTGCAACCCGGAAGCTACGCCAGGTCGCCCGCGGCTTTCACCTTCACGCGGTTCGTATGGCCCGGGTAGTACGCCAGCGGCACGTCTTCGGCGTCGATGATCTCCACGGTGTCGTGCACGGCGCCGGCCTCAACGGCCGCCTCGATCGCCGCCGCACGCGCCGCCGCCAGCGCCTCGTCGCGCGGCGTGACGTCGTAGTCCACCAGCGCCTCGTACACGCCGCTCACCTTCGAGATGGCCGAGCCGATGGCGTTCGCGCAACCCGCGTGCTCGGGCGCGTCCACCTCGGCCGTGCCGGCCAGCTCGTGCGGCAGCACGATGGCACCGCCGCCCACCAGCACCACGTCGATGTCGTCGCTGGACACCTTCATCACGTCGATGGCGTCCTCCACCAGCGCGCGGATGGCCGCCATCGCGCGTTCGGCCACATCCTGCGGGATATCGGCCACGAGCGAGGCGTCCCCCACCGAGGCCATCCCCAGGCGCACGGCGATGTCGGTGGCCGTCATCGTATCGCCGCCGAACACCAGCGCGCGCTCGGTGATGGCGTAGCCCACCGAATCGGGCCCCACGGTGACGCTGCCGTCATCGGCCACGCGCACGATGGAACCGCCGCCCAGGCCGATGGACACCACGTCGGGCATGCGGAAGTTCGTGCGCACGCCGCCGATGGTCACCGCCACGCCGCTCTCGCGCGGGAAGCCGTGCGACAGAACGCCCAGGTCGGTGGTGGTGCCGCCCACGTCGATGACGATGGCGTCGTCGCGGCGCGATAGGTAGCTGGCGCCGCGGATGGAGTTCGTCGGCCCGCACGCGATGGTGAGGATGGGATAGCGGCGCGCGTGTTCCATGGTCATGAGCGTGCCGTCGTTCTGCGACAGGTACACTTCGGCGTTCGTCACGCCCTTGTCGGCCAGACTGGCCGCGAAGCCCTCGGTGAACTTGCGCGCCACGTCGTACAGCGCCGCGTTCAAGATGGTGGCGTTCTCGCGCTCGATCAGGCCCATCGAGCCGATCTCGCTGGAAATGGACACATGCACGTCCTCGCCCAGCACCTCGCGCGCGATGGTCGCGGCGCGCAGCTCGTCGTCGTTGCGCACCGTGGAGAACACGCTGGACACGGCCACAGCCTCCACGCGGCTCTTCACGCCCTCGAAGAACGCGCGGCACGCGGCCTCGTCGAACTCCGCCAGGCGCTTGCCGTCGTACTCGAAGCCGCCCTCGATGACGAGCGCGTCCACGCACACCGCAGCGATGTCGTCGGCCCAGTCCACCATCGGCGGGATGCCAACCGTGGCCGGCGCGCCGATGCGCAGGATGGCGATGGGCGCAAGGCCCTTGCGCTCCACGATGGCGTTCGTGCACTGGGTGGTGCCCAGCATGGCCTGCGCGATCTGCGCGCGGTCCACGCCGCCGTCGGCCAGCACGGCGTCCACCGCGCCCATGATGCCCGTGTAGATATCGTCCGACGTGGGGTTCTTCACCGCCGCCACCACGTTCAGGTCCTCGTCGATCAAAACGGCGTCCGTGTTGGTGCCGCCCACGTCGATGCCCAATTTGTACATGGCCTTACGCCTCCTTCCGCGCGCTGCGCTCTTCGACGGGGATATAGTCGGTATCGATGCCGAAGTAGCGCGGCCCCACGAGGTCGAGACCCGCCTGCGTGCGCCACAGGTGGAAGCACTCCAGGCCCACGGCCAGCACACGCTTGCCGTACTTCAGCGCGTCGGTGGGAACGGGCGTGAACGTGTCGGGGTCCACGAGGCAGATGAGGTCGGGCACGGTGGCCTTGATCTGGCCGTCCACCACGCAGCTGAGGTTCTCGTTCTGGAAATCGACGAACGCCTGGCTGCCGCGGTCCTCGCCGATGCCCTCCAGCACCACGCGGCCGAAGTTGAACGCCCCGCGCGTCTCGCGCAGCACGTCGGAGATCTTGCCCTTGAACAGCTTGTGGCCACCCGTGAACTTCAAGAAGAACTCCTCGGGCGTGAGGCCGGCCGCAGCCGCCTCGTCCTTCGCCGTGCGGATGGCGCGGCCCAGTTCCTCGGAGCGCGTCACGATGCCGTGCACGCCGTACTGCTTGCAGGTGTCTACGTCCATGCAGAACAGCGCGACCGTCAGCGTGCCGCCCATGGTCATGGTGGCGGCGCGGGCGATGTCCTCGGTCCACTTGTTCGTGATGGTATCGAGGATGCCGGAGTTGCCCTTCTCGTCGATGAACGCCATGGGCGTGGCCGACGCGCCGCCGATGGTGAACGTGACCATCTGCAGCTCGGGGAACGCGCGGCCCATGCCGTCCACGTCCACCATGGGAATGCCGAGGCGCGCGGCCGCGGCGATGGGCAGCATGGAGTTCACGCCGCCAGCTTCGATGGGCATGGTGGCGTAGATGGGCTTGCCGTAGTAGCGCGACACCATGTCGAACAGCTTGGCGAACTCGTTGGCGCCCACGCCCTTCTCGGCGAGGATGGTGGGTGCGCCCATGGATGCGGCGGGCATGATGAACGCGCCGTCGGGCACCTCGTCGATGCCGATCAGCTCCACTTCGCCGCATTCTTTCACGGCGCCGATGGCCGTGAGCTTTCCGATGTAAGGGTCGCCGCCCCCACCAGCGCCGAGAAGCGTCGCGCCCAGCGCGATGTCCTCGATTTCCTGGATGCCGATCTTTCTCATGCTTGTCCTTCCTGTGCGCGTTCCGAAGCGTCGAGTGTGACCTGGTTCATGATAGCCGATTCCGCGGGTCGCTTGAACGCGATGGGCCCCGCGAAGCGCTCGCCGCCCGTCAGGCGGTAGGCTGCCACGTAGGCGGCCATCGCCACGACGATGCCGTTCACCGGGCCAACGAAGAACGGCAGGTCGAGCGCTTCCAGCCCCGACACCAGCGCGAACGTGCCGCCCGTGACGAGCGCCACCGCGATGCCGCACGCAAGCCCTGCCACGCCCGCCGCCGACACACCCGCGGGCACGCGCACGTTCGCCGGGCGGCCCTTGCGCACCAGCCAGTAGTCCGCCACCATCACGCCGGCCAGCGCGGGGCCGCAGGCCGACAGCACGGTGAGAAACGCCTCGAACTGCCCGAGGATGCCGCCCACCGCCAGCACGATGCCCGCGATGCCGGAGACGGCCGTGGTCAGCTTGCTGCCGCCCTCACCCTTCCCCAACATGACCGCGAAGCCGAGCCCGGCGGAGTACACGTTGCTCGCGTTCACCGTCCACGCCGACAGCACGAGCGCAATAAGGCCTACCGCGGGCAGTCCGATGGAGTTCATGATGACGGCGATGTCTCCCTGACCGGTGACGATGGCCAGCGCCGCGCCGGCCAGCAGCGCCACGAGCGCTGCGGGGATGACGCCGACGATGCACGAGAGCACGGCGTCCTTGCGCGTGCGCGCGAAGCGGGCGAAGTCGCCGGCCGTGGCGCCCGCGAACGCGAACAGCCCCACCGCCATGTTGACGCCCGCGATGAGGCCGATGGCGTCGGCGGGCAGCGGCACGTAGCCCAACAGCGCGTCGAGGCTGCCGGTTCGCGCCACCGACGCGCCCACGCCGTACAGGCAGATGGCCACCAGCAGCGGCGCGGCGACGGAGCTCACCCATTTCAGCCCGTCGAAACCCACGATCGCCGTGACCAGCATGAGCGCGCCGAGCGCCGTCGAGCACGCCCACACGGGCACGGCCAGGCCGAACACGTCGGCCAGCATAAGCGCCAGCGAGGCGCCGCACACGGCCGTCTGCACGCCGAACCAGCCGATGGTGACGACGCCCACGATGAGCGACACGAGGTAGCGCGCGCCGGTGCGGCCGAGCGCGGGAGCTGCGAGCGAGGCCGTGGGAAACCCCAGGTCGGAGGCCTGCATGGACACGAAGCACATGTACGCAACGATGAAGCCGAACCCCACGAGCGTGGCCAGCGCCGCGCCGCTGAGCGCGAGCCCCAGCCCCAGTGCCGCGCCCACCATGAGCGTCGGCGCGCTGAACATGCCGCCCGCGCGGATGAATGCGATGCTGGTCCAGCTTTTGCGCTCGGATTCGTCGATGCGCAGACCGTCGGCTTCCGCCGCGGCGGTGGTGTCGCGTGCCGTGGGCACCGGTGCCTCCTCGTTCGTCGTTTTTTAGGTGGTATCGGCTCGAAAGTGTAGCACAGCCGCGCGCCAAGCTGGGACAATCACGATTTGGACGCAAAACGGCACCCATGACAATCTTGGAGCGCTTCCGATGCATCGCAGCATGTAGCCAGATCGCATAAGCCCAGGTGGCGAAGATCGAGCATGGCCCCTCCCGCCCGACTAAGCTGCTGAAATTGTCATGGGTGCCGTTTTGCGTCCACCGCAATCCGATTCCGGTAGCGTCCCGAAAGTTGGTGTATCAATCCGTTTCTGGAGGGCGGGCGAAGCCTGCCCGAGAAAAACGGACATCGTCTAGAATCGTCAATCACCACAAAAGACAGATTCGAAGGAAGGCGATGCCCGCTATGGACACTCTACTATTCAACGACCCCGAAGTGAAGGGGCTCGCGTTCGCGATCCTCGAGGAATGCACCGACCTGCAGGCCTTCGGGCGCAGGATGCTCGAGCTCCTGGCGAACGCCGCGATGTCGGCGAAGGCCGACGAGGCGTGCAACGCCCCCTACGGGGAGCGCGACGAGGGGCGCGTCAACTCGCGCAACGGCTACCGGGAGCGGGGGCTCTCGACCGCCGCGGGCGACGTCACCCTCAAGATTCCGAAGCTGCGCCGAGGCTCGTTCTTCCCCGAGGACCTGATCGAGCGCTACTGCAGGGTGGACCGGGCGCTCGTCGCGGCGGTGGCCGAGATGTACGTCATGGGGATATCGACGCGCAAGGTGGAGGCCGTCGCGGGCGAGCTCGGCGTGAGGTCGATGTCGAAGTCGCAGGTGTCGCGCCTGTGCGAGTGCCTGGACGCCGAGGTGGACGCGTTCAGGAGGCAGCGCTTCGACGGGGTGCGCTTCGCCTACCTGTGGCTCGACGCCACCTACGTGAAGTGCCGCGTGGAGGGGCGCTCGGCGTCCCAGGCCGTCGTGACCGCGATCGGGCTCGACGACACGGGCCACAAGCGCTTCGTCGGCGTGGACTGCGTGGACACGGAGAGCCACGCCGGGTGGAAGGCGTTCCTCTCCGGCCTGAGGGCGCGCGGCGTCGACGGCGTGCGCCTCGTCGTCTCGGACGCCCACGAAGGGCTCGCGAAGGCGATAGCCGAGACGTTCCAAGGAGCGGCCTGGCAGCGCTGCGTCACGCACCTCATGCGCAACGTGGCGGGCCGCATCCACAGGAAGGACGACCAGAGAAAGGCGCGCGAGGCCATGAAGGCCGTCTTCGCGCAGAAGAGCCCCGTCCTCGTGCGGGCGTGCTACCAAGAGGCGACCGAGGAGGTGCTGAAGATCTCGAGGGCGGCCGGAAACGTGCTCTTGGAGGCCGAGGAGGCGGCGCTCGCCTACCTGGCGTTCCCGGCCACGCACCGCACCAAGATCCGCACCAACAACGTCCAGGAGAGGGCCAACCGCGAGATCAAGCGCAGGACGCGCGTCGTGCAGGGGTTCCCCTCGCGCGAGTCGCTCATCCGCCTGGTGGGAGCGGCGCTCATCGAGGCCGACGAGGAGTGGTCGGCGCGCTGCGTCATCTCCAGGCCCTCGCTCGCGCACGCCTGGAAGGCCCAGGAGCGCGAGGCCCCCGGCGAGGCCGAGGTGCTCGCCGCCCGCGAGGCGGCGCGCAAGATCATAGGGAGCGCCATTGACCCGAAGGAGGACGAAGGCTAAGATTCACCTCGCAAGGGTGCCGGCGATTCTCCGGCGATGGCCCTGATACACCACGATTCGGGACGCGGCCCCGATTCCGACCCGTCGCCGCAGCGTGGCAGGAGATTTCCGCAACTGCAAGGGAGTAGAATGGGAGCCGCCCGGCGAAAGAAAAGGAGTCCGCGTGGACGTCGACCTGCACTACCGTGAGCAAGGAACCGGCGAGCCGCTCATCCTGCTGCACGGCAACGGCGAGGACGGCTCGTATTTCGAGCATCAGATGGACGCGTTCGCGTCGCGTTTCCGGGTGATCGCGCTCGACACGCGCGGGCACGGTCGCTCGCCGCGCGGGGAGGCGCCCTTCACCATCCGCCAGTTCGCCGACGACCTGCTGGCGTTCATGGACGGGCAAGGCATCGAGCGCGCGCATCTGCTGGGATTCTCGGACGGAGGGAACATCGCGCTGGTGTTCGCGCTCGCGCACCCCGAGCGCGTGGGAAAGCTCGTGCTGAATGGGGCGAACCTGGACGGCAGCGGAGTGAAGCCGTCGGTGCAGCTGCCCATCGTGGCGGGCTACGGGGCGGCGTCGCTCTTCGCGCGCTGGAGCGTCCGCGCGCACCGCAAAGCCGAAATGCTGAGCCTCATGGTGAACGACCCGAACATCGCCCCGGAGGAGCTAGCCGAGCTGAGGGTGCCGACGCTGGTGGTGGCCGGAGCGAGGGACATGATCAAGAAGGAGCACACCAGGTTGATCGCGAGCAGCATTCCAGGCGCGAGGCTGGCCTTCGTGGAGGGGGATCATTTCGTGGCTGCGGGGAACCCCGAGGAGTTCAACAAGGTCGTGAGGAGGTTTTTGGAAAGCTGATAGACCTAGTCATGATGATCATGCAATACGCATGTAAATTGCATAATGCAAGCGAAAAATCAGGTAGTCGCGAGAGTCGGAAGACCGGATCTAATCCCGTCTGAACAAGTCGCGCGTGTACATCTTGCCGGCAATGTCGGACAGCTCGTCGCTCCAACGGTTGGCCACGACGAGATCGCAGCGCTCCTTGAACGAAGTCAGGTCGCGAACGACCTCACTGCCGAAGAAGTCGGGGGCGTCGAGCGTCGGCTCGTACACGACCACGCACACGCCCTTCGCTTTCACGCGCTTCATGATCCCCTGCACGGAAGAGGCGCGGAAGTTGTCCGAGCCGGTCTTCGTGGTGAGACGGTAGACCCCCACGACCGGGCTCTTGACGCCCGCCACTCTCGCCAGCACCTCGTCGGCCACGAAGTCCTTGCGCGTGCGGTTCGCGTCCACGACGGCCCCCATTATGTTCTGGGACACGTCCGCGTAGTTCGCCAGCAGCTGCTATAAAAGACGTAAATTCGATTCTTTAAAACCTTGCTCGCTTCTTCTAGATGCTCTTATACCGGACTAGTTCATGTTGCAAAGAAGCAGATACTCATGATTAAGAGAATACCTCAAGTTGCGAGAGATGACCTTACCAGAAACATGCTTCTGTTTTCATTATTGGAGCGAGGCATCTTCACATCTACTGCATCTAACCTCATTCTATCGCAGGGCAATCGAGCAACGCATTCAACCATGTTTCATATCCGGCACCTACAAGGTGAACCCCATCGGCTGAATAAAGATCGGCGTTGCGCTCTCCATCAACAAGAAACAAAGGATGGAGATTCAAGTATTCAACGGAGACGTATTCGGAAGCAATCTCTTCATAGCTCTCGTTAAGCCGGAGGATCGCGACTTCGTCGACGTCTTCCGCTGGCAATACGCTCTGTATCACTATCGTCGTGTCAGGCAGGCTAACCAAAAGCGATTCGACGATCTTTTTGACATTGGCAACCGTCGTGGCTTCAGGAACGCCCGTTGCCAAGTCGTTTACGCCGATCATAAGGAATACAATATCTGGGCGGCAATCCGATACGGAATCCAGACGATTGAGCACCCCTTCGGAAACATCGCTTCCAATTCCCCTATTGATAACCGTGCAACCAGGAAAGAACTCACTCCAGAGCCCGAGTTGCGTCAAGCTATCGCCGACAAAGCAGATATCGGCTTTGTCGATTCGAACGACTTGATCAAACTGAGAAGTGAAATCGTAGTAATAGTGATTGGCGCGATAATCATACCCCCCCCCCCAACCTTAGGAGCGACCTTGATCGCCCCGAAAATCAAAATCCCCACGATGAGAACGATGTTCAAGACAAGCGAAAGACAATGAGCAATCCGCTCTCTAGGCTTTTCAGCACAACGTCT
This sequence comes from Eggerthella lenta DSM 2243, assembly GCF_000024265.1. NCBI lineage: Bacteria > Bacillati > Actinomycetota > Coriobacteriia > Eggerthellales > Eggerthellaceae > Eggerthella > Eggerthella lenta. Next base: position 823,041 of record NC_013204.1, on the reverse strand, counting down.
TCCGCTTCTGCAACTCATCGATCTGCCTCTTTCTCGAGAGTGTTGTCAAGACGCTTGATAACCTTCGCGGGAACTCCGCCTAAAACGCAGTGCCCTTCGGGAAAACCTTTCGTCACAACAGCGTTTGCGCCAACAACCGTATGGGGTCCCAATACGACACCGGGAGTGATAACGACGTTCGCTCCCAACCAACAATGATCTCCAAGATCAATGTTTTGCGGCTCGGCGTGAACGTCGGGATCCGCTAAATCGTGATTCGCGGTGATGAGAGAACATCCTCTCGCTATCCAAACCCCTCTTCCGACTCTGATTCGGGCGTTACCGAAAGTCTGAAAAAGCGCGGTTCCGTTAAAATTGTTCAAATCATCAATGTGAAAGTCAACATTTCTACCGCAATCGCATGATCGGCCGATAGGCCACGGAATCCCACGGCCGTGGCCAGTGAGCAATTTCCTAATCATTCCGTTGAAGGCCCAACGCCATCCTGGTGACCAAAAATGCTCGAATTGCTTTCCGGAAAGAAATTTTCGATCATAAGCGAGTATCCCAAATACTTTGACAAACCCGAATACGAAAAAGGCATCAATTCCGTTAAGGATAAACAGATGAATTGGCTTCTTGCGATTAACAATCTTTTCCTTTAGGCTTGACGACTGGTGATCTTCCTCCAGTCCACCCTTTTTTACTTCCACTACCTCAAGCCTTTCTCACAACGACGCAAACCAAATCCTCGATACATCTTCCATACCTTCAGCATTGCATCGTCTTCGTCATACGAAATGGTCAAGTTAGCTTCTTTTGGCTTTGATTGCATCTGCGCTTCATTGTTCGACTCATTTGACCTTCAACCTACAAAGAAGAGCGGAGACCTACGTCTGGAGCAGACCGTCTTCCAGAACGACAGCCAAGCTATCATCCATTACCTTCGCATTGGGAAGCTCCATCGCATATCTATTTTTCTTTAAGACCGACTTAAATTCCAATTGGCCATAGGCACTGAAATAGGCGTTTCGCCGAGCGGGAGAACGACATATGCACCCCTTGATTCGTCTCACTGCGGAAATCAAATGAGCATGGGATTTAACAATGTTGCGCAGCGTAACTACAGGCGCACCACCCTTTTCGTAAAAAAGACCGAATTGCGCCGTCCCTTCATTTACAAAACGCCTGATCAATTCTTTACGCCATGCGTCCTCGAACGAGACATTCATCCAGAAATCACACCATCTCCTGTCCAACAGTGGGAGATACCATTCATAGTTCGCAAATTCGTAGTTTCTCACATCGTTCACAATGAACTTATTGATATACCCTATCGTGTGAATCGTGTCGGCAGCCGCAGCGCAATCTTTGTAGGAATACCCTCCTTCGGGAAGGTCAATCAAATCAGCAATTACGCTTTCGAGTCGATTGCGTCGTACGCCCGACGGCAAGTCGATTCGGCATTCGACAAGACACGAATTCGCAACGAGCCGCGCCTTCGAGATCGCTCTTTTAAAGACAGGAGAGCATTTCAACTCCCCTCCCATAATAGAACCAGCATGCCCCGGCAAAAAAACGGCATCGTCCGGCAACGCCCCCCTCCCTTTAAGAATGTCGAGCGCAAATGCCATTAATATATGGTTTATGCGTCCTCCTAAAATGCTATAGCGTAAAGCTTCCCGATATCGATCGGAAGCGAATCTTTCGCGCCACATCTCGCCCGTAATTTCAACATGCTCCCATGGAAAACCGAGATTGCTCGCGACTCTCTTCCCGATCATAACATCCTCGCTATCGCGCGCTCCTATCGAGAAAGTCAGAACTCGCTCGTAATCAGCCGCTTTCAAGCATGCTGCTATCGTCCTGCTATCCAACCCGCTCGTAATGGGAATCACAGCCGTCCTACCATCAAGAAACCTGATAACATCCCGAAAAACAGGCCGTACGACATCCTCAACTTGATCAAGACTGGCGGAGGAAGATGGAAATGCTCTTTTGAATTCCCAATATCTGCGCTCTTCGACACTCCCGATTTTCTTGTCAATCCTCACATACGTCCCCTCGTTAACCTCTCGGACATCCTCCCAAAGAGTCCTTCCCCCGTAGGTGACGTAAGTACATTGATATTCAAGCAGTCCTAAATCATCAATCATTTTGCTTTTAGAACAACTAGGGGCATCGTCGCTCACTACTATAGTGCCGGAAATACGATCAACCGAAAAGAACAAAGGGAAGGACCCCAGGTGGTCGACAGCTAAGTAAACCGACTCCTCAGAATCGATCACTATTGAAAAGAAGCAGCATTGTTTCTCTAAGAAATCGAGTAGATCCGTTTCCAAAGATACGGCATTGCCGCATCGAGATGCGACAGCAGCAAGGGTTTCCTTTTCTATTCGGTGAAGACAGCCGATCACCCAAGCTGATCCAACCTGTTCCCAAAAAAACCCACGATAACTCCCCAGTTTTAGAGACAAATTCACGCACAATCACCAAGCTTTCAATTACTTATCGCTTTCTTTGAGAGAGGAGCGCAAGCCTCTCAAAGAAAGCAGCGATACGAGAACCGTTGTCGAAACGGTAGCCAACGCCGCACCAACAATGCCGAAAGCAAACGTTAGGGGGACGATCAGAGCGACGTTCGCAGCCAGAGATACAACCGAAACAACAAGATTGAAGCGAACACGATGAAGACAAGCTAGGAGATTGACGCTTACGGTTCGCAACGGGGATACAATCAGGCTCAAAGAAATTATTCGAAATGCCGTAGCCGCATCAACATACTCCTCCCCCCATAGCAATTTGATAATGTCCGGCGCCCAAATGAAGAGAACGACCGCAATGACAGCCATAGGAACAAGACTCCCAAAAAGAAGCACTCTAGCATGTTTCGAGAACCATACTGAATCCAAACGGTGTTCAGCAAAATAAGGCAAGGCGAATATGACGATGCACTGCGGAATGAAAAGAAAACCTTCCGGGAGCATCGTAGCGACCTTGTAACACGCCACGTCGATCGAACTCGCTACGATAATACCCACCATAAGCACATCCAAGAGGTACACTACCGAGTTGAACACGCTCGATATCCCCGTCGGAAGCGAAAACTTCCATAAGTCGACCGCTTTCTTTGAAGAGAGGAACTTAGTGGATCGAAGGGGGAAGCCGACGCCCTTCAATAGAATTACAGCGACAGAAATAGTGATAGCGTAGGCGGCGTACCTACCACTGATCACTCCCGGCACACCCGCCGCAAAGGCTCCGACACAGCTCAGCCCCGTATATCCAATCGTATTGACGTTCAGCAACATGGAGTATTCTTTATTGAGTTTCCTTGAACGCAGTATGCTGCTTGCGTACTGGAAAAAGTAATCCAGAGGAATCAAGGGAGCAAGCATTGCTAAGCAATGCCCCGAGCCTGCAATTGAAAGCCCTGCTCCATATCCGACAAAAACAAGAAGCATCATTATGACCGCATCTATGAATAGCCCGACCGTCAACACGTACCTTTGTATTTCGAACTTCTCTTCGACCGGTCTTTTTTCTGAGCTAAACTGCAACAAACCGCTTATCAGTCCAAGCCCCGTAAAAAGAAGAACGATCGAATATATGCTGTTGGCGTAGGAGAAGACGCCGTATTCGTCTTGCGTCAAGAATCTCACTATGAGGATATTCGAAGCGAACACGATCAGCTTGTTCGTAAGGGTTGAGCCCAGTATATGAAAGAACCCCCTGTTCAGAAGATTCTTCGCTTGCACCGCCAATGTGTCGCGTATCGACATCGTCTACCCAAAAACGGTGACGAGGGAATCCGCCACGACCGATACGTCTTCCGAGATCATATACGGCCCCATCGGCAGGCTCAGCACCGTCTCGCACAGCCGCTCCGTCACGGGGCAGCCGTCGGGGCACAGGCACGCGCCCTCGAACGCCCCCTGCCCGTGCATGGGCTTGGGGTAGTAGACCATCGTCGGGACGCCCCGCTCCTTGAGGGCGGCCTGCAGGGCGTCGCGGTCGAGGCCCTCGGGCAGCCGCACGGTGTACTGAGCCCACGAGCTGCGGAAGCCCTCGGGGGCCTCCGGCAGGGCGAGGCCGCTTCCGGCGAGGGCCCCGAAGTAGAGGGCCGCCGCCCCGCCCACGGCGTCCAGCTCGCCTTCGAACGCGTCGAGCTTCGCAAGCAGCACCGCCGCCTGCACGGTGTCGAGGCGGCTGTTCACGCCCACGCGCACGTTGTCGTACTTCATCGACCCTTTTCCGTGCACGGCGTAGCTGCGGACCAGCTCCGCCCACTCGTCGTTGTCGGTGAACACCGCGCCGCCGTCGCCGTAGCAGCCCAGCGGCTTGGCCGGGAAGAAGCTCGTGGTGGAGACGTCGCCGAACGAGCAGGCCATCCGGCTCCCGATCGACCCGCCGAAGCCCTGCGCGCCGTCCTCGAGCAGGAGCATCCGGTGCCGCTCGCACACCTCGCGTATCGCCGTGTAGTCCGCCGGCAGACCGAACAGGTCGACGGCCACGACGACCCTGGGTGCGAGGTCCGTCCCGTCCTCGACGAACCGCACCGCCTCCTCGAGTTTGGCGGGATCGAGGTTGAACGTACGCTCGTCCACGTCGACGAACACCGGCATCGCACCGAGCAGCGCGGGAGCTTCGCCGCTTGCGAAGAACGTGAAGTCGGGGACGAACACCGCGTCGCCCGGCCCGACGCCCCACGCCATGAGCGCGAGCTGCAAGGCGTCCGTGCCGTTGGCGCAGGTTATGCAGTGCCTGGCGCCGACGTAGGCGGCGAGGCGCGCCTCGAGCTCGGCGACCTCCGGGCCGCCGATGTAGCGGCCGTGCTCGAGCACGCGGGCGATGCCCGCGTTGATGCCGCCCTTGAGCGCCTGATACTGGGCGTTCAGGTCACGAAACTCCATGCTGCACCTCTTTCAGCCCCTCGTCGCTCTGCGCGTACGTCCTCCCGCAGGCGCTGCACGCCAGGTCCTCCGAAAGGACCGCTCCGCATTCGCACGCCCATCCGCGCTGCCGCGCCGGAACGCCCAGCACGAGCGCATGCGGCGGGACGTCCGAGGTGACCACGGCGCCCGAGCCGACCATCGCCCACGCGCCTATTTCGTGGCCGCAGACGATCGTCGCGTTCGCCCCGATCGACGCGCCTCGGCGGACGACCGTCCTCTTGTACCCATCGCCGCCCTTGGGGTATTTCGCCCTCGGCGTCAGATCGTTCGTGAACACGCAGGAGGGGCCGCAGAACACGTGGTCCCCCAACTCCACTCCTTCGTAAACCGAGACGTTGTTCTGGATCTTGACCCCGTCGCCGATCTTCGCGTTCGCGCCCACGTAAACGTTCTGGCCGAGAGAGCATCCTCGGCCGATGGAGGCACCCGATTGGATGTGGCAGAAGTGCCAAACCTTCGTGTCGTCACCGATTGCCACGCCCTCGTCAGCATAAGAGCTCTCGTGCACGTAAGGAGCCGTCATGGGATCATCTCCTTGCGCATGTTCTCGTTGAACATCCTCCGGGCGCCGTCGATTCCGCACTGGAAGAGCGGATCGAGCGCTGAAAGATTGGGGACGAACCCGCTCTGCCGATATTGCGGGTACTCGGGATAGGAAAACTCCTGATAGCGCACGGCGATTCCCTTTTCAGCGAACGACCGGTCGTCCATGTACGCTCGCGCACCGCGACCCGAGAGGTACACGTCGGCCCCGCAAACCCTGCAGAGGCCCAGGACCAGATCGTTGTTCTTGGCTTCGATATCGTATGGCAACGAGCTTTGCAGCACCAAGGGGGTTTCTATGCCGTAAGCGGATCGCAGCATCTCGATGCTCGCCATGTCCAGATCGAGAAGGGTGTCGCAGTCAGCTTCGAGCACCTTCGCCACAAGGGGCATCACCTCGTCGAAATAGGGGGTTTTCCTATAGTTGCAATCGATAAAGCCACGGTGCTTTTTCCTTGTCTTCGGCCAATTGGAAAGTCGCACATCCCTGGTCGGTTTTTCAAGGTAGCCCTTCTTTTCCACGCTCAAGGACAGGAGCTTCGCCTCTCCATCGACCTGGAGGAACCTGTTCCTCGACATAGGGGAGCCGTCTTCGAACTGCACCTCGTCGAGCACGACGAACTCGTCTGCTTTCGCCATCTTGTCTAGATAGCCGAGCCACGGGAAATAATGGGGCTGATGCATGGCGACGGTCTTCATCACGGCCTCCTTCCGAGAACGTAGGTGTGCTGGATCCGCTCCTCGCCCTTGATCGGAACCACGAAGTCCCCGTCACGGACGCGCTTCATGCCCAGGCGGCGGGCAACGTGCGCCGAGGCGGCGTTCTCCTCGTCGATGCGGGCGACAATCCTGCCCACGCGCACCTCGTCGAAGCAGATGTCGGCGAGCTTTCCCAGAGCTTCTCCCATGTAGCCGCAGCCCTGGAAGGCGGAGTTGAGCGCGTAAGACACCTCGCAGGAGCAGGCGGCGGCATCGAAGCGGTAGGCGCGCACGGTGCCGATGAGCTTGCGAGGCTCGCGGAGCTCTATGCCGAGCAGCAGGTCGTCCGGCTCCGGTCGGGCGAGCTTGGAGGCTATCCAATCCCGCGCCTCCCCGGGTTCGCCATGGGGTGCCCAATTCAGGAATCTGCTTATCTCGGGGTCCGACGTGTATTCGAACATGTCGGCAGCATCCTCCAGCCGCAAGGGACGCAAGACGAGCCTTTCAGTCCCAAACCGCTCATTGCGCAGGGAAGCGAGGCGGGCGGAAAGGACGTCCGCAGGGCCGAGCACGGAGTCGAGCCCGGTAAAGTTGCGATCGAGGCTGCCCAGGCGATCGGCGCCCGCCCTTTCTATGAACCGCCGTAGAGATTCCTCGAGCGAGGCCTCCGTCCCGCCGTACCAGAACGGATGGGTCAAGATATGCAGGCGCGGATACTTCCCGGACTCGATCATGTCCAAAATGGGCTTGCGCCACCGCCTCCGGCTGTCCGAAGCGTATTCGAAGCCCTGGAAGAACTCGCTCGAATAGCTGTTGACGATGCCGGGGATGCTCCACTGCGCTTCGAGCGACGCCTTGCTCGGACGGTGCATGGAAACGCATTCGATGGGCAGGCCGAGGGCGCCCCCCAGCGTGTCCGCCTCGCGTTGGATCGCGGCGATCGCGTCGTCGCCGTCCTCGTACTGCGTTTCGTCGTAATGGAGCCCGATGTCGTGGCCGAGCCTCGCGATCTCTCGAAGCCTCTCGACGTTTCCGCGCTCTAGAGGGTTGTAGAAATCCGTTCGCAAGAGCACGAAATACGTCGATCGGACGCCCTCGCTCGATTCGAGCTCGGCCATCGCGAGCGCTGCGATCGGATCGAAGTCGATGTCGTGCCGCAAAATGACAGGCTTCCCAACACCTCCCCAATCGCCGTACCCGCAGAACCCGTACCCCCGTTCTTTCAGGATCTGAAGCATGTTCCTGTAAGCGCTGTGAGTGAAAGGCATCTGAGCACATGAAGGCATGCCTAGAACTCCCCTTCCATGTCCGTGCTCGCGAAATCTTCCAGCGGCAGCTCCACGGGAAGGCCCGTCCTCTGGCTCTTGTAGATGGCGAGCACCACCTCCAGAGCGTCGCGGCCGGCCCTCGCGTCCACGTAGGGCGCGCGGTCGTTCTCGATCGCGTCGGCCACGTCGGCGTAGAGCAGGGCGTGGCCGTTGCCGTAGACGTTGGAGGTGGGCTCCTTGAGCCCCGCCATCCCATCGTCGCCCTCGCGCTCGTCGGCAAAATCCCAAACGTCGATCTCGTTGGTCGAGGTCCCGCCGAGCTTGGCCGTGCCGGACTCGCCGAACAGGTACAGCGTCTCCTCGAGGTTTCTCGGGAACACGTTGGAGGTGCCCTCCACGGTGGCCACCGACCCGTCCGCGAACGTGAGCACCGCCACGCCCACGTCCTCGGCCTCCAGGTAGTCGTGGAAGCGCTGCCGGGTCTGGGCGTAGACCGAGACCACCTCGCCGCCCATCATCCAGCGCAGCAGGTCGACGCCGTGGATGCACTGGTTCATGAGGCAGCCGCCGTCCTGGGCCCAGGTGCCCCTCCAGGGGGCCTGGCCGTAGTAGCCCCTGTCCCGGTTCCACCTCACGTGGACCGATCCGTGGGACATGCGCCCGAAGCGGCCCTCCTCCACGGCTCGGCGGACGTGGCGCACGGCGACGTTGAAGCGGTTCTGGTGGCAGGCCGATACCTTCACGCCGCGCTCCTCGGCGCGCCGCACGATCTCGTCGGCGTCGGCCATCGACATCGCGACGGGCTTCTCGATTATCGCGTTGACGCCCGCGTCGATGCAGTCCAGCGCGATGCGCGCGTGCTCGCCGCTCTCGGTGGCGACGGCCGCGATGTCCAGGTCCGGCTCCGCCGCGAGCATCTCGCCGTGGCCGCCGTAGATCCTCGGTGCCGGGCCGTCCCACTCCGCCCGCTCGAGCAGGCCCTCGGCCTTGCCGGAGGCGGTGTCGCAGAGCGCCGCGAGCTCGAATCCGTTCGCGCGGACGGCCTTGACGTGGTTGAGCGCTATGCGCCCGCAGCCTATTATTGCGCACTTCATGTTACAGCACCTCTTTCGAACGGCCGGCAAGAATATCGACGATTCGCTTGGCCGCATTGCCGTCGCCGAACGGCAAATAGTCCTCATTTACCGTTTGCGCTCTATCCAACGCACGCTCTATCTCGCTTCTCTCCGGAAAGACGAGAACGCAACGCCCGTCCACCATAATCTCAGGCCACGCAAGAAGCGTCATAGGCACTGTACAGGGCGTTTTCGCAAAAAAGGCTTCTCTTTGCACCCCTCCTGAGTCGGTGATCACGTGCATTGCGTGTTTGGTAAGAAAAATGCTCTCAAGATAACCGACCGGCTCGACGAGCATGATCGAATCTAGCCTATAACGAATGACGATGTCTCTGGCGAGTTCAAGAGCGCGGGGGTGCACAGGGTAAATAACGGGACAAGACAGAGTAGACGCAGCGATCAATATCTCGGACATGGCCCCCTTTTCCATGTTTTCTGCCCGATGACATGTTAGATAGCAATAACGCGACGGAACATCAATCGAACCTCCACTGATTGAAACCAATTCCGGACGAAGCGCTTCGGAGTCCGCGATTTCGCCGTAATGCAGAAACGCATCGTACATCGGATCACCTACGAGAAAGGTCCTATCCTCGAGGCCTTCTTTTTTAAGGTTTCGAAACCCCGATTCTGTTGCCGCAAGCAGTATCGAGCTAAGATGATCGACGCATACGCGGTTTGACTCTTCGGCGTTTCTGAGCGAATGAGAGCGAGGACCCGCTTCGACGTGCGCGATTGGGATCTGCATTTTTACGGCAGTGAGCGCTGCGGCAAGGGTTGAATTGGTGTCTCCGTAAACAAGAACGGCGTCTGGGCGCTCTTCTTCCATAACCGCCTCAAGGCCGAGCATCATTCTCGCCGTCATAGATGTATGGCTACCCCCTGAAATGCCCAAGTTATGCTTAGGCCGAAGAATGGACATCTGCTCAAAAAATAGCTCGGACATGTTCCGATCAAAGTGCTGTCCCGTATGAACCAACACTTCGTCTATGCCGTGTCGCTTCTCGATTTCATGTGAAACCATGGCTGCTTTTATGAACTGGGGCCTTGCCCCCACAACGGTAAGCACTTTCACGTCACAGCACCTCGATGTTCTCTCGCGGGGACACGCCCTTCATGGCGTTCTTGGCGTCGAGCACGGCCCTCGCGTGCCTCTGCACGAGGGCGTAGTCGACGTTGGTGTGCGCGCAGGCGACCAGAACAATATCGGCCGAGGCGATCGCCTCGGCCGACAGGTCCGGGATGGATTCCTTTACCTCTTCTTTGTGCTGGCAGCGCGGCACCCAGGGGTCGTAGTAGGAGACCTCGGCGCCCCGCGCCTCCAGGCGCTCAATCACGCGCAGGGCCGGCGACTCCCGATAGTCGTCGATGTCCTGCTTGTAGGCGACGCCCAGCACGAGCGCCTTCGATCCCCTCATCGCCTTGCCCTCCCGGTTGAGGATGCGGGCCGCGCGCGAGGCCACCCACTCGGGCATAGAGTCGTTCACGGTCATGGACGCCTCGATCATGGAGGTGTGGAAGCCGTACTCGCGCGCCTTCCACGACAGGTAGTAGGGGTCGAGCGGTATGCAGTGGCCGCCGAGACCGGGGCCGGGGTAGAAGGCCGTGAAGCCGTAGGGCTTCGTCTTGGCGGCGTCTATTACCTCCCACACGTCGATGCCCATGCGGTCGCAGAGCATGCAGAGCTCGTTGACGAGGCCGATGTTGACGTTTCGGTAGGTGTTCTCGAGGATCTTCTCCATCTCGGCCACGGCCGGGCTCGACACGCGCGTCACGCCCCCCTCGAGCACCGCCTCGTAGACCGCGCTGATGAGCTCGAGCGCCTCCTCGCCGACGGCGCCCACCACCTTGGGCGTGTTCTTGGTCTTGTAGACGAGGTTGCCAGGATCCACGCGCTCGGGAGAGAAGCCCAGGTAGAAGCCCTCGCCGCACTTGAGGCCCGACCCCTCCTCCAGGATGGGCAGGATCAGCTCCTCGGTGGTGCCGGGGTAGGTGGTGGACTCGAGCACCACCATGCAGCCCTCGCGGATGTAGGGCGCTATCTCGCGGGCGGACGCCTCCATGTAGGAGGTGTCGGGCATCTGGTGGGCGTCGAGCGGGGTGGGCACGCAGATGGCGACGAAGCCGCACTCCGCGACGCGCGAGAAGTCGCAGGTCGCCTCGAGCGTGCCGGCCTCCACGAGCGCGGCGAGGTCCTCCTGCACGACGTCGCCGATGTAGTTCTCGCCACGGTTGACCATGTCGACCTTGTCGGCCTGCACGTCGAAGCCAATCGTCTTGAAGCCCGCCTTGGCCTTCTCCACGGCCAGCGGCAGCCCGACGTAGCCGAGGCCGACCGTGCCGCAGACGAGGGTGCGAGACAGGATGCTCACCCATCCTTCTTGAAAACCCATCATAACGTATTCTCCTTGCTTCTTGAAAGGGTGCACAATATTCCAGCCACCTGATTGGCAATCACCGGATAACTGAACTTCGAAACATAGCTCGAATCGACTCTGCAGGAAGTCAAACCTCGATTCTTCCATTGGGTATATGATTCACGAACGAAATCGATTAATCTGGGATAATCCATCAAATCCGAAGCCTCTTCGTAGCAAAATCCAGCACCGGATTTCTCGATAATTTTCTTCGCTTCCGAATTGGGAGAATCGCCAGAGCTTACACCGACAATGGGAACGCCACTAGTTAGATATTCGAAAAGCTTGCCTGTTATCCCTCCCTTTTGCAAAGAGGTATTCCAGTTACTGAAAATCAGTAATGAGGCCGTTGATTGCATTTCCATAGCCCGATCACGCGAAACCAAGCCAACGGATTCTACAGGTATGTCGGGAAAGCAGCTAGCTTGCCTGAAAAAGATGCCCTCGGTACCTCCCGCATATCTAACAACGATATCATCGCAACAAACTGCACCCCCATCAACAAGGTCCACGAGAGCTCGAAATAGCGGAGTCAGATCCCTTCGAGCATCGCCTTCATCGTGCAAGGTTCCCGTATAAGTGATTTCGAATTTATTTGATCGATGTCTCTTTTTGCGAAAAAGCACATCATCCGGATCAAATCCATTCGTTACTATCTCTCTACGCTGCAAGGGGTCAAGAAACAAAAGGTCGGAAACCCCTTTAGAAACGGATATGACACAATCCGCGTTATGCGTGGTTTTTTTGGCAAAGGAACGGTTGTCCTCAGTGTCGGTCGCATCGGAATACACTAAAGAATCCCTGTAATCGGCAACCCATATGATCGATGGGTTTTTCTTCTTTATTTCCGCCGCCACTCTATGGGTCCATCGCGGTCCATAGGATGAAATAACGACATCGTACTGAGAGCAATCGCCTATTGCATGGCATGCTCTTCCGTAGATCGATTCATCAACCGCTTGATTTAAACTTCTTCTAATACATGACAATATGCCGCGTGTATCGCGAGATCCATTCTTTGGTGAGACGAATTCACTATTCTTTCGATTCTTCCTATCTTTCTCCCATTTATTTGAAGATATGTTCTTTGCATATCTTAGAAAATTATGGATTCCATGAAAGATTTTTAATTTAGCCCCATCACGAACCAGGTAAGTCTTTTGAAAATTAGACACATCTTGCATAAGCGTTGGATCTACCGAATAGTTTTCAGACAATAGTTTTTTCCCTGAAAAGTTTTTCTCGTTCGTAAGGAGATCGATCGAAGCTTGATGATGCAGTACTAGATACTTCGAGATTTTTGTCCATCGAATCGAAGCAATTGCGTTAACCGGCGCAATATACTCCGCGATAAGAAGCACTTTCATTTTCCAGAACCCCTAAGCTTTCGAGAAGCATTTCCAACCAATATTCGTTCCTGTGATGCGAACGAAGATCTGCCGTCACAAAAACGCGCTTTCGGCTCCATGGTCGTTGTCAGAAGATAACCCGCAATGAAAAAGGCTAGTAACGCATCCGCACCCCTGAATTGAAATAATGAACCTACTACCCAGCAAAGGATGTATGCAGCGAAGGGGTTCGAGAACCTCTCCTTCCGAAAAATAGCCATAACATTTAAGATTAACGCAATAAAAAAGACGAATCCCATGAAGCCAAAATCCAAAAGAACCTGAAGAGGATAATTATGTATGTTGCCCTCAGAGAAAGGCGTTCCACTGACCATTTTCAAGTGAACAACGGCGTTTCCTGCACCATTTCCGAACAAAGGAGCGTCGATAAAGGCACTTAATGCGTATTGCCACATGTCCATTCTCCCAGTCGACCCCTTGTCCTCTCCTATTGCAAGAAACCGATCCATAATTGGGAGTCCTGCGATTTGAGCAACCGCAATCAGACCCGCAATCAACACGGCAATGCCAACAAGCTTCGATACTCCAATTCGATCCTTTGATTTCACGAACAGAACGTAGGCGATGGACAACAATGAAAGAATGATCCCCACACGAGAGGCATAAAGAGCCGAAATGGACAAACTTCCAATTAGGTATAGCAGACCAACTCTATCCCTATTAAAGAAGACTCCAAACAATGCTAGCCATGATGCCTCCAAATTAACGCTGTCGCTAAAAAAGGACGGGATGGAAGGGTGCCCATTACCCCCATAAGAAACAAACCCCATAACAGCATCTCCGTAGAGCACAATCTTAATAGCTACCACAGCTATAACAAATAACGCCGACGATCTAACAATCACGCCCCATCTATCCATGGGGAGGCCTCTTCCGTAATTCATCACAGAAGCTATCATGACGAAGAAAAACGCATAATTGAATAAAACGACATTTATCCCAAAACGCATGGAGTCAATCAGCGATATTCCAATCACGTATAAAACGGAAATCAGAAACCACCTGTTGAATAGAGACCAGGAAGTCCTAAGTGCCACAATGGACAAAACCAGCAAGATCAAGGCAATGACATGAAACGGCTTGATAGCCGCCCCACCCAGAGAGAAGATAACGACGTTCTGGAAACACGCAGAAATCAACAGAGCTGACAAGGCCGTCTCTCTCGCAGTCATACAAAATGAGATTTTTCTCAAAACCCTCATCTGAGAAGACCGGCTTTTCTACACGCATGGCAAAAAAGAGCAAACGGAGCTTCGCCGATCAAGGCAATGGCTGCAGCAAGTCGTTCCCTCTTCCGAGCCGAAGAATCACTCAGAACGATCTTTCTTCTCTCCTTGAGTTCGCCCCACAAAGCTCGACGATCATTCTCGAACTTACTGGAAAGCTCGTATTCTACCGGTATCTGTGCATAAACCATCCGGCAAAGAGAAAAACAGCGCGATGCGGATGCAACGGCTAGATCCGGATACCATTCCTGCATATCCGAGCTAAGTCGTCGTGAAACCTCAATGGCAGATAAGGCTTTTATCGGACTGTACGCCTGACTGATGATTCCGGATTTCCGCAGACGATACGCATACAAGGCCCTGCAATCAACCAACGCAACACGATCTACATCATGAATGAACTTGTAAACGCTTGCCAGGTCCTCGTAATACAACCCCACAGCAAAAGGAGCATCGCCGAGTATACGTCTAGCATAAAGCCTCCATGGAACTCCCGTATCGAGCCTTTGATAGAGCATCAACTTCTGAACCGTATATGAATCCATAACCCTTGCGTCGGGAATAAAGGCCGCCTTCGCAACAAGCTCGCATGAAGAGCCGTCCTCGAATGCCGTACCACAAGGTATCGCCGCTATCTCACAGTCGCACACTTCGATAGCATGCATAAGCGTCTCAATGAAAACAGGGGACACGAAATCATCGCCGTCAACGAAGGCCACGAAATCACCCCGACAAACGGCTATTCCAGCGTTTCGGGCAGCACTCAGCCCTTCGTTCTCTTTGTGCACCACAACCACACGGGAATCGCTACAAGCGTATTGATCGCAAGAAAACCCCGATCCATCTGTCGATCCGTCGTTTACTACAACGATCTCGATATTGCTATAAGTTTGAGCGATCACGCTCTCTATGCATTCCGACACGTACGACTCAACGTTATAAACAGGGATGATAACACTGACAAGCGGGTTCATTTTCCCGCCCTTTCGCCATCGAGAGCGATGTATAACGCTGCAAGTTTCTGCGCCGCTGCATCAATGTCGTAGTACGAGAAACGCTCCGGACGCACAGGGACCCTGTCGCCGGCCCTCAAGGCGCATAGCGCGTCCGCCCAGGCCGAAGGATCATCGATCGGCAGGAAGCGCACCGCTCCCGTCACGTCCACCTCGCGGGTGATCGCGTCGGACAGCAGGCACGGCAAGCCGGCCCTCTGCGCCTCAAGCGCCGCCATGCCAAACCCCTCGTACGTACTGGGGAAGGCAAACGCATCGAATCCTTGATACGCCAACGAAGAGTCCATTTGGCCGGGCATAACCATATACTCCGAAAGACCTAGGCAGGCCGCACGATTCTGAATGGCGATGCGATCCTTTCCTTCTCCAACCAAGACCAATCGAGCATCCACGCCGCTCTTTCTTAGGCAACTCAAAACCTCTATCAGGAATGATTGGTTCTTCACAGGGGCAAGCCTCCCTACATGCCCGATCACCACCTGGCCATCCTCGATGTTCCACATTTGGCGAGCTTTCGACCTCCAACGCTCGTCGAAGGCGAATGCATTCATGTCGATCGCGTTCGGAACAACTTCTAGCTCGACCTCCTTGCCGAACAGCCATTCACCGGCATAGCGGGAGCACGCGAGGCGGTGCGTCGGGTAGCGGTTCGCCTGGGTGCGCAGCAGGCGCTTGAGCGCGTTCTTGACGGGCTCGCCCTTGCCCGCCGTCGAATGCGAGTGGGCGATGCGCACGGGCACGCCCGCCCGGGCGGCCGCGCGCAGCGGGAAGACCGAGAGCGCGTTGACGTGGGAGTGGACGATGGACCAACCCTCGTCCGAGAACAGGCCCTCCAGGCGCCCCATGTAAGCGAGGAGGCGCTGGTAAGGAGGAACCACGAACACCCGGCCGCCGAGCGACCCGATCTCCTCGCGCGGCACGAGCGCGGAGTCCTCGTCCACGAGGAAGTCGAACTGCACGCGGCTCCTGTCGATATGCCGGTAGTAGTTCATGACCACGGCCTCGACGCCGCCGCCGCACATCTTGCCCACAACATGCGCTACGCGGATAGGCTCACTCATCTTCCCGTCCTGCCTTTTCCGAACATGATCGAGAACGTCCTCAGGAACACCTTCGCATCTATAGCAAGAGAGGCGTTCCTGACGTAATAAAGCTCCAGTTCCTGGCGGCTGCCGTCGCCGTAGGTCGCATCGTTTCTCGCCTGCACCTGCCACCAGCCGGTGATGCCGGGCTTGACGGAAAGGAGCTCGCCCGCCGCGTCGCCGTAAGCCGCCAGCTCCTCCTCAACGATGGGACGCGGGCCGACAACGCTCATCTGGCCAGCCAGTACGTTCAGGAACTGAGGCAGCTCGTCGAGGGAGGTCCTGCGCAGGAAGCGCCCCACCTTGGTGACGCGAGGATCGTCATCCACCTTGCGCTCGCGCCTCCACCGCTCGAGCTGTTTGGGATCCAAATGCTTCTCAACATCGTCGGAGTCGGCCACCATGGTACGCAGCTTGAAGATGCGTAGCGGCCTTCCTTGATACCCGACGCGCTTTTGGAGGTAGATGGGGGATCCGGGGGACTCCAGGCCGATAGCGACGCAAAGGAGCGCGATCGGGATCAGGCCGACGATCGTGGCGCACAAGCTGAAGGCGATATCGAACACCCGCTTGACGAAGCGGTACCCCAGCCGCCCTTCCGCCGGAGCCGGGACGGGCACCGGGTCCTCGGCCTCCGACACCAGCTCGGGTGCCAGAAACGCCACGTCGGAGGCGGCCATCGGCTCGGAGTCGCTTGCGCTTTCCGCTGACGCCGCACAGGATCCTTCGACTCCGCGCCTGGCGGCGCTCCTCTCAGGACGGCATTCCCCGACCCCTTCGCTTAGGTTTCCATAACCGCGCTTATCGAGCAATGTTGCCGACAACACCTCGATTGGGCGGTTAGCTAACCTCTTGATTCTTACGGGGTCACCATGACCCCGCAAACAACGTACAGGCTTCTTCGCGACGGCGCACAACGCTTGCAGCATGTACCACTATCAGTACAGCGTTACCCCGCACTACTCCCCCGCGCGCTCCACCAGGTCGATCAACTCCTGCTGGGAATGCACATCCAACTTCGCGTAGATATGTTTGACATGGCTCTTCACCGTGTTGCGCGACACCACGTAGTGTTCCATGACGAACTGCCCGTTGCGCCCGCGGGCCAACATGGCGAAGATCTCCGTCTCGCGCTCGGTCAAGCCGTGCTGCGCACCCAGCTCAACGCACCGCTCCTCGATGCTGAGCTGCCGCACCGTCTCGCCAGCGCCGCCAAACCTCACCTCGCCGACTGCCTCGGCAGCAGCAGCCCCAACCGGCCCAGCCTCGCGCTCACCCACGTTCACCACGCCTCGGATCGTGTCGGCGAAACTGAACTTCCTGAATCCCAACCACAGAAACGCGACGAACGCGAACAAAACGACCTCGGCGATGAGCATGGCTGCATCGTCATTCGTACCCACGATATCGTTCGTGGTATGCCCGGCAATCGCGCCCACGTCGGTTCCAACCGCGCTCATGAAACGCACAAGCGCGAACGTCGGCAACAAAGCCAACAGGTTTTGCCGCCCCACTGCCAACACCACAAGCCACACCAGCATGTCAAAGCTGCGCACGCCGATGCGCAAAAGCGCGTTCGCCGAGGGCAGATCCGTCAAAAATGTGAACGGCGCGATGATGAAGCCGGCCACCACCAGCAGCATCGCGAACGAGAACAGCATGTCCTCCTTGCTCTCGCTGCGCGACAGCAGCATCCATGCGGCCACCCCCACCAGCACGACCGCCGAAACATCGACGCTGATAGGAGCATGGGACACTTCGTTGAGCGTGAGTCCGTAACCCGTCGCAACGCTGAACAATCCTACGCATAAAAACAGTGCGTGAGCAGGCCGCAAGAACGATTCCGGATTGGACAGTTCGAGGCTGGCCGGGGACGCTTCGCGCGCGATCGCGTCCAGCTGTCGCCCGCCTCGATGATACAGCATCACGATGATCAGCGCGTACGAGCACGTCGCCTCGACAATGCCCAGCTCGAACGAAACCGGAGGATGCGCCACGCGCACCACTTCGCCCAACGCCATGCCGCACACCACCCCCGCAAGCGCCGCCTTCGACGAACGCAACGACGAGAACGCGGAAACCATCATGATCGACGCCCACGCGGAGGCCGTGTTGTAGAACAGGAAGCCCGCCACCGTCAGCGGACCGTTCGCCATCTGCAGAGCGAACTCCAGCACGAACGCCGCCGTGATCGCACAGCCCAGCGCCACCACGGTTAATAAGCGCCGATCGAGCAGCGAAGGCTTGCGCGTGGCGATCAGAAACAAGATCAAGAACAGAAAGCCCGACGTCATCGTGGAAATCTCCCGAGCGATGCCGTAGTATTCGGCCACGCGAGAATACACGCTCGCGTTCAGAATGCCGCCGACACAGCCCATGATCGCAAAGGCGATCACGCACACCACTATAGCCGCGCTTTCGCCGTGCTTCGAATCGCGCATACGTTCCACCATCGCTTGCAAGGCTCCCTCCCCCTCATCGCTTGCTCCCATTGTAAGCGAAACCTGCGCCATCCGATCACGGCACCCCGCATCCACCACGTTCATCAGCCTTATCGCCCTCAAATCACCCTCGCAGGGGGAGCGCGCCAACTCGCCTTTCGCCAGCCGAAACACCCCCGACGGGGTGGTTTCAAGCCTCGCCGAACGCCGTAGAGTGCACGTCGAGGGAAGCGGCTCCTCATCCGGAGCCGCAAAACAAATCGCACCATTAGGAGGATCATCATGGGAACGAACGTAACGAACGAAGGCGGCATCTCCCGCCGCAGCTTCCTGGGCGGCGTCGCAGGCGTCGGCGCGCTTGCCGCCATGGGCCTGGCCGGCTGCTCGCCCAAGGCCGCGGGTACAACCGGAGCCGAGAGCGCTTCCAGCTCTGCCAGCGCAGCCACGGGCGTGGCCGACAACAACGCGGTGGCCGTGGACGACGGCAGCGCCGCCATCACGGTCGACTGGCTGGGCGCCCCGCCGGAGATCGGCGACATCACCGAGACGAAGGACACCGACCTGCTCATCGTGGGCGCAGGCAACGGCGGCATGATCGCCGGCGCGTACGCATCCGACCAGAAGATGGACTTCATCCTATGCGAGAAGGGCACCGAGGTGGGCGCCACGCGCCACTGGTTCAACGCCGTCGACACCAAGCCCTTCACCGACCAGGGCTACCACACCGACCGCGCCCGCCTGCACGGCGAGTGGGCTCGCTATTCCAGCGGCACGTGCGACCACAACCTCATCAACATGTGGATGAACGAGAGCAACGACATGTTCGAGTACGTCGACAAGTACATGAGCGAAGCCGGCGCCGTGGTCATCGCCGACGAGTTCGAGATGCCGGGCGGCATGGGCGCCACCCCCTTCTACACCCCCTGCGGCGAGCACCACTACGGCAACGCCGAGGGCGGCCGCGACGGCGTCCCCGTGCGCAACGAGCTGTTCGAGAAGGTCATGAACGACAACGGCTACGAGATCTCCTACAAGCACGAGCTGGTGAAGCTGGTCACCGAGGATTCCGGCAAGGTTACCGGCGCCATCTTCAAGACTGACAACGGCTACACGCAGATCAACGCCAAGAAGGGCGTGCTGCTGACCACGGGCGGCTACTCCGCGAACCCCGCCATGCTCTCGTCGCTGTCCCCCATCACCACCGCGTCGGTGACCGCGCTGGGCTACAACCAGAACAACACGGGCGACGGCATCAAGGCGGCGCTGTGGGCAGGCGCGGTGAAAGACATCACCAGCGCCACGATGATCTTCGACCGCGGCCTCGTCGCGCCCGGCACCACCGCGGGCTACACCGAGGAGTCCGTCAAGGCCGGCAATCCGCAGTGGCCGGGCAACGGCCAGTTCAACCCCGGCACGCAGCCCTTCCTCAAGGTGAACCTGCGCGGCGAGCGCTTCGCCCTCGAGTCCGCCGACTACGACTACTTGCCCCATGCGGCCGCGCAGCAGCCCGGCGGCGTGTACATCAGCGTCTGGGACGGCAACTTCGGCGACGACGTGCAGCGCTTCCACACCCTCGGCTGCTCGGCCGGCACCCGCACGGGCGTGCTGGGCGTGAAGAAGGAAGACGGCACGTACGACCTGGACAAGTACTTCGAGAAGGAGCTGGCCGACGGTCGCCTGCAGAAGGCCGACACGCTCGACGAGCTTGCCGACAAGCTTGGCTTCGACGCCGACGCCAAGAAGACGTTCCTCGCCACCTGCGAGCGCTACAACGAGCTGTACGACAACCAGGAAGACGTCGACTTCGGCAAGGAGCCCTACCGCCTCTCCGAGCTGCGCACCCCGCCGTTCTTCGGCGCCACGCTGGGCGGCACGCTGCTCACCACCATCGACGGCGTCCGCATCAACGCCGACTGCCAGGCGCTCAACACCGACTTCGAGCCCATCGAGGGCCTGTACTGCGCCGGCGACTGCTCGGGGTCGCTCTTCAGCGGCAACTACCCCGACCAGATGCACGGCGTCGCCTGCGGCCGCACGATGACCGAGGCCCTGCACGTGGTCAAGCTCGTGGCCGCCAAGTAACGCGTTCCCCTCATAAGCTGCGCGCCCTCCCCTCCCGCGCGCAGCATCCTACCCGCGCCCCGACCTCCCCGGGGCGCGGCATTATTTCGGGGTATGCCACTCGCACGGGTCGGGTGCCGCCAAGCCACGCACACCCATGATGATCATCTCCACGCCGTTCGCGAACGACTCTTCCGAGTACGCCGAATCCACGATGCGCTGCCACACGGGCATGTCGCGCGTCGCGCCACCCGCCGCCTCGTCTGCCAGCCGTCGCTTCTGGGCGGCGATCGCGCTTCCGTTGAACCCGGTGAGAAAGGCGTCCACCATGGCCCACGCCTTCGTGAGCACGGGCTCGGGCATACCCTGGTCGAGATGCAGCGACACGATCTTCTCGGTGTGGGCCGCCAAACCCGCGTAAGAGATGTTCGGATCGAGGTCGATATCGTTCATGTGCGGATGCGCGCAGTACTCCCGATGGATGGAGGTCATCGTGCGCCGCAGCGTGTCGTCCCACCGCTCTCCCGGCACCGGATCGGTGTCGAGCGTTTCCATGAAGCGCGTGAGCACCGCCACCAGCACCTCCTCGCGCGAGGAAAAGTGCGCGTAGAACGCCATGGCCGACACGCCCAGCTCCGCGCCGAGGGCACGCATCGTGAATGCGCCCATGCCGTCGCGATCGATCATGCGATACGCGGTATCCACGATGACGTCCCGGGTCAGCCCGCTCTTCCGCTTCTTTTCGGTTTCCGCATCCACGCCGCGTCCCTCCTGCCAGCACCTCGTTTCGCCCAGCATAGCATGAGCATGCCCGGCCGCGAGCCCTCCCGCCTCCTTCGCATGCGAAAACCAAGAGGAGCCGAAGCGCGCTCGCTCCGGCTCCTCTTCCGAACAGGCCGATCGGCGTTACGCCGCGGGATTATGCGGCCAATCGTGGCAGTGCATGCACTGGTTGTCGGTGATCTCCTTGTCGCGCGCATGGCAGTTCACGCAGGAGTTGTACCCTCCGTGGAGGGAGTCGTGCGGGTTGCTCTGCTCGTAGGACGAAGTGGTCTCGGCCAGCGCCTCGTACGAGCCTCCATGGCAGCTCAAGCACTGCTCGTCGGACACATACGCACCGGTGCCGTCGCCGGCAGCGGTCTGCGTCGTCTTGGCCGACGAGCCGTCCGCATCGGCGCCGGGTTCTGATGTCTGCGACGCACATGCCGCCAACCCCAAGGTCAGGCAAAGGACAAGCGCAACCGTCGACAACGCGCCTACCGTGGATCGTTTGACGTTCAACATGGCTTTACGCTCCTTTCACCGCATGCTCGGCGGCAACGTAGCCGAACGTGACGGCGCGTCCGATGGACGTTCCAGGGATATGACGGGGGTAGTTGCCGGCGAAGAAGTTGCCCGACGCGTTGCCCACGGCGTACAGCCCCTCGATCACCCGGTCGTCGGTATCGAGCACGCGGCACGAACCGTCGATGGTGAGCCCGCCCACCGTGGCGAGCACGCAGCTGTTCGTGGTCAGCGCGAAGAAGCGCGTGCCCGTGAACGGGATGGTTCCCGCCAGGTCGCGTCCGAAGTCCTCGTCCACGCCGGCCTCGAAAAACCCGTTGTACCGCGCGATGGTGTCGGCGAGGCCCTGCGGGTCGACGCCGCAGGCGGCGGCCAGCTCTTCGGGCGTTGATCCCTCGAACAGCCAGCCCTTCTGCTTGAACTCCTCAACCGCGTCCTCCATGCCCTCGAACATGGTATCGTCGAACACCTGCCAGCAGCTCTTCCCGAAGTCGGGCTGGGCGTTCTGCGCGTTCGACACGCTTTGGAAGGGCAGATCCTCGCGCACGAAGCGCTTGCCGTCGCCGTTCACCATGAGGGCGAAGTACACGGCGTTCCACGTGCGCGCGTCGTAGAACGAATCGGGATTGCCCCAGCGGAAGTTCATCACCGGCTGAGGGCACGGATCCATCTGCGCGCCTGCTTTGATGCCCATGAGATGCCCGTCGCCCGTGGTGCCCCAACCGGGGTTCCACCAACTCGACGAGGCATAATCCTCCGGACGCGTCCACGCTTCCATGAGCTCAGGGTTCGCATCGTAGCCGCCCGTGGCCAGGATCACGCCTTTTCCGGCGTTGATCTGCACGTACTCGTCGCCGCTCTTGGCGATGACGCCGCCCACGCGTCCCGAACCGTCGCGCACCAGCTGCACGCCCGGCGTGCTGAAGCGCAGGTCGAGGTTGTCGTAGGCCTTCGCCACCTCTTGCATCTCGAGGCACACGTAGATGCCCGAATAGCCGGAGCGCACTCCGGCGTCGGGCGGCAGCGAGGGGCTGTCGTAGAAGCCCAGCTCCGTGTCGATGAGCGGGGTCAGCGCCGGCATGCCGCAGGTGGAGGGAGCCTGCTCCACCTTCGAGATGACGAAGCCGTTCTGTCCCTTGTCGAGTTCGGCCTGCCAGAAATCGGTAGCCTCGCCCGAACGGTCGACGTAGGTGCGTATGGGTTCGGGGCGCACGCGCCAGTACGCGCTGCGGTACATCTCGTCCAACAGCGCCACCTTGTCGATCTCGGTGCCCTCCTGGCACTTCGCCCCCACGGCGCCGAAGCACTCGAAGCAGCCGCGGCCCTTCGTCATCTTCTCGATGCAGATGACTTTCGCGCCCTCTTCGGCTGCCTTGAGGCTGGCCATGAGCCCGGCGATACCCGCGCCCACCACCACGATGTCGCAATCCTCGGTCGAAGCGATGTCGCTCGCGGCGATGTCGCGGTCTTCGAAGCCGACCGGCCCGCGCGGCCCCGGGCATACCGCCTTCTTCACCGGCACAAGCGCCGTCTCGCACGCAAGCTGCCGATACGCGTCCACCGATTCGGCGACGGGCGCATCGTCGGCGAAGGCGATGCCCGTCGCGCCCAGCGTCCCCAGCGTACCAGCAGAAAGGCCCGCCAAGCCGATCCCCTTCAGGAACGAGCGACGCGATACGTCGTACTCTCCCATAGTCCCTCCTTGTTCGTTTTTCTTTACAACGTAAAGTGAATGGTAACGTGTTTTATTTACGTTGTAAAGTAAGAGCTTGCGAATACGCCGCGTCGAGCAGCAGAGCGCGAAAAGGGATCCCGCAGGATCCCTTTTACGAACAGATGTTTCACGTGAAACATCCGCGTTACGGAGGCGCCGCGCGAAGCGGCGGGCGGGCGGCGTAGCGCTACTTCCTCACACCGGACATGGTTTGCTCGACGATGCTGTCCATCATGTCGGGGGTCAGCATGCCGCTGATATAGCCGAAGATGTTGCCGTCCTTGTCGATCATGAACGTCGTGGGGAACGACAAGATGCGATAGCCGCTGAACATCTCGCCCGTCGTGTCCATGAGCACGGGATACGTAATGCCCCGCTCGTCGATGAACGCCTTCACGTCGGCTTCGGACACGTCGCTGTTGTTGGGACGGCTGTCGGTTTTAGGATTCGCCACGCCCAGCACCACGAGGTCGCCCTCGTTCTCGCCACGATCCCGGTACAGCTTCTCGATGTCGGGGATCTCGCGCTGGCACGGCCCGCACCAGGTGGCCCAGAAGTTGAGGAACACCGTCTTGCCGCGGTACTCGTCCAGCGAGTGCTCTTCGCCGTTCTGGTCGACCAGCTTGAGGTCGGCCAGCGGCGCCGCCTGCGCATCGGCCTTGCTCGCAGCGCCATCGCCCGAGCCGGCGTCCTTGCCCGCATCGGAAGCATCGGACGAACCGCCGTTCGCCCCGTCGCCCTTCGCCTCATCCGCGCCCTGGTCGGCCGGCTGCTCCTGCGCAGCGGGCGCGCCGCCGAACGACGACAGATAGCTGGTCACGCCGTTCATCCACCCGGTCACGGTCATCACGCCCATGACGATGAGCAGCGCGCCGCCCACCTTCACCGTATACTTCACCACGTTGCCGTGCGTACGGAAAAAGCGCAGCACCTCGCCCGTGAACAGACCCACCGCCAAAAACGGCAGCACGAAGCCGATCGTGTACACGGCCACCAGCCCGAAGCCTGCCGCGGCCGAAGCGCTCGACGACGCCATCAGCAGCACGCTGGCCAGCACCGGACCCACGCACGGCGTCCACGCGAAGCTGAACGTGAAGCCCAGCACCAGCGCCACCAGCGGGTTCATCGCGAACCGATTCAGCCGAAACGGCAGACGACGCTCCTTCTCCACCGCCTTCGTCTTGCCGAACGCACCCAGCATGTACAGGCCGAACGCCGCCATGACGACGCCGGCGACGATCGAGAACACGCGCTGGTTGCCGGTGAAGAACTGGCCGAGCGCCGTGAACCCGAAGCCCAGCAAAAAGAACGCGAAGCTCACGCCCACGACGAAGAACAGCGTGTTCACGAACACCTTCTTACGCGGGTACTCGACGGTCCCGTCATCGTTCGCAACGCCTGCGCCGCCTGCCAGATAGCCCACGTACAGCGGAATCAGAGGCAGCACGCACGGCGAGAAGAAGCTCAGCAGGCCTTGCACGAACACGGTGAGCACGGGAATGCTCGTTTCGAGGGAGAAGCCCATGATCTCCTCCTAGCCCTCTGCGCCGGACGATGCCGGCCGACCATCGAAAGGCACGACGCCGTCGGAGCCGAATATGCGGTCGTCGATGTCGGCGATCGATATCTGCGCAAGCCGTTCACGGCAACGCTCGTCTAAATCGAGGAATATGTCGTCCATGACGCCCGCCATACCGGATGCCACAAGGCATTTCATGTCCATATCGCCGCTATGCCAACCGGATTGCACAAATCTGATGTTGAGCGCATCGGCCACCATGTGCAGGTCGACCGCCGAAGCGTCCCCTGCAAAACGGTAGCCGCCCACGTTGCCTTCGCGCGTGGTCACGAACCCGGCGCGCTTGAGCGGAGCCATCACCTTGCGCACACGCGCCGCGTTCGTACAGATATTCTTGGCCAAAGCCTCGCTGGAAACGATGTCCGCCTTATGGTTCAGATACACCAGCGCGTGCACCGCAACAATGAAATCGCTGTTCATGATGCTGCTCCGTCTACGACAAATCAACTGTTTCACTTCTTTATACAGTAACTTTTGTACAAAAGAAAGATACAGTTGAGAAATCGAGCCGAAAAACCCGTAGAGAGCAGGCGAGGGCGAATCATCGGCCCGAAAACACGCTTCCGAGCCGAATTCCGTGTCTTTGGGCCGATGATGGGTAGCGTCCCGAAAGTTGGTGTATCAATCCGTTTCTGGAGGGCGGGCGAAGCCTGCCCGAGAAAAACGGACATCGTCTAGAATCGTCAATCACCACAAAAGACAGATTCGAAGGAAGGCGATGCCCGCTATGGACACTCTACTATTCAACGACCCCGAAGTGAAGGGGCTCGCGTTCGCGATCCTCGAGGAATGCACCGACCTGCAGGCCTTCGGGCGCAGGATGCTCGAGCTCCTGGCGAACGCCGCGATGTCGGCGAAGGCCGACGAGGCGTGCAACGCCCCCTACGGGGAGCGCGACGAGGGGCGCGTCAACTCGCGCAACGGCTACCGGGAGCGGGGGCTCTCGACCGCCGCGGGCGACGTCACCCTCAAGATTCCGAAGCTGCGCCGAGGCTCGTTCTTCCCCGAGGACCTGATCGAGCGCTACTGCAGGGTGGACCGGGCGCTCGTCGCGGCGGTGGCCGAGATGTACGTCATGGGGATATCGACGCGCAAGGTGGAGGCCGTCGCGGGCGAGCTCGGCGTGAGGTCGATGTCGAAGTCGCAGGTGTCGCGCCTGTGCGAGTGCCTGGACGCCGAGGTGGACGCGTTCAGGAGGCAGCGCTTCGACGGGGTGCGCTTCGCCTACCTGTGGCTCGACGCCACCTACGTGAAGTGCCGCGTGGAGGGGCGCTCGGCGTCCCAGGCCGTCGTGACCGCGATCGGGCTCGACGACACGGGCCACAAGCGCTTCGTCGGCGTGGACTGCGTGGACACGGAGAGCCACGCCGGGTGGAAGGCGTTCCTCTCCGGCCTGAGGGCGCGCGGCGTCGACGGCGTGCGCCTCGTCGTCTCGGACGCCCACGAAGGGCTCGCGAAGGCGATAGCCGAGACGTTCCAAGGAGCGGCCTGGCAGCGCTGCGTCACGCACCTCATGCGCAACGTGGCGGGCCGCATCCACAGGAAGGACGACCAGAGAAAGGCGCGCGAGGCCATGAAGGCCGTCTTCGCGCAGAAGAGCCCCGTCCTCGTGCGGGCGTGCTACCAAGAGGCGACCGAGGAGGTGCTGAAGATCTCGAGGGCGGCCGGAAACGTGCTCTTGGAGGCCGAGGAGGCGGCGCTCGCCTACCTGGCGTTCCCGGCCACGCACCGCACCAAGATCCGCACCAACAACGTCCAGGAGAGGGCCAACCGCGAGATCAAGCGCAGGACGCGCGTCGTGCAGGGGTTCCCCTCGCGCGAGTCGCTCATCCGCCTGGTGGGAGCGGCGCTCATCGAGGCCGACGAGGAGTGGTCGGCGCGCTGCGTCATCTCCAGGCCCTCGCTCGCGCACGCCTGGAAGGCCCAGGAGCGCGAGGCCCCCGGCGAGGCCGAGGTGCTCGCCGCCCGCGAGGCGGCGCGCAAGATCATAGGGAGCGCCATTGACCCGAAGGAGGACGAAGGCTAAGATTCACCTCGCAAGGGTGCCGGCGATTCTCCGGCGATGGCCCTGATACACCACGATTCGGGACGCGGCCCGATGATGAGCCCTTCCGACCGCTATCGCCTCAAGCTCGACAATATTCCGGGCCGCGCGGGCGGGTTCGGCAGATGGATCAGCCGCGGTTCGAAGTCGAACAGCTCCTCGGTGGACACCGTCGAGTTCACCGTCAGGCAGCTCTTCAAGCACGCGTCGGCGCACAGGTTGCACTGCACGCAGTCGGCCGCCGAGAACTCCAGGAAGCTGCCCTCCCCCTCCGCAGGCACCAGCTCGCTTTTGCGCAGCGCGCCCGTCGGGCAGAACACCGTGCACATGTTGCACGAGCTGCACGCCTGCGTGTCGATGGATACCGAGCCGAACAGCCGCGTGTCGATCTCGGGAACCGTCGGCGCGCCCAACCGGTCCATCGCGTCCAGCACCAGCATGCGTCGCTGCGGGTTGAACTGCGGCAGCGTGCCAGCGTTGGACATGCGCAGCCGCTCGCGCAGCGACGGCGCAGCGTTGTCGTTCTTGAACACCATCACCTCGGCCGTCTTGCCCGCGGCGTCCTTCGCCCGCGTGCGAGCGCTGGTGAAGAAGCCGCGGCGCGACTCGCCCAGCAGCGTGCGCTTGTCTTCGAGCAGCACCTCGTCGGGAAACGCCGACGCGCGCCGCACGCGGACGTCCGAGCCCTGCGCAGCCATGAGCTCGTTCGCCGAAGCCACCGTGGCGTCGATACCCGGCACGTTCGAGCGGAACTTGCACGTGGCGCACGTGCCGTCCACCAGCACGATATCCTCCACGCCGCGCGCCGCAAGACCCAGCAGCACGCTTTCCTCCATGCGCGCGAGGCAGGGCACTTCGGCGTACTTCGCCGGGTCGGCCAGGCGCTTCGACGCTATGCGCGCGCATGCGAACACGGCCTTCCCGCCGGTCGCCGCCACGGCGGACGCCACGCTGGAGGCGAGGTCCTCGTCCAGCGGGCGCAACGGGATGAGCGCCTCCACCGGGCATACCGTGGTGCAGGCGCCGCACGCCACGCATCCCTCGCCGTCAAGCTCCAACACGTTGTTGGCCGCGAACACCGAGCCCGTCGGACAGGCGTCCGCGCATTTTGCGCACGACGCATGGCGGTTGCGCACCACCACGCAGCGATCGCTCGCCAGGTACACGGCCTTCGACTCCAGCGCCTCGGCCACTTCCACGATGTCTACCAGGTTCGGCATGCCAATTCCTCGTCTCGTCTTCCGCTACTTCTCGAGAAACGTCTCCTCGATGGCGCGCAGCTCCTCGGGCGTGTTCGCGTTGATGAAGCAGCCGCCCATGGGCTCGGCCTCCAGCACGCGCTCCTGCGGGAACTCGCACACCTCTACGTCCGCGAAGAACCCTTGAGCGCGCTTCTCGCCGCGGTCGAGCGCGGCGCTCACGGCCGGCAGGCAGCCCGCGCGGCGGTACATCGCATGGAACGGCTCGAACCCGTGCTTGTTCACCGGCACCACCACGTCGGCGCCCGTCTCGTTCATGGCCAGCGCCTCGGCCACCACGAGCGACGGGGAAGCGAACACCATGTCGCAGGCAACCACGGCCACATACGGGTTGCGCGCAGCCTCCAGCGCCGTGTACAGACCCGGCAGCGCCCCGCGCACGTTGAACGCGTCGCGCACCAGCTGGATGCGATACTGCGGGAACTCAGCGTGCAGGAAGTCCAGGCGCTCCGGCTCGTTCGTGGTGATCACGAGGTCGTCGGCAACCGGGCCCAGACGCTCCACCAGCCGGCAGATCAGCGGGCGGCCCGCGAACGGCACGGTCGCCTTGCTCTGCCCCATGCGCCTGCTCTCGCCGCCCGCCTGGATGACCACGGTCACGCGCGGCCGCACGAAACGCTGCTCCACGAAGTCGGCGAGGCCAGCAATGTCGTCGAGCGCGAACGCCGGCACGTGGTACAGCTCGGCGGCATGGCGCGCCTCCTCGATGTCGGTGACGACGGCCACCGTGTCCGACGTCGGCAGCTTGTTCGATATGTCGGCGTAGTCGGGATGCTGCGTCTTGAAATGGTCTCCTGAAGCCCTCTCGACCCGCTGCGCGGCACGGCTCAGCTCCTCGCGCGCCGCATCGTCGTCGGCCGGAGGCACGGTGCCGCGGGTGAACTGGGTGAAGTCGGTGCCCAACGGCCAGCCGCAGCGCGCGCCCTCGGCGAACACGTCGGCCACCCGCGCGTCGGCGTCGTTGCCCGAGCGCATGATCTCGATGGTGGGCAGCCCGCTTTTGCGGTACCCCTCCACCACCACGATGTCGTGGCCGGGCATGCTGCGCACGATGTCCGAGCACTCGATCTCGCCCTCCACGGACTTGATGCGGGCGATCTGCCCGGGCGCGGCGATCACCGTCTCGCGCGCGCCAGCGGCGCGGTGGCGGTACGAATCCTTCCCGGGATAGTCGATGTCGAAACCCACGTGGCTGTGATGCTTCACGCTGCCCACGTCGCGCCCGCGTCGCACCAGCTCGGCGATAAGCTGCTCAATGAGCGTCGTCTTGCCTGAATTATGCCGCCCGACGATAGCCAGGGCGGGGCTCGGTATGTTGACCATGCGCTCCCCCGTTCGTTCGGCGCACAGTATAGCACGAAGCGCCGCCCGCACCGGGAAGGAGAGGCAGGACGCACGCAGAAGCGCCAGGTCGATAAAACGCTGCGCAGAGCCGCGCCGATCCCGCAATCGTTGTTTTTAGCAACACAACGAAACCGTTTGCGTTGCATAACGAAACATGCCGGAAGCCGCGCCAAAAGGCGCGGCTTCCAAGGGAGGGAGGGAAACGCGAAACGCTTACGCAGTGATCGTCGGCAGGTAGAACACACGGGGCTCCGTGCCCTCTTCGGGCAGGTACGCCTCGCCGCCGCGCTCGGCCACGAGCTTCTTCATCTCGTCGAGGTCGCCGAACAAGCGCGCCTCCGCCATGCACGCCTTCACGCATACGGGATCGGGCTTTCCGTCGCCGGAATGCTCGATGCAGAAGTCGCACTTGTCCACCGTCATCTTCGGCATGTTCTCATAGGCGACGCTCTCGTATTCGTTCAACTCGGAGCCGAAATAGCCATCCTCGCTCTGAACGAGGTAACGCGCGCCGTAAGGGCAAGCCTCCATGCAGCTCTTGCAGCCGATGCACTTCTCCTTGTCGATGACCACGATGCCGTCCTCGTCGCGGATGGTGGTGGCGCCCTGCGGGCACACCGCCACGCACGGCGGGTTCTCGCACATCATGCACAGCATGGGGCGGATGGTGCGCACCGCGTTCGGATAGGAGCCTTCGGTGCCGCGGTCCACGCGCGAGCGAGTCACCGTCGGGGGCGTGCCGTTCGCGCCCTTGCACGCCACCGAGCATCCGTGGCAGCCAACGCATTTCTCAAGGTCGATAACGAACCCATAGGCCATGAAACTCATCCTCCTTTCCGGGGATTAGGAAATCTTCTCGAGCTTGCAGCGCACGCACTGGTCCACGCCGGATCCGACGTACTCCATGCGCTTCGGATCGCCTGCGGGCACCAAGTGGTTCACCGCCGTGCCCTTCGTCTTGCCGATGGGCTGGTAGTCGGATTTCGCGTTCAGATGGCCGCCCACCGACGCCACGCATTCGGGATGCACGAACTCGGTGAGCACGGCCACGCCTTCCACCACATCGCCGTCGCGGTTCGACAGGCGCACCTTGTCACCCGATTTGATGCCCTTGGCGGCACCGGTCGCCGCGTTGATCTCCAAGAAGTACGTGGTATCGTCCAGCTCGTTGATCTCGTTGATCCAGGCGTTCTCCACCTGCCAGGTATCGGTGTTGATGGCGTTCGTCCAGTACACGGGGAACAGGTCGAAGCCTTCCTCCTCCACCTCGTGGTCGAGGCACGGCATGAATTCGGGCAGCGGGATGTAATCGTCCGTCTCCCAGTAGATGCCCAGCTTGTCAACCTCGGCCTCGATCTTCTCCTTCGCTTCAAGCATGAAGTCGAAGTACAGCGGGATGCGCCCTTCCATGCCCGCCGCGAACACGTACACCTCGTCGGCCTTGCGCTCGCGCGTCAGCACGCCGTTCTCGCGGAACCAGTCGATGCCGCGATCCTTGCCCGCCAACGACTTGAGCGCGGCGTCGCACACGCGCTCAGCCGTGATCTGCTCCTTGCCGTCAAGCTTGTACTCGTCGGCAAGCTTGTAGTAGTCGTTGAGCGCTGCAGAGTACTCGGCGGTCTTGCCTGCCTTCGCCGCGAGCGCGCCGAACGTGTCCAGCGCCGACGGGCAGTTGTCCTTGGCCTCAACGATGGGCATGCGACCGGCAACGATATAGGGCACCTCGGGCAGGCCGGGCACGCGGTGGTTGTTGAACGACAACGGCAGCGGGTCAAAGCGCTCGAGGTAGCACGGCTCGGGGATGATGAGGTCGTAGTAGTAGGAGGAATCGTTCAGATAGATGTCCATGCCGAAGATCCAGTCGAACGATTCCAGCACCTTGGCCTGGTAGTCGTGGTTGCACCAGTTCTTCAGCGGGTTCGACGCCATGCAGAACGCCACCTCGGACGGCTCGGTGCCGTACACCTCCGGCTGCACCTGGGCGATGTAGCCGAAATGCTGATCCATCGTGAGGGGCTGCAGCTCCTCCATCGCCTCGGACGTGGGCGTGTAGCTGGCCTCGCGGATATGCTTGTAATGCGAGCCGTTCGACGGCCAGCCGTGCGCCATGTTGAGGTCCTCGATGAGGCCGTCCTCTTCCCAAATGGTGAACTCCCAGGCGTGATCCTTGTCGCCCTCGTAGAACCCGTACTTGTTACGCGTGTAGAAGCCCAGGTAGCCGCCGCGCGAGAACGTCGAGCCCACGAGCGTGTTCAGCTGCAGGATGGCCCAGTGCGTGATGAAGCCATGCTTGTGCCGCGCAATGCCAGAGAACGTGTCCACGGCCACGGGGCGGTAGGGCACCGTGAGCCCGTCCACCTCGACGGTCTGGCCGATACAGGCCGCTTCGCCGAACTCCTTGGCCAGGCGGCGCGTGGTGTCGGCAGGGATCGTCGTGACCTCTTCAGCGTATTCGGGCGTGTACTTCGCGACGGAGTCCTTGAAGATGCTGAACGCCGTGCGCACCGGAATGCCGTCCACCTCGAAATCGCCTTCGAGCGCGGGCTCTTTGACTTCGTCGTAGGGCTTTGCCGTGTTGTCGGACAGATCCCAGTACAGCGCCTTGTTGCCCTTCGACGCGTCGCGCACGATGCGCTGCGTGGCCGGATCAACCAGCGACGGCCCGTTCGTGCGCGCGGCAAGGAACTCCTTGTCGTATAGGTCGTACTCGTTCACCAGCAGGTTCGCCATGGCGAGCGCCACCGCGGCATCGGTTCCGGGGCGAATGGGCACCCACTCGTCGGCCTTCTCGGCCGCGCCCGACATATGCGGGTCGAAGTTCACCAGCTTGCAGCCGTTCGCGCGCGCGTCGGCGAACACCTTCGCCGTGATGCTGGTGCCATGACGCGTGGCCACGCCCGCTTGCGTGCCGAACTGCATGAGGTACTTGCAGTGCGCGTAGTCGGGAAGCGCGTTGCCGCAACCGGTCAGCAGAGCCGAAATGGGATGCGTGGGCGCTCCGCAGATATCGGCCTTGAACGGGATAGGAATGTTGCCGTTGCTGCCCAGCCAGTTCATGGAGTCGATCCACGAGATGATGCTCGTGATCAGCGCGAACACGATGACGGGCTTGTTCTTCTGCTTCTGCTCGTCCAGCTTCTCCAAGATGAGATCGTACGCCTCATCCCAGCTGATCTCCTCCCACCCCGGGTCGATGCCGACGCCCTTCTTCGGGTTCGTGCGCTTCATGGGCTTCGTGATGCGGTTCTCGTCGTAGAGCTGCATGATGCCCGCCGTGCCCTTGCCGCACAGATGGCCCCAGCCGGCAGGACTGCGGTCGTCGCCCTTGATCTCCACAAGCTTTCCGTCCACCACATGGCCCAGGATGCTGCAAGCGTTGAAGCACATGTTGCATTGCGAGGGCAGCCACACGCCCTCGTCCTCGGCCGGCGCCGCGGCGTCCGACGCCTTGCCGTCCCCCTGCGGGGCGCACCCGACGAGCGCGCCGGTCGCGCCTATAGCGGCTGCCGCCGCACCCCCCTTGACGAAGCTGCGGCGGGTGATGCCGCCCGGTGCAGCGATATTGGAGCGGTTCTCCATTGGTTTCCTCCTCCTCGTACGATGACTATGCAGAACGTGCAACCTGATCGGCGGGCACCACCTCCTCGAGTTCTTCCAGGAACCGATCGACCTCGGCAACCGTGGTTCGGTCGCTGAAGCTGAGGCGATAGGTGCACCGAGTGAGCGAGGCGGGCACGCCCGCCAGCTGCAATGCCAGCGGATGCTTCTCGCGCCAGGTGCCGGGAGGCACCGTGGTGTGGTTGGAGCTGCACGCCATGGATGCCGAGAGAAACACGCCCGCGTCGCTCAGATCCGCAAGCACCGCGCGGTTGTCGGTGCCCGGCAGCGAGAAGTTCACGATGAAGGGAGACCCGCCGTCGCGCGAGTTCACGATGACGTCGGCGTAGCGGTGGCGCAGCGCGCCGACCACATGCGCGCGCAAGGTCGAAGCGCGCTCGAATGCTGCCGCTTGCTCGGCATGCGCGATGCGCGCGGCCTCGGCGAAGCCGGCGATAAGGGGCAGCGCCTCGGTGCCCGAACGCAGCCCGCGCTCCTGTCCGCCGCCGAACGCCGTGGTGAACAGCCGGGTGCCGCGCCGCACGTACAACGCGCCGACGCCCTTCGGACCGCCCACCTTGTGCGCGCAGAACGACAGCAGGTCGGCGTCCAGCTCGTGCACGTCGAGGGGCAGCTTCCCGAACGCCTGCACCGCATCGGTGTGCACGAGCGGCCCGCGCGTTTTTCTCGCGCAGCCGACGGCGCGGCAACGCCGGACGACGTCTTCGATCGGGAAGCGGTACCCCAATTCGCTCTGCACGCTCATCACCGTGGCCAACACTACGTCGGGAACCTCGTCCAATATGCGATCAAGTCCGGAAAGATCGAGCTCGCCGTCGCGAGCGTCCAAGTAAAACACCGTCCAGCCGTCGCGCTTGAGGCCGCGCACCGTTTTCGTGACCGAAGGGTGTTCGAGCGCGGACGTGACCACCGCCCCCGCACGGCCATGATCGCGAGCGTACGCAGAGCACGATCCCGTGATGGCGAGGTTGTTCGCCTCCGTGCCGCCCGAGGTGAAATAGATCTCGTCGGGAAACGCGCCCACCGCCTCAGCCACGACCGCGCGGCTCTCGTCGAGCAACGCCCTTGCTGCACGCCCTTTCGCATGCTGGGACGACGGATTTCCGTACGCATCGCGCATGACGGCGGAAACCGCCTCGATCACGCGCGGATGCATAGGCGCGGTCGCCGCGTTGTCCAAATAAACTTCAGCGCCTCCATGCGCTGAGCTCTCATCTGCATGCATACGTTCCATAACTTCCCCCGTCCCCTGGCGGCCGCCGTTTCGCGCGGCCGGCCTCCCCGTTGGCTCTGGTCGAAATCTAGCAGCCCTTACACCCGTTTCACCGCGACGGAACGGGGGCAACCCGAAAATACCCCTGTCAGGGGGATACGTTTTGCGGGGATCGCCCCCTGCGCTTGCAGCCTTTCCCCGGCAAACCCGATACAATAGAGAACGGGGGAAGGGGGAAGCATGGGAAAGTTCGGCTTTGCTGCGCTGGGCAAGCGCATCAAGCTCTCCGTGTTCAGCTTCGACGTCCAGCCGACCATCGCGTTAGGTTTCGCGCTGCACTGGACGTGGGTTTGGGTAACGTTTTGGAGCTCGACCTTCTACTCCATCTCGCCCGCGCCAGGGCCGGCCACGGTAGGCGTGCCCCTCGAACCGCTCTGGCTGCTTTCGCTTTTAACGAACGTGCTAGGCTACGGCGCCCTGTTCGTCATGAGCCGCAAGCGGCCGGTATTCGGACGCAGCTCGGCCGTCCCCCTCGTAGCCGGAGCCCTTACGCTTATGGGGACGCTGCTCGTTTCGTATCCGTCGGCCGCTTCGTTCAACGAAGCGAGCTCGTTCGCCTACTTGTTCGGAGCGCTGATCACCGGAGTCGGAAGCGCCGTCGAGGTGATCCTCTGGGGCGAGCTTCTCACCATACTCGGCGCACGCCAGACCATCGTGTACAGCATGCTGGCAACCGTCATCGGCAGCGCGTTCTACCTGCTGCTGTCGTTTCTGCCCGATCAGGTTGCGCGCTTTCTGACGGTAGGACTTCCCGCTGCGGAAA
The DNA here is from genome assembly GCF_000024265.1 of Eggerthella lenta DSM 2243. Taxonomy (NCBI): domain Bacteria; kingdom Bacillati; phylum Actinomycetota; class Coriobacteriia; order Eggerthellales; family Eggerthellaceae; genus Eggerthella; species Eggerthella lenta. The sequence goes on along the minus strand of NC_013204.1, from coordinate 787,955 downwards.
TGTGGCTGTTCACGCGCAAGCAGAGCATCGTGCGGACCGCGCGCCAGCCCTCCGACGAAGTCGCCGGTCCCGACGCGCCCCCATCCGGCCGCAAGCCCCGCCTCACCACGACGCGCAAGGCGCTGCTGGAGATCGCGGGCATATCGCTGTTCTTCGGCCTTTCATACGGACTCATGAAAGGCTTCTTCGCGCTGAGCAGCGACAACCTTATCACCGTGCGAGACTACCTCAACATCGTGGCGCTCATCCTGGGGGCTACCGCCATCCTCGTCACCACCAGCGTGTTCCGAATGGATTTCCGGCACATGACTTACCAGGTCGCCTTGCCGCTCATGGCGGCGGGCTTCATCTTCTTCTCGCTCACTTATCCGCTCGACCTCATCGGGTTCGCGCTGCATCAGATGGGCTACCAGTACTTCTACATCATCATCTGGGCGCTATGGGCGCTGCTGGCGCGCAAGCTGGACAAGCCGGTGGCCCGTTTCGCATCGTTGTCGATGATGATGCTCATGGCCGGCCAGCTGGCCGGCTCTATTGCAGGCGCCCAGCTCGTGCTGCTTGCCGACGACCCCTACACGATGGCCGTCGTGGCCGCATGCTCGGTGTTCGTGATCCTGCTCGTGTCGCTGTTCGCCTTCGAAAGCCCTTTCCCCGAATCGGGATGGAGCATGTTCGATCCGCTTGGCCAGGATGGACCAGCCCCGCGGTTCAGGCGCTCGCTCAAGAAGCTGGCCGAGATGAGAGGACTGTCGCCGCGCGAGACCGAGGTGCTCGAACTGCTGGCGAAAGGACGCAACTGCAGCTTCATCAGCACCCAGCTGGTCATCTCGGAGGAAACGGCGAAAACCCACATCAAGCGTATCTACCGCAAGTTCGGCGTGCACTCCCAGCAGGCGCTCCTCGACATGATCGAGCTCGACGGCGACTGCCACTGAACCCCCGCACGCAAACACGCCGGAAGCCGCGCCAAAAGGCGCGGCTTCCGAGGGAGGGAGGGTATGGCAGGTTGAAGAGCTACGCGGTTGCGGCGTGCTTGCCGGCCACGCGGCCGCTGGTCATAGCGTTGCCCATGTTGTTGCCGGCCGAGGGGCAGTTGTAGGCGTTGCCGTAGCGCTCGCCCATCGTGTTGCCCACGGCATACAGACCCTTGATCACCTCGTTCTTCGAAGCGGTCAGCACCTGGTAATCGCCGTTCACGCACAAGCCCGCCAGGGTGTTCAGGCCGGGGCCGTACAGCTTGTTCGTGCCCTGCGTGGCAACGAAGAACGGACCTTCGTCGATGGGGATCAGCAGGTTCTCCGGCTTGCCGAAGTCGGTGTCCTTGCCTGCGGCGCACAGCTCGTTGTAGCGCTCGACGCTGGCCTTGGCGTTCTCGAGCGCCTCGCCTTCGAGACCGGCGTTCTTCAGCGCGTCTTCGAGCGTGGCTCCCACGAATATCTCGTTCACGAACGGGCTCGTGCGGTTCGCGATCTCCAAACCGCGCACTTCCACCGTGCCGGCAGCGGGATCCGCCGCCGCCATCTGCGCCTGGAACTCCTCAATGCCCTCGGGGAAGCCCCAGTTGGGAGCGCCGTGATCGAGGCCGCCCGCCTGGATGTAGCTCATGTACTTGCTGTCCATGATGGCGAAGTTGCCCACCATCTTGGCCTCCGGGTTGATAGGCTGGCGGCACGACTGCGCCAGCACGAGGCCCGCGAACGATTCGTTCATGAAGCGCTGGCCGTTGCAGTTCATCCACAGACACGGCGTGGAGCCCCAAGGGCCGAACGAGATGGAGGGCGCGTCGCCCGCAACCGGGCGGGGATGGCTCTCGATGGCGCCGCCCGCCCAGCACCCGATCTTATGACCGGATCCGTCGCAGTCGGTCATGCCCATGAGCTCGGCGCGGTCCACGCCGTGGCGCTCGGCGTTCTCGGCGCATTCGGAGCACAGCTCCCACACCATGTCGGTGTTGCCACCGAAGTCGCCCGTGGCCAGGATGACGCCCTTGGCCGCCTCGAACTTCACGTAGTTACCGTCGGCGTCCTCGGCGATGATGCCCTTAACAGCGCCGTCGGCATCCTGCACGCAGCGCGCCGCGGTCTGCCCGCAGAACCATTCGGCGCCCAGATCCTCGGCCGCGTCGCGGCAGTATTCCTCGATTTCGGACAGGCGCGAGATGCCCGTCTTCTGCTTCTTGCCCACGGGCTGCTCGTTCTTCGTGCCCACCGTCTGCACCGTGGACGCCCACATCTTGTAGCCCGAAACCTCCACGGGGTAATCGGCACCGCTGGGCTTGTCGTAGGCGATCTGCACGATGCACTGGCCGCCCTCGTAGTCGAACACGTCCGACGTGTCGGGGATCAGCGAGGCCAGGTTGTCCATCATCTCGCCGGAGTTGTACACGAACGAGCGGATGACTTCGGTGTTGCAGCGGCCGTTGGCGCGGCGCACGTACTCGTTGACGATCTCGTCGAGGTCGTACGGGCCGAAGCCCCACGCCTCCAGCATCTTGGAGTTGTACGAGCAGATGTCGTCGCCGCGGTAAACGATCTCGCCGTCGTTGTGCTTCTCGATGACGGCGACCTTCGCGCCCTCCTGCGCCGCCGCAAGCGCCGCCTGCGTGCCGGCATGGCCGCCGCCCACCACCACGACGTCGAAGCTCTTCGTCTCTTTGATGTCGGCGTCGGCGATCTCGGGCGCGCTTCCCAGCCAATCCTCGTCGCACATGTAATAGGTCGGACGCGCGACCGCCGCGTCGGCGGACGACGCGTCGCCGTTCTTAGCCGACGCGGACGACGCCTGCGGCGCGCATCCGGTCAGCCCGGCCATCGCGCCGAGGACGCCGGCGCTGGCGGCGCCCACCAAGAAGTTCCTGCGAGAAAGTTCCATGTTCCCCATCTCCTTTGCGTTGTGCTTCGTACCCTGCGACCCCATCTTTGCCCGAACCGACGCACGCTTCCATCCGAAAAAACGTTGATTTGCGTTTCCGCAGATGGCGAATGCTTCTCAACGATTTTACGTAGACGCCTCAACGTCGATTGTTTACGCAGGTGAGACGCGCGAATGCTATAATGCGACGCACGGCGAGGGAAGGAGGCGGCTATCGAGACGCAACGCGAAACAACGGGCAAGCTCGAACGCGGGCGAGCGGGCGAAGGGCTCTCCTTGCCTGCGATGACAGCGCTCATCGTTGGCGTCGCCTGCCTGTTCTCCACGCTGCTCATCTATTCGGGAACGGTCATCTCGTTTCTGCGCTTCGAGCATACGTTGCTGTTCGTGGGCACCTTCGCCGAAACCACCCTGTTGGCGGCCACGCTGTTCGGCGCGCTGTTCCTCGGCTTGTCGCTGGCGGGAAAGCGCCTGCCGTCCATGCTGCTGGGCGCCGGGGGCGGCATGCTGTACCTGTGCTGCGCGCTCGCGTTCGCGTACTTCTCCTGGTTCGGCAGCTTGGGTACGGCGCTGCTCATCGCGCTTGCCGTGGCCGCCGCCCTCGGCGACGTGTGCTTGGCGCTCACGTGGGGGCGCATCTGCGCGCGTTTCAAAATCAAGCGCGCGCTCGTCGCCGTTTCCCTTGCCAGCATGCTGTCGGCCGGGATCTGCTTTCTGTACGCCGTGCTGCCCCTGCCGGGCGTGACGGTGCTGTTCGTGCTCAGCTCCATCGCGGCCGTCATCGTCCCTCTCGCGTTCTCGGGAACGGCGGACAGCACCGAGCAGACCGCCCCCGAACGCGCCGAGGGCCGCACGACGGGCGCCACCCTGGCCTCGCTGGCCGACGTGGTCGTCGCGCCCGGGCTGGGGCTGCTCGTGTTCGCGTTCGCGATGGCCGTCATGCGCACCGCGTTCAACGAGAGCCAGAACGCCTACCTGGCCGCGCTCGCGCTCGATGCCGCGACGCTGCTGGCGTACACGACCCTTCGCAAAAAGCGCTTCGCGCTGCGAGGCGGCATGCACCAGACGTTCCTGCCGCTCATGGCCATGGTGCTGCTGGCGGCCACCAGCATCTCGGCATCGGTGGGCAGCGGGTCGGGACTCGTGTCGTTTCTGACCTACGCGCTGTACGCGCTGGCGGCCATCCTCACGCTGGCCACGCTATGCGCCATCGCGAACGCGGGCGAGTTCTCGGCCGACCTCGTGTTCTCCACCGCCGTGCTGCTGTTCTGCGCAGCCTCGTTCGCCGGCCAGAGCTTCGCGAGCGTGCTCGACGACGACCTCGTCCATGTGGCGGTGACGGTCACCACCACGCTGTACGCGTTCGTCATGGTGCTCTCGTCGTACATGCGCCGCACCCGCGATGCGCACGACGAACAGCGCGCCGCCGAGCACGCCGAGGACGAGGCGACGCCCGCAAGCTCGCCCGACCGCTGCGCCCAGCTGGCGGACGCGCACAACCTCACGGCGCGCGAGCAGGAAATCCTCGCCTACCTCGCCGAAGGCCACAGCGGCGCCTACATCTCCGACGTGCTGTTCATCTCGCCGAACACGGTGCGCACCCACATCCACAACATCTATCGCAAGCTCGACGTCTCCTCGCGCGAGGACATCCTGCGCCTGACGAAGGGTTGATCTCGGTCACACCAAGCCGAATACGAGCTCGTCGGCATCGTCGCCCCAGCTCAGTTCCCCGCTCGTTGCTCGCCGAAAATATATGTTGTGATTTCGTGAAGAGGGGTGGTATAATAATCCGTGCATTTACAGAGGCTTTGATGCTTCGGTAAAGATAAGGGTTCTGTTTTTTGGAGGGGGCAGAACCCTTTGTCTTTCTTTGGGACGTTCGCGTCCCATTTTTTTATGCCTGCAGCTCGGGGTTATAGGCAAGAAAGTGTGTCCAGAGCCTAATCGTAATCCATGCGATAAGGGCCGCTTGCATGCAGGTCATTCCATTGCACAGCAGTGCCCCAGCGCCCCACCGCTTCATCTTTTTCGCTAGCTTCGGCAGCTGCTCGATAAAACTCAGCAATCAGGACGTCCGTCGGCATTTCCTTCAGGATCTCTTTCGGGCTTGCACGGGCTTCAAGGTCCATATAGCACCACCAGAACGCCGCCTTGACGCGCCTCGTCAGCCTCAATCCCCGATGCTCTCGCAGCATGTGGCGGATCTGGGCGTTCACGCCGCCTTCGATCCTGTTCGTAGTCGCCGGAACAGGTCCTCCCTCGAGCAAGCCTTCGTCGAGATAGGTGAATAGGGTACCGGCCCTACAAAGCTTCAGAAGCCCGCCGCGCGCAGTGCGCAGCCTCTCGTGCTTGTAGCGGATCCGCCCGTCAACCACCTCTTTTTCCTTTAGGAATCCTTCCCATGCCGTGCACCAATTAGAGAAGCCCGCAAGCCACTCCGCAGCTTCGTTGAGGCTACCTATGCGCATGAGCTTCTTGGCGATGCCATAGAGCTCAACGCCCGCCTGGAGCCGCGGCCTGGTCGTGGTCTGGCGCTTCACCTGACAGAACGCATGGAAGACGCAGCGCTGCACGCGTGTGTTCGGCCACACGGCGCGTCTCGCCTTCTCGAACCCCTTTCCGCCATCGGTAATCACGACGTCGGGAGGGGCTATGCGCGCCATGAGCGCCGCCCACGCCTGCGCGTTCTCGCTTCTCGCTAGATGCCAGCCGATCACGTGCTTCTCGGTGCAGGCGATCATAATCACGACGTCGCGCCCCAGCCAAAGGCCATCCACCTCCACCACGTGGTGGACCTCGTCACAGACAGGAGCCACGGGCCACAGGTCCCAGAACTTATTCGTGAGATGCCGGAAGGTGCGTCCGGGCATGCCGAACTCGCCTTGGGTCTTTTTCGAGAGCAGCCACCTCAGGAACAGCTCTAGCAGTTTAGGCTCGTTGTCGTAACGTTGCGTGGTGGATGCGCCGCATGCCTTGCAGCGCCAACGAGTCGCCCCCGACGAGGTCTTCCCGTTGCGTTTCGTGTCGCCCCCGCACGCAGGGCACAGTATCTTCTTCATCCCGTGATTGAACCACGGAATTTAAGAGGGCGGTTTACGGCCTCTGACCTGCGGTGTCAAGTCGAAAGCGGACACACATTCTTGCCAGGCACTTAAACCTGCCTCCGAAATTTAAACGATGGTTTATCGAGGGTTTGACCTGCCCTTACACCCCTAAAACGGACACACTTTCTTGCCTATAACCCGCAGCTCGCGCTACGCGGCATCGTCCAGCACGTCTTCCAGGAACGCTTGATCCGTTTCAAGCACCCCTAACACGATGTCGGCCAACGCCCGATAGAATCCCGTGCGTGCAACGCGTTGCACGTCGTCGGCGAAATCGGGAACCCAGTTCAGCAGATGCTCCTCGAGAAACGCACGGCGAGCCTCCAAAAGGTTCGCGCACGATCCATCGTCCCCCGCTTCCAGCGCCTCGGCGGCGCGCTCTCCCAACAGCTGCATGAACTCCAACTCGAACGCCAGATGATCCTCGGGCTCGCACGCTTCGTCCACCAACACCACCTTCGCCGCACGGTACGCCGCCAGCACTTCGTCGCGTGCATCCTGCATCAGCAGATGCTCAGGCGAGGTGTATACCGACTCGTACGGAAAAGCCACCTGCTCTCGATCCTGCGTCACGCCGATGAACGTATGCAGGAAGTCCACGGCCAAATCGCCGTGCTGGCGCTCTCCGCCTGCGTTCAGATAAGCGCACAACCCTCGATAGCCCGCATCGAGATGATCGTTGCCGCTCGCGGCAGGAAACCTCATCGCGCGCAGCCTCCCGAGAGCCTCGTCATCCACCTCGGTGCGCAACAAACGCGCCACGAACCCGTACGCCGCACTCTGCTGCCGGAGCGCCTCGGCCAAGGCGCGCATTCCCTCGTCAATCATCATGCCTCCTTCGCGGCAACGCCGCTTTCGTCGTCTTCTCCATCGCGCAGCGCTTCCAGCAAGTCGAGACCGCGCTCCGTGACATGCCAGGCATCGGCCCACTCCATTGCATCTATGCGCTCCAGCTCGCCCAGGAAATATCCGGCGAACAAGCGCGGATTCTGCACGAGCGGATGAGGGTCGATCACCGCGTCGATGGCGCTTTTGTCGCGTGGGCATTCGGCGGCGAACTCCAGCAAGGCGCGATACACCGGCAGGTAGACCGCGTCCTTGGCCAGCAGCGCCTGCGCCTTCGCGCCGATAGGATCGGAATCGAGATACGCAGCGCCGGCTTCGGTGATCGCCCATACGCCCTCGGTCGGCGCAGTCGTCACGAAGTTGCCGTCCTCGTCTACAACAAGTTCAGGTTCCCCTCCCGTTTCAAGGGCAGCTTGCGCCGCTTGCTCTTCCTCGCTGGGTTCGTATGCCAGCGCGCCGTAGCGCTCCAGCAGCGCGCGCAGCTCCGCCGGACGATAGACCGAACGGTTACATCGGAGCACCTCGTCCATGATCGAGTCCAGCTCGCTGGGCGTGCGCGGCGTACGACACGCTTCCAACGCGGCCATCAGCACCTTCTGGCATCCCGGTGCAGCCTTGAACACCTCTTCGACGCTCATTGCTCCTCCTTCGTATCGCGCTCGGCCGCAGAAGGCTCGAGCAGGGGTTTCTTGGACAGGAATGGAAACGTGATAGCGTGCACGGGACACGCGTCGGCGCACTCGCGGCACTTCACGCACTCGTTGAGCGGAGCGGAAGCCGCCCGATCATGCAAGTCGATGCCTTCCGGGCACGCGTCGGCGCACCGATGGCAGCGCTCGCCGTGAGCCGCATGCAAGCACGTCCCGACGTTCGCCTGCGGCCGGAACGTGCGGTTGCCGCGCGACACCAACGACAGCAGCGCTCCCAGCGGACAGAACCGATGGCACCATTTCCGCAGCACTGCCAACTCCAGCACGAGCATGGCCGGAAACACCAGAAGCGACCAGGTGACCTCGTTGAACTGGAACACCCTCCACACCACGACGAGCGTTCCGAACGTCAAACCGACCGGGCACACAAGGCAGAACACCGGGAACCCGAACGCAGCCGTCGAGAGGATGGCCCCGCCCAGCACCCAGTTGCGCGAATCGTGCAAACCCCCGCGCTCGGACGCCGGGACATCGAGAGGCCCGGAATCCCGTGAAGAAGCATCGCGCTTCGAGGCCTTCTTTCCTCGAAACACCCGCCTCAACAACGGGACGGGGCAGCCCCAGGCGCAGAAGGCCCGGCCCAACAGCAGCGTCAGCACTATGACCATCGCCAGCCCGATGAGCAGGGGAGGGACAACCGTTCTCGAAGCAATGGCCGCCTCGACACCGCCGAGCGGGCAGAGCGCCGCAATGTCCGCGATGCCGAACGAGCTGGGCGTTCCGGTGCCGGTGTGCAACGCCAGCCCCAAGCACACGAGAGCCGCGACGCCGAGCGCGCTCAGCACGCGCAACGTCGACGCCCTCACGCGCCGCTTCCCTTCCCGTTTCATACGATCATCTCGCTCTCGCCCTCAACCGTCGTCCTCCCCAAACGCTCGTAGCGCTCGGGCGCCACCACGACAACGCCCCGCCGAGACCCGCCCGCGAACGAACGGTACACGAGCGCGGGGCACACGTTCTCGCACACGCCGCAACCGTTGCACTTCGCTGCATCGATCACCGGATGCCCGACATCGTCCAACGCGATCGCCTCGTACGGGCACGCCTTCTCGCATTCGACGCATCCTTCGAAGTACGCGATGCAGCGGTCCTTCTGCACCACCGCCACGCCCAGCTTGTCGCGCTGGGGATCGAACGACCCCAACGCCCCGGTCGGGCAGGCCGTCTGGCACTTTCCGCAGAAATCGCAGTACCCTTTGTGGAAGTCGAGCACGGGGGTGCGAGCTTGCAGCAGCCCATCCTCCACATGCGCTACCCCCACCACGTTCGTCGGGCATGCCGAGCGACAGCGGTCGCACTTCACGCATGCAGCCACCAACGCGCCTTCGTCCTGGCCGCCCGGCGGTCGCAGCAGCCCGCCCTCGCCCGCGAAGGCGATCGCCAAGGCGCCCACGCCCGCGAGCGCGGCCGTGGCGGCGGTGAATCCCAGAAAGGCTCGCCTTGTGTAGTCAGCCATACTCTCGCCTTGCTTTCATCCTCGAACCCGGGCGCCGCGCGATACGGCGCTCGGGGGATCTCCGGTTACAACGCGAACCCGAAGTAGTTCGCCACTGCCGTGCCTACCAGCCACATCACCGCGCGAACGGCGACGGAGCCCACCAGGGCGCCCGCCAGCGCCACCACGCCCAACGAAAGCGCGCCGCCGGATTTACGCGCGACCAGCACGCCGCAAACCGCCGGCGCCGCAGAACCGCACAGCACCACGGCCACCCAGAAGAGCGCGGCCTGATCGCCGAAGGCGGTACCGCTGACAAGGCCGAACGCCACCGTCAACACCAGCGACAGCGCACCGCCCGCCGCCGCGTACACGCCGGCTTTCTTCACGTCGCCCTCGTCAACCTTGAGCGCCGCACACATCACCAGGTACAACGCCGCACCTGTCGCCAGCGCCGTTCCCAAGTAGGCCAACGGAAGCGCGACGGTGTTCCAGACCGGGCGCGACGTCATCATGTACGACACGCCGCAGGCGAACGCGAACGCCACGGCCAGCACGATACCCGTCGCGGCGAGCGCCTTGCGGGCTCCGGATGATGCCTCGCGCTTCACCAGCAGCGCGTATACCGCGATGCAAACCGCCAGCAGGCCCAGCAGCAAAGCTTCCAGGAAGATGCCCGCCGTAGGATGAGCCAGCACCGCCATCATGCGATCGACGTGCGACAGGTGCGTAGCCGACGCGATGCCGCCCACCACCAGCAGCGCCACCGCCACCGCGCATGCCGGCAAGCGCACCTTCGACGCCGCGCCTCCGCGAAATTCATCGAGGGCCGTGCAGGCGAACAGTCCGGCACCGCATCCCGACAGCACCGTGAACAGAACCAAAGACCACTGGATCGTCATGGCTACTCACCTTCCTTCCAAGCGGCGCGTTTCGGCGACAGAATGTAGTGCGTCGCCGGATGGTTCCCCACATCTTGCAGGGTGTGGATGCTGGCGGGATCGGCCGCGGCAAGAGCCTTCGACGCATCGGACGAGGGGTCGTCGATATCGCCGTAGAACCGGGCGCCGGCCGAGCACGTGCGCACGCACATGGGAAGCTCGCCGTTCTTGGACAAATGCGCGCACAGCGTGCACTTCTCCACCACGCTCTCGGCCGCGTTCCATGAACGCACGCCGTACGGGCAGGCCATCATGCAGTATTTGCAGCCGATGCACTTCTCCTTGTCCACCAGCACCATGCCGTCGGCGTCGCGATAGCTGGCCCCGGTGGGACACACGTTCACGCAGGGCGCATCCTGGCACTGCTGGCACATGGTGGGCAGGAAATACATCTCCAAATCGGGATATTCGCCGAAAGGCCCGCGTTCCACCACCTTGTTCCAGTACTCGCCCAATGCGATATTGTTCTCGTTCTTGCAGGCGATCTCGCAGCCGTGGCAGCCGATGCAGCGGTCGAGATCGACGACGATAGCGTAATGAGCCATTATTTGAACACCACCTCAGTGGATTCGCTGAATTCAGGCATCCACGGTTCGAAATCGGTCGGGTTGATCCATGCGCCTTCAGGCGCGCCTTCGGGAGCCGGGTACACCTTCACCGTGAAGCCGCGCAGCGTGTACGTGCCGTGCTCGGGGCTGTAACGCCCGTCGGTCTTGGTGAGGATGTTCACGTTCATCTCAGTCCAGGCCTTGCTCGGCGTGTCGGTGTCCAGGTACTCGGGATTCCAGAAGCGTTCCATGTGCACGGCGTCTTTTGCGATGCCCGCCGTCACATGCGCCTTCCCGCGCACCTTGCCGCGACGGCTTTCCACCCACACCCACTGCTCGTCCTCCACGCCGTACTTCTCGGCGGTCTCGGGATGGATGCTGACCAGCGGCACCGGATACAGCTCGCGCAGATACGGAATGTTGCGCAACGTGCCGTGATGGTAGTGCGGAATGCGTCCCTGGGTCAGCATGATGGGATATTCCGTATCGGTGAGGTTCGTCTCCTCGGGCTCCAGATAGTAGATCAAAGGATCGTAATCTTCGTCGGCCGGCGGCATGACGTAGGATTTGCCCTCGGCGCTCGCCCACGGCTCGCCCGTGCGGCCTAGCATGAGCGTGCCTTCCGAATACGGCTCGACCTTCTTGGACGGCGTGTTCCAGCCCTTCTCCTTGCCCGTCTTCGGATCGATGGTCTTGTAGGTGTAATACGTCAGGTAGTCTTCCTTGGAGATCCACTCGTACGCGCCCATCTCGGCCAGTTCGTCCCAGCTCATAGGCAGCGAGCCCATATGGAAGTCCATCATTTCCTGCTGGCCGCGCCAGTACACCAGATCGGTGCCCAGCGTTGCCAGGTATTCCTTGTCGAAGGCCTTCTGAGCGAACGGATTGCCCAGCTCGGCGCAACGATGCGCGATCTCCGACCAAATGACGCCCTCGTTCACCGTTTCGTACAAGTGCACCACCGGCTGGCGGATGATGATCTTGTTCGCATGGGCGATGGTGAAATAGCTCTCCAGCCACTCCTGCGTGGGCAGAACGTAATCGGCCGCTTCGATGGTGAAGGCCGTGGGGTACATGTACAGATGGCAGATCATCTCCATCTTGTCGATGATCTCGGACAGCTGCCCCGCGTTGCCGATCATCGCATGCTTGTTGCCAGAGCGTTCCATCCAGTTGCGCGGCTGGTACGGCTCGCCTGTGGTGATGGCCTTGAACACCGTGGGGATGTGCGCATGCGACCAGATGCCCAGGCCCTTGTGCTCGCGATACCCTAGGCGCTTCTCCAGCATATCGCCTGTGACCAGCGTGTTCATAGTGCCGAGATCCACCTTGTTCGGCGGGTCGGGGAAACGCTGCAGCAGCGCGCCCGGCTTCTCCACGTTGCCCAGCAAGAACTCCAGGATGCAGGCGCCTTCCGTACCCTGGGCCGACTGAGGGCTCATGTCGGTGGCCACGCCCAGAACCAGGCCGGACGGCGCGTTCTCCGCGTAGATGCGGATGGCCTTCTCCACCTGGTCCTTCTCAAGGCAGCATACCTCGCAGCCCTTTTCGAGCGTCCATTCGTCCACGCGCTCCTGCAGCAGCGTGAACGCCGTGGGGTATTCGACGCCGTCGATCTCGTACGTGCCGAAGAACGCGGGGTCCAGCGCTTCGTCGTACGGCCATGGCAGCGCCTTCGCGGAGTTCGTCTTCTGATCCCACACCACGAACGTCTTTTCCGCATCTTCCGCATCGGCTTCGCCCAGGCCCACTTCGTAGGCGCGCAGCATCTTCTTCGTATCGGTGTCGATGAGGTACGGCAGGTTCGTCCAACGCTTGCAGAAATCTTCGTCGTACAGCTTGTTCTCGATGATGTAGCGGATCCACGTCATCATAAGCGCCACGTCGGTTCCGGGACGAATGGGCAGCCACACGTCGGCCATAGCCGCATCGGGCGTGAAGCGAGGGTCCACCACTACCATGTTGAGCCCCTGCTCGCGTGCGCGCAGCTCGGCAATGGCGCGCCCCGAACCGCTGGGCGCGTGGTAGCTGGTGCAGGTGCCCCACATGACCAGCGTCTGGATAGGATTGTCCTCCGGGAAGTACAGCGACGAACAGCCGCCGTACTTGGAATCGGCCATCGACGTGGTGCCCGACTTGCTGCCGCCGTACATGAGCGAGAACGTGGCCATGCGCGGCAGGAAGCACTGCGCGCAGCCCGGCTCGAAGATGTTCGGCGATCCCAACGCCTGCGTGAAGCGACACGGCGAGCTGAAGTGCGGGTTCCCGCCGCCGCCCGTAGAGGTCACCAGCGACTCGCCGCCGTACTTGAAGAAGTCCTGCGTGAGCTTCTGCGCGATCTCCTCGATAGCCTGATCCCAGCTGATGCGCTCGAAGCTGTTCGTGCCGCGCTCCCCCACGCGCTTCATGGGGTACTTGTTGCGACAGGGGTTGTACAGCGCTTGGATGCCCGAAAGGCCCTTCGCGCACAGGCCTCCGCGGCTGATGGGGCTTTCCGGATTGCCTTCGAGCCGAATGACGCGTCCGTCGCGCACCGTCGCGATGACGGCGCAGCTGCAGATGCACGCTTGGCACGAGGTGTAGACCTTCTTTGTTTGGGAGGTCGTCTCGTCGGCATGCGCTTCGCGGAACGTCGCGCCGTCGACCGCCGTCGCGCCGAATGCGGCAAGCGCTCCGGTGGCGGCTGCGGCTTTCACGAACCCGCGCCTCGACATGTTGAGCTGACTCATACACATCGCCTTTCTCTCTCGTCTCCTTACGGCCGCAGGGGTAGAACGTTCCTGCGACCTTCACGAGAGAGATTGTGCGCGCGACGAAGGCGCTCGCCTATCGCCTGGAAGGGCTAAACCGGCTGACTGCAGGAGTAAACTGTCTTTTCATCAGGAGAAACAACCCTTAGACAAAGCAATGGCCGCAGAGGCGGCCATCGAGGGGAGGCGAGATCGTTAACGGCTCAGCGCATCACATGCTCGGTGGCGTCGATGAACTCCTGACGCGTGTGCACGCCCGTCTTGGCGTAGATGCTGCGGATATGCGCCTTCGCAGTGTTGTCGGAGATGACCAGCGCCTCGCCGATGGACTTCGCATCGCGGCCGCGCAGCATAAGCTCGAACACTTCGCGCTCGCGTGCAGTGAGGTTGTGATCGGCCGCGAACCCATCGGCATCGACCCCGGACCCCATCTCGGCGATCACCTCCTCGGAAAACATGTCGCGAGAGTCGTCTGCGACGACGGCATCGCGAACGACATCGAGCCCGTCCGATACCGACGATTTCGGGGCCACCGCTTCGACCGCCAGCCATCCCGCGCTGGTGATCTTGCGCACATCGCTTTCCCTGAAAATCAGCATGGATGCTGCCACCAGCAAAAACGCCAACACCAAGCCGACGATGAACGACTCAGAGCCATCCATCTCGGCAAGCGGGTAACCCTGCCCCACGACGAGCCCTGCCAACGAACCGAGCGCGAAAACCGAGCGTCCGTACCCGAACACCTGAATCGAACTCCAATAATCGCTGCGAGCCAAATACGTCAGCAAGCACCACATGAACAGAGAGAACAAGCAGTACACCAGCACGATCACCGCCGCAGCGGCCATATTGCCCGCATCCGACGAGAACACCACCACCACGGCCAGCACGAGCATGAGCACGAGCGGGTAATACGCCACGCCGAAATCGAACGATTTGAGCAAGCTGCTCACCAGCACCAACACGAAGCTGACCAAAATGACCAGCGACACGCCTATCGTGCCGCTCGCTAACGACGCCTCGGCATCTTGCAGGGCGAAAGCGCCCTTCGACAGGTTCGCCATGAACGTGAGCAGGAACACCACTACGAGGAAGCGCGCGAACGCGAAGACGCTTGCACGACGCGTGGCCGCATCGATGTCGGCCGCGCGGCGACGCACAAGTCCGCGCGTCGCGTCCGCGTCGGACTCGAACAGCGTCATCAACGCGGCGGCCAACGGCAATAGCGCCGCCACCAACAGCGCGATCTGCGGCACAGTGCCCACCACGAAGAAGAAGACGAGCCCGGAGGCCAACTCGGACAGCGCCGTGTTCGTCACGGCCACCACCGGACGCGTCGCCGCGTAGATCTGACCGGCGCGTACGGCAATGAACGCGGTGCCGACGCCCGTTAGGAGCGCTCCCGACACGAACAGCAGGTTGGCTCCGTCAAAGAACAGAAACGCGCCCGCATATTCCATCAACATGCCGACCGACGAGATTACGCCCGCAAGGCACATAACGCCCTTGCGCGCCAAAACGAGAGAAGCCTTTTCATGGAACAACGCCAACAGAGCCGCGACCAGCGCGAATGCAACGGTCGACCAAGCATACATGGAGAACGAGCACGATGCGGACCCTGTCCCGTTCGCTACGTAGCTCCAGATCGGCGCCGTATACACCACGAGGATCCACGAACGCCAGAAACAGTACGTCAGGTATTTCGCCGCCGGCCAAGCCCTCATACGTCCCCCTCGCCCCTTCGGCACCCGACATCACCCGTCAATGCCGTCGCCATACGTCCCATAGTACTTCATACGCTCGCTTCGATACGTTCGCGGCAAGATTAAACTCGCAAGCGAGAGGAGTAAACTCCCCTGCCCGCCTCCCCTACAGCGGCCGTCTGGCTTCGATAGCGCGGCCGAGGGTAACCTCATCGGCGAACTCGAGGTCGCCGCCGACGGGCAGGCCGCTGGCGGGACGGGTGACGGCGATGCCGAGCGGCTTGATGAGTCGGGCGAGGTAGGTCGCCGTGGTCTCCCCCTCAACGTTGGGGTTCGTGGCCAGCACCACTTCGCGCACCTCGTCGGATGCGAGGCGCTTCATAAGCTGGGCGATGCGCAGCTCGTCGGGGCCGATGCCCTCCATCGGGGAAAGGGCGCCGCCCAGCACGTGGTACACGCCGTTGTACACCGCGGTGCGCTCGATGGGCGGGATGTCGCGCGGCTCGCTGACCACGCAGATGATGCCCGCGTCGCGCTTGGACGACTGGCAGATCTCGCACAGGTCGTCCTCGGCGTAGTTGAAGCAGCGCGAGCAGAAGCGCACCGTTTCCTTCACCTCGGCGATGGCCTCCGACAGGCGCAGCGCCGTCGCCTTGTCGGCGTTGAGGATCCAGTACGCGATACGCTGCGCCGACTTCGGCCCCACGCCCGGCAAGCGCTCAAGCTCGTCGAGCAGTTTCTGAATGGACGGCGCAGCGTACATGATCGCGATTCTATCCGAACCAGGTTACATAAGGCCCGGAATGTTCAAGCCGCCGGTCGCGGCGTTCAACCGCTGGGAGCTGATTTCGGACACGCCGCGCAGCGCCTCGTTCACCGCGGCGGCCACCATGTCCTGCAGCATCTCGACATCCTCGGGATCCACGGCCTCGGGGTCGATGACGATGCTGTCCACGGTCATGTCGCCGTTCGCAACCACCTTCACCATGCCGCCGCCGGCGGTGGCCTCGAACGTCATGTCCTTGATCTCCTCTTGGGCGCGCGCAAGCTCGGCCTGCATCTTCTGCGCCTGCTTCATCATGGCGCCCATGTTACCGCCGCCGCCGGGAAAACCGCCTCGTTTCGACATCGTCGTCTCCTATCTGTCATGGTCGTTTCGAACAAGCCGCATACGTGCGGCGAACTAGCTGTCGCGCTATTCTCTCACTTCTTCGACGCGCACGCCATCGCCGAAACCGGCGGCCAGAATGGCCTGCAGCTCTTCGGGCGATTGCTGCACCGCAGGCTCGGGCGTCGCCGACGTGCGAGCATCCACCGGAGCCGGAGCCGCGGGAGCCGGGACGGCAGCAGGCGTCGGCGCCGAAGCTGGATCCGGAGCAGGCGCGGGCGTCGGCGCGGACGAGACGTAACCGTCGTCGTACGGAACCACCTCGTCCTCGTACGGAGGTATGTCGTAGTCCGGCACGGGCTTCGGGCGCGGCGCGGGAGCAGAAACCGCCGGAGCCGTCTGCTGAGGCTGCTGCGGGCGCTGGGCCGGAGCAGGCGTCGGACGCGGCGTCGGCGACGGGGCAGGACGCGCGGCCGGAGCCGCCGCCGTGGCAACCGCGCCGCCCTGCGCGTACGCGAAGTGCAACGACTCGCCGCACGCCTGGTTGAGCGCGACCGACACCGCTTCCTGCACGTCGGGCTTCTGCACCGCCTTGAAGGCGAACGAGTTCTCGGCCGGGAACTCGATGATCAACGTGTCCTTGCCCGCGTCGTACACCGCTTTCGTGTTGAGGAACAGCACGCCGTAAGCAGCCTTGTTCTTCTTGAGCGTCGCCAGCACCGCCTGCCACACGCGCTGCAAGGCGGCCGGATTCTGCAGGCTGGCCTTGAGCTGGTCGGAGGGGGCCGCGGCGGACGGAGCCTGAGATTGCGTCACGGGCGATGCGGGTCGAGGAGCCGAAACGCCCTCCGCCCCTTGCGGCGGGACGCCGCCCGCCTCGCGCGACGGCGCCGCAACCTGCGGAGCAGCGACGGGTTGCACCGGCGCGGCAGGCACCGCCCCAGCGCGTTCGGCCGACGATGCGCGATCGGGACCAGGAGCGGAAGCGGGAGCCGCGGAAGGCTGGGAGGCGGGCATCGGCGCCCCCTGGGTCGCAGGGGATGCAGGCGGAGAAGCCGGCGCGGGCGCAACCGAAACCTGGGGAGCCGAAGCCGCCGCAACCTGAGGGGCGGCAACCGCAGCAGCCCCTCCCCCGATCACGTGCGCAACCGCGGAGTGCCCGCTCTCCAGCGCCTCGATGCGCTCGGCAAGAGCCTCCAGCGTCAAGTCGGAATCGGGCCGCACCATGCGCGTGAGCGCGATCTCGAACGACAGACGCGGGTTCGTCGACGTCTTCAACTCGGCCGACAGGTCGCCCAGCACGCCCAGCAGGCGCGCCAGGCGGTCAGGGCCGAACAGCGGCAGCTCGCTCGCAAGCTCGCGCCGCACGGTTTCGCTCACCTCAAGCGCCACGTCGGCGCCCGCCAGCGACAGCACGTACATGTTGCGCATATGCTCGGCCAAATCGCGCACGAACTGCGCCAGATCCGCACCCGTTTCCACGTACTCCGCCGTCCAGCGGAAGCACGAGGCCACGTCGCGCGTACCGATTGCGCGCACGATCTCGGCCAGGTCGTTCGTGTCGATGGAGCCCAATAGCCTCTCGGCCACCTCCATCGTCACCTTGCCCTCGCCGAACGCGATCAGCTGCTCGAGCGACGTCAGCGCGTTGCGCATGCCGCCTTCGGCGCGATGGGCGATCAGATCGAGCGCCTCGCCCTCGAACTCCACGTCCTCGGACACGCAAATGGCACCCAGGCGCGACACGATGGACTCGGCCGAGATGCGGCGGAAGTCGAACCGCTGGCAACGCGAATGGATGGTCTCGGGCACCTTCTGCGGATCGGTGGTGGCCAGGATGAACACCACGTGGCTCGGCGGCTCCTCGAGCGTCTTCAACAGCGCGTTGAACGCCGCCGTCGAAAGCATGTGAACCTCGTCGATGATATAGATCTTATAGCGCCCGCGCGTAGGAGCGAACTGGACGCGACCGATGATCTCCTCACGCACGTTCTCCACGCCCGTACGCGACGCGGCGTCCAGCTCGTAGACGTCCGGATGTTCGCCGTTCGCAATCATCACGCAGTCATCGCACGTGCCGTCAGGCTCGGGGGTAGGGCCGCATTCGCACAGCAAGGCTTTCGCCAGCAGACGAGCCGTGGTGGTCTTGCCGGTGCCGCGCGGACCCGTGAACAGGTAGGCGTGGCTCACCTTGTCCTGTTCGATCGCGTTTTTGATCGTGCGCTCTATATGCTCCTGACCGACGACGTCTTCGAAGATCTGCGGCCGGTATTTACGGTAAAGTGCCTCTGCCATCGCGTACGCCCTCTTCCCTGCTACTCCGTTTCGGACTCCGCCTTCGCATGAGCGCCGTGCGGCATCTCCTGAACCGCCTTCGCGACAGGGGCCGCATGCTTGCCGGAGAGCCCTTCTTCGACTGCCGCATGAGCGCCGCGCAGCTCGAGCTCCTCGACCAATTCGGCATCGATCCCGGCTTGGGCCTGCGTGCGTCCGTCAGCCGTCTTCTTCTTGCGCGAGCTCATAGCGGCCTTGACGGCGCCGATGATAGCCGGAGCCACCGACACGGCGACAATGCCCAGCACGATGACCTCGAAGTGATCCTGCACGAGCGGAATACCGCCGAAGAAGTATCCCACCAAAACGAACAGGCTGACCCAGGCTATGCCGCCGATGCAGTTGAACAGCGTGAACTTGCCGAAGTTCATATGGCCGGTACCCGCAATGAACGGGGCGAACGTGCGGAAGAACGGCATGAAGCGCGTGATGACGATGGTGAGCCCGCCGTATTTGGCAAAGAAATGGTCGAGCTTGCTCATGCGTTCAGGCGTGAGCGCTTTCACTTTGCCGGAATCGATGATGCGCGCGCCGAAGAACCGCGCGATCCAGTAATTCGACGTGTTGCCCAAGATAGCGGCAACGTAGAACACGATGAGCGTAGCCCAGACGTTCAACCCTCCACCGTCGGCAGAGAACACGCCCGCCGCGAACAACAGCGAATCGCCCGGCAAAAACGGGAAGAACACAAGACCCGTCTCCACGAACACGATGAGAAACAGCGGCGAGTACACCCACAGCGGCCCCAGCGCGATGATCCAGCCCGCGATAGCCCCCCGCGGATCCGAGAGCAGGTTGACGAAGAAATTGATGATGTCCATGTCGTCCTCGCGGTCACAGCCCGATACAAAAAAGTATCTCGAATAGGCAGGGGCGCTCGCCAGCGGTCCCTTATGGCTGCTTCCTCCCGGACCTGACCAGGTTCGGAACATGGCGCCGCCCCGGCCCATTCGAGATACTCAAAACAACAACCGCTCCAGTATAAAGGAAGCGCAAAATCCGGTCGAACCCCAACCCTCTGAAGCAACCAAAAGCACACAGTCTCGACCATCGCGTTCGCCGTCGAGACCGCAGGAATCCTTTGCCTTGCGGTGCCGCGCCGTCGCAAGCCGTCGTCTTTCCAGCTAAGTTGATCGAACCCGATCCTCTGCAGAACACCCAGATAGATCCATTCGTTTCCAACTTGGCGATCGCCCTTCTTCATTTCGTTACCGGAATCTACGTAAGATGATTATTCGGCATTCGTGGAACAATCAATGCATTAGAGGAGGAAGCGATGAAGGCAACCGATCAGATCAAGCACGCGGCCTTCGAGAAGACGCTCGATTATCTCTTGGAAGACCCCGAGCGCAACGCCACCAAGATCATGGATATGCTGGACAAGGTAGCACCTGCCGACTTGTTCCCCAGTCAGAGGACCGCCTTCCGCAACGCTATCGACCAGCAGAGCAATTGGTACCAGCTCATCACGCGCTTGCTCGAGCTGAATCCCGTGATGCGCAACGACTTCATCAAGACGTTCCTCGTTGACGGCAACCTCATGGCATGGCCAAAGCAGGAGACCATGCGCGAGAAGCACCGCTGCAACGTGCCCTGGGCCATCCTCATGGATCCTACGAGCGCCTGCAACTTGCACTGCACCGGTTGTTGGGCCGCCGAGTACGGTCACCAGGAAAACCTCTCCTACGACGAACTGGACTCCATTATCCGCCAAGGCACCGAGCTCGGCACCTACGTGTACATCTACACCGGCGGCGAGCCGCTCGTGCGCAAGCGGGATCTCATCGCGCTCTGCGAAGCGCATTCCGACTGCTCGTTCCTCTCGTTCACCAACGCGACGCTCATAGACGAAGAGTTTTGCCAAGATTTGCTGCGCGTGAAGAACTTCATCCCCGCCATCAGCGTGGAAGGCTTCGAGGAAGCAACCGATGGACGCCGCGGCGAGGGCACGTACCAAAAGGTCGTCCGGGCAATGCGCCTGCTCAAACAGCACGGGCTCCCCTTCGGCGTCTCGTGCTGCTACACGTCAGCCAACGCCGATTCCATCGCCTCCGAGGAGTTCTTCGACTGGATGATCGGCCAGGGCGTCCTATTCGCCTGGATATTCACCTACATGCCCGTAGGCGTGGACGCGCCCGTCGAACTCATGGTGCAAGCCGACCAGCGCGAACGCCTCTACCGCTTCGTCCGCGAGATGCGCAGCAAGAAACCGCTGTTCACCCTCGACTTCCAAAACGATGGCGAGTTCGTGGGCGGATGCATCGCCGGCGGACGACGCTATCTGCATATCAACGCCGCCGGCGACGTGGAGCCGTGCGTGTTCGCGCACTACGCCAACGCGAACATACGCGAGACGACGTTGCTCGATGCCCTGAAATCTCCGATCTTCATGCAGTACTACGAGCGGCAGCCGTTCAACGACAACTTGCTGCGTCCCTGCCCCATCTTGGAGAACCGGGACGTGCTGGCGGACATGGTGGAAACCGCCGGCGCCCACTCCACCGACCTGCAGGCGAAGGAAAGCGCGCGCGACCTGTGCGCCAAGTGCACGCGTTCCATCGAGGAATGGGAACCTGTGGCCGAGCGCATCTGGACCGACCCCGCCGATCCGCTGTTCGATAAACGTCACGATCCCGGCCAAGGCATGGCCGAAACCGATAAGAACAAGTTCGATCGCCTGAACCGGCAGCGCAAGCCTTTGGAAGACAAGGCCCAGACCGGCGAACCAGCGGCGTAGTCCGGCGCAGACGACAACGCATTCGGATAGAACAGGGGCCCGTTGAGATCAACGGGCCCCTCGATGCGTTCTTTCGCTCGCTTCCCTACAGCGTGCGCAGATTGACTTCCTTGAGCTGGCGGCCCGTCACGGCGCTCGGGGCGCCGGTCATCGGATCGCTCGCGGAGCTCGTCTTCGGGAAGGCGATGACGTCGCGGATGGACGCCTTGCCGCCCAGCAGCATGACCAGACGGTCGAGGCCCAGCGCGATGCCGCCATGCGGCGGGGCGCCCAGCTCAAGCGCGTGGATGAGGTGGCCGAACTTCTCCTCGATCTCCTCGTCCGTCAAGCCGCACGTGCGCAGCACGGCGCGCTGCTCGTCGGCGTTGTGGATACGGATGGTGCCGCCGCCCACCTCGAAGCCGTCCATGACCAGGTCGTAGCTGTAGCTGCCGCATGCCAGCGGGTCGCTCTCGATCTTGTCCACGTCCTCGTCCAGCACGTGGGTGAACGGATGATGCTCGGCGGCGTACTTCTTCTCGTCCTCGTCGTACTTGAACATGGGGAAGTTCACCACCCACAGCAGCTGATGGCCCTCGCGCGGCACGTTCAGCGCATCGGCCATGTGCAGGCGCAGAGCGCTCAGCACGGCGCTCGCCACCTCGTAGGTGTCGGCGGCGAACAGCAGAAGGTCGCCCGGCTCCACGTCCATGGCCTCCTTCAGCGCGGCGAACTCCTCGTCGCTGAAGAACTTGATGATGGGGCTCTTCTCCTTGCCGTCGGTCGTGAACGCGATCCAGGCCATGCCCTTCGCGCCGTTCTCGGCTGCGATGTCGGCCAGCTTCTCCACGTCGCCGCGGCTCCAGTCGCCCGCGCCCTTCGCGTTGATGGCCTTCACCACGCCGCCGGACTGCGCCACGCTCGAGAACACCTTGAAGCCCGTGTTCTTCACGATGTCGGTGATGTCCACCAGCTCCATGCCGAAGCGCGTGTCGGGGCGGTCGTTGCCGAAGCGGTCCATGGACTCGCGGTATTGCATGCGCTGAAGCGGGAAGGCGTGCTCCACGCCCACGGCCGCCAACGTCTCGGCCATGACGTCCTCCATGAGGTTCATCACGTCCTCGCCCTGCACGAAGCCCATCTCGATGTCCACCTGCGTGAACTCGGGCTGACGGTCGGCGCGCAGGTCCTCGTCGCGGAAGCAGCGGGCGATCTGGTAATAGCGCTCGATGCCGCCCACCATCAGCATCTGCTTGAACTGCTGGGGGCTCTGAGGCAGCGCGTAGAAACGGCCCGGGTTCGGGCGGCTCGGCACGATGTAGTCGCGTGCGCCCTCGGGCGTGGAGTTCGCCAGGATGGGCGTCTCCACCTCCAGGAAGCCGCGCTCGTTCAGCGCGCCGCGCATGGCCTGGGCCACCTTGTGGCGCAAGTGCAGGGCCTGATACATCTCGGGACGGCGGATGTCCAGGTAGCGCCACTTCATGCGCGTGGTCTCGTCCGTCTCGATGCCGTCCTCGATGGAGAACGGCGGCGTCACGCTCGTGTTCAGGACCTCGACGGACTTCGCCAGCACTTCGATCTCGCCCGTGGCCATGTTGGGGTTCACGGCCTCCGCCCCGCGCTCGCGCACGGTGCCGGCGATCTTCAGCACGTACTCGCGGCCCAGGTGCTCGGCCTTCGCGAAGTCGTCGGCGCTCACGCAGTCGGGATCGACGACCACCTGCGTGTAGCCCGCGCGGTCGCGCAGGTCGACGAAGATGAGCCCGCCGTGGTCGCGGTTGTGCCACGCCCAGCCGCACAGCACGACCTCGCGGCCGACGTCGCCTTTGCGCAGCTCGCCGCACGTGGCGGTGTGCATGCAGTATTCGTTCATGAAGTCCGTCATAACGTTGGTTCCTTGCTCCTCAGCACTGCTATCTGCATTCGCCGCCCCTCCGTGACGCGGCAAACGTTACTCAAACTTAGCCATTGTACAGTATCGAAGGCGCGCGGGTCGAAACAGGTATCCGGTTTCATGCAAAATGCGCGCGAACGACCCGCTAGAAGTTCGTATCGGTCAGCACACAGTCCACCCCGTTGTCCAAGCACAGCTGCTGCAGCTTGCGATCCAGCGTGAACAACGTGGCCGCATTGCGCCGCGCGAGCACGAAGTACAGCATGTCGTAAACGGGATGGCGCAAGCGCATCGCTTCTTTCGTGGCCTCGCAGCACTGGGTTTTATCAAGATCACAGAACTCGTCTACGAGAGCGATCGCTTTCTCGATGTTGGCGCATACCGTTTTCTCATCAAGAAGACCCGCTTTATGGTATTTCCAAAAAGCATTCGACACCTCAATGAGAAAGAGCTGAGAGCTGATTACCTCTTCTCCTTCAAGCATCAATTGCCTCAGAGCTCGACCGGCTTCGGTCTCCCTTACCATGTCAACCGCCGCAGAACAATCAAGGACTATCATGCTTCGACCGCCTTCTGCTTCTCGGCAGCAATCATCGCGTCGATAATCGCATCCCGCTCCTCGCGACCCTGGCGTATGAGTTCCACCGTGTCCGGAAAATCATCCGGAACGTCAAATTTCGGCAGCTTGTCGATCTCCGCGAACAGCTCCTTGCGCTTCTCGATGCGCACGGCTCGCTTCGCCTCGGTGTCGAAGTCGAAGTAACGCGGGCGCCGCTCCAGGCGGTGCAGGTCATGCCCGTCCCAATAATGCTGCGCGTCGGCGGCCTCCAGCATCTGCTCCACCGCCACGATGGTCTGCTGCGCGATGCTGCGATGCTGGCTGGCCGCATACGCCTTCAACTGCTCGTACAAATCGTCGGGAAAATCTCGCACCTGCAACGCCGGCATGAGGGCTCCTTTCATGAAACTGCGATATGCATGTAGTATACATGACCGAGCACTCAAACGCCACCGGCGCCCCACGCGACACCGATCAATGCCGTAAATAGGGGCAGCCGCCTTTTAAGACGTTTGCCTATCCCGCCCCTCGCGAACACGCCGCCCGCCCCGGCGGCGCGGGCGCGCCTCATATCAATCCCGACCCGAACAGCACGAGGTCGAGCAGCTCCTGCTTCGAGTGGATGTTCAGCTTCTCGTACACGTGCTTGATATGGGTGCGCGTCGTGTTGTGCGAGATCGTCAACTCCTCGGCGATGTACTTCGCGCTGCGCCCCATGGCGATGAGCCCGAGTATCTCGGCCTCCCGCGGCGTCAAGCCGTTCTCCAGCGCGAGCTTGCGGCAGTACGCCAGCATCTCGGACGGCATCGCCTCGTCTTCCGTCTCCGCCTCGGCGCGCGCCCGCGGCTCCTCGGCCCGCCTCTCCTCCTCGCGCGGCTGCTTCCTCTTCGGCACCCCGCGCAGCAGCTGCCTTCCCACGCTGAAGAAGTACAGCGCCGTCAGCGCCCCGGCCACCGCAAGCGCGCACGATGAGAAGCTCAGCGTGGACACGCGCGCGATCAGCTGGCCGATGCACATGGCCTCGAACATCAGCCCCACGGCCAACCCGCGGATGGCGTACACCGAATCGCGGATGTCGTAAGCGAAGATGGCGATGAGCAGCACCCACACGTTGCTCTCCCACAGCGCGTCCGGCGCGTTCGACGGGATGGCCGCCCCGCCCATCACCAGCCCGATGGAGAACAGGGGCAGATAGCACACGCAAAACGAAAGCACCGCGGTGCCGCGCGGCGACAGCGCGCCCCGTTGCTGCGAGAACCGGCTCATCAGCCAGCAGCAGAACGCCATGAGGATGACCGCCAGCACCTCGAACAGCACCATGTAGTTAAGCCCCGACGACAACACGTCGTTCTCGCGCCCCGCCAAGTACACGGTCACGCTGCAGCCGATGGCGAACGCCGCTGCAACCGCCACCAGCACTTGCAGCGCCTGCGTCCCCTCGCCCAGCGCGGGCGCATCGCCCTCGTCGGCGGGCTTGGCGGCGCGGATGATGCACGCGATGGTCACCAGCGGCAGCGCGAGCAGGAACCCCTGCGCGATCGTGTCCGAGAACGAGCTGACGCAGCGGAACAGAAAATAGCACACGACGGCCACCACGAGCGCCGGATCGAGGTAGAACGAGGCGCTCTCGGGCCGCGAAGCGTGGATGGTCGACGTCCAGATGACGATGATCCACCCGCACGCAAGCCCCAGCAAGGCGCCCGACGCATAGAACAGCCCCACGCCCACCACCGGCAGCATCGACACGAGCGCGAGCGTGGCTCCCAACGCCGCCGTCACGCTGACCGCCGGTATCCCCAAAGCCGATTCCGCGAACCGGCGCGCCCGCAGCAGCGGCTTCGACAGCAGATGCGCCGCGATGACCGATGCGATGACCACGAGGAAGAACACGGACAGCTCCGTCGACGTGCGATCAACCCCGATCGAGTACATCGCCCGGATGACCATATGCGACGTGAAGAAGTACAGCACCCCGATTCCTGCGTCCAGCACCGTCGGGCGGACGAACAGCGTGGAGCCTCCTTCGGTATCGGCCCTCCCCTTTTCCATGATTCCCCTTCCATGGACGCGATGCCATGGTGCCAGTATAAATGACAGCGCCGCCAAGGAATAACGCATTTCGAGTGAGATGCGCGCCCGCATGCCTTCGAACCCGCCAATGCCACGTTTTGAGTGACGCGCGCCGGCCCGATCGGGCATACGCTACATCCCGTCGAGCGTCGCGCAAGACGAAGCGAAAGACGTCGCCGCAGCGCTCGGCAGGGGATCATCCGAACGAAGGAGGGAACATGGGAACAGCAAGGTCGATGGATCGTCGCAGCTTCCTGAAGGGCGCCACGGTGGCCGGAGCCGCCGCGGCCGCAGCGGGCACGCTCGGCTTGGCCGGATGCGCGCCGCAGGATAAGGAAACCGTCGCCGCCGCATCGGGCGACCTCGTGCTCGACGCCGAGAAATTCACGAACGCGAAGTGGAACTTCGAGATTCCGCCCGAGCCCGTGGACGAGAGCAAGATCGGAAACACCGTGGAATGCGAGATCCTCGTCATCGGCGCCGGCGTGGGCGGCCTCGTCACCGCCACGTCCGCCGTCGAGGAAGGCGCCGACGTCGTGGTAATCGCCTCGAGCGACGGCCCCGTGTCGCGCGGCGGCTCCAACGCGGCGTTCAACACGCGCCTCACCCACGAGCTGGGCCTCGACTTCACCCGCGAGGAGATCGAACCCATCTTCCAGGAGATCTTCGCGTCGAACAGCTTCCGCCTCGACCAGGAGAAGTGGTGGCTCGTCTACAACGAGTCCGGCAACGCCATGAACTGGCTCATGGACAAGATGGAGCCCTACGGCATCTCCGCCGTCATCGAGAACAACCAGCGCGACGGCGGCACCGACTGGTGGGACGGCGGCCCGCTCAAAACGCTGAACGTATCCCACTCCTTCGTCGCCGAGGGTGCCCAAGCGGCCGGCGCGTCGCAGCAGATCGTCGTCGAAGCGCTGACCGAGGAAATCCAGAAGGGCGGCGGCCAGGTCTTCTTCAGCACCACCGCCGTGCAGCTCGACCGCGAGGGCGACAACACCGGCCGCGTCACCGGCTGCGTGGCCAAGCGCGACGGCGAGTACACCCGCTACAAGGCCACGAAGGGCGTCGTGCTGGCCACGGGCGACTTCTCGCAGGACAAGGACATGGTGGCGAAGTACTGCCCCATGGCGCTGCCCTTCGGCTACGGCGGCGTCTACGACGGCAGCGGCCTCAAGCTGGCGCTGTGGATCGGCGCGTCCTGGCAGAAGTACACGCCGAACGCCCCCATGCTGGCCACGATGGGCGACGAAGTGCTGCCCTGCCGCTGGTGGGCGGAAGGCGCGCTCACCACGTTCCCCGGCCTGCTGGTGAACAAGAAGGGCGTGCGCTACTCCAACGAAAACTGCACGTACGGCTACATGCCCTATCCGCAGCGCGTGCAGCCCGACGGATGCGCGTTCCTCATCTGGGACGAGAACTGGGTGCAGGACTCCGCCCCCTGGCAGAGCGACCGCGTGGGCGGCGAGCCGCGCGACACGCAGGAGGTCTACGACGCCATCCAGGCGCTGTTCGACCCCAACACCGACTGGACCACCACCGACGAGTACGCCGGCTTCGACGCCACGATGGCCGAGAACGCCGTGAAGGCCGACACGCTCGAAGAGCTGGCCGACGGTCTGGGTCTGCCGCGCGAGGAGTTCCTCGCCCAGGTCGAACGGTACAACTCGTACTGCGAGACGGGCCTCGACGACGAGTTCCACAAGGACAAGCGCTTCCTGCTGCCAGTGAAGCAGCCCCCGTTCTACGGCATCAAAAACGAGCCTTACACGCTATGCATCACAGGAGGCCTCAACACCGACATCCAGATGCACGTGTGCGATAACCAAAACGACCCCATCCCCGGCCTGTACGGCGTGGGCACCGTCGTGGGAGACATGTACGGCGACGTGTACGACTACAAGGTGCCCGGCATCAACCTGGGCGGGGCCTGCACCACCTTCGGCTACCTGCTCGGCAAGAACCTGAGCGCCGGGAAATGGTAAGCCTCTAACAAGATCCTCCCTCTCCCAAGCGAAGGCGGCCTCTCGGCCGCCTTCGTCGTCTTGCTCGCTATCGCCCCTCCCGCACGCTGACGGCTATCGGGCTTCCAGCTTGCCCAGCACAGCCTCGAGGGAATCCGCCTCTCCACCGAACGGCTCGCCGCCGAAATGCGCCAGCAGCTTCTTCAGCGCGGCGAGATCCGCCGCGCTCTCCTGGTGCGTCCGCATGTTGCGCACCTTCACCTGGCCGGCGGCCAGCTCGTCGGGACCCAGCACCGCAACGACCACGGCACCCAGCTTGTCGGCCAGCTTGAACTGGCTCTTCAAGCTGCGATGCTGATGATCCATCTCGCCGATGAGCCCCGCGTCGCGGCAAGCCTGAACGAGCGAGAACGCCTCCGCGCGCACCGAGTCGTCCACGCAGGCCACGAAGAAGTCGCAGCGCCGAGCCGCGGGGAACTCGTAGCCCGCCGCCTGCAGCGCCAACGCGCACCGCTCGTAGCCCAGCGCGAAGCCGAAGCCGGGCGTGGGGCGCCCGCCCACCTCCTCGGCCAGCTTGTCGTAGCGCCCTCCGCCACCGATGGCGTTCTGGCTGCCCATACCCTCGGTCACCTGCACTTCGAACACCGTGCGCGTGTAGTAGTCCAAGCCGCGCACCAGCTTCGGATCCTCCTCGAAGGAAAGGCCCGCGCCGCCGAGGTACGCCTTCACGGTGTCGTAGTGCTCGCGGCAGTCGTCGCATAGGTGCTCGGTGATCTTCGGCGCATCGGCCATCACGGCGGCGCAGTCGGGGTTCTTGCAATCGAACGCGCGCAGCGGGTTGATCTCCGCGCGGCGCTTGCACTCGTCGCACAGCTCGTCCGCATGCGCGTCCATGTACGCCTTCACGGCATCGCGGTACGCCGGGCGACACTGCTCGCAGCCCATAGAGTTCACCAGAAGGCGCGTGGCGTCCACGGGAATGCCGATGGCGGCGAAGAAGCGCATGAGCATGATGATGCCCTCGGCGTCCACGCTGGGATCTTCGGCGCCCAGGCACTCGACGCCTACCTGGTTGAACTGACGCTGGCGACCCTTCTGCGGACGCTCGGCGCGGAACATCGGGCCTGCGTACATGAGCTTCGCCGGAGCCGCGCCCTGCGGCACCAGATCGTGCTGCACCACCGCGCGCACCACACCCGCCGTGCCTTCGGGACGCAGCGACAGGCGGCTCTTGCCCTTGATGGTGCCGCCGCCCAGAAGCTTGTTCAGGTTCTCGCCCGAGATCGCCGTGAACATCTCCTTCGACACGACATCGGTAGCCTCGCCGATGCCGCGCACGAACAGCTCGGTCTGCTCGAAGACGGGCGTCTCGATAGTCACATAGCCGTAGCGACCGAACATGTCGGCGGCCGTCGCCTTGAAGTGCGCCCAGAATTTCGCCTCGTCGGGCAGGAGGTCCTTCGTTCCTTCGGGAGCTTGCAAAGCCATGGCGTATCCTTCGTCTCTCGCATTCTGAATCGGTCTATTGTAGCGCAAACACCCGCGAAGCCGCCATCACTCGCCCAACGAACGGAGCACGTTCACCAGCGCGTCGTCCGGACGGTAGCGCAGGCGCAGGGCCAGCAGGTTGCGTGCGACGGGGAACATCCCGACATCGACGGCAGCGGACGCGCCGGAGCCCAACGCTTCGAGCACCTCGGCGGTAGGCGCCACCGGCACCGCATGCTTCGCCAGTTCTTCGTCGACGACTTCCCTCGGCGGCAGCGCCACGCCCGTCTCCTCCACCAGCTCCTGGAGTTCGGCCGTGGCCTGCATCGCCATCGACGACGAGGTCATGAGCGATTTAAGGTAGCATGCCGCGCCCGCCTGCGGCCGTCCCGCCTTCCACAGCACGTACGCAAGCTGGTAGTACGCCATGGCGATGTCGCTGGGCTGCACGGCGATCAGCAGTCCCTCCTCCAGCACCGCGGCGGCGTTCTCCATGTCGCCCACCAACATGTAAGCGCGACCCAGCTGACGGTAGCCGGCTGCCGTCGCAGGCCCCAGCTCGATGGCGCGCTGGCCGAACCGCAACGCCTCTTCGGTACGCTCGAACGAGTGCTCCAAAAGCTGCGTGATCTCCAGATGGCACAGGTAGTAGGAATCGGGGACCACCTCCACCCGCTTGCCCGCATCCGCCGAAGCGCGCGACGGAGCGCCCGCACCCGCCCGCGCACGGTTGTACAGCACGCGCGACGCGTACGAGTCGAACGAACGGTACACGGTGGTCGCGCCGTCCACGAACCCGTCGAGGGCCGCCGCTTCCCCTACGGCATCGATGAGCACCTGCACCGCCGTCTCCTGGTCGCCGCTCGTAGACAACGACCGAGCACGTCCGAGCGCCGCAAGGCACCGATCCTCTCCGAGGAAGCGCGCCACCACTGCGTTCTGATCGCCCAAGCCGATCTCGCCTTCGGCAAGCGCCGCCATGAGCCGCGTGCACGACGCTACCGTACGGTCGTCGTCCTGGACTGCCGCCTCCTCCTGCGCCGCGCGAACGAGCCGGATGGCGTCCGCCGTGCTCGAAGCGCGCACGATCTCGTCGGCAAGGCCTTCGGCCATGCGGCGACGCGCAGCATGAAAGGTGATGCGCATGTCCTTGCATCGCTCGGCGCCCAGCTGGACGCGCATGTCGTCCGCCAACGCCCCGTCGACCACTTCCGGCATCTGCAGACGCAGCTCGTGCGACGGAAGGGCGTCGACGTACGCGAACGCTTCGGCCGCCTCCACATCGAAGATCGCCCCGCTCGCCGCATACGGCGGCAACGGGTCGCCGGCGCGCGCATCCTCGAAGCGTCCGAACGCCTCGTACGTTTCCCGAGCGAACGTCGTCTGCACGAACGCCCGCGCAGACGACTCGCGCGGAAACTCTCCCTTACTTTCGTCGCTCGAGCTCGGCGCCGCGTTCTCGCACGGCCGCGCCACGATGTCGACGCGTCGGATTCCAGACGAAGCGTCGAATGCAGCAGCAGCCAGCACCAGCCCCAGATGCAGCGCGTAGC
The DNA here is from genome assembly GCF_000024265.1 of Eggerthella lenta DSM 2243. NCBI lineage: Bacteria > Bacillati > Actinomycetota > Coriobacteriia > Eggerthellales > Eggerthellaceae > Eggerthella > Eggerthella lenta. The sequence goes on along the minus strand of NC_013204.1, from coordinate 757,358 downwards.
GATGCGCCTGCGCGTCCCGATCGCGCTCGCTCGCCTGCACCCAGCCGCTTTCCTCCCGCCACGCCCACGACGGCATGAGCGACGCGCCCGGAACCTTCAGATCGAACGCCGCCGCCCCCGCCTCCACGTCGAAGCGCATCGACGCGTCCAAACGCACCGGAAGCCGCAACCGCTCGAGCATCGCCCCTATCGCGCACCGCACGCTCCATTCGCCCGCCCGCTCTGCCGCAGGCGCATCCGCAGGCCCGTCCATCACTGGACGCTGCGCAGCCACCGTTTCCAGCAGATAGGCGTCCCACCGAGCGCAATCCGCCTCCGTTGCCATCGAGGCGCGATCGCCGAACGCCTCGCTTACCAGCAGAAACCGATTGAGCGCAGCCTCGATCGCCCACACCGTCTCGATCGTGATAGGAGCTTCCCCGTCTTCCACGCCCAGATAATAGGTGTTGGCGTAGCGCACGGTGCGAACCAAGCGCAGCGCCTCGTCCTTGACCCCTGCCAGTTTGTCCAGCCCCGCCTCGGTCAGCCAGTGCGCCAAGCAGCTGACGAGCGCAGGAGGCTTGCACACCGGATCGTCCTCGGCACAGCGCGCGTCCTCCACGATGGATCGCATCGCCGTCAAGGGCTTGTCACCCTTCAGCCGCTCGAACACGCCGCCGATGCCGCGCTCGGGTACCGACGGCGCTCCGAGCGAAGGACGCAGCACGAACGCCAAATACGCCCGAGCCATCGCGTCTTCGTACGTCAAGTTCATGTCGTACGGGCCGAAGTCGTACCAAGAATCGAACAGCGCATAGCGGCCGCTTGCGCAGCGGTACTGGGCAACATCTTTTTTCGACCCGTCGCTTTCATGGACGTACACGCACCCCAGCTCTTCTCCGGCAGCCTGCTGGGGAACCCTCGCGAACGTCAGATCGGGAGTCCTCGCCGGAGGCACGGCAGACGCTTCGCTCGTCGAAAACACGCGCCCGAACGGATCGATATAAGCCAAGATCGCGATATCGCTTTTTCCGAAGAACTCGACAACATAGAGTCCGCCCGTGGCGGGCGTCGGCAGCCCCTTGCTCACCCAACCGTACGACCGAACAGGCTCCTCCTGCGTGATAGCGATCGGAGGCACCGCCCCTTCCAGCACGCAGCGCTTCGACGTCAGAAGGTCCGCTGCCCCGAGACGATATCTGCCTTCTTCATCGAGTTGCCGCACCGCTTCGTCCTTTCATTCGCTTCCTTGCAGCATAGCATGACCTTTCAAACGCGCAAAGAAGAACACCCTCGAAGCCCAAGCTTCGAGGGTGTTCGAACGACCTCGTCAAACAGGTGATCAGTGGTGATGGTTGCACGCGTTGTCCGCGCTCATCACCGGCACGCTGCCCGCAGCCACCAGCTTCGCCGCATCACCCACGATCGGCGTCTGGTTTTCGAAGTACACCGTGATGCCCGCCTGGTTGAAGCCCGTGAGCGGGCGCATGCCCATGCCCGCCGCCACGATAGCGTCCACTCCGGCTTTGGCCAACAAGCCGACCGGACGCATGCACTCGCCTTCCTCGTGCGGAGGGTTGGCCACCTCGCTCGTACCCGTGATCTCGCCATCGGCGATCTCCACCACAGTGAAGCAGTCGCAGTGGCCGAAATGCCCCGCGCGCTCGGATTCCAACCCCGCTTCGCCCATCGTCGGCACCGCAAGCTTCATCGTCTCGCCCATCTCGCCCTTCTTTCATTCATGTCCGGATAATACTTCAAACGTCGTTTCGTTTCAGCTCCGCCAAGCCGCCTTCCAGCAACTCGACCAGCAAATCATCGAGGCGCCGTCGCGCCCGAAGCGCATCGAGCCACTGTTCGGCCAGTTCGACTCCCTGCTGCGTCAGCTCGTACTCGCGACGGCGCGGCCCAACGTCCTCGTCGCACCATCGAGATGCCACCGCACCTTCGTCCTCGAGCCGTCTGAGCGACCGGTACAAGCCGCCTACGTCGACATCCACCTCGCCATTCGTACGCTCGAGGATCGCCTTGCGCATGTCGTAGCCATATCCGCCCGCATACAGCAATGCTGCAAGGGCGGCAGGCTCGACCAACGCCCCGCCGCCGCCTCCGCGGCGTCGACAACACGGCTGACGCGCCGCACCCTCTCCGCCGCAATCGTCTCTCGGCATAGGCCCCACTTCCTTCCGCAAGCTCGCCTCTATATGCTAATAACATCTATACTCCTTAAGCATGCATGTTGTCAACATATATAGCAAGCGAGTTGTCCCAACGGCGCTTCGGCGCATGCGGAACGCAAGGAAAAGGGAAGCAGTAGACAATGGGAGAAAGAAGAGGGCGAATAAGGCCGGAGACGGATTACTCGAAGGCTTCGCGATCCAGCTCCCGAGCGGGATGAGCCTCAAGACCCCGGACACGGAACGCCACGCGCCTCCTAGGGGAGCGGAGCCCCGGAACGCGCGGAGGCCCCGCCTCCCGAGGGGGGCGGGGCCTCCGCATGCCGAAACGCCCTCCGCGAGCGCGACGCCCTATCCTCCCACAGCCTGACGCTGCAGTACTTTCGGCGATGGCGGGCTTAACTGCCGGGTTCGGAATGGGACCGGGTGATCCCCGCCTCCATGGTCGCGCTCGCGCAGGGCGTTCCCGCGCGGGCCTGTATGGCCCCGTCAGGGCCGCGGGATCCCCCCGCGCCACCCTGGCGGTTGCACAGCGCTCGTGACTTTCGATCGCGCAACCCGAGGGATATGCATGCGAAGAAGAGCTCGGGCTATTAGTACCGCTCGGCTGAGGCGCTCGCACGCCTTGCACCTGCGGCCTATCGACCAGGTGTTCTGCCTGGGCCCTTACCGGAAAGAGGACTCATCTTGGAGACGGCTTCCCACTTAGATGCTTTCAGCGGTTATCCGTGCCGGACGTAGCTAGGCAGCCGTGCCGTTGGTCGACAACTGCTGCACCAGAGGTCCGTCCACCCCGGTCCTCTCGTACTAGGGGCAGACCTCCTCAATCCTCTTGCGCCTGCGGAGGATAGGGACCGAACTGTCTCACGACGTTCTGAACCCAGCTCGCGTACCGCTTTAAATGGCGAACAGCCATACCCTTGGGACCGACTTCAGCCCCAGGATGCGATGAGCCGACATCGAGGTGCCAAACCTTGCCGTCGATGTGGACTCTTGGGCAAGATCAGCCTGTTATCCCCGGAGTACCTTTTATCCGTTGAGCGACGGCCATTCCACTCTGTGCCGCCGGATCACTAGAACCGACTTTCGTCTCTGCTCGGCTTGTGGGCCTCGCAGTCAAGCCCGCTTGTACTCTTGCGCTCTGCGAACGGTTGCCGACCGTTCTGAGCGGACCTTTGCGCGCCTCCGTTACGTTTTGGGAGGCGACCGCCCCAGTCAAACTACCCGCCTGACACGGTCCCCCCGCCGGATCACGGCCGGGGGTTAGATCGCCGACGCGACGAGGGCAGTATTCCAAGGTCGGCTCCGCCCGGGCTGGCGCCCGGGCTTCGCAGCCTCCTGCCTATCCTCTACGCGCCGAGCCAACGATCAATGTCAAGCTGCAGTAAAGGTTCACGGGGTCTTTCCGTCCTTCCGCAGGTAATTCGCATCTTCACGAATAATACAATTTCACCGGGTCCATGGTTGAGACAGCGCCCAAATCGTTACGCCATTCGTGCAGGTCGGAACTTACCCGACAAGGAATTTCGCTACCTTAGGACCGTTATAGTTACGGCCGCCGTTTACTGGGGCTTGGCTTCAGAGCTTCGCCTTGCGGCTGACCCATCCGCGTAACCTTCCAGCACCGGGCAGGCGTCAGACCCTATACGTCGCCTTACGGCTTTGCAGAGTCCTGTGTTTTTGATAAACAGTCGCTTGGGCCGTTTCGCTGCGACCCCCGGCCGCTCGGGGAGCTAGTCCCGTCACCGCCAGGGGCACTCCTTCTCCCGAAGTTACGGAGTCAGTATGCCGAGTTCCTTAACCATGGTTCTCCCGATCGCCTCGGTATGCTCTACCTGCCCACCTGTGTCGGTTTTGGTACGGGCGCCTGCGTCCCTTCCTAGAGGTTTTTCTCGGAAGCATGGGCTCGCCGACTTCAGCATAAGCTTTCGTCTCGCGTCTCAGGATATATGCGCCGCTGATTTCCATGCGATGCTCCCTACGCGCTTTCACGGGGACGTCCAGAACCCCGCTCGGCTACCCTTCTCCGTCACCCCGTCGGTGATAGCGGTCCGCAGGCGGTACAGGAATGTCCGCCTGTTGCGCATCGGCTACGCCTCTCGGCCTCGCCTTAGCTCCCGACTGACCCTGGGAGGATTAGCCTTGCCCAGGAACCCTTAGGCTTACGGCGGCGGCGTTTCTCGCGCCGCTCTCGTTACTCATGCCAGCATTCTCACTTCCCCGCGCTCCACCGAGGGTCGCCCTCTCGGCTTCTCCGCTGCGGGGAAAGCTCCCCTACCACTAATATAGATTAGTCCGCCGCTTCGGTACCATGCTTAGCCCCGTGAATTGTCGGCGCATGTCCACTTGACCAGTGAGCTGTTACGCACTCTTTAAATGCATGGCTGCTTCTAAGCCAACATCCTGGTTGTCTAGGCAAACGCACATCCTTTGCCACTCAGCATGGATTTGGGGACCTTAGCGGGCGGTCTGGGCTGTTTCCCTCTCGAACACACAGCTTAGCCCACATGTTCTGACTCCCGGCCTCTGATCCGGCGGCATTCGGAGTTTGGTTCGTGTCGGTAGGCGGTGAAGCCCCCTCGACGATCCAGTGCTCTACCGCCGTCGGAGAACGGCCGAGGCTAGCCCTAAAGCTATTTCGGGGAGAACGAGATATCTCCGGGTTTGATTGGCCTTTCACCCCTATCCACGGGTCATCCCCT